>NZ_JAQZAL010000035.1 GCF_028737205.1 Actinomycetospora lutea | reverse complement strand
GAACGCGGCTACGTCCTGACCGACACCGAGGCCCCCGTCCCCGAGGACGCCCTCGCCGAACTCCGCCGCTCGCCGCACGTCGTGTGGCTGCGGACCTGGGGCAGCTGACACCGGTCGATCGCCGAGCTCGACGCTCCTCGATGCCATGACGGAGAGTGCTCAGTTCGCCCGCGATCTTGTCGACGGAGCCGAGAAAGTCGGCCTGCATTACCTCATTCGAGTGACAAACCTGGGCGTGGACGACGCCTCTGCGTGACGATGTCTCGGTCCCGCGCGCGCCCGCGCAGCAACGCCACAGCACGGACTGGGGGTCGCCATGGTCGCCGGCGCAGCGCACGGCATCGCCACGGCACCCCCGGTGCCGCCGGCGACGCGGCGCCGGTGGACGGGGTCCCGACGCCGGCCCGCTCCCGGGCCGGGCGCGGGTCCGCCGCCCGCCGCCGGGGACGAGCGGATCGACCGGCTCGTCGAACGGACCTGCGACGAGCTCCGCCGCCACGGGCGGGCGACCGCCGACGCGGTGGCGACCGGCGACACGTCGATGTCCTACGTCGCGCTCGAGACCGCGGCCGCGCGGCTGGCGCGCTACCTCCGGCGGCGCCGGATCGCGGCCGGCGACCGTGTCGCGGTCCTGCTCGACCGTCCCGACGACGCCCTCGTCGCCCAGCTCGCGACCGCGAGGATCGGTGCCGTCTCGGTGCTGCTCGACGCCCGGCTCCCCGACGCGGCCCTCGCGGCCGTGCTCGAGGCGGCCGGGGCCGGCGTCGTGCTGACCACCGGCGACGAGGCGTCCCGGCTCGACGCGTCCGACGTCGACGCCGTGTACCTCGACCGGGCCCGCGCCCGGATCGAGAAGGAGGACGCCCAGCGCCTCAGCGCCGCCGAACGCGGGTCGGTCGTCGGGACGCCCGCCTACGTCGTGGTCCACGCCGCCGACCGCTCCGCCGGGGCCGACGGCGGCCTGCGCGCGACGGCCGTCGGACACGACGCGGCCGCCGCGTTCCTCCGTGGCGCGGCCGGACTCCTCCAGATCGGTCCCGGCGACCGGGTCCACCACGACACCCGCGCGGGGTCCGACCTCGCCGTCATCGAGACCTGGCTCCCGTGGTCGTGCGGGGCCACCGTCGTCACCGCGCCCGCCGGACCGCCGCTGCGCGGCGCCGCGCTCGGACGTCACCTGCTCGAACGACGCGTCACGGTCCTGCGCGCGACGGCCGAGGACCTCGAGGGCGTGGAGGAGTCGCTGCCCGACCTGCGGCTGCTCCTGGTCTCCGGCACCGACCGGCCCCGCGACCTCCTCGCCCGGTGGCACCGGCCCGGACGCCGGATCCTCGGCCTGCACGGTGCCCCGGAGACGACGGTCGCGTCGCTGTGGACCGAGCTCCACCCGCAGCAACCGGCCACCCACGCGCGCCCGCTGCCGGGTTACGGCGTCGTCATCGCCGATCCCGGCGACCCCCGGCGCGTCCTGCCCGCCGGGGGGATCGGCGAGATCGCGGTCATCGGTCCCGGGGTGGCGCGGGGCTACGTCGGGCGCCGCGACCTCACCGCGGAGGCCTTCGTCCCCGCACCCGGTCGCGGGCCGGGCCTCATGTTCCGCACCGGCGACCTCGGGCGGATCGCGCCGTCGGGCGACGTCGAACGCATCGCGCGGCTGGACGGTGTGGACGGCCGGGGGGAGCGGATCCTGCCGTCGGCGGCGCGACCGTCGCCGCGGGCGGCCCCCCGCCGCTCGAGCCGCACGACCGTGATGGCCCTGCCGTCCGCGACCGCCGAGGACGCGGCCCCGGCCGAGGAGTCCGCGCCGGAGGAGGCCCCGGCGCCGGAGGTCGGGGAGTCGCCGCCGGCGGTGGAGGAGTCCGCGCCGGAGGTCGACGAGACCTCCGCGCCGGCGGTCGAGGACTCCTCGCCCGCCGCACCGGCTCCGCCGCCCGAGGCCGACGTCTCGACCCGCGCGACGACGCGGCACCCCGCCCCCGCGCCGCCGGACGGGCTCGACGCGCCGACGACCGCCGTCCGGGCGACGCCGCCCCCGGCGGCACCCCGGACGCCCCCGCGCTCGGCCTCCCCGCCGGCCCCACCGGCGCCGCCCGCCCCCTCACCGGCCCGCCCGCCGGTCCCGCCCGGACGGCGTCCCGGGCCCCCCGGCCCGGGGACTCCGGGCGCCACGCCCGGCCGAGGGTTCCCCGCTCGGGGGACTCCCGCCTCGGGCACGCCCGGCCCCCGCGGGCCGGGCGCGGCCCCGTACCGCGGCGCCCCGGTCCGGCCGGGTGCGCCGGGCCGGCCGGGCCGGCCGGGCCCGCCGGCGCCGGGTCCGGCCGGACCGCCGCTGCGGCCGCCGGGCCGCGCGGGCGCCCCCTCGGCTCCGCGGCCGCCGGTGGGGAGCGGGCCACCCGCAGCACCGGCAGCGGCACCGGCAGCGGCACCGGCAGCGGCACCGGTCGGGGCACCGTCAGCGGCTCCCGGCGCCACCGAGGCGCTCCTGCGGGAGATCCTCGTCGAGATCCTGGGACGCCCCGAGGTGCCCAGGGACGGGAACTTCTTCGACGACCTCGGCGCGGACTCCCTCCTGATGGCCCGCTTCTGCGCGAAGATCCGCAAGCACCCCGAGCTGCCGTCGGCGGCGATGCAGGACATCTACCAGCACCCGACGCTCGCGAAGCTCGCCGTGGCCCTTGCGCCGGCCGCGAAGCCGGTCGACTCCGCCGGCGCCGCGCGCACGACCTCCGGGCTCGGCGCCCTGCTCGCCGAGGTCCTCGAGCGGCCCGACGTGCCGCCCCAGGCGAACTTCTTCGACGACCTGGGCGCCGACTCCCTGCTCATGGCCCGCTTCTGCGCCCGCACCCGCAAGCGGCCCGACGTCCCGTCGGTGGGGATGCCCGACGTCTACAAGTACCCCACGCTCGCGAGCCTGGCCGCGGGTCTCGGCGGCGGCCCCGACCGACCGGCCGAGCCCGCGGGCCCCCCGGTGACCGAGGCCGAGGTGCCGACCGGTCCGCGCGCGGGCACGGCCGCGTTCGTCCTGTGCGGCATCGCCCAGCTCGTCGGCGTCCTGGCCTACAGCTATCTCGCCGCGGTGATCCTCACGTGGGGCTTCGGGGCGATCACGACGGCGACGGGGCTCGTCGAGGGCTACCTCGGTGCCCTCGTCGCCGGTGTCGTCGGGTTCGTCACCCTGAGCGTCCTGCCCGTCGTCGCGAAGTGGGTGCTCATCGGGCGCTGGAAGCCGGGGTCGTTCCGCGTGTGGAGCCCCGCCTACCTGCGGTTCTGGGTGGTCAAGACGCTGGTCCGCACCAGCCCGATGGTGCTGTTCACCGGCACCCCGGCGTTCACGCTCTACCTGCGGGCGCTGGGGGCGAAGGTCGGGCGCGACGTCGTCTACCTCTCGAGCCAGGTGCCCGTGTGCACCGACCTGTTCAGCATCGGCGACGGCAGCCTGGTCCGGAAGGAGGCCGTCATCGCGTGCTACCGCGCGTACGACGGCCGCATCGAGATCGGCGGGGTCAGCATCGGCGCGGGTGCCTTCGTCGGCGAGGCGACCGTGCTCGACGTGCGGTCCGCCGTCGGCGACGGCGCGTCGCTGGCCCACAGCTCGTCCCTGCACGCCGGCCAGGCGATCCCCACGGGCGAGGTCTGGCACGGCTCGCCCGGCCGCCGCGCCGACGGCCCGCTGCCCGCGGTGCCGCCCGCTCCCGGCAGCCGCTCGCGGCGGGCGCTGTACTCGACGGTGCTCCTCGTGTTCGTCCTCGCCGTGGCCTCGCCCGCCGCCCTGGTGGCGGCCGGCGTGCTGCACTCGCTGGTGCCGCAGTTCGCCGCCCTGTTCGACCCCGCTCCCGGGGCCCTCGTCACGGGGGTCTTCCACCTCGAGCTGCTGGCGCTGTCGGGCATCCTCTACGCCGCCGGGCTGGTGCTCGGGCTGGTGGTGACGACGACGGTGCCGCGGCTGCTCGCGGCGGGGGTCCGCCCGGACGTCGTCTACCCGCTCTACGGCGTCCGCTACTGGCTGCACCGCACGATCGGGACCCTCACCAACGTCCGGCCGTTCGTCGAGCTGTTCGGGGACAGCTCCGCGATCGCGCACTACCTCGTGCTCGTCGGCTACCGGCTCCGTCCCCTGCAGCAGACCGGCTCGAACTTCGGGATGGCCGTCCAGCACGAGAACCCGTTCCTCACCAGCGTGGGGCGCGGCACCGTCGTCGCCGACGGCCTGTCGGTGATGAACGCCGAGTACTCCGCGACGTCCTTCCGCGTCTCGCGGACGGCGATCGGGGCGAACAACTTCCTCGGCAACCGGATCGTCTACCCGCCGCAGGGCCGCACGGGCGACGACTGCCTGCTGGCGACGAAGGTGCAGATCCCGCTGCACGGACCGGTGCGCCAGGGCGTCGGTCTGCTCGGCTCACCGAGCTTCGAGATCCCGCGGACGGTGGCGCGTGACAGCGCCCTCGATGTCGCCGACCCGCAGGAGCTGGCCGCGTCGCTGCGGCGCAAGAACCGCAACAACGCGGTCTCGATGCTGCTGCACCTGCTCGTGCGGTGGCTCTTCTTCTACCTGTCGCTCGTGGTGGTGGCGGCGGTCGCGTCGCTGCCGATCGAGGCGGGCCCCGGCGAGGTGGTCCTCGTCGAGCTGGTGGGCATCGTCGCGCTCGTCGCCTGGTTCTCGCTGGTGCAGCGCTGCGTCTCGCCGCTCAAGGCCCTGCGGCCCGACGGCGCCTCCATCTACGACCCGGTCTTCTGGCGCCACGAGCGGTACTGGAAGGTGCCCGCCCCCCACTGGGTGCAGCTGTTCAACGGGACGCCGTTCAAGCCGCTGGTTTGGCGCCTGCTCGGGGTGCACGTCGGCGCCCGGCTGTTCGACGACGGCGCCAACCTCACCGAGAAGGGCTTCACCACCATCGGCGACGACGCCACCCTCGGCGAGGGGTGCGTCATCCAGTGCCACTCCCAGGAGGACGGCGGGTTCAAGTCCGACAACGTCGTCATCGGGGACCGGGTCACGCTCGGTGTCTCCTCCTTCATCCACTACGGCACGACGATCGGTGACGGCGCGATCCTGGCGCCCGACACCTTCCTCATGAAGGGCGAGGAGGTGCCGCCCGGGGAGATCTGGGGCGGCAACCCCGCCCGCGGCATCGACTGACCCGACCCCGAGGACGGACCCATGACCCAGCCCACGTGCGCAGTCCCCGACGACACCCGGTGGCGCGCGGTCCTCGCGAGCGGCGCCACCGCCGTGCCGCGGTGGAGCTCGGTGGACGCCTCCGCCGGCACGACCGACGGCGGGCCGGTCACGACCACGGTCGCGATCCCCGCCGAGCTCGCCGCCGCGGTGTCCGCGCAGGCAGGTCGCCTCGGCGTCGTCCCCGACGCGCTGCTGCTCGCGGCGCACGCCCGGGTCCTCACGGCGCTCACCGCGGAGCCCGACGTCCTCGCCGGGGTCGAGGTCGCGGGCCGGACGCTGCCCTGTCGCCTCGACACCGGGGCCCCCTCGTGGCGAGCCCTGGTCACGGCCGCGGGCGGGAACCTGACCGTCCTGGCGGGGACCGACCGCAGCGAGGACGCCGCCCTGGCCCGGGCGCGCCGCGACCTCGCCGGGCTCTGGCCGGAGACCGTCCTGGCCCTCGGCCCCGAGGCGGTCGCCGAGCCGCCGCTCGAGGACGGCACCGTGTTCCGGATCGACCGCCCGGCCCACGACCGGCTGCGGGTCGTGCACCGACCCGCGGACCTGGACGCCGCGGCCGCCGAGCGGATCGCGGGGTACCACCTCACCGCCCTCGGGCAGCTCTGCGCGGACCCGGACGCGGCGCCGGACGCGGCGGGACTGGTCGGCCCCGAGGAGCTGGCGTTCCTCGTCGACGGCCTCGCGGGCCCGGTGCGCGAGCGCCCCGCCAAGCCCGCGCACGAGATCATCCGCGAGCGCGTGGCCGCCGACCCGGACCGCGTCGCCGTGGTGCACGGCGAGCGGTCGTGGACCTACCGCGAGCTCGACGAGGTCACCGACCGCGTCGCGCGGGCGATCCTGGCCCGCGACCTGCCGCACGAGGGGATCGTCGCCGTGGTCGCCGAGCGGACCCTCGACTGGGCCGCGTCGGTGCTCGGCATCCTCAAGGCGGGCGCCGCGTACCTGCCGCTGGAGCCCCACTTCCCCGCCGACCGCATCGCCACGGTGCTCACCCGCGCCGACGCGCGCCTCGTGCTCGGCGAGCGCGGCAGCACCACCACGCTCGACGAGGCGCTGGCCGGCCTCGGCGCGGCCGCCCCCGAGCGCCTGCTCGTCGACGACGCCGTCGCCGAGGAGCACGGTGACGCGGTCCCGCGGGTCGACGTCGCGGGCGACCGGCTCGCCTACCTGTACTTCACCTCCGGCTCCACCGGCGAGCCGAAGGGCGCCATGTGCGAGCACGCCGGGATGGTCAACCACCTCTACGCCAAGATCGAGGATCTCGGCGTCACCGAGGGCACGGTGGTCACCGAGACCGCGCCGCAGTGCTTCGACATCTCGCTGTGGCAGCTCGTGGCGCCCTGGCTCGTGGGCGCGACCACGGTGATCGTCGAGCAGGCGACGATCCTCGACGTGCCCTCGTTCGTGGACCTGCTGGCCCGCCGGCGGGTCGAGGTCGCCCAGCTCGTGCCGTCCTACCTCGACGTCGTGGTCTCCTACCTCGAGCAGCAGGACCTCCCGGCCGCCGAGGTGCTGCCCGCGCTGCGGCGCATCGCGGTCACCGGCGAGGCCGTCAAGAAGGAGCTGGTCGCGCGCTGGTTCGCCGTGCGCCCGGACGTGGCGATGGTCAACGCCTACGGGCTCACCGAGACCTGCGACGACACCAACCACGAGATCCTCACCGAGGTGCCCGCCGGCGAGCGGGTGCCGCTCGGGCCCGCCGTCCCCAACGTCCGCGTCTACGTCGTCGACGAGGCCCTCCACCCGGTGCCGCTCGGCGCGCCGGGGGAGATCGTGTTCTCCGGCGTGTGCGTCGGGCGCGGGTACGTCAACGACCCCGAGCGCACGGCGACGGCGTTCGTGCCCGACCCGCTGCGCCCCGGCGAGCGGCTCTACCGCAGCGGCGACCACGGCCGGTGGCTGCCCAGCGGGAAGCTCGACTTCCTCGGGCGCCGCGACCACCAGGTGAAGATCTCGGGGTTCCGCATCGAGATCGGCGAGGTCGAGAACACGCTGCTGCGGGCGCCCGGCGTCCGCGACGCCGCGGTCGTCGTCGCCGAGCGGCCGGGACGCGGCAAGCAGCTGGTCGGCTTCTACGGCGCCGCCGCGCCGGTGGAGACCGAGGTGCTGCGCTCGACCCTCGGTGCCTCGCTGCCCGTGTACATGGTCCCGCCGGTGCTGCACCACCAGGAGGTCCTGCCGCTCACCCCGAACGGCAAGATCGACCGCAAGGCGCTGACGGCGCTGGCCCTCGCCCTCGACGAGCCCGAGACCTCCGCCGGCGACGCCGACGCCGCCCCGCTCACCCCGACCGAGGAACGCGTCGCGGCCGTCTGGGCGCCCCTGCTGGGCGTCGACGTCTCGGCGATCGGGCGGGACACGCACTTCTTCGACCGCGGCGGCTCCTCGCTGCTCGCGGTGAAGATGGCCGTGGGTCTGAAGAAGGTCGTGAGCCTGCCCGACATCGTCGGCCACCCCGTGCTCGCCGACCTCGCCGCGCTCATCGACGGGCAGGTGGCGGACGCCCCGGCGCCCGCTCCCGCCGCCCCTGCTGCCGCCCCTGCTGCCGCCCCGGCCCCCGCCCCGGCCGCCGCTCCGGCCGCGGTGGACGAGGAGCCGACCGTCCGCTTCCGCCCCTCCGACCTCACCCCCTCGTCGTGACCACCGCGAAGGAGCGACCCATGAGCGCGAACCCCGTGACGGTGCCGCCGTTCGCGGTGATCCCCGGCGCCCAGGTGGGGGAGGCGTTGCGGGGCCGGGAGCGCGATGTCGTCGCCCTCATGGAGGAGACCTACCGCCTCCACGACGCCGGCCGGACCCACAACCCGCCGTCGTACTTCCTCACCTTCGCCGACCGGCCGACGTCGCGGATCATCGCGCTGCCCGCGTCGGTCGGCGGGGACGTGAACGTCGACGGGATCAAGTGGGTCTCGAGCTTCCCGGACAACGTGGCGGCGGGGGTGCCGCGCGCCTCGGCCGTGCTGATCCTCAACGACCACGACACGGGCTACCCCTTCGCCTGCCTCGAGGCGTCGATCATCAACGCGAGCCGGACCTCGGCATCGGCGGCGCTGGCCGCCGACCGGCTGACCCGGGGCCGGGAGCGGCCCCGCCGCGTCGGGTTCTTCGGTGTCGGGCTCATCGCCCGCTACCTGCACACCTACCTCGCGGCGACGGGGTGGACCTTCGACGAGACCGGCGTGTTCGACCTCAAGACCGAGAGCGCCGAGGGGTTCCGCGGCTACCTCGAGACGCAGGAGGGCACCGGGACGATCACCGTCCACGACGACGCGGAGTCGCTGATCCGCGCCAGCGACCTGGTCGTGTTCGCCACGGTCGCAGGGACCCCGCACGTGCACGACCCCGCGTGGTTCGACCACCACCCGCTGGTGCTGCACGTCTCGCTGCGCGACCTGTCGCCGGAGGTGATCGAGGCGTCGACGAACATCGTCGACGACGTCGACCACTGCCTGCGGGCGAACACCTCGGTGCACCTGGTCGAGCAGCAGACCGGCAACCGCGACCACGTGCACGGGACGCTGGGCGACGTCCTCTCCGACCGGATCACGCTGCCGACCGACCGGACCGTGGTGTTCTCGCCGTTCGGCCTCGGCATCCTCGACCTCGCCCTGGGCAAGGACGTCTACGACCACGTCCGGAAGACCGGGGGCCTGCACGTGGTCGACGACTTCTTCCACGAGCTCAAGCGGTACGGCTGAGGTGGGCGGGAGACGCAGCAATGAGGGGAGCACGCCGATAGGGGAGCTCGACCCGGAAGGACCGTCGGTCAGGTGAGCTCGGCGGGGGTGACCGCACCCCGCTGCAGCGCCGCGTTGGCGAGCTCGACGCGGCGCCGGGTGCTCGTCGGCTCCAGCTCGAACTTGTCGTAGAGGCGCAGGAGGTGCTGCTTGACCGCGGCCTCGGAGACGACGAGCTCCGCGGCGATGGCGCGCGCGGTGGCGGGCTCGGTGAACACGGCCCCCGAGAACAACGGCCGGCACAGGGCGACGAGGACGTCGCGCTCACGGCGCGTGAGCTCCGGCGCCTTCCGCGGGGCCGTCGTGGGCGCGGCGCGGCTCGCGGCGCCGCGGAACACCATCCGGGTCGTGCCGACCTGGATCGCGTCGCCGTGACGCAGGGCGCGCTCGGCGAGGAGGCGCTCACCGGCCACGACGGTCCCGTTGGTGCTGCCGAGATCGCGGATCGCCCAGCCCGACCCGTAGGACTGCAGCACGGCGTGCAGCGAGGAGACCTGGCCGTCGTGGTCGAGCACGATCCCGTTGCCCTCGTCGCGTCCGACGGTCATCGACGGGCCGGCGAGCAGGACCACCTCGACGCCCCCGGGTCGCCACACCTCGAGGAAGCTCGTCGGGCGGCCCCCGTCGCTGGTCATGCGTCGCCTCCTCGGACGGGGTCCGCGCTGCCGCCGTCCTGCCGGCGACGGTCACGAACGGTCACATTCGAGTGAGAGTACGCCGTTCGGTGTATCACGTTCGAGGGCTCGTGCGACATAGTGTCAACAGCGTCGACCGGTCGGAGGGGGGTGTCCGGGATGGCCGAACGGTTCGGGCCATATGAGTTACTCCGCGTGGTCGGCCGCGGCGGGATGGGTGAGGTCTTCGAGGCGCACGACACCGAGCACGACCGGGTCGTCGCGCTCAAGCGCCTCACCGTCGAGGGGGCGCGCGACGAGGAGTACCAGCGGCGCTTCCGCCGCGAGGCCCGCCTGGTCGCGCGGCTGAGCAGCCCGCACGTCATCCCGATCCACTCGTACGGCGAGATCGACGGGCAGCTCTTCCTCGACATGCGCCTGGTCGGGGGCGCCGACCTCGAGCGCATCCTCGTGACCGAGGGCCGGCTCCCGCCCGCGCGCGCGGTGGCGATCGTCGAGCAGGTCGCCTCCGCGCTGGACGCCGCCCACCACGCGGGCCTGGTCCACCGCGACGTGAAGCCGTCGAACGTCCTCGTCGACGACGCGGTCGGCGCCAACGAGTTCGCCTACCTGGTCGACTTCGGGATCACCCGCTCGCTGGGGGGCGACGACAGCGCGCCCCTCACCGGGACCCGCGTCCTCATCGGGAGCCTCGACTACATGGCGCCCGAGCGGTTCTCCGGCGGGGGCGACCACCGGATCGACGTCTACGCGCTGGCGTGCCTCCTGTTCGAGTGCCTGACCGGGAGCCGGCCGTTCCCGCTCGACGACTTCACCGAGCTGATGACCGCGCACCTGTACTCGACCCCGCCCGCGCCCTCGCGCTCGGTCCCCGGCCTGGACGAGGCCTTCGACGCCGTGGTCGCCGCGGGCCTGGCCAAGGACCCCGAGCAGCGGCCCGCGAGCGCGGGGGCCCTCGCCGCCGCGGCCCGGGCGGCCCTCGACGCGGGGACCGGGGCGAAGGTGCCCTCGACGCCGACGACCGCGCAGTGGGAGCGCCCCGCGCTCGACCCCGGGCCACCCGTCGCGTCCCGGCGGGGCGGGACCGAGCGGTCGGACGCCGCCTCACCGGTGGACGCGCCCACGACGGCCGTGCCCCCCGCGGCTGCCCGGACCGCGACCGCCACCTCCGGCACCCCGGGCGACGCCGACACCACGGCGGCCCTGCGTCCCGGGGCGCGGTCGACGTCGACGGGCGGTGCGCACGGTCCACGGACCCGGGGCCCCGGTGGCCCCGGCGCTCCCGGTGGCCCCGGTGCTCCCGGCGCTCCCGGTGGAGCCGGGGGACCGTCCCGCACGTCGGGGCAGGCGATGCGCCCGGGCCGGCCGCCCGGGCCGCCGGCGCGGGGGACCGGGGTCCGGCCCGTGACGGGTGGGTCGGGCGGAGCCGGCGACCGGGGCCGGGGTGCCGGGGCGGGCGCGCCACCGGCGGGGATGCGGGCCTACGAGAGCTCGCCGTCCCTCGCGCCGGTCCGCCACCCGCGCCCGCCCACGGAGGAGCCGGGTCGCACCGCCGACCGGGCGTCGACGAGCGCGCTCACCGACCCGGCGCCGGCGGCGCCACCGGCGCCGGACACCGGAGGGAGCACGGGCCGCAAGGCGCTGTGGATCGCCCTGGTGGTCCTCGTGACGGCCCTGGCCGTCGCGGCGGCCGTGTACGTCGCGGTGCTCCTCACCCCCGCGACGGGCTGACGGGAGGCCCGGCGGTGGACCACGACGCGATCTCACGCACCCCCTCACCCCGAGGTGACAAGACCCTGACCCCCCGGGCCGGGAAGGCTGGCGCGGCGGCGATGTCGGCGCGGGGCGCGGCCGTGGATTCTCGGAGTCCCACCGAGACGACGACAGCGAAACCGAGGAGGTCGCCATGACCATCATCTCCGCCCCGCAGCAGTACAACACCGACGACCTCTTCATCGACCTGAGGGCGATCGTCGAGCACAACCTGTTCCTCAAGGTCGAGGGCATGAACTTCGCGGGCTCCGTGAAACTCAAGGCGGCGGCCTCGATGATCGGGGCGGCCCAGGCCCAGGGCCTGCTCAACCCCTGGTCGATCGTCGTCGAGTCGTCGTCGGGCAACCTCGGCGTCGCCCTGGCGATGGTGTGCGCGAACCACGGCTACCGCTTCATCTGCGTCACCGACGACCGCTGCAACATCCAGACCCGCCGGCTCATCGAGGCCTTCGGCGGCGAGGTCCACGTGGTCGACGTGCCGCACCCACAGACCGGCCTGCTGGGCGCCCGCCTCGAGCACCTCGCCTCGATCTGCGCGAAGAACCCCGACGCCGTCTGGCTCAACCAGTACGAGAACCCCGCCAACGCCGGCGCCCACTACGCCCAGACCGGCCCGGCGATCGCCCACACCTTCCCCCACGTCAACATCGTGTTCGTCGGTGCGGGCACCTGCGGGACGCTGATGGGCACCGCCCGCTGGTTCAAGCAGCACCGCCCGGACGTCAAGATCGTCGCGGTCGACGTCGAGGGCTCGGTGAGCTTCGGCGGCGAGGCCGGCACCCGCCGCATCCCGGGCCTGGGGATGGGCATGACGCCGCCCGCGCTCGACCGCTCGATGGTCGACGACGTCGTCGTGGTCCCCGAGACCGAGACCCTGCGGATGTGCCAGCGCCTCGCGATGCGCGGGTTCCTCTTCGGCGGGTCCACCGGCACCGTCGTCGCGGGCGCGGCCTCCTGGCTGTCCGAGCACGGCAGGCCCGGCCTGACCGCCGTGACCCTGGCGCCCGACTCCGGCGAGCGGTACCTCGAGACCGTCTACGCCCCGCTCTGGCGCGAGGAGCACTACGGCGCCATGGCGCGCCTGACCGGCCGCCACATCCTGCCCGACAAGCTGCCCGCCCCGCCGGCGTCCAGCGCCTGATTCCCGATCCGCCTACCCGATCCCGATTCGGAGCCACCAGATGTCGTCCACGATGCAGCAGCCCGCCGCCGGCAACCTCGACCTCCGGCCCGGCCACCCCCCGATCCTGTGGGTGAGCCCCGGCCCCGACCCGGTCGGCTGGGCGGCCTACCACCGCAACGACGTGCGCCAGATCGTCGCCCGCCACGGCTCGGTGCTCATCCGGGGACTCGGCGTGCGCGACCACGCGCAGACGGCCGCCGTGTTCGGGCGTCTCGCGGCCGTCGGCCTCCTGGCCGAGCGGGAGGCCTTCGCGGCCCGCACGGCGCTCGGGAACGGTCTGTACTCCGCCACCCCGTGGCCGGCCACCCAGCAGATGTGCCTGCACAACGAGCTGAGCTACCTGCCCGACCCGCCGGCCTTCATGTTCTTCGCCTGCCTCACCCCGGCCGCCGCCGGTGGCGCCACCCCGGTCGGCGACGCCGGGGCCGTCCTCCAGGCGCTGCCCCCGGCGCTGGTGCAGCGGCTCGACCACGAGGGCTGGATGCTGGTCCGCAACTACAACGACGAGATCGGCGCGTCGTGGGCGGAGGCCTTCGGCACCACCGACCGCGGCGCCGTCGAGCACTACTGCCGCAGCCAGGGCATCGAGTTCAGCTGGAACGGCGACGCGCTGAGCACCCGCCAGCGCCGCCGCGCCGTCGTGCGCCACCCGGTCGACGGACGGCCCTGCTGGTTCAACCAGATCGCGTTCCTCAACGAGTGGACGCTCGACCCCGACATCCGCGAGTACCTCGTGGAGTCCTACGGGCCCGACGGGCTGCCGTTCACCACGCGCTTCGGCAACGGCGAGCCGATCGGCGAGGACGTGGTCAACCTGATCAACAACGTGTACGCCGCGCACACGGTGAGCGAGCCGTGGCAGGCGGGCGACGTCATGGTCGTCGACAACATCCGCACCGCCCACGGCCGCGAGCCCTACCAGGGCGACCGCGAGGTCGTCGTCGGGATGGCCGACGCGATCCGCCTCGACCGCTAGTCGGACCCTGGTCAGCCCGGCCCGAGCACCCGGTCGAGGTGCTCGTTCGTGAACAGGCCCGCGGGGTCGACGTCGCGGCGCACGCGGCGGACGTCGTCGAAGCGCGGGTAGCGTGGCGCGAGGGCGGCGGCGTCGAGGTGGTGCTCCTTGCCCCAGTGCGGGCGCCCGCCGGCCGCCGCGGCGATCGCGCCGAACGCCGCGAAGTACTCCGCGCGGGGCGCGCCGACGTACTGGTGGATCGCGACGTAGGCGGTGTCGCGGCCGTGCGCGGTGGAGAGCCAGACGTCGTCGGCGGCGGCGACGCGGACCTCGACGGGGAAGAGCACGGGGTGCTCGAGGCGCGGGACCAGCGCGCGCAGCTCGTCGAGCACCCCGGCGAGCCGGCTGCGGGGCACTGCCCACTCCGACTCGACGAACCGCACCCGGCGCGTGGTGGCGAACACGCGGTGCGAGCGGTCCCCGTACTCGCGCGCCGACAGCACACCGGAGGCGAGGCGGCCCAGCGGGACCGCGGTGCGGGGGAGCGCGCGCCCGATCCGGCACAGGGTGCCGAAGGCGGCGTTCTCGACGAGGTCGTACTCGACGAACCGACGCACCGGGTGCAGGGGAGCGAGGGCCTCGGCGACGGGCACCCGGTGGTTGCGCTTCACCAGGGCCTGCGCGCCGTAGGGGAACCAGTAGAACTCGACGTGGTCGGCCTCGTCGAAGAGCCCGTCGAGGTTCCCGAGCACGTCCTCCAGCGGCTCCGGGCGCTCGCTGGCCCGCAGGGCGAAGGCCGGCACGCACTGCAGGGTCACGTGGGTGACGACACCCAGCGCGCCGAGCCCGACCCGCGCGGCCTCGAAGAGCTCCTCGCCGGCCGAGCACGCGACGGCCGTGCCGTCGGCGAGCACGAGGTCGAGCGCGACGACCTGGGTGGCGAGGCCGCCGAGGCGGGCGCCGGTGCCGTGCGTCCCCGTCGCGACGGCACCCGAGATCGTCTGCACGTCGATGTCGCCGAGGTTCTCCAGGGCGAGCCCGTGCGCGTCCAGCGCGGCGTTGAGCGCCCGCAGCGTCGTCCCGGAGCGGACGCGGACCCGGCCGGTGGTGGTGTCGAGGGCCTCGATCCCGGTCCATCCGCGCAGGTCGAGCGCGTGCCCGCCGGTGGCCGCGAGCGGCGTGAACGAGTGGCCGCTGCCGCGGGGCCGCAGGTGGGAGCCGCGCGCCGCGTGCACGGCGGCGACGACGTCGTCGACGGAGCGCGGGTGGTGGACGCGGGCGGGCGTCGCGGCGACCGTGCCGGCCCAGTTGCGCCACACACCGCGAGCCATGGCGGCACCGTAGCCTCCGCGCAGGTGCCAGAGTGGGCCGGTGATCAGCGACTGGGATCGCGCGACCGCCGACCTCGACCCGCCGTTCGCGGTCGTCGACCTCGACGCCTTCGACGCCAACCGCGACGACCTGCTGGTGCGCGCGGCCGGGCTCCCGATCCGCCTCGCCACCAAGTCCGTGCGGTGCCGCGCGCTCATCGAGCGGGCGGGCGCCGGGCGGCTGATGGGCTACTCGCTGCGCGAGGCGCTCTGGCACGCCGAGCTCGGGACCGGCGACGACGTCCTCGTCGGCTACCCCACGGTCGACCGCGCGGCGCTGCGCCGGCTCGCCGCCGACGAGCGCGCCCGCGCCGTGGTGACGCTGATGGTCGACGCCGTCGAGCACCTCGACCTGGTCGACGACGCCGTCGGCGCGCACCACCCGGCGCTGCGCGTCTGCCTCGACCTCGACGCGGCCTGGCGTCCGCTGCCCGGCCTGCACGTCGGGGCCCGCCGCTCGCCGGTGCGCACCCCGGACGACGCCCGCCGTCTCGCGCGCGCGATCACGGCGCGCCCCGGGTTCCGCCTGGTCGGGCTCATGGCCTACGAGGGCCAGATCGCGGGCGTGCCCGACGCGACGAGTCCCCGCCCGCGCGACGCCGCGGTGCGCTGGATGCAGGCGCGCTCGGCGCGCGAGCTGGCCGCCCGCCGGGGTGCGGTGGTGCGCGCCGTCCGCGAGGTCGCCGACCTGGAGTTCGTCAACGGCGGGGGCAGCGGCAGCGTGGAGACGACGCGGGCCGACCCCTCGGTCACCGAGATCGCCGCCGGCTCGGCGCTGATCGGCTCGACGCTCTTCGACGGCTACACCCGCATGCACCCGCGGCCCGCGGTCGCCTACGCGCTGCCCGTGGTGCGCCGACCCGACGCCCGCCACGCCACCCTGGCCGGCGGCGGCTGGGTGGCCTCGGGCCCGGCCGCCGCGTCCCGCCTGCCCACGCCGTTCGGCCCCGGCGACCTCGTCCTCACCGGCACCGAGGGCGCGGGGGAGGTGCAGACGCCCGTCCGGGGCCGCCGCGTCCCGGCGCTCGGCGAGCGGGTGTGGATGCGCCACGCCAAGGCCGGCGAGCTCGCCGAGCACGTCACCGAGTACCACCTCGTCCGCGACGGGGAGCTCGTGCGCACCGTCCCGACCTACCGCGGCGAGGGGAAGGCGTTCGGCTGAGACGCCGGGAACACCGCCGCGGGCCCGATCCGGGCCCGGCGACGACCGGGCGCCCGCACCGCGGGAGCGAGGCCCCGCGCGGAGCGCTCGTCGAACACGTCAGCGCTGCTCCTCGGGCCCGCCCGGCACCCACAGGACGTCGCCGCCGGGGTTGGCGACCCGCCCGAGGATGAACAGCAGGTCCGAGAGCCGGTTGAGGTAGTGCGCCGGCAGCGTGCTGGTGCGCTCGGGGTCGGCCGCGATCACCGCCCAGGTGCTGCGCTCGGCGCGACGGGTGACGGTGCGCGCGACGTTGAGGTACGCCGCCGCCGGGGTGCCGCCGGGCAGGATGAACGAGTTCAGCTTGGGCAGGTCCTCGTTGAACTCGTCGCACCAGCCCTCGAGCCGCTCGATCTGGCGCCCGGTGACGCGCAGCGGCGGGTACTCGGGGTTCTCGACGATCGGGGTGGCCAGGTCGGCGCCCACGTCGAACAGGTCGTTCTGGATCTGCTGCAGCGGCGCGACGATCGCCTCGGGCGGCGCGCCCACCGAGAGCGCCACGCCGATCGCGGCGTTGGCCTCCTCGGAGTCGGCGTAGGCCGACAGCCGCGGGTCGGTCTTGGGCACGCGCGAGAAGTCCGAGAGACCGGTGGTCCCGTCGTCGCCGGTGCGCGTGTAGATCCGGGTCAGGTGAACGGCCACGGGGTCAGTCTAGGGACGCCGACCGACCCCGTGGTCGCCGTGATCAGCGCTGCAGCGCCCGCGCGAACAGCGGCGCGGCGCGGTCGAGCGCGGCCGCGGTGCCGGGCACCGAGCCGGACGAGAACGCGTCGCTGGTGGTCTTGTCGTCGAGGACGACGAGGTGGCCGGACGTCGCGGCCGGGGTCCGCGAGAGCACCGGGTCGGTGCGGATCGCGTCGGCGCTCGCGTTGATCGGGAAGACGACGGTGAGGTCGGAGGACAGCAGGCCGACCTGCTCGCCCGAGAGCGACACGTAGAACGAGCCGGCCGCCCGGGGCGCGAGCGCCTCGATCTGCGGCGGGGTGCGGAAGCCGAGCTCGTTCATGACGTCACGCGCGAGTCCCCGGGGACGTAGGCACCCCACTGGCCGCCGTAGAACGCGCCGACGTCCGCCGCCCTGCCGGCGAACGCCGGGTTGGCGGCCGTGGTGGCACGCGCCAGGGCGGGGTGGTCGCCGCCACCGGGTCGCCGCAGGACGTCCTCACCGAGGAGCTCGTCACCGACGTCTACGGCCTGGCCTGCCGTGTCCTGCCCGACCCGGAGACCGGGACGCCCATGGTGGTGCCCCGCCGACCGGACCGGATGGCGGCCGACGGCGCCGTCGAGGGTGCTGGCGACGGCCGGTCCGTGGCGGGCGGGTAGCGTTCCGGCGCGATGAACGAGCACTTCGTGGTGCACGGCTCCGGGCCCCTCTCCGGGGCGGTCGACGTCGTCGGCGCCAAGAACAGCGTGCTCAAGCTGATGGCGGCCGCGCTGCTCGCCGAGGGCCGGACGGTCATCACCAACTGTCCGGAGATCCTCGACGTCCCGCTGATGGCCGACGTGCTGCGCAGCCTGGGGTGCGCGGTGGCCGTCGCGGGCGACACGGTGACCATCGACGTCCCGGCCGAGCTGACCCCGGAGGCGGACTACCGCTCGGTGTCGCGGCTGCGGGCCTCGGTGTGCGTGCTGGGCCCGCTGGTGGCGCGCTGCCGGCGCGCGGTGGTGCCGCTGCCCGGCGGTGACGCCATCGGCTCGCGCCCGCTCGACATGCACCAGGCGGGCCTGCGCCTGCTCGGGGCGTCGAGCGAGATCTCGCACGGCTGCGTCGTCGCCGGCGCCGAGACCCTGCGCGGCGCCCAGATCTGGCTCGACTTCCCCAGCGTCGGGGCCACCGAGAACATCCTCATGGCCGCCGTGTTCGCCGAGGGCACCACGGTGATCGACAACGCCGCGCGCGAGCCGGAGATCGTCGACCTCGTCACGATGCTCCAGCAGATGGGCGCCAAGATCGAGGGCGGCGGCACCTCGACGCTCACCGTCCACGGCGGCGGGCCGCTCACGCCCACGACGCACCGGGTCATCGGCGACCGGATCGTCGGCGCGACCTGGGGCTTCGCCACGGCGATGGCCGGCGGCGACGTCACCGTGCGCGGCGTCGACCCCCACCACCTCGACCTCGTGCTCGACCGGCTCGGGCAGGCCGGCGCGCAGGTCTCCGCGCTCGACGGCGGCTTCCGGGTGGTCATGGACGGGCGCCCGCGCTCCGTCGACTGGGTGACGCTGCCCTACCCCGGCTTCGCCACCGACCTGCAGCCCATGGCGATCGCGCTGTCGGCGATCTCCGAGGGCACCTCGATGATCACCGAGAACGTCTTCGAGGGGCGCTTCCGGTTCGTCGAGGAGATGGTCCGGCTCGGGGCCGACGCGCGCACCGACGGCCACCACGCCGTGGTCCGCGGCGTGCGCCGGCTCTCGTCGGCGCCGGTGTGGGCCTCGGACATCCGCGCGGGCGCGGGCCTGGTGCTCGCCGGGCTGTGCGCCGACGGCGAGACCGAGGTCTGGGACGTCGCGCACATCGACCGCGGCTACCCGCTGTTCGTCGAGAACCTCGCCGCCCTCGGCGGCGGCATCCACCGGATCGTCGCGCCGCCCCAGCGCTGAGTACGTGAGCGAACTTCGGGGCTATAGCCCCGAAGATCGCTCACATGGCGCGGAGGACCACGCGGGCGTCGTCGGCGTCGCTCGGGAACGCGAGCAGGCGCCAGCCCTCGACGCCGTGGCTGAGCGTCACCCGCACCTTCTCGCGCGCGAGCTTCGCCACCAGCACGTCGGCGGCCTCGCGCGTCGGCACGACGGCGACGGTCTCGAGCAGGCCCAGGTCGCCGGTCTCGTCGGGCACCGCGCCCTGCGGACCGCGGCCGAAGGTCCAGCGCAGGATGCCGGCGAGCAGGACGACCATGGCGATCGCCAGCACGATCTCCCCGATCGACCCGACCATGGCATGTCTCCCTCGTCCGCGCTCGGTCCCATCCTGACCGATCCTGTGTCCCACGGCATCCTTCGTGCGATTCCGTGGCCGAGACCCGTCGGTAACATCAGCGGGTCATCCGCCAGGTGACGAAGTGCAGCGGAGGTACCTGACGTGCCCTACCCCAGCGACGACGCCCGCGACCGGCCCTGGGTCATGCGGACCTACGCCGGCCACTCGTCGGCACGCGCGTCGAACGAGCTCTACCGGCGCAACCTGGAGAAGGGCCAGACCGGGCTCTCGGTGGCCTTCGACCTGCCCACGCAGACCGGCTACGACCCCGACCACGAGCTCGCCAAGGGCGAGGTCGGCAAGGTCGGTGTGCCGGTGTCGCACCTCGGCGACATGCGGGCGCTGTTCGACGGCATCCCGCTCAACGACGCCAACACGTCGATGACGATCAACGCGACGGCGATGTACATGCTGGCGCTCTACGTCACCGTCGCCGACGAGCACGGCGCCGACCGCGAGAAGCTCGCGGGCACCACGCAGAACGACATCGTCAAGGAGTACCTGTCCCGCGGGACGTACGCGTTCCCGCCGGCGCCGAGCGTCCGGCTGATCACCGACATGATCGCGTGGACGTACCTCAACGTCCCGAAGTGGAACCCGATCAACATCTGCAGCTACCACCTGCAGGAGGCCGGGGCGACGCCGACGCAGGAGGTCGCCTACACGCTCTCGACGGCGATCGCGGTGCTCGACGCGGTGCGCGACTCGGGCCAGGTGCCGCCCGAGAAGTTCGCCCAGGTCGTCGGGCGCATCTCGTTCTTCGTCAACGCCGGGCTGCACTTCATCGAGGAGATCGCGAAGCTCCGCGCGTTCTCGCAGCTCTGGGACGAGCTGTGCCGCGAGCGCTACGGCGTCGAGGACGAGAAGATGCGCCGCTTCCGCTACGGCGTGCAGGTCAACTCGCTCGGGCTCACCGAGGCGCAGCCGGAGAACAACGTCCAGCGCATCGTGCTGGAGATGCTCGCCGTGACGCTGTCGCGCGACGCCCGGGCCCGCGCGGTGCAGCTGCCGGCGTGGAACGAGGCGTTGGGCCTGCCGCGCCCCTGGGACCAGCAGTGGGCGCTGCGCATGCAGCAGGTGCTGGCCTACGAGACCGACCTGCTCGACCACGACGACGTCTTCGCCGGCTCGCACGTCATGGAGGCCAAGACCGCGGCGATCGTCGAGGGCGCCCGCGCGGAGATGGCCAAGGTCGCCGAGATGGGCGGCGCGGTGCCGGCCGTCGACTCGGGCTACATGAAGTCGCAGCTGGTGTCGTCGCTCGCGGCGCGCCGCCAGCGGATGGAGTCGGGCGAGGACGTCGTCGTCGGCGTCAACAAGTTCACCTCCACCGAGCCCAGCCCGCTGCAGGCCGAGGGCGCCGAGGCGATCTTCACGGTGGAGAAGTCGGTCGAGGAGGAGGCCGCCCGCGCGGTGGCGGACTGGCGCTCCTCGCGCGACCAGGCGCGCGCCGACGCCGCGATGACGCGGCTGCAGGAGGCCGCCCGCGGCGACGAGAATCTCATGGAGGCCACGCTCGAGTGCGCCCGCGCGGGCGTCACGACGGGGGAGTGGGCGGGCGCGCTGCGCGAGGTGTTCGGGTCCTACCGCGCCCCGACCGGCGTGGCCGGAGCGTCAGGCGCGACCTCGGGTGCCGGCGAGGCCCCTGCGGAGCTCGCCGCCGTGCGGGCCCGCGTCAAGCAGACGGCCGAGGAGATGGGCACCGCGTCGCTGCGCATGCTCGTCGGCAAGCCGGGCCTCGACGGGCACTCCAACGGCGCCGAGCAGATCGCCGTGCGCGCCCGCGACGCCGGCTTCGAGGTCATCTACCAGGGCATCCGCCTGACGCCGGCCGAGATCGTCGCGGCCGCCGTGCAGGAGGGCGTGCACGTCGTCGGCCTGTCGGTGCTGTCCGGCTCGCACCTCGAGGTCGTGCCCGCGGTGCTCGACGGGCTGGCCCGCGCGGATGCCGACGACATCCCGGTGGTCGTCGGCGGGATCATCCCGCCCGCCGACGCCGAGCAGCTCCAGCGCCTCGGTGTCCAGCGCATCGTCACGCCGAAGACCTACTCGCTGACCGGGATCATGGGCGAGTTCGTCGACGTCGTCCGCGAGGCGAACGGTCTCGACTCGCCCTCGCCGGCACCCGTCGCGGGGGCCTGACTAGCCGGGGACCTTGTCGAGGAAGCCGTGGACGGTGCGCAGGCGCCCGTCCTGGGCGATCTCGGCGACGTCGAACCCGACGACGACGGGCTCGGCGCCCGCGGGCCCGAGGTGCCAGGTGAAGCGGACGACGTCGTGATGGGCGTCGAGCACGTCGCCGCGCGAGAACACCAGGCCCGCGAACTGCTCCTGCGCGCCGGCGATCAGCGCGTCGACGCCGTCGTGGCCGTGGACGTCGGCGAGCGGGTCGACGTAGCGCGCGTCCGGGGTGAACGCGGCGGCGATCGCGTCGCGGCGCGCCGACGGGTCGGTCGCGTTCCAGGCGGCGAGGTAGCGGTCGATGCTGTCGGTGGCCATGGGGTCCTCCTCGGTCGTGGTGAGGTCGTGGTGAGGGGGAGCCTGACCGGGGCGCGGTAGGCGGGTCGATGACCTCGTAGGTCATGGACGATCACCGGCGTGGGGCCCGACGCTGTCCCCGTGACCCCCGACGAGCTCATCGCCGCCATGCCCTTCGCCGCCGGCCTGCGCATCCGGCTCGAGACCGCGAGCGCCGCCGAGACCGTGGCCGTGCTGCCGTGGTCCGACGCGAACACGACGCTCGCCGGGCTGCTGCACGGCGGCGCGCTGATGACGCTCGCCGACACCACCGGCGCGGTGTGCGCCTACCTCGGCCTGCCCCAGGGCGCCCGGACGGCGACCACGCAGTCGGGCACGCACCTGCTGCGCGCGGTGTCGGGCTCCGACGTGCGGGCGACCGCGCGTCCGGTGCACTCCGGGCGCACCCAGATCGTCGTGCAGACCGACCTCACCGACGACCGCGGGCGCCTCGTCGCGCGGACGACGCAGACGCAGGCCGTGCTGATCAGTCCTGACGGGCCGCGGTGAGCTCCTCCTCGGTCTCCTCGCCGGCCTCGTCGTCCTTCGCGGCGCCCCGGCGCTTGAGGAACGAGAAGCCCGGGATGCCGTCGATCGCGCGGCGCAGGTCCTTGGTGACGTCGAGCAGCTCGTGCAGGTCCGGTCCGACGCGGTCGAGGGTCGCGAGGATCGGCATGATGTCGGTGACCATGTGCTCGGTGAACTGCGGCAGCTCGTCCACCAGCTTGATCGCCGCGTCGACCTCCTCCTGGCTGAGCTCGTCGACGAACTTGCCGGCCAGCGGGGCGGCGCGCTCGAGCATCGGGCGGTAGACGTCGAGCAGCTCCTGGGCCGACCGGCTCGTCGCGCCGGCGCCGTCGACGATCCCGCGCGCGCCCTCGGTGATCTCCCGGGCGCTGCCGACGACGCCCTCGGCGCCGCTGGTGATGGAGCGCGCGGACTCGACGACCTCGCTCGCGCCCGAAGTGATCTGGCGGGCGGACCCGACCACCTCGTCGGCACCGGAGGTGATCGAGCGCGCCGACTCGACGACCTCGCTCGCGCCGGACGTGATCGACCGGGCGGACCCCACGACCTCCTCGGCACCGCTCGTGATCGCCCGCGCCGAGGTGACCACCTCGTCGGCGCCGGACGTGATGAGCCGCGCCGACCCGACCACCTCGTCGGCCCCTTCTGTGATCTTCCGGGCGCTGCCGACGACCTCCTCGGCTCCGCTGGTGATGCTGCGCGCGGACCCGACCACCTCGTTCGCCCCGTCGGTGATCCGGCGGGCCTCGCCCAGCACCCCGTCGACGCGCTCCATGACGCCGTCGACGCGGACGACGATGGTGTCCGCGCGGTCGACGAGCCCGTCGACGCGCTCGGCGAGCTGTCCGAGGACGCCGACCAGGCGCGTCACCTCGTCGAGCAGGGACTCCACGCGCCCGGGCAGGCGCGCGCCCACGTCCACGACCTCGCCGACCCAGCCCACGACCGCGCGGCTCGTGTCGAGCACCTCGCCGGGTGTGGGCACCGACAGCGGCCCGAGCCGCACCAACGCCATGCCCCCACTCTGCCCGCGCGCCGGGGGTGTCACGCCCGGTTACGACGAGCGGAGCAGCAGGAGCGTGTAGGCGGCGAGGGTCTGGGCGTCCGTGATCTCGCCGCGGCGCGCGCGGTCCTCGAACTCCGCGCGCGTCAGCCAGGCGAAGCGCATGTCGGCCTCGCTCGCCTCGCGCTCGGGCGCGCCGGCGGCGAGGTCGGTAGCGAGGAAGGCCCGGCCGCGCTGGGAGGACAGGCCGGGGGCGACGTCGAGCAGGCCCAGGTAGGTCCAGGTCGCGGCGGTCAGGCCCGTCTCCTCGCGCAGCTCGCGGGCGGCGAGCTCCTGCGCCGGCATCTCCGCGCGGTCGGGCGCGGTGCCCTGCGGGAACTCCCAGCGCCGCAGCCGGAGCGGGTAGCGGTACTGCTCGACCATGGCGAGACGGTCACCCTCGAGCGCCACGACCAGCGCGTAGTCGGGCTTGTCGACCACGCCGTACACGCCGCCGGACCCGTCGGCCCGGCGGAAGGTGTCCTCCCGCAGGGTCATCCAGGGGTTCGCGTAGATCTCGCGGCTGCTCGTCGTCACCGGGGCGTCCACACCGCCAGATGATCCACGGCACCCGTCTCCCCGTGCTGACCGGTCGAGCTCCGCTCCGCTTCGTCTCCTACGGTGGGCCCGTGCGCCTCGTCATCGCCCGCTGCACGGTCGACTACGACGGCCGCCTGACCGCGCACCTGCCGAGCGCGCTGCGCCTGCTGCTGGTCAAGGCGGACGGGTCGGTCAGCGTCCACGCCGACGACCGGGCCTACAAGCCGCTGAACTGGATGAGCCCGCCGTGCTGGCTCACCGAGTCACCTGGCGTGTGGACCGTCCGGAACAAGGCCGACGAGACGCTGACGATCACCCTCGAGGAGATCCAGCACGACTCCAGCCACGAGCTGGGCGTCGACCCCGGCCTGGTCAAGGACGGCGTCGAGGCCCACCTGCAGGAGCTGCTGGCCGCGCACGTGGCGACGCTGGGGGAGGGCTGGACGCTGGTGCGCCGCGAGTACCCGACGGCGATCGGCCCGGTGGACCTGCTCTGCCGCGACGCCGGCGGGGCGTCGGTCGCCGTGGAGATCAAGCGGCGCGGGGAGATCGACGGCGTCGAGCAGCTGACCCGCTACCTCGAGCTGCTCAACCGCGACCCGCTGCTCGCGCCGGTCGGCGGGGTGTTCGCCGCGCAGCAGATCAAGCCGCAGGCGCGCACGCTCGCCACCGACCGCGGTATCCGCTGCGTGACGCTCGACTACGACGCCCTGCGCGGCGCCGAGGTCGACGAGTTCCGGCTGTTCTGAGCACCGTGGGCGGTCGGCTGGCGCGCGCCCTCGCGCGGCGCCCGGGGCGGGGCCGGGTGCGCGAGCACCTGCCCGCCGAGGTCGACGGCGAGTGCGTGTTCTGCCGCATCGTCGACGGGCGCGGCGAGGCGAGCGTGGTCGCGTCCTCCGACGGGGCGGTCGCGTTCCTCGACCTCCGACCGGTCACCCCGGGCCACGTGCTCGTCGTGCCGCGGGCGCACGCGGCGCACCTCGCCGACACCACCGACGCCGACGGCGCCGCGATGTGGGCGCTGGCGCGGCGCGTGGCCGCGGGCCTGCGCGCCGCCGGGCTCGCCGACGGCGTGAACCTGCTGCTCGCCGACGGCGCGGTCGCCTGGCAGACCGTGTGGCACGTGCACCTGCACGTCATCCCGCGCCGGCGCGGCGACGGGCTGCGGCTGCTGGCGGCGTGGACGCGGCCGGGACGGGCGAGCCTCGACGCGACCGCCGACCGCATCCGGGCCGCCGTGTCCTGATGCCGTCCCGTCCTGAGCCCGGTGCCACACGAACGAACAGTCGCGTCTGACCGCTACTGGTGCGTAGATTCGCCCCATGACGAGCACCCGCGACGCGGGGACGGTGCCCGCGGACGACCGGCGCCCTCACCAGGACACCTTCGACTCCCTCGATCCCCGCTCCGGCGAGGTGATCGCGTCCTACCCGCGGCAGACGCCCGAGCAGGTCGAGGCGACGGTCGCGCGGGCGCGGCCGGCCACGCGGTGGTGGACCGACCTCGGGTTCGACGGGCGGTCGCACAAGCTCGCGGCCTGGCGTCAGCTGATCGACCGGCGCCGCGAGGAGCTCGCCGCGGTGGTCAGCCGCGAGACGGGCAAGCCGCTCGACGACGCGCGCATCGAGGGCATCCTCGCGCTCGACCACCTGCACTGGGCGGCCACGCACGCGAAGAAGGTGCTCGGGCCGCGCAACGCCGCCGCCGGCCTGCTGATGATCAACCACAAGGCCACCGTCGAGTACGCGGCGGTCGGGGTCGTCGGGGTGCTCGGACCCTGGAACTACCCGGTGTTCACGCCGATGGGCTCCATCGCGTACGCGCTCGCCGCGGGCAACACGGTGGTCTTCAAGCCCAGCGAGCTCACCCCGGGCGTCGGGCGGTGGCTGGTCGACTCCTTCGCCGAGGCGGTCGGCCCCGATCACAACGCCGACGCGGTGTTCCAGCTGGTCACCGGCGAGGGCGAGACCGGCGCGGCCCTGTGCCGCGCGGGCGTGGACAAGGTCGCGTTCACCGGCTCGACGGCCACGGCGAAGAAGGTCATGGCCACCTGCGCCGAGTCGCTGACCCCGGTGCTCGTCGAGTGCGGCGGCAAGGACGCCCTGCTCGTCGATGCCGACGCGGACCTCGACGACGCCGCCGCGGCCGTGGTCTGGGGCGCGATGTCGAACGCCGGCCAGACCTGCGTCGGCGTCGAGCGCGTCTACGTCGTGGACACGGTGGCCGAGGACCTGCTCGACCGGGTCGCCCGCCGGGCCGCCACCCTGACGCCCGGCGGGGCGCCGGACTCGCCGTACGGGCCCATCACCATGCCCTCCCAGCTCGGCGTCATCTCCGGCCAGATCGACGACGCGCTCACCCGCGGCGCCCGCGCGGTCGTCGGCGGCCGCGGGTCGGTGCGCGCGCCCTACGTCGACCCCGTCGTGCTCGCCGACGTGCCCGAGGACTCCAGCGCCGTCACCGACGAGACCTTCGGCCCGACGGTGGTCGTCAACCGGGTGCGGGACATCGACGAGGCCGTCGAGCGGGCCAACGCCTCGCGCTACGGCCTCGGCGCCTCGGTGTTCGCCCGGCAGCGCGGGCACGAGGTCGCCCGCCGGCTGCGCGCCGGCATGGTGTCGGTCAACGGCGTCATCGCCTTCGCCGGCATCCCGTCGCTGCCGTTCGGCGGGGTCGGCGACTCCGGCTTCGGGCGCATCCACGGCGTCGACGGGCTGCGCGAGTTCACACGGCCCCTCGCCATCTCGGAGCGCCGCTTCCGCAGCGTCAACGTCATGACGTTCGACCGCCCGGGCTGGGTCGTGAAGGTCCTCGCGGGGCTCGTGAGCGTCCTCTACGGCCGGCGTCGCTGAGCCACTCGATCACGCGTCCGGTGTCTTGGTGAGCGGTCGCCGGTAGGCCAGGCTCACCCGGGTGACCGAAGATCTCCGACAGCGTGTCGCCGGGATACCGGGGGATCCGCGCCGCTGGCTCGTGCTGGTCGCCATGACCGGCTCGCTGTCGATGATCATGCTCGACCAGACCGTGGTGTCGGTCGCGCTGCCGACGATGGGCCGCGAGCTCTCGCTCGACCCGGCCGCCCAGCAGTGGGTGGTCAACGCCTACGTGCTGGCCCTCGCCGCCCTGGTGGCACTCGGCGGCAAGGCCGCGGACCTGCTCGGGCCGCGGCGGGCGTTCCGGTCCGGGGTGACCCTGTTCTTCCTGGCGTCCGTGGGCTGCGGGCTAGCGCCGGCGGGCCCGCTGGGCGAGGCGACGATCATCGCCTGCCGCACCCTGCAGGGCGCCGGCGCGGCGCTCATGGTGCCGGTGTCGGGCGCGATCGTCATCGCGGCGTTCGGGCCCGGCGAGCGGGGCCGGGCCATGGCGCTCTACGCCGGCATCAGCCAGGTGTTCGTGGCGCTCGGGCCGCTCATCGGCGGCCTGCTCACCGAGTACGTGTCCTGGCGCGCGGTGTTCTTCCTCAACGTCCCGGTCGGCATCGCGACGCTCGTGCTCGTGGCGATCGCCCCGGTCCCCGCCCGGCGCGTGCCCGGCACCAGGGTCCGCCCGCTCGACGTCCTGCTCGTGGTGGCGGGCCTGGCGCTGACCACGGTCGCGATCCAGGGCGCGGGGGCCGACGGTGCGTCGGCGCCGGTGCTGGCCCTGCTCGCCGTGGGCCTCGCGGCCACGGGCTGGTTCGTGGTGCGGCAGCTCCGCGCCCCCGACCCGCTGATCCACGTGCGGCTGTTCGCCGACCGGGGCTTCACAGGCGCCGCCGTGGTCACGGGGTTCGTGCAGTTCGGGCTGCTCGGGCTCGTGCTCTACAGCTCGATCTACCTGCAGGAGCTGCTCGCCTTCGGGCCGATGCAGGCCGGGCTCGCGGTGCTGCCGCTGATCCTGCCGCTGACCCTCGCCGCGCAGATCGGCGGTCGCTGGTTCGACCGGGCCGGCGTGCGGGGCCCGGTGCTCACCGGGCTCGTGCTGTGCGCGGTGGGCACCGTCGCGTGGATGCTCGCGCTGCCGGGCCTGCACTACGCCATCCAGACCCCCGGGATGGCCCTGGTCGGCGTCGGTCTCGGGCTCACCCTGTCGCCGACGAACACCGACGCGCTCTCCCGGGTCGCGGACACCGAGCGCACCCAGGCCTCCGGCGTGGTCCAGACCGTGCGCCAGCTCGGCGGCACGCTGGGCATCGCGGTGATCGGCGCGGTGGTGATCTCGGCGGACGCCGACGCACCCGGCCGCACCGCCGCCCCGGCCGGGATCGCCGCCGGGTTCGCGGTCGCGGCGGGCGCATTCGTGCTCGCGGCGCTGGTCGGGGCCCTGCTCCTGGCCCGTCGGGTGCCCGGACCTACCGGAACGGTCAAGTTACCCGCTGGTACGAACCCGTCCGTCGGACCCGGGTGAGACATCGCCGACCATGGCAGGATCGCGCCCCGGGGCAGGTGGGAGCCTTCCCCGGACAGCAGTACCTGGCACTGGTCGGCGGCAGGAAGGTGACGGCGTGGCGCGCGAATTCGCCCGGGTCGGAGTGGTCGGTCTCGGCACCATGGGGGCCGGGATCGTCGAGGTGTTCGCCCGCGGCGGCATCGAGGTCGTCGCGGTGGAGGTCGACGAGGCGTCGGCGACCCACGGCCGGGAGACCCTCGAGGCGTCGACCCAGCGGGCCGTCGACCGCTCGAAGCTGGCCGCCGACGACCGCGAGGCCCTGCTCGGCCGGGTGCGGGTCACCACCACCCTCGACGACCTCGCCGACGTCGACCTCGTGGTCGAGGCCGTGCCCGAGCGCCTCGAGCTCAAGGCCGAGGTCTTCGCGGCGCTGAGCAAGGTCTGCGGCCCGGAGACGATCTTCGCGTCGAACACCTCGTCGCTGTCGATCACCGAGCTGTCGGTGCGCACCGAGCGCCCGCACCAGGTGGTCGGCATGCACTTCTTCAACCCGGCACCGGTGCAGGCGCTGGTCGAGGTCGTGCGCACGGTCGTCACCGACCCCGAGGTGCTCTCCGACGTCACCGGCCTCGCCGTGGCGCTGGGCAAGAGCCCGGTAGTGTGCGGCGACCGCGCCGGCTTCATCGCCAACAACCTGCTCTTCACCTACCTCAACCAGGCCGTCGGGATGTTCGAGTCCCACTACGCCGGGCGCGAGGACCTCGACGCGGCCATGCGCTACGGCTGCGGCTACCCGATGGGCCCGCTGGCCCTCATGGACCTCATCGGCCTCGACACGGCCTACGAGATCCTCGACACGATGTACCGGCAGTCGCGCAACCAGCGCCACGCCCCGGCCCCGATCCTCAAGCAGATGATCACCGCCGGGCTGCTGGGCCGGAAGTCCGGGCGCGGCTTCTACACCTACGCCGCCCCCGGCTCGCCCGAGATCGTCGCCGACAACCTGACCCCGCCGCCCCCGGGCGAGGAGGCCGCCGACCAGCGCCCGGTCGCGACCGTCGGCGTCGTCGGCACGGGCACGATGGCCACCGGCATCGCCGAGGTCTTCGCGAAGGCCGGCTACGACGTCGTCGTCCGCGCGCGCACCGAGGCCAAGGGCGAGGGCGTCGTCGCCGGGATCCGCAAGTCGCTGGAGAAGGCCGTGGTCAAGGGCAAGCTCTCCGAGGGCGCCCGCGACGAGACCCTCGCCCGCGTCCGCCCGACCACGACGTTCGACGACCTCGCCGACTGCGACCTCGTCGTCGAGGCGGTCGCCGAGGACCTCGAGGTCAAGCAGGCCGTGTTCGGTGCGCTCGACGACGTCGTCAAGCCCGGCGCGATCCTCGCGACCACGACGTCGTCGCTGCCGGTCGTCGAGTGCGCGGCCGCCACGCAGCGCCCCGACGACGTGATCGGCATGCACTTCTTCAACCCGGCGTCGGTGATGAAGCTGGTGGAGATCGTCAGCCCGATCACCACCGCCCCGGACGTCACGGCGACCGTGCGGGCCGTCACCGCGAAGATCGGCAAGCACCCGGTGCTCTGCGGCGACCGCGCCGGGTTCATCGTCAACGCCCTGCTCTTCCCGTACCTCAACGATGCCGTGGCGATGCTCGAGGCCAACTACGCCGGGGCCGACGACATCGACTCGGCCATGAAGAACGGCTGCGGACTGCCGATGGGGCCGTTCGCGCTGCTCGACGTGGTGGGCCTGGACGTGTCGCTGGCGATCGAGCGCTCGCTGTACATGGAGTTCCGCGTCCCCGGGTTCGCGCCCGCGCCGCTGCTCGAGCACCTGGTCACCGCCGGGCGTCTCGGCCGCAAGACCGGCCAGGGCTTCCGGGACTACCAGAAGAAGTAGGAGTGGCCCGCCGGCCCCGACGGCCTCCGCGCCCCGCCCGCCCCGCCCCGGAGCCCCCTCCGCTGCGGGGCGGGTGGGTGCGCGACGAGGACGGCTGGACGGTGCGCTCGATCAGCGGCTCCGCGGCGACGAAGACCTACGTCTGCCCGGGCTGCCACCAGGACATCCCGCCGGGCACGCCGCACGTGGTGGCGTGGGAGACCGCGCGCGAGTCCGAGGCGGACAACGAGCGCCGGCACTGGCACACCGGCTGCTGGCGCCGCGCACGGCGCTCGTGACCGGCGCTCGTGACCGGCTCCCCAGCCGCTCCTAGCGCGACGAGGGTGCCGCGCTGCGCTGCTCGGGCGCGGAGGCGCCGCCGAGGTCCGTCCCGCCCGCCTCGTGGCCGGTGCCGTTGGCGTGCGGCGGGTCGGGCAGCACCGGGCGGCCGTCGCCCGGGGCCTCGTCGGGGAACGAGTCGACGGTGGGCAGGGCCCCCAGCGCCTGGCGCAGGGACGCCAGCTGCTGGCCGACCCGGTCGCGCAGGCGCCGCATGTCGGCGACCTCGGCGTCGGCCTCGCGCAGCCGGCGCCGGGCCTCCTCGGACGCCTCCTGCACGTACTTGTCGGCCCGCTCCCGCGACGCCTTCTCGTCGGCCTCGAGCTGGCGCATCGCCTCGCGGCGGCGGGCGGCCATCGCGACCGCGAAGTCGTGCTCGACCTGCTCGCGCGACGCCCGGCCCTCGGTCTCGAGGCGGTCGCGCTCGTGCTCGGCCTCCTGGCGCACGCGGGCGGCCTCGGCGCGGGCGCCCTCCATGAGCGAGCGGTGCTCCTCCTCCATCGCGTGGCGCCGGCGCTCGTTGTCGGCGAGGCCCTCGTCGTGGCGGTGGCGGGCCTGCTCGGCCTCGGCCTCCGCGCGCTCGTGGATCTCGCGGGCCTGGCGGCGGGTCTCCTCGAGCATGCCGCGGCCCTGCTCGTCGGCCTCCTCGACCGTGCGGCGGGCCCGCTGCTCGGCCTCCGCGGCGGTCTTGCGCGCGTGCTCGTCGGCGCCGTTCATCGTGCGGCGCGCGTACTCGTCGGCCTCCTCGCGGATGCGCCGGGAGGCGTCGGCGGCCTCGTCGCGCATGGACCGGGTCTCGTCCTGCGCGAGGCGCAGCATCCGCTGCAGGCGCTCGGAGAGGCCCTCCATGGTGTCCGGCGGGGCCGAGAGCCGGTCGACCTGCGCGCGCAGGTCCTCGACATGCGCACGGTGGTGGTCGAGCGCCCGCGCGAGCTCGGTCGCCTGGGCGACCGCCGCGTCACGGTCGGCGGTGAGGATGCGCAGGTCGGCCTCGACGCGGTCGAGGTGCTCCTCGACCTGACCGCGGTCGTACCCACGGCGCACGACGTCGAAGCCGGTCCCCAGCGGCAACAGCTCGTGCTCGTCGGACGGCATGCGGGTCACGGTACCGGCGTGACGGAGGGTGCTCCACGGACGGGTGAGTGTGATTCGCTCACCCGTCCGCGCAGCTCACCGGTGCCGATCAGACGCCCCGGAAGCGGTTGATGCTCTCGAGGTGCTGCTCACGCTTCTCGGTGTTCGTGACGCCGAGGCCCTCCTCGGGCGCGAGGCCGAGCACGCCGACCTTGCCCTGGTGGCTGTTGTGGTGCACGTCGTTGGCCGCCTCGCCGGTCTCGTGCAGCGGGTAGACGCGCGAGACGGTCGGGTGGATCGCGCCCTGGGCCACCAGGCGGTTCGCCAGGTAGGCCTCCTTGTAGTTCGCGAAGTGCGAGCCGATGATCCGCTTGAGGTTCATCCACAGGTAGCGGTTGTCGTACTGGTGCATGAAACCGCTGGTCGACGCGCAGGTGACGATCGTGCCGCCGCGCTTGGCGACGTAGACGCTCGCGCCGAAGGTCTCGCGGCCCGGGTGCTCGAAGACGATGTCGGGGTCGTCGCCGCCGGTCAGCTCACGGATCCTCTGGCCGAAGCGCTTCCACTCGCGAGGGTCCTGGGTCTCGGGGTCGGACCAGAACTTGTAGCCCTCCTCCGAGCGGTCGATGATCAGCTCGGCACCCATCTTGCGGCAGATCGCGGCCTTCTCGGGGTTCGAGACCACGCAGACCGGCGTCGCACCGCCGTTGAGCGCGAACTGGGTGGCGTAGGAGCCCAGGCCGCCCGAGGCGCCCCAGATGAGCACGACGTCGCCCTGGGTCATGTTGGCGCCGTTCGCGCTGACCAGCTGGCGGTAGGCGGTCGAGTTGACCAGGCCCGGGGAGGCGGCCTCCTCCCAGGTGAGGTGGTCGGGCTTGGGCATGAGCTGGTTGGTCTTCACCAGCGCCAGCTCAGCGAGCCCGCCGAAGTTGGTCTCGAAGCCCCAGATGCGCTGCTCGGGGTCCATCATCGTGTCGTCGTGGCCGTCGGGGGCCTCGAGCTCGACCGAGAGGCAGTGCGCGACGACCTTGTCGCCGGGCTTCCAGGTGTGCACGCCCTCGCCGGTCTTGAGCACGACGCCGGCGAGGTCGGAGCCGACCACGTGGTAGGGCAGGTCGTGGCGCTTGGCCAGCGGCGACGTCCTCCCGTAGCGCTTGAGGAAGCTGAACGTCGACACCGGCTCGAAGATCGAGGTCCACACGGTGTTGTAGTTGATGGCGCTGGCCATCACGGCCACCAGCGCCTCGCCGGGTGCCACCTCGGGGGTGGGGACGTCGTCGAGGTGCAGCGACTTGCGCGGGTCCTTCTCGCGCGAGGCCATCCCCTCGAACATGTCGGCCTCGTCGGCGTGGACGGTGATGCCCCGGTACGACTCGGGAACGGCGAGGCCGGCGAGGGCGGCGGTGTCGTCGGCGAGGATGGCGTCGCGGATGTCCTGCACGTTCTTGCCTCCGTCTTGGTGGGCGGTGGCGCGAGGCTACCGGCCGGTAACAGTCCTGGGGACCGGGGTGTGAGCGGGTCGGTGTCCCTAGTGGGTCTCGGCGGGTTCGACGAGCTCGACGAGCACCCCTCCGGCGTCCTTGGGGTGCACGAAGTTGACCCGCGAGCCGGCGGTGCCGCGTCGCGGGGCGTCGTAGAGCAGTCGCAGGCCCTTGGCGCGCAGCGCCTCCATGCTGGCCTCGACATCGGTCACCCGGTAGGCGACCTGCTGCAGGCCGGGGCCGTTGCGGTCGATGAACTTGGCGATCGTCGACGACTCCGACAGCGGCGCGAGCAGCTGCACGGCCGGGCCGGCGTCGTCCCCGGGGGCGTGCAGCATCGCCTCGCGGACGCCCTGCTCCTCGTTGGTCTCCTGGTGGGCGGCCACCAGGCCGAGGTTCTCGGCGTACCAGGCGATCGCGGCGTCGAGGTCGGGCACGGCGATCCCCACGTGGTCGATCGTGGTGATCCCGCTGGCGGCCAGGTCGCCGGATGCTCCGTCGGATGCCATGGCGGGCAGGGTAACCATCTGAATCGAAGTGTTGGCCCCGTGACGCAGCGCACGCTTGGTTTCCCAAGCTGTGCCGGGAGGGCGGTTGCGCCCGCGGTGGGTAGCGTGCGGGGCCGTGGATCTGGAGCAGCTGGTCGCGGCCGCGCGGGAGGGGACGCCGCGTGCCGTGGCGCGGCTGATCTCCCTGGTGGAGGACGGGAGCCCGCGCCTGCGCGAGCTCGCCGCGGCGCTGGCTCCCCACACCGGCCACGCCCGGGTCGTGGGGCTCACCGGCGCGCCCGGGGTCGGGAAGTCGACGACGACGTCGGCGCTGGTCGGCGCGCTGCGCGCGGACGGCAGGCGCGTCGGCGTGCTCGCCGTCGACCCCAGCTCGCCGTTCTCCGGCGGCGCGCTGCTGGGCGACCGTGTGCGGATGGGCGAGCACGCGACCGACCCGGGCGTGTTCATCCGATCGATGGCCACGCGCGGGCACCTCGGCGGGCTCGCGGCCGCCACGCCGCAGGCGCTGCGGGTCCTGGACGCCGCCGGCTGCGACGTGGTGCTCGTCGAGACGGTGGGGGTGGGCCAGTCGGAGGTCGAGGTCGTCGCCCTGGCTGACACGACGGTGGTCCTCCTGGCCCCCGGGATGGGTGACGGCGTCCAGGCGGCGAAGGCCGGCATCCTCGAGGTCGGGGACGTGTTCGTCGTCAACAAGGCCGACCGCGACGGCGCCGACGCCACGGTGCGCGAGCTGCGTCACATGGTGTCGCTCGGCCACGGGACGCGGAGCAGTCAGGGGAGCACGCCGATGGGGGAGCCGGCCCATCGGGACCGGGAGCTCGCGGGGCCGGCGTGGCGCCCGCCGGTCGTGCGGACGGTGGCCTCGTCGGGGCAGGGGATCGAGGACCTCGTCGGCGCCCTCGACGACCACCGCGCCTGGATGGCCGACCACGGCCGCCTCGGCGACGGCCCGCGGCAGCGGGCGCGCGCCGAGATCGAGGCGATCGCGCTGGCCGACCTGCGGGCGCGCATCCGGGACCTCGCCGGCGCCGCCGCCCTGGGCGAGCTGGCCGAGCGCGTCGTCGCGGGGGAGCTGGACCCCTACGCCGCCGCCGACGAGATCGTGTCCTCGGTGCGGGGCTGACCCCCCGGCCACGCGGGTGGCGGGCAGCGAGGGCGTCCCTCGCCGCGCCCGCGCTCAGCGCAGGACGCCCGCGGCGGGCAGCGCGACGGCGAGCCAGGGGATGACGACGGCGACGGTCGGCACGACGACGACCGCGGCCGCCGCGAGGTAGGTGCCGGTCGCCAGGGTGCGGCTGCCGCAGGTCCGGGAGCGCACGCGGGCCAGGCGCGCGCCGACCTCGCTGTCCCCGGTGACGTCGAACGCCTCGAGCGCGCCGGCCATCGCCGTGTCGGAGCAGCGGGCGCGGGCGGCGTCGTCGGCGAGCATCTCCAGGAGCATCCCGACCGCGTCGCGGGCCTGGCGGCTGCGGGCGAGCACCGGGAACGCCTGGTGCAGGGCGACGAAGCCCTCGCGGACGAGGTCGTGGCGGGCGTCGAGGTGGGCCTGCTCGTGCGCGAGGACGGCGCGCAGCTCGTCGGCGTCGAGGGTGTCCAGGGCCGCCTCGGTGACCACCACCCGCGGCGCGCGCCCCGGCACGCAGTAGGCGAAGGGGACGGCGCCGTCGAGCACCCGGAGCACCGACTCGGTGCCCGAGCCGCCGATCAGCGCGCTGCGCTCGGCGCGGTCGAGCAGGTCGACCATGTCGCGGTGGCGCGCCCGCCGTCGCCGGGTCCGCACCGCGAGCAGCAGGAGCACGCCGAACAGCCGCAGCACGATGAGGCCGGCGAGCACCGCGGCGATCGCCACCGCGACCACCGTCGGCGTGCCGTGGCGCTGGTCGGGCGCCAGGGCGCGCAGCAGCTCCTCGGGCGCGGCGAGGGCGCTGCCGACCGCGGCGAGCACGGCGGCGACGGCGATCGCCTGCCAGAGCACGATCGCCGCCCGCGGCACGCGCTGCGGCCACCGGGCGCGGGCGAGCATGGAGGGGACGGGGCCCGCCAGCACGAGGGCCAGCGCGGCCAGCCACACCGACGCCATGGGATCAGTCTGGCGGCGGCGGACACGAGGCGCAGCGGAGCCGGACCATCAGACCCGGCCCGAGATCACGACTCGGGCCCGGACTGCTCACCGTCCGTGCGCGGCTGGGGCACCTCCGGCATGGCCGACGGCCGCGGGGGCGCGGCCTGCAGGGCGGCGCGCAGGGCGGCCGCCTCCTCGGGGCCGACCTGGTCGACGAACGCCACGAGCGCGGCGGTGCGGTCCTCGCCCACGTCGCCGAGCGCGTCGAGCATGAGGGACGCCGCCAGCTGCTCGCGCGTGGACGCCGCGGTGTAGCGGTAGGCCTTCCCGTCCCGCTCCTGGCGCACCACGCCCTTCTTGGCCAGGCGGCCGAGGACGGTCATCACCGTGGTGTACGCCAGCTCGCGATCGAGCCGGTCGTGCACCTCACGGACGGTCAGGGGCGCCGGAGCGGCCCACAGCTGCGCCATCACCGCGCGCTCGAGCTCTCCCAGGGCCACGTCACGCATCCTAGCCGTCGATCCCCTTGCCAACGCAAACCGTCGTACTACGCTTGGTCGTAGATACGACGCTGCGTCGTAGGCGAGGAGGTCGTCGTGACCGCGCTGGAGCTGTCCCGACTGCAGTTCGCGGTCGTGACCGTCTACCACTACCTGTTCGTCCCGCTGTCGATCTCGCTCGCGACGCTCACCGCGCTGCTGCAGACCCTCAGCTACCGCAGCACGAAGCGCGGCGGAGCTGCTGCGCCGGCGGCGGACGGCAGCACCGGGGACGTGCGCTGGCAGCGGTTGACGCTGGTCGCGGGCAAGCTGCTCATGATCACGTTCGCGGTCGGCATCGTCACGGGACTCGTCCAGGAGTTCCAGTTCGGGCTGTCCTGGTCGGCCTTCGCGCGGTTCTACGGCGACGTCTTCGGCCCGACGCTCGCGATCGAGGGGATGCTCGCGTTCTTCCTCGAGGCCACGTTCCTGGGGCTGTGGTGGTTCGGTGCCGACCGGCTGCGGCCCGCGCTGCACCTCGCCACCATCTGGATCGTGGCGATCGGCACCCTGATCTCCGCCTACGTGATCCTCGCGGCCAACGCGTTCATGCAGAACCCGGTCGCCTACACGCTCGACCCCGAGACCGGCCGCGCGCGGCTGGGCAGCTTCGCCGACCTGCTGACCAACCAGGTCGTCCTCGCCGCCTTCCCGCACACCATCGCCGGCGCCTTCGCCGGGGGCGGCGCGCTCGTGCTCGCGATCGGCGTGCACCGCCTGCGCCGCGGCGACCCGGACGGCCGGTGGCGGCTGTTCACGCGGGTGGGGGCCTGGACGACGTTCGCGGCCGGCGCGGCGGTGGCGCTGACCGGCGACCTGCTCGGCAAGGTCATGACCGAGGTCCAGCCGATGAAGATGGCGGCCGCCGAGGCGCTGTACGCGACGCAGGCCGGCGCCCCGTTCTCGCTGTTCGCCGTGGGTGTGCCGGGGGAGAAGGAGCCGTTCCTCTCGCTCGACGTGCCGTGGCTGCTGTCGTTCCTCGCCACCGGCGACCCGACCGCGACCGTGCAGGGCATCGACGACCTGCAGGCGCAGTACACCGCGCAGTTCGGACCCGGCGACTACGTGCCGGTCGTGCCGATGGCCTACTGGAGCTTCCGCTTCATGATCGGCTTCGGCGTGCTGGCGACGATGGTGGCGGCCTGGGTGTTGTGGCGGACGCGGCGTGACCGCTCGCCGGACACTGCGCACCTCGTGGACCGCTGGCTGCTTCGCCTGCTCTGGACCGTCCCCGTGCTGCCGGCGCTGGCGGCGACGGCCGGCTGGCTGTTCACCGAGACCGCCCGCCAGCCCTGGCTCGTCTTCGGGCTCTTCCGCACGGCCGACGGGGTGTCGCCCGGGCTGACGCCGATCGAGCTCGCGGCCTCGCTCGCCGGGTTCGCGCTGGTCTACGGCGTGCTGGCCGTGGTGTGGGTGCGGCTGGTGCTGCGCGTCGCGCGCACCGCGGGCGACGACCCGGAGCCCGTGCCCGTGCCCGAGGACACCGAGCCGGACCGTCCCCTCGTCCCCAGCTACTAGAGGAGCCGTCATGGACCTCCCGACCCTGTGGTTCGCCCTCGCGGTCACCTGCTGGGTGCTGTTCTTCGTGCTGGAGGGGTTCGACTTCGGTGTCGGCGTGCTCGCCTCCGCGCTCGGGCGCGACGACCACGAGCGCGGCGCCGGCGTCACGACGATCGGCCCGGTGTGGGACGGCAACGAGGTGTGGCTCGTGGCCGCGGTCGGGGTGACGTTCGCGGCCTTCCCCGACTGGTACGCCGCCCTGATGAGCGGGCTCTACCTGCCGTTCGTGCTGATCCTGCTCGTGCTGGCCGCCCGCGGGGTCGCGCTGGAGTTCCGCGGCAAGGGCGGCACCGAGCGCTGGCGACGGTGGTGCGACGGCGTGCTCGCGGCGTCCTCGCTGCTGGTGGCGGGGCTGTGGGGCGCGGTGCTCGGGGTCCTCGCGTCGGGTCTGGCGCTGGGCGCCGACGGCGAGGTCGCCGGCGCCGGTCTCGGCCGGTCGCTGGCGCCGCTGGTGTCGGGGCCCGCGCTGCTCGGGGCGGCGCTCGGCGTCGGCGCGGCGCTGCTGCAGGGCGCCACGTTCCTCGGCCTGCGCACGACGGGCCCGCTGCGCGCCCGCGCGCGGACGACGGCCCTCGCGGTGCTCGCGCCGGTCGCGGCGCTCGTCGCGCCGGTGGCGCCGCTCGGGCTGGTCGCGGTGGCCGTGGTGGCGCTGCTCGTCGCGCTGCGGCGCGAGGTGCTGTCGTTCGCCGCGGCGTCGGTGGCGGTGGCGCTCGGCGTCGTCGGGGTCCTCGCGGCGCACCTGCCGGTCGTGCTGCCGAGCACCCTGGACCCGGCCTTCTCGCTGACCGTCGCGTCGGCCGCCGCGAGCCCCGGCGCGCTGCAGCTGATCACGGTCGCCGCGGTGATCGTGCTGCCCGGGGTGGTCGCGTACCAGGGGTACTCCTACTGGGTGTTCCGCCGGCGCGTGGCCAGCGAGCGGGTGGCGACGTGATGGACCGCCGTCTGGTGGCTCTGGCGCGCGGCGCCCGGGCTGGCGTGAGCGCGCTGGTCGTGATCGGCGTCCTGCAGGCGGCCGGCACCGTGGCCGCGGCGCTGGCCGCGACGAGCGTGGTGACGGCGCTGGTCGTGGGGCCCGGCGGCGTGCCGCACGCGGCGATCGCGGTGCTGGCCGCCGTGGTCGTCGTGCGGGCCGGGCTGGCGTGGCTCGCGCCGCTCGTGGCCGCGCGCACCGGGGAGCGGGTCGTCGAGGGCGAGCGCGCCCGGCTGCTCGACCGCCTCGGGCACGACGACGCCCCGGCCGTGGTGCCGCTGGCCTCGCACGGTGTCGACGCCCTGCGCGGCTGGTTCACCGCGACCCTGCCGGCGCTCGTGCTCGCGGTGGTCCTGCCGCCCGCCGTGCTGGTGGTGCTGGCGCTCGCCGACCCGGCGTCCGCCCTGGTCGTGGGCGTGACGCTGCCGCTCGTGCCGGTGTTCGCGGTGCTGCTCGGGTGGGCGGCGCGAGCGCGGGCGCGGCGGGAGTGGGCGGCGGGGGAGCGGCTGGCCGGGCACTTCCTCGACACGGTCGCGGGCCTCGCCACGCTGCGGCTGTTCGGTCGCGCGCACCGGGCGGTCGCGTCGGTCGAGGAGTTCGGCGAGCAGCACCGGGTGGCCTCGACGCGGGTGCTGCGGGTGGTGTTCCTGTCGTCGACCGCCCTGGAGCTCCTGGGGACGCTGTCGGTCGGCCTGGTCGCGGTGGGCGCCGGGGTGCGGCTCGTCGAGGGCGCGATGGCGCTGTACCCGGCGCTCGTGGCGATCCTGCTCGCCGGCGAGGCGCACCGTCCGCTGCGCGAGGCCGGGGCGCGGTTCCACGACACCGCCCGCGCCACCGCCGTGCTGGACGAGCGGGACGCGCTGGTGTCCGGTGCGGTCGGCTCGTCGCCGGCGCGGGCGGCCTCGTCGGGCTCCGCGCGGGTCCGGGTGCGCGACCTGGCCGTGTGGCACCCCGGACGCCGGGAGGCGACGCCGTCGGTGCCGGCGCTCGACGCGCGCGGCGGCGAGCTGGTGGTCGTCGCCGGGCCGTCCGGGGCGGGCAAGACCACGCTGCTGCGGGCGCTCGCCGGGACGCTCGACGACGCCTCCTCGGCGACCGGCTCGGTCGAGGTGCGGGGGCGGCTCCTGGTGCTCGGCCAGCACCCCCAGCTCCCGCACGCCGCGACCGTGGGCGAGGCGCTGGGCGCCGCCCCGCCGGAGCGCCTGCGGCGCCTGGGACTCGACCTCGACCCGGCGCTGCCGCTCGCCGAGGCCGGTCGCTCGCTGTCCTCGGGGCAGCGGCGCCGCCTCGCGCTCGCGAGCGTGCTGGGCGACGCGGACACCGATCCGGCGAGCGCCGTCGTCCTGCTCGACGAGCCCACGGCGCACCTGGATCCCGAGACGGAGCGTGTCGTCGTCGCGGAGCTCCGCGCGCTCGCGGGCCGGGGCGCGCTGGTCCTCGCCGTCGCCCACCGCCCGGCCCTGCGCGAGGCCGCCGACCGCGTCGTGGACCTGAGCGCGCCGGGTGCGGGTGGCGGCGCGCCGGGTGCGGGTGGCGGCGCGAGGGACGCCCTCGCTGCGTCCCAGGCAGCGAGGGACGCCCTCGCTGCGACACCAGCGCCCCGGCGCGGGCTCGCGAGCGCCGTCGTGCTCGGGACCGGCGCGGCGGTGGCCGGCGTCGCGCTCACCGCGTCGGCGGCGTGGCTCATCGCGCGTGCCGCCGCGCAGCCGCCGATCCTCACGCTGTCGATCGCCGTGGTGGCCGTGCGCGGGTTCGCGATCGCGCGCCCGGTGCTGCGCCACCTCGAGCGGGTCACCGCGCACGCCGACGGGCTCGCGCGCATCGTCCGGTGGCGCCGGCGGGTGGTCGCGGCGCTCGCCGAGCGCGTGCCGGGGGCGGTGGCCGGGCGTCGGGGGCACCTGCTCGCCCGGGTGACCGACGACGTCGACGTCCGCCTCGACGGCCTCGTCCGCGGGGTGCTGCCGCTCGCCGTCGCGGGGCTCGCGCTGCCGGTCATGCTCGGCGTCGCGGCGCTCGCGAGCCCGCCGCTCGCCGCGGCCCTGCTCCCCGGGCTCGCCGTGGCGGCGCTCGGCGCGCCGCTCCTCGCCGCCGTCGCCGCCCGCCGCACCGCGCCCGCCGTGGAGCGGGGCGTCGACGACCTGCGCGCCGCCGTCGTCGAGACCCACGCCGCCCGCGACGAGCTCGCCGCCCGCGGCCCCGAGGCGCTGCGGGCACGCCCGCGGGCGACCGCCGCCGCGCTCGCCCGCGCCCGGCGCCGCGAGACCGCGGGCGGTGCCGTCGCGGCCGCGCTGGCGCAGCTCGGGCTGGGCGCCGCGTCGGTGGCCGCCGCGCTGGCCGCCCCGCTGGCGACGTCACCCGAGCTCGCCGCCGTCGCCGTGCTCGCGCCGCTCGCGCTCGGCGAGACCGTCCTCGCCCTCCCGGCGGCCGCCGCCGCGGTGGTCCGGGGCCGGCGGGCCCGCGCCCGCCTGCACGCCCTCGGCGCGCCGACCCCGCCCGCCCGTGAGCCCGAGGACCCGCGGGCGCCCACCGGGCGCGACCTGTGCCTGCGTGACGTCACCGCCGGCTGGGGCCCCGAGCCCGCCCTGCGCGGGCTCGACCTCGACCTGCCCGCCGGCCGGCGCCTCGGCATCACCGGGGCGTCGGGCTCGGGGAAGTCGACGCTGGCCGCGGTGCTGCTGCGGCTGCTCGACCCCCGCGGCGGCACGGTGACCCTCGGCGGGGCCGACGCCGCGAGCGTGCCCGGCGACGTCTGGCGCCGCACCGTCGCCCTCGTCGGCGAGCACGACCACGTCTTCGCCACGACGCTGCGCGAGAACCTCCGCTTCGCCGCGCCGGGGGCCGACGACGCGGCCGCTGCTCGCCGTGCTCCGGCGCGTGCGGCTCGGGGCGTGGTTCGCCGGGCTCCCCGACGGTCTCGACACCTGGCTCGGCGCCGGCGCGGTGTCCGGGGGCGAGCGCCGCCGCCTGGCCGCCGCCCGCGCGCTGCTCGTCGACCCCGCGGTCCTCGTGCTCGACGAGCCCACCGAGGGGCTCGACCCGGCGACCGCCGAGGCGCTGGTCGCCGACCTCCTCGACGCGGCATCGGAGACGCAGCAACGAGGGGAGCACGCCGATCGGGGAGCTCGACCATCAGGTCGCGGCCGGACCGTCGTCCTGCTCGCGCACCGGTTCGAGGGGCTCGACCTCGTCGACGAGGTCCGTCACCTCGCGGGCGGGAGCCTCCTGGCTCAGGCGAAGTCGCCGGCGGCGTGACGCACGCGGGCGAGGAGGTCGGTGAGCGCCTGCGTCTCGTCGTCGTCGAGCCCCACGAGCCCGAAGTCGATCGCCGTCACCGACGCCGTCGCCGCCGCGCACAGCTCCCGGCCGGCCCCGGTGATCTCCACGAGCGTCGTGCGGCCGTCGGTGGGGTGCGGGCGGCGGGCCACGAGGTGCGAGGCCTGGAGCCGGTCGACGATATTGGTGATCGACGTCGGGTGCAGCTGGAGCCGCTCGCCCATGATCCGCATCGGCAGCGATCCCGACCGCGCGAACCGCAGCAGCACCAGCGCCTCGTAGCGCGCGAACGTCAGCCCGTGCGGGCGCAGCGCGGCGTCCACGGCCTGCTGGAGGATCTGCTGGACGCGCATGATGCTCGTGACGGCGGCCATCGCCCGGGGCTCGCCGATCCGCTCGTTCCACAGCGCCGCGGCCCGCGCGATCGGGTCGAACGGCAGCGGCGTGGAAGCGGTCATGACACGGGCGAATCTAACAAAGCCGCGTGGCACGCTGGGGCTCGTGATCGTGGCGTTCAGCGTGTCCCCGTCCGGTGTCGGCGTCGAGGGAGCCCCGGCGGAGGACGGATCGGTCTCCGAGGCCGTCGCGGCCGCGGTCCGGGTGGTGCGGGAGTCCGGGCTGCCGCACGAGACGTCGTCGATGTTCACCTCGATCGAGGGCGAGTGGGACGAGGTCATGGACGTCGTGCGCCGCGCGACCGAGGCGGCCGGGCGCTACGGCTCGCGGGTCTCGCTGGTGCTCAAGGCCGACATCCGCCCCGGTCACACCGGCCAGATGCAGGCGAAGGTCGCGCGGGTCGAGGAGCGGCTGCGCCCCTAGGTCACGGATCACGCCCAGGTGGCAGACTTGACGGCGTGGCACGTCCCGATTCCCGCCAGGCGGCGCAGGCCGCTGCACTCTCGTCCGCGATGGCCGGAGCCGTCGACCTGTCCGGCCTGAAGGCGCGGGCCGAGGCCCGGCCCCCCGCGGGGGCGCAGGGCGGCGCGGCGGCCCCGGCCGGCCCGCCCGCCGGCGGCGCCGCCCCCGGAGGCGCACCGGTCACCGTCATCGACGTCACCGAGGCCGGCTTCCAGGCCGACGTCATCGAGCGCTCGATGACCGTGCCGGTGGTCGTCGACCTCTGGGCCGAGTGGTGCCAGCCGTGCAAGCAGCTGTCCCCGGTGCTCGAGAAGCTCGCCGCCGAGGGCCGCGGCGCGTGGGTCCTCGCGAAGATCGACGTCGACGCCAACCCGCGCATCTCCCAGGCGTTCCAGGTGCAGTCGATCCCGATGGTGGTCGTGGTCGCGGGCGGCCAGCCCGTCACGTCCTTCCAGGGCGCCCAGCCCGAGCCGCAGCTGCGCGAGTGGATCGGCCAGCTGCTCGACGCCCTGCGCGAGCAGATGCCCGGGATCGCCGAGGCCGAGGCCCGCGCCGGCGCGGAGCCCGGCGCGGAGCCCGTGGAGGAGCCCGAGGACCCGCGCTTCGTCGCCGCCGAGGAGGCCCTCGAGCAGGGCGACTACGCCGGCGCGGCCGCCGCCTACGAGCAGATCCTCGCGAGCGAGCCGAACAACGCCGAGGCGCAGGCCGCGCTCGCGCAGGTCAAGTTCCTGGAGCGGGCGGAGTCCGCCGACCCGTCGGCGATCGCCCGCGCCGACGCCGCGCCCGACGACGTCGACGCCCAGATCGCGGCCGCCGACGCCCAGATCGCCGCGCAGGACGTCACCGGGGCGTTCGACCGGCTCGTGCAGACGGTGGCCCGGACGAGCGGCGACGAGCGCGACCGCGCGCGCACCCACCTCGTCGAGCTGTTCGAGCTCTTCGGCACCGAGGACGAGCGCGTCACCACGGCCCGCCGCGCCCTGGCCCGCGCGCTGTACTGACCCAACCCGCCCATCCCGCACCCGTGACGTCCCGGCGCCGAGCGAGGATGCTCGACGTGCGGCCTGGTGCCGCGCCGGCGAGACCCGCCGTGGCGAGGAGCGGCCGATGGGCGACGACGAGCAGGCCGGGGAGGTCCGGCTGGCGGAGATCCTCGGTGCGTTGTCCCTGGGCATCGACCTCGGGTTCGACCAGCCGTTGGAGCACGTCCTGCGGCAGTGCCTCATCGCGCTGCGGCTCGCGGAGCGTCTCGACCTCGACGAGGACGCGCGCGTCGCCGTCTACTACACCGCGCTGCTGGTGAACGTCGGGTGCCACTCGGACGCCCACGAGCAGGCCAAGTGGTTCGGCGACGACATCGCGCTCAAGGCCGACAAGTACACCCACGGCCTGCACGGTGTCCGGGCCACGGCGGCCGGGCTGCGTCGGTTGGGCTCGGGCAGCGACACGATCCTGCAGCGGCTGCGCGTGGGGCTGGAGTTCGCCGTCTCGGGCCACAAGGACGTCGACGACATGATCGCCCAGCACGCGGCCCTGGCGAGGGCCCTGGCCGACGAGCTCGGGCTGCCCCCCGGGACGGGCGAGGCGCTCGTCGCCGCCTACGAGCAGTGGGACGGCCGGGGCTGGCCCGGTCGGCGGGCGGGCGAAGAGGTCCCCGTCGCCGCGCGGGTCGTCGCCGTCGCCGAGTTCACCGAGGTCGCCCACCGGGTCGGCGGTGTGCGGGCCGTGCTGGCCCTCGTCCGGCGGCAGAGCGGACGGCAGTTCGACCCCACGATCGCCGGGGCGGTCGCCGCCGACGTCGACCGGCTCGTCGCGGACCTCGATGCGGCCGACACGTGGGACGCCGTCATCGCCGCCGAACCGCCGCCCACGATCGTCCTGTCCGGGGAGCGCTTCGACGCGGCCCTCCTGGCCATCGCGGACTTCGTGGACCTCAAGTCGCCGTACACGCTGGGGCACTCGCGCGCCGTCGCGGACCTCGTGGCCGGCGCGGGGACGCACCTCGGGCTGGCGGTGGACGAGCTGCGCACGGTGCGCCGGGCGGGGCTCGTCCACGACTTCGGTCGCCTGGCGATCTCGAACGCGATCCTCGACAAGCCCGGGCCCCTCGGCGCGGGGGAGCAGGAGCGGGTGCGCCTGGTGCCCTACGTGACCGAGAGGATGCTCCGCAGGCCCCGACCGCTCGCGTGCCTCGGCGCGATCGCCGTCGCGCACCGCGAGCGGCTCGACGGCTCCGGCCACCCGCGCGGCTTGAGCGGCGAGGCGATCCCGCGCGCGGCACGTCTGCTCGGGGCGGCCGACGCCTACCGCGCCATGCGGGAGCCCCGTCCCCACCGGGAGGCGCTGTCGCGCGAGGCGGCCGCGGCCGAGCTGCGCGCGGACGTCGCCCGGGGGCGGCGCGACGCCGTGACGGTCGAGGCCGTGCTGCGGGCCGCGGGGCACAGCGCCTCGACCCGCCGCGAGGGCCCGGCCGGGCTGACGCACCGGGAGGCGGAGGTCCTGCGCCTCCTCGCGAGGGGCCTGACCAATCGCGACATCGCGTCGTCCCTGACGATCTCCACCAAGACGGTGGGCAACCACGTCGAGCACATCTACACGAAGATCGGCACGTCGACCCGCGCCGCCGCGGGCCTCTTCGCGACGAAGCACGGGCTCCTCGCCGACGAGGAGCCCGTCCCGTGAGGGGCGGGCTCACGCCTCCTGCAGGGCCGCCATGTTGCGCTGGATCGTCTCGTTGACCCGCGCCACCTCGTCGGCGGGGCTGAACATGATCCACGACGTGCCCGCCGTGGCCCGGGGCGTGTGGCCGGGCGGGGCGTGGAAGGCGTCGCCGGCGCGGCAGACCTCGACTCGGTCGGCGTACGTGAAGGTCAGCTCGCCCGCGGTCACGTAGCCCCAGTGCGGACAGGGGCAGCGGTCGTCGGGCAGCCCGGCGAGCAGCGGCGCCATGTCGGCGGCCTCGCGCAGGTCCAGGAAGCTGACCTCGTACCCGTCGACGACCTCCTCGTGCACCTCACCGATGCCGATGTCCTGCACCGTCGTCGCGCTGTCCTTCGAGACCTTCGCCATGGCCGCCTCCTCGCGTCCACGGGCCCGATCGGGTCCGTCCCGGAAGGCTAGGAACGGGTCGGCGCCGCGGGCATGGGGCGTTCGCCTCATCTTCGCGGGTCGGGGAGGGCGCTCAGACCCCGCGCAGGCAGGCGTCCGGGCCGCCGGTGACGCCGGCGCGGAACACGCGGATGCGTTCGTAGCCCGTGCCCGCGGCGGCGACGCCGTCGGTGCCGCGCGAGGCGGTGTCCTCGCGCAGGAGCAGGGTGACCGACTCGTCGAGGTCGCCGGGGGACAGGGCGAAGCCGCTCTCGCCGGTGCCCACCGCGGCGCTGTAGGCCCCGGCGAGGCAGAGCGCGGCGCGCCCGCCCTCGGCGCCCGTGGTCGGGCGGCCCAGCGCGGCGAGCGCCGCCGTGCCGAAGCGCGAGGCCAGCAGGGTGCCGGTGGCGTAGTCGCCGATGCGGGCGTGGTCGGCGGGCAGGGTGCCCGCGGTGTCGATGTGCACCGCGGACGGCGTGTCGCACCACGCCACCGGGCCCTGGACCGGCCCGTCGGCGTCCGGGCACTCCGCCTGGTCGCGCTCGGTGGCCGGGGTGGTCCACTGCCCGCCGCGGGCGCGGACCTGGCCGCCGAACCAGCGGTCGAGGTCGGGCACCATCGCCTCGATCAGCGGCTGGAGCCCGAGGTTGCCCCCGGAGCTCTCGTCGTCCGGCGACCGGAACGACTGCTGGGTGAACACCCGGTCGCGCCCGATCGCCGCACACACCGCCGGGTCGCCGTCGAAGCCGTCCTGGAACGACGACACCCGGTCGAACGCGTTGCCGTGCGCCTGGGCATTGCGCGGCGAGGTGCCCACGGGGTCGCGGAACCCGATCAGCGCGCCCATCGCCCCGTCGATGCCCGCCGCGCCGGTGCGCAGGTCGGGCAGCCCACCGTCGCGCACCTGGCGCAGGAACACGCCGGCGTAGCAGTCGGCCTGGGCCTCGAGCAGGATCGTCGGGGCGCCCGCGAGCGCGCCCGTGCGGTCGAGGCGGCCCTGCACGGCGTGCCCGAACTCGTGGGAGAGCACGACGACGACCGCCGAGTCACCGAAGTCGCGGCGCAGCTGCGGCAGGAGCTCGCCGCGGTCCCAGGCGATGATGTCCGAGCGCGGGCAGTAGAACGCCGTGCCCTGGATCTCCTGCGGGTTCTGCAGGCACGGCACGGCCGGTGCCCCGGCCCGGCCGCTCGGGTCGACCGAGAAGTAGCCCGCGAGCGGGCGGAACGGTTCGCCGCCGGAGAGCGCCGGGAGCTCCCGGCCCCAGTAGCCCTCGAGGTCGCGCAGGGTCGCCGCGGCGAGGCGGTCCTCCTCGCCGCCGTTCGTGCCGCCGATGAAGGACGGGTCGACGCCCGCGCTGACCTCCGGACCCGCGACCGCGCGGCCGTCGACGGGGAACGCGCACGCCGAGCCGGCCAGCACGGCCAGCACCGCGCACGTCACGACCAGCGCCCGCAGCGACCCCCGCACGCGGGCCATCATGCCCGGGGCGCGTGTGCCGTGAGTGGGGTTCGGGGCAACTCGGCCCGTCACCCCGGCGCGAGCCAGAGGACGCCGTTCGCCGGCAGCGTCACCTCGGCCGAGGCGGGGCGCCCGTGCCAGCTCGTCGACGACGCGATCACCGCCCCGTAGTTGCCGACCCCGCGCCCGCCGTAGATCTCGGCGTCGGTGTTGATGACCTCGCGCCACCGTCCCGTCCGCGGCAGCCCGACCCGGTAGTTCGGGTGGTCGGACCCGGAGAAGTTGACGACGCACGCCACCGCGTTGCCGTCGCGGTCGTGGCGCACGAACGACAGCACGTTGCCCGACGCGTCGTTGGCGTCGATCCACGAGAAGCCGGCCGGGTCGGTGTCGAGCTCGTACATCGGGCGCAGCGACCGGTAGGCGGCGTTGAGGTCGCCGACCAGCCGGCGCAGCCCGCCGTGGCGCGGGTCGTCGAGCAGCTCCCAGTCCAGCGAGCGCTCCTCGGACCACTCGCGCACCTGGCCGAACTCGCCGCCCATGAAGACCAGCTGCTTGCCCGGGTGCGCCCACATGTAGCCGAACAGCGCCCGCACGCCCGCGGCCTTGCGGTCGTCGTCACCGGGCTGGCGCGTCCACAGCGAGCCCTTGCCGTGCACGACCTCGTCGTGCGACAGCGGCAGCACGTAGTTCTCGCTGTACGCGTACGTCATCGAGAACGTCATCTGGTTGTGGTGGAAGCTGCGGTGCACGGGGTCGCGCCCGATGTAGTCGAGCGTGTCGTGCATCCAGCCCATGTTCCACTTGAAGCCGAAACCGAGGCCGCCCAGGTGGGTGGGCCGGGTGACGCCGGGCCACGCCGTCGACTCCTCGGCGATCGTGACGACGCTCGGGTGGCTCTTGTAGACGGTGGCGTTGACCTCCTGGAGGAACGACACCGCCTCGAGGTTCTCGCGGCCGCCGTAGCGGTTGGGGGTCCAGCCGCCGTCGGGCCGCGAGTAGTCGAGGTAGAGCATCGAGGCCACGGCGTCGACGCGCAGGCCGTCGATGTGGAACTCGTCGAGCCAGTACAGCGCGTTGGCGACGAGGAAGTTGCGCACCTGCGAGCGCCCGAAGTCGAACACGAGCGTGCCCCAGTCGAGCTGCTCGCCGCGGCGCGGGTCGCCGTGCTCGTAGCAGGGCGTGCCGTCGAACCGGGCCAGCGCCCACTCGTCCTTGGGGAAGTGCGCGGGCACCCAGTCGACGATGACGCCGATGCCCGCGCGGTGCAGGCGGTCGACGAAGTAGCGGAAGTCGTCGGGGGAGCCGAAGCGCGAGGTCGGCGCGTAGTACGAGCTGACCTGGTAGCCCCACGAGCCGCCGAACGGGTGCTCGGCCACCGGCAGCAGCTCGACGTGGGTGAAGCCGGTGTCGGTGAGGTAGTCGGCGAGCTGGTCGGCCAGCTCGCGGTAGCCCAGCCCCTGGCGCCAGGAGCCCAGGTGCAGCTCGTAGACGCTCATCGGCTCGCTGTGCGGGGTCGACGCGGCCCGCTGGGTCATCCAGTCCTGGTCGGTCCACTCGTGGGTCGAGGTGGTCACGACCGAGGCCGGCGTCGGCGGCAGGTCGGCGGCGAAGGCCATCGGGTCGGCCTTGTCGAGCCAGTGCCCGTCGGGGGACAGGATGCGGAACCCGTAGCGGGCGCCGTCGCCGATGCCCGGGACGAACAGCTCCCAGACCCCGGAGCCGAGCGCGCGCATCGGCGTCGTCGTGCCGTCCCAACCGTCCCAGTCGCCGCACACCCGCACGCCGCGGGCGTGGGGCGCCCACACCGCGAACGAGGTGCCCTCGACCGGCCCGGCCGGCGTCGGCCAGCGGCGGAAGTGGGCGCCGAGGGCGTCCCACAGCCGCTCGTGGCGGCCCTCGCCGATGAGGTGCAGGTCGACCGGGCCCAGCACCGGCGAGAAGCGGTACGGGTCGTCGGCGATCGTCTCGACGGTCTCGCCGGTGGCCTCGTCGGTGCGCCGCGTCGCGAGCCGGTAGCGGGGCAGCGGGCCGGGCACGCCGGCGGCGAAGACACCGGCCGCGTGGACCTCGGCGAGCGGGTAGCGCCCGGCGGTCGGGCCCTCGTCGACGACGACGTCGACGGCGTCCGCGCCGGGGCGCAGCGCGCGCACGATCACCGTGCCGGGCGACTCGGGGTCGCGGTGCGGGCCGAGCACCCCGTGCGGGTCGCGGTGCGAGCCCTCCATGAGCAGGTGGACGTCGAGGTCGGAGGGGGTGGGGGTCAGCGGGCGGGCGCGGGTCATCGCTCGCCCCGCCCGGCGGGCGTGAGCAGCCGACGCATCGACCGCAACGGGATGGACACCCATCCCGGCCGGTTACGGGTCTCGTACAGCACCTCGTACACCGCCTTGTCCAGCTCGTAGGCCCGCAGCAGCTCGGGGACGTCCCGGGGGTCGGTCCCGGAGACCTCCGCGTAGCCGTCGCAGAACGCCGACCGGTTGCGGTCGGCCCACTCCTGTGCCCGGCGCTCGAGCTGCGGATCGGGGTCGTCCGCGGACTGTTCCCACTCGGAGAGCTGGTGGAACGCCGCGTAGTCGAAGGAGCGCAGCATCGCGGCGACGTCGCGCATCGGGGAGTCGGGGCGGACCCGGTCGGCGAGGGGCTTCGACGGCTCGCCCTCGAAGTCGATGACGAGCCAGCCGGTGGGCGTGCGCAGCTCCTGGCCCAGGTGCAGGTCGCCGTGGATGCGCTGCAGGGTCGACGGCTCGGCGGCGGTCACCCCGCGCAGGACGTCCGCGATGGCGTCGCGCTGCTCGGCGACACCGGGCACGGCGGCCGCGGCGCGGTCGAGGCGCTCGAGCATCCACGCCTCGATCTCCGACGCCCCGCGGGCGTCGAGGGGCTGGGTGCCCAGCGCGGCGGCCAGCTCGAGGTGCACGGCCGCGACGGTCTTGCCGATGCGGTGGGCCTCGCCCGCGAAGTCGCCGCCGACCTCGTCGGCGCGCAGGTCGGCCTCGGCCAGCAGGTCGCGCACGCTGGCGGCGGCCATCGACCAGCCGTCGGCGGAGTTCGACGCGTAGCCCTGCAGCATGGCGACCGTCATGGGCTCGCCGTCCAGCTCGCCCTCGATCGCGCCGAGCAGCGGGGCCACCTCGCGGCTGCCCTGGCGGCGCAGCGCCCGGTGCAGCTCGAGGTCGGGGTTGAGCCCGGCGGTCGCGCGCCGGAAGAGCTTCATGATGGCGCGCTCGCCGTAGATCACCGAGCTGTTGGACTGCTCGCCGATCAGCGGCCGCCCGGGCCCCACGATCGGCGCCTCGGTGTCGGGCTCGGCGACGAACCGCAGCGGTCCGCGCGTCGCGTTCTCGGTGATCAGCGACAGGAACAGGCGGCTGATCCGCCCGTCGGCGAGGCCGTCGTAGACGACGTCCCCGTCCCGGCGCCCGATCACGGCGTACTCGACGTCCGCGGGCGGGCTCGCCTGGACGCCCAGCACGAGCTGGTAGCGCTCCTCGGCACTGCCGCCCGAGGCGTCGGCGAACGACACGCCGATCACCGCGTGCTCGACCGTCGGCGACTCGCCGGGGGCGGAGACCACGGCGTGGCCCACCGTCCGCAGGCCCGCGATCTCGCGTCCTTTGGCCGGGAACCACCGCTGCGACGGCAGCCAGGCGAGCAGGGCGTCGTGCAGACCGGCGAGGGGGTCATCGGGCGAGCTCGTGGCGGGCATCAGCGCTCCTCGGCCTCGTGGATGGCGAACCAGTAGAAGCCGTGTCCTGGCAGGGTCAACAGGTACGGCAGTTCCCCGATCGCCGGGAACGGCACACCCCCCGTGAGCTCCGTGGGCACGCAGTCCCTCCACGCGATGAGGTCGAGCTCCACCGGCTGGGGGAAGCGCGACATGTTGTTCACGCAGAGCACGAGGTCGCGGTGGCCGCCGGCGTCCACGTGCTCGCGCACGTAGGCGAGCACGCTGGGGTTCGACCCGCCGAGCTCGTGGAAGTTCCCGAGCCCGAAGGCGGGGTGCTGCTTGCGGATGTCGATCATCCGGCGGTTCCAGTGCAGCAGGCTCGCCGTCGAGTTCGACTGCGCCTCGACGTTCACCGCCTGGTAGCCGTAGACCGGGTCCATGATGATCGGCAGGTTGAGCCGGCCCGGATCGCAGGTGGAGAAGCCGGCGTTGCGGTCGGGCGTCCACTGCATCGGGCTGCGCACGCCGTCGCGGTCGCCCAGCCAGATGTTGTCGCCCATCCCGATCTCGTCGCCGTAGTAGAGGACGGGGCTGCCGGGCAGCGAGAGCAGCAGGGCGGTGAACAGCTCGAGCTGGTTGCGGTCGTTCTCGAGCAGCGGGGCCAGCCGCCGGCGGATGCCGATGTTGGCCTTCATGCGCGGGTCCTTGGCGTACTCCGCGTACATGTAGTCGCGCTCGTCGTCGGTGACCATCTCGAGCGTCAGCTCGTCGTGGTTGCGCAGGAAGATGCCCCACTGCGCGTTGTGCGGGATCTCCGGCGTCTGCGCGAGGATCTCCGAGATCGGGAACCGCGACTCGCGCCGCACCGCCATGAAGATGCGCGGCATCAACGGGAAGTGGAACGCCATGTGGCACTCGTCGCCGCCGACCTCGGCGTCGCCGAAGTACTCGACGACGTCGGCGGGCCACTGGTTGGCCTCGGCGAGCAGCACGCGGCCTGGGTACTCGTCGTCGACGACCTTGCGGCAGCGCTTGAGGAACGCGTGGGTCTCGGGGAGGTTCTCGCCGTTCGTGCCGTCGCGCTCGTAGAGGTAGGGCACCGCGTCCAGGCGGAAACCGTCGATCCCGAGGTCGAGCCAGAACCGCAGCGCGTCGATCATCGCCTCGCACACGGCCGGGTTGTCGAAGTTGAGGTCCGGCTGGTGGGAGAAGAAGCGGTGCCAGTAGAACTGCCCGCGCACCGAGTCGTAGGTCCAGTTGGACGACTCGGTGTCGACGAAGATGATCCGCGCGTCGGAGTAGCGGGTGTCGTCGTCGGACCAGACGTAGAAGTCGCCGTAGGGCCCCTCGGGGTCACGGCGCGACTCCTGGAACCAGTGGTGCTGGTCCGAGGTGTGGTTCATGACCAGGTCGGTGATCACGCGGATCCCGCGGGCGTGCGCCTGGTCGAGGAGTTCGACGAAGTCGGCGACCGTCCCGAACTCGGGCAGCACCTTGCGGTAGTCGCGGATGTCGTAGCCGCCGTCGCGCAGCGGGGAGTCGTAGAACGGCGGGAGCCACACGCAGTCGACGCCGAGCCACGCGAGGTAGTCGAGCTTGTCGGTGAGCCCGGAGAGGTCGCCGAACCCGTCGCGGTTGGAGTCGGCGAACGCGCGGACCAGCACCTCGTAGAAGACGGCGCGCTTGTACCACTCGTCGTCGACCGGGAGCGTGCGCGCATGTCGGAAGTCGTCGGCGCTGGGTTCCTCGACGGCCGAGGCCCCGTGGTCCTCGGTGACGTCGCGGACGTGGCCCTCATCGCGCGGCGCGGCGGTGATGCTCGCGCTGACTCCCTCGTTCATCAGGCGTCACGCTAGTGGTCGGGGGGCGGAGCGCTGTGCGCCGGGAGGGCATCGGTCAGGTGGCGTCGCGACGGTCCCGGCCGTCGTCGAGGACCTCGCCCTCGATGACCGTGCCGCGGAACGAGCCGGTGCCCAGGCGCCCGGGTCCGGCCGGCTCCGGGCGCGCGCCCCAGGGGCCGGGCCCGCCCGCCCCGACGACGGTGACCGACGGGCCGACGCGCGCGCTGCCGGCGCGCACGGCCCGGTCGGCGGCGCGGCGCGCGAGGGCCCCGCGCACCGGCGGGACGAGCAGGACGAGCGCGGCGAGCGTGGACAGCAGGCCGGGAACGACCAGCAGGACACCGGCGAGGGCGACGTACATGCCGTCGGCGACCTCGGCCTCGGCGGGACGGCCGGTGCGCGCCGCGTCGACCAGCGTCGACATCGATCGGCGACCCTCGCGGCGGATCGCCCAGGCGCCGACGACGGCCGAGAGCACCAGCACCCCGAGCAGGCCCCAGAACCCGATCGCCTGGCCGACCAGCACCAGCACGGTGATCTCGACGGCCAGGTAGACCGCCAGGGCGACGAGGATTCTCACGGTGACCTCCCAGGGCTCTCGGACGGTCCAACGCCCGAGAGCCCCCGATCGTGCCCGATGCGCCCGACTCTCAGGAGGCGCACAGGGTCACGATCGGTCGCCTACCGCCGCAGCACCGAGATGATGTGGCAGACGTCGCGCCACGGCTCGATGCGCACGTAGTTCGTCTCGCCCCACTCGAAGGTCTGCCCGCTGACCTCGTCGAACGCCCCGAAGCGGTCGTGCCACTCCAGGCCCAGCGCCGGCATGTCGAGGTGGACGTTGCCCTCCTCGACCCCGAACGGGTTGAGCGTGACGACGCAGAGCACGGTGTCGCCGGTCTGCGGGTCGGTCTTCGAGTAGGCGAGCAGCGCGTCGTTGTCGGTCTCGTGGAACCGCAGCGTCCGCAGCTGGCGCAGGGCCGGGTGGTCGCGGCGCAGCTGGTTGAGCCGCGTGATCCACGGCTCGAGGCTGCGGCCCTCGGCCAGCGCGCCGGCGAAGTCGCGGGGACGCAGCTGGTACTTCTCGGAGTCCAGGTACTCCTCGCTGCCGGGCCGGACCGGCTGGTGCTCGAAGAGCTCGAAGCCCGAGTAGACGCCCCAGCTCGGCGAGAGGGTGGCCGCCAGCGCCGCCCGCAGCGCGAACATGCCCGGGCCGCCGACCTGCAGCGACTCGTGGAGGATGTCCGGGGTGTTGACGAAGCAGTTCGGCCGGCATTCGTCGAGCCGGTCGCGGTGCATCTCGAAGAACTCGCGCAGCTCGTCGCGCCCGGTGCGCCACGTGAAGTACGTGTAGGACTGGCTGAACCCGGCCTTCGCCAGCCCGAAGAGCCGGGCCGGGCGGGTGAACGCCTCGGCGAGGAACACCACTCCCGGGTCGCGGCGGTGCACCTCGGCGATGAGCCAGTTCCAGAAGTCCGGCGGCTTGGTGTGCGGGTTGTCGACCCGGAAGACGCGGACCCCGTGCTCCATCCAGTACAGGACGATCCGCAGGACCTCGGCGTAGATGCCGTCGGGGTCGTTGTCGAAGTTGACCGGGTAGATGTCCTGGTACTTCTTCGGCGGGTTCTCCGCGTACGCGATCGTCCCGTCGGGCTGGATCGTGAACCACTCCGGGTGCTCGGTGGCCCACGGGTGGTCCGGCGCGCACTGCAGCGCGAGGTCGAGGGCCACCTCGAGGCCCAGGTCGTGCGCGTGCGCGACGAAGGCGTCGAAGTCCTCGATCGTGCCGAGGTTCGGGTCGATCGCGTCGTGCCCGCCCGCGGCCGACCCGATCGCCCACGGGGAGCCGACGTCGTCGAACTCCGGGGTCAGGGTGTTGTTCGGCCCCTTGCGGTTGACCGTGCCCACGGGGTGGATCGGCGGCAGGTACGCGACGTCGAAGCCCATCGCGGCGGCGCGGTCGAGCTCGCGGGTCGCGGTGGCGAAGGTGCCGTGTACCGGGCGGCCGTCGGCGTCCCACCCGCCGGTCGAACGCGGGAAGAACTCGTACCAGGAGCCGGCCAGGGCGAGCGAGCGCTCGACCTGGACGTGGTGGGTCTCGCCCTGGGTGACGAGCTCGCGGACCGGGTGCTCGGTCATCGTCCGGTGCACCGGCTCCGACAGGGCGAGACCGAGGCGCCCGGGGAGGTCCTTGCCGGTGTCGCGCAGGATCTCCGCGGCCCGCGTCAGCGTGTGCGCGAGCTCCAGCGCCGGCGGCATCGCGATCCCGCCCGTGCGCTCGCCGACCGGGTCGTCGTCGGCGAGGCGCGGGGCGTCGCGCAGGCGCTGCTGGATGCCCTCGGCGCCCCGCTCGAGCAGCCGCGCGCCCGACTCGAGGTCGTTGGCGAGCTCCGCGGCGCCCTGACCGGCGCGGGTCTTGACGTCCACGGCGTGCCGCCACGTCGCCCACGGGTCGCTCCAGGCGTCGACCCGGAAGCTCCACAGGCCCTCGGCGTCGGGCACGACCTGGCCGGCGAAGCGGTCGGTCAGCGGGCCGGTCGGCGTCATCCGCGTGCTGCGCGGCGCCTCGTCCCCGCAGGGGATCTCCGCGTCGGGGTGCTGGCCGTGGCTCGCCGCGGAGCAGCGCTGCCACACGACCGTCGCGGCCACCGCGTCGTGGCCCTCGCGCCAGACCGTGGCGGCGACGGGCACGACCTCGCCGACCACCGCCTTCGACGGGAACCGCCCGCCGGAGACCTCCGGGGTCACCTCGTCGATCCCGATCCGGCCCTGCGCGAGCGCGTGACGGTCGACGGCGTCGGCGGGGATGCCGGGCGTCGTGGCCTGGGGGCCGGGGACGGCTAGCTCGGGCTGCGGCTCGGGGTGCGGCTCGGGCTGCGGCTCGGACTCCGTGGCCGGCGCCGTCGCGGTGGTGTCGGGTGCCTCCGCGACCGGGTCGATCGACGGCGCGCCCGCCGGCTCCTCGGCCGGGACGTCCGCACCGGTCGGGTCGGGGTCCGTCACGTCGCCCGGGGCGTCGCCGGCGCGGGTGTCCTCGCTGGTGCTCGCGGCGGCGCCGAGGGCTCCGGCGGCACCGGCGGCGGCCACGGCGCCGCCGACGGCGGTGACGGTGGTCAGGTCATCGGACGAGCCGGTGGTGCTGGGGATCTCGTCGCGCGGGGCGTCGGGGGCGAGGCTGCGGTGGACGTGGGTGTCCTCGTCGGCGGGCAGCGGGCCGATGCCGAGCGGATCGTCGTCGATGGCCGGGGTGCCGGTCGGCGCGCTCGACCCGTGTCCCGAGGACACGGGTCGCGGGGTGGACCGATCGGGGGCGTCGGCGCCGGAGGTCGAGGGCGCCGGGGGCGTGGGCGGCGTCGAGGACGACGACGGGCGCGCGGGCGGCGGCGCCCACGGGGTGCTCGAGCGCGGGGTGCTGGTCGGGGTGCTGGTCGGGGTGCTGGTCGGGGTGCTGCTCGACGCGTCGTGAGCCGAGGTCGAGGTGCCGGCGTCGTCGCCCGAGCGGCCGAACACACCGGCGGCGCCGGCCGCCGCGCCGGCGAGGCCGAGCCCGGCCGCGCCCGCGGCGGCGGCCCGCCAGCTGTCGCCACGGTCGGTCGCACCACGGTCGGTCGCGCCACGGTCGGTCGCGCCACGGTCGGTCGCGCCACCGTCGGTGGCGGCACGGTCGGCGTCCGCCGGCGGCGTGTCGCCGGCGGCAGCGCCCGTGGTACTCGGAGCGCGGGTGGGTGGGATCGCGGTGGTGACCGGGTCGTCCGCCCGGTCGTCCGCCCGGTCGGCGGGCTCGTCAGCCGGCTCGTCGGCGGGAGAGGTGCTGCCGTCCGCACCCGCCGTGTCCTCGGCCGCGTCCTCGGCGAACGGCGCGTACGGCGTCCGCGGCGTGAACCACGACGGGTCGGAGGCCGGGGTGGCGTCGAGGTCCTCGGCCCGGGAGAAGGGCTCCGGGGATGACGCCGCCGAGGAGGACGGGGCCGGCGGCGTCGACGCCTCGTCGGCCGCCGGCGGCACCGGTGAGGCCGACGGCGCCGACGCCTCGTCCGGCGAGGTCGGGGAGGCCGCGGGCCCGGAGGTCTGCTCGGTTCCGCGGTCCGACGACGAAGTCATGTCCGGTCCGCTACCCGCAACGGGCGGAGTCGATGCGGACGGAGGACGGGAGGTCGGCGAGGGGGAGGCCGAGGGGCGGCCGGTGGCGATGCCCCACGGCGGGGTGGCGGGCCGGCGCCACGGCGGCAGGCTCGGTGCCGGCTGCCGGCGCCGCCCGTCGAGGTCGGGCGCGTCGGAGCCGACGGCGCGGAACCCGTGCGAGGGGGTGTCGGCGGGGAAGGGGCCGGACGCCGGGTGGTGGGCCGGGTCGGGCGAGGCGTACGGGCCGGTGGGGGCGACCGGCCCGGACGCGGGGAACGGACCGGAGGCGGGGAACGGACCGGGGGCGGGGAAGGGACCGGACGCCGGGCCGGTGGCGCGGCCGGGCACGGGGAAGGGCCCGGTCGTCGGTCCGTGGGGGCGGGCGTCCGGGGGCGGCGGGGGACCGACCTCGACGTCGTCGGCCGACCCCCAGCCCTGCCGCCGCCGGCGCCACGACCCGGAGGACGGTCCCGTGACGACCTCGCCGGGGGGCACCTGCCGGTGGGGGTCGCGGCGCCCGTCGTACCCGCCGTAGCTCTCCTCGAACGGCGGCGCGCTGGCCCCGTCGGAACCGACCGCGGGCTGCCCGCCGGTCGTGTCGCGCGGCGGCTCCGTCGGCTGCTCGAGGGGACCTTCCGCCTCCCTCGCGGCCTCCTTCGACCGTCGTCCGGACCGCCACCATCTCCCCAGCGCGCTCACGCGACGCAGCGTAGTCATGGGATCGATGCAGGGGAGGTGGGCGCCGCACGGCGCGTCGGGGGTCGAGCCGTAGGCTCCCGGCACGTGAAGGCTCTGCGTCGCTTCTCCGTCCGCGCCCAGCTCCCGGCCGCTCTCGCGCCCCTGCAGGAGCTGGCCACGAACCTGCGCTGGACGTGGCACGGGCCCACCCAGGATCTGTTCGCCACGGTCGACGAGACGGCCTGGCGTTCCACCGGGGGCGACCCCGTCCGGCTGCTCGGCGAGGTGCGCCCGCAGCGGCTGGCCGAGCTCGCCGAGGACGCCGCGTTCGTCGGCCGCGTGCAGGAGCGCGCCGAGGATCTCCGCAGCTACCTCGCCGAGCCGCGCTGGTACCAGTCGCGCGCCGACGGCAACCCGGCGGCGATCGGCTACTTCTCGATGGAGTTCGGCGTCAGCGAGGTGCTGCCGAACTACTCGGGCGGGCTCGGCATCCTCGCCGGCGACCACCTCAAGGCCGCGAGCGATCTCGGGGTCCCCCTGGTCGCCGTCGGCCTTCTGTATCGATCCGGATACTTCCGGCAGTCGCTCTCGCTCGACGGCTGGCAGCAGGAGCACTACCCGGCGCTGGACCCGCAGGGCCTGCCGCTGCACCTGCTCACCGAGGCGAGCGGAGCGACGGGGGATGGGCCCGATGCGTCGGGCGCTCCGGTGCTCGTCGGCGTCGCGATGCCCGGGGGCCGCACGCTCCGGGCGCGGGTGTGGGTGGCCTCGGTCGGGCGGGTGCCGCTGCTGCTGCTCGACGCCGACATCGAGGACAACGACCCCGACCTGCGCCAGGTCACCGACCGCCTCTACGGCGGCGACGCCGAGCACCGCATCCGCCAGGAGATCCTCGTGGGGATCGGCGGGGTGCGCGCGGTCCGGGCGTTCTGCCGCTCGACCGGGCACCCGGCGCCCGAGGTGTTCCACACCAACGAGGGCCACGCCGGCTTCCTGGGCCTCGAGCGCATCCGCGAGCTCGTCGACGACGCCGGGCTCGACTTCGACCAGGCGCTCGCCACCGTGCGCGCCGGCACCGTGTTCACCACCCACACCCCGGTGCCCGCGGGCATCGACCGCTTCCCGGTGGGCCTCGTCGAGCACTACTTCACGGCCGACATGCTGCCCGGCATCGAGCCCGCCCGGGTGCTCGCGCTGGGCCGTGAGGGGCGGGAGGGCGAGCACGGGGCCGACATGTTCAACATGGCCCACATGGGCCTGCGGCTCGCCCAGCGCTCCAACGGCGTCTCGCAGCTGCACGGCGAGGTCTCGCGCGGGATGTTCCAGAGCCTGTGGGGCGGGTTCGACGCCCCGGAGGTGCCGATCGGCTCGGTGACCAACGGCGTCCACGGTCCGACCTGGACCGCCCGCGAGATCGGCGGGCTCACCGCCGGCGCCGAGGCCGCGGGGAGCCCGGAGCTGTTCGGGGTGTCCGACTCCCTGCTCTGGGAGATGCGCGGGACCCTGCGCCGCCGGCTCGTCGAGGAGGTCCGCCGGCGGGTGCGGGCGTCGTGGCTGCAGCGCGGCGCCTCGGCGCCGGAGCTCGCCTGGACCGAGCGCGTGTTCGACCCCGACGTGCTGACCATCGGCTTCGCCCGTCGCGTGCCGACCTACAAGCGCCTGACGCTGATGCTGCGCGACCAGGAGCGGCTGCGCTCGATCCTGCTCGACCCGGAGCGCCCGGTGCAGCTGGTGATCGCCGGCAAGTCCCACCCCGCCGACGAGGCCGGCAAGGGCCTCATCCAGGAGATGGTGCGCTTCGCCGACGACCCCGCGGTCCGCCACCGCATCGCGTTCCTGCCCGACTACGACATGTCGATGGCGCGCTACCTCTACTGGGGCTGCGACGTCTGGCTGAACAACCCGCTGCGCCCGCTGGAGGCCTGCGGGACGTCGGGCATGAAGTCGGCGCTCAACGGCGGGCTCAACCTGTCGGTGCGCGACGGCTGGTGGGACGAGCTCTACGACGGCCGCAACGGCTGGGCGATCCCGACCGCCGACGGCGTCGACGACCCCGAGCGCCGCGACGACATCGAGGCGAACGCGCTCTACGAGCTGCTCGGCACCACGGTCGCGCCCCTGTTCTACGACCGCGGCGCCGACGGCGTGCCCGACCGCTGGACCTCGCTCGTGCGGCACACGCTCGCGACGCTGTCGCCGAAGGTGCAGGCCACGCGCATGGTGACCGACTACGTCGAGCAGTGGTACGCCCCGGCGGCCCGGTCGGCGGCGCGCGTGCTCGAGAACGGCTTCGCCGGCGCCAAGGAGCTCGCTACCTACCGCGCCCGCCTCGACGCCGCCTGGTCGTCGGTGGCCGTCGCGGAGGTCGACGCCTCGGGCGGCGCGGACACCCCGGTGCTCGGCGCGCCGATGACCGTGCGGGCCGAGGTCGTGCTCGGGGGCCTGGCGCCCGAGGAGGTGCTGGTGCAGGCGGTGGTCGGGCGCGCCGACGACGCCGACGAGCTCTCGGAGCCCGTCGTGCAGGAGATGACCCCGATCGGCCCGGGCCACGAGGGCTCGCACCGCTTCGAGGTCGTCGTCGCCCTGCCCCACGCCGGCGTCCTCGGCTACACGGTGCGCGTCCTGCCGCGCCACGACCTCCTCGCCGCCCCGGCCGAACTGGGCCGGATCGTCCTGCCGGCGTGACGCCGGAACGCTAGCTGTCGTGACCCGGCACGTTGTCAGCAGGCGAGTCGGGTGATCGGTGGGTGGCCGC
>NZ_JAQZAL010000034.1 GCF_028737205.1 Actinomycetospora lutea | reverse complement strand
AGATGACGAACCCGGCGGAGAAGCAGACCGTCGACACGAACATCGCCCAGCGCGGCCCGCGCCGCTCGACCATCGTCCCGCCGAAGGCCGCGGACAGCCCGAGCATCACGATCGCGAGCTGGAAGGGCAGCGCCGTGGCGGTGCCCGAGAGGCCCAGGCCCTGGCCCAGACCGGTCTTGAGCACGCTCCACGCGTAGGCCTGCCCGATGGCGAGGTGGACGGCGAGCGCGGCGGGGGGAACGAGCCAGCGACTCCACCCTGGTGGTGCCACGATGGAGGAGCGATCGAAGAATCCCGCCATGGATGGCTCCTAACGCCGACACCGTCCGGTGGCGGGCCGACTACCCCATCGGACGATGGGTCACACACCGAGCACACAGAGCAACATCAGACAGCGACGGAACGGAGGCGCTCATGGGACGCGTGACGGTGAAGCGTCCGGTGCTGCGCATCGTCGACGGCGAGACGCGTCGACGCCCGGACACGCTGGCCGCCGAGGAGCCGCTGGAGATCCGGGTCGGCGGCCGTCCGCTGGCCGTGACCATGCGCACGCCGGGCCACGACGTCGAGCTCGCGCACGGCTTCCTGCTGACCGAGGGCGTCATCGGCGACCGCGAGGACGTGGCGACGGCGCGCTACTGCGACTCGGTCGACGACCACGGCCGCAACACCTACAACGTGCTCGACGTCGCCCTCGCCCCCGGTGTGGCTCCCCCGGACGACTCGGTCGAGCGCCGCTTCTACACGACCTCGTCGTGCGGGGTGTGCGGGAAGGCCTCGCTCGACGCGGTGCGCACGCGGACGCGCTTCGCCCCCGGCGACGACCCGGTCACGCTGACCCCCGAGCTCCTCGCCGGGCTGCCCGACGCCCTGCGCGCGGCGCAGGCGGTCTTCGACAGCACCGGCGGGCTGCACGGTGCGGGCCTCTTCCGCGCCGACGGGACGCTCCTCGTCGCCCGCGAGGACGTCGGGCGGCACAACGCCGTGGACAAGGTCCTCGGCCACGCCCTCCTCGAGGGCCTGGTCCCCGCGGCGGGCACGATCCTCATGGTCTCGGGGCGCGCGTCGTTCGAGCTGACCCAGAAGGCGGTGATGGCCGGGGTGCCGGTGCTCGCCGCCGTGTCCGCGCCCTCGTCGCTCGCCGTGGAGATGGCCCGCGAGAGCGGGATGACGCTCGTGGGCTTCCTGCGCGGCCACTCGATGAACGTCTACGCGGGGTCGCAGCGCATTCTGACCGAGGATGCGCCGCTGGTCGGGGCGGACGGCACGTAGGACGGCCCGGACCGGGCGCGGACCGGCCCGGACCGCCCGCGCGCCCCTGGGAGGCACCGGCCGCGGCCCGTACCGTGGCCGCATCCCCGTCCGGGGACCGTCCGAGCGAGGGAGGACACCGGCCGTGCCCGCCCGACCGACCCGTCGCCAGTTCCTGGTCGGTTCCGCCGGTGCGCTCGGGGTCACCGGGGCCGCGGGTCTCGGGGGGCTGCTCGTCGGCCAGGAGAACCCGGCGCCGCCGCCGCAGCGGGTCCCCGACCCGCCGCGGCGCACCGCGGCGACCGACGCCGTCGGCACCCTCGAGTGGGTCGACTCCGTCGCGCGGGGACGCCGGGTGCGCCTGGTCACCGTGCTGCCGCCGGGGGCGGAGCGCGCCCGGCTGCCAGTGTGCGTTGCCCTGCACGGACTGCGCGGCAACGCCCAGTGGTGGAACGAGGCGGGCAACCGCGGCCTGCTCGGCGACGCCTGGGCCCGCGGGGTGCCGCCGTTCGCCGTGGTCGGCGTCGACGGCGGTGACAACTACTGGCACCCCTACACGCGCGGCGACGACCCGCTGGCCATGCTGCTCGACGAGCTGCCGGTCTGGCTGCGCGAGCGCGGGCTGGCCGACGTGCCGGCGGCGGGCGACCTCCCCGGCGAGCCGGCCATGGTCACCGGCGTGTCGATGGGCGGGGCGGGTGCGCTGCTCTACACCCGTGAGCGGATGCGACGCCGCCGTCCGCTGCGGGCGGTCGCGGCGATCAGCCCCGGGCTCTTCACCGACTGGCGGGTCGCCTCGCGGCGCCCGTTCGCGGGTCGGGCCGATTGGGAGGCCCACGACCCGATGCGCTTCTTCCCCGAGATCACGCCGGTGCCCGCGGGCATCTGGTGCGGCGACCGCGACCCGTTCGTGGACGCCACCCGCCGCTACATCGGGCTGGCGCGCCCCGAAGTCGGCGCCATCGGCCCGGGCCGCCACGACGGCGTGTACTACGCGACGGTCATGCCCGACGTCGCCGCTTTCCTCGGCCGCCACGCACGCGACGAGCCGGTGGGCTCCGGCGGGCGCCGGGCGGGCTGATCCCGCCCGGCGGCCCGCGGGACCGTGTCCTCAGGCCGACTTGTCTCGGCGCTCCCGGCGCGAGGGCTGGCGCGGGACGATCGTCGGGTTGACGTTGTCCTTCACCGTCTGCTCGGTGACCACGACCTTGGCGACGTCGTCGCGACCCGGGATGTCGTACATCACCGGGTTGAGGACCTCTTCCATGATCGCGCGCAGGCCGCGGGCACCGGTGCCGCGCAGGATCGCGAGGTCGGCGATGGCCTCCAGCGCCTCGGGGGCGAACTCGAGCTCGACACCGTCCATCTCGAACAGCTTCTGGTACTGCTTGACCAGCGCGTTGCGCGGCTCGGTGAGGATCTGCACGAGGCTCGGCTGGTCGAGGTTCGACACCGACGCGACGATCGGCACGCGGCCGATGAACTCGGGGATGAGCCCGAACTTGATGAGGTCCTCGGGCAGCGTGTCGCCGAACGACTCGGCCGACTCCATCTCGGCCTTCGACCGGATGTCGGCTCCGAAGCCCAGGCCGCCGCGCCCGACGCGCTCGGCGATGATCTTCTCGAGCCCGGCGAACGCCCCCGCCACGATGAACAGCACGTTCGTCGTGTCGATCTGGATGAACTCCTGGTGCGGGTGCTTGCGTCCGCCCTGGGGCGGCACCGACGCCGTGGTGCCCTCGAGGATCTTCAGGAGGGCCTGCTGCACGCCCTCACCGGAGACGTCGCGCGTGATCGACGGGTTCTCCGACTTCCGCGCGATCTTGTCGACCTCGTCGATGTAGATGATGCCGGTCTCGGCGCGCTTGACGTCGTAGTCGGCGGCCTGGATCAGCTTCAGCAGGATGTTCTCGACGTCCTCGCCGACGTAGCCGGCCTCGGTGAGCGCCGTGGCGTCCGCGATCGCGAAGGGCACGTTGAGCAGCTTCGCGAGCGTCTGGGCGAGGTAGGTCTTGCCGCACCCGGTGGGGCCGAGCATGAGGATGTTGGACTTCGCCAGCTCGACGACGTCCTCGTTGCGGCTGCCCTCGCGGTTCTTCTCGCCGGCCTGGACGCGCTTGTAGTGGTTGTAGACCGCCACCGACAGCGTCTTCTTGGTGTCGTCCTGGCCGATCACGTACTGGTCGAGGAACTCGTGGATCTCGGTGGGCTTGGGGAGCTCGTCGAGCTTGACCTCACCGGCCTCGGCGAGCTCCTCCTCGATGATCTCGTTGCACAGGTCGATGCACTCATCGCAGATGTACACACCGGGACCGGCGATGAGCTTCTTGACCTGCTTCTGGCTCTTCCCGCAGAAGGAGCACTTCAGCAGGTCACCGCCGTCGCCGATGCGTGCCATCGCAGCAGACCTCGTGTCCCCTCCGGCGCACCGCGGTCGATGCGCTCGTTCGTGGTTGACCGTACCTGCCCACCCGGTCGGACGGGGAGGTTCGCGCCCAGCGGATCGTGCAGGTCGCGAGCCCGCGACGCCGCCTCCTGCCCGGGCACGTCGGTGCTCCCGCGACGGGCGGTCGGCCCGCTGCGCCGGGTGCGCCGACATCCGTCCGGACCTCCCCCGGGGCCACCGCGCGTCGGCGGCGGCCCGGGGTCGGGACCGGTCGGATCAGCGGTTGGCGGAGAGCTTCCGGCTCGCCACGACGTCGTCGATGAGGCCGTACTCCTTGGCCTCCGGCGCGGTCAGGATCTTGTCGCGCTCGACGTCCGAGCGGATCTGCTCGGCACTCCGGTTGGTGTGCGTGGCGAGCGTGTCCTCCATGAGGCGGCGCATGCGCGAGATCTCCGCGGCCTGGATCTCCAGGTCGGAGGCCTGGCCGTAGAAGCCCTCGGTGGCCGGCTGGTGGATCATCACGCGGGCGTTCGGCACGGCGAGGCGCTTGCCCGGCGCGCCCGCGGCGAGGATGACCGCGGCGGCCGACGCGGCCTGGCCGAGGCACACCGTCGCGATGTCGGGGCGCACGTACTGCATCGTGTCGTAGATGGCCATCAGCGCGGTGAACGAGCCACCGGGCGAGTTGATGTACATCGTGATGTCGCGGTCCGGGTCGTTCGACTCCAGGAACAGCAGCTGCGCCATCACGTCGTTCGCCGACGCGTCGTCGATCTGCACCCCGAGGAAGATGATCCTTTCCTCGAAGAGCTTGTTGTAGGGGTTGGACTCCTTGACGCCGTAGCTCGTGCGCTCGACGAAGGAGGGGAGGATGTAGCGCGCGTTCGGCGAGGCCGGAGCCGTGCCGCCGGGCACGTGGAGCTCACTCATCTGCTCTGTCTCCTGTCTCAGGAACCGGACCCGTTGCCGTTGCTGCCGCGCTGCTCGGTGGAGCGCGTCACGACGTGGTCGATGAAGCCGTACTCGAGGGCCTCGTAGGGGTCGAACCAGCGGTCGCGGTCCGAGTCCTCGGTGATGCGCTCGAACGTCTGGCCCGTGTGCTCGGCGATGAGCTCGGCGAGCTGGCGCTTGAGCTTCTTCATGGACTCGGCCCGGATCGTGATGTCCGATTCCGTGCCGCCGAGGCCGCCCGAGGGCTGGTGCATCATGATCTGCGCGTGCGGCAGCGCGAGGCGCTTGCCGCGGGCGCCGGCCGAGAGCAGGAACTGCCCCATCGAGGCGGCGAGGCCCATCGCGACCGTGGAGACGTCGGGCTCGATCCACTCCATGGTGTCGTAGATCGCCATGCCCGCCGACACCGAGCCGCCGGGCGAGTTGATGTAGAGCGTGATGTCGCTCTTCGGGTCCTCGGCGGAGAGCAGGAGCAGCTGCGCCGAGATCTGGTTGGCGATGCTGTCGTTGACCTCCTGACCCAGGACGACGATGCGCTCCCGCAGGAGTCGCTCGTAGACCGAGTCGTTCAGCGTCATCGATCCCCCGGTGGAGCGCATGACCGCCCCGGCCGGGATGGAGAGGTGCTGGCTCACCTGTGTCCCTGCTTTCTCTGCTGAGGTGATCGGTCTGGCGTCGGTCGGGCCCACCGACCTCGACAGTAACCACCGGGACGGCCCGGACAGTCCGTCGACGGGCCGTGTTCGCTCCTGGCCGATGGATCGGCCAGGAGCGCGGGCCGGATGCGCCGGCGGGGTCAGGCGCGGGAGGTGGAGTCGGGTGCGCCGACGACCTCGGTGTCGGCGGTGGCGTCCGCCTCCACCTGCGAGCTCGGCGACGCGGGGTCGCTCGCGTCGGTGTCGGCGTCGGCGACCTGGGCCCCGTCGTCGGTGGGACCGGCGGCGGCGTCGGCGCCCTCGGCCGTGGCGTCCTCGATCGCCTCGTCGACGGCCTCGTCGACCGCCTCGCCCTCGACGTCGCCCGCGGTGCCGAAGAGCTCCGAGAGGTCGACCTCCGCACCGCCGGGGCCGGTGATCGTCGCGGACTGCACGACGGTGGCGAGCGCCTTGCCGCGGCGGACGTCGGCGAAGATCGCGCCGAGCTGGTTGGCCTGCTGCGCCTGCTGGATGTACTCCTCGGGGCTCACCCCGAAGCGCTGGGCCTGCATCATGATGCGTTCCATGAGCTCCTGCTGCTCGACCTGCACGTTCGCCTCGTCGGCGATCTTGTCCAGGAGCAGCTGGGTCTTCACGGCCTGCTCGGCGTTGGTCCGCAGCTCGGTGTCGAACTCCTCGCGGGTCTGGCCCTGGGACTCGACGTACTCGGTGAGCCGCGCCTCGTCGTGGTCGAACTCGTGGACGGCCTCGTGGGCGCGGACCTCGACCTCGGACTGCACGACCGACTCGGGCAGCGGCACGTCGGCCGCCTCCAGCAGGGCCTCGAGCACGCGGTCGCGCGCCTGGCTGCCCTGCTCCATCTTCTTCACGCGCCCGTAGCGGGCGCGCAGGTCGTCCTTGAGCTCGTCGAGGGTGTCGAACTCGCTCGCGAGCTGCGCGAACTCGTCGTCGGCCTCGGGGAGCTGGCGCTCCTTGACCGTCTGCACCGAGACGGTGACCTCGGCGTCCTTGCCGGCGTGGTCGCCGGCGACGAGCTTCGTCGTGAACTGCTTGGTCTCGCCGGCGCTCATGCCCACGAGCGCCTCGTCGAGGCCGTCGATGAGCTGGCCGGAGCCGACCTCGTGCGACATCCCGGTGGTCTGCGCCTCCTCGACGGCCTCGCCGTCGACGGTGGCGGACAGGTCGATGACCACGAAGTCGCCGTCCTGGACGGCGCGCTCGACGCCCGTGAGCGTGCCGAAGCGCGCCTGCAGGCCCTTGAGCTGCTCGTCGACGTCGTCGTCGGTGACCTCGGCGGCGTCGACCTCCACGGCGATCGAGGCGTAGTCCGGCACCGTGATCTCGGGCCGGATGTCGACCTCGGCCGTGAAGGCGAGCTTGTCGCCGTCCTCGATCTCGGTGACCTCGATGTCGGGCTGGCCCAGCGGCTGGACCTCGGCCTCGGTGACGGCCTCGCCGTACTTGGCGGGCACGGCCTCGTTGACGACCTCCTCGAGGACGACGCCGCGGCCCAGGCGCTGGTCGAGGATCCGTGCGGGCGCCTTCCCGGGGCGGAAGCCCGGGATGCGCACCTGCTGCGCGATCTTCTTGTAGGCCTTGTCGAAGTTGGGCTTGAGCTCGTCGAAGGGCACCTCGACGGCGAGTTTGACGCGCGTCGGCGACAGGTGCTCGACGGTGGACTTCACTGGTCGTCTCTCCTCGGGGCAGGGCCATCGTGCGCTCGTGCGGTGACCTGCCCGCATCCCCAGGGCGTACGGGCGGATCGGTCCGTGGCGTGACGCGGGAGGCCGTCCTCACCGCTCACGGTCGAGGAGCACCGGCGATCCGGTGCCTGTACCTGCTGACGCGCCCGCCCGGGCGTGGCGGCGAGTCTAGACGTGACCCCCGACCGTTCGCCGTGGCGCCCGTGCCGACGCGTCGCCGACACCGCCGATCTCGCCGTGCCGACCGCCGATCTCACGATCATCACGGCCCCCGCGGGCGGGTGTCGTCGGCGCTCGCCGCCCGTCTCCCGCACGGGGCTCCGCGTCGCTCGTCCGGGCGGCGACACGCCGAGCGATGCCACCGTTCGGAGGACACCGCACCTCCCCGCCGCAGCGCGGGACACGTCCGGTGCCGCCTGGCACGGTGGGGATCGCCTCGCACACGCTCCCCGCCGCGGGGCCCGCCACGAGGAGGGACTCGACCCCATGAAGAAGATCCGTGCCAACATCGAGCGTGCCCTCGAGACGTTCGAGGTCCTCGCCGGCTACGGGACCAAGCGCCGCAAGCGCGCCCGGCGCTGACGGAGTGACGGCGGCCCCGAGGTCGGCGGACTGCTCGCGCTGCCTGGCGCTGTGCTGCGTCGGGCCGTCGTTCGCCGCCTCGGCCGACTTCGCCGTCGACAAGCCGGCCCACACCCCGTGCCGCCACCTGCGCCCCGACGACGGGTGCGGCATCCACGACCGGCTCCGGACCCGCGGCTTCCCCGGCTGCGCGGTGTTCGACTGCTTCGGGGCCGGTCAGCAGGTCGTGCAGGTGACGTTCTCCGGCGCCCGCCACCGGACGCCGGCGATGTTCGACGCCCTCGAGGTGCTGCGCCCGCTGCACGAGGTCCTCGCGCTCCTCGACGAGGCCGCCCGGTCGCCCGTGGCCGCCGGGGCCCGGGACCTCCGCGACCGGGTCGAGCGCCTGGTCGCGCTGCCCGCCGAGGCGCTCGGCGGCATCGACGTGGGCGCCGTGCGCCGGGAGGCGGGCGCGTTGTTCGACGAGGTCGTCGCGGCGGCGCACGCCGGGCGGTCGGGCCCCGACCTGCGGGGCGCCGACCTGCTCGGGGCCGACCTGCGCCGCCGCGACCTGCGCTCCGCCCGCCTGCGCGGCGCGCTGCTCGTCGGGGCCGACCTGCGGCGCGTCGACCTCGACCGCGCCGAACTGCTCGGCGCCGACCTGCGGGGCGCCGACGTCCGCGGTGCCCGGCTGGGCGGCGCGCTGCTGCTCACCGCCCCGCAGCTCGAGGCCGCCCGCGGCGACGCGGCCACGACCGTGCCGGAGCACCTCGCGCGACCCGCGCACTGGGCCTGACTAGCGTCCGCCCCGTGACCGCCCGCTCCGTCGCGCTCTTCGTCCTCGCCGCGGTCCTGGAGATCGGCGGCGCCTGGCTGGTGTGGCAGGCGATGCGCGAGGGCCGGGCGTGGTGGTTCGCCGCGCTCGGCGTCCTCGCCCTCGGGCTCTACGGCTTCGTCGCCGCGTTCCAGCCCGACGCCGCCTTCGGCCGCGTGCTGGCCGCCTACGGCGGGGTGTTCGTCGCGGGCTCGCTGGCCTGGGGCGTGGTGCTCGACGGCTACCGGCCCGACCGCTACGACCTGGTCGGCGCCGCGCTCTGCCTCGTCGGCGTCGGCGTCATCATGTACGCGCCGCGCTGAGCCGCTGCTCCAGCTCCGCGAGATCCGCGACGAACCACAGCTCGCGCCCCTCGTTCGCCTCGCGCACCCAGTCCTCGACGGGCCCGGACGTGTCGGTCAGCGCGCCCACGATCACCAGGCGCAGCCGGTAGTTGACGAACTTCTGCACCACCGCGCCGGCCACCCCGCTCGCGAGCTGCGCGAACGCCGGGTCGAGGCGCTCCACGGGCACCGCGACGACGTCGACGTCCGTGCCGTACGTCTCGCCGATGACGTCGAGCGCCGTCGCCTCGTCGCGGATCGTCGGACCCTCGCGGTCGAGGACGAGCACGGGGACGCCGTGGATCTCGGTGGTCGTGGTCACGACACGATCCTCCCGGGCGGGGCGAGCGCATTCGTGGCCGTGGGGAGGAAGTGGCGGCCCTGCCGGTGAAGAGCCATCTGCACGGCAGGGCCGCCGGGGCGGCTGCTCGCGTGAACCGCTCGCCGCCATCGTGCCCGGTCGCCCGCGGGAACCGGGCACGGGGGATCACATCGTCGGCGCCTGCGGATCGCTCTCGTCACCGACGAAGTGGATGTCGAACGGCTTGTTCGTCATGAACAGGAACGTGACGTCCTGGTCCTGGGTCGCCCCGTGCTGCATGACCCCGCCCTCGGGGAACCACACGAAGCTGCCCGCCGGGTAGTCGCCCTGGTGGGTGTTGAGCACGCCCTCGAGGACGTAGACGCCGTGGGCGCAGGGGTGGCTGTGCCACGGGTTGGTGAAGCCCGCGCGGTAGACCATCTTGAGCACGGTCATGCCCGTCTCGGGGTCCTGGACGAGCGGGACGTGCTCGAGGTTCGCCCCGATGTACTCGACCGGGAAGCCCTGCCAGGCCTCGGTGGTGGTGTCGACGACGGTCAGCTCGACGGGCGTGCTCTTGGTGGTCACGGGCACCTCCGTGGTGAGTGCGAGGAGGTCACCCTCCTGCGCCCCCGGCGGGGGCCACAAGCCTTCTCCTGCTCCGCGTGCGGTGGTGATCAGTCGGGTCGGCCGTAGACCTGCAGGAAGGTCCGCCTGATCGGGGCGCCACCGCTCATCTGGAACACGGCGCCGAGACAGCGGCCCAGGACCGTCCTCGACCGCCGGTCGTAGTCCTGGGTGATGCGGCTGCCCTCGCCGCGCGGTTCGACGCGGAACTCGAACGTGCCGCCCGGCGCGAAGATCCTCCCGTCCGTGAGCACGCCGCGGACGACCGAGTCGGTCCACTCGTAGGACACGCGCTCCCACACGTCCACGCCGGGCAGCGCGGTCCCCTCGGTGACGTCGGCGCTCCCGGGCCCGAGGGCGTGCACCCGGAACAGGCGGGCGGTGAGGTTCGGCCAGATCTCCGGGCGGCGCTCCGAGAAGTCGACCATCGCGCCGATGACGCGCTCGGGCGGCTCGCGCACGTCGACCCGGAAGCTGAACCTGGGCACGGGCACCACCTCGTCCTGCGCGACGAGCCGACGGCGGAGGACCTCGCACGTCACTCCGGCGGCGTGGCGGGCGGTGTCGGCGGTCGAGTCCACGCCGGTTGCACACGGTCGGGGTGGCCGGATTCGAACCGACGGCCCCTCGCTCCCAAAGCGAGTGCGCTACCAAGCTGCGCCACACCCCGTGACGGCGAGTCTAGGGGCGAGGCGCGGGGACCGCGGAGGCGCCGCTGCCTCCCGGTCCGGTGTCGCGCGAGAGCTCAGTCCAGCCCGCGGACGATGTGGTCGTCCTCGATGCCCTCGACCCTGTCGACGACCTCCGTGGCGGTGCTCATCCCGGTCTCCTTCCTCCGTTGTGCGGCTCCGTCTCCCCATGGTGGTGAGGAGCCGGTCCCTACCGTCGCCTATCCGTAGGACGTCACTCCGGGAGGACCGTTCCAGTCGATCGGTCAAGTTCCGATCCTGATCGTTCACGAAGCCGTGGTGCGGCCGCCGGCCGTCGGCCGCGAGGGCGCCGCTCGACCCACCGGACAGGGCGGGGAGGGCGCATCCGCTACGGTGGAACCGGGCCCGATGGCCCGTCGCGGGCGTAGCTCAATGGTAGAGCCCCAGTCTTCCAAACTGGCTACGCGGGTTCGATTCCCGTCGCCCGCTCCACACCGTCGGTGCAGGTCACCGCGATGCCGATCGGGAACACGACCGGTCTCCCCGCCGGCCGCCGCGGACGTGACCGCTCGCCCGGTGTCCGCGGCGTCACCGATCAGGAATCCTCCGCCACGTCGTCGGTCCTGGTAGGCCGTCGCACCCGGGGGAAGGATCGATGACCATGACCGACGCCGGACTGCTGGGCACCGACGAGGCCACGTTCCTCGCGGCGGTGCGCGCCGGGGACCCGGCGCAGTTCGCGCTCCTCACGGAGCGCCACCGACGTGAGCTGCAGGTGCACTGCTATCGCATGCTCGCGAACTACGAGGACGCGCAGGACCTGACGCAGGAGACGTTCCTGCGCGCGTGGAACAAGCGCGAGTCGTTCCAGGGCCGCGCCACGCTCCGGACCTGGCTGTACCGGATCGCGACGAACGCCTGCCTCGACTTCCTCGAGAAGCGCAAGGATCGCGCACCCGTACCGTTCGAGCTGCCGGACCCGGGTTCCGAGCTGCCCCACCTGCAGCCGTACCCCGACCAGATGCTCCCCGTGGACCCGCAGGAATCGGTGGTGGCGAGAGAGACGATCGAGCTGGCGTTCATCGTGGCCGTCCAGCACCTGCCGCCGCGGCAGCGGGCGGTGCTGATCCTGCGCGACGTCCTCGGTTGGCCGGCGTCGAGGACCGCGGACGCCCTCGAGCTGACCGTCGCCTCGGTGACCAGCGCCCTCCAGCGGGCCCGCGCGACGATGCGCGACCAGCTGCCCGGCCGCCGCCTCGACTGGCGCAGCCCCGCCACGCACGAGCTGTCGAACGACGAGCGCGGCGTGGTCAGGTCGTACATGGATGCTCATGAGCGCAACGACCTCGCGGGGCTGACGTCCCTGCTGCGCGACGACCTGCGCTTCGCGATGGTGCCCGATCCGGGCACGGTGACCACGACGGCGAAGGACGCGGTCGACGGGTGGCTGTCCGGAGGGCTCTTCCGGCGCGGCCACGACGACTGGCGCTGCATCGCCACGACCGTCAACCGCATGCCCGCCGCCGGGCTGTACCTCCGCGCCCCCGACGACGACCAGTACCGGTTGTTGAACATCGCGGTCCTGCACGTCGTGGACGGGAAGGTCGCCGAGCTCACCGGATTCGAGGCGACCGACAAGCCGTGGCTGGGTCTGCCCGCGACGCTCTGAACGAACGGGCCCCCAACCGTCGAGGAGCCCCGCGTCACGTCGTGCTCATCGCCTCGTCTGGTACCGGGTCAGCACCACACCGCCGGGAAACGTCCGCGTCTCCACCAGGTCCAGGTTCATCCAGCTGTCCAGCGCGCCGAAGACCGGTGTGCCGCCGCCGACCAGGACCGGGTGGGTGACGATCGCGTACTCGTCGACCAGCCCGCCGCGCATCGCCGCCCCGGCGAGCGACGCGCCACCGACCCGCATGGGACCACCGTCCCCGGCCCTGAGCCGAGCGATCTCGGCCGCCGCGTCACCGCTGACCAGGCGAGTGTTCCCGTCGACCTCCTCGACGGTCGACGAGAACACCACCTTCGGCGTGTCGCGCCAGTTCCGCGCGAACTCGATCTGCGCCGGGGTGGCGCCCGGCTGCTGGTCGCCGGTCGGCCAGTGGGCGCTCATGGTCTCCCAGAGCTTGCGCCCGTACAGCGACAGGCTGATCGCCCGCTCCTGGTCGAGCCACCACGCGAACAGCTCGTCGCTCGGCGCGCTCCAGCCGAGATCGTCGCCGGGCGCGGCGACGTAGCCGTCCAGCGTCACGTTCGTCCCGAAGATCAGTTTCCGCATCGTGCCGGCCTCCCGTGAGTCGATGTCACAGGTACCGACGACCGCGCCGCGGAAACCTCATCGGTGCCGGGTCCACCCCGGACGCCCGGGCCGTGCGGCGACGTCGTGGTCATGCGCGATCCGCACAGGCACCCGTCCTGTCCGTCCGTGCCGGGTGCGTGAGGTCGGGTCCTCGTCGTCGCCCCACCAGCCCGAGCCCGATGTACATGCCGAGCAGCGCGACGGCGAGCCCGGCGAGGGCGTGCAGCGTGAGCGGCTCGCCGAGGATCGGGACGGCGGCGAGCGCGGTGACCGCCGGGACGAGGTTGAGCAGCGAGCTGACGTGCACCGTGGAGCGCCACCGCAGCAGGACGAACATGAGCACGAAGGCGCCCGCCGAGTTCACGACGCCGAGCCACGCGGAGGTCCACCAGCCCGCCGCGTCGGAGGGCAGCCAGGCGGCACCGAGGAACGCGCCCAGGAACGGCATCGCGGCAGCGGTGACGACGAGCGAGGTCCCCATCTGCACCGCGACGCTCGTGGCGACGGGCGTGTCGTCGTTGAACCGCTTCTGGTACAGCGTGCCGGCGGCCATCGACAGCGCGCCCAGCACCGGCAGCACGATCGTCGCGCCGAGGTCACCGCCGAGCCGGTCGGACAGGACGATGTAGACCCCGCAGGCCCCGACGATCAGGCCGATGACCGGCGCGGCGCCGAGGCGGGTCGCGAGCACCAGCGGCGTGAGCAGGCCGACGAGCAGGGGCGCCATGCCGAGCACGAGGCTCGTGACGCCGGCTGGCACGCCCGCGGCCAGGCCCGAGTAGCAGAAGGCGAACTGCCCGACCTGCAGCAGCAGGGCGGTCACGACGAGGTGACCCCAGGCCCGTCCGCTCGGCAGGGCCGGGCGCATCACGACGACGGCGACCAGCACCACGACCAGCGCGATGAGGAACCGCCACAGCAGCACCGTCGGGACCGCCATGTGTGCGGTGGCGATCTTGCCGACGACGAACCCGGACGCGTAGACGGGCACGAACAGGACGCTGAGCACGGGGACGAGAAAGGTCCGCGACGGCCCCGCGACGCCGGTCGGCCGCGCCACGGGACCGACGCGCCTGTCACGGAGCATGGCCCCCAGTCCATAGCACCGCTAACGACAACGCAAACGGTCCCCGGTCACACGGACCTCACAGGGCCGCGTAGAGCGCCGACTCGAAGTCGCCGTAGAGCTTCCACGCCTCGTGCTCGGAGATGAACGGCAGCGAGTTGGTGTAGATCGACGCGCAGATGCCCGTCGTGCGGTCGATCCAGAAGTGCGTGTTGAGCAGGCCGGCCCACGCACCGCTCCACGCCCGCCGACGGCCGGGGACGTCCTCGGTGTTGAGCAGCAGCCCGTAGCCCCAGGTCCAGCCCGGACCGAGGTGCAGCGTGTCGGTGGTCGCGGGGTCGGCGCTCGCGATCTCCTCCGGCAGCGGGAGGCCGCCGAGCTGGTCGGAGAACGCGGCGTCGACGGTCTCCTGGCGCAGGATCCGCGTCCCGTCGAGCTCGCCGCCGCGCAGCAGGGCGCGCTCGAAACGGATGTAGTCCCGGGGCGTCGAGTGCAGGCCGTGCCCGCCGGGCCACCACTCGGGGTGGTCCGGGAGGAAGTTGCCGACCGACATCCACGCGCCGTCCTCGCCGCGCACGTGCACCGGGGTCTTGTTGCCCTGCCGACCGTCGTCGAGGGCGAACATCGTGTCGTCCATGCCGAGCGGGCCGGTGACGTTCTCCTTGATGACGACGTCGAGCGTCGTGCCCGCGACGGCCTCGACGACCTGGCCGAGCCAGTCGGTGTTGATGCCGTACTCGAAGCGCGTGCCCGGGTCGGCGACCGTCGGCGCGAAGAGCGCCCGCTTGTCGCCGGGCACCACGTTCGGGTGCCCCGTGAGCTGCTCGTACCGGCCGATGTCGGCGTTCCAGAACCAGTAGCTCAGGCCCGAGGTGTGGGTGACGAGCTGCTTGACGGTGGCCTTGCTCGCGGGCTCGCGCAGCCGGGGGGCGTCGCCGTCGAAGCCGTCGAGCACCTGGATCCCGGCGAACGACGGGACGTACTCCTCGACCGGCGCGTCGAGGTCCAGCTCGCCGCGCTCCACCTGCTGCAATGCGGTGGTCGTGGCGATCATCTTGGTCATCGACATGATCCGGAAGTGGGTGCTGCCGGAGACCTGGTCGTCCTCACCCACGGCCCGCGGCCCGGAGCCGCCCTCGTAGAACACGCCGTCGGCGTCGGCGGCGATCGCGACGACGTGCGGCACGGCCCCGGCCTCGACCGCGCCCGCCAGTACCTGGTCGATCCCGGATCCGTCGATCGTCCTGCTCATATGGTGAACCTCCTGGAGTGATCGGCAGCACACAGTCTGCTGCGCCCACGGTCCTGACGTCCCCGTCCGACCGGGCAGGGCCGTCGGTCCCCCTCGCTACCGTCACGGCGTGGCCCTGGACTGGAACGCCCTGCTGCTCGACCAGGTCGACTTCCCGTGGCGCGTGTGGCGCCCACGCCTGGACGGGCTGACCGACGAGCAGTACGCGTGGGAGCCCGCCCCGGGCGCGTGGGGCGTGCGGCCCCGCGCGGAGGCGACGACGCCGATGGCGGCGGGCGCGGGTGACCTGGTGATCGACTTCGCGTTCCCGGAGCCGGACCCCCGCCCGTCACGACCATCGCCTGGCGCCTCGGGCACGTCATCGTCGGCGTGCTCGGGATGCGCGTCGCGGGACACTTCGGCGGCCCCCCGGTCGACTACGCCACCCACCACTACGCCGCGACCGCTCGCGAGGCCCTCGTCCAGCTCGACGACGCCTACGCGGCGTGGACCGCGGGCGTGCGCGAGGCCGACCTCGAGGCGCCGTGCGGGCCGAGCGAGGGGCCCTACGCCGACGCGCCGATGGCGATGCTCGTGCTGCACATCCACCGCGAGCTGCTGCACCACGGCGCCGAGATCGCGCTGCTGCTCGACCTGCACCGGGCCCGGAGCTGACCCGCGCCCCTCGGGCATCATGGGCGCCGATGGCCACCGGGACGGCGGACGTGACCGACACGAGCGAGACCTCCCGGCCGGGGCCACCCGCGCAGCGGGCGCACCGCGTCCTGCTCGGTGTCGTCGCCGGACTCGCCGCGTCGCTGGTGGTCGTGCTCGGTGCCCGGCTGTTCCGCGGGAGCCCGCTGGGCGTCGAGGACAACGGCGACGGCTACCGCCTCTACTGCGGCGCGGGGCTGCGACCCGACACCCTCGACGGCTTCGCCAGCTGGCAGGAGGGCTGGGTCCGCTCGTACGCGATCGGCCCGCCGACCTGTGCCGACCCGGTCCCGTCCTCCTCGCTGGTGATCGCGCGCGCCACGACGCACCTCACGTCGGGCACGTGGTCGCCGGTGGTGCTCGGGTGGACGTACGCGCTGCTGGTCGGCCTGGTCGTGGGTGCCGGCGCGTGGGCCGCATCGGCCGCGGGGCGACGACGCGCGCTCGCCGTCGCGGTCCCGGTGCTCCCGCTCGCGGCGGCCACCTTCCCGCGCTTCTTCGTCTCCACCTACAACGAGCCCGGCGGTCTGCTCGGCACCCTGACGGTCGGGGTCGGCGTCGCCGCGGTGCTCGCGACCCGCCCCGATCACCGGTCCGCGCGGGTCACGGCGCTCGTGCTCACCGCCGTCGGCGGGCTGGTCGCGACCACCGCGAAGGTCGCCTACGTCCCGGTGCTCGCCGCGGCGGTACTTGTCTGCGCGCTCACGGCCGTCGGCGTCCGGCACGCGCGCCGCGCCGGTCCCGCGCTCGCCGTCGTGACGGCCTTCGTGGCCGTCCTGCCCGTGACGGCCGCGCTCGAGCGCCAGCAGGAGTTCTACGGGTCCGTCAACGCGCACAACCTGGTCTTCACCACCGTCCTGCTCGAGCTCGGCCCGCCCGCGGCCGCCGAGCTGGGCCTGCCGCCCGACGCCGTCGCGCTCACCGGCAACGGCTACTTCAACGGCCCGCCGCGCCCGGACAACACGCCGTGGTGGGAGGGCGCGATCCTCGACCGGCCCGCCGAGACGCGACGCGCGGCGCTGCTGCTGCTCGCCGAGCACCCGGCGGTCGCGGCGCGGGCGGTCGGCGTCGGACTGCAGGCCACGACGCTCGCCGACCTCCCCTACCTCGACTCCGGACCGGCCTCGCCGTCGAGGCTCTCGGCGCCCTCGGGGAACCCCGGCTGGTCGGGGGCGCGCCAGCCCGACCTCGCGCAGGTCCTCGCCGACCCCCGCCTCCCGCCGTGGTTGCCGACCGCGCTGGTGGTGGTCGCCCTCGCCGCGGCGGCGACCGCGCGGTGGCAGGGCCGCGCGGGGCGCTGGTCGCTCGCCGCGGGGCTGGCCGCCGGCACCGCGCTCGGGCTCGTCGTCGTCGCGGTCGCCGGGGACGGCTACGTCGAGGTGTTCAAGCACGTGTGGCTCGCCGCGTACCTGCTCGCGCTGTCCGGGCTGTCGCTGGCCGGGGCGGTCGCGACCGGTCTGCTCGCCACGTGGAGGGCCCGCCGCGGGGAGTAGGAAGGAGCCGTGCGCGCGTACGGATTCCTCCGGGCCGGCGGCCCCGACCAGCAGGCCTACCTCGACGTCCCGGTGCCCGACCCCGGCCCCGACCAGCTCCTCGTCCGGGTCGCCGCCGCCGGCGTGAACCCGGGCGACTGGCGGCTGCGGCGCGGTGAGTACGGCCACGAGGGCCCGGCGGTGCTCGGCCGCGAGGTGGCCGGCACGGTCGTCGCGCTCGGCCCGGGCGTCACGGGCGTCGCGGTCGGCGACGAGGTGTTCGGCGGCTGCCCGGGCATGGTCGGCGGCTGGGCCGAGCAGGCGCTGGTGACGGCGTCGTTCGCGGCCCACCGCCCGGACGGGGTCTCCGCCCGCGACGCCGCCGCCCTGCCCGTCGCGGCCGGCACCGCGTACGACGCGCTCCAGGCGCTGGACCTGCCCGCCGGCGCCACCCTGCTCGTCAACGGCGCAGGCGGCGGGGTCGGCATCCCCACGGTGCAGCTCGCCCGGGCGCGCGGGCTGCACGTCGTCGGGACCGCGAGCGAGGGCAAGCAGGACCTGCTCGGCGAGCTGGGCGCGACCGCCGTGGTCGGCGGCCACGACGTCGCCCACCACGTGCTCGCGGCGGCACCGCAGGGCGTCGACGGCGTCTTCGACCTGGTCGGCGGCGACGCCCTGCGCGCGGTCGCCCCGCTCGTCGACCCGTCGCGGCTGTTCTCGGTCGCCGACAAGCCCCTGGTCGCCGAACTCGGCGGCCGCGACGTGCCCCGCGACCGCAGCACGGCGGTGCTCGAGGCCCTCGCCGCCCGGGTGGCGGCCGAGGACCTCGACCCGTGGGTGCGCACCGTCCTGCCCTTCGCGCGGGCGGCCGACGCGCTCGCCGCCGTGGAGGACGGGCACGTGCTCGGCAAGGTCGTCATCGCGATGGATGCCTGAGCTGGCGATGTCACCGCGCTGATCCGCGCCTCGCGCGCGACACCGTGCCGGCCGACCTCTACGGCCGTGCCCTGCTCGCGCTGCTCGACGGGCTGGCCACGGGCTAGCGCCCGTCGCGGCCTCTGGGCTGCTCCTCGTGCTGCTCCTGGCGCTGCTCGTCCGGCGCCGGCGTCGACGGCGGTGCCAGCCGCCGCAGCGCGTGGTAGCCGACGATCACGACGATCGAGCCCAGCGCGATCCCCGACAGCGAGCCGCCGCCCGCGGACAGGGCCACGTCACCGATGCCGATGACGATGCCCGCGGCGAGCGGGACGAGGACCTCGGGGCGGGAGAAGTCGACCTTGTTCTCCACCCAGATCCGGGCCCCGAGCAGTCCGATCATCCCGTAGAGCACCACGGTGATCCCGCCGAGCACGCCGCCGGGCGTGGCCGCGACGACCGCGCCGAACTTCGGGCAGAAGCCGATCAGGATCGCGACGACGGCCGCCACCCAGTACGCCGCGGTCGAGTAGACGCGCGTCGCGGCCATGACGCCGATGTTCTCGGCGTAGGTGGTGGTCGGCGAGCCGCCGACGCCGCCGGCGACGGCCGTCGCGATACCGTCGGCGGCGAGCGCGCGGCCGAGGTAGGGGTCGAGGTCCTCGCGGGTCATGCTCGCGACGCCCTTGACGTGCCCGGTGTTCTCGGCGATCAGCGCGATCGCCACGGGCACCACGAGCAGGATCGCCGAGGCGCTGAACGCCGGCAGGTGCAGCCCGGGCAGCTCCGGCGTGCCGAGCGGCAGCCCGATCCACGGCGCCTCGCCGACCCCGGAGAGGTCGACGCGCGGGTGGGTGGACACGACACCCGAGGCGTCCGGGCCGGTGATCGGGCCCAGCGTCGCGTCGAGCAGCAGCGAGAGCCCGAAGCCCACGACGAGCCCGACGAGCACCCCGAGCCGCGAGAGCATGCCGCGACCGGCGACGGCGGTGCCCATGACGACGAGCATCGTGATCAGCGCGACGGCCTCGTCCTGCGGCCAGTAGGTGCCGGCGACGACCGGGGCGAGGTTGAAGCCGATGAGCAGGACGACCGCGCCCGTCACGGCCGGTGGCAGCACGGCGGAGACGAAGCGCGCGCCGCCGAGGTGCACGGCGAGCCCGACGAGGGCGACGACCACGCCGCACACCGCGATCGCCCCGGTGACCTCGGCGCTGGTGCCCCCGTCGGCCCGGACCGCGGCGACGACGCCGACGAACGACGCGCTCGTCCCGAGGTAGCTGGGCACCCGCCCGCGCGTCATCAGCAGGAACAGCATCGTCGCGAGCCCCGAGAGCAGGATCGCGAGGTTGGGGTCGAGGCCCATGAGCACGGGGAACACGAAGGTCGCCCCGAACATCGCCAGCACGTGCTGGGCGCCGAGGCCCACCGTGCGGCCCCACGACAGGCGCTCGTCGGGCTTCACGACCTCGCCGGGCGCGGGCGCCCGACCGTCGCCGTGGACCGTCCATCCCCTCAGCACGGCTGCAGAGACTAGGCGCGCGGATCACCCGGGACGCGCGGCCATCCCGTCGAGCAGCAGGTTGAGGTACCGCGGCCACCGGCGGGCGTCGCGCTCCGCGGTCACCACGGCCATCTGGACGACCACGAACAGGTCCTCGGGCTCGAGGTCGCCGCGGACGACGCCGGCGGCCTGCCCGCGGCGCAGCAGGTCGCCCAGGGGCGCGAGGGTCCGGTCGGCGAGCTCGGGGGTGAAGGCCCCCACCGCCTTGGCGGCGGCGAGCAGGCCGCGGTGGCGGGTGACGCCGTCGACGAGGCCCTCGAGCACGCCGGTGAGCGCCGCCCACGGGTCCTCGACGGCCGCGGCGCGCGCGAGCAGCGGTTCGACGGACTCGGCGACGTAGTCCTCGAGCACCGCGGTGACCAGGTCGTCGCGGCCGGCGAAGCGGCGGTAGAGCGTCGAGGGGGCGACCCCCGCGCGCCGGGCGACCTCCTCGAGCGCCACGTCCGGCCCGTCGGCCTCGAGGGCGGCCCGCGCCGCGGCGAGGATCGCGGCGTGGTTGCGGGCGGCGTCCGCGCGCAGGGGCCGGATCACCGGGTCTGACGGGGCCGACACCGCCCTCACCCTAACCGGTCGTGCTCGACCGGTCTCAGTCCTCGACCAGCGACAGGGCGCCCGACGGGCACTGGGCGACGGCGTTGCGGACCTCGGACTCCTGGTCGGGACCCGGGTACTCCTGGAGCACCAGGACGACCGCGTCGTCGTCCTGGTCGAAGACGTCCTCGGCCGCGAGCACGCAGTTGCCGGCACCGATGCAGATGTCGCGGTCGGCCTGGATCCTCATGGTGGTCCTTCCGGGGTGGTGGTGGTCACCAGGTCACGGGCAGCGCGCGCAGCCCGTGCACCACGGTGGCCGAGCGGAACTCGACCTCGTCGAACGGAATGCCCGGCGCGAGCCCCGGGAACCGTCGCAGCAGCGCGGGGAAGGCCACCGCCATCTCCGCGCGGGCCAGCGGCGCGCCGAGGCAGTGGTGCACGCCGTGCCCGAAGGCCACGTGCGGGGCGATCGCGCGCGTGACGTCGAGGACGTCGGGGTGGTCGGTGGTCACCGGGTCCCGGTTGGCGGCGGGCAGCGAGAGCACGAGCAGCTCGCCGGCGCGGACCGGGCGCCCGCCGACCGTCGTGTCGTGGCGGGCGAGGCGCGGGATGCCCGAGTGCACGACCGACAGGTAGCGCAGCAGCTCCTCGATCGCCGGGGCGACGGCGCCGGGCTCGTCGCGCACGAGGGCGAGCTGGTCGGGCGCGCGCAGCAGGGCGAGCGTCCCGAGGCCCAGCATGTTGGCGGTGGTCTCGTGGCCGGCGATGAGCAGCAGGGACGCGATCCCGATGAGCTCGGAGCGGGACAGGTCGTCGCCGTGCTCGCGGATCAGCATGCCGAGCATGTCGTCGCCGGGTGCGGACCACGCGCGGTCGACGAGCTCGCCCATGTAGGCGCGCGACTCGGCGGCGACGCGCCCGCGCTCCTCGAGGGGGAGGCTCAGGTCGATCTGGCGGGTGGCGCGGCCCTGGAACTCCTCGCGGTCGGCGTACGGGACGCCGAGCAGCTCGCAGATCACGAGGCTGGGCACCGGCAGGGCGAACGCGCCCACCAGGTCGGCCGGGGGGCCGGGGGCGGCCATGGCGTCGAGGTGGTCGTCGACGATCTCGGTGATGCGCGGCTCGAGGCACCGGATGCGCTTGACGGTGAACTCGCCGGTGAGCAGGCGGCGCAGCCGGGTGTGCTCGGGCGGGTCGGTCGCGAGCAGGTTGCCGGCGCGGGGGTCGACGCCGTCCTCGGGGGTGGGCCGCCGGGGCAGGCCCTCGTTGGAGAAGCGCTCGGCGTCGCCGAGCACCTCGCGGACGTCGGCGTAGCGCGTCACCAGCCGGGCGGCGGTGCCGATCGCCGTGCGGATCGTCGGGAAGTCGTCCTCGTCGCGGGCGGCCTGCGTCTCCGGCACGGGCGCGAACCGGTCGCGCTGCATGTGCCGGGGGATGGTCGTGGTGGACATCGTCGCTCCCGTCGTCGGGACGTCGGATGACCCGACCGTACGCGAAGTGACAGTAAACTTTCGTTTGGAGACGTTGGCCGTTGGGCGGCGGCGGGCACTCGCGGGGCATGGGCGAACCGAACGACGGGCGCGTCGTGCTCGTGACCGGGGCCGGGCGCGGGCTCGGCGTCGAGATCGCGCGGCAGCTGGTGGCCGCGGGCGACACGGTGGTGGTCGCGGCGCGCGATCCCGCGGCGGGCGCGTCGACGGCGAAGGAGCTGGGCGACGGCGCCTGGTCGCTGACCCTCGACGTCACCGAGCCCGAGTCCGTGCAGGCCGCCGTGGAGGCGGTCGACCGGCGCCACGGGCGGCTGGACGCGCTGGTGAACAACGCGGCGGTCAACTTCGACCGCGGCGCCGACCCCGTCACCGAGGACCTCGAGGTCGCCGAGGGGGCGTGGCGCACCAACGTCCTCGCCCCGTGGCGCCTGAGCCAGGCGTTCGCCCCGCTGCTGCGCGCCGGCCGCGACCCGGTGATCGTCAACGTGACCAGCGGGCTCGGGTCGCTGGCGCGCATGGGCGCGTCGTCGCCGGCCTACAGCGTGTCGAAGGCCGGCGTGAACGCGCTGACCCGCGTGTTCGCCGACGCGCTGACCCGCGACGGGATCGCCGTGCACGCCGTGTCGCCCGGCTGGACCGCCACCGACATGGGCGGCGCAGGCGGGCGCCCGATCGCCGACGGCGCGGCCGGGATCGTCGACGTCGTCCGCTCCCCCGGCGCTTTCCCCTCCGGCTCGTACCTGCAGGACGGCGAGCACGTCCCCTGGTAGGACGTGCTTGATCCCCTGAGCCACGGCTCGGGAGATCGCTCACGTGCCGAGGGCGCGCGCCGCGTCGACGAAGTGGGCCACGGCGGGCGAGCGGTCGGCGCGGCGCCAGGCGACCTGCAGCGCGACCATCGGCACGTCGCCCGACAGTGGGCGGAACACCACGCCGGGCGGGCGCAGGTTCGCGTAGTACGCCGGCTGCAGCGACACCCCGAGCCCCGCGGCCACGAGGCCGAGCTGGGTCTCGATGTCGGCGCCCTCGGCGACGATGTCCGGGCTGAAGCCGTGGTCGCGGCAGTAGCCCGTGATGATGTCGAAGAACGCCGTGCCCAGCGGCCGGGGCCAGAGCACGAACGGCTCCTCGGCCAGCGCCTCGGGCTCGATCTCGTCCTCCGCCGCCAGCGGGTGGTCGCCCGGCAGCGCGGCGAGCAGCGGCTCGGAGACCAGGTGCTCGACGGCGACCGTCTCCGTCGACGGCGCCGCGCGCACGAGCCCGACGTCGACCCGCCCGTCGGCGATCGCCACGAGCTGCGCGGCGGTGTCCAGCTGGGACACCTCCAGCTGCAGATCGGGGAACGACTCCCGCATCGACCGCAGGATGCGCGGGGTGATCGAGGCCAGCGCCGTCCCCACCGACCCGACGACGAGCAGGCCGACCGCGCCGTTCGACGCCTGCCGCACCAGCGACTGCGCCCGCTCGGCCTCGAACAGCACGCGCGGGGCCGCGTCGAGCAGCACCCGCCCGGCGGGCGTGAGCTCCGTGGCCCGGCTCGAGCGGTCGAACAGGGCCGCGCCGAGGGTCTTCTCCAGCGCGCGGATCTGTTGCGAGAGCGCCGGCTGGCTGACGTGCAGCCGCTTGGCCGCCCGGCTGAAGTGCAGCTCGGAGGCCACGGTGAGGAACACCCGCAGCTGCCGCAGCTCGACGTCCATGACCGTGATCCTGCCCCGCCCACGCCGCCAACGGGGCGAACTCATAAGTCCGACCTGATGAGAGCAGAGGCAGTGACGATCGCCGATCCGGACCACGCGGCCGGGTGAGCGGCGATGGTGGACACGCCGCCGACCCGTCCGGAGTGATCACACCGTGCCTCGCACCGATCTCCGCCACGTGGTCGTCGGCTGCGGGGCCCTCGGCTCCGCCGCGGCCTACTGGCTCTCCCGCGCGCTCGGCGCCCGCGTGCTCGTGCTCGAGCGCGACGCGCCGGGCCGCGGCGCCGACGAGGACCACGCGCGGGTCCTGCGCTACGCCCAGCCGCGCGACGCGTACGCCGCCCTGGCCCGCGAGGCCTACGCCACGTGGCGCGACGTCGAGCGCGTGTCCGGGCAGACGCTGGTCGCCGAGACCGGCGGGCTGGTCATCGAGGACCTGGCCGGCCGCGGTGCCTGCGGGCGGGTCCTCGGGGGCCACGCCGCGGTGGCCGACCGCCACGACGTCGACTTCGAGCTCCTCGACGCCCGCGCCGTGCAGCGCCGCTGGCCGCAGTTCCGCCTCGCGGGCACCGAGGAGGCGATGTACCAGCGGCGCACGGGCATCCTCGACGCCGCGCGCGCCGACGCCACCCACCTCGCGCTCGCCCGCGGGCACGGCGCGGAGGTCCGCGCGCACAGCCCCGTCCGCGCGCTGCGCCCCACCGCCGGCCACGTGGAGGTCGTCCTCGACGACGAGGTCGTCCGCGCCGAGCACGTGGTCGTCGCCGCCGAGGCGGGCACCAACGCGGTCCTCGACGGGCTGGTCGCCCCGGTGCCGCTCACGCTCCACCAGGAGCAGGTGACCTCCTACGCGACACCGCACCTGCTCGACTTCTCGCCCGCCCGCTTCCCGGTGTTCACCTGGCACGGCGCGCAGATCGTCCACGGCTTCCCCGTCGACGGCGAGGTGGCCACGAAGCTCGGGCACGAGGCCTCCACCGACGCGCGGCGCCGGCACGAGTTCCTCGCCGCGCACGTGCCCGGCTTCCTCGGCCCCGAGATCCGCACCAGGACGCGCCTGAGCACCATCCCGCCCGACGGGCACCCGGTGGTCGACACCCTGCCCGGCGAGCCCCGCGTCAGCGTCGGCGTCGGGGCCGGGCACGCGTCCACGTTCGCCTCGCTGCTCGGCCGCGTCCTCGCCGAGCTCGCCACCACCGGGACCAGCCGCCGCCCGATCGGCTCGTTCGCCCTCGACCGCCCCGCCCTCGCCGCCGCGGCCTGACCCGTGGGTCGGCTCGCCGGCCGCCGGCGGCCGACGGTGGACGTCAGCAGGTCCCCCGCGATCACTCCACCCGTGTGGGTGGTCGTCGACCCTCGATGGCGTGACGCCACCCCCTCGTGTGGCTGTCGAGACCGACACTGACCGCCGCCGATGCGGAGTGAGCATTGCGGAGATCGGGGGGCGGCGTGGGCGGTCGCTCGGTGGTGGCGGCGACGCTCGTGGCGGCGACGCTGGTGCTCGGCGCGGCGCAGGCCGCCGCGGCACCGCCTGGCAGCCCGGGCAGCGGCGGCGACGGCGACCGGCGGGTCGCGCTCGGCGACTCCTGGGCCGCCGGGACCGCGGCGGGCGCGGTCGAGGCCGCCTCCGGGACGTGCCGGCGCAGCCCGCTCGCCTACCCGGCCCTGCTCGCCCGCGCCGCCGGCGAGACCGCCTGGACCTCGCGGGCGTGCGCGTCGGCGTCCGGCAGCGGCGGCAACGGGCAGTTCAGCTCGCTCTCGGACACCACCGAGGTCGTCACCGCCACGGTCGGCGCCGACGCCACGGGGCTCGGCGCCCTCGCGGCCGCGTGCTCGAGCGCGGGCACGCCGGCGCGTTGCGACGAGGCGGTCGGCCGCTTCGACCGTGCCCTGCGGACGCTGCCCGGGTCGCTGGACGCGGCGCTCGCCGACGTCCGCCGCCGCGCCCCGCGCGCCGCGGTGACCGTCACCGGCTTCCCCCTGCTCGCGGAGGTGAAGGCCTGCCCGGACGGGGCCGCCGACGCCGCGCGGGCCGCGCGCCTCGACGACGCCGTGAACCGCCTCGACACCGTGCTCGCCGAGCGCGTCACCGCGGCCGGGATGCGCTTCGTCGACGTCCGCCCGGCCTTCGCAGGTCACGGCGTCTGCGCGCCCGCGCCCTGGCTCACCCCGTTCACCGCGGGCGAGGCACTGCTCGCCGGCGGGCCGTCCGCCGACGGGCACGCGCTCGGCGTCCTGCCCGCGCTGGCCGCGGCCGCTCCGGCGCCCGCGCCGGCCCCGAACCCGACGGCCGCCCCCACCGCCCCGGTGCCTCCGGCGGACGGGCGCGCGGCCCCCGGGCTGTTCCCGGGCTGACGCCCGTCAGCCGAAGACCTCGAACGACACCCGCGCCCGGCCGTCCTCGCCGCCGGTGGTCATGAGCACGACCTCGCGGGCCTGCTCGGCGACCGGGCGCGGGTCGAGCGCGGCGAGGTAGGCGGCGTGCTCGGACAGCGAGGCGATCGCGGCCTCCTGGTGGCCGCTCACGTCCATCTCGTGCGTCGGCTGCGTCGAGGCCGCCACCGCGACGCGCTTCACGCCGCCCCACGGCTCGAAGCCCTCGTCGACGAGTTCCGGGAAGATCCACCGGTTGCCGGCGTCGCTCACGGCGTCGATGGTCGCGCGGCCGACCGCCCGGTGGTCGGCGCTGTTCCACGCCCCGGGTCCGAAGGTCTCGTGGTGGCTGTTGACGACCACCATCTCCGGGCGGGCGCGGCGGATCTCGCGGGCGAGGTCGCGGCGCAGGTCGATCCCCTCGACGACCACGCCGTCGCGGTGCCCGAGGAAGCGCACGTCGTGGACGCCGACCGCCGCGGCGCTGCGCCGCTCCTCCTCCTCGCGCACGGCGGCCGCCTGCTCGGGCGGCATGTCGGCGATCCCGGCCTCGCCGCGGGTGACGAGGACGTAGGCCACCTCGCGCCCGGAGGCCGTCCAGGCGGCGACGGCGGCGGCCGTGCCGTACTCGAGGTCGTCGGGGTGGGCGGCCACGGCCAGCACCCGCGCGAAGTCGTCGGGCAGGGCCGGCAGGTCGGTGCTCATGGCGACCAGGGTGGAACCTCGAGCATCGTCGAGGTCAAGGGCCCGGGCCGAGTCGCGCCGCGAGCCGCTTCGGCGCGATGTGGCGGTAGGCGTCGGTGACCACCTCGCGGACCTCGTCCCAGTCGGGCCCCGCGGGCTCGACGTCGAGCCGCAGCCCCAGCCAGCCGCGGTGCCCCACGTAGGGCGGGACGAAGAACCGCTCGGGGTCGGCGGTGACCATCTCCTCCTGCGCCCCCTCGGGCGCGGCCGCCCAGATGGCCAGGTGCTCGTCGCCGTGGTGGTGGCCGACGTAGCTCACGAACATCCTGCGCACGAACCACGACGGCGACCCGTGGCTGATCTTCTCGGTGGTCTCGGGGAGCGCGAGGCACACCTGGCGCAGGCGCTCGACCAGCTCGTCCGGGTGCACCCCGGCATCCTGCCTAGAGGGCCAGGGCGCTCACCAGGGTCGCGATGACGAACACCGCCAGGACGATCAGGGTGACGATGCGGATCCAGGGCCGGTGCGTGGTCACTCCCGGCTCGGAGGCGCCCTCGGTCGGGTCGGTGCGCTCGGCGGGCTCGGTCATCACGTTCCTCACGGACGGGACGGATCGGACACCCTCGAGGCTACCGAGCGGCGGGGCCGACGCTCGCGTGCCGCCCGGAGCTCGGTCCGGGGGTGCCGCGCCGGGCCGCGACCGGGTCCTCGACGTCCGCGCGGTGCCGGGGACGGCGCGGCGCCGGGGCGTCGGCGTCCTGCGCGGCGTGCCGGCGACCGGTGGACCGCGGCGCGTCCCCGGACGCCCGGGCACCGGCTGTCGCCAGCGGCCCGGAGATCGGCGAGGGCGTCCGGGGCGCCGGTGCGGCGTCGAGCGGGAGCTCCGCGAGCACCGGCAGGGGCGTGGACGGGTCGAGCGGGTCGGGCCGGGCGATCCGCGGCGCGGGGTCGGCGTCCGGCCCGGCGCCGAAGGACAGCGAGGAACCGGCCCCGGTCGGCATCGCCGTGGCCGGCCGCGACTCGGTGCGGGTCGCCGCGCTCGTCGCCGTCGTCGCCGAGGCGCGCCGGAGCGCGACGGTGGTCGGGTCGGGCGCGCCGGCGGGCGCCGGGCGCTCGGGGCGCCGGGCCGGGATCGCCACACGCGACGTCGCGACGGGGGCGGCCGCGGTGGTGGCAGCGGTGGGCGCGGCGACCGGGCGCGCGGGCGCCGGGGGCCGCACGGCCGTGGTCCGCGCGGGCTCCGGGCGCGCCGGTCCCGGGCGCGCCGGTCCCGGGCGCACCGGCGCCGGCCGCACGACCTCGGTCGGCGCCGCCGCGGGCCGCTCGACCTCGGTGCGAGGGGCACCGTCCGCAGGCCGCGCGGGCTCGCGGTCCTGCGCATCGTGCCGGTCGCGGGCGGGGCGCGCCGACGCCGGCACCACCTCGGTCCGGGCGGCGCCGGCTGCCGCGGTGCCGGCCGTGCCGTCCGCGCCGTCCGTCCTGCCGGCCGCCGACGCCCCCCGCGGCCGGGGACGGGCCGGGCGGACCGGCACCGGGACGATCTCCTCGACGGGTGCGGCCGCGACGGGGACGGGCGCGGGCCGCCGGCGTTCGCGCAGGCGCGTGGCCGCGGCGGAGAGCAGGTAACCGAAGCCGACGAGGCCCCAGAAGGCCACCACGACGATCTGGATGACGGTCGGGGGGTCGCTGAGCATCGCGACCTGCACCCCCGCGACCGCGAGACCGGCGAGCCCGAGGACGAGCGCGAACCGTGAGCGGGTGGTCAGCTGCCACCGAGAACGCTGCCCCGTCTCCCGACCGATGGGTCGAGCTCCGCTCCGCTCCGTCTCCCGCGCCACGCACACCTCCTCGCCGGGCCGAACGACCCGGACAGAACGGACTCGCCGGGGGACGGTACGTGACCGTTTCGCCCGTTCGGGACAGGCCACGCGTCATCCCCTCGGGTGACGCATCGGCGGCGGGGGGCGAAACGTAACGGTCAGGTCGCGGACTGGCATCGGGCGCACCAGAACAGGTTCCGGCTCGCGTGCGTCCGTTCGCTGATCTCCGTGCTGCAGACGCGGCACGGCTGGCCCGTCCGGCGGTACACGTACACCTCGCGGCCACAGCTGCGTCGGTGCGGCTGGCCGTGCTCGTGATCACAGGACCGGTGCTCGTGCCGCACGGTGTCGATCGCCCCGCGACGCACGCCGTCGGCGAGCAGGTCGACGAGGTCGGCCCACACCGCCTCCCACCGCTCCCGCCCGAGCTCGCGGCCGGGCAGCAGCGGGTCGATCCCGTGCCGGAAGAGGACCTCGGCGCGGTAGACGTTGCCGACCCCGGCGATCACCGACTGGTCCATGAGCAACGTGGCCAGGGGCGCGCGGGAGCGCGAGATGCGGGCCCAGGCGCCCTCGGGGTCGGTGTCGCGGCGCAGCGGGTCGGCACCGAGCCGGGAGCGCAGCCCGTCGACCTCGCCCTCGGTGAGCACCTCGCAGGCGATCGGCCCCCGCAGGTCGGCCCAGTGGCTCGGCCCGACCATGCGCATCCGGACCTGGCCGCGCGGCGGCGTCACGTCCCCGGTGTGCATCGAGAACTTGCCGTACAGCCCCAGGTGGACGTGCACGACGAGGTCGTCGGCGTAGACGTGGAAGAGGTGCTTGCCGTGGGCGTCGGCACGCTGCAGCACCCGGCCGTCGACCAGCTCGGCGTCCCGCGCGAACCGGCCCTGCGGGGACGACACGGCCACCTCGTGGCCCACGAACCGCCGGGTGTGGGTCCGCACGAGGCGGCGAATCGTGTGGCCTTCGGGCACGCGCCTGCCTACCCCGCCCGGCGGCCGCCCAGTCCCCGGTCCGGGCCCTTCGCCGCTGGACGGCGCGCCCGCAGGAGCAGTCCGATCGGACGGGCAACGAGGACGACGTCAAGCACTGCGCCATGAACGTCCTTTACAGCCTGCAGCAGCGCTCGGAGTGGGACGCGGGGGCCGCTTCGACTACCCGAATCCCGACGACCGCTGAGCGGACGTCACTCCTCGGGCAGCGCCGGGGGCACCCCGGTCTGCTCGTAGTCGGTGAGCATGTCGATGCGGCGCTGGTGGCGCCCGCCCTCGAACGCGGTCGCGAGGAAGGCGTTGACGATCTCGGTGGCCTGCTCGGCGGTGTGCATCCGCGCGCCGACGGCGACGACCTGCGCGTTGTTGTGCTTGCGCGCGAGCTGCGCGGTCTCGACGCTCCACGCGAGCGCCGCCCGGCAGCCCGGGACCTTGTTGGCCGCGATCTGCTCGCCGTTGCCCGAGCCGCCGATCACGATGCCGAGGCTGCCCTGCGCCGACACGGTCCGCAGACCGGTCTGGACGCAGAACGGCGGGTAGTCGTCGTTCGGGTCGAGCTCGGCGGGGCCGACGTCGACGACGTCGTGGCCGGCCTTGGCCAGCTCGCGCAGCAGATGGGCCTTGAGCTCGAACCCTGCGTGGTCCGATCCGACGAAGACGCGCACCCGCGAAGTCTCTCAGGAGACGAAGTGCAGCGAGTGCCCGACCATCGATGAGGTGGGCGGCACGACGCGACGAGGCCCACGATCAGGACCTGAGAAACACTGCTGTGACACGTCACCCCTACCTTGACGCCCATGTCACTGACGCCCGCCCGCGACGTCGTCCTGGGGGTGGAGGAGGAGTTCCACCTCGTCGACCTCGAGACACGGTCCGCCGTGCCGCGGGTGCCCGAGCTCCTCGACGAGCTGCAGTCGCTCGACGGCGAGGCGTTCGCCGCCGAGCTCAAGCCCTCGATCATCGAGACGAACTCGCGGCCCACGGCGGACCTCTCCGACCTGCGCACCGACCTGGTGCGCCTGCGCGGGATGCTCGCCCACATCGCCGACGCGCGGGGCCTGGGCGTGGTCGGCGCCGGCAGCGTGCCCCTGATCGACGGGTCGTCGCAGCAGATCACGCCCTCGCCGCGCTACGAGCGGATGCGCGACGAGTACCAGATGCTGGCGTTCGAGCAGCAGATCTGCGGCACCCAGGTGCACGTCGACGTCCCCGACCGCGACGCGGCGATCGCCGTGATGCAGCACAGCGGGCCGTGGCTGCCGGTGCTGCTCGCGCTCTCGGCCAGCTCGCCGTTCTGGAAGAGCGAGGACACCGGCTACGCCAGCAGCCGCACGCTCGCCTGGCACCGCTGGCCCACCGCCGGCCCCCCGGCGCCCCTGCGCGACGCCGCCGAGTACGACGCGCTCATCGGCGACCTGCTCGCCTCCGGGACGATGTCCGACCCGGGCATGGTCTATTTCGACATGCGGCCCTCGGCGCACCAGGACACGGTCGAGGTCCGCATCTGCGACGCCGGCCCGAGCGTCGACGGCGTCGTGCTCATCGCGGGCCTGGCGCGGGCGCTGGTGCGTCACGGGGTCCGCGCCCACGTCGACGGGCGCCCCACACCCCGCTACCGCCCCGAGCTGCTGCGCGCGGCGAGCTGGCGGGCCGCGCGCTCGGGCCTCGAGGGCGACCTCGTCGACGTGCCGGGCCGCGAGCTCGTGCCGCCGTCGAGGGCGGTGCGCCTCATGCTCGAGCACCTCGCCGACGACCTCGACGAGGCCGGTGACCGCGCGGTCGTCGAGGAACTGGCGCTCGAGGCGCTCGCCCGCGGCAGCTCGGCGGCCCGCCAGCGCCAGCGCGCCAACCGCAGCGGCGGGCTCGAGGCCGTCGTCGACATGCTCGTCGCCGAGACCCGCGGCGCCCCGGACTCCCCCGTCGACGCCCCGGTCGGCACGACCGTCGCCCCGGTGCTGCTCGCCGGCTACGCGCCGCGCGGGTACGACGAGGCCGTCGCGGAGGACGGCACGGTGCGTCCGGCGTACTCGTGGCTGGTCTCGACACTTGAGCGGATCGGGCCGTCCGGGCTGCTCGTCCACGAGAAGAGCCGTGACGCGGAGCAGCGCGCCCGCGCCATGTTCTTCCCCCAGGAGGACGACGCCGAGCGGCTCTTCCCCCTCGACCTCGTCCCGCGCCTGATCCGGCCCGGCGAGTGGGCGACCCTGTCCGAGGGGCTCGTCCAGCGCGCCCGGACCTGCGAGGCCCTGCTGCAGGACCTCCACGGCGAGCGCGCGTGCCTGCACGACGGCGTCCTGCCCGAGTCCGCGCTGCGCTGGATCCCCCGCCCGCACGAGGCCGCGATGAACCTGCACCCCGGATCGGTGCGGGCCCTGGTCAGCGGGCTCGACCTCGTCTGCGACGCCGAGGGCGAGTGGAAGGTCCTCGAGGACAACCTGCGCATCCCCTCGGGCATCGGCTTCGCGATGGCCGACCGCCGCGTGGTGCGCAGCGTCCTGCCCGAGCTCCAGGCCCCGGACGGGGTGCTCGACGCCGACGAGGGCCCGGCGATGCTGCGCGAGGCGCTGCTCGCGTGCGCCCCGCCCGCGGCCGGCGAGAACCCGGTGCTCGCCGTCGTCACCGAAGGACCGAGCGACGCGGCCCACTTCGAGCACCGCATGCTCGCCGAGGAGATGCGCGTGCCGCTGCTCACGCCCGGCGAGCTCCGCGCGGCTGCCGGGATGATCACGATCGCCGCGACCGGGCGGCCCGTCGACGTCCTCTACCGGCGCATCGACGAGGAGGTCCTCTTCGCCGCCACCGACGCGTCCGGCGTCCCGCTCGGCGGACCCGTGCAGGAGGCCGTGCGCACGGGCCGCCTGACGCTCGCCAACGCGCCGGGCAACGGCCTCGTCGACGACAAGGGCGTCTACCCCTACGTCTCGGCGCTCACCGAGTACTACCTGGGCGAGAAGGCGACCCTCGCGGCCGTCCCGACCTGGTCGTGCGCCGATCCCGACCAGCGCGACCACGTCCTGGCCCACCTCGACGAGCTGGTGCTCAAGCCCGTCGACGGCTACGGCGGGCAGGGCATCGTCGTCGGCCCCCACGCGGACGCCGCGGAGCTCGAGGCGGCGGCCGCCGCGGTGCGCGCGGACCCCGCGAGCTTCGTCGCGCAGGAGACGATCCGGATCTCCACGCACCCGACGTTCACCGGCACGGCGCTCGAGCCGAGAGTGGTCGACCTGCGGGCGTTCGTGGTCCTCGCACCGACCCCGACGGTGCTGCCGACGCCGCTCACCCGTGTCGCGCCCGCCGACTCCCTCGTGGTCAACTCCTCGCGGGGCGGGGGCTCGAAGGACACCTGGATCCTGCGCTGATCACGACCGAGGAGGCCACACGTGTGCGGCATCGCCGGTGAGTTCCGATTCGACGGCCGCGCGGCCGAGGTCGCGACGGTGCTGGACATGGCCCAGGTCCTCGAGCCCCGCGGGCCCGACGGCTGGGGCGTCGTGGGGCACGGGCCGCTGGCCCTCGCCCACCAGCGGCTCAAGATCATCGACCTGTCCGAGGCGGGCGCCCAGCCGATGGTCGACAGCGACCTCGGCCTGACCGCCGTCTTCAACGGGATCATCTACAACTACAAGGAGCTCCGCGAGGAGCTGCACGCCCAGGGCTACCGGTTCTTCTCCACCTCGGACACCGAGGTGCTGCTCAAGGCCTTCCACCGCTGGGGCAAGGCCTGCGTCGAGCGCTTCAAGGGCATGTTCGCGTTCGCCGTGGCCGACCGCCGCACCGGTGAGCTCGTCCTCGGTCGCGACCGCCTGGGGATCAAGCCGCTCTACGTCGCGCAGGTCCCCGGCGCGCTGCGCTTCGCGTCCTCGCTGCCCGCGCTGCTCGCGGGCGGCGGGCTCAACACCGACGTCGACCGCGTGGCCCTGCACCACTACATGAGCTTCCACTCGGTGGTCCCCGCGCCGCGCACGATCCTGCAGGGCGTCCGCAAGCTGCCGCCGGCCACGATCCGCACGGTCTCCCCCGACGGCGGCACCGACGACTGGCTCTACTGGCAGCCGACGTTCACGCGGAACGGCGAGAAGTCTCAGAAGGAGTGGGCGCAGACCGCGCTGGCGTCGCTGCGCACCGCCGTCGAGCGCCGGATGGTCGCCGACGTCCCCGTCGGCGTGCTGCTCTCCGGCGGCATCGACTCGTCGATCGTCGTGGCCCTGCTCGCCGAGATGGGGCAGTCCGACCTCAAGACGTTCTCGATCGGGTTCGAGGCCGAGGCGGGCGAGACCGGCGACGAGTTCGACTACTCCGACCTGGTCGCGAAGACCTACGGCACCGACCACACGCGGTTCAAGGTCGCCAAGCACGAGACGGACGACGCGCTCGCGGGCGCGGTCGCGGCGATGGCCGAGCCCATGGTCAGCCACGACGTCGTCGCCTTCTACCTGCTCTCGCGCGAGGTCTCGAGGTCGATCAAGGTGGTGCAGTCCGGCCAGGGCGCCGACGAGATCCTCGGCGGCTACGACTGGTACCCGCCGCTGGCCGGGGTGCCGCGCGACGGCGCGCTCGACGCGTACGAGAAGGCGTTCTTCGACCGCCCGCACAGCGAGGTCGCCCAGCTCCTCACGCCCGAGGCGCTCGTGGACGACGACGTCAGCCGGGCGTTCGTCGCGAAGCACTTCGGCCGGCCCGGCGCCGACTCGGCCGTGGACGCGGCACTGCGCCTCGACACCACGATCATGCTCGTCGACGACCCCGTGAAGCGCGTCGACAACATGACGATGGCGTGGGGCCTCGAGGCGCGCGTGCCGTTCCTCGACCACGAGTTCGTCGAGACGATGGGCGCCTGCCCGCCCGAGTACAAGCTCGCCGACGGCGGCAAGGGCGTGCTCAAGGCCGCGGCCCGCGGGGTGCTGCCCGACGAGATCATCGACCGGAAGAAGGGCTACTTCCCGGTCCCGGCGATCCGCCAGCTCTCCGGGCCGGTCCTCGAGCGCGTGCGGGGCGCCCTCACCGACCCCGCTGCCACCTCCCGCGGGCTCTTCCGGGCCGACGCCGTCGCGCAGATGCTCGACAACCCCAACTCGGGGCGCACCAACCTCGGCGCCAACGCCCTGTGGCAGGTCGCACTGCTGGAGATGTGGCTGCAGGCCCACGGCATCACGTAGGTAGCGTGCGGGCCGTGGACGAGTGGATCAGCGCGACGCGTTGCTGGTCGCCGAGCCCCTCCCCGGACGGGACGACGATCGCGTTCGTCTGGGACGGGGACGGCCGGCCGCAGGTCCGCATGCACCGCCGCGCCACCGGCGAGGAGTGGTCGCTCGACACGGGTGACGACCTCGTCTCGACCGTCCGCTGGTCCCCCGACGGCGCCTGGCTCGCGGTCGAGACCGCCCCCGACGGCGGCGAGCGCACCCAGGTCGCGATCGTGCGCCCCGACGGCACCGACCTGCGGCCCGTCCGGGGGGTCGGCGACGACGACCGGGGCGCGGTCACCCTCGACCGCTTCACGCACACCGGCTCGGTCCTCGCGATCACCGAGTCGGACACCGAGACGACGACGGCGTGGCTGGTCGACGCCGACAGCGGGCAGCGCCAGCGCCTGGGCTCCGGGCACGCCCTGCAGATCCTCGACGTGAGCCGCGACCGGCGCCGCGTGCTGCTGCGCCGCGGCCGCCGCGGGTCCCGCCACGTCGGCATCGTCGACCTCGACGGCACCGAGGGCTGGCACGAGATCGACGTTCAGCGCGGCCCCGGCGGCCCGCCCGGCGCCGTCGAGCACCCCGTCGCGATCACCCGCGACTCCAGCGTCGTCGCCGGCCGCTTCACCCCCGACGGCACGAAGATGCTGCTGCTCACCGACGGCGGCCGCGAACGGGCCGCGCTCGTGGCCGTCGACGTCGCCACCGACGCGAGCCCCATGACCCCGGAGGTGCTCGCCGAGCGCACCGACGCTGAGCTCGAGCGGTTCGCGCTCACCGAGGACGCCGGGCTCGCCGCGCTCGTGTGGAACGTGGAGGGGCGCAGCGAGGTCGACCTGCTCGACCTCGGCTCGGGCAAGTGCTCGTCGTACGCCCCGCCCGGCGACGTCGTCGTCAGCGCGATCTTCAGCCACGACGGCGACTCGCTGGTCATGGGCATCCAGTCGCCCGAGGTCCCGGCCGCCGTGTGGTGCCACGAGCTGTCGTCGGACACGACGGCCCTGATCTGCCCGCAGGAGGAGCCGCGCTGGGCGGCGGGCCAGCTCGTGCACCCGACGCTCGAGGTCGTCAGTACCCCCGACGGCCTGCGCCTGCCCGGCTGGCTCTACCGGCCGCGCGGGCAGGCGGGCCCCTTCCCCACCGTGATCTACCTGCACGGCGGGCCCGAGGCGCAGGAGCGCCCGGTGTTCACGCCGCTCTACCAGCACCTGCTCGCGCGCGGCGTCGCCGTCTACGCCGCCAACGTGCGCGGCTCGTCGGGCTTCGGGCGCTCGTTCGTCAACGCCGACAACGGCGCCGGGCGCTTCGCGGCGATCCGCGACGTGGCGACGTGCGTCGAGCACCTCGTCGAGTCCGGCGTCGCCGACCCGGACCGCGTCGCGGTGATGGGCCGGTCGTACGGCGGCTACCTGACCCTCGCCGCCCTCGTGAACCACCCCGAGCTCTTCGCCGTCGGCATCGACGTGTGCGGCATGGCCGACTTCGAGACGTTCTTCGCCCGCACCGAGCCGTGGATCGCCGACGCCGCGGTCGGCGAGTACGGCCACCCGATCCACGACCGCAACCTGCTGCGCGAGCTCTCTCCCGTGCACCGCATGGAGCACCTGCGCGCGCCCCTGCTCGTCGTGCACGGCAGGTGGGACACCAACGTGCCCGTCCACGAGGCCGAGCTCGCCGTCCACGGCGCCAAGGCCGCCGGCGTGCCCGTGCGCTACCTGCTCTTCGACGACGAGGGCCACGAGATCCAGCGCACCGAGAACCGCGTGCGCTTCATCCACGAGTGCGTCGACTGGCTCGTCGAACACTTCGGGCTCGACGTGCGCGCGGACGCGGGGTAGCTCGCCAGGACGATCTCTCGAGAGTGCCGCTGGTGTCGCCGGTGCGGCGAGTGCACCGGTGACACCCTCGAGAGATCGATGCGGCGAGCAGCCCGCACCCGGATCCCCGACTTCCGCGAAACGCCCTCGGCGCCACCCGCATCCCTGCCAGCATCCGATCCGAGGAGCGATCGGACGGGGGCCGCGTGACCGCACCGGGCGAGGGGTTCGACGTCCGCCCCGAGGAGCTGCGGGCGGGCGCGGCGGCACTGCGCGGGGACGCCGGCGAGCTCGTGGCGGCATGCCGCGCGGCCTCGGCGGCCATCGCCTCGGCGTCCGGGGCCTGCGGCACCGAACCGCTGGCGACGGCAGCGTCCCGGCTCGGCCAGGCGCTCGACGGCGCGGGTGGCACCGTGTCGACGCGGATCACCGACGCGGCCGCGTCGCTCGAGGCCTCGGCGGCCACGTACCGCACCGGCGACGAGGGCGTCGCGGGCGGGCTGGGCGGACCGGCGGCTCCGGGAGCACCACCCGTCCTGCTGCCCGGGCTGGGCGGGCGCTGATGCCCGGCCTCCCCGGCGACCCGGCCGCGGTCGAGGCCGCCGCGGACGCCCTCGCCCGGTCCGCGCAGGACCTCGTTGCGGTCGGCGGAGCGGTGGACGCTCACGGGCGCAGCGCGACCGTGGCGTGGTCCGGGAGCGCCGCGGTGCTCGCGGCGACGACCGTCGGGACCGCCGCCACGGGCGCCCGCACCGCCGCCGACGCCGTGCGCGCCGCCGCCGAGCCGCTGCGGGTGTTCGCGGCCGAGCTCCGCCGGGCGCAGCAGGACTGGCTCGAGGGCGAGCGGATGGCGGTGCAGGGCCGGGCGCTGCTGGTCGGTGTCGGCTCGGGCGCCCCGGCCGACGCCGCCCGCGAGTCCGGGCGCCTCGCGGTCCAGGACGGCACCGCGATCATGCTGTCCGCGGAGGACCGTGCGCGGGGCGCGGCGGAGGTCGCGGCGCGCGCCCTGGACGCGGCCGGCGCGGGCCTGGCGGGCCTCCTCGCGGCCCCGGCGCGCCCGCCCGACGGCAACGCGTGGGACGGGCTGGTCAAGGCCGGCGGGGACGTGGTCGACGAGGTCACCGACACCGTCGGCGGGGTCGTCGACCACGTCAACGTCTTCGGCGACGACGTCGGGGCCACCTGGGCGAGGACCTGGGAGACCACCCAAGCTGCCGTGACCGACCCGCTCGGCGCCGTCGGGACGATCGTCCAGGGCACCGTCGCGCCGGTCGTCGACTCGTACCGGACCGGCGGCCTGGACGAGGCCATCGGCCGCAGCCCCGGCGTCATCGCCGCCGCCCTGGGCGGCAAGGGGCTCACGAAACTCGGACGCCTCGGCGACCTGGCGCCCGATCCAAGTCCGAGCGACCACACACCCATCGCCCCGAACGGAGGGCTCGCGAGCCACCAGGCGGCGGGCGGCCACACGCTCTCCCCGCGCAAGGCCCACGTCGGAGCCACAGATCAAGAACTGCTGGACCGCCAGGCACGGGCACACGACCCGATCGAGGCCTCGACCTACACGGACAGGCCGACAGCTGAGCAGCGGATCCACGAGAACGCTGTCGCCAATCGGGCCGCGATCGAGCAGTGGCTGCAATCGACTCCACCGCCGACCTTGCCGAAGGAGTTCGAGTACGCGCATGGAGAGGTCATTGGTCGCTTCTCACCCGTCACCGCCACCGGTCTGCACGACATCACCGACGCCACGACATCACGCATCGTGTTGCTTCGCGATACGTCGATGCCCGACGGCTATCGCATCCTGACCTCCTACCCGCGCCCCTAGTGAGGAGCCTTGTGAAGATCGATAGAGAAGCTGCTGAGTGGGTTGAGCTGCGCACTCTGCTGGTGGCCTACTTCAACCAGGACTTCGAGGACATCTGGGGCCCGCCGGAGGACACCGTGCTCGCCTTCTGCGGCGACGCCTCGAAGGCGCAGCGCCTCAGCGCCGCGGACGAGGTACGCAGAGTCCTGGACGGCACGACGGACGATGCCGACACGCTGCGTGCCCTGGAGCCCCTCGGGCGTGACTACCATCCCGAGGCCGCGGGGTGGAGCATCCGTGACTGGCTCGCCGAGCTCGAACGGGTCCTCCGAAACCCACAGCGCCCGACCCGGCTCAACGAGCGTCGCGGTCGTCCGCGCCCGTCCATCGAAGGACCCGAGTCGTGACCAACCCCCGCATCGACCTCGACGGCATCGCCTGGGGCTGGCAGCCCGGGAGGCAGGACGTCGCGGCGTCCGGGCGGTCGATCGAGTCGTCGAGCTTCACCGACCGCGAGGTGGCCGAGCGGTGCGTCGCCGACAATCTGGCCGGCAACGACGCCGTCATCCGGGCGTGGCTCGCCACCGCGCGCCCGACGCTCGGCGTGACGTGGGACCACGGCACCGTCACGGGGCGCCACGTGCCCAAGTGGGCGGAGACCGCCGCCGACATCGTCGAGGTCACGGCCTCGCTCGTCGTGCTGCGTCGGGACCCGACCATGTCCGAGGGCTTCCACGTGCACACCGCCTACCCGGTGCCCTGGCGTCGGGTCGACGGCGCCGACCCGACGGCACCGGAGTGGCAGGCGCTCGCGGGGGTGTTCACCGGCTACCTGCACCAGGACGTGGGCGACGACCACGGGTCGGTCGAGGGCGGGCTCGCCGCGTTCGCGCAGCAGTGGCCGCGCGACGACGTGTGGGCGGCGGCGGGCCAGGCGCAGCAGCTGCTCGAGCGCTTCCCCACCGAGGACGCCACGCGGGCCGCCGCCGAGTCCCTCGGCCTGGAGTACCACCCGCCGTCGTCGGGTCAGTCGTACCGGCGCTGGTTGGACGACCTGCAGCAGGTCCTGTGGCGCGCGGTGCCCTGACCCCTACCGCAGCTCGGCCCGTCGGAACACGGCGACGAGCCCGACGAGCACCAGCGCCGGAGCCAGCAGCCAGAACGGGCGGGCCAGCACCCAGCCGGCGTCCGGCACCCCGCCCGGCGCGGCGCCGAGGCGCTCCACCACGAGGAACACCGCGGCGAACGCCGTCATGTGCCACACGAACAGCGTCATCGCCGTCGCGTTGACCGCCACGACGCACCGCCAGGGTCGGCGCCGGCGCAGCAGGCGGTCCGCCGCCGGGGCGAGGAGCGCCACGAGGCCGAGCTGCAGGACGGCCAGCGCGACGATCGCCGGCGTCGTCGGCCACAGGTTCGCGCCCACCATCGACCGCGGGTAGCCGAGCACGCCCGTCACCACCACGAGCGACCCGAGCCCCCCACCGGCGACCGCCAGCGCCACACCGGGCGGGACCCGGCCGTGGTCGCGCCAGAGGTAGCCGAGCTGGTGGACGAGCAGCCAGACCAGCCCCGACGACACGGCACCGAGGACGGGCAGCGCGACGACGGAGCGCAGCGTCTCGGCCACCACCATCGCGAGCAGCAGCGCGCCGAGGGTCCCCGCCGGGGCGCGCCGGTGCCACGTCGCCGTCACCGGCACGAGGGCGGTGACCAGCGCGTAGACCCCGAGGAACCACAGCGGCGTCAGGACCCCCGGGAACCACGCCACCAGCGGCGTCGCCGACCCGGCGAGCGTCGCGACCAGCTCGACCGCCGCCCACAGGACGACCCACACCGCCACCGGTGCGAGCAGGCGCCGCGCCCGCCGCCGGTAGAACGGACCGGCGCGGCGACCGGCGGCGTCCCAGCCGGCCAGGTGCGCGAAGCCGCCGACGACGAAGAAGGCCGGCATCACCTGCAGCACCCACGTCGCCGCCCACCCGAGTGGCACGGCGTCGACCGGGTTCGGCATGACGACGACGCCGTCCGGGCCGCGGTGGGTCAGCGACCCGACCCAGTGCCACAGGATCACGACCACGATCGCGGCGGCGCGCACCCCGTCGACCAGCCGGTCGCGCTCGGCCGGGGTCGCGTCGGCGAGCGCCGCGACGCCGGCGGGTGCGCGCGGCCCGCCGCCCCGTTCGGTCGTCACGTCCGGCACCATCCCCGACGATGAGGGTGCAGGTGAAGCGGGTGCGCGACGAGCGGGCCGAGGACGACGGGACGCGGGTGCTCGTCGACCGGCTCTGGCCGCGCGGGCTGGCCGCCGCCGACGCCGACCACGACGCGTGGCTGCGCGACGTGGCGCCCAGCGCCGAGCTGCGCCGGTGGTTCGCCCACGACCCGGCGAAGTACGACGAGTTCGCCCGCCGCTACCGCGCCGAGCTCGCGGTCGAGCCCGCCGCGTCGGCGCTCGCGATACTGCGCGACACGACGGGCCCGCTGACGCTGCTGACCGCGACCAGGGACACCGACCACAGCCATGCCCGTGTCCTGGCGGAGGTCCTCAGAGCTGGATCGACTTGACCTCGAGGAACTCCTCGAGCCCGTAGCGGCCCAGCTCGCGCCCGGTGCCCGACTGCTTGTAGCCGCCGAAGGGGGCGAGGGGGTTGAACGCGCCGCCGTTGACGTCGACCTGGCCGGTGCGCATGCGCTTCGCGACCTCGAGGCCGCGCTCCTGCGACCCCGCGAACACCGCGCCGGCGAGCCCGTAGACGGTGGCGTTGGCGATCTCGACGGCCTCGTCCTCGTCGCCGTAGGGCATCACCGACAGCACCGGGCCGAAGATCTCCTCCTGGGCGATCGTGGCGTCCGGGCGCACGCCGGAAAAGATCGTCGGGCGGACGTACGCGCCGCTGTCGAGCCCCTCGGGACGGCCGGGCCCGCCGACGACGAGCTCGGCGCCCTCCGAGACGCCCTGGGTGATGTAGCCCTCGACGCGCTCGCGCTGGCGCTCCGAGGACATCGGCCCGATGCGGGTCGACTCCTCGGTGGGGTCGCCCACCGTGTACTTGGCGGCCTGCTCGACGGCCATCTCCACGACCTGGTCGTGCAGCGACTGGGGCACGAGCAGCCGGGTCCAGGCGGTGCAGGTCTGCCCGCCGTTGATGAAGCAGTTGCCGAGGCCGAGCTTGACGGCCTGGGTGAGGTCGGCGTCGTCGAGGACGATGTTGGCGGACTTGCCGCCGAGCTCGAGCGCGACGCGCTTGACGGTGCCGGCGGCGACCTCCTGCACCCGCCGGCCCGCGGGCACCGACCCGGTGAACGACACCATGTCGACGCCCGGGTGCGCGGCCAGCGCCTCGCCGGCCCCGGGGCCCGTGCCGTGCACGACGTTGAAGACGCCGGCGGGCAGGCCGGCCTCGCGGGTGATCTCGGCGAGGATGCCGGCGGTCAGGGGGGCGACCTCGCTGGGCTTGAGCACGATCGTGCAGCCCGCCACCAGCGCCGGCGCCACCTTGGCGACCACCTGGTGCAGCGGGTAGTTCCACGGCGTCACCGCGCCGACCACGCCGACCGGCTCGCGGACGACCAGCGAGTTGCCGATCTCCTCGGTCCACGGGAACGACTCCGCGAGCCCGGCGACGCCCTTCGAGGTCGCCATCGGCATGCCGACCTGGACCGAGTTGGCGAACTTCGTCGGCGAGCCCATCTCGGCGGTGATCGACGCCGCGATCTCACCGCTGCGCGCCTTGATGCCCTCGCGGATCGCCAGGACCATCGCGACCCGGGCGGCCAGCGGCGTCGCCGCCCACCGCGGGAACGCGTGCCGCGCGGCCAGCACCGCGGCGTCGACCTCGGCCGTGCCGCCGGCGGGCACCTCCGCGATCGTCTGCTCCGTCGCCGGGTTCACCACGGCGATCGACCCGGACCCCTCCTGCCAGGCCCCGTCGATCCAGTGCCGCGTCAGCGTGTCCGTCCCGGTCGTCGTCTCCATGTCCCCACCCTGCCCGACGGGGCGACGTGGCCGCTGCTGTGACCTACCGTGTGAGCACGGACACACAGCGTGGAGGCCCCTCATGCTCATCGACGACATCCGACGCACACCCGCGAAGGTGCTCACCGAGGAGCAGCGTGAGTCGTACTGGGCGGACGGCTACCTGCTCCTCGAGCGCCTGATCCCCGAGGAGTGGCTGGAGCGCCTGCGGGCCGCCACCGAGGAGATGGTCGAGCGCAGCCGGGCGCTCACCGCGTCCGACCGGGTCTTCGACCTCGAGCCCGACCACACCGCCGACGCCCCGCGCCTGCGCCGCGTCACGAGCCCCGTCGACCAGCACCCGGACTACTGGGCCTACGCCCGCGACTCCGTGCTCGCCGACGTCGCCGCGGATCTCGTCGGTCCCGACGTCGCCTTCCACCACTCGAAGCTCAACTTCAAGTGGGCGCGCGGCGGCGCCGAGGTGAAGTGGCACCAGGACATCCAGTACTGGCCGCACACCAACTACACGCCGCTGACCTTCGGGACCTACCTGTACGACTGCGGGATGGAGCAGGGCCCGCTCGGGGTCCTGCCCGGCAGCCACGACGGGCCGCTGTATGACCTGTACGGCGACGACGGCGCGTGGGCGGGCGCGTTGAACCCGCAGGACGCGGCCGGGCTCGACGTGAACCGGACCGCCTACCTGCCCGGCCCCGCGGGTTCGGTGACGATCCACAACTGCCGCGCGGCGCACCACTCGGCGGCCAACGACTCGCCGATCGGGCGCCCGCTGCTGCTCAACGTCTACAAGGCCGCCGACGCGTTCCCGTACACCGCGAACCCGCTGCCCTCGAGCCACGCCGAGGAGGTCGTGCGCGGCGAGCGGGCGCGCTGGGCGCACCACGACCCGCGGCCGTGCCTGGTGCCGCCGGACTGGTCGGGCGGCTACACCAGCCTGTTCGCGCTCCAGCAGAAGGAGGCGCCGGCGTCGATGTGACGCCGGCGTCGGTCCTCCCGGGCGGTCAGTCGAACTGGAGCTCGGTGTCGCGCGTGCGCTTGAGCTCGTAGAAGTATTCGTAGCCGGCGAGGAGCTTCGCGCCGTCGAAGATCCGGCCGGCCTGCTCGCCCCTGGGGATGCGGGTCAGCACGGGACCGAAGTACGCCGAGCCCTCGACGTGGATGACCGGGGTGCCGACGTCCATGCCCACGGGGTCCATGCCCTCGTGGTGGCTCTTCTTCAGGGCCTCGTCGTACTCGTCGGTGTGCGCGGCCTGCGCGAGCGAGCTGTCGAGACCGACCTCGTCGAGCGCCTTGGCGATGACGTCGTCGAAGTCCTTGTTGCCGTTGTTGTGGATCTCGGTGCCCATCGCGGTGTACAGCGGGGCGAGGATGTCGTCGCCCTTCTGCTGCGCCGCGGCGATCGCGACCCGGACGGGACCCCACGCCTTCTTCATCATCTCGGCGTAGTTCTCGGGCAGGTCCCTGCCCTCGTTCAGCACGGCCAGGCTCATGACGTGCCAGTGCGTCTCGACGTCACGCACCTTCTCGACCTCGAGCATCCAGCGCGACGTGATCCAGGCGAACGGGCACAGCGGGTCGAACCAGAAGTCGACGCGGGTCTTGTCTGCCATGACGGTCGGGTTCCCTTCTCCGAGGTCCTCACTCGGGCCAACCCCCGGGACGGCCCGTGATGTTCCCGGTCGGCCTAGGGTGGCGCCGTGGCTGCCCCGAACCTGACCCGCGACGACGCCGCGACGCGCGCCGAGCTGCTCGAGGTCGACTCCTACGACATCGACCTCGACCTGACCGACCCGGCGACCGGCGGACCCGGCGAGTCCACGTTCCGGTCGATCACCACCGTGCGCTTCCGCTGCGCGCAGCCCGGCGCGTCGAGCTGGATCGACATCGTCGCCGCCGGGGTGCGCGCAGCCGTGCTCAACGGCACGCAGCTCGACGTGTCCGACTACGACGAGGAGAAGGGGCTCGCGCTGCCCGACCTCGCCGCGGACAACGAGCTGGTCGTCGACGCCGACTGCCGCTACATGAACACCGGCGAGGGCCTGCACCGCTTCGTCGACCCCGTCGACGGCGGGGTCTACCTCTACAGCCAGTTCGAGACGGCGGACGCGAAGCGGATGTTCGCCTGCTTCGACCAGCCCGACCTCAAGGCGACCATCGCCGCCGCAGTCACGGCACCGTCGAGCTGGGAGGTCATCGCGAACGGCGCGGCGGCCGAGGCGAGCGAGGCCGGCGGAGTCACCCGGCACGTGTTCACCCCGACGCCGCGCATCTCGACCTACCTGGTGGCGCTGGTCGCGGGCCCGTACGCGAAGTGGACCGACACCTACACCGACGAGCACGGCTCGATCCCGCTCGGCATCTACTGCCGGTCGAGCCTCGCCGAGTACATGGACGCCGAGCGGCTGTTCACCGAGACCAGGCAGGGCTTCGGCTTCTACCACCGCAACTTCGGGGTGCCCTACCCCTTCGACAAGTACGACCAGCTCTTCGTGCCCGAGTTCAACGCGGGCGCGATGGAGAACGTCGGCGCGGTGACGTTCCTCGAGGACTACGTCTTCCGCAGCCGCGTCACCCGCTACCTCTACGAGCGCCGCGCCGAGACCGTCCTGCACGAGATGGCGCACATGTGGTTCGGCGACCTCGTGACCATGCGCTGGTGGGACGACCTGTGGCTCAACGAGTCGTTCGCGACGTGGGCCAGCGTCGTCAGCCAGGCCGAGGCCACCGAGTACCGCAACGCGTGGACGACGTTCGCCAACGTCGAGAAGTCGTGGGCCTACCGCCAGGACCAGCTGCCCTCGACCCACCCCGTCGCCGCCGACATCCCGGACCTGCAGGCGGTCGAGGTCAACTTCGACGGCATCACCTACGCCAAGGGCGCCTCGGTGCTCAAGCAGCTCGTCTCCTACGTCGGGCAGGAGGAGTTCCTGTCCGGGCTGCGGCTGTACTTCTCGCGCCACGCCTACGGCAACGCGACCTTCGACGACCTGCTCGGCGCCCTGACCGAGGCGTCGGGCCGCGACCTGTCGGGGTGGAGCGCGCAGTGGCTGCGCACCACGGGGCTCAACTCGCTCGCGCCGTCGTTCTCGGTGGGCGAGAACGGGAAGTACACGGCGTTCGAGGTCGTCCAGGGCGGCGCCCGCCCCGGCGCCGGCGAGCTGCGCACCCACCGGCTGGCGGTCGGGATCTACGGCGACGGCCAGGAAGCGAACGGGCGGGGCTCGGGCCAGCTCGTCCGCCGGCACCGCGTGGAGCTCGACGTCAGCGGCGAGCGCACCGAGGTGCCGGAGCTGATCGGCGTCGAGGCCGGCGCGCTCGTGCTCGTCAACGACGACGACCTGACCTACTGCACGATGCGACTCGACGAGCGCTCGCTGGTCACGCTGATCGACCGCGTCGGCGACATCGCCGAGCCCCTGCCCCGCACCCTGTGCTGGTCGGCGGCCTGGGAGATGACCCGCGAGGCCGAGCTGCGCGCCCGCGACTTCGTCACGCTCGTCACCGGAGGCATCGCCGCCGAGTCCGAGGTCGGCGTCGTGCAGCGGCTGCTCCTGCAGGCCCAGACGGCCCTCGCGTCGTACGCCGAGCCGTCCTGGGCGGTCGCCGAGGGGTGGCCGACGTTCGTGGCCCGCCTGCTCGAGCTCGCCCACGCCGAGCCTTCCGACGAGGTCGAGCTCCGCTCCGCTGCGTCTCCCGGCTCGGACCACCAGCTCGCGATCGTCAACGCGCTCGCCGGCTCGGTGCTCACCCCCGAGGCGCTCGACGCCCTGGCCGGGTGGCGCTCGGAGTCCGCACCGCTCGAGGGCCTGACCGTCGACACGGACCTGCGCTGGCGGCTCCTGCACGCGCTCGTGGCCCACGGCGCCGCGGGCGAGGCGGAGATCGACGAGGAGTACGCGCGCGACAACACCGCGACCGGGCGCCGGATGGCCGAGCGGGCCCGCGCGCTGATCCCCACCCCGGAGGCCAAGGCCGAGGCCTGGCGGCGCGCGGTCGAGGACGACACCCTGCCCAACGCCATCAACTCGGCGATCATCATGGGCTTCTCGCACCCGGCGCAGCAGGCGCTGCTCGCCGACTACGTGGGGACGTACTTCGCGGTCGTCGACGAGGTGTGGGCGCGCCGCTCGTCGGAGCAAGCGCAGCCGATGGTGCAGGGCCTCTTCCCGTCCTGGGCCGTCGAGCCCGCGACGGTCGAGGCCGCCGACGTCTGGCTCGCGGGCGACCACCCGCCGGCCCTGCGCCGCCTCGTCACCGAGGGGCGCGCCGGCGTCGTGCGCGCCCTCGCGGCCCGGGAGTTCGACCGCGGCTGAGGCCGCCCCCGGGCACGAACGAATGGCGCGAACAGGCGGCCCGGGTACCCCCGGATGCGCTAGTGGGCGCCGCCGGCCTGGTCGGCGAGCATCGTGATGCCCTCGACCATGCCGCCGACGAGGTCGGACTCCTTGAAGGAGGCGACCATGCTCATCACCGCGAGCTTGGCGGCGCGGTCGTCGATGCGGCGGCTCGACTCGGCGCCGGTGACGATCTCGACGACGCGCTCGCCCGGGGACACGGCGACGACGATCGCCTCGTCGGCGCGGTCGCCGAGCGAGGCGTGCAGCTCCTCGGCGCGCTCCCGCGAGCGGGTGCCGAGCGCGCCCACCCACAGGGTGAACAGCAGCCCGGTCTCGCGGCAGGCCAGCGTCAGCGCCTCGTCGAGCCGGGAGAGCTGCGACGCGGAGAACGGGGTGCGCGAGTCCTCGGCGAGCACGTCGGCCGCCTCGGAGATCCGCCCGGAGGCGGTGGCGACGCGCGCCTGGCCGTACACCGGGTCCTCGAGGACACCGGGACCGCTGGTCAGTCGGGTCGTCTGTCCCGGCGCGTCCTGAACGGCCGGGACGACCTCACCACGTGCCACGAGCGCCTCCTCGGGCGGTGTGCTCGGCGGCCGCGCCGGCGGGCACGGCCTCGACGGTCGGCCCGGCGACGCCCGAGCCTCGGGGGTTGCCCATCCACCACAGCGGTTCGTGGTCCCACGCGTCGCCGGAGCGGTAGCGCGCGCCGCGCGACGACGGGCGGATGAGGGTCATGGCCGCGATCAGGGCGATCCCCGCGATGGAGGTCACACCGTAGAGCAGGAAGGTGGTCAGCGGGCTCACGCGCAGCACCGTAGTGGATCGGCGCCGATCCCGACGGGTCGAGCTCCCGCTGCGCTCCGTCTCCCACGACGTCCCGTCGTAGGACGCTCGCTCACACCTCGTTCCACCCCTCGGGCGGACGACGGTCCCGCCACGGGCGCGCGGCCTCCAGCTCGGCGGCCAGGCCCAGCAGCACCGACTCCTCGCCGCGCCGCCCCCGCAGCGCCACCCCGAGCGGCAGGCCCGCCGACCACCCCAGCGGCAGGGAGATCGCGGGCTCGCCGGTGAGGTTCGCGATGGCGGTCCACGGCGTGAACGCGATCTGGCGCGCGAAGTCGTCGGCGGGGTCGCCGGTCTCGGTGAACCACCCGAGCGGGCGCGGCGGCAGCGCGACGGTCGGCGTCAGGACCGCGTCGTAGCCCGCGCGCTCGGCGACGACGGCGCGCGTGACGACCTGCACCGTGTGGAGCGCGGCCATCGCCGCCGCCCCCGTCACCTCCCGCCCGCGGGCCCGCAGGTACCGCGTCAGCGGCTGCAGGCGCGGCTCGTCGGCGGGCTCGACGGGGTCGCCGAGCGAGAGCACCGTCCACAGCGTCAGGAACGCGGCGACGCCCTCGTCGGGCAGCCGGAGCGCGACCGGCTCGACCTCGTGCCCGAGCTCGGCCAGCAGGGTCGCGACGTCCTCGGCGGCGGCGCGGCACGCGGGGTCGACCGCCACCCCGTCCAGCGGCGCGTCCACGGCCAGCGCGATCCGCCGCCGGGGCGCCGGCCCGGCCAGCGCCCCCAGGAAACCGCCCCGCGGGGGCGCGGCGGGGACGAAGGGCTCCCCCGGCGCGGTCACGGCCATCGCGTCGAGCAGCGCCGCGGCGTCGGCGACCGTGCGCGCGAGCGGGCCGTGCACCGAGAGCCCGGCCGGGTCGCCGCCGGCCGGACCAGCAGGGATGCGCCCGCGGGTGGTCTTGAGGCCGACCAGCCCGCACGCCGAGGCGGGGATCCGGATCGAGCCGCCCCCGTCGGTGCCGTGCGCGACGGGCAGGATGCCGGCGGCGACCGCGGCCGCCGCCCCGCCGGACGAGCCGCCGGCCGAGCGCGAGCGGTCCCACGGGGTGACGGCCGGCGGGCCCACGGCGGGCTCGGTGTAGCAGGGCAGCCCGAACTCGGGCACCGCGGTCTTGCCGATGCTGATCGTCCCGGCGCCGCGCAGCAGGCCCACCACGTCGTCGTCGCGGTCGGGGACCCAGCCGTCGTAGATCACCGAGCCCCGCCCCGTCGGGACGCCGGCGGTGGCGGTGAGGTCCTTGACGGCCGTCGGCACCCCGGCGAGCGGGCCGGCGCCGTCCACCCCGTCACGGTCGAGCGCGCGGGCCGCGGCGCGGGCGCGCTCGGCCGTGAGCACCGTGAACGCGCCCAGGGCGGGTCCCAGGCGCTCGGCGCGGGCGAGGGCGGCGTCGACCACCTCGAGGGCCGTGACGTCGCCGTGGCGCACCGCGGCGGCGGTCTCGAGGGCGCTCAGCTCGTGGAGATCGCTCACGGTTGCCCGATGGTGCCGCATCGGCGGTCCGGGCGACGCGTCAGGCGGCGGTCTCCCCGAGATAGGGCAGCCAGAGCGGGTCGGCGTCGACGAGCCCGGCGAGCAGGCGCCAGTGCCGCCCGCGGGGCGCGGTCGGCATGGTGCGCAGGGGCCACCCGAGCTCGGCGAGCAGCTTGTCCGCCTTGCGGTGGTTGCACCGCGCGCAGCACGCGACGCAGTTCTCCCAGGTGTGCGTGCCGCCACGGCTGCGGGGCACCACGTGGTCGATGGTCTCGGCGCGCCCGCCGCAGTAGGCGCACCGGAACCGGTCGCGGTGCATGAGCGCGGCCCGCGTCAGCGGCACCCGCGCCCGGTAGGGCACGCGGACGTAGGTGCGGAGCCGGATGACCGACGGGACCTCCACCGAGCCGGTGGCCGAGTGCAGGACGAGGCCGGCGGCGTCGCCGTGGACCACCTCGGCCTTGCCGCAGACCAGCAGCACGATCGCGCGCCGGAGGGGCAGCGCGGTGAGGGGCTCGAAGGTGGCGTTGAGGAGCAGGACCCGGCGTCGGCCCCACGGCGGCGACGGCGGCGGGGCGAGGGGATCGTCCGGGGAGTCGAGAGCGAGAGGGGGAGCGACGGTCAGGCCGGGGGGATCGGGAGGGTCGGACGCGCCGAGGGGCGCGGTGGTGGGCGGGACCTCGCTGACCAGCGGAGTCACGCTGCCGGGTTGTCGTTCGTGCACACGACCACCTCCCGCCGAGTTGGCCCTAGTCGACCACACAACGGGCCCGATCGCACGTGTGTTCTCACCGAACGCATCGGGGCGCCACCGGCGTGTCACCGGGGCGTCGCCGGCTGTCGGGTGGACGTCGGGAGGGCCGCCGGACCGTGCTCTACCGTCGGGGAACGTGACCGTGCCGCCGCCGACGCCGCCCCCGGCCACCCCGACGCCCGCCCCGGGGCCCGCGCTCGACTTCTCGTCGCCCCTGTCGCTGCCCTCGCAACCGCCGGCGTGCGCCGCCGACCAGGGCTCGCTGTGCCAGCGCGTCTACGAGCTCACGCAGACCGACTGGCTCTCCCGCTCGGCCGACCAGCTGATCACGCACCTCGTCGTCGTGCTCCTGATCATCGTCGTCGCGGTGGTGCTGCGGTTCGCGGTGCACCGCGCGATCGGGCGCCTGACCAGCGGGGCGCGCGAGGGCCGGGTCCCGGCGCTGCTGCGCCCGCTGCGCGACCGCGCCGTGCGCACGCTGCGCGACGCCGCCCCGCTGATGGTCGAGCGGCGCACGCAGCGCGCCCAGGCGATCGGGTCGGTCCTGCGGTCGTTCTCGACGATCCTGATCTACGGGGTCGCGTTCGTGCTGATCCTGGGCGAGTTCGGGGTCAACCTCGCCCCGATCATCGCCTCGGCGGGCATCGTCGGCGTCGCGATCGGGTTCGGCGCGCAGAACCTCGTCCGCGACTTCCTGTCCGGCATCTTCATGATGCTCGAGGACCAGTACGGCGTCGGCGACGTCGTCGACCTCGGCGAGGCCACCGGCACCGTGGAGGCCGTCGGCCTGCGGGTGACGACGCTGCGCGACATCGCCGGGACCGTCTGGTACGTCCGCAACGGCGAGGTGCTGCGCGTCGGCAACTCCAGCCAGGGCTACTCGGTGGCCGTCGTCGACATCCCCGTCGGGCACAGCGCCGACGTCGACGATGCCCTCGAGATCGCCGAGCGCGCCGCGAACGCCGAGTGCGCCGAACCCAAGATCGCGAGCAAGGTGATCGCGCCGCCGGAGATGCTCGGCGTCCAGTCCGTCACCGCCGAGGGCGTGCTCATGCGCCTGACCATCAAGACCCGCCCCGGCGAGCAGTGGGCCGTGCAGCGTGCCGTCGCCGCCGAGATCAAGACCCAGCTCGACGCCTCGGGCGTGCCCGCGCCCTACCCGTTCGCCGGCCGGCCCGGGGTCGCGGGACCCGGCACCCCCGCGGTGTGAGTGGGCAGGTCTGGTGCCACCCGCCGGCACCGGATCTGGGACGGTGGTGGGGTGAGCGCACCACAGGCCGGCCGACCCGAGACGTTCTACGAGGTCGTGGGCGGGCACGAGACGTTCGCGGGGATCGTGCACCGCTTCTACGAGCAGGTCGCCGACGACCCGGTCCTGCGTCCCCTCTACCCGGAGGAGGACCTCGGCCCGGCCGAGCAGCGGCTGCTCATGTTCCTCGAGCAGTACTGGGGCGGCCCGCAGACCTACTCCCACCAGCGCGGACACCCCCGGCTGCGCATGCGGCACGGCCCGTTCCCCATCGGGCCGCTCGAGCGCGACGCGTGGCTGCGCTGCATGCGCGTCGCCGTCGACGAGGCCGACCTGCCCGAGGAGCGGCGCCGGCAGATGTGGGAGTACTTCGAGATGGCCGCGACGAGCATGATGAACAAGGCCTGGTGACGGTGCCCGACAACCCGCTGCAGAACGTCTCGTTCCCCTCCGGCGGGCGCACCGCCCACGGCTACCTGGCGCTGCCCGAATCGGGGTCGGGACCGGGCGTCATCGTCATCCAGGAGTGGTGGGGCCTCACCGCCCACATCGCCGACGTCGCCCACCGCCTCGCGGCCGAGGGGTTCGTGGCCCTCGCGCCCGACCTCTACGGCGGCACCACCACCCACGACGCCGACGAGGCTGGCCGGCTCATGCAGGAGCTGCCCGTCGATCAGGCGGCCACCGACCTCGCCGGCGCCGTCGACTTCCTGCTCGGGCACGAGGCCGTCGTGGGAGCCCAGGTCGGCGCGGTCGGTTTCTGCATGGGCGGCGGGTTCGTGCTGGTCCTCGCCGCGCAGCAGGGCGACAAGATCGGTGCCGCGGTGCCGTTCTACGGCGTGCTGGGCGAGGACTACCCGAGCTTCGCGACCCTCTCCGCGCCCCTGCTCGGCCACTTCGGCGAGGAGGACGAGATGGCCCCGCCGGAGGCCGTCGAGGAGCTCGCCGAGCGGATCGAGGCGGAGTCCGGCGTCATCCCGGACTTCCGGATCTATCCCTCGGGACACGCGTTCTTCAACGAGGAGAACCACCTGGGCACCTACGACCCCGAGCAGGCCCTCAAGGCCTGGAGCGCCACCCGCGACTTCCTGCGCGCCCACCTCGGCTGATACGTGAGCGAAGTTCGGGGCCATAGCCCCGGAGTTCGCTCACACAAGGACGGTGAGGGCCGGGCGGCGGTGGCGGACGACCGCCGCGCCGCCGAGGTCCAGGCGCATCCACGCCCCGTCGCCCGAGAGCGCTACGGGCACCGGCGCGCCGCCCTCCGGCCGGCCCATCCCGGCCACCGCGACGACGCAGCGCGCGGGCACGCGCACGCCGCCGCCCTCCCACGCCGTCGCGTCGAGCCCCGCCGGGTCGGCGCGCGCGACGACGTCGTCGATCTCCGCCGCCGGGATCTCCCCCACCACGTCCCAGCCCACCTCGCCCGGCAGGTCGCCGCGCCAGCGGTCGTCCACCGCCCGGCCCGGGTCCACCTCGGGGGCGTCGACGACCGACAGCGCCGCGAGCAGGTCGGACCCCATCACCGTGACGTCGGCGGGATCGACGTGCCCGGGCGCCGCGGTGGTCACGAGCACCGCGAACGGGGTGCCCGCCCACAGCGTGACCGTGTCCCCGCCCGCGCGCAGCCGCACCACCGCGGCCGGGTCGAGGCGCACCACGCGGGCGACGACGTCGGCGAGCGCGGCGCGGTCGGCCGCCGCGGGGACGACGAGGCTCACGCGGTGTAGCCCGCGAGGAACTCCCGCTCCTCGCCGGTGAGACGCCGCGGCCGCTCGGTGGCGAGGTCGTAGGGCACGAGCTGGGTGGTGGCGGTGACCGCCGGCTTCGCCTCGTCGAAGGACCCGTCGCCGTCGCCGTCCGGCAGCAGCAGCCGGTAGGCGACGCGGAACGACGCGGCCCGCACGTCCTCGGCGGTCATCAGCACGCGCACCCCGGCGGGGCTCCACGCGATCGGCCGCTTGTAGGCGACCTCGAGCGAGGCGACGAGCAGGCCGGCCTCGAAGGCCGCGACGCCCGCCCGGGCCGCGGCGTCGAAGAGCAGGCCGGTCCGGGCGTCCTCGAGCAGCGTCACCACGCGCGCGTGGTTGACGTGCCCGTAGGCGTCCTGGTCGGACCAGCGCACCGCGACGTCGTTGACGTAGGGCGCCACGCGTGTGCCTCCGGAGGGTGTGGGGTCAGCGGACCATGCTGCGGATCTGGCGGGCGGCGACCGAGACCGTCGCGAGGTCCGCGCGACCGACCCTCGCGATCTCGGCGAGCGCGGAGCGCGCCCGCATCAGCCGCGACGCGTTCGCCTGCTCCCAGTGCTCGATCTTCTCGTCCGCCGACTCGTCGAACCCGGTGTCGGCGAGCACGTCGAGCGTGATGGCGCGCAGGGACGAGTAGAGCTCGTCGCGCAGGGAGAGCCGCGCGAGCGCGTGCCAGCGGTCGGAGCGCTCGAGCCCCGCGACCGCGGTCAGGAGGGCGTCGAAGCCGAGGTGCTCGGAGAGCGCGTAGTACAGCTCGGCGACCGCGAACATCTCGTCGTCGGTGACCTCGCCGTCGTCCGCGCGCAGCCCGCCCCGCTCCCGCTCGGCGAACTCGGCGATCTCGACGACGTCGAGCAGGCCGAAGGCGTAGAGGCCGCCGACGGCGCGCCGGGCGAGGTCGACCGGCGCGCCCTCGTCCACGAACGCCTGCGTGTGCTCGGCGAGGCCCTCGGCCTCACGGCCCCGCAGCAGCTCCGGCACCCGCGGGGCCAGCTGCGCCACCCACGGCGAGAAGCGCGCGACCTCGGCGCCGATCGCCAGCGGCTGCGGGCGGTGCGTGAGGAACCAGCGCGCGGCGCGGTCGAGCTGCCGGCGCGAGGCGAGGGTGAGCCGGTCGGCGACGAGGGTGGCCAGCGTCCGGTCCCCCGCCGCGATGTCGTCGGCGAGCACGTCGAGCCCGAACACCGTGGTGGCGACGTGGTACGCGCGCACCGCGTCGCCCGGCGTCGCCGCCACCTCCTGGCCGAGGCGGTGCACGTACGTCAGCCCACCGCCGTCGACCACGGCGTTCGACAGCATGGTCGTGACGATCTGGCGGCGCAGCGGGTGCGCCGCCACCGCCTCCGGGTAGCGCTCGGCGAACACCGCCGGGAAGTAGGACGGCAGGCGTCGCGTGAACACCTCGAGGTCGGGCACCTCGGACGCCGCGAGGGCGTCGGTGAGGTCGAGCTTGACGTGCGCCATGAGCGTCGAGAGCTCCGGGCTCGACAGGCCCTCCCCCGCCGCCTGCCGGGCCGCGAACTCCTCGGTGCTGGGCAGGACGTCGAGCTCGCGGTCGAGCCGGCCGCGCGCCTCGAGGTCGTCGACCAGCGACTCCTGCACGTGGGCCATCGGCGCCGCGTGCGCCCGCGACACCCCCAGGACCTCGTTCTGGCTGACGTTGTCGACGAGCACGAGGTCGGCGACCTCGTCGGTGGTGGCGGCGATCTGCTCGTCGCGCTCGGTCGGCGCCAGCTCCCCGCGCTCGACCAGCGAGTCCAGCAGGATCTTGATGTTGACCTCGTGGTCGGAGCAGTCGACGCCCGCGCTGTTGTCGATCGCGTCGGTGTTGACCTTGCCGCCGCGGCGCGCGTACTCGATGCGCCCCCGCTGGGTCAGGCCCAGGTTGCCGCCCTCGCCCACCACCGCCACGCGCAGCTCGTCGCCGTCGACACGCACGGCGTCGTTGCTCTTGTCCCCGACGTCGGCGTGGGTCTCGGTCGACGCCTTGACGTAGGTGCCAATGCCGCCGTTCCACAGCAGGTCCGCCGGCGCGCGCAGCACGGCGCGCACGAGCGACGGCGGGTCGAGCTCGCCCGCCTCGATCCCGAGCACCTCCGCGGCGCGCGGCGACACCGGGATCGCCTTCATCGTCCTGGGGAACACCCCGCCGCCCTCGCTGATCAGCGACTCGTCGTAGTCCGCCCACGACGAGCGCGGCAGCCCGAACAGGCGGCTGCGCTCGGCGAACGAGACCGCCGGGTCCGGGTCGGGGTCGAGGAAGACGTGCCGGTGGTCGAACGCGGCGACGATCCTGAGGTGCTCGGAGAGCAGCATCCCGTTGCCGAAGACGTCGCCGGACATGTCGCCGACGCCGACGACGGTGACCTCGTCGCTCGCGACGTCGCGCCCGAGCTCGCGGAAGTGGCGGCGCACCGACTCCCACGCGCCGCGGGCGGTGATGCCCATGGCCTTGTGGTCGTAGCCCACCGAGCCGCCGGAGGCGAACGCGTCGCCCAGCCAGAACCCGTAGTCGAACGCGACCCCGTTGGCGATGTCGGAGAACGTCGCCGTGCCCTTGTCTGCCGCGACGACGAGGTAGGGGTCGTCGCCGTCGTAGCGCACGACGTCCGCCGGGGTGCGGATCGCCGACTGGGCGGCGTGCCCGGCCCGGTTGTCGACGAGGTCGAGGAGCCCGGAGATGAACATCCGGTAGCAGGTGACGCCCTCGGCGCGGGTGGCGTCGCGGTCGGCGGCGGCGTCGCCGGTCGGGGCCGGCGGGTGCTTCACGACGAACCCGCCCTTGGCGCCCACCGGGACGATCACCGCGTTCTTCACGGCCTGCGCCTTCACCAGCCCGAGGATCTCGGTGCGGTAGTCCTGCAGGCGGTCCGACCAGCGCAGACCGCCGCGCGCGATGTCGCCGAAGCGCAGGTGGACGCCCTCGACGCGGGCCGAGTAGACGAAGGTCTCGATCGCGGGTGCCGGCTCCGGGACCCCCGGCACCTGCGCGGGGTCGAGCTTGAGCGCGAGGAATCGCCGCGGCGCGCCGTGCTCGTCACGGCGGAAGTAGTTGGTGCGCAGCACCGCGCGGACCACCCCGAGCAGCGAGCGCAGGATCCGGTCCGCATCGAGGCTCGTCACCTCGGCGATCGCCGTCGTGAGGCGGCCATCGACCTCGGCAACCCGGTGCTCCCGCTCGTCCTCGTCGAGGGCGGGGTCGAAGCGGGCCTCGAACAGCTCGACGAGCCCGACCGCGACGTCGCGGTGCGCGCACACGACGTCGGTGATGTAGCTCTGCCCGTAGGCGTTGCCGATCTGGCGCAGGTAGCGCGAGAACGCCCGCAGCACCGCGGCCTGGCGCCAGGTCAGTCCCGCGTGCACGACGAGCGCGTTGTACCCGTCGGCGCCGGCCAGCCCGCTCCACACGGCGTCGAACGCCTCGGCGAACCGCTCGGTGAAGTCGTGCTCGGTGCCCGGCGGCACCGCCTCGGCGCCCTCGGTCGCACTGAGCCGCAGGCCGAAGTCGTTGATCCAGCACGCGACGCCGTCGCCGCGGGTCACGCCGTAGGGCCGCTCGTCGACGACGACCACGCCCAGCGACTGCAGCGCCGGCAGCACCGACGACAACGTCGCGCGCCGCCCCGCGAGGTAGAGCTTGAGGCGCCGGTCGCCGGCCTCGGGGTGGGTGGGGCGGTAGAGCCGGACGGCGGTGTCGCGGTCCATGCCGTCCCCGCCGTGGGTGTCGCCCGGGGTCAGGCCCTCGAGCACCCGCAGGTCCAGGAGCCCGCGCTCCGGCCCGAAGTCCTCCTTGTAGGCCTCGGCGAACGGCTCCCCGATCGCCGCGATGACCGCCCGCTCCTCGCCGCTGGCCGCCTCGCGCAGGCGGTCCGACCACGTGCGGGCGGCCTCGGCCAGGTCGTCGGTGAGCGTGTCGAGGTCGGGGGTCACCGGGTCCTCGCGCCCGGTGTGCACCGTGACGTGCAGCAGCGCGAGCTGGTCCTCGGTGACCCGCGCCGTGTGCTCGAGGTCGGTCCCGCGCAGCTCCTGCATCAGGACGTCCTGCATCCGCAGGCGCGCCGCGGTGGTGTACCGGTCGCGCGGCAGATAGATCATGCAGGAGAAGTAGCGACCGAACGGGTCGCGGCGCAGGAACAGCCGGACCCGGCGGCGCTCGGCGAGGTCGAGCACGCCGGTGGCCGTCGCCTCCAGCGACGCGCGGTCGGTGCACAGCAGCTCGGCACGCGGGTAGGTCTGCAGCACCTCGAGCAGCCGCTGCCCCGACCACGAGTCGACGGGCAGCCCGGCCTCGGCGACGACCTCCTGCACCCGGCGCGAGACCACCGGGATGCCGAGCACGTCGGCGTGGCGCGCGGCGACCGTCAGGATGCCGAGGAACCGGTGCTCGCCGACCAGCCGGCCGTCCTCGTCGAAGATGCTCACGCCGACGTAGAGGGGGTGCTCGGGGCGGTGCACGGTCGAGCGCGCGCTCGCGCGGGTCAGCACGAGCAGGCGCCGTGACGTCGTGTCGCCGCCGGTGCCGGCCGGGCTGACGCTGTCCGGGCTCGCCGTGAGCGTGCGGGCGACCAGACTGTCGCGCCGCAGCACGCCCAGCCCGGTCGCGAGGACGCCGCGCAGCGCCGGCCCCTCCGGGGTGTCGACGAGCTCCTGGCGCCGGTACCCCAGCATGATCAGGTTGCCCTGCGCGAACCAGCGCAGCAGCGCGACGGTGTCCGCGGTCTCGGCGTTCCCGCCCGCGCCGTCCAGCTCGTCGGCCAGGGCCCGGGCCGTGGAGTTCATCCGGTCGCCGTCCTCGACGACCTCGCGCACGTCGGTGAGCACGCTCGAGAGCCGTGCGTGCAGGTCGGCGGCCAGGTCACGCGCCGGGTCGGAACCCGGGAGGTCGCCGAGCTCGATGTTCATCCACGACTCCGCGACCGTGCCCGGCGGCGGGGCCGCGGGGTCGGCGAGCGGGAGGATGTCGAGCAGCTCGCCCCGCACGTCGCGGCGCACGACCACCACGGGGTGCACGACGCGGTGCACGCTCGCCCCGGTGCGGTCGAGCTCGGCGAGCACCGAGTCGATGAGGAACGGCATGTCGTCGGTGACGACGAGCACCGAGATCCGCCCCGCCGAGCCCGGGGTGTCGAGCACCGCCGTCACCGGCTTCCCCGGCACCCGCAGCCGCGCGAGGCTGCGGTGGGCGCGCACCGTGGCGAGCGCGTCCTTCGGGTCCGCGACGAGCTCGCCGTCGGGGACGCGGTCGAAGTAGGCGATCGCGAGCTCACCCAGCGCCGAGTCCGGCGGGCTGTGGTCCGCGGCCACCGTGCGCAGTCGCCCCCGGTCGGCGGGCCACCCGTCCACGGAGGCGTGCGTGGCGACCGGCTGCGTGCCCGTCGTCATGCCACGCCCCCGTGTCCGCGAAGCCGTCGGGCCGCTACCCGCACGGCCTGGGGATCGTCGCCGTTCCTCCGGGCGTCCACGTCCGCCACCATAACGATCCGCTTGCGGTCCGCCGCCGTCCGGACGTCGGGGTCACGGCACCGATCCGCGGGTGGCGACGGTCAGCGCCGGGCGCCGCGGTCGTGCGCGCCGGGGTCGGCGGAGTGGTAGGCGTCCATGGCGTCGGCGAGCAGGTCGGCCAGGCGGGGGCCGGAGTCGTCCGCCCGCCGAGCCGACGGCACCCCGGTGCGGCTGCTGTGCGCCGGCGGCGTCGCGTCGGCCCGGGGACCCGCGCTCGTGGCCGCCGTTCTCCCGGCCACGGGGGGCGGCGGCGCGGCGTCCTCGTACTCGCTGAGCAGGTCGACCAGCGTCAGCGCCAGCTCGCGGCGGTACTCGTCGTCGTCGGCGGTCGAGGTGCCGTGGACGGTACCCAGCGCGTCGCCCCGGCGTCCGGCGACCGTCACCGGCTCCTCGTCCCGCCGGGTGTCCGTGCCCGTCGGCTCCGCCGGGACGTGCCCGTTGCCCGTGGCCACGGCGTGGACGGCGCGCGCGGGGCCGTCGTCGCGAGGAGTGATCGGGCGGGCGGCGTCGCGCATGACCTGCCCGCCGCCCACCGCGCCGTGACCGTTGCGCCCCGCCTCGCGATCCTCGCCGAGCAAGCCAGCCCCGCCGATTCCGCTGGACCCGCCGACATCGCCGAACCGACTGGGCCCGCCGGGCCCGACCTGGAGGCCGCCGGCCGCGGGGTCGTGGTCGGGCGCGCCGGCTCCGCCCCCGTCGGCGGACTTCTCCGGCGGGGCCCGGTGCCGGTGGTGCCGCTCGCCGTGGGCCGCGTGATGCTGCTCGGCGGGGCGGTCGGGCCGTCCCCGTCGGTCGTCGCCGGCCTGCTCGCCCGTCCCGTCGGGCGCGGTCCCGTCGCCGATCGCCGCCTCCGGGCGCCGCGGCGGCAGGAGCGGGTCGCTCGTCTCCCACCGGGCGCGGGCCCGGGCGAGACGCCGGCTGCGGGTCTCCGCCGCGCCGTCGTCGCTGCCGGCGTCCCGGGCGCTGCCCCACGGGTCAGGGTGCGCGTCGTCCCGCGCCCCGTGCTGGGGCTGGTCACCGTTCGGGGTCGGCTCCGCGGCCGTCGCGAACGCCCCGATGCCTCCCTGGCGCGCGGCGGCCAGGGCCGCGGCGAGCGCGGCGCCCGGGTCCTCCTCGTCGCGGTACCGCGTCCGTCGCCGGCGTGGCGCCGGCTCCTGCTCCGGCGCGGCGGGCGGCGCCTCGGCGCTACCGGCGGTGGCCTCCGTCCCCTGCGGCGACGTGAGGTCCTCGAACGAGCCGAGCTCCGTCGCGGCGAGCGCCGCGCTCAACAGGTCGGCGGGCGAGGGGCCGCTCGCCTCACCCGGGACGTCCAGGGCGGCCAGCGAGGCACGGACGGCGGCCAGCGGATCAGGGTCGGCGGCAGGGGGCACCTCGGCGGGCTCCTCCGGAGCCGGGGCGGGCTCGTCGCTCGCCGGCGGCGGCTCCTCGGCCCGCGCGAGGGCGACGGCCAGGGCGATCCGGGCCCGGGTCGTCTCCTCGCGCGCCGCGGTCGCGTGGGCGTGCGCGCGCCGCAGCTCGTCGAGCGCCTCGCGGCTCTCGCCCCGGCGCGCGGCGACGTCGGCGAGCACCTCCACGGCCTCGGCTGCCGGGGCCTCGTGACCGTGGGCCAGAAGGTCGGACTCCGCCTCGCGGGCCAGCCGTGCAGCGGTGTCGAGGTCCCCGGCCGTCAGGGACACGCGGGCGAGGGTGTTGCGCACCCGGCCGACCGGGAGCGCCGTGGTGGCCTGCGGGGTCGTCGCGAGAACGGGCGCGCCCGCCTCCCGGGCCTCGTCGACGCGCCCGAGTTCGGCGAGCAGCTCGACCGTCTCCGCGACGAGCATGGCCGTCGCCCGGCCGCTCTCGGCGCTCGCCTCGCCGGTCGTGGCGTCGCGGAGCACGGCGAGGGCGTCCGTCGCGTCGCCGGCCGCGCGGCGCGCGTGCGCCCGCGACCGCTGCACAGTGAGCCGGCGGACGTCGTCGGTCGGCGCGCCGAGGAGGTCCTCGACCTGCCGGGCGGCCGCGTCGACGCCGGGGACGTCCCCCCGCGCGGCGCGCGCCGCTGCCCAGGCGACCAGCGCGTCCGCACGCACCGTCTCGGGCAGCACGCGGCCGGCGGCGAGCGGTTCGAGCAGGGCCTCGGCGCCGTCGACCTCTTCGCAGCGCACCGCGGCGAGGGCCAGCTCGCAGCGCAGCAGCGCCGCATCGGTGGCGCGCGCCTCGCGCTCGGCGTCGTGCAGGAGCGGCACGGCGCGCAGGATCACCGCGGCCGCGTGGTCCGACTGCCCGAGTGCGAGCACCGCCGAGCGCTCGGCCGCACCCCGCGCGTCGGCGTCGTCCCCCGCCGACCGCGCGACGTGCTCGGCCAGCGCGACGCTCAGCTGCGGATCGGTCCACCGCAGGCCTTCGGCGACCGCGAGGATCGCTCCCGCACTGAGCGCCTGGGCAGCGGGCTGCCGCGCCGACCCGTCCACCGCGTCCGGGTCCTCAGTCCCGGGTCAGCTTGCGGTGCGTCACCCGGTGCGGCCGGGCGGCGTCCGGGCCGAGACGCTGGATCTTGTTCTCCTCGTAGTCGGCGAAGTTGCCCTCGAACCAGAACCACGACGCCGGGTGATCGTCGGTGCCCTCCCACGCGAGGATGTGGGTGCAGACGCGGTCGAGGAACCAGCGGTCGTGGGAGACGACCACGGCGCAGCCGGGGAAGTTCTCCAACGCGTTCTCCAGCGACGACAGCGTCTCGACGTCGAGGTCGTTGGTCGGCTCGTCGAGCAGGAGCAGGTTGCCGCCCTGCTTCAGGGTCATCGCCAGGTTCAGGCGGTTGCGCTCACCGCCGGAGAGCACGTTGACCGGCTTCTGCTGGTCGGGGCCCTTGAACCCGAACGCCGAGATGTAGGCCCGCGAGGGCATCTCGACGTTGCCGACCTGGATGAAGTCGAGCCCGTCGGAGACGACCTTCCAGACGTTGTCGGTGCCGGACAGGCCCTCGCGGCCCTGGTCGACGTACGACAGCTTGACCGTGTCGCCGACCCGGACCTCGCCGGAGTCCGGCTTCTCGAGCCCGACGATCGTCTTGAACAGCGTCGTCTTGCCGACGCCGTTCGGCCCGATCACGCCGATGATGCCGTTCGGGGGCAGGGAGAACGACAGGTCCTTGATGAGCAGGCGGTCGTCGAATCCCTTGTCGAGGTGGCTCACCTCGACCACCACGTTGCCCAGGCGGGGGCCGGGCGGGATCTGGATCTCCTCGAAGTCGAGCTTCCGCGTCTTCTCCGCCTCGGCCGCCATCTCCTCGTAGCGGGCCAGGCGCGACTTGCTCTTCGCCTGGCGCGCCTTCGCGCCGGAGCGGACCCACGCCAGCTCGTCCTTGAGCCGCTTCTGCAGCTTGGAGTCCTTGCGCCCCTGGACCGCGATCCGGTCGGCCTTCTTCTCGAGGTACACCGAGTAGTTGCCCTCGTAGCCGATCGCCCGGCCGCGGTCGAGCTCGAGGATCCAGCCCGCCACGTTGTCGAGGAAGTACCGGTCGTGGGTGACGGCGAGGACCGCACCCTCGTAGTTCGCGAGGTGTTGCTCGAGCCACTGCACGCTCTCGGCGTCGAGGTGGTTGGTGGGCTCGTCGAGCAGCAGCAGGTCGGGCTTGCTGATCAGCAGCTTGCACAGCGCGACACGACGACGCTCTCCGCCGGAGAGGTGCGTGACCGGCTCGTCGCCCGGGGGGCACCGCAACGCGTCCATCGCCTGCTGCAGCTGGGAGTCGAGGTCCCAGGCGTCCGCGTTGTCGAGGTCCTCCTGGAGGGCGCCCATCTCCTCCATGAGCTCGTCGGAGTAGTCGGTGGCCATCAGCTCGGCGATCTCGTTGTAGCGCGCGAGCTTGGTGGAGACCTCGCCGGCGCCCTCCTGCACGTTGCCGAGGACCGTCTTCTCCTCGTTGAGCGGCGGCTCCTGCTGCAGGATGCCGACGGTCGCCCCCGGGGCCGCGAACGCCTCACCGTTGTTGGGCTGGTCGAGTCCGGCCATGATCTTCAGGACGCTCGACTTGCCCGCCCCATTGGGCCCGACGACACCGATCTTCGCGCCGGGCAGGAAGCTCAGCGTGACGTCGTCCAGGATGACCTTGTCACCATGGGCCTTGCGAACCTTCTTCATGGTGTAGATGAACTCAGCCACGCCCTCGATGGTAGTTGCCGCGACTCGGCGCCCACCGGCCCCGGGGCGGTTCACGCGCTCGCGCGCCCGGCGCTCGTCCGGCGCCGCTCGCCCGCCGCGATGCCGGTCACCGTTGCCCCCTCCGCGGCCGCGTCCTCGACCTCCGTCGGCGCCCCGACCTCACCATCGCCCAGCTGGTGCGCGGGCTCCACGGGCGGGCCTGCCGGCCCGGGAGCACCCTCGGTGCCACCGGTCATCTCGACGTCGGCCGCCCGCCCTCCGTCGGTCCCGCCCGGCTGGGCGGGGACGGTCTCGGTGCCCTCCACCGCTGCGCTGCGCCAAGGGTTGACGGTGGCGGTGCACCGCCCGAGGTCGGGACCGACCGCCGTGGCGCTGATCTCGGTCATGTAGCGCCGCACGCCCTCGACCTCGTACTCGCGCACCGACAGACGCCCCGTCACGACCACGGGATCGCCCTTGACGAGCAGCCGCGCGCCGTCGGCGAGCCGCCGCCAGCAGTTCACCGACGCAGTGAAGCGATCGCCGTCGACCCAGGTGTCGGACGCCTTGTCGTAGCGGCGCTCCGAGCTCGCGACCCGAAAGGTCACGAGGAGGTGCTCCTGGTTGGCGCCCACTCGCTTGGTGATGACGTCGCCGGCGACGTTGCCCGTCACCGTCACCATCGTCTCGTTCACGTTGCACTCCGCTCGCTCCGCGCCGAGGCGATTCCTCGGCCCGCGGGGAAAGCCTCCCGGTGACACGACGGGAAGTGTGAGCGTCGGACGACGCGCTGTGGATGGCGCGATGCGGTGTGGACAAACCGTCGCGGACTCCGCGCCATTCCTGGGCCGGTCGCCGTAGCAGCAGAGCCCGTTCGACGGACCTGGAGAGACGAAAAGAGGGGCGCGCTCCTGGGTGGGAGTCTCGCCCCTCTGGGGGTGGTGCTGGGTGGTGCTGGGTGTGTCCCCCGGTGTGGGGGTGGTCGGGTGTTCCGGCGGTGTCCTACTCTCCCACGACCTGTCGGTCGCAGTACCATCGGCGCTGGAGGGCTTAGCTACCGGGTTCGGGATGGGTCCGGGCGTTTCCCCTCCGCTGTGACCACCGGAACACCCCACCACCCCCACAGGCCTGTGGGGTGGGGTGTGTGGTCGTTGGGATATGCACAGTGGACGCGAGCAGT
>NZ_JAQZAL010000033.1 GCF_028737205.1 Actinomycetospora lutea | reverse complement strand
ACCCACCCACCTCACCGCAAGATCCCCGAAATTCAACGCTGCGCCACGCTACCGAGCGCTCAGACCCTCGTCGGGCGGTGCTGGTAGCGCCCGACCGGAGAGCCCTCGACCTCGCCGTCGGCCCACACGCGCTGTCCGCGCACGAAGGTCGCGTCCACGGTCGCGCCGATCTCCAGCCCCCGGAACGGCGTGTACTCCTGGGTCGACTCCGACCGGGCGGGGTCGACGGTCCACGAGCGGTCGGGGTCGACGAGCACGACGTCGGCGTCGTAGCCCGGCGCGAGGTCGCCCTTGGAGCCCAGGCCGAAGCGCTGCGCCGGGTTCCACGAGGTCAGCGCGGCCACGGCCGGCAGCGGCAGCCCGCGCTTGAGCCCCTCACCGACCAGCCCCGGAAGCAGGTACTCGGTGCCGCCGAAGCCGGACTTCGCGGCGAAGATGTCCGCCGGGTCGTCGCCGAACTTGGTCGCCTCCTTGCAGCACGCGTGGTCGGAGACGACCCACGAGACGTCGCCGGCGAGCACGTGGCGCCACAGCGCCTCGACGTCCTCGCGCGGGCGCAGCGGCGGGTTGACCTTGCCGCCGACCCCGTCGGCCGTGGTGGTGTCGGCGAGCAGGTGGCCGATCGTCACCTCGCGGCGGAAGTCGACGTGCGGGAACGTGCCGGCCATTAGCAGCGCCGCCTCGAGGGCCTTCGCCGACGAGAGGTGCAGCAGATTGATCGTCGGCAGCCCGGTCTCGTGCGCGAGGTACGAGGCGATCGTGACCGCGAGCCCCTCGGAGTGCGGCGGGCGCGAGGCGCTGTAGGCCTCGAGCCCCGTCAGCCGACCTTCCTGCTCCACGAGACGCGTGTACGCCGTCATGATCTCCGCAGTCTCGCAGTGCAGCGAGAGCGAGATCCGGTCGGCGATGTCGGGGCGCTGCTCGCGCACGCGCTGGATGCCGCGCATGACGAACTCGAAGTGCGCGATGTCGTAGCGCTCGCCCTCGGGGATCATGAGGAACGCGTTCTGGTCGTTCGAGCGCCCGTGCAGGCCGTGGCTGCCGTAGAACATGAAGATCTTGAACGATGTGACGCCGTGCTCGTCGACCAGCATCGGGATCTCGTCGATGTGCGAGGCCTGCATCGGGGCGAGGTGGAACGCGTAGTCGACGTACGAGCGGCCCTCGGCGGCGGCGAGCACCTCGGGGAACAGGTCGGCGTAGTCCCCGCCCTTGTTCAGGTAGTACTGCCCCGAGCGCATGTAGGTCAGCGAGGTCGTCACGCCGCCCTGCGCGCAGGCGCGGCTCTCGGTCTCGGCGTCCTGCGCGAGCGGGTTGTAGATGCCCCAGTGCTGGTGGGCGTCGACGACGCCGGGGAAGGCGAGGCGACCGCGGCCCTCCTCGACCCGCGCGGCGTCCGCGCCGAGGTCCGGCCCGACGGCGGTGATGCGCCCACCGTCGACGGCGATGTCGACGTGCTCGACCTCCTCGACGCCGGGACGGACGACGCGCACGTCGCGGATGACCAGATCGTGGCTCACGGGGAGACCTCCAGGAGTCGGGTGGCCGCCAGGTGGTCGGCGGCCAGGTGGGCGAGCCCGAGGGCGGGGAGCAGGCCGTTGCCGGCCAGGTAGCCCGCGGCGCCGTGGCCGGACATGCCGACCGCCGCGCCGCCGGAGGCGTAGAGCCCGGCGAGGGGCCGATCGGCGGCGTCGAGCACGCGGGCGTGCTCGTCGACCCGCAGGCCGCCCTGGGTGTGGAACAGCGCCGGGACGATCTCGACCGCGGCCAGGGGCCCCTCGAGCGGCGCCTCGACCGCCGTGCGGCCGACCCGGTCGGCGCCCTGCTCGCCGCGGGCGACCGCCGCGGCGTCGGCGAGCTCGTCGGCCAGCACACCGGCCGGGACGCCCATCCGCGCCGCGAGGTCGGACGTGTCGGGAGCCCATCGCAGCGCCCCCGAGTCGGCGACGTCGCGGTAGTCGCCGAACGCCCGGGCCAGCGCGTCGATCCGCTGGTCGAGCACGACCCAGCCCCGCGCGCCGGGACGCGCCGCGAGCCAGGCGGCGAACTCCGAGTAGCCGGCGGTCTCGTCGGCGAAGCGCCGGCCCTCGGCGTCGACGACGACCGCGCCGTGCATGACGGTCGTCCAGGTGACGAGCGTCCGCGCGGCGGCGGAGAGCGCGGCGTGGCCCTGGTAGGCGTCGAGGCACCCGGTGGCGGCGCCCAGCGCGGTGCCCAGCCGCAGCGCGTCGCCGCGGGCGTACTCGCTGCCGTGGTAGGTCGCGCCGGCGATCTCCGGGAGGTGCTCGGCGACGAGGTCGGCGTCGGCGCCGAAGCCGTTGGTGGCGAGCAGCACGGCCCGGGCGCGGATGCTCTCCCGCCCGCCGGCCGGGTCCTCGACGGTCACGGCCACCCCGTCACCGAGCTGGACGTCGACCGCCCGGGCCGGACACAACAGGTCGACCCGGTCCGACGCCGTCACCGCGTCCGCGAGCCCGCGGAGCAGCGACGAGCCGTGCCGGCCGGGCACCGTGTGCACGCGGCGGGCCGAGTGCCCGGGATAGTCCATGTCGACCGGCAGCTCGATCGGCAGCCCGACCCCGTCCGCGAGCCATGCGACGAGGCCCGCGCTCACGGTCGTCAGCGCGCGGGCGACGCGACGGTCGGCGGTGCCGGCGGTCTTCGCCTCGACGTCGGCGAGGAATCGCTCCGGCGAGTCCTCGATGCCCGCGGCGCGCTGCCAGCGGCTGCCCGCGCCGGGGACCATCGCCGTGGACATGGCGGTGTTGTTGCCCCGCCGGAAGTGCTCGTCGGCCTCGACCACGACCACGTCCAGGCCGTGCTCGGCGGCGCGCAGCGCCCCGGCCAGCCCACCGCCCGCGCCGACCACCACGAGGTCGGTGTCGACCACGACGTCCACCTCGTTCCGTTGAGAGAAACATTTGATCCGGCGCCCCTCATCGCATGACAGCAGCTCAGCGGCGTCGTTGCAAGAGAAGTGCGCCGTCGGTTGACACGGGAGCCGGAACCCAGTGATGGTGTGTTCCGTCGAGCGAGACGGGAGGTCGGTCCATGGCGGACACGACGGGGGGCACGGAGTCCACCTCACGGGTGGCGGACGTGCTGCTGCTGTTCGTCGAGGGGCCCTCGACGCTCGGGGTCTCGCGCATCGCGCGCGATCTCGGCCTGTCGAAGGCCGTGGTGCACCGCATCCTGCAGTCGCTGGCGGCGCGCGACATGGTCGCGCTCGACCCGGCGAGCCGGGAGTACCGGCTCGGCGGCGCCGCCGCGGCGCTCGGGGCACGGGCGCTGCGCGACTCCGACCTGCGCTCGGCCGCCCTGCCGCTGCTGCGGGGCCTGCGCGACGAGACCCGCGAGACCGCGACGCTCTCGACGCCGGTCCCGCACGGTCGCGTCTACCTCGACCAGGTGGTCGGCCTCCACGAGATCAAGATGACCGTGGAGCTGGGCCGCCGGTTCCCGCTGCACGCGGGCAGCTCGGGCAAGTGCATGCTCGCCCACCTCGACCCCGAGCAGCGCGAGGAGGCCCTCGGCGAGCCACTCGAGGCGCTGACCCCGCACACGCCCGTCGACGCGGTGGCCCTGCGCGGTGAGCTCGACGAGATCGTCGAGCGCGGCTGGGCGGTGTCGGCCGGCGAGCGCCAGGCCGACGCCGGCTCGGTCGCCGCGCCGGTGTTCGGCGTCTCGGGCGACGTGCTCGGCGCCATCTCCGTGTGCGGCCCGCGCTACCGCATGACCGACGAGCTCGTCGCCGGCCTCGGCCCGCGCGTCGCGGCCGTCGCCGCCCAGATCTCGCGCCGCCTCGGCGGCGACCCCGACCGAGCCGCCGCCACCGCCGTCGCGGCGGGAAGGAGCGCCAGCCGATGACGGACAGCCCCGACGCCCTCGCCGGCCTCAAGGTCCTCGACGTCGCCACGCTCTTCGCCGGCCCGCTCGCGGCGACGATGCTGGGTGACCACGGCGCCGAGGTGATCAAGATCGAGCACCCGCGCGGCGACCCGTCGCGCACCCACGGCGCCCAGCGCGACGGCGTCGGCCTGTGGTGGAAGATGCTCGGCCGCAACAAGCAGGCGATCACGCTGAACCTGTCCTCGCCCGAGGGCCAGGAGGTCTTCCGGACGCTGGCCGCCGAGGCGGACGTCGTCATCGAGAACTTCCGGCCCGGCACCCTCGAGCGCTGGGGCATCGGGTGGGACGTGCTGTCGGCGCAGAACCCCGGGCTCGTGCTCGCGCGCGTCACGGGCTTCGGCCAGTTCGGCCCGTACGCGTCACGGCCCGGCTTCGGGACGCTCGCCGAGGCCATGAGCGGCTTCGCCGCGATCACCGGCGAGCCCGACGGCCCCCCGACCCTGCCGCCGTTCGGCCTGGCGGACGGCGTCGCCGCGCTGACCACCGCATTCGGGATCATGACCGCGCTGCGCGCCCGCGAGCAGACCGGCCGCGGCCAGGTGCTCGACATGGCGATCATCGAGCCGCTGCTCACGGTGCTCGGCCCGCAGGTCATCGCCTACGACCAGCTCGGCGAGCTCCAGCCGCGCCACGGCAACCGCTCCTCCAACAACGCGCCGCGCAACACCTACGAGTGCGCCGACGGCCGCTGGGTCGCCGTGTCGACGAGCGCGCAGTCGATCGCCGAGCGCGTGATGCGGCTGGTGGGACGCCCGGAGCTGATCGACGAGCCGTGGTTCGCGACCGGCGCCGACCGGGCCCGCCACGCCGACGTGCTCGACGAGGCCGTCGGGTCGTGGATCGCGCAGCGCGACCGCGAGGAGGTCGTCGCCGCCTTCGAGAAGGCCGAGGCCGCCGTCGCCCCGATCTACACCGCGGCCGACGTGCTCGCCGACCCGCAGTACGCCGCGCTCGGCAGCATCGTGTCGGTCGACGACGACGAGCTCGGCCCCGTCCGCTTCCAGAACGTCCCCTTCCGGCTCTCCGAGACCCCGGGCCGCGTCCGCACCACCGGTCCGCGCCTCGGCGAGCACACCGCCGAGGTGCTCGCCCGCCACGGCGTCGACGACGCGCGCCTCGCGGAGCTGCGGGCCGCGGGAGCGGTGTGACGGGCCCCGGCCCGGGGCGGGCGCGCAGCTGGCTCTACGTCCCCGCGCACCGTCCCGAGCTGCTCGACAAGGCGCTCGCCGGGCCCGCGGACGCGGTGGTGCTCGACCTCGAGGACGCCGTGCCCGCCGACGCCAAGGACGCCGCGCGGGACGCCGTCGTCGCAGCCGCGGACAGGACGCGGGACCAGCAGCTCTGGGTGCGGGTCAACGCCGTCGGCACCCCGTGGCTGGCCGACGACGTCGCCGCGCTCGCCGGCACCGCGCTCGACGGGGTGCGCCTGCCCAAGGCCGGCGACCCCGACACCGTCGCGGTGCTCGCCGACCGGCTCGACCGGCCGCTGCACCTGCTGCTCGAGTCCGCGCTGGGCGTCGAGCAGGCCTTCGCCCTCGCCCGCGCGCACCCCCGGGTGGTCGCGGTCTCGCTCGGCGAGGCCGACCTCGCCGCCGACCTCGGCGTGCGCCGCCCCGACGCGCTCGCGTGGGCCCGCCAGCGCGTCGTCGTCGCCGCGCGGGCGGCCGGGCTCGCCGCGCCCGTCACCAGCGTGTGGACCGACCTCGCCGACGCGGAGGGCCTCGAGCGCGACAGCCGCGAGGCCCGCGACCAGGGCTTCTTCGGGCGCTCGGTGATCCACCCCCGCCAGGTCGAGCCCGTGCACCGGGCCTTCACGCCGACCGACGACGACCTCGACGCCGCCCGCGCACTGCTCGACTCGCTCACCGACGCCGCCGGGCGCGGCGAGAGCGCCTGGGTCGACGAGCAGGGGCGCTTCGTGGACCCCGCCGTCGTCGCGGGCGCCCACCGCGTGCTCGAGCAGGCCCACCCCACCGGAGTCCAGGAGGACCGATGACGACCGCCACGAGCACGCGCGCGCTGATCGACGCCGTCGCCGCCGGCACCCGCACCGTCGAGCTCGGGCAGCCGCTGTTCACCGGCATGCCGACCTCGCCCAACCACCCGGGCTTCCGGATGACGCTGATCCGCCGCCACGGCGACGCGGTCCGCCCGGACGGCGGGTCGGCGTCCAACGAGATCCTCGTGACCGGCGGGCACGTGGGCACCCACGTCGACGCGCTGTCCCACGTCAGCCACGACGGGCTGCTGCACGGCGGGATCGACGCGGAGGCGGCGCAGCGCGGGGGGCGGCACACCGAGCACGGTGCCGAGCGCATCCCGCCGATGATCACGCGCGGCGTCCTGCTCGACATCCCGGCCGTCCGCGGGGTCACCGCGCTTGAGCCGGGCGAGGGCGTCACCGCCGACGACCTGGCCGCCGCCGCGCGGGCCGGCGCCGAGCCGGGCCCGGGCGACGCCGCACTGGTCCGCACCGGCTGGGCCCGGCGCTTCGACGACGCCGACTCCTACCTCGGCCACGACACCGGCGTCCCCGGCGTCACCGAGGACGGCGCCCGCTGGCTCGCCGAGCGCCGCGTGGTCGCCGCGGGCGCCGACACCACCGCCTTCGAGCGGATCCCGCCCGGCGACGGCCACCGCGTGCTCCCGGTGCACCGGATCCTGCTCGTCGAGCACGGCATCCACATCATCGAGCACATGGCGCTCGAGGAGGCCGCCGCGCAGGGCCTCACCGAGTTCCTCTTCGTCCTCACGCCCCTGCGGATCGTCGGCGGCACGGGCTCGCCGGTCCGCCCGGTCGCGGTGGTCGGCGCATGACCCCGGCGAGCACCCCGGCCCAGGAGTTCGCCGCCTTCGCCGCCCGCGCCGCCGTCGAGGGCCTGCCCGCCGAGCTGCGTGCCGACCTCGTCGCGCGCACCGCCGACGTCCTCGGCAACTCCCTGGCCGCCCGCGACGCCGAGCCCGCCCGCGTGGCCGCCGCCGTCGTCGCGGAGTGGGGCGGGACGGGTGCGGCGACCTCGCTCGCGGACGGGCGCCGGCTGCCGACGCCGTCGTCGGCGCTGGTCAACGGCACGCTGGCCCACAGCCTCGACTTCGACGACACCCACCTGCCCTCGGTGCTCCACCCGTCGGCGGTCGTGCTGCCCGCCGCGCTCGCCGCGGCCGAGGCCGCCGGCGCCTCGGGCACCGCGTACCTGGACGCGGCCGCGGTCGGCGTCGAGCTGACGTGCCGGCTGGGCATGGCCGGCTACGACGAGGAGCTCGGCAACTCCGTGTTCTTCGAGCACGGCCAGCACGCCACCGCGATCTGCGGGGCGGTCGGCGCCGCGGTCGCCGCCGGGATGCTGCGGGGGCTGGACGCCGAGGGCCTGACCTCGGCGATCGGGATCGCCGCCAGCACCGGCGCGGGCGTCATCGAGGCCAACCGCACCGGGGGCACCGTCAAGCGGGTGCACTGCGGCTGGGCGGCGCACGCCGGGGTGGCCGCCGCCGACCTCGCGCGGCACGGGCTGACCGGCCCGCCGACCGTCCTCGAGGGCCGCTTCGGCTTCCTGCGCGCGTTCTGCGGCGAGCGCTTCGACGTCGGCCACGTGACCGACGCGCTCGGCGAGCGCTGGGAGACGCTGCGCGTCTTCACCAAGCCCTACCCGTGCAACCACTTCACGCACGCCGGCGTCGACGCGGCCCTGCGGATGCGCGACGCGGGCGTGGCGCCCGACCGCATCACCGAGCTGACGCTCGGCGCGCCGGCCCCGGTCCTGCGCACGATCGCCGAGCCGCCCGAGGAGAAGGCCCGGCCGCGCTCGGGCTACCACGCGGCGTTCAGCGGGCCCTACACCGTCGCAGCGGCCCTGCTGGGGGGCGGCGGTCTGGGTCTCTCGCACGACGACTTCACCGACGCGGCCGCCGCCGACCCGGGCCGCCTGGCCCTCGCCGAGCGCGTCCGCTGCGTGCCGGACGAGGAGTCGACCGCGATCTTCCCCCGACAGTTCCCGGCGGTCCTGACCGTGCGTCTCGAGAACGGGGACTCGGTGACCGAGCGGATCCGCGAGAACCGCGGCGGCCCGGAACGCCCGCTCTCGCCCGACGAGGTGGCCGAGAAATTCCGCACGAACGCGGTCCGGTCGATCCCCGCCGACGACGTGCCGGGCGTCGTCGACGCCGTGCGGGAACTGCAGGGCGGGCGTCCCGTCACCGATCTCATGGACGATCTCGGCGCCCGACTCTGACGATTGTTCCCCTCGCCGGAACAATGTCGAAATCGTCCGCACCCCGAGCTCACAAGCTCTTGACCTGCACTGCTCGACCCGGACAAGCTCGAAACCAAGAGGCACGAAGCCCTGTTTCTCCGAACGGAACACCACCGATGCAGACACGGTTCCGCTGGGCGACCATCGCGCTGATCGTCGCCCTCATCATCATCAATTACATCGACCGCTCGGCGGTCTCGTACGCGGTGGAGCCGCTCCAGCGTGAATTCGGGATCTCGACCGCGCAGTACGGGATCATCTCGAGCGCGTTCGCCATCGGCTACATGGTCTTCGCGTTCCTGTCGGGCCCGCTCGTCGACCGTTTCGGCCCGCGCAAGGTCCTCCTCGTCGCGATCACGATCTTCTCGCTCGCGACGGCGCTCATCCCCCTCGCCGGCGGCTTCATCGGCCTCCTGCTGATCCGCATCGTCCTCGGCGCGGGCGAGGCCCCGGCCTTCCCCGCGGCGACGCGCACCGTGAGCCGCTGGCTGCCGCGCGCCGAGCGGGGGTTCGCCCTCGCGCTCATCGGCGGCGTCGCGGTCTCGGGCAGCCTGCTCATCGCGGGCCCGGTGCTCACGAACCTCATCGGCGCCGTCGGCTGGCGCGGCACGTTCTGGGTCATGGCCGTGCTCGGCATCGTCTGGGCCGTCGTCGCGATCGGGCTGCTGCGCAACACGCCCAACGAGTCGCCGCGGGTCAACGAGGCCGAGCGGGCGCACATCGCCGCAGGACAGGACGTCGAGGAGTCCGAGAACCGCTCCGGCGGCGTCGACTGGCGCTCGCTGCTGACCAACCGCAACCTCTGGATCGTCGCGGTCGGCTACTTCGCCTGGGGCTTCATGTTCTGGGGGTTCATGTACTGGCTGCCCCAGTTCCTGTCCACGAACTACGGCCTGAGCATCAAGGCGGTCGGCGCGTTCTCGGTGGCGCCCTGGGCGGCCGGCGTGGTCGGGGCGCTCGTCGGCGGGGTCCTGGTCGACCGCGTCTACCGGCGCACGCAGAGCATCCGCAGCCGTTTCACGATCATGGGCTGCGCGCTGCTGCTCTCCGGCGCGTCGCTCGTCCCGGTGTTCCTCGACCCCACGCTCACCGTCGCACTGATCTTCATCTCGCTGGGCGTGGGCTGCGGGTTCGTCACCGGTGGCATCTGGTGGGTCGCCTCGATCGACGCCGAGCCCGGCCAGCCGGGCAGCGCCGCAGGCTTCGCGGACGCCGCGTTCGCCCTCGCCGGCATCGTCGCGCCGGCCGCGATGGGCTTCATCGTGCAGTCCACCGGCACGTTCACCAGCGGGTTCGTGCTGATGAGCGTGCTGACCGCGATCGGCGCGCTGCTCATGCTCTTCGCCACTCGCGAGCCGGTGCGCCCGTCGCGGCGGCCCGTGGAGAGCTCCGTCGAGGAGGTCTAGGCTCACGCCCCGGCGAGGCCGGCGATCTTGCGCCGGAGCAGGCCCCGTTCCCGCTCGTTGCCGCAGCGCGCGACGGCGAGCTCCAGGGCCTGCCGCGCCTCGGCGGGGCGTCCGAGCCGGGTGAGCAGCTCGCCGCGCACGCTGGGCAGCAGGTGCGAGCCCGCGAGGACGTCGGAGCCCTCCAGCCCGTCGACGATCGCGAGCGCCGCCGCCGGACCCTGCGCCATGGACACCGCCACCGCCCGGTTGAGGTCGACCACCGGGGAGGGCGCGAGCCGGCCCAGTGCCTCGTAGAGCAGCACGATCCGCTCCCAGTCGGTGGCCCGCACCGACGGGGCGTCCGCGTGGCACGCGGCGATCGCGGCCTGCAACCCGTAGGCACCGAGGCCCCGGCCGAGCCCCTGGGCGCGGGCGAGCGCGGCCCGGCCGCGGCCGATCGCGGCGACGTCCCAGCGCCGGCGGTCCTGGTCCTCCAGCAGCACCGGCTCCCCGTCCGGCCCGGTGCGCGCCGGGAAGCGCGCCGCGGTCAGCTCGAGCAGCGCGAGCAGGCCGTGCACGTCGGCGTGGTCGGGCACCAGACGCGCCAGGACCCGCGCGAGCCGCTGCGCCTCGGCGGCGAGGTCGGAGCGGATGACGTCGTCGCCGGAGCTCGCCGAGGAGCCCTCGGTGAAGATCAGGTAGATCACGTTGAGCACCGACCCGAGCCGCTCGCTGCGCTCCGCGGCCGGCGGCACCCCGAACGGCACGCCGGCGGCGCCGAGCGTCTTCTTGGCCCGGGTGATCCGGGCCTGCACGGTCGCCGTCGGGACGAGGAACGCCCGGGCGATCTCGTCGCTGGTCAGACCGCCGACGACCCGCAGCGTCAGCGCCACCCGGGCCTCGCGCGAGAGCACGGGGTGGCACGAGACGAAGATCAGCGCGAGGACGTCGTCGTCGATCCGGTCGGGGTCGAACAGCAGGTCGTCGACGACCGGCCCGGGCTCGGCGCCGGTCGCGGCGCCGCCCTCGTCCAGCTGATGAGCGAGGGCGGCGTAGCGCTCGTCGCGGCCGGCCCGGCGGCGGAACGCGTCGATGGCGCGCCGCCGCCCGACCGTGAGCAACCACCCCGCGGGCTCGCGCGGGACGCCGTCGCGGGGCCAGCTCACGAGGGCCTCCGCCAGCGCCTCCTGGGCGAGGTCCTCGGCGAGCGCGAAGTCGCCGGTGTAGCGGGCGAGCGCGCCGACGATGCGCGGCGACTCGATGCGCCACACCGCGGCAGCGGCGTCACGGGCGGCACGCTCGGCCCCGGCGCTCAGAGCTGGCCCGTCGCCTCGCGCCACGCGCGCTCCTTCTGGATCCACGGGTTGTCCTGCGGGAACTCGTCGATCGACGAGACGCGGCGGATCTCGGTGCGGAAGCCCGGACCGGTGCCCGGCGCGCGCTTGGCCCACTCGACGGCCTCCTCCCGCGAGGAGACGTTGAGCAGGTAGAAGCCGCCGAAGAGCTCCTTGGTCTCGCCGTAGGGCCCGTCGGTGACGATCGGCGGCTCGGAGCCGTGGTCGACGACGACGGACTCGGCGGGGTCCTCGAGTCCCTCGGCGGCGAGCAGCACCCCGGCCCGGAGCATCTCCTCCTGGAACCGGCCCATCTTCTCGATCATCTCGTCCATGCTCACGTCCGCCATCGCCGCGTACGCCTCGTCGGTGGCCCGCATGATCAGCATGTACTTCACGGCTGTCTCCCTGGGTCGTGCCGGGTCCCTGGGCGGACCCTGGCACCCACAGGTCGAGCCGCCCCACCCCGGATCGACACCGATCCCGGGGAATTCTCGCGCCACCCGGTTGATCACCTTGTGTCACCGGTGTCGCTCCCTGTCCGGGCGGCGGTCCGGAGGTTAGAGTCCGCCGGGTGACAGCCGACACGCCGGAGCTACTGACGGTAGCCGCGTCGGTGTTGGACGCCACGACAGCGCGGGCGGCCGGGCTCCAACAGCTCACCGAGCAGCTCTCCCGCGCGCTCACCCCCTCCGACATCGGGCGGCTGACCGCGACCACCGCGGCCGCCCTCATCGGCGCCGACGCGTGCGCGGCCTACGGACGCCGCGACGGGGCGGACGTCGTGGAGTCGCTGCACACGCACGGCTGGCCCGGCGACGTCGCGCCGTTCGCCCGCATCCCGCTGCACCGCGGCCGCCCGATGTCCGACGCGGTGCTCACCGGCGAGCCGGTCTGGCTCGAGGACGCCGAGCAGTGGCGCACGCGCTACCCGGAGATGGCGCACCTCGGGGTGTCCCACGGCCACGAGGCCTGCGCCTGCCTGCCCCTGCGCGTCGAGGAGCGCGACCTCGGCGCCGTGGTGTTCAGCTTCTTCCGGCCCCGCGCCTTCGACCCCGCCGAGCGCGAGTTCCTGGCCACCGTCGCCTCCCTGTGCGCGCAGGCGCTCGACCGCGCCCGGCTCTACGCCGCCGAGCGCGACGCGCGCGCCACGGCCGAGCGCGAGCGCGACCGCATGGCGTTCCTGGCGCAGGCGAGCCGGCTCATGGAGGCCCCGCTGTCGGTGGAGGAGCGCCTGCGCCAGCTCGCGGACCTCGCCGTCACGGGCATCGCCGACTGGTCGGCCGTGCACCTCGTGCGCGGCGCGCGTGTCGAGCAGGTCGCCGTCGCGCACCTGGACCCCGAGAAGATCGAGTTCGTCGACCGGCTGGAGCGGCGCTACCCCCGTGACCCCGAGGCGCGCGGCGGCGCGGTCGAGGTGGCCCGTACCGGCATCCCCGTCGTCCTGCCGGAGGTCCCCGACGAGCTGCTCGCGGCCTCGGCCGTCGACGCGACCCACCTCGAGCTGATCCGCGCGCTCGGCATGCGCTCGGCGATCGTCGTCCCGCTGCTGGTCCGCGGCCGCAGCCTCGGGGCGCTGACGCTGGTGCACGCCGAGTCGGGACGACGGTTCGGCGAGGAGGACCTGACCTTCGTGGGCCAGCTCGCCGCGACGGCCGCGCTCGCCCTCGACAACGCCGCGCTCTACGAGCAGCAGCGCCTGGTCGCGCGCACGCTGCAGACCGCCCTGCTGCCGAGCGAGCTGCCCGACGTCCCCGGGGTCGAGTGCGCCGGGCGCTACCTGCCGCCCGACCCCGACCTCACCGACGTCTACGTCGGCGGCGACCTCTACGACGTCCACCCCGACGAGGAGCGCGGACGCTGGGCGCTGACCGTCGCCGACGTCTGCGGCAAGGGTCCGCAGGCGGCCGCCCTGACCTCGCTGATCCGCCACACCGTGCACGCCGAGGTCCGCCACGGGCTGCGCCCCGCGGAGGTGCTGCGGCGCGTGAACGCCGCCATGCTGCGCCACCACGGCGAGGCGCGGGCGCGCTTCGCGACCATGGCCCACGCGGTCATGACCCCGGACCCCGACGGCGTCTCCGTCACGCTCGTCAACGGCGGGCACCCGCCGGGCCTGGTGCTGCGGCCCGGAGCGCCGCGGAGCGGCCGCGCCGGAGGCGGAACACCGCCCGGTGACCGGGTGGAGTGGATCGACCTCCCGGGCACGCTCGTCGGGGTGTTCGCCGACGTCGACCTCCCGGAGATCGACATCCGGCTCGATCCCGGGGACACGCTGGTGCTCTACACCGACGGCGTCACCGAGGCCCGCGGGCCGGCGGGCTTCTTCGGCCCCGAACGGCTCGCGGCCGTCGTCGCGGGCCTCGCCGGCCGGTCGGCCGACGGGCTCGCCGACGGCGTGCTCGCCGCGGTGTCGGATTTCCAACGCGGCCGGCTGCGCGACGACGTCGCGGTGCTCGTGGTCCGGGCGCAGCCATGACCGAGCCACGCGCCGTCCTGGAGGTGGACCGCATGTCGCACGAGGGCCAGGTGGTGCTGGCGCTGCGCGGGGAGCTCGACAACGACACCCTCGGCGTGGCCCAGGACCAGGTCGCCGCGGCGGAGGCCGACGCCCCGCCGGTGCTCGTCCTCGACCTCACCGGGCTCGAGTACGTCGGGTCGTGCGGCGTGCGCCTGGTGCTGCTCGCCCAGCACGGCGCCACCGCCGCGAACCGCCGCCTCGCGGTCCGCCTCGGGCACGGCCAGACCCGGCGGATGTTCGACATCCTCGGGCTCACCACCCGCCTCGAGGTGCTCGACCGGGACGACCCCGAGGGCCCGGCGACGTGACCGCGGCCCCCGACCGTCCCGCCCCGCCGACCGACGGCGAGGCGGACCCCTTTCGCCACCTCGCGATCGAGTACCGCGACGTCGACGGCCTCGTCGCGACGCTCGCGCCGGTGCTCGAGGAGGCGCTGACCCGCGGCGACCTCGTGCTCGCCGTCGTCGACGACGTCGTCCGCACCGCCGTGCTGCGCCACCTCGGGGTCGGGGCCGCGGGGATCGTCTTCGGGGAGCCGGCGCAGCCCTACACCTACAGCGGGCAGACGACCGCCGCGCGCCGCGCCACGACTCTGCGGGAGCTGACCGCGGGCGGGCGCGCCGCACTCGTCCTCAGCGACAGCTCTGCCGCCGGCGCCCCCGACGCCTGGAGCGTGCTGGACGCGAGCTCGAACCTGGCGCTGCGCGGCCTCCCGGTGACCCTGCTGTGCCTGTGCGACGCCTCGCGCGCTGTCGAGGACAGCGAGCGCTTCCTCTACTGGAACCACCCCGAGCTCTACGTCGGCGCGACGGCGAGCCCGAACCCCCGGTACCGCACCCCCGAGCGGGTGCTGACGGCCGTGCCGGCCCCGCCCGCGCCCGAGCTCGGCCCGCCGGACCACGTGACGACGTTCGCGGGTGCCGGCGCGCTGCGCGGGGTCCGCCGCGAGACCCACCGGCGCGGCGAGGAGGCCGGCCTCGACGACGAGCAGATCGACGGCCTCGTCCTCGCGGTCGGCGAGCTGACCAGCAACAGCATCGAGCACGGGCCGGGCCACGGCACGCTGTCCTGGTGGACCCGGCCCGGCCGGCTCGTCGCCCAGATCAGCGATCCCGGGCTGATGACCACCACGACACCCGGGCTGCGCTGCCCCGAGACGCGGTCGGTGCGCGGGCGGGGCGTCTGGCTCGCGCGCCAGCTCACCGACGTGCTGCACCTCTGGACCGGCGCCGCGGGGACCCATGTCCGCCTGGAGATCGGCGACAGAGCGGGAAATTAGTTCCCGGATTGCTCCCCCCACGCGCGCCGCCATGCGGTCTGCTCGGCCGCGCGGCCGTCGAGTACCCGGCGGCTGCGCGACAGGTGTCGGCCGGGTGCCGGGCATTCGGCCCCGCACCACCAAGGAGGCCATCGGTGATCGTCCTCGGCGTCATCCTCATCATCCTGGGGTACATCCTCGGGATCTCCATCCTCTACACGATCGGCGCGATCCTGCTGGTCGTCGGACTCGTGCTCACCCTGCTGGGGGCCGCCGGCCGTGGGGTCGGTGGTCGCAAGACCTACTTCTGACGCTCCGCACGTGAGCGGTCCGGGTCGTCATGGCGAGCCGTTCCGCTCACGTGCGCGCAGCGCGTGGAGGTCCCGCAGGAGCGCGATCTCCGCGCCGTGGAGGATCACCTGGCGGTGGACGTGCTGCACGACGCCGGCGACGCTCCAGCCGTCCCGCCCGCCGCCCGCCGCCGCGGCGAGCCCCGCCCGCATCCCGCGCGACCCCGACGTGCCGGACCGTGGCCGTCGCGCTGCAGACCGGCAATCGAGTTCCGGCGCTCCGCCTCAGGCGGGAGCGATCCCGATGGGCCGGGTCGGCTTCCAGCGCGGGACCGGCTCGGGCCACGGGGCCGGATGCGGCGTGGGCACCCGGGGCGCCGGGATCGCGTGGTACGGGATGGGCGGCGGATAACCCCACAAGGTCCACGCCGGGGCCTCGCCCCGCCACCCCGCGGCGATCGCGACGGCGTGCTGCCAGGCGGCGGTCGCCCACGGCTCGCCGAGCTCGCCCACGTCGACCAGCCCGGCCGGCGCCTCGACCCGCGGCGGCGCCGGGTGCCGGAACCTCTGTCGCTCCATGTCGCTGAGACGGTCCGGGGGCCCGGGGATGTTCCCGTTCATGCCGCCGACGGTCACAGATTCGCGGACGCCGGGCGTCGGTACTTCTACCCGGTCGGCGGCACTCGGTCGCGGTGCCGGAACACCCCGCGCACGGCGCGGAGCAAGTCCGGCGAGGTGGGTGCTGCGCGCGCAGCTACAGCTCCTCGGCGAGCGCGACGACGATCCCCGACGGTCCGCGCAGGTAGCAGAGCAGGAACATCTCCTCGAACTTCGCGATCTCCCCGACCAGCTCGCCGCCGCGGGCGCGCAGGCGCTCGACGGTGTCGTGGATGTCGTCGACGGCGAACATGAGCCGGCGCAGGCCGATCGTGTTCGCGGGCGCGCCCGGCTCGGCGGTCGTCGCCGCCGGCGTCCGGAACTGTGTCAGCTCGAGCTTGCTGTGCCCGTCGGGCGTGCGCACCATCGCGATCTCGACGCGCACACCCTCGAGGCCGACGACGCGGTCGACCCACGCGCCCTCCGCCGGCATCCGGCCCTCGAGCTCCATCCCGAGCTCGAGAAAGAACGCGATCGCCGCGTCTAGGTCGTCGACGACGACGCCGACGTGGTCCATCCGCTTCAGCGCCACGGTGTCCTCCTCGTTCGTCCCGCTCCTCGCCCGGGGGACGGAGCCGACGCGGCGATCTCGACAGAAAGTCGGATGCGTCCGCCCGGCGCTGCGCGTCATGGTGCCGACATGCTGCGGCGACGATCGGATCGGCACACGCGGCTGCCGCGGATCGCGCTGACGCTCGCCCGCGTCCTCGTCGACGCCGGGCCGGACACCGCCGAGCTGGTGCGCGAGCACGGCGATCAGTTCGACGAGGTGCTGCCCACGGTCCTGCTGGCCGACCTCGCCCGCTGGTACGTCGCGGCCTCCCTCGGCCCGGTCGCGGGCTCGCGGGCCGTCGCCGACCGGGTCGTCGTGGCCCTGGCCCAGGAGTTCCGCGACGGCGACGACGTGGCGCGGGCGGTCATCGCGACCGGGTTCCTCGCCGCGCTGCCCGCGCCCGGGGAGCTGGGGCACGAGGTCGTGGCGCGACTGCCGCGGCGCCTCGGTCGCGAGGTCGCCGCGATGCAGCGCGGGTAAGGGCTCAGGCCGGGAGCGCCGCGAGGGTCTGCTCGATCTCGACGTGGTGGAAGGCGCGCGGGGAGACGCGGGCGCCCGTGCGGTGGTCGCGGTGGCCCGCCCGCATGCCGCACCATCCGCAGCACCCGGCGGTGTCGATCACCGCACGCGACTCGATCTCGTGGCGGCGAGCCACGAGCGCGTCGGCGCGACGGCGGTCGAGGCCCTGGGTGTGTCGATCCCACAGCCACCAGACGCCGAACGGGATGACGAGGATCGCCGCGGTGATCAGCACCCACTTCACGATGAGGATGACCAGCCCGATCACGACGATGCCGGCGACGACGACCGCCGCGGGACTCGCGGTGCGGCGCGCCATCTCAGCACCACCACTTGCGCGCGCAGTAGCCGCCCGTCAGGGCGCCATCGGGGAGACCGTTGTCGCGGCCGTCGCCGAGGTCCACGTCGACGTCTGGCCCGCTCGTGCTGCTGGTGGTCGGCGACCCGGAGCACTCCCGCTCGCCGTGGTCGGCGGCGCGCAGCCGCGACAGGTACTCGGGCGCCGCGCCGTTGCGGCCGTCGTACACCCCGACCGTCGGGTAGATGACCATGAGCTCGCCGAGGTCGGACGACGCGGTCGTCTCGACCCGGCGCAGCAGTCGCCCGGAGCCGTCGCGGTCGCGGGCACCGTCGGCGACGAGACGGACCTGACCACTCGCGACGAACCCCTCCAGCAGGTCCTTCGCCTCCCGGCCGCCGCGCGTGCTCATCTCGCAGGCGTCGATGCCCAGCAGGCGGACCCGGCGATCGCCACTGACCTCGAGGGTGTCCCCGTCGATGACGTCGGTGACCGTGACCGTCTCGCCGGCGCCCGCGGCCGCCGTGCTCGTGGTGACGGGCGCGGCGGTCGTCGTGGGCACCGTGGTCGTGGTCCTCGTGGTCGTCGTGGTCGTCGACGGCGCGGCGGAACTCGACGCCGCCGGTGTCGGCTGCGCCGTGGACCCGAGGTCGGTGACCGCCACGAGGACGAACACGCCCGCCGCGATTCCCAGCCAGACCTGGTGCGCCTGCCTCACCGAACTCCCCCCGCCGAGATCCGCATCGTGTGATCACGGTTTCGGCGGAGGGGTCCGCGTCGTTACCGAGGTGCCCCGGGCGAGGTCACTCCCAGGGCGGGTCCTCCTCGCCGTCGTTGATGCGTTCGCCCTGCTCGACGAGGTCGCGGTGGAGCTCGAGGAGCAGGCGGGCCTGCTCGCTCTCGACGTCGTCACCGTCGAGGGCGCGGGTGATTCAGTGATGCGCCATCACCGGGTCGGCCTGCGCGATCGCGATCTGCGCGAGCCGCAGCCGGGCGCGCCGGGGCCAGCTGCCCGGCGCCGACATCGCCGCGCCCAGCCGCGATTCCGCCACCTCCAGGTCGCCGCGCCAGAACGCGATCTCACCGCGGATCGCGCACTCCCAGGAGCGCTGGAGCTCGGACCCCGCGCAGAAGCCGGTCAGCTCGCGCTCCGCGCGGTCGAGGTCGTCGGCCCGCAGGTGCTCCTCGGCCAGGCACAGCAGGTCCTCACCGGTGCGGGCGCGGCGGAACGCCGCATCCGCGTCCGCCGGCTCCCCGCGCTTCTCCAGGAGCCGGCCGAGGGCCAGCGACGCCTCGGTGATGCCGGCCAGGTCGGCCTGCCGCAGGAGCGGGAGCGCGTCGTCCGGCCGCCCGCCCCGGAGGTCGGCCCGACCGGCCCGCCAGGCGCCGAGGGCGGCGAGGTCCGGGTCAGGGCCGGCCGCGGCCTGCACCCACCAGCTCCGGGCGAGGCGGCCGTGGCGCAGCCACGCGTCGATGTCGCCGAGCGCGAGGAGCGCACGCTGGTCGGGCACGGCGGCCTCGAACACGGGACGGAGCGCGTCCCGGATGTCGCTGTCGGTGGACCATGCCGCCAGCACCACGGCGGCGATGCGGACGCGGGTCGCCGTGAACGCCACGGGGTCGCCGGCGGTCGGCGCGTCGCGTCCGAGCAGGCGGGCGAGGCTCAGCGCCTCCCCGCGCGCGAGCTCGTGCTCGAGGTCCTTCGAGGTCACGGGCTCGATGGTCGCTCCCGGGGGCGGCGCGCGGCGAGGCAATTCGGGGCTCAGCTGCCCGGCGTGCGGTAGGCGCGCTGGACCGTCGCGGCGCGCTCGAGGACCGCGGGCAGCTCGGAGCTCGGGAAGATCTCGTGGGTCTCGAGGGCCTTCGCCGCGCCCGTGCTGTTCACCGCGAGCGACAGGCCCGCCGCGGCTGCCGCGTCGGGGAGGTCGGAGATGACGAAGCCGTCGTGCGACCCGAACATGTAGTACAGGGCCTCGACGTCGCCGCCGAGCGACTGCGCGCTGGCGCGGACCGCCGCCAGCCGGTCGCTCGGGTTCGCGATCATCTTCGCCCACGTCTCCTCGGTGTAGGAGAAGAAGGTGATGTACTTGGCCATGGCGCACCCCCGGCGCTCGTCGACGCGCCGCCGCCGGCTCTGGTGCCGGCGTGACGCCGGGCCACTGTCCCGCCGGCGCTGGTCCGGGCGGGTGTCGAACGGGGCGCGTTCTCGTCACGCACGAAAGTCCCGCATCGTCGTCGACGACCACGGGGACCAGACCGTCAGCAAGGCCTACGACTCGACGATGGACCCGGCGGTCGCCGACCTCCTCGACCGGATCCGCCGACACCCGGCGAGCGCCGAGGGCGACGGGTAGGTCGGACCAGCGACAGGGCGGTGTCCGGCGTCTACCGTCACGGTCACCTGACCGTGGCGGCGGGAGTCCGGAGATGACGTACGACGTCGTGATCGTCGGTAGTGGATCGGCCGGCTGCGTGCTGGCGAACCGGCTCGCGGCGAGCCCGGCGCTGTCCGTGGTCGACGCCTCGGTCATGCCGACGATCCTCGTCGCCGAGCGCGCAGCGACGCTGCTGGGCCGGTGGCTCGGCGCGACGTCGCGATGACAGGAGCTCGAGTGGACTCACCGGCGGACAACCCCCTCGCCCTGCCGGTCACGGTCATCGTCGGCGCGACCTCGAAATGGCAGCCCGACGGGCCGAACACGAGGTTCGTGCACGGCGGGGACGTCGGGCAGGACCTCCCGGTCGAGCGCCGATGGGGGCTGGGCGGGGCGCTGGCCCAACGGTTCGCGCGGGAGGGCCACCACGTCGTCCTGACCACGCGCCGACGCGGCAACGCCGAGGCGCTCGCCGCGACCGTCGAGGACGGTGGCGGTTCCTGCTCGATCGTCGAACTGGACGTGGGCTCGGCGGAGTCGGTCGCCGACGCCTTCTCCTCCATCCGGACGCGCGCCGGCTCCCCCGAGGTCCTGATCTACAACGCCGGCTACATGGCGGGCCGTGAGCTGACGGCGGACCAGGAGCTGCTGGAGCACTTCCCGAACGACCTCTTCGACGTCGCCATCGCCACCGCGTGCCGCGGTCCCTTCCTGGTGGCGAAGGAGGTCCTGCCCGCGATGCGGCAGCGGGGCTCGGGCTCGATCCTGTTCTCCAACAACCAGTACTCGCTGCGCGGGCGCAAGCGGTCGACCGGCCAGTCGCTCTACTACCCGCGCACCATGATGCGGGCGCTCGCCCAGGCCCTCACCGAGGAGTACTCCGAGCACGGTGTCCACGTCGCCAACGTCGTCGTGGACGGCTTCATCGACTCGCCCGGCACACGGGCGCTCCCCGCGCTGCAGGAGCGTCCGGACCTGTTGATCGACCCCGCGAGCATCGCCGACGCCTTCCACTTCCTGCACCGGCAGGACCGGTCCTGCTGGACGCACGAGCTCCAGCTCACCGCGGCCACCGGACCCGTCAGCAACTGAGTCCCCGCCGCGATCAGTCCCGGAGGTGACGCGAGGCCGACTCGTCGGCGACGTTCCAGACCGTGGTCGCGATCGGCTGCGCGAGCTCCTCGCGCAGGTGTCCGACGAGACCGATCGTGCGCGCGATGACGCCCATCCCGCGGGCGATGCGCCAGTCGACGCCGAGCAGGACGACGCAGACACCGATGGCCCCGGTGGCGTTGACCGGCAGGTGCCGTCCGGACGCCTCGCTCGCGGCCGCCGCGACCGCGCGGACGAGCCGGCCGGCGGTGCTCGGGAAGTCGAGCCGGTCGGCGAGCCCGAGCAGCGCCTCGGCCCTCGGGTCGATGGGTGTGTGGACCGGGTGGCCGACGCCGGGGACGTGGGCACGCTGCTCGCGGAACCCCGCCACGATCCGCGCCGCCTCGGCGCGCACCGCGTCGTCGGTGGGTTCCGGGCCGAGCGCGTCCAGCCCGTCGGCGAGGTAGCGCGCGGAGCCCTCGATGGTCCCCACGAAGCGGGTGCCGAGGCCGAGCAGGCCGGCCGCGACGGCACCCTGCAGGGACTCGGGTGCCCCGAGGTAGGTCATCCGGGTGGCCAGCACGTTGGGCGTGACGCCGTGCTCGACGAGGCTGACCAGGGCGGCGTTGAACAGGGTGGCCTCGGCGGGCGACGGCATCCGTTCGGTCAGCAGCAGGTGCGCGAACGTGCCCAGGTCGACCGAGCCGATGAGCTCGGTGCTGAGGTCACGGCCGAGTACGGTCACCGAGGTCTCGTCGCTCCAGCAGATGTCACTGCGCACGTCGAGGGCGGGGGCGGGGCGGCTCACGGGAGGCTTCCTTCGGTCGGGGACAGGAGCCGCTCCACCTCGTGGCGGAGCAGCTTTCCGGAGGTGTTGCGCGGCATGAGTCCCGGCGCGACGAGCCGGATCTCCTTCGGCACCTTGTGTCCGGGGAGCACGGCGCGGCAGTGCTCGAGCAGGTCGTCGGTGGTGCCGGCCTCGTGCGCCACGACCGCGACCGGCACCTCGCCCCAGGTGGCGTCGGGCCGGCTGACCACGCAGGCCTCGACCACCCCCGGGACCTGCAGCAGCACCCGTTCGATCTCCGCCGGGTAGACGTTCTCACCGCCGCTCTTGATCATGTACTTGACGCGGTCGACGAACGACAGCGTGCCGTCGGGGTGACGGACGAGGACGTCGCCCATGTGGAACCAGCCGTCGCGGAAGTCGGCGGCCGTCGTGGCCTCGTCGTCGAAGTAGCCGCTGAACAGCGTCGGGCCGCGCATGCAGAGCTCGCCGGGCACGCCGTCCGGCACCTCGTGCCCGTCCGGGTCCACGAGGCGGACCTCGCAGAACGCGCTCTGCACCTTGCGGAACTCGCTCGGTGTCTCGCCGACGGGGATGACGCCGGCCGAGCACGGGGGGCACCCGGTCTCGGTGGCACCGAACGTGTCGGCGTACGGCGCGCCCAGCAGGGTGGTGAGCTCCGCGATCTCGGCGGGCGGCACGAGGTCCGGCATGACCCCGCACAGCCGCACGCCGACCGGCCGCGTGCCCGACGCGCGCAGGGCCGCGACCAGGCGGCCCACCGTGCCGGGCATGACGAGCAGCCAGCCGACCGGCTCGTTCGCCAGCACCGCGACCAGGTCGTCGACGCGGAACCCGTCCACCAGCACCACGGTGCCACCGGACACGAGGGTGCACAGCGAGTTGTCCAGCGCCCCCATGTGGTGCAGCGGGGACCACGCGATGAACGTGTCCTCACCGGCGAGCCCGAGGTCGGCCCGGGTGGCCATCGCGCGGGCGATCTCGGCGCGATGGCTCACGCACGCGCCCTTCGGCCGCCCGGTGGTGCCGCTGGTGTAGAGGATGACCGCGATGTCCTCCGGGACCGCCCGTGCGGCGCCCGCGAACGGGTCGGCGGCGGCGAGCCGGTCCTCGTACTCCGGCCCGAAGGTCCAGAGCGGGCGCTCCGCAAGGACGTCGGCCTGCCGCGCGCGGTGCTGCGGCGAGCAGATCACGAGGTGCGGGGCGACGAGGTCGAGGCACCCGGCGAGCTCGTCGGAGGTCGCCCGCGTGCTCTGCGTGGCGACGGCCGCGCCCAGCCGCGCCGCGGCCAGCACGACCTCGAGGTACTCGATCCGGTTCTCCGACAGGAGGGCGATCCGGTCGCCGCGTCCGACACCGGCCGCGGCCAGGAGGCCGGCGAGGCGCCGGCTGCGGTGCTCCAGCTCGGCGTAGGTGGTGCGCCGGGCGCCCTCGCGCAGGGCGGTCCGCCCGGGGTGCATCCGGGCCCGGGCGTCGACGAGGCCGGCGAGGGTGCTGCCGGCCGCCGTGGCGACGAGGTCGGCCGCGGTCACCGCACCCCCGCCGTCGCGGGCGCCTCGTCGCGGACCGGGCGGACCAGCAGCACGCCGGCCACACCGACGAGGCTGGTGAGCACCATCCAGCCGGCGATCGCCCACGGCTGTCCGTCCTGCCAGACCAGCAGGGCGGCGGCGATCAGCGGCGCGAGCCCGCCGCCGACGACGGTGCCGCCCTCGCGGCCGATCGAGACGGCGCTGAAGCGACTCTGCGGGCCGAACAGGCCGGTGAAGTAGGCCGGCTGGATGGCATCGGCGGCGGCCGCTCCCCCGCCGATCCCGATGGTGACCGCGACGACGACGAGCGCGAGGTCGCGCGTCTCGGTCAGCAGGAAGAAGGGGAACGCGAAGAGCACCTGGAACGTCAGGGCCGCGAGCATCACCGTGCGGAACCCGATCCGGTCGCCGAGCAGCCCGTAGAACGGGCAGAGCACGCAGGCCAGTACCGCGCCGATGACCGTCGCGGTGAGCACGGACGCCCTGGGCAGGTCGAGCGTCGTCGTCGCGTACGTCAGCACGAAGACCGACACGATGTTGAACGTGGTGTTCTGTCCGAGCCGCATCAGGAAGATCGCCACGACGTTCCGCGGCCGCCGCAGCGCCGCGATGATCGGCGCGTGCTCGCGGGCCCCGCGCTCGGTGACCTCCCGGAACTCGGCCGTCTCCGGCAGGCTGCGCCGGATCCACAGGCCGATCCCGACCAGCGCCAGGCTCACCAGGAACGGAATCCGCCAGCCCCACCCCAGGAGCTGGTCGTCGGTCAGGAGCGCGGAGAGCCCCGTGAAGGCGAGCGAGCCGAGGATCAGCCCGGCGAACACCGCGCTGGACAGGAAGCCGCCGACGAAGCCCGGACGGCGGGCGCCGTTCTCCTTCGTCATCAGGGCCGCACCACCCCACTCCCCGCCGGTGCCGAGTCCCTGCACGATCCGCAGCACCACCAGCGCCACCGGGGCGACGATCCCCGCCTCGGCGTAGCCCGGGAGCAGACCCACCCCGGCGGTGGCCGCGCCCATCAGCACGAGCGTCGCGACCAGGACCGCCTTCCGGCCGATCCGGTCGCCGAGGTGCCCGAACAGGAGACCGCCCACCGGCCGGGCGGCGAACCCGGTGGCGAACGTCGCGAACGACAGCAACGAGGCCGTCGTCGGGTCACCGGCCGGGAAGAACACCTTCGGGAAGATCAGCGCGGCCGCGGTGCCGTAGAGGAAGAAGTCGTACCACTCGACGACCGTGCCGATCGTGACCGCCGTGGCGATCCGCCGGGTCGATGCGGGCTGTGTCGGTGCGGGCTCCGCCGCGCGCGTCGTGTCGCTCATCGCTGCTCCACCGTGGCTCCTCGTCGAGACTTGACGATTTCGCTGAGCGAAGTTAATGTCGCTCTACGAAATTGTGACCGAGACTGCGCCGCGGAGGTTTCGGGTGTCAACCCCGGACAAGGAGCAGTACGTGACCTCGCTGGCGCGCGGGCTGTCCGTCCTGCGGTCGTTCGGGCCCGACCGTCCCGAGCAGACGATCGGTCAGGTCGCGGACGCGACCGGGCTCAGCCCCGCGGTGGCGCGCCGGTTCCTGCTGACCCTCGTCCAGCTCGGCTATCTCAAGCAGGTGGACCGCAGGTTCGTCCTGACGCCGCAGGTCCTGGAGCTCGGAGCGAGCTACACGGACTCGATGAACCTCGCCGAGGTGGCGCAGCCGCACCTGCAGCACATCCGCGACGAGACCGGCGACAGCATCTCGCTCACGACCCTCTCGGGCACCGACGTGATGCACCTCGTGCACCTGCAGACGGAGCGACTGCTCCGCTTCGCGGTGACGCAGGGCAGTCGGGTGCCCGCCTACGTGTCGGCGACGGGCCGGGCCATGCTCGCGACGCTCCCCGACGCCCGCCTCGACGAGTACTTCGCCGCGGCGCAGCTCGCTCCCCGCACCTCGCGCACCGTCGTGGACGAGCGGAGTCTGCGCGAGCAGCTGGTCCGGGTGCGCCACGACGGGTACGCGCTCGTCGTCGACGAGCTCGACGTGGGCATCACCGTGCTCGGCGTGCCGGTGATGCCCGACGGCTCCACCGCCGCGGCGGGGGTGAGCTGCGCGATCGCGTCCGGGCTGTGCACCCCCGAGGCGTTCGTCGCCTCACGGTTGCCGCTGCTCCTGCGCGCCGCCGAGACCCTCGCCCGTCAGATCGCCCGCTCGCCGGCGTTGCGCGATTCCCTCGCTCCGGCCGGCGCGTGAGCAGGTCCGGACCCCACAGCCTCACGCTCGGTGGGCCCGCAGCAGACGGACCGCCTTCGGCCCCACGCCGTGGATGGCGAGCAGTTCGCGGTCGGTCATGGTGGCGACGCGCTCGAGCGTGGTGATCCCGAGGTCGGCCAGGGCGCGGGTCGCCGGCCGGCCGATCGAGGCGGGCAGGTCCCCCACCTCCCCCGGCTCGGCCGAGACGGCCGCGGCGGCGTTCTCCGCGATCGCCGGCGGTGCCTGCGCCGCCCAGGCCCGGCGGACCCACCCGTTGAGCGCCTGGCCGTCGATCTCGGACAGGGCGAGGCGGACACCGATCCGCCGACCGTCCTCCTCGACCCTCTCCGCCGCGGGGTGGGCCGCCGTCATCGCGTCGCTCTCGGTCTCGGTCAGCAGCAGGACCACGACCTGGCCGGCGTCGAGGGCCGCGAACACGCGGCCCTCGACGGCGAAGGCGGGACGCCCCTGGTCGTCGGTCGTCTCCTCGGCCCCCCGCAGCCCGAGCGCCGCCGTCCGGACCTGCCGCGGTGTCGTCACCCCGGCGAACCTAGGGCAGGTCGCGGTCGGATCCGGTCCGCGACGACGCGCAGCCCGTCGACTCGCCGACGCGAGACGTCTCGGCCGGCACCCGCGCCGGGTCGGCGGGCGAACGCACCCGGGAGGCCGCAGCCCTGTCGATCGTCGAACCCTTCCGCCGTCGCATCGGCGGTCCCGACGGTGGCAGCGAGAAGGCCATCGTCGGCGTCACCTGGTTCCTCGTGGCGGTCTTCCTCGGCATCCTCGTGGCGACGGCCTGACGTCACGGCGCTGTCGCCGCTGCACTCCACATCGCCGACGTCCATCGCGAGCCCTTCTCGGGCTCCGCCACGACTCCCCGGGTCGGCTGCCTGCGGGACGTTGACGAGGCGACCGGGTCGGGCACCCGTGGCCGTCGTCGAATCGAGCGCTCGCCGGAGCGCCGCGATCAGGAGTGAACCGATGAGCAACCGCGTGCCCGACCGGACCTCGCCACCGCCGGGCCCACCGGCCGACGCGTCGGTGGGCGAGCTGATGACCCACCTGTCCGAGCAGACCTCGCGGCTGGTGCGCGACGAGCTCGCACTGGCCCAGGTCGAGCTCAAGGCGACCGCGAAGCAGGCCGGCAAGGGTGCCGGGCTGCTCAGCGGGGCCGGCGTCCTCGCCCTCTACGGGGTCGGCGCCGCGATCGCGACGGCGATCATCGCCCTGGCCCTGGTGCTGCCGCTGTGGGCGTCGGCGCTGATCGTGACCGCGGTCGTGTTCCTCGCTGCCGGCGTCGCCGGGCTGGTCGGCAAGAAGGAAGTCGAGCAGGTCTCGCCCACGCCGCAGCGCGCCGTCGAGAACGTCAGCCGTGACATCGAGCAGGTGGAGGAGGCCCGTCACCGTGACCACACCCGATCGGCCTGAGATCCCCGCGCCCACGAGGGGCCCCCGCGGCCCGCGGCCCGGCCCCGACGCGAGCGCCGAGGAGCTGGTCGCCGACATCGAGGCGACGCGGGCCGAGCTCGGCGACACGGTCGACGCGCTGAGCCAGAAGCTCGACGTCAAGGCGCAGGCGCGCGACTCCCTCGACGACGCCAAGCAGCGCGCCGCCACCCAGGCGCGGGTCGCGCATGAGCGCGGCGCCGAGCTGTTCGCACAGGCCAAGGACGCCGCCACCGACGAGCACGGTGCGCTGACGCCGCAGGCCAAGTCGATCGCGGTGAAGGTCGCGGCCGGCCTCGCGGCCTTCGTGGTCGTCCGGACGGCATGGAAGAAGGTGCGCGGATGACGCAGGCGGGCAGCGGGCAGGCCAGCACCAGCGCGAAGATTCTCTATCGCCCCGTCGGGATCGTGAGTTCGATCCTCGGCGGTGTGGTAGCCAACCTGATCTTCAAGAAGGTGTGGCAGCGTACGGCCCCCGACGGCGAGAGCGACCCGCCCGGCGCCCTGGACTCCGGTTCCGACCTGAAGACGATCCTGGTCGCCGCGGGTTTCCAGGGCGCGATCTTCGCGGTCGTCAAGGTCCTCGTCGACCGCGGTGGGGCCGTCGCCTTCCAGCGGTGGAGCGGGGAGTGGCCCGGCAACTGAACGCCACCAGGCGTTCGACGCCAGCGGGCCCGGCCGAGATGGCCGGGCCCGCGGTGCGTCTGGGCAGGAATCCTGAAGAACCTGCTGGTGGGTGGAGCCGCCTGTCGGAATCGAACCGACGACCTACGCATTACGAGAACTCTCGTCACCGCCAACGGCGTGCTCACTGCGTCCAACGGTGCACGTCGCAGAGTTCACGGTGGACACCCAGTCCCACCGGGCGCCCTCGCTTGAGGCCACGACGGAGGCCACGAATGCGGTCGTCAAGATCGCGAGCGTCGTTCACCTCGCGGGGAGCCAGTTTCCGACTGCTGCCTGTGCAAGGATCTTCGTCGTGAGCACGGAGCCGCCGAACGACGATCCACTTGTCCCGGGGGAGCAGGATCGGCCGGACTTCGATGGGTTGTTCCTGTTCGGTGACGGCGAGGACGACGCCTACCGCTGGTTCACCCGACACCGGTCGTGCGCGTCTGGCTCGCCCTGGACTTGATCGCCGACGAGTACCACGTCGATCCCCCCCCGACTCACCGGAGCAGTCGCCGGGGTGCTGCGCGAACCCTCGGTCGTCGAATCGCACGCGGCCTGGAGTTGCGCCGCGCGGGTGCGCGATGCTGCCTGAATGGCTGTTGATGAGCCGCGAGACCTCGTTGGGGTGACCGCGGATGCCCAAGCGATCGACAACGTCCGCCTTCTCCTCGCGGCCAGACCGACCGGGCTTCCGGGGCAGGAGTGTTGGGCGCGCAGTGTCGAGGCCGTGCCCGAGCTCGACGACGGGCAGTTCCGCGTCCGGGTGCAGTACATCGGGCTCGAGCCTGCGATGCGCGGGTGGATGAACGAGCGGCCCTCCTACATTCCGCCGGTCGGCCTCAACGAGGTCATGCGCGCCTTCTGCGCCGGCACAGTCGCGGTGTCGCGGAACGACGCGTTCCCCCCGGGCACACCCGTGACCGGCGAGTTCGGCGTCCAGGAGTACGCGGTCTCCGACGGCGCGGGAGTCACAGTTGCAGACACTGCGGTCGCCGACATGCCGACATGGCTCGGCGCGCTTGGTCTCACGGGCATGACAGCGTACTTCGGGCTGTTCGAGGTCGGGGCGCTGCGCGACGGGGACACCGTCGTCGTCTCCGGAGCCGCTGGCGCCGTGGGGACTGTCGTGGGGCAGCTGGCCAAGATCCGTGGGTGTCGCGTGGTCGGCATCGCCGGCAGACCGGAGAAGTGCCGGTGGCTCGTCGACGACCTCGGGCTCGACGCAGCGATCGACTACCGCAGGGAGGACGTCCGGCGTGGCCTCATAGCAGCAGCGCCCCACGGTGTCGACGTCTACTTCGACAACGTCGGCGGACCGATCCTCGACGCGGTGCTGGCCCGGTTGCGTCGCCGAGCCCGGGTGGTGCTCTGCGGGGCGATCAGCCAATACAACGCAGAGGGTGGCGTGTCCGGTCCGGCGCACTACACGAGCCTGCTGGTCAACCGCGCCCGGATGGAAGGCTTTATCGTGTTCGACTACGCCGACCGCTACTCCGAGGCCGCCACCGTGATGGCCGAGTGGCTGCGGGACGGCCGGCTCCGCAGCGAGCACGAGATCGTCCGCGGGACCGTCGACGACTTCCCCGAACTCCGAGGGCACCAGCCCGAGATAGGCCCCGATCGTGGCGCCGGTGAAGCGGTGCCAGTCGGCGACCTCGACGCGCAACCCGGTCGCGGTCAGCGTCGAGACCCCCCGCAGGCAGCGCAGCCGCCCGACCGGCCCGGCCAACGCCGGCTCAATCGTGGCCATCTCTTCGATCGCGGCGTCGAGGCGGTCGCGGCGCGCGTGCACCGAGAACACGGTGTCGAGGGCTTCGTCGAAAGCGAGCTGCACCCCGCGGCGCTCGAAGCGGTGACCGCGCAGCCACGCCTCGTGCGCCCCGGTCCAGGCGCTCTGGTCCCAGACCAGGCCCTGGCGCAGCAGCAGCTTGGACAGCCGGTGCCGGGCACGCATCAGATCCCCGCGGCAGTCCTCCCGGGCCCGCACCAGATCGCGAGCGGCTTCCTCGGCCTCGGTCGGTACCCGCACCCCCGGGACCTCACCGATGCGCAGCAGCCGGGCCAGCCGCTCCGCGTCGCGGCGATCGGTCTTGACCTTGTCCCCGGCCGGTCGCTCGATCTTCGACGGGGCCACCACCTCGCAGCGCACGCCGGCGGCGTCAGCGCTCTGGCCAGCCCGAACCCGGTCGGCCCGGCCTCGTAGCAGGCCACTACCGGGCCCGGCTGCGCCCGCACCCAGGCCACGATCTGCTCGGTCCGTGCCCCGATCCGCTGGGCGCGGATCTCTGCGGCGGTCTCGTCGATGGCGCACCCGACCACCGAACGCGCGTGAACGTCCAACCCGACCCACGTACCCTCGCCCAGCACCGGCGCCTCCCCGTAAATGCGGCACCGCCACCAGCGACGGTGACCCGCGCCAACTTACGAGCGGAGGCGCCGGCCCTCATACGGTCTAGCCGCTCGGTCCGAGCTGCCCCTGGCTGTCATCGCCAGCGTCGGCCTTGAGCTTCCATACCAGCTGGAGCAGGGGCTGTAGCGCGGCCCGCTCCACCTCGCTTCGTTGGCCTCCCGCGTCAGTCGGGACACCAGCTCACCGGCCAACTCCATGGTCGTGAGGTCCTCTAAGCTGGGCGCGGTGTCCGTGCCGTACGCGATCGGGAACAGCACGATCTCAGCTACCCGACTCCACCGAACTCGGGGCGAACCACCGACGACTTCTGACTCAGGACACCAGAGGAACGCTCGCGCCTGCGCACGGGGGTACGGGTCACGGCGCAGACGTGTGCATGGCTGAGAGCGGGGGCAGGCGGAGGAGAGCTCGGCCGCCGCAGGCCGCCCGCGCCTCCGATGCCTCCTCCAGTAGTGGTCGTAGCGAGAACGTGAGGCGCTCGGTCACTAGTGCCTTGCATCTGTCCCCGCCTGCGTCGTGGAGCAGGCCGAGTTCGACGTCGACGTGGTCCTCGCGCGGCGCCCATGCCCGGACTTCCACATCGAAATGGTGCTGGGCGCAGCCTCCCGGGTAGGACACCTCGAGCGCGAGGAGGTCGTCCTGCACCACCATCGACTGCAGGTAGGCCGCATCGTGCGGACGGTCGCGCGCGGAGGCAGTCGGCATGAGGACCGGTTTCGGCGAGGACATCGTTGGTGGGGTGCCCGGGAACGGCTCAGGTTGCGCTCAGCCGCCAGCGCTGGTTGTCCCCGCCGTGCCAGTCCCACTGGATGATTGCGGCGCCGGCACCGCTCGACGCGCCTGAGACGTCCAGGACTTTGCCGCTGTGTCTGGCTACCACTCGGCAGAAGCCGCTGCCCACCGGCTCAAGGCGCCACCGTTGGTTTGTGCCGCCGTGCCAGTCCCACTGGATGACCTTCGCCCCGGACGCTGTCGATGCCCCGGAGACGTCGAGGACCTTGCCACTGTGAGCGGCGATGATCCGGTAGTCGCCTCCGCCCAACGACTCGACGGTGAACAGCTGGTTGTCCTGGTGGTGCGGTGTCCACTGGATCAGCTCGGCGCCCGCTGCGGTCGAGGCGCCACGAACGTCGAGCGCCATGGCGCTGTGTCGCGCGAGAACCGGTGCTGCCCGCAACCGCCACCGTTGGTTGTTCCCGCCGTGCGCGTCCCACTGGATGATGCGTGCGCCCGCAGCGCCTGATGCCCCGGTCACGTCCAGGACTTTGCCGCTGTGCTTGGCCACCACCCGGACGTGACCCGCTCCAGCGGGCTCGAGCCGGAAGCGCTGGTTGTCGCCGCCATGCCAGTCCCACTGGATGACTGCGGCGCCCGACGCCGTGGAGCCACCGGTTACGTCGAGGACCTTTCCGCTGTGATTGGCGACGATGCGCACATGCCCATCACCGAGCGCCTCGAGCCGGAATTGTTGGTTGTCACCGCCGTGGTAGGGCCATTGTATGATCTCTGCTCCCGCCGCGAGCGACTCACCGCGGACGTCGAGTACCTGGCGGCTGTGGCTCGCGATCCCGAGCGTGTAGCCCGGGACGAGCGGCGCGAACTCGGTCGTGCGTGTGCAGTCCTCACCTCGGCAGCCCGTGGACGGACAGACCAGCGACACGTTGCACGGCCCTTGAGCCACGAAGTCGGTCTCACCGCGGACGAGCGTGCCCTCCACCCGGTGGGTCTCGCTCCCGAACACCGCCGAGCCCGAGTTCCCGCCGTAGGTGTCGAGGTTGGCCACGAAGAACGCTGCTGGGTTGGTGTCGCGGACGGTTGCGCCTGGCGCGTACTTGGCCGGTAGGCCGCTGGGGTGACCGATCACGTGGAGCGGGAGGTCCTTCGCGACTTTCCCGGCCAGACGGATGCGGACTGGACGACGGTTGGGGACAGGTCGATCCAGGCGGACGAGCGACCAGTCCGTCCCGGCGCTGTCCTCGGCACGACCGACGAGCTCGACGCCTCGGTAGATATCGTTGGTGGGTATTCGTGTGGTCACGGTCGTGGCGTCGGTCATGCGGAAGCCGAACACGAAGCGCACGTCGGGCACGCCTGCGGCGTCAATACAGTGTCCGGCTGTTGCGATGAGGTCGGGCGCCACGAGGTATCCGGAGCAGAAGGCCCCGATGACCTGGTCGCGGAACCGCTCGCCCTGACAGAGATTGCGGGCTACTGCGTAGCTTGTCGTGCGCAGGGTCGATGTCCCGTCGCCGTTGTCGACGACGTCGTTGCGGGCGAACAGTGCGACGGTGGCGTCGGCATCGGCGAGGACCTGCGAATCGTTGACCGTGAACAGGTCTGCGCGGTCGTCTACGCCGTAGATGACCTTCTGCCCGGCCCGCACGGCTTCGACGATTCGGTCGGTAGTGACGTCGCCAAGGGCTTCGACCGCCTTCATTCTCGGCGCGACCTCGGCATCAGGTCGACCGAGCATTTCTCTGCGGCGCAGTTCCCAGAGCATGTCGTCGACTTCGATGTTGTCGAGCGCTTCCCCATCGGGCATGATCATCCCCCTGGAATCAATTACCCCACACGACCCTCTAAGGCAGGAGGCTGTAGGCAGTCGATGTCGAGCTTGGCACAAACACTGATCAACAATTAGTGGCGCCACCCGCACAGCGCAAAGCGATTACACCCTGTGCAGCCTCGGCTACCAACCGCCAAAAAGCGCGGGCCTCGATGTCTTTCACGATCTACCTACATGGGCTGACGCCGCCGAACGAGTGAGACCGTATCGCTCGCTCGTTGGATTGCCGCGTTGCCTCAGGGGCGGCACGATGAATTGCTGATCTCTTGCCAGGCGCGTCGACCGTCAGAGAACGTCGGGTGGTCGCCCTAGTCCAACGGGGCAGCATCGTGATTCGCAGTTGGGGGTCGATCGTTGATGACCAAGCCGGTCCCACCCTACGCCGTGGAGATCCGATTCGTGGGCGGACTCACCTCGACACAGCGTGCTGCTTTCGAGGAGGCCTCGGCACGATGGTCGGCGATCGTGAGCGCTGATGTGCCGTCCGTCGAGGTGAACGGCGAGGTCGTGGACGATTGCTTGATTCTGGCCGAGGGTGCCGCCATCGACGGTCCGCTGGGAGTGCTGGGGGAAGCGGGCCCGCGCGTCATGCGCGCTGGCTCACTGCTCCCGGCAGTTGGCGTTATGCGGTTCGACACCGCTGACCTCTTCCGAATGGAGACCGATGGCAGCCTTGAGAACGTGATCTTCCACGAGATGGGGCACGTGCTTGGCATGGGCACGTTGTGGGAAGACATGGAACTGCTATCCGGCGCTGGCTCCGCCAACCCGGTATTCACGGGCCCGGGAGCCATGCGTGAGTTCGCCGCTTTGCTCGACCAACCAACACCTCAACCAGTGCCGGTGGAGAACAAAGGCGGCCCCGGCACCCGAGATGGACACTGGCGAGAGGCTGTCTTCGGTAACGAATTGATGACGGGCTTCCTCGGTGAAGTGCCCAACCCGGTCAGCGCGATGACGATAGCGGCGCTCGAGGACATGGGCTATCAGGTCGATATCACTGCAGCGGAGAAGTACCAGCTGCCCACGCAGCGCGAGCTGGCGATCATGGGAATCGGCGCGACCGTGCACCCGCAAGGTTGTGTCATGGCGGGCGCGGAACGGCGCGGAGCGTCCCCTCGCGTGCTACCGAAGAGCGCCGAGAGGGCGCGCCGATCTCGTTGAGTAGATGGTCGAGATCGCTCGCCGGCAGCAATCCCGTGTTGCATCTACGGCGAGCCGTCGGGCCCGGCGGCGAGCTCCTGAAGGGAGGAGTCAGATGCCCGAGCCCACGTACTTCGTCGAGAACCGATACTCGTACGTGTTCGATGCGCGCGCGTTGCTCGCGACAGCCCATTTCGAGGTCGCGTCCCCGGAGTCGGCGTTCGAGCGATCCGTGCAGGCCGAACTCGTGGCCGCACACCGACTCCTGATGGAGCGCAAGCACGGTGCAGCGCTGACGAAGTATCAACAGATCCGCGGCCTGATCGCGGCGACGATCGTCCCCAGGCTCCCGCCATGGATCGGTACGACGCTCGAGTGGACCAAGGTCAACCGGGCCGAGCTGCTCGACCCGCTGATCGCGCGCTCGGCGGAGATGCTGGTGAAGACCCCGGTCTCGGAGGCGGCCTTCCCCCCACGACTCCTCGGGGGTGACATCCAGGTCAGCGACGCGGCCCTGCGGCCGTTCGCGGGCGTGGCTCAAATGGGACTCACCGACCGGGACCTCGCGGTCGGCTCTCTGCTGGACCAGGCGGGCGTGGCCGTCGGCGCCCGTGAGTTCGACGGGGCGCTGGCGCTCCTGCAGCGGGCCGCCGAGACCACGCGGGACAGGGCGCTCGCTGGTGCGATCATCCACGATGTCGGCGTCCTCCTGGAGCGGAGCGGTGACCGCCCGAGGGCGGTGGAGACGCTGAACCAGAGCGCGCGGATGTTCGCCGGGCTGGAGCAGCCGGAAGCACAGGTCGACGTGCTGACGACGCTGGCGGGAACCCTGAACCGCGGCGGCTCGACCGACGCCGCCGCGCAAGTCCTCAAGGAGGTCGACGGACTGCGGGCCGAACACAACTTGTTTGACATTGCTGTCTCCGCTCGGGCCGGCGCGCGCGACGACCGCTCGGCGACCGCGGTCCGCCTGCTGTCCACCGACGCGTTCGCCACCCGTCGGAGCCCCAAGCAGTTCGCGATGGTCGACGTCGCGGGCTCGGTCCACGCCGTCGTCCTGGACCGCCAGGCGGCGCGCAACGTCGGCGCGTTCTACGACACGCTGTCGACCACCAACGACGTGAGCCTGCTCATGGGCTACCTGGTCAACCACACGACCACCGTCGCCTACCTGACGCACGTCTGTTTCTGGGTCCTGCCGATGGCGATCGGCGACTGCCAGGCCGCGCTCGGCTCCTATGCGGAGGCCGAGAAGGAGTACCTCAGCACGCTCGACTACAAGTACCTCAACCGCGCCGTCGAGTCAGTGAACCTGTGGCTGCGGCTGGCCGAGCTCTACCTGGATTGGGGCGACCGCATCTATCGGCAGGCCCGCAACGTGGTGGCCGACTTCGCACCGGCACGCGACAGGTACGAACTCGTCATGCTGCTGGACAACACGCTCGACGGCGCCTCGCCGCTCTACGCGTCACCGCTGTTCGGCACGATGCGGGCTCGGGTGGAGGCCGCCGTCGGCGCGATGTTCCTGGGCGGCGCGCCGGTCACCGAGAACCCCCGGGTGACCAGCATCCTCGCCCGGGCGCGGGTGCAGTTGACCAAGATCGATTCGGGCCTCAACTACCTGGGCATGAGCCTGACGCTACCGCCGTTCAGCTTCGAGCACCTGCAGGTCACAGCTCGCTACTTCGCGCAGCACGCCGCCCAGGTGGAGTCGACGTTCATCCAGTTCCAGAGCTCGGCGGAGAACGAGCAGCTGCGGGAGCAGCAGATGGCACAGCAGGCGGCCATCGCCGCGGCGTCCGTCGAGCTGGAGCGCCGGGGGGTGGCGGAGGCGCAGGAGGGTCTCGACGTCGCGAGGGCCAACCTGAACCTGGCCGACGTGCAGCGGCAGAACGCGCAGCAGGCGGCCAATGACTTCGCGGCCGTGCGCTGGGAGCTGTACGAGCTCGACACGCTGCAGGCGTGGTCGTCAGCAGCGGCGCAGGACGAAGACGACGAGGTCGAGCAGACCATCCGCGGCTTCACCTACTACAGCGCCAACGACAAGCGACGGAGCGAGGTCCTCTACGAGCTGTCCGCCCGACGGACCCGGATCTCGCATGACCTGGAGGCGGCGCGACTGCAGCGCGAGATCGCGGCCTCCAATGCCTACCGGGCGACCGCCCAGCAGCAGGTCCAGCAGGCTCAGGCGCGGATCGCGGTCGCCCAGCAGCGAGTGGTCATCGCCCAGGCCCAGGAGCAGTTCGCAAAGGAGAACCTGGAGTTCCTACAGGGCCGGGAGTTCAGCTCGGCCGTGTGGTATAACCTCGCGCGCGAATCCCGCCGGATCGCCAACCGCTACCTGGACATGGCCATCGAGGTGGCGGTCATGATGGAGAAGGCGTACGAGGCCGAAACCGGGCGGGACCTGCGCAAGATCAAGCTTGAGTACGGGCTTGGCGAGCTCAACGGCCTGCTGGGCGCCGATGCCCTCCTGATGGACGTCGATTACTTCACGCTCGACCACGTCCGTACCCGCTCCAAGAAGGCGCAGATGCGCCAGGGCCTGTCGCTGGGCGATCTCTTCCCCATGGCGTTCCGTCGGCTACTGGCCATCGGCACCACCTACTTCGAGACCACTCTCGACCACTTCGACCGGCGCTACCCGGGGTTCTACCTGCAGAAGGTCAAGCAGGTGGAGGTCGTGTTCGTCGGTCTGAACGGCTCCGAGGGGCTGCATGGAACGCTGCGCAACATCGGGCTCTCACAGTTTCGGCAGAAGGACGGAACGATCGTGCACCAGACCTATCCGGCCGATATCATGCCGCTCTCGGAGTACGACGTCCGGCAGGACGCCGTCATCTTCCAGCTCGACGCCCGTGAACTGCGCCTGTTCGAGAACAACGGCGTCGCCACCATGTGGCAGTTGGACCTGCCGCGCTCGTCGAACACGTTCGACCTGAACCAGATTTTGGACATCCAGATGGTTCTCTACTACGACGGGTTCTTCGACCCGGGCCTCGAGGCGACGATCAAGGCCGCCCTGCCGGCGGGCGAGAGTGCCGCGCGGGCGTTCTCCCTGCGGATGTTCGCTCCGGACGAGCTGTACTTCCTTCGCAGCCAGGGCTCGGCGCGTCTGAAGATCGACGCCACGATGCTCCCGGCCAACCACGGCGACCCCCGCATCACCGACTACTTTGTACAGGCGGTCGGCCCGGCGGCGGCCGGCCTCAAGGTGAGGCTCGAGTCGGACGCGCTCGGCGCCGGGCACCTGTTCACACTGGACGCCTCGGGCAACGCCTCCGGGGCGGGTTTTCCGGACGCGGTCGGGCAGCCCCTGGTGGACAGCTGGACGATCAGCGTCCCGCCGGCGGAGAACCCGGGCGTCGACGTCGGTGCCCTCACCGACTTCTCGCTGTTCGTCGAGTACGACTTCACCTACCCCGCCTGATGGCCGGATCGGGAGCCGGCGCGACGTCCACCTCGCCGCCCGCCGGCACGGGGATGACGGCGGGGCTTGGCGAGTCCTTCTCCCTGGACCTCAACACCGGTCAGGGCAACGTGAGCGTCCCGTTCGAGCTGCCGACCGGTGTCGCCGGGTTCACGCCGTCGGTCAAGCTGGAGTACATCCACGGGTCGGGAAACGGTCCGTTCGGGATGGGCTGGCGGCTTCAGTCGAGGGAGATCGGTCGGCGCCTCGACCTGGGCATCCCGGTCGACGGTGACACCGAGGTCTTCCTGGACTCCAACCTCGAGCTCCGCCGGTCGGCCGACGGGACCTACCACCCTGTGCGGGACCTGGCGTTCAGCGTCTACGAACGGGTCGGCGATCACTGGGAGGTCACCGAGAAGGACGGCGTGCGCTGGCGGTTCGGCGTTACCGCGGACTCCCGCGTCAGCGACCCCGACGACCCGGGCCGGGTGCAGACCTGGCTGCCGTCGCAGCAGGTCGACATGAATGGCAACGCGGTCGACTACAGCTACACGCGGATCGACGGCCACCCCTATCTCACCGGCATCGGCTACGCGACGTTCCGGGTCGGCTTCGAGTACGAGGTCAGGCCCGACGTGGTCACCAACGGGCGCGCCGGCTTCGCCCAACGGGTCAGCCGGCGGTGCAGGGCGATCACGTTGACCATCACGCCCGGCCGCCTGGTCCGTACACTGGCGTTTACCTACGTGCAGGCGCCGCTGTCCGGGCTGTCCCAGTTGGCGTCGGCGAGGCTGACCGCCCACGGCGACGACGTGCCGGACGTGGTCCGGAACCCGGTCACGTTCGAGTACGGCTCCTTCGACCCGGCCGCGTTCCGGGTCCGATTCATGGAGGCGGACGGCGGCGCCTCGCCGCCGCCGCTGAACGATCCCGACGTGGCGCTCGTCGCGCTGGACGATCTCCCGCTACCGGGCGTCCTCACTAACCACAACGGTCGACTCTCCTACTGGGAGAACAGCGGCGAGGGCCGCTGGCGCGGCCCCCGGCCGGTGCCCCGGGCACCGTTCGTGCGCTCGTTCGGCAGCGACGGCGTCGCCCTGATCGACATGGACGGTGGTGGGACGGCGGACATGCTGGTCGCCGTCGGCGGCAACCCGCTCAACGGTTACTACCAGAACGCCGGGGCGGTCGGCTTCGGCGACTTCGTGGGCTACCCCCGGACGGCCCGGACGCTGCCGCCGGTAGAAACCGGTCGGGTCCGGCTGGGCGACCTGGACGGCGACGGCGTCGTGGACGCCCTGCTGTCCACCGACCGAGGCCTGGTGACGTATCGGAACCGGGTAGCCGCCGGCTGGGCCGAGCCGACCGTCGCCCCCGACCCGGCGGGCGTGAGCTTCGCAGACCGGCTTACCCATCTGGCCGATATGAACGGCGACGGGCTCCCCGACGTGGTGCGCGTGCGCAGCGGCCGCATCGAGTACCTGCCCAACCTCGGTCACGGGCGCTTCGGTGCGCCGGTCGCGATGACCGGCAGCCCCCGGCTCGAGGGTCTGTCCGGCGCCCCCGAGCAGGTGCTCCTGCTGGACGTGGACGGCGACGGCCTGGCCGATCTGGTGCGGGTGTCCGCCGCCGGCGTCGACGTCTACCCGAACCGTTCCGGCCACGGCTTCGGCCCCCGGATCTCCCACGGAGTTGTGCCCGCCCCAATTCCGGGCACCGTCCGGGCCGCCGACATGGACGGCAGCGGCCGGGCCGGACTCGTCTACAACACCCGGCGTGCCACCGGCCTCGCCACCGTTTGGATCTCCTGGCCGCAGCTGACGCCACCCCACGTGCTGCGCCGAATGGACAACGGGTCGGGGCTGGTCAGCACGTTCGAGTACGCGTCGGTCGTGGAGATGGCGCTCGCGGATCGTGCGGAAGGGCGCCGCTGGGACACGTCGATGCCGTTCCCCATGCAGGTCGTCGCCGCCACGATCGAGGTCGACACGGTCCGCGGTCGCACGCTGACCACCCGCTACCGCTACCGGGACGCCCACTACGACCCGGTCTTCCGCCGCTTCCAGGGCTTCCGGGAGGTGGACAAGCGGGAGGTCGGTGACGAGAGCCGGGCCGACGTGCTCGTCCGGCACCGCTTCCTGATGAACCAGGCCGGAGTCCCCGGCAACACCCGCGACCACGCGCACCTGGACCGGATGCTGGAGCGCGTCGAGGCCTACAGCCTGGACGGGACGCCGCAGCAGGACCGCCCGGTCCGCTGGGAAGAGACGGTCTACGGCATCCGGGAGCTGGAGGTGCTGGCCGACGGCACGACGCGCGTCTTCACGTTCCCGCACATCACCCGCAAGCACTACCCGGAACGGACAAACGACGACCGCATCGAGGAACGGGAGCTCGCCTACGACGCCGTCGGCAACGTCGTGCGGGAGGTGTGCCGCGGCCGGGGGACGCAGGGCGGCGTCGCCCGCCCGGAGCTGGAGACGATCACCGAGATCGAGTACGCCCGCGACCCCGCGTCCCGGATCCACCAGATGTGTCGCACGGTCAAGCGGGACCCGGCCGGTGTGGTCCTCATGGAGATGCGCCGCCTGTTCGACGGCCGGCCTCTCGGCGAGCTGACTAGGGGACTGCTGACCCGGGAGGAGCACCTGGTGCTTCCGCTGGCCGGGTTCCAGGCGCACTACGCCGGGATGGACGCCGCGGCGTTGGGCTACCTCGAGCAGCCGGACGTGGACGGCACGCCGTCGGTGTTCGCTTTGGAGACCGAACGGAAGTACACCGCTCAGGGCAATGTCGACACGAAGACCTCGGGCCTCGGACGAACGACGGTCACCACCTACGACGCGGACCACCTGCACACGGTGCAAGAGGTCGTCAACGGGAAGGTGACCACCCGAACGAACGATCCGGTCACCGGCAAACCGACGCGGCTGACGTCGGCCGGCGGGGCATCGACGCGCATGACCTACGACGCGTTCGGCCGGCTCACGGCCTACATGGTCGCGGACGACACCCCCGCGGCGGCGAGCCGCGTCGTGGAGTACGACAACACAGCTGTCCCGAATTCAATCACCGTCGACCACCGCGTGGACGCCACGACGCGCGCCCGGACCGTCACGTACTACGACGGCTCGGCGAGGGAGGTCCAGAAACGGGTGCAGCGCCAGGCCGATGAGGTGGTGGTCAGCCCGTGGGTCGCCCACAACCCGTGGGGGGACACCAAGGAGGAGTTCGAGCCGACGCTGGACACGACGCTCGCGTTCGCCGTCCCCCCGACCTCGGCGCGTCCCTCCCGCACGGTCCAGCTGGACGCCGAGGGCCGCCCCGTGCGAGCGAACAACTACAACGGTGCCCGAAGCACCGTCGAGATCACTCCGTTCGAGGTGACGATCCGGGACGCCGCCGACCTCACCCCCGGCGCTCCCGGCTTCGACACCCCGCGTCGCGAGCAGGTCAACGTGTGGAACCAACGCACCGCAATCCTGGAGGCGGGCAGCGAGACCCGGTTTTGGGTGGGCCAGTTCGGCGAGCTGCGGGAGCTCGGCGACGCTGTCGGCACGGTTTGCACGTACCACTACGACCTTCGGGGCAACCGGCTGCGCATCGACCATCGGGACGCCGGGCATCGGATTCAGTGGTTCAACAGCCACAACGAGATCGTCCGGACCGTCGACGCGAAGGGCGACGACGTCGAGGTCGAGCGCGACCCGGAGGGTCGGGTGACACGCGTCCTGCTCAACGGGGCCTTGACCGAGACGTTCGTCTACGGTGACGACGACCCTGCGGCCGACGGCCGCCTGGTCGACGCCCGCTACCCGGGCGGCCGGCAGGAATACACGTACGACGCCCGCGGCTTCCTGACCGAGCATCGGTTGTCCGTCGGAGGTCAGGTCCTCACTCTGGGGTACGACCACGACGACACTGGACGGCAGACCTCGGTCACCTACCCGGACGGCACGGTTGTCACGCGGAGCCACATGCTGAACGGCGTGGTCGCGCGCATCGACGGCGTCGTCGATCGGATCGACTACGACGCTCGCAACCTGCCCACCCGCATCGAGTTCGCGAACGGCGTCACCACGACCGTCGGCTACGAGCCGGGGGTGGGCCACATCGCGAGCCAGCACACCGTCGGCCCCGGCGGGGTGGTGCTGGAGGACGCCGTCTACACCTACGACGAGATGATGCGGCTGTCCGGCACAACCGACGTCGCCGACAGCGCCACCTACGGGTACGACCCGCTGGGCCAGCTCGCACACGTCGAGGGCACCGACGCCGGCGGCCCCTACGCGTTCGACTACACCCACCACAACAGTTACGATCTTGTCCAGGTCGGTGAGTCCGGCTCGACCCTCGGGTACAGCGACCCCGCGCGGCCCGACCGGGTCACCACCGTGGACCGGCCGGGGGAACCGCGATTCGACACGGTGTACGACGCCACCGGCAACCTCAGCGCCCTGCCCGGGCGCACGATGGAGTTCAACTACAAGAATCAGCTCACCCGCGTGACGGTGGCCGGCGGCCCGGACATCCGCTACGACTACGACTATCGGGGAAACCTGACGCGTCGCCGGTCGACCCAGGGTCCAGTGACCGACGAGACGCTGTTCCTCGGCCGGCTGATGGAGCTGCGCAGCGGCCAACACGTGAACTTCGTGGTTCACGACCGTCGCCGCATCGCCGTCAAGCGAGGTGCGCAAACCCGGTGGGTGCACCTCGACCCGGTCGGTAGCGCTCGCTTGTTCACCGACGAGACCGGCGCCTCGGTCGCGCAGATCGCCTACCACCCGTTCGGGAAGGAGCGCATCCGCGTCGGTTCACCGGCGACTCGGACGTTTGCGCTGCACGACTTCGACGAGGCCACCGGCCTCGTCTACATGGGATTCCGCTGGTACGCGCCGGAGATGGGCCGGTTCCTGACCCCCGACCCGCTCTACCTGCACGACCCTGACCGAAGCGACGGCGACCCGGTCAAGCTGCGCCTCTACACCTATACCGGCAACGATCCGCTGGGCAGCAACGATCCACAGGGACTGTCGTTCTGGAGCGTCGTCGGGGCGATCGTCGGTGTGATCGTGGGGATCATCGCCGCCGTCGCGATCATCGCCGCGTTCGCCTGCGGCATCGGTTTCGGGCTGCTCGCGGTCGCCGGACTGATTGGCTTGGTGACGGTCAGTTACGTGGTCGCCGCGAACAACCAGGGCACCGCGCTCGGTGAGTTCTTCCGCGGCTTCATGCTCGGTCTCAACGCCGGCCTCAACGCCACGTTCCTCGCGGCGATGGGCCCGGTCGGCGCCTTCCTCGGTGGATTCGTCGGCACGATCATCTTCCTGGGAGCGTTCGACGAGGTCGCCGCTCTCGACGGGTATCAGGGCGTCCTCGGCTGGTCGAACTGGCTGATGCCGATGTCATGGCTGGTCATCGGCCTGGGCGCCGCAATGTGGATTCTGAACGGCCTGGGCCACCTGATCTTCTGGTCGATCCCGCAGCTCTGGGGCGGGGGCATCCAGTTTTTCCGCATCGAGGGCTTCCGGATGGATTGGTCCACCGGGATGCTGGCGACCCGTGGGGGCTGGGTCGCCAACCTGAACAACATTGATACCGCCTACAACATGGGTTTCTTCGCCTACGTCGACTCGAACTCCTCCGGGTGGCACATCGACCATGAGGCGGGCCACAACCTGAACCTGGGGGTGTTCGGCAGCATCTTCCATTTCGTCGGCTTTATCCACGAGATGGGGACCGCTGCGGGCTCCGGCGCCTTCTCCGAAGTCCAGGCCGACAGCAACGCCGGGCGGCCGGGGATGTGGTCTTAGGCGACCCGCCGACGGCGTTTGGCGCGCCCACGGAATATCGCTGTCCTAAGAGGTCGGATTGCACGTCTGATATCGAGGTGTCGATCGACGATCCGTCCGCCTTGGCGGCTCTTTATATCATCGAGCTCGGGGGGCCGCTCGGACACGATGTTCGTCAGCCCGAGCCGATACACGTCATGGAGATTCCAACCGATATCAGCCTCTCAACATGCCGTTTGCTTTCATAGGACCGGTTATCGGACGTGTGTGCTCTCGATCCGACTCTGGGTCGAGGCCAGGGGTTGACCTCGGCCTCAATGTTGATCTCTGGAGCTCGGGGGCCCTGTGTTCGCCGATCTGCGGTTCAAGTCGATCTCGCCGAGCCGGTGGCGGCTGGCCGACGCAGTCTTGGCCATGAGCCTCTCGAGGTGCTTGTCTACCGTGCGCGGCGAGAGTACGAGCCGATCGGCGATCTCACCGTTGGTGAGCCCTTGGCGCACGAGGAGGAGGACCTCCATCTCCCGGGCGGTCACGCCGCGCTCGCGATAGGCAGGCGGGATGGGCGGGCCGGGTGTGCGCCGTGGGATCGGCGCGTTCGCCTGCCGGAGCAGGGTGCGGCAAGCCCTCGCGACGTTGACGGCGCCGGTGTCCTCGAAGTGGAGCAGGTCGCCCCGCAGCCATTCCGTCGGCTGGCCCCAGCCGTCGCTGAGTGCTGACTCGGCGACGAGACGGCGGGAGATGTGACGGAAGGTGGGGATGGGGACGGGGTCGGTCATGGCCTTCTCCGCGGAGCGGAACGCTTCTTCGGCCATCTCTGTTCGACCGGCCCGCCCGTGCCGGACCGCTTCGGCGTACGAGAGGAGCCCTCTGGTCCACCGCGCCGTGCGTGCTCCGGGTGTTGCGGCTGCTTCGTCCAGGGCGGTCTCGTCTCCGTCGATGGTGGCGAGCAGCGCCCACCGCCCCAGGGCGGGCAACGAGGTCGTGGGCCCTGCCTTGCGTACGTGTTCCATGGCGCGGGCCAGACAGGTTCGCGCGTTCTCGCGCTGTTCGGTGAGGAGCCAGTGCATGGCCCGGACGTGCCAGGCCTCCACCAACGCGCTGCTGTCACAGTCGGGGCGCTGCAGGAGCTGGTCGAGCAGCGTCTCGGCTTCGGGCCAGCGGTGCATGCCGGTCAGTACACCGGCGCGAAGGACTGATGCCATGAAACGGGTCGGCAGGTGCAGGCGGGTGGCGAGCTGGAGGCAGCGGTCAGCCGCCTTGAGGGCTTCGGGGAGCTCGCCTCGGACGAGCTGTGTCCCGGTGAGGTGGAGATCGACGTCCACCGCGATGGCGAGGGCGCCCGCTCGGAGTGCGGCGTCCCGTGCGGCGAGGATCGGTGTGCAGTCCAGGTCGTCGAGACTCGCGATCGTGGCGAGCTCGTGCAGCGCCCGCAGGTGCCAGAGCGGGAGGTCGTGGACGTGCGCCACGCGGCGCTGGCGTTCGAAGAGGACCCCTGCCGTTGCCAGGTCGTTGCGGCGGAGCAGGCGTCCCCGCAGTTCCAGGGCCTCACACAGGTGTTCCGGGGCGCCGCTCTGCTCGACGCGGGTGAGCATCTCGGCGGTCTCGCGCTCGGCGAGGTCGAACTCACCTCGGTGGATGAGTGCCAACGCGCCCACCAGATCGATGCTCGTGCTCAGGGCAGGCTCGTCGGAGGGCACCGAGTTCCGGGCACGTTCGACGTCGGCGGAAACGGCGGTCCAGTCGCCCGCCACCGCCCAGGCCTTCGCGCGCCGTAGATACGCGTGAGCGAGCTGTGGTCCTGCGGTCCCGTCGGCGGCCAGGACCTCGATGACTTTGGTGGCAGTCTCGACGGCCGGTCGCGCGATACCAGCCTCGATCAGGACATTTGTCAATGCCTCGTCGATCTCGAGGGCTTTCACCTGGTCGGTGCGCGCGAGCTCGCGAGCTCGCCGCAACATCTCCTCGGCGCTGGCCAGGGCGCCGCGGTTGATGTCACGGAGACCACTGTCGAGCATGAGGCCAATCGCCCTCGGAGCATCCTCAGCAGCGGCGGCGAGGTGGGCAGCCAAGTTGAGCCAGTGGCCTTCCAGTGCGGGATGGGCTTTCTCGACGGCCCCCAGCGCGTTGCGGCTCAGGTCGGCCCGCTCGAGGGTGAGCAGCGTCTTCAGTACCGCGTCGCGGGTGAGAGCGTGGCGGAAGCGGAGAGCGCTCTCGCTCGTGAGCTCGAGTAGCTGTGTCTCGACCGCCGCCCGCAGCCCATCCGCCACGGTCGAAGGCGGGAGCCCTGTCGCGTCGGGGAGCAATGTCGCGTCGACGTGCTCGCCGAGGACCGCCGCCATGCGCACGCACCGTCGCGCCGGCTCGGGCAGTGCCGCGAGGCGGAAGCGCACCAGCTCGAACACTGTCGTAGGCACCGCCGATGGCCCGGATCGAGCACCCGCCGCAACTAGCTCCTCGACGAGCAGCGGGACGCCCTCCGCCCTCCTCTGCACGAGGTCCAGCAGGTCCGGCTCGGGTGCAGCGTCCAGGCATGCCGCGACCATGGCCTGGACCGACGACCCTTCCAGGGGACCGAGATCGAGCGGTGTGACGGCGCGGCGGGTGGACAAGCGCTCGATCAAGCCCCGGGCCGGCGCGGTCTCGTCGCGGGCGCTCAGCACGAGCACCACCGGGGAGTCGGTCAGGTTGTCGGCCACGAATTCGACGACGGCGAGCGTCTCGCGGTCCGCCCAATGCAGATCCTCGAGTACGAGGATCGCGCACCCGTCGGCTGCCAGGAACCCCAGCAACCGTAATATCGCCTCGGCGAGGACGGTCAGCGACGGCTCGGGGCCGTCATCGTCGTCCCGATACTGGGGCAGCAGCCACCCGAGGGCGGGGCGGAAGGGTCCGAGCGCCGCGAGCTCCGGTGACGGGGCTCGCCGGAGACCGGTCAACAGCGCCTCCACCAGCGGCCGGAACGCGACTGGTTCCCCGTCCTCCACCGCCCGGCCGACCATGGCAGGTGCCGGACCGGTCGCGAGGGCGGCGAACTCGGCGATCAGTCGGGACTTGCCGATGCCAGGTTCGCCGGTGACCGCTAAGGCGGTGCCGCGGCCTCGACGTGCACGCGCCAGGGCGTCGCGGAACGCGTCGAGCTCACGTTCGCGACCTATCAGCCTCGGGCACCGCACTGCCGGCACCACGGCAGTATGAGCGATGTTGCTACCGGCAACAGTAATGCTGCGCGGTCGACGTCGACAGCCATCATGCCCTCTGCGGCGCTTGTGAGCGGTGACAGAGTCGAGCAGTTCGGCGTCGTCGCGCACGGCCCAGTGTTCGACGACCAGGCCGTCTTCGAGCCGGAAGATGCGCGAGCTCGCCCGCGTCGCCGGCGCCCGATGGGCGATCGAGGAGACCTTCCAGACCGCGAAGAACGAGGTCGGCCTGGACCACTACCAGGTCCGTCGCTACACCGCTCGTTGGCGTCGACGTGAGCAGCGTCGCCGACGACCACCACACGGCCCCGGCACGCCGGGCGCCCTACGCCGTCGCCGGCCAGACTGAGTCCCAAGAGACCGTCAACGGCCATCCGACCAATCAAGCGCTCTGGACAAGTCTGCGGCGGGCGAGCAGCCAGTAGCCGGCCCCGGCCAGCGGGCGGATCGGGGCGCGGGCCCATTGGTGGCGCCAGGCCCAGATGTGGGGCAGTGCAACTGGCGGGTAACCTGACGGCCCGCCCAGCCTTCGGCCACGCCGAGGTCGGGACCTTGGCGAGCAGGTCGGGGGTGTGCTCGGCACTCGCCGACAACACGCCCAGGGCCGCCGCACAAGCAGCCAGCGGGCTTGAGGCGGCACCAGGCGTAGAGGGGCCTCCGCGACGTGTCGCGTCCATTTAGCTGTCGGAACGCCGACTGTGCGAAACTCTAAATTTCCCGCTGCCGTACCAACGATGTAGGACTCCTCAAGCACGGCTGATGTGCCATCCTACCAAGCGCGAATCTGGGCGGGCCACGTCTATGTCTACCTCGAAGATGCCGGCTGCTGATCAGCGCGGGCACCGCGAGCACGTCATCGGCTCGAGACCTTCGGGGTGGTTCCCCGACGCCCGGACAGCCAGTTCATCGGTAATCCTCGGGCATGACGACCTCGGTCGTGTCCCCGGCCGTGCTCATCGTGGGCGCCGGGATCGCCGGGCTGGGCGTGGCGGCGGCGTTCGACCGCCGCGGTGTCCGCGTCGCCGGCGCCCGATGGGCGATCGAGGAGACCTTCCAGACCGCGAAGTTGCTGCCGCCCGCCGTGCGCGACGCCGCGCTCCGCGAGCGAGGCGACAACATGCTCCGCGATCGCTACCGACCCCTGGCAACGCGGACGTCGACCGCCGGCCGGCGTATCCCAATGGCGCCCGGGGCACTCCGGCGACATTGCCTGGTGGAACGTCCACCAACACTGCCGCGAGCAGCCCGACAGCCGTCGACCACCACTCCCTCGTCAGCGCGCGCCGCCAGCCGTCCGCGCCGCTCGCCGCAGGCTGCTCGTCGTTGACGCCGTCGGCCCCTGGGTCCCCCATGCTCCACCGTCCGCGCGCTCGTCCCTGCAGTTGCAGCCGATAGACCTGAGGGCTGGAAGTCTGCCCACCCCGGCCATCCGGTCGCCTCGCTGACCGCACCATTCTGGCCGTCGGCGCGGCCGCCTCAGCCACGCGTGTTGTTGAGCCAGCGTCGGCGAAACGGGGCTGGTCGACGCCTCCGGGCGCTGTCCGGGTGTCAGGCGAACTCCGGAGGGCCAAGGCGACTTGAGCTATCGGAGGAGGCGTAGCGGGAACAACTAACCGAGCACCAGCTGCTCTACTTCGAAAGTCCACCGTCGGCGAGTGCCCAGGGTCGTCTGATCCGTAGTTACGTGCCTACCGCGTGCATACCCGCTTTCCTGGGCAGCAGCGGGCACCACCGGTGAACCGAAGGGCGTCAGAGGCGATGGTGGGCGGCAGTTAGTGGATCAGATTGTGCATCGAGATCGACTGAAGATCGCCGAAGAGATCGATCCGCCCGCCGGGCAGGGCGCCCGCTCCGAGCTGAGCTATGCGTCCCCCGGGCGAGAAGCTCCCCGGCTACGGCTGCATCGACACGAGACCGCCGAGGGCCGGGTCGTCACCGAGGCCCTGCTGCGGGACACCTGGGTGGAGCTGCTCGCCACGGTATCGCCGGCGACGCGCGGAGCGCTCGAGGAGCGCCTCCCATGACGGACACCCCGCCCGGGTGGCGCTGCTCCTTCTGCGGCTACGGCTTCCCACCCGGGAGACTCCGGCCGACGCGTTCTGCTGGTCCTGCTGGCAGAAGATCGAGACTTGCTGCGAAGGCGCGCCGCTGCCCCCAAAGGGCGCTCCGTGAAGCGCTGCTCTGCGTGGTCCGGGTACAGCTACTCTCGGTGCTTATCGCGGAGTTCCGACCGTTCCCGTTAGGTCGACGCCGACCGCGCCGGAGAGGTTGGCGCCGGTGAGGGTGGCGCCGGTGAGGGTGGCGCCGGTGAGGTCGACGCCAGTGAGGTTGGCGTCGGTGAGGTTGGCGCCGGTGAGCTCGGCGTCGGTGAGGTTGGCGCTCTCGTACCCGGGCCCGAGGCCGTCTTTGATGGTGGGGTCGGCATCGACGGTGAACTCGGTGCCCGCGAGGTTGGCGCCGGTGAGGTCGGCGCCGTTGAGCCGGGCCCTCTGTAGGTCGGCGCCGCCCAGGTTGGCGCCGGTGAGGTTGGCGCGAGTGAGGTCGATTGCGGAGAGGCTGGCGTCTGCGAGGTTGGCGCCGGAGAGGTTGGCGCCGGAGAGGTCGGCGCCTCTGAGGTTGGTCTCGAGGAGCTTGGCGCCGGAGAGGTCGGCGCCGGTGAGGTTGGCCCAGTGGAAGTTGGCGCGGGTGAGGTCGGCGCTGCCGAAGTTGAGATATGCGAGGTCGATGTCGTCGCCGAGTCTGGAATCGGTGAGATTGGCGTCGGTGAGGATGACGCCGGTGAGCTCGGTCGCGACGAGGTGGAGGCCGGTGAGGTTGGCGCCAGTGAGGTTGGCGCGGGTGAGGTTGACGTGGAGGACGTCGCGGTCAGAGACGAGGGTGGCGCGGGTGAGATTTGCGTCGGTGAGGTTGACGTTCTCGAGGTCGGCGGCGCGGGCGAAGTTGGCGCCAGTGAGGTTCGCGCCGGCGAAGTTGGCGCGGAATAGGTTCGCCCCGGCGAGGTTGGTGCCGGTGAGGTCGCTGCTGGTGAGGTTGGTGCCGGTGAGGTCGATGTCTGTGAGATTCAAACGGCAGACCCGGTCAAGGGAGAGCCTCGCTATGTTGTCATTCTTGCGGTCGCGACGACTCAACACCACGAGAGCAGCGACAACATCAGTTGGCGGAGCGTTCAGCGGCGTCTCGCTACAGGCAGGCGTCCCAGCGATTGGGACGTGATTGCGAACGTAAGCGGAGAGGACTTCTACCACGGTGGGATGGTCACGGGGGGAGTCACGAGCGAGTCTCTCGAGCGCGTAGATGCCGCCTAAACGCACATCGGGCGCGGGGTCACCGAGCTGGACAACCGCACGCGTGAAACGCTCGGTGACTTGCCCCTGCTCCGCTACCGCAATCTGGCGCTCGGTGGACAGCGATTGGGCGGCTGTATAACGCAGCGCCGCGGTTGCGACGAAGGCGCTGATGATCGCGGCCAGGGCCGTGGCTAATGAAGCAGCAGCAGCCGGGTTCGCCTTGATACCTCGCCACCCGCTCGATAGGGGGGCCAACAAACGACGCCATCGAGACCGCGGCGAGGGCTGACTCAACCCAGTGCGTGTCCGGCCCGCGACTCTTCGTGTCCGCGTCTTCCTGCTCTCCGGGCGCCTCCGTCCTCGGACTCGTGCCATGTTTCGTCACCCGCCCCAACGCGGCGCGCACAGAAGGCGGTGAAACCGCCCTCTCGCGCTGCAGTTCATGCAGGAGGATAGGACCACAGGCGGCTCCGACATCGAGCCGTCCACGCGGGGTGATGGAATCGTGACGTGGGCGGAGCTCCGCAACGCCATCGCCAACGGAGTCCTCGGCACCGACCGGCACTGGAACGGCGAGACGATGGACGCCGACCATCAGTAGACTGAGCGCCACCTGAACGCGATGCTAAAGCAGGTTCCTCGAGCAAGACCCTTGGTAGACCACACTGCGGGTTCATGGGGGTTGATCGAGGATCTTCTCGTTGGCGGCAGCTCAGCTCATCGGTGCCGAGCCTACTCGTGGCCCTGGCCGTCACCACGCTGCTCGTAGGTCTCAGTGTCGCCGGCCGGGTGGCGTGGTCGGAGTTCGCTGCGTTCGTGCGAGCGATCTGGTGGGCGCTCCTCGTTGCTGCCGCCTTTCTGGTCGCCGCTGCGGCCATTCGGCGACGGCTCCGCTCCGGCCAACCTCGGCGAGACCCTGAGATCACCCCGATCTCCACGGGGGCTCTCGTGCTTGTCGTTCCGGTTGTCCTGGTCGTGGGCGTGGGGGTCACGCTCTGGCTCTACGGCATGGCCACTACCCCGCCAGCGCCGGGGCAGTCGTCCGACGCCGCGCTTCGGATCGACGCGATCCGTACGGGTCTCACTGTGGCGGTTGGCACCAGCGGCGCCTTCGGCCTCGTCCTGGCGTTCAGACGTCAGCAGTCCACCGAGATCACCGGCAGGAACCAGATCGTCGACACAACGGAGCGGCGGATCACCGAGCTCTACACGAAGGCCGTCGACCAGCTCGGGTCAGAGCAGGCGCCAGTACGCCTGGGCGGCCTCTACGCCCTCGAACGGCTCGCGCAGAACACCCCCGAGCAGCGCCAGACCATCGTCGATGTCATCTGCGCCTATCTGCGCATGCCGTACCGGCAGCGCTCAGCCAGTCAGAATCCTTTCTTTCCTACAGACGAAGGCACCGAAGCGCGGCACGACGATGCGGCGCTGCAGGAACGACAGGTCCGACTGACCGCGCAGGAAATACTTCTTGAGCACTTGATCCCGGACCACTGGTCTGTTTTCTGGGAAGGCATCGACCTCAACCTCCGTGGCGCCCATCTAATCGACTTCGGCCTACCTTCGTGCCATGTTCGGAGCGCCAACTTCATCGGGGCTACCTTCAGCGGCCGATCCTTTTTCGTCCGGGCCACCTTCAGCGGCGGCGCCTATCTCCGCGCGGCCATCTTCAGCGGCGACCTGGCCGACTTCGGCGAGGCCACCTTCAGCGGTCAAGCCGACTTCGATGGGGCCACCTACAATGGCGAGGCCTACTTCGGGGAGGCCACCTTCAATGGCGACGCCGACTTCCGCGAGGCCAACTTCGGCGGCGTCGCCCACTTCGGCGGCGCCACCTTCATCGGCGACGCCGGCTTCACCGAGGCCACCTTCAGCGGTGCCGCCAGCTTCACCGAGGCCACCTTCATCGGCATAGCCAGTTTCGGCAAGGCCACCTTGAACGGCATAGCTAGTTTCGGCGAGGCCACCTTCAGCAGCGACGCCTACTTCGGCGGGGCCACCTTCCGCGACAACCCCTTTTTCGTCAAGTCGGCCTTCGGTGGCGACGCCCGCTTCAGAAGCGCCACCTTTTAGCGACGACGCCCGCTTCAGCAACGCCACCTTCAGCGGCGACGTCGACTTCACCGAGGCCACCTTCAACGGCGACGTCACCTTCAGCTACACCACCTTCAACGTCAACTCCACCTTCTACGGGGCCATCTTTAACGGGGTCATCTTCAGCGGCGACGCCGACTTCACCGAGGCCACCTTCAACGGCGATGCCCACTTCAGGGCCACCAGGTCTGCGCCGCACAACGTAGCGTGGCCCTCAGGGTGGGCGCTCGATCAAACCGCCGAGCCGGATGTGAAAGGTCGCCTCCCCCTGGAGCGAGTGCCAGAGGAGAGTGAGATAGCCGAGTCGGACCAGTGACTCACAGCCGACCGCACCGCCGGCGCCCAGGACAAGGGGTGGCGAGTCGAGGCCGGTGGCGGTCACAGCGCCGTGCCCGGCGGCTGAGCGGGGGATCGACCTCGTCGACCTCGAGGAAGACCCGGGCCCTTCGACGACCCTGCGAGCCGACGACCATGGACCAGCGATGGGCCTCTAGCCCAGGCGGGCCCGCCGGCGGCTCCGCTTCCTTGGCAGGCCGGTCCAAGTTCAGCACGCTGCCGCCTTCGCGCAGCTCGGAAGCGCACCAGCCCCAGGGCGCTGACAATCCTGGGGGTTATCGGCTCGGGTGCGAGATGGTCAGAGTCGCCCGATTGGTCCGCGGGTCGTCTAGAGGGCACGGTGCGAGTGGCTCGCCTCATCCATGAGGCGAGCCTCGCATCTAGCGGGCGCGGTGGTAGGCCTCGGTGAGCTCGCGGAGAATGCGGCCGCGATCGCTGATGGTCATGCCCTGGGTGCGGACCCAGTCCCGGATCGCCTGGTTCTGCTCGCGATCGATCGAGGTTGCGCCACCCGCGCGGTCGCCAAGCCCGCCGCGACTCCCTGATCGAGCCCGCGACGAACCGGTCACGCCGGTCGAGCTGCCCCGCCGGCGTCCCCCGGTACGTCGCGCGTGCTCGACAAAGTCGGTGAGCGCGTCGCGTAGCCCGGCCGCGTGCTTCTCGGTGAGGTCGATCTCGTAGCTCACCCCATTAAGACCGAACTCGACGGTCTCGTCGGCTTCGCTCTGATCGAGGTCATCGAGCAGGGTGACAATAGTGCGCTGCGCCATGGTGGCCTTCGGATCCGGCGGGCCGAGTACTGCTCGGGAAAGCCCCCCAAGCGCAGCATCAGTACGCCGATCCCAACCAACACAGATGGTAAGGCACTGGTTGCGGACGTGCGAGAAGCGCCGATGAAGACGCTGGCTGGCTGGCACCTCCAAGAGGAGGAGCCTGCGCTGAGACAATCGACAGGGCTCAGCCCACGAGCCATAAGGCTCGGAGACGGCGCAATCCATTCAGCACAGGCACGAAGCACGAAGTACCAGAGCGTTGGTATGCGCGAACGGCATGATCAGCGCCTGCATCGGTGCACGTCGTGGGTCACACCGTCCTCTGCGGCGAGGTCTGGTTGTCGGCGTTCTCGTTCGACGACCGGCCCTCAAGACAGGAATCGGGTCGCGGCAACGATATGGCCGAGCGGCCGCGCGACGATCCCTTCACTCGATCGCGTCCAGTCGACGCAGCACCCGCACATGCGCCCCCCAGGTTGCTAGGCCCGCTGGGCGACAACCCCGACGTCGGCGGCGTTGTGGACCCGACCCGACGGAGGGATAGCCGTGCCTAGAGTTGCGCTTGAGGCCCTGCCTACTCTGTTCGGGCCCCTCCGAAGAGAGGCCGGCGACCCTGACGATGAGCAGCTTCGGGCCGCGGCTGCAACAGGGGGTGGTCCCGCCGCGTCCCGTGATGCCGCCGGGGTCGGTCGGGTCGACAAGGTCGGCGGTTCGGCCTGGTTCCCGGAACCGTCCTGAGGGCGGTTCACCGAGTGCTCCTCTAGCCGAGTCCGCTAAGCGCCCTCACCTCTCCCTACACGACAGGAGCGGATCAGGCTAGCGTCGCCGCATGTCCTGGTGGGGGTGCCTGTTGTGGGGCCTGTTCGGCGGGGCGCTGGTGGCAGGGCTGGACTTCGTAGGAGTGGTCGGCCGAATCGGAGACTGGCCGTGGCGCGCGCGCAAGAAGCTGCGAGCGGGTCCCTATGTGACCGCCACCATGGTCCGGCTACTGCTGGGTGGCGGCCTGGCAGTCGCGGCCTATCAATCCGGAATACCCCTGACGCCTCTGGCGGCAATCGCCGTAGGAGTCGCAACCCCATTGCTCATCGAGAAGCTTGGTCAAGCCGGGGCGGATGTGCTCGGAGGAGGTGGAGCTCGGTGACCGACCCATCAACCTCGGGGAGAATGTTCGGTCGGGCGTTGTTTGGGCGCGCGGCTGGTACGGCCGCGCAAGAGCCAGAGCGGACGGGATGGTGGCCAGAATTCTGGGCGGCACTGATCGGGCGAGCGACGATTCGGATTGACGCCGCCATGGGCGGGGCACAGAATCAACTCGTAGAACGTGATCAAAGCGATTCGGCGACGGCTAGCCCTGAAGCATGCGACCCTGCCGATAGTCAGACCGATACGGACGGGTCGATTCAAGGAAGGCTTACCCAGAGGGGGGGCCTACTACCCCGCCGTCGCCTGACTCAGTTGTTCGCACGAGATCGGACGCGCGGCGACTTGGTTGGGCTGACCATCATCTTAATTGCGATTGCGGGCGAAATGGGCGCCTTCTACCTCGTCCTGAACACGATATTGGACAGCTCGCCTACGCGCTCCATTCTTGCCGCCGCAGCTCCTGGCGCCGTCGCGTCCGGACTCGCACACCTAGCTGGCAAGGCTCTCGCCCGTCGATCTTACGGCGATCCGCAGGCCAGCTTATTGCAGGCGTTATCGGCGTTGGGAGTCTGGCTGCTTCTTGGGGCCAGCGGGCTCGTCACGCTACTCTTGGACCTTAACGTCTCGCCCGCTGGCGGACCTCCCGAAAGTTCCCAGCAATCCGAATCCTACGCGAGCGTCGGGCTAGACTCAGTAACAACGACCGTCTTGTTCGGGATCTTGTTTGCCTCTAGCGGGATCGCCGTGCTCGTGACCACGTACATCTCATTCAATCCCGTCGCCGGCACTCTACGACGGCTTGAGAAGCGGCTTATGGAAGCGACCGAGGCCGAGCGGCGCAGCCGGGCGGAGCTCGTACGCGCGCGCGAAGTGCTACGTCAGCAGGAAAACGAGCGCGGCCGAGAAGACCAGCGGTGGCGGGCTGCGCGCCAGCAGGCGACAGCCGAGATGCTAGAGCTGCAGAACTACGCTCGTACTCTGATGGCAGCAAGATTGAAGGACCCCTCGGCGACCGAGGCACTAACCGACTCTGGACCGTATCCGCCTTCTGCGAAAGGCGGGGAGGTCGTCGACTCAGAGACTCTCGCATCGAGGAGGCAGGATGCGCCTAGTGGAGCTTATTCAGGCGAAGAGAGTCTTCGTGAGAGCGTGGACGACGAGGGCGACGCTCCAGCCTCGACGTCCTCGGAACCCGGCCAGCGTTCGTAAGCGCAGTCCAGCCTCGCATCAACATGATAAGGGCAGCCCTGCAGCCCGATCCGCTCAGCTGACATAGAACCGGGTTATCGGATGGCCCGTAGGCGAAAGTCTCGAGAAGTGCTGAGCTTGCTCTCCAGACCTCTTGAGGCGGAGCCTCCGACGATCCTGGCTACAGGTAGATGAGCGTCAGGTTCGGTAGGCCTCGAGGGCGGTGCCCAACACGATGACGTTGTCCTCGTAGCTGTCGGCGTTGGTGTCGAAGGTGCCTCCGCAGGTGATGAGTCGCAGCTCCGGGCTCGCGGTGGGGCCGTACACCGCCTGAGTCGGGAACGCGTCCTTGTCCACCTGCGCGACGCGGTCGACATGGAATACCACTGTCACGCCGTCGCTGCGGTCGACGATCACCTGGTCGCCGGCCTCGACCTCGGCGAGCCGGGCGAACCCGCCCTCGGCACCTCGGTAGACGACGTGCGAGGCGTAGACGGCGGGACCTTGCTCGCCCGCCGACGCGCCCTCCGCGTAATGCCCCACCGTGGCCGCGTCCCGCGGCACCTCGAGACGACGGTCCGCGTCCTGCCCGAGCTCCGCGAGCCGTCCGGTGTCCAGCCCGATCGAGGGCACCCGCAGCCTCGTCGTCACGGCCGGGGTGAGTGGCAGCCCGACCGCCGTGCGCTGCGCGGGCAGCCCGACCGAGGCCGGACCGACCCGGCCGCCACCCGCGACGGAGAAGAACGCGACGGCGAAGGCGGCCACTGCGACGAGCAGGAGGACGACCGAAACAACACCCGGGCGCCTCGACACTCGTCGCGCCGGTGACGCCGCCCGGTAATCAGTCACGGCGCGCTGCGGCGACGGTGCCAGGCAACACCGCCGGCGCCCAGCGCCGTCAGACCGACCGCGCCCGCCGCAAGCGGCACGATCGGAACCGTCGCGCCGGAACCGTCGCCGGCGGCCACGCCCCCCTCCGGATACGCGGCGTCCTCAACGTCGTCTACCGACGGCGCGCCCTGCTCGAGGCCGGCGTTGACGACCTCGACGCGCTCGACGTCCTGCCCGCCGGAGCCGCACCGCACCGCGGTGCCGTCGCTGTAGGCCACCCACCGTCCCCCGTTCCACAGGTACACCGATGTCGGGTGGATGTTCGTCTGCTGGTTGACCGTCACCTGCTGGTTCACCACCGTAGTTGGCTGGTGCTGCGGCCCCTCAGGCCCCCTAGGACCCTCCGGACCCTGCTCTGGAACCCGCGGACCTTCGGGCGCCCGCGGGCCCTGCGGCCCTTCGGGCCCCTCGTTGCTGTTCTCGCACTCCTCGCGGGCGTCGGCGAGTTCACGGACGGCTTCCTGGAGGGCCCGGCCGGCGGCCTGCTGGGCGTCGAAGAGCCTCGTGTTGCGCTCCGCGGCCCGCTGCGCGGTGACGCGGGCGTCCTCGACGTCGGCCGAGGTCGCGCTGTCGTCGGCCTGCAGCCGCTCGTAGGTGGCGCGGGTGGTGGACATGACGGTCTTCTGGCGTTGGTAGGCGGCCAGCGCCTCGTCGAGGGCGCTCTGGCGCTCCCGCACGAGCGCCTTCGCCTCGACCACCGCAGCGCACGTCGGTTCGGGCGGGGAGGCGGCAGCGACACCGGCGCCGAGGGGCAACAGCAGCCCGGCCGCCAGGACCCGCCGAGCAGGACACGGACGCCGGTCGGTAGGGCGCAACGCTGGGACATCGGGTCTCCTCGCGGCTCGTCCCGCGACCGTGCTCGGTGGCGGTGACACGGGTAAGAGCGGCGGACCCCAGCGACTCGCACACCTTTCTCGAGGACTTTCTCGACGACTTCCGCGGGGGGAGCTCTCGGAGTCACGGTGAGTGCGGTCGGGTGGCTGCCCCCGGGCTGGCCGAACCGGAAGCGGCTCGCTATCCGCCGCCGAACAGCCCCCCGCCACCGCCGTCGCCGCCGCCGGCACCGTCGCCACCGCCGCCGCCACCACCGCCGCCTGGACCGCCCGGAACGTCGCCCCCGCCTGCGCCGCCGCCGGGGTCACCGCCTTGTCCGCCGTCCTGGCCCTGGTCTTCGCCGCCCTGTCCCCCCTCACCACCGCTGTCGACGACGCTCGGCGGGGTGGTGGATCCGCTCACGGTCGTGCGACGGACAGCCGGCGGCACGACGCGAGGCCGAGTCGTGGACGTCGAGGTGGCCGCGATCGTCGGCACGGCCGCTGCGGTGCGAGGGACCGCGCTGGCGCTGATCTCGTGTGCGGGGTGGCTCGCGGTCGCCTCCGTGCCTGGACCGGTGGTCAGGGGCGCGATCGCGACGAGAGAGACGGTCGCCGCGGCGACGAGAGGAGCCGCAACCGCGGCGAGCGCGGCGGGCGTTCCCGACCCCACGCCGGCGGGCCACCAACCGTGGTGGGCCAGCCCGCTGGTCTTCAGCAGGGGGGTGGCGTGCTGCACGACCGAATCCCCGAGCCATGCCGGTGCCGGGATGATCACCGGGGCCGAGGCCAGCAGCGCCTGGGGCGTGACGAGCTCGCGGCGGGCTCGGCTGCAGGATTCGCAGCGTTCGATGTGGCGGTTGAGCCGTTTGCGCAGCAGGACGGTCATCGCACCGTTCCAGTCCGCGAGCAGCGCGGCGAGCTCGGGACAGTGCTCGCGGTGGTGGCGGGCGACCAGCGTCGCGCCCAGGCAGCGCTCGATGGTGGTCCGCAGCCGCGAGACCAGGGTGTTGGCGTTGGTGGCGCTGACACCCAGGGCCTCCGCGAGGGCGGGACCGTCCAGACCGTGCTGGTAGTGCAGCTCGAGTACCGCGCGATCACGATCGGCGAGCCCACCGGTGGCCTTCGCGACGAGGGAGACGAGCTCGGTCCGCGCAGCCAGCGTCTCGGGCCCGTCGGCGGCGCTGGCGGAGTCGGGCAGGTCGTCGGTGGGTTCTTCCCGACGTCGCCGGCGAAGACGGGCCAGGGCCTCGTGGCGTGCGATGGCGTAGAGCCACGGCCGGAGCTTGTCGGGCTCGCGCAGCTGCCCGAGCCGTGATGCCGCGGTGCAGAACACGTCCTGGACGCAGTCGGCGGCCGCGTCGGGGTCACGCAACATCCCGAGACAGAAGTCGTGCAAGGCGTCGCCGTAGCGCCGATAGATGGCCGCGAACGCCGTCGGATTGTTCCGGGCGGCCATCGCCAGCGCCGCGTCCTCGACGAGGACCGGTTCGGTGGCCGGCCTCGGGTCGGACGACTTCCGTTGGTGGGGCACGCGTACCGAGGTGCGGACCAGGCGCGGCCGCGATGCGGCGACGATCGGACGGGCCGTGGCCACCGGTCCGGTCTCAAGGCCTCCGGACGCTTCGCCCGCCCGGGTCGGCGACGACATGTCGACAGCCGTGCCGAGCCCGTGTCGGCCAGCGGGTGCAGCAGCGGAGTCAGAGCGAGGAAGCTCAGGGCGCCCCGCCCCGTCCCGGGCCGTCACGTCGTGGTGTCCGCACGGTGCCGGGCATCGAAACCAACCAGCATGTCCCACCTTGCTTCCCGCGAGCAGGACCGCGACCTCGCCGACCGACGGTCATCCTCGCTCCCCCCGGAGTCGTGATCCACGCATCGCTACGCCGGTCACGATCGTTTCCTCCGCTCGCCCGGCGGCGCCCCACGCGGGCCGAGTGGTGGTCGAGACGCCGTTGGCCGGAACCGACGTTGCTCCCAATGGCCGACATGGAGCGCCGACCACAATGGGGGTCTCCGGTGAGGTTCGACCCGGTGCCCGTGTCGAGGCGTGGCTCCGACCGCGACCGACGGCCGATCGCGGCCCGGCGATCGGATCGTCACGCCTCCCGGGTCCGAGACGGCGGGGCCGACATCCGCGGAAAAATCTTGGAAGAAGTTCTCGAGAAAGTGTGCGAGCCACCCGGGCCCGCTGCTCCTACCCCCGTCACCGCCGCCGAGCACGGCTGCGGACGAGGCACGAGGAGAGCTGATGTCCCAGCGTTACCTGCCGTTCCGCTACCGCGTCCTGCTCGGCGGGGCCCTGACCGCCGGCGTGCTGCTGCCCCTCGGCGCCGGCGTCGCCTCCGCCGAATCACCCGCCTCGTCGCCCATCACAGCGCAGTGCCCGGAGGTCGTGTCGGCCCAGCGCGTGGTCGACCAGCGCCAGGCCGCCCTCCGGGAGGCCGTCGCTGCGTACAAGCGTCAGAAGCTCGTCGTGGCCGACGCTCAGGCCGAGTACCGACGACTCCAGGCCGACGACAACGCCACCGCCGCCGACATCGAGGCCGCCCGACTCACCGCGCAGCGAGCCGTCGAGAAGCAGACCCGGCTCTTCGCTGCACAGAACGCCGCAAACAACCCCCTCCAGGAAGCCATCCGCGAGCTCACCGAAGCCCGCGAACACTGCCCGAGCCCCGGCGGCGGCGGCAACGGCAACGGCGGCGGCAACGGCGGCGGCAACGGCGGCGGCAACGGCGGCGGCAACGGCGCCCGCACCGGCGGCGGCACCGGCGGCGGCACCGGCGGCGGCACCGGCGGCGGCAACGGCGGACCGTCGACCCCGTCGGAGCCGACGGTGGTGAGCCGGCCGGTGATCATCAATCAGCAGACGAACGTGTACCCGAGGTCGGTGTACCTGTGGAACGGCGGTCGCTGGGTGGTCTACAGCGACGGCACCGCGGTGCGGTGCGGTTCCGACGGGCAGGAGGTCGAGCGTGTCGAGGTCGTACAGGCCGGCGAGGAGCAGGGCGAGCCGTCCCCGACCGACGTTCAGGACGCCGCGTACCCGGAGGGAGGGGTCGCCGCCGGTGACGGCCCGGAGGCGACGACGCCGGTCGTGCCGATCGCTGCGGGAGCCCTTGGGGTCAGCGCCCTGGGCGCCGGCGGCTACATCTGGTACCGCCGCCGCAGCGCGCCGTGACCGACACCCACCTCTGCCCGGCGCTCCCGGAGGGCGCCGGGCAGAGCCGCGGGGGAGGTGTCGCGAGGGCGGTGACAGCGGAGGTGGGCTGTTCTGCGGCTGGCCGGAGGCCCGTAGCTGCCGGCCAAGCCTCCAGCGCCAGCACTCTCTGCCCGCTGGCGTCGCGCATCTACCAGGGGAGACGAGCCTCCATATCGATCGCTTCTCGTTCTCACCGTCGCGGAGGGCACGGCAGCGTCCCTGATCCCGGGCCACGCCAACCAGCACAGATGCGACCGCGCGAGTAACGCGCCGAGCGAACGCAACGACGAGCGGTGCATCCAGGGGGGGACCGTTGAAGGAAATACATCAAGAGGCTCGTAGGCCTGGCGCCGGCGACCCGCCCACGGAGCCGCTGCTCCGGCCATCCGGGAAGGGCGCAGCAGGAGTTCCGCCGCCTGGTGCCGCACCGAGCACCACACCGCGCCGACCAGCGCGGGCAAGGCTGATCGGGACAGTGGCGGTGGCGACACTGGTGGTCGCCGTCGGCGGGGTGTGGTGGCTGACTGCCGCGTCGACGTCCACGCCGGCTCCGGTCGCCTCCTCGGCGACAGCTTCCGCCGGGCCGACAGCTCCGCCGCAGCAGGTCGGTCCGGCGACCGTCGACAGCGATGGGCGTCCGTTGCCGTCACCCGCGAGCGACGGAGCGCGGCGCCTGTACTCGGCTCTCGAAGCCAACGACATGTCTGCTGTGCGAGCGGTGTACGCCCCCGAGGCCACCGCTGCCTGGTGGTCGACGTTGCGGACACGCCTCTCTCCTGAGGTGGTCCGCGTCGGGTTGCTCGAGGCCTTGCGCCTCCCGCCCCAGCCGCGACCCGAGGTCGACTATCTCTACGCGTCCGGCGACTACGGCATCGGACTCACCGAGACCGGACGCGTCGCGTTCGTCGGCACCGGACAGCGGACGGCCACGGCCACAACACCCACCGGACGCTCTCCCTCGGGCTCGCGCGCCGTGCCCTTCGAATGCGAGGACTCCTTCGTCGGCGACGGGCTCCAGACCCCGGAGTGCGACGTGCAGGGCAACGACGCGGACCCCAGCCGCTGCTCGACTGAGCTCGAGACGTGCCCGACCGGCTACCGGGAAGGCGTCACCAGCAGCGCCAACCCCTACGGATGCGACTTCGACGCCATCTCCGCCCAGAACCCGTGCCAGTGGCGCTACGAGGACCAGGGCGACCGCCCCAACCCCGTGACCGCCGCCCAGCGCTGGGCTGTCTGCCACCTCTCGGGCCACCGGGACTTCTGCTGACCGTGGGAGCAGTACGAGGCCTCCTGGACCTCGGCCACCAGTGCAGCGAACTGGGCCGGCGGCGCGGAGCCCGAGCTCGTCGAGGCCGCGCTCTTGAGTGCGGCCGCGCGAACGGCTCCTAGAACCACCGAGCCACCTCACACCGCCCGCTGACGTCGTCCCCGTCCGACACATCGGGCTCTCGCCACCGGGCGAACAAGCGCGCGCTGTCTGGGCTGGTCAGCGGCGTGGAACGCGCAGGACCCGCACCACGACGAGGCCCGATCGACGTCCGCGACCCCGCGGTCACCACGATCTACATCAACCCCGACCGGACACCCGCTGACCGCGCGGCTGGTCTCGTGACAGCTCTTGAACGCGTGCGCCGATACCGTAAGGAGGAGCGGCGAGCGCACGCCCAGCTGATGCAGGGCGATGCTCAGTGACCACGACCGTCCTGTGGCGGGCGACCTCGGTCGACACCCGGTATTTCGGTCGGGGCAGCTTCTGGACGCCTTCCCGTGCGCGAGCCGAGTGGTACACGACAACGCCTGGCTTCGGTGGCCCCGCGGTGTACCGCACTGAGGTCCCCGACTCCGCGTCGATCCTCGACCTGCGACACGACCCGTGGCAGGTCCTCGGCGAAACGTTCAGGCTCGACCGTGACGACTACGACGCCGCCCCAGATCACGAGCTGTTCGCCGATCTCGTCCCGGTTCTCGCCTCGTCGGGTGCCAACTGGGCGCCCTTCCGCATCGGCATGGACGAAGAGTGGATTCGGCTCGACGACCAGAAGATTTGCCGTTGAGCGCGGGGAACCTCAACGGAACCCGTAACGGCCCGCACAACGTCACCGACAGCAATGTCGAAGTGATCCACGGCTGAGGTTGCGCTGCTCGGCGCGGAACCTCGGCCCGCGCGTACCCACGGGCACCGGCGGTGATCGACGTCGACCCGCGCTCATACGGCGTTGCACCCAAGGGGCCCACTGATGACGAACCGCGAACCTCGCCACCAGCTAGACGAGAAGGCTCCGGCCAAGGAACCCCTCGGCAAGTCACTGAAGAAGATCTTCCTATGGACGACCGGAGTGTTCGTCGTCCTCGTCGTCATCGGGTCAATCGTCGGGGCGAACAAGGCGCCAATACCTGTTCGAGCGGCTACTCCGGCGGCGGCGCCCGTCGTGTCCAATTCGGTAACCAACCCGAACCCGGCGAGAGCCTCTGCGAACCCCGCGCTGCCACCCGGCGCAGAGCAGGTCACAGTGACGCGCGTGGTCGATGGCGACACCTTCGAGGTGGGAGCCCGGCGCATCCGGGTGCTCGGCATCGACAGCTGTGAAGCTGACACAGCCGGCGGACGCGACGCCACCGCCGCGGCGCAGAGCTCCGTGGGCAGCCCGGAGCGGATCGTCACCCTGACCCGCGAGCCCGGAGTCGACAAGGACCGCTACGGCAGGGAGCTTAGGTACGTCGCCCTCGCTTACCGCTCGACGCCGTCCCTGGCCCCGCAGGACTTTGGGAAGTACATGGTCGGCGCCTACCACACCGGCGTCTATCAGGGCCGGAACGACGCCTCCGACACCGTCGTGGCCGAGCTCCGCGAGGAGGACCAGTACAGCGGCCGAGACTGCTCATCGAGGCCTGGTCCCACCGGCGACGTCGATGTGGATGTCGACAACGACGGCGACCGGAACATGCCCGACGGCGCTCTGACCGGCGGATACTGCGCCCGCAAGTGGTGGTGCTGACTCGCGCTCGACGGGCCCACGTTGACAAGCCCCGGCCCTGGTCACCGACCGGGGTCGGGGCCGCGGTCGTCACTCTGCGGCTGGTCGGCGACGTCGATCGGTGGCAGAGGCGACGACCCGATCGGCGGGGTGACCACGGGACGCCAGCCGCGCAAGGCTCTGCCGATGACCGAGATCGACGTTTCCGTTGTCCGCGCGAGCTTCGCGATCCTGCGGGCCACGCTCCCCGACCAGAAGGCCGATGAAGGGACCACCGGCGTCCCACAGATCGAGGCGACTCTCGCCCACCTCGAGCAACGACATGGGTCACGGGCCGTCGCTCATGCGGTTCACTTCGTCGCCTTCCAGACCCTTAGGGCCATCAACACGATCATGCCCGAGACTGCGGACTTCAAGCTGAGCGACTATCTCGATCACCACGAGCAGCGCCACATCCTTGAGCTGGAGAACAGGCCGGGCCAGTAGGCGCGAGAACCGCCCTGGCCTCGCCCGACCGACTGCATCAGACACAACCACCGCCCAGCACCGCCCGGGCCTCGTCGCGCACCCGTGGCGGGCGCGCGCGTCCCAAGATCGCGCACGGCGGGTCGGCACCACTGCCAGTCGAGTCCGCGCTCGTCGAGCCACGCGACCGCGGCGGCGATCCCGCCCTCGTCAGTGACGGCCAGGAGCTCGGGCCTGACGGCGGCCGCGGCTGATCATCATCCAGATGTCACCGATGAGCGCGACCGCATCGTCCCCGCCGATCTCCTCGGCGGCGATCTCCTCATCGGACTGTTCACGTCCGAGCCCGGCGAAAGCGGCGCAGGTCCATCCGGCCGAGGCTCCACGTGAGCTGTTTCCGGCCGTGGTTCGCGTCCTCGTATTCGCGCCACAGCTCGACGTCGTCGACCTGGTAGGTCTCGGTCGCGTCCCGGAGCAGGGCGAACGGCGAGCGCCCGGACCGCGAGTTCTTCGTGAAGGTCGAGGTGAGCTCGAGCGCGGCCTTCCCGAAGTAGCCGGCCAGGCCCTCGTCGCCGTCGACAACCCGGCGGGTGTCGACGCCACGGGCCGGGGTGCTGTCGAACCCGTCGCGGCGCAGCGCGCGGTCCCAGCGGCGCCAGGAGTGCATCGCGACTCACGCGGAGTGCCGCTCGGACACGGCCGACGCCCAGGCGTAGATCACATGCGCGTGGACGTGCCATACGGCCCGCGCGGTGTGGGTGATCTCGACGATGCGCGCCCAGCCGAGTAGTCCGTCCTTGTCGCGCATGCATTCCTCGCCGCCGGTCACAGCCCGCCACGCCGCGGAGACCGCGTCCCAGACGTCGCGGAGCCGGTGCCCCTTGTGGTTCCGAACGGTGTAGGTCGTGAAGTCCATGACGCCGCCCGCGGCCTGCACCGCCTCCATCACGGTCGCGAGCTTGGAGGCCCGACGCGAAGCGAATCTTCCCGGCACAGCACGGGCACGCCCACACGCTCCCGCACGTCGCGAGCCCGGCGTAGCCGCTTCGTCCACCACTGGCGGTGCGCAGAACCGGGTTCCCGGTCCCCGTCAGCGTGGCGCGCCGACACTCCCGCAGTCTCTTGATCGTCGTCAGCGAGCGAGCAGCGCCAGCAGCGCCCACCGTTCGGCGCGGCGGGCGCGAGCGGAGAGGGCATCTTCTATCCCGGTCACCCGGGACGTGGGCGACACCGAAGAGATTTCCGCATGGTTACCTAGGGCGTGTCTCTTGGATCACGACCGGGACCAGAGCACGAGGCTGGCGAGCA
>NZ_JAQZAL010000032.1 GCF_028737205.1 Actinomycetospora lutea | reverse complement strand
GGAGCACCCGCGGTATGGTCACCGTCACCGGGTGCCGTCGGGGTTGACGGGGTTGGCGCAGGTCAGCGGTTTGCGTGGGGCGGACACCCCGATCTCCGATCGGGCGCGGTTCGACAACTTCTACATCGAGAACTGGTCGCTCTGGCTCGACGCGAAGGTCCTGCTGCGCACCATCAGCGAGGTCCTCTTCGCCCGCGGACGCTGACCTCCCGGCGGAAGGCGCCGTTCCGGCGTCGACCGTCCCTGCACAGGACGTCCATCCGACGTAGGTCGCGTACGTCGCCGGGGCGACGTCCGCCGCCGATCCGCCCCGCATGGTCGAGGCGGCGCACCGGGGGAGGACCACCGCATGATCGCTCGCACGGCGGTGGCACGGGGGAGAGCGGTGCGCACCCGGCTCCGGATGCTGCTCGCCCCGGCCCTCGTCGTGCTCGTGGCCGTCTCCTGTTCCGCGGCCACCCCTCCGGGGGACACGGCCCCGGTCCCGCTCTCGGCGGGCGGCCCCGGAACCCCGGTCGTGACCGTGGCGGGCAACCGGCTCGTCGACGGGCGCGGCGAGCCGGTCGCGCTGCGCGGGGTCAACCGTTCCGGCACCCAGTACGCCTGCACGTACGGGCCCGACACCTTCGACGGCCCCGTCGACCAGCCCGCGATCGACGCCATCCGCTCCTGGGGCGTCACCGCGGTCCGCGTGTCGCTCAACGAGCAGTGCTGGCTCGGCCTCAACGGGCTGCCGGTCGGTCGCCGTGCCGAGGAGCACCGCCGGGACGTCGTGGACCTCGTCGACCGGCTCACCGCCCAGGGACTCGTCGTCATCGTCGACCTGCACTGGAACGCCCCGGGCAGCACACGGGCCCTCGGCCAGCAGCCGATGGCCGACCGGGACCACGCCCCCGCGTTCTGGCGCAGTGTCGCGGCGACGTTCGCCGCGAACCGCGCGGTGCTCTTCGACCTGTACAACGAGCCCTACCCGGACCGGAACACCGCCAGCGACACGGCCTGGCGCTGCGTGCGCGACGGCGGTACCTGCCCGGGCGTCGACTTCGCGACCGCGGGCATGCAGGAACTCGTGGACGCCGTGCGGTCCACGGGCGCGGTGAACCCGATCCTGGTGGCGGGACCGCAATGGGCGGGCTCGGTCGACCGCTGGCTCGAGTACCGCCCGGATGACCCGGCCCAGCAGCTCGTGGCCTCGATCCACATCTACGGCCCGGCACCGGACGAGACCGCCTGCCCGACCCAGGCGTGCTGGGACGCGACGATCGCCCCGCTGGCCCTCCAGGTGCCGGTGGTCATCGGCGAGATGGGCAACATGGACTGCACGTCCAGCGTGATCGAACCCCTCGCGGCCTGGGCCGACGGGCGGGGGATCGGCTACCTGGCGTGGGGCTGGGTGACCAGCGACTGCGCGGAGGAACCGGCCTTGATCAGCGACTACGGCGGCACGCCGACCCCCTACGGTGCCGGCCTGCGCGACCATCTCCGGCGCGACTGACCGGGGATCAGCCGACGGCGACGGCATCGCGGACGGCCTCGGCGCGGCCGCTGTCGGCGGCGGCGTCGGCGGCCTCGAGGACCCGGAGGATCTCGAGGCCGCGCTCGCCCGGGGTCCGGGGCCGTGACCCGGAGCGGACGCACTCGATGAAGTGGTCGTCCTGCGCCTGCAGCGGCTCGTGGAAGTAGAGGTAGGGCGACACGATGTCGCCCGAGCGGTACGTCACGGGCATGGTCCGGGCACGGCCGCCGGCCTCGGTGGCGTGCACGTCGACCCCCGTGTCGTAGATCCGGATGCGCTCGTTGTCGGACAGGTCGTTGTAGACCGCCATGCGCTGGTCGCCCACGACGGTGACCCGGCGGACCTTGCACGGGTCGAGCCAGCTCAGGTGCACGACCGCATGGGTCGCGGCGCGGGCGAAGTTCATGCGCAGGTACGCGACGTCGGCGAAGCCGCTCCCGATGCTGCGCTGCTTCCAGACGGACACGTCCGAGGGCAGTTCGTCGAGCAGGAACGACAGGATCGAGATGTCGTGCGGGGCCAGGTCCCAGACCACGTCGACGTCCGGCTGGTAGCGCCCGAGGGACAGGCGCGCGGCGTCGATGTAGAGGACGCGCCCGAGGGTCCCGGAGCTCACGATCTCCTTGAGCTTCCCGACCGCGGAGTTGTACTCGAAGGTGTGCCCGGTCATGAGCACGGTGCCGGCCTTCCGGGCCTGCGCCACCATCTCCTCCGCCTCGGCCGACGACGTGGCCAGGGGCTTCTCGACGAGGACGTGACGTCCGGCGTGCAACGCGGTGAGTGCGAGCTTCGCGTGCGTCATCGGGGGCGTCGCGACGACCACCGCGTCGATGTCGTCGATGGCGTCGTCCAGGCAGGCCGCGGTGCGGACACCGCGGTGCCGCTGCGTCGCCGCATGGCGCCGCTCCTCCGACTCGTCCACGACGGTGACCGTGATGTCGGGGCGCCCGTTGAGCACGCGGACGTGGTTGCCGCCCCAGTACCCGTAGCCGACGACCGCGACCCGCAACCCTTCGCTGTCCAGCATCTGTCCTCCCCCGGACGTCCCGTCCCGGTCGGCTCGTGACCCACTCGCCACGAGCCCCGCCCCGGGTGCGGCGCGCCGTCAAGCCTCGGTGAGGGGCCCCCACCGCCAGACGTCCATCCGACGTAGGCGACGTACGTCGTCGGTCCGACGCCGGGCAGGGCGTCCGCGCCGCATCGTCGTCCCCGTCCCGACGGGGTCGGGGACTCGAGGAGGCGCACATGGGTCCGATGGTCACCGGCACGCCGGACGCGGCCACGCGGGTGCCGTTCGTCGACCTGGGCGCCATGACCCACGACGTCCGGGCCGAGGTCGACGCGGGATGGTGCGATCTCCTCGAGCGCAGCGACTTCGTCGGCGGCGAGTCGGTGGAGCGCTTCGAGCGGGCCTGGGCGAGCTACTGCGGCACCGACGAGGCCGTCGCCGTCGCCAACGGCACGGACGCGCTCCTGCTCACCCTGCGGGGCCTCGGCATCGGGCCGGGCGACGAGGTCGTCGTGCCGGCCAACACCTTCGTCGCCACCGTGGAGGCGGTCGTCCTCGCCGGCGCGATCCCGCGGTTCGCCGACGTCGACCCGGCCACCGCCCTGCTGACCCCGGCGACGCTCGCCGACGCGCTCACCCCGCGGACCGCGGCGGTCCTCGTCGTCCACCTCTACGGGCAGCCGGCGGACATGGACGCGCTCGGCGAGGTGGCGGCGCGGGCCGGCGTCATGGTCGTCGAGGACGCGGCGCAGGCCCACGGCGCCACCTGGCGGGGCCGCCGTGCCGGGTCGATGGGCCGCGCGGGGTGCTTCAGCTTCTACCCGGGCAAGAACCTCGGGGCGTTCGGCGACGCCGGCGCGGTCGTGACCTCCGACCCCGCGCTGGCCGACGTGCTCCGCTCGCTGCGCAACCACGGGCGCATCCCGGGGGCCCACGCCCGCCACGGTCTGCTCGTCGGGACCAACAGCCGGATGGACACCCTGCAGGCGTCGGTACTCGCGGCGAAGCTCGCGCGGCTGGACGGGTGGAACGCGGCGCGCCGCCGGATCGTCGAGCGCTACCGGAGTGCCCTCCCGCCCGCGCTCGCGCGGATGATCGCCGTCGCCCCGGGCGCCGAGAGCGTCCACCACCTGGCCGTCCTGGTCACGACCGACCGCGATGCCCTCCGCGCGGGTCTGGCCGAGCGCGGTGTGGAGAGCGGCCTGCACTACCCCGTGCCGTGCCACCGGCAGGCGCCGTACCGCCGGCACTCCGACCGGGCCCTCCCGGTCTGCGAGGCCCTGGCCGACCAGGTCGTCTCGCTGCCGCTGTTCCCGCACATGACCGGCGACCAGGTCGAGGCGGTGTGCCGGGCGCTGCACGAGTGCGGCGAGGAGCGGGGGTGACGGTGACCGGGCACGTCATCCACGGACGCCACCGGGCACCCACCGGAGGGTCCACCCGCCGGCCCGCCGCCGGCCGGCGGCGCCGTGTCGTCCGCCGCGGTCTCGATCTCCTGGTGGCGACGTCGGCGCTTCTCCTGCTGGCGGTGCCGATGCTCGTGGTCGCCCTCCTCGTCCGGGCGACCTCGCCGGGCCCGGCGCTGTTCCGCCAGGTCCGCGTGGGCGAGCACCGGCGGCCGTTCGGGATGCTGAAGTTCCGGACGATGCAGCTGGACTGCAGCGACGACCTGCACCGCGCCTACGTCACGCGCGAGCTGCACGGTGAGGGCCTCGCGGGCGAGAACGGGGTCCACAAGCTCGACGCCGACCCGCGCGTCACCCGCCTGGGCCGGGTGCTGCGTCGCACCAGCATCGACGAGCTCCCGCAGCTGATCAACGTCCTGCGCGGCGAGATGTCGCTGGTCGGACCCCGCCCGATGCTGCCGTGGGAGTGCGACCTCCTCCGCCCCGACCACCGGGACAGGTTCAGCGTGCCGGCCGGCATGACCGGTCTGTGGCAGGTCAGCGGGCGCAGTGCCCTGAGCATGACCGAGGCACTCGACCTCGACGTGCACTACGCGCGCCACGCCGGGCTGCTGGTCGACCTCGCGATCCTGGTCCGGACGGTGTGGGTCGTCCTCGTCCCCCGGGGGCGTGCGCAGTGAGCCGGGAGACCGCCGCCGAACTGTCGCGACCGAGCGAGGCCGTGGGCGACACGGTGGTGGTCGCCTCCTGGACGCTCGTCAGCCGGATCACCGGCTTCGTCCGCGTCACCGTGACGGCGGCCGTGCTCGGGCCCACGTTCCTGGGCAACACGTACCAGGCCACCAACTTGCTCCCCAACATCATCTATTACGGCCTGCTGGCCGGATCGCTGGTGTCGTCGCTGCTGGTGCCCGCGCTCGTCGGCCACATCGACGCCGGCGACCGGCGCGCATGCGAGCGGGTGGCGGGCAGCGCCCTCGGCCTCGCCCTGGTCGCCGCGGTGGTCGTGATCCCGATCGCCCTGCTGGTGGCGCCCCTGCTGCTGGAGGTCGGCACGCTCGGGTCGCCCGCGGCGGCGGTCGCCGCCCAGCAGGCCCACCTGGCGCGCTGGTTCCTCCTCATGCTGCTGCCCCAGGTCGTGCTCTACGCCGTCGTGGCCTGCTCGCTGGCGGTCATGAACGCGCACCGGCGCTTCGCGCTCGGGGCGGCCGCCCCCGCGGTGGAGAACCTCGGCTGCATCGCGGTGCTCGGGGCCGTGGCGGTGCTCTTCCCGCCGACCGAGACCCTCGAGATCCCGACCGCGGAGCTGCTGCTGCTCGGCCTGGGCACGACGGCGGCGGTCGCGCTGCACGCGGCGGTCCAGTGGTGGGGCGCGTGGCGGACGGGGGCGACCCTGCGGCCCCGGCGCGGCTGGCGCGACGCGGAGGTCCGCGCCCTGGTGCGCCGGGCGCTGCCGGCCCTGGCCCAGGCGGCCCTCGACGCGCTCCAGCTCGTGTGCGTGCTCGTGGTGGTCAACCGCATCGCCGGCGGTGTCGTCGCCTTCCAGCTCGCCCTCAACTTCTTCTTCCTGCCGATCGCCCTGGGCGCGACACCGGTGGCGCTGTCCCTGTCCCCGCGCCTGTCCCGGCTGCACCAGCGGGGGGAACGGGCGCTGTTCCGGGACACCGCGGTGCGCGGGCTGCGCTTCGGGCTGTTCGTCAGCGCGCCGGCAGCGGTCGTGCTGGTCGTCCTCGCCCCGGTCCTGGCCTCCGCCGCGTCCTTCGGGCGCATGCTGACCGACGGGGGTGCCCTTCTGGTCGCCGCCGGTCTGGTGGCCCTCGCGCCCGGCGTGGTGGGGGAGACCGCGTTCCTCATCGGCACCTACTCCTGCTACGCCCGGGACGACACGCGCTCGCCCCTGCGCGCCATGGGGGTGAAGGCGGGCGTCTGCCTGCTCGTCCTCGGGGGTGCGGTGTCCACCGACGGGGCCGGGGTCGTGGCCCTCGCCGCGGTCGCGGTGTCGGCGGCGGCGGTCCTCGCCGCCGTGTGGTGCGTGCGTGCCCTCCTGCGCGGCCTGCCCCGGACCGGCGAGCCGCTGCTGGTGCCCGCGCTGCGCACCGCCGCCGCGGCGGTCGTGATGGCGGTACCGCTGGGCCTCGCCGCCTGGGTGATGTCGGGGGGAGCCCTGTTCTCCGGCCCCGGCGGCCGGTTCATCGCCCTCGCCGGTGCGGTGGTCGCCTGCCTCGTCGGCGGCGCCGTCTACCTCCTGGCGCAGTGGCTCCTCCGCGCCCCGGAAGCGACCTGGCTGCTCGGCGCCCTGCGCGGACGCCGTGTCGGCCCGCTCGACCTCGACGGAGAGCCGGCATGACCGCCGCGGTCCCGGCCCGGCGGGTGGATGCCCGGGTGCTCCGCGTCGCCGTCCCCGCCGGGGTGCTCGTCACCCTGGCCGCGGTCGGCCTCGGGGCGGCCGCCGCCGTCGCGCCCCTGCCGCTCGTCGGCGGGCTGGTGGTCCTCGCGCTGGGCGTCGCGGTCGCGGCGCACCCCCCGCTGGCGGCCTACCTGCTCATCGGGCTGACCCCGCTGGTCGCGGGGATCGACCGGGGGCGCCTCGTGCCGGGCCTGCGGCCCAACGAGGCCCTCCTGGTCCTCTGCACGGGCGCCCTCCTGGCGCGCGGGGTGTGGCAGCTGCGTGCGGGGTGGCGGCCCGGGCTCCGAGCGGACCCCGTGCTCGCCGCGCTGGTCGCGATGGCGGTGGCCAACTCGGTCGTTCCGCTGCTCTGGATGGCGATCCGGCACGTGACCATCACCGGCGACGACCTGTCCTACGCGGTGGTGCTGTGGAAGCTGGTGCTGCTCTACGTCGTCGTCCGCTCCGTCGTGCGCACCGACCGCGAGGGCGTACGGTGCCTCGCGATCTCCCTGGGCGTCGCGGGCCTCGTGGCCGTCATCGCGATCCTCCAGTCGCTGCAGCTCTTCGGCGTGGACGACCTCGTGGCGTCGATCTTCGCCCCCTTCGGGGACACCTCCGTGGTCACCGCCAGCCGCGGGAGCGCCACGCTCGGCCTGGCCGCGGCCACCGCGGACCTCATGATCTTCAACCTGGCGCTCGCCGCCGGTTGGTGGGCCCGCCACGGGATGCGGCCGCGCCTGCTCGCCGGGCTGCTCGCCCTCCTCGCGCTCGGCACGCTGTCCTCCGGGCAGTTCTCGGCGGCGATCGGCCTGGTGGTGGCGCTCGTCGCCGTCGGTGTGGCGTTCCGGCGCGCCGACGTCTCGCTCGCGCTCGCGGGGCTCGGGCTGGGTGCCGCGCTCGCGCTCGCGCCCGTCGTGGCGACGCGCCTCGTCGCCTTCGACGGGGCGACCGGGCTCCCGGAGAGCTGGGTCGGGCGCCTGGACAACCTGCGCGGGTACTTCTGGCCCCGCCTGCTCGAGGACCACAACTACGTGCTCGGGGTGCAGCCCAGCGCCCGGGTCCCGAGCCCGGACACGCTCGCCCTGCCCTACATCTGGATCGAGAGCGGTTACACCTGGCTGTTCTGGGGCGGCGGGATCCCGCTCGCCGTCGCCTTCGTGGTCTTCGTGGTCGTCGCCGCCCGGCGCGGCCTCGCCGCCGCGCGCGGCCCGGGGGCGCGGGGCGTCGCCGGCACCGGCGCGTTCGTCGGGATCGTCGTCGTGGCGGTGCTCATGCTCTTCGACCCGCACCTGACCTACCGCGGGTCGGGTGACCTGCTCATCGCGCTCCTGGCCCTGGTCGCGGCGCTCGACGGCGTCCGCGTCCCCTCCGACCGTCCCTCCGACCGACCGGAGGCCGGCGTCCCCGCCTCCACGACATCGACCGAGGCGATCCCATGACCGTCACCCCGTCGGCACCGACCGCGTCCCGGACGTCGGCGGTCCGTCTCCTGCGTGCCCGCGCGCCGTGGTTCCTCGGGACCACCCTCCTCGTCGTCCTCGCCGCGGCCGTCGTCTCCTGGGTCCAGCCACGGACCTACGAGGCGACCGCGGAGGTGGTGGTGCTCGCCGAGGTCGGTCCGGAGGCGAGCTCGCCACCGCCGACACCGGCGATGGGCACCGAGAAGGGCCTCGTGACCTCCGCCGTCGTTGCCGACCGCGCGGCGCGCCGGCTGGGCGTGCCCGTCACGGATCTCGTGGCCGCCGCGACCGTCACCGTCCCGCCCCAGACCCAGATGCTGGCCATCACCTGCGCCACGGGCGATCCGGTCGCCGCCGCGCGCTGCGCCCAGGGGCTCGGCGAGGCCTATGTCGCGTACAAGGACGACCAGCCGATCATGACGACGCCCGAGCGCGCGCGGGTGATCACGCCGGCCACCGTCCCGGCCTCCCCGAGCCTGCCGGACGTGCCGATCAACCTCCTCGCCGGACTGCTGGTCGGGCTCGTGGCCGGGCTGCTCGTGGCGCTGGTGTGGGACCGGCTCGACCCGCGGGCGCGCCGCCCGGAGGAGCTCGAGCGCCTCGGGCTGCCGGTGCTCGGGACCGTGCCGGTATCCGGTGACACCGGCACGTCGCCCGACGCCGAGCAGGCGTACGCGGCCCTCGGCGTGCGGCTCCGCGCGCTCGCCGGCAGCCGCGTGCCGGAGGCGCCGGTCCTGGTCCTCACCCCGATCGACGACGGCGACGTCCCGCTCGCGTCCGTCGCCGAGGCGCTCGCGGAGGCGCTGGCGGCCGGTGGGGAGCGCGTCGTGCTCGTGCGCGCCGCCGGGGCCGGCACGGACGTCCCGCAGCGGTCGGACCTCGGCCGCGTGCTCGGCGCCGCCGATGACCGGGCGGCCCTGGACGGGGCACTCGACGGGGCACTCGACGGGGCACTCGACGGAAGCGGCGTCCGTCGCCTCGACCGCGCGGCCGGCACCGCGGTCCCGCGCCTCGCATGGTCGCGGGTGGTGGCGGCCCTGGGTGACCGGTGCGACGTCGTCGTGGTGACCGCGGACTCGCCCCGGTCGAGCGCGGACGCCCTCGCCCTCGCGGTGACGGCCTCGGCCGTCGTCGCCGTCGTGGGGGAGCGCGGTACGGCCCGCGGCGACGTCGTCGCCCTGCGGGAGGTCGGCGACCGGCTCGGGCTCGCCCTCGTGGGCTGCGTCCGCACCACCGTCCCGGTCCCGCCGGACCCGGTCACCGGAACCGACGAGCCGGGTGCGGCGACCGACGCGACCGAGGCGACCAAGGCGACCGAGGCGACCGAGGCGACAGAGGCATCCGAGGCCGTCCGGCCCCGATCCTCCGCCCCCGAGCGCAACGGCTCCGGCCTGCTGCCCCTCCCGCCGACCTGAGGAGGACGACCATGGCTCGCCTGCACCACGGCTCGCGCACCCCGCGCGGACTCGCCGCCGCGCTGGCACTGGCGGCCCTGCTCGCCGGTGGGTGCGCGGCGGCACCCGCGGCATCACCGCCGAGCCCGCCACCGCCCGGGAGCGGCGCCCCGGCGGCGCGGCCGACGGTCGTGTCGCTCACCTTCGACGACGGGTCCGCCGGCCAGTACCTGGTGCGCTCGATCCTGCTCGACCACGGCCTGCGGGCGACGTTCTACGTCAACAGCGGCCTCGTGGACCGGGCCGACGGCTCCACCATGACCTGGGACCAGATCCGGGGCCTCGCCGCCGACGGCAACGACATCGGCGGCCACACGCTCACCCACGCGTCGCTCCCCGAGCTCTCGTCGACGGAGCGGCAGCACCAGGTCTGTGACGACCGGGCGCGGCTGGTCGCACTGGGGCTGCGGCCCGAGAGCTTCGCGTACCCGACCGGGGCCACGGACCCGCGGATCGAGGAGACGGTGCGGTCGTGCGGCTACACGTCGGCGCGGACCGTGGGTGACATCGCCTACGCCGGCGAGGTCCACGCCGAGCCGCTCCCGCCACGGGATCCGTTCGCCACCGACGCGCTCGGCCCGCCGGCGCGGGGCCCGATCGACGCGGCCTACCTCCACGACGCCGTGCGGACGACCGCGTCGCGGGGCGGGGGCTGGCTCCAGATCGTGTTCCACCGCGTGTGCCGCCCCTCCAGCGCCGACTACGCCGCCTGCATGGCGAGCGAGGGCCCGGTCGACATCGGGGTGCTGTCCGACTTCGTCGCGTGGCTGGCGACGAGCGCGCCCGCCGGGACGGTCGTGACCCCGGTGGCCGAGGTCGTCGCGCGGGACTGACGGGTCCGGGGAGGGTCCGTCAGCCGGCCGCCGGGGCGAGCCGGCCCGCGGCGTCCTCGACGTAGGACTCGGCGGTGGCCGGGCAGCGGTACCGCCCGCCGCCGAGGTCCTCGAGCCGGTGCCCGGCCCGGCCGACCCAGCCCCGCCGGCGCGCCGGTGTCCCGGCGACCAGCGCGAACGGCGGCACGTCCCGGGTGACGACCGACCCGGCGCCCACCATCGCCCAGCGCCCGACGTGCACGCCGGGCAGGAGCACGGTGCGGGCACCGATCGAGCAGCCCTCGTCGAGGACGACGCCCACGGCGTCCCAGTCGTCGACGCCCTTCGGTGCCCCCTCGACGGTCACCGCCCGGGGATGCAGGTCGTTGGTCAGCACCACCGCCGGCCCGACGAACACCCCGTCGCCCAGACGGGCCGGCCGGTAGATCAGCGCGTGGTTCTGGACCTTCACCCGGTCGCCGAGCACGACGTCCTCGTCGACGAACGCTCCGCGCCCCAGCGTGCAGCCCTCGCCGACCCGCGCACCGTGGCGGACGTGGGCGAACTGCCACACCGTGGTACCCGCACCGACCCGCGACCCGTCCTCCACCTCGGCCGTGGGATGGATGCGCGTGCCCGCGGCCGACGGCGCCGTCACCGCGCGCCCGCGTCCGGCCGCCCGTCGCCGGCGGCGCGGAAGAGCGCGACGGCGGCGAGGGACGAGCTGACCCCGAGCTTCGCCAGCGTGCTCTGCACGTGGGTGCGCACGGTGTTGGGCGACATCCGCAGCCGCTCGGCCACCTCGGGGCGGGTCAGGCCCTCGGCGAGGCAGGAGAGCACCTCCCGTTCGCGGCGGGTCAGCGTGTCCAGCAGCGCGCGGGTCGGGTCCTCGGGCGGGCTCGACCACACGAGCTCGCCGAGGACCTCGGTCAGCTGCGCCGGGGGCAGCCACGTGCCGCCGTGGGCGGAGGCCCGCACGGCGGCGAGGAGCTCGCCGGTCGGGGCGCTGCGCGGGACCCACCCGCGGACCCCGGCGCGCACGGCCGACACGAGCGTCGACCGGTCCCGGCGGTCGGCGAGCAGCACGATCGCCGGTGTCCCGGTGCGCGGGCGGTGCTCGTCGATCCCGCTCGCGGCGAACAGGCCCGCGTCGGCGAGCACGACGTCGAGCGGGGTGTGGGCGACCAGCCGGTGGAAGTCGTCGCCGCCGACCGCGCAGCGCAGCACCTGGATGTCCTTCTCGGCCCCCAGCCGGGCAGCCATCACCTCGGCGACGATCCGGTTCGGGTCGACCACGGCCAGGTGGATGGGCGAGGGTGCGGGAGGCCGTGCCGGATCGGGCCGCGCGGCCCCTGCCGCGGGTACGGCGCCGCGGGCGCGTCCCCCCTGCACGACCTCCACCGTGCGCCTCCTCCGTGCGCGACCCGCACCGACGTCCTCCGCCACCACGAGGGTGCGGTCGTCGGACCACCTCGTCCAGGGTCTGTCGGCCCGCCCCGGGATCACCTCCCGAAGCAGGACGAGTCGGCCTACGTCAGATGCCCGTCCCGGCGTCCTCCGGCCGTCCTGATGATGGGCCCGCCACGCCGCGGCGACCGCGGTCCGGGCCCGGGGGAGGGGACCGCATGACCCAGCAGGACGCGCCCGAGGCGCCGGGGACGGCGGTCGACCCGCCGGACCGGCCCGGTGTCGCGGCCCACGTCCTGCTCGTCGTGGAGAACATCCCCGCCGCGGTCGACCAGCGGCTGCGCAAGCAGGTCCCCGCCCTGCTCGCCGCCGGTCACCACGTCACCGTCGTGACGCGCCGGGACCCCGCGCAGGACCCGTGGCGCGGCGTGCCCGGCCTGACGCTCCTCGAGCACCCGGCGCCGCCAGAGTCCCCGGGCGTGCTCGGCTACCTGCAGGAGTACGGCCTGGCGTTCGGCTGGGCCGCCGTGCTCGCGCCCCGCGCGCACCGCCGCCGCCCGGTCGACGTCGTCCAGTTCTGCCAGCCGCCGGACGTCTACTTCCCGATCGCCTGGCTGCTGCGCGCCCTCGGGGCGCGCGTCGTCGTCGACCAGCGCGACCTCATGCCCGAGCTGTTCGCCGCCCGGTACGGGACCTCGCCCGCGATGGAGCGCGTCCTGCGCTGGCTGGAGCGGCGCACCCAGGCGGTCGCCACCGTCACGATCACGGTCAACCACCACCTGCGCCGGCGGCTCGAGACGGCCGGCGCGCCCGCGGAACGGATCGCGGTGGTGCGCAACGGACCGCGCCTCGCGCTGGTCGAGGCCGCCCGCCCGGATCCCGCCCTGCGGTCCGGCGCCGCGGCGCTGTGCTGCTGGGCCGGGAAGATGGGCCGCCAGGACCGCGTGGATCTGCTTGTCGACGCCATCGCGGTCCTCGTGCACGACCACCGCCGTCGCGACGTCCGCTTCGTGCTCCTCGGCGACGGGGAGTGCCTCGACGAGCTGCGGGCACAGGTCGTCGCCCGGGGCCTGGAGGCGTGGGTCGCCCTGCCGGGCTGGCTGTCCGAGGACGAGCTCTTCACCCACCTGGCCACGGCCGACGTCGGCCTCGACACCTCGCTGCAGGTGGAGGTGTCGCCGGTGAAGGTCATGGAGTACATGGCCTTCGGCCTGCCGGTGGTCGCCTTCGACCTGCCCGAGACGACCGCGCTGACCGCCGGTGCGGGCGTGGCGGTCCCGGCGGGTGACGTCCGGCGCTTCGCCGCCGAGCTCGACGCGCTGCTCGACGACCCCGCCCGCGCGCGGCGGCTCGGTGCCGAGGGTCGGCGGCGCGTGGTCGACGAGCTGTGCTGGGAGCGCCAGGCCGCCGTCTATCTCGAGGCGATCGATCGTGCCGCGGCCCCGACCCGGAGGCGTCGGCGACGCGCTCCCGACCGCGGCGTCCGTACCCGAAGGGAGCGAGCATGACCACCGACTGCGACGTCGTCGTCATCGGGGCGGGGCCCTACGGTCTCGCGGCCACCGCCCACCTGCGCCGCGCCGGCGTCTCCACCCACGTGCTGGGCGACCCGATGTCGTTCTGGCGCACCATGCCCGAGGGCATGCTCCTGCGCTCGAACCGCACCGCGACCAGCATCGCCGAGTACGACGGCCCGCTCTCCCTGGAGACCTACGCGGCGGCCAGGGGATGGGACGTCGAGATGCCGGTCCCGCTCGAGCGGTTCATCGACTACGGGACGTGGGTCCAGGAGACCGCCGCGCCCGACGTCGACCGCCGCCGGGTGCAGATGCTCCGCCGCGAGGGCGGGGCGTTCGTGCTCGACCTCGACGACGGTGACCGGCTGCGGGCGGCGCGGGTCGTGATCGCCTGCGGCATCGCGGACTTCGTGCACCGTCCGGTCGTCGGCGCCGACCTCCCGCCGGAGCTGATGACGCACGCGAGCGAGCACCGCGACCTGGGCCGCTTCGCCGGGCGCCGGGTGCTCGTCGTGGGCGGCGGTCAGAGCGCGCTCGAGTCGGCGGCGCTGATGCACGAGCGGGGCGCCCGGGTCGAGGTCGCCGTCCGCGCCGAGCACATCAACTGGCTGCACGGAGGCGTCTGGCACCGCCGTCTGGGGCGCGCGACACCGCTCGTCTACGCGCCCACCGACGTGGGCCCCATGGGGCTGTCCCGGCTGGTGGCCGTGCCCGACCTCTTCGGCCGCCTGCCACGCACGGTCGCCGACCCGCTGGCGTACCGCGCGATCCGGCCGGCCGGTGCCGCCTGGCTGCGCCCGCGCCTGGCCGACGTCCGCATCACCTTCGGCGCCGAGATGCGCACCGCCTCGCCGACCGCCGACGGCGGCGTGCGGGTCCGTCTGAGCGACGGCGGGGACCGCGAGGTCGACCACGTCCTGCTCGGCACGGGCTACCGCGTCGACATCCGCCGCTACCCGTTCCTCCACCCCACCCTGGTGGCCGGTATCCGGACGACCGCCGGCTACCCGCGGCTGCGCCGGGGCATGGAGACCTCGGTGCCGGGGCTGCACATCGTGGGTGCCCCCGCGGCCCGCAGCTTCGGCCCGACCATGCGCTTCGTCTCCGGGAGCTGGTACACCGGCCGCGAGCTGGCGCGCTCCCTCGCCGGGGCGCCGCCCGCGCCGCTGCCCCGCTTCGCGCCGGCCGCATGAGCGCTGTCACGAGCCCTGCCGCGAGCGCCCCGTCCCCGCGTCGGCGCTCGCGGCACGGGCGGCCCGGCGCCCTGGTGATCGGAGGCGATTACCAGGGGCTGGGTATCGCCCGCAGCCTCGGCCGGCACGGGATCCCGGTGTGCGTCCTCGACGACGAGCGGGCGCCGGCCTCGGCGTCGCGCTACGTCGCCCACACGACACGCGTGCCCGACCTGCGCGACGACGACGCCGCGCTCGCGGCGATCGAGCGGGCGGCGCGCGAGGTTGCGATGGACGGCTGGCTGCTCTACCCGACCCGGGACGAGACGGTCGCGCTCCTCGCCCGCCACCGCGGGGATCTCGAGCCGCGGTTCCGCGTCACCAGCCCGTCCTGGGCCGCGGTGCGCGTCTGCTGGGACAAGCGCGAGACCTACCGAACCGCCGCCGAGCTCGGTATCGACCACCCGCGCACCTGGGTGCCCCAGGGCCCCGACGACCTCGAGGACCTGGTCGACGCCGACGCCGAGGGCCCGTTCGTCGTCAAGCCGGCGATCAAGGAGCACTTCTTCTACAGCACCGGGGTGAAGGCGTGGCGTGTCGACGCCCGCGACGAGCTCGCCGCGGTGGTGGCGCGGGCGACCGCGGTGGCGGGACCGGGCGAGATCCTGGTGCAGGAGCTGGTGCCCGGCGGCGGGCGGGAGCAGTACTCGTACTGCGCCCTCGTCCGCGCGGGGACACCGGTCGCCGTCATGACCGTCCGCCGCCGGCGCCAGCACCCCTCCGAGTTCGGCCGGGCCAGCACGTTCGTCGAGACGGTCGACCTGCCCGAGCTCGACGCCCCGTCGGAGCGGTTCCTGGCCGCGGTGGACTACGACGGTCTCGTCGAGCTCGAGTACAAGCGCGATCCCCGGGACGGGCGCGCCCGGCTCCTGGACGTCAACGCGCGCACGTGGGGCTACCACTCGCTGGGTGCGGCGGCCGGCGTCGACTTCCCCTACCTGCTCCACCGGGCCTGCACGGAGGACGCGCCACCGCCGGCGACCGTGCGGACCCGCCCCGGGGTGCGCTGGATCCGGCTGGCGACCGACCTGCCGAACGCCGTGCGCGACGTCCGGGCCGGCACGCAGCGCCTCGGCACCTACCTGCGCACCCTGCCCGGCGCCGACACCGAGGCCGTGTTCTCCCTGCGCGACCCGCTGCCCTGGTTCTACGAGTGCGCGCTGCTCCCCTATCTCGCCGTGAGGAGAGGTCTCTAGCCGTGACCCCACCCGCCGTCGCCTTCGAGGCGACCGAGCCGTTCGGCTTCTTCGACCACGTCCGCGTGCCCTACCGCGTCGTGCGGGCGAGCAGGCCGCGCCCCGCGGCGCCGGTCCGGGCGGCCGGCACGCTCTGGCCCGTAGCGGACCCGGGGACCTGCCTGTGGTGGTGCCGGGCGGAGGAGCGCCCGGCGTCCGAGCGCCGGTCCGGCCGCTTCACCGTGGACGGCATCCCCGTCGCCGGCCGCGTCGTGACCGACGAGGCGCTCGACCGCGAGCTGGACACCGCGGCGTGGCGCCGCGACGCCGTCGTCGCCGATCCCGACGGGCGGCCGGTCTCGTCGGTGCGCCGCCACGTCGACGGGAGCCTGCTCCTCCCGTTCGACCCGGGCGAGGTCCTCACGACGCTGTGGAGCGAGGGGTACCGCGACCTCGGCCGCTCCGGGCTCCTGTCCGCCGTCCGGGGTCTCGCGATCCGCGGCTACTACGCCGTGCGGCCCGTGCTCCCGCGCCCGGTGCAGATCCGGCTGCGACAGGCTTTCACCACGGTCCAGGGACGGTCCGACTTCCCGCGGTGGCCCGTCGAGGACTGCGTCGCGGACCTCTCGGTGTGGCTGCTCGGGCGGATCGGTGGCGTCGCGGGCGAGCCGGTGCCCTGGATCGAGCCCTGGCCGGACGGCCGTCGCTGGGCGCTGGTGCTCACCCACGACGTGGAGACCGGGGACGGCTTCGCGCAGCGCGAGCTGCTGCGCGCCACCGAGCGCGATCTGGGCCTGCGGTCTTCCTGGAACCTCGTCGCCGAGCGCTACGACGTCGACGACCGGGAGGTGCGGGCCCTGCAGGACGAGGGCTGCGAGATCGGGGTGCACGGCCTGCGCCACGACGGCAAGGACCTGGGGTCGCGCCGCCTGCTGCGGCGGCGCCTCCCCGCGATGCGGCGCGCCGCGGAGCGCTGGGGTGCGCACGGCTTCCGGTCCCCGGCGACGCAACGGCAGTGGGAGTGGATGCCCGAGCTGGGCTTCGCCTACGACACGTCGACGCCCGACACCGACCCCTACGAGCCCCAGCCGGGTGGCTGCTGCACCACCCAGCCGTTCCTGCACGGCGACATGGTCGAGCTCCCGATCACCCTGCCCCAGGACCACACGGTGTTCGCCGTCCTGGACCACCCCGGGGCGACGGTGTGGCTCGACAAGACCGCGCACATCCGGGACCGGGAGGGCATGGCGCTCGTCCTGACCCACCCCGACTACGCGACCGATCCCCGGGTCGCCGACGGGTACCGCGAGCTCCTGACGACGTTCCACGCGGATCCCTCGGTGTGGCACGCCCTCCCGCACGAGGTCGCGAGCTGGTGGCGGGACCGTGCCGGGTCGTGCCTCGAGCGCCGCGGCGGCACGTGGTGCGTGGTCGGTCCGGCCGCGGGCCGCGCGCGGGTGCGTCTCGGCACCGAGCGGGCCGTGGCCGACACCGCGCCCTGACGTGACGAGGGCTCAGGCGCGCCGGGAGTCCCGCTGCGGGGCGTCCACCAGGCCGTGCCGCACGGCGTAGGCCGACGCCTCGAGCCGGGTGTGCACCCCGACCTTCGTCATGATCCCCTGCACGTGGGTGCGCACCGTGGTGATGCCGATCCCCAGGCGCGCCGCGATCTCGGGCGTGCTCGCGCCGTGGACGAGCAGCGCGAGGCACTGCTTCTCCCGGGCGGTGAGGTGGGCGGCCGGTCGGCTCCGATCCGTCCGGTCGTGGCGGTCCGGACGCTGCCAGCGGGGCGGCAGCTCGACGACCGTCTCGCCCGCGAGGGTGCGGTCGAGCGCGCCGAACAGCGCGGACGTACCGCGCGTCTTGTGCACGAAGCCGTCGGCGCCGCGCTCGAGCGCCTCGTGCGCCACGTCGCGGTCGGGATCCGCCGTGAACACGACGACCTTCACGTGCCGGCAGGCTGCGTGCAGGTCGCCGAGCACGTCGAGCGCGTCGCCGTCGTCGAACCACCGGTCGAGCAGGCACAGGTCCGGCGTGGTGCTCCGGACCGCCTCGAGGACGCCCGTCGTGGTGTTCTCCACCGCCACCACGCGGCGCGTGACGTCGTCGAGGACCTCGGCGAGCGCCTCGGCGAAGGCCGTGTGGTCGTCACCGATCACGATGTCGGTCATCGCCGGTGCTCCGTCCCGCTCGCTCGGCTCGCCGAACCGGCATCGATGGAGCGCATGGGTGACCGCCCTCCCCCGAGCCGTCGCGGTCGGGGCAGTCGACGGCTCCTCGCCCCACATTAGGTCACGTCGTGTATTTAATGACGTCCTCCGAATAGGCCATTACGGCACCTATGATCGCTATTGGCGCCAGCATTGACCATGAATCGCGACAAAGGAGATGTCGACCGCGTGGTGTTGTGCGTCCGATGTCCACGGACTGCGTTATCCGGTGCTGTCGGCGGGTGCCGCGAACTCGGCCCACACCCGCGGGTCCGGCGGCGCCGAGAGCCAGAGCAGGATGGCGTCGACCCCGGCCTCGGCCGCGAGTCGACTCTTGGCGGCGAGGCTGCGGGCGTCCTCGAACCACACCTCGTGGACGGTCCCGTCGGGGTCGCGTCGGGTGATCCAGGGTGCTGCGCTCAGGGGGTCCCAGCGGACCTCTCCTGCGGAGAGACGATCGGCGAGGACCAGGGCGTCGTGGTGGGCGACGGTGCTGCCGTGGTCGTCGGTCCAGTGGTATCCCGTGGTGGCGAGGCCCAGGACGATCTTGTCCTGGGCGACGACGGCGGTCGCGTACGCCAGCACGGCGCGCACCCACTCCACCGGCGCGATCGGGCCGGGTGGCGTCGTGTCCCAGTGGTAATCCACGGCGCGCAGCCGCAGCTCGTCCACCACCGCGCCGAGTGCGCGGTAGTCGTGGGCGGCGTCGTGCTCGTCGTCGTCCTGGGCGTCGGTCCTGGCCTCGACGGTCACGGCCAGCCGCGCTCCGACCTCGTGGAGGGCACGTGCCAGCTCGGCGACGTAGGCGCTGAAGGCCGCGCGGTCGCCGGGGCGCAGGGTCACGTAGTCGACCTCGAGCCCGGCGAACCCGTGGCGACGCACGAGGTCGACGACCGCGCGGACGTGGCGTGCGATCCGGGCCCCGTCGTGCACCATGCGGGCCACGGTCTCGGTGCGCTCGTCCCCGTACCGGTCGGTGACGCCGGGCAGGATCGGCAGCGACGCGGCCCGCAGCGTCTCGATCGCCGCCGTGGCGGCGCTCGGTGCGGCCAGGAGGTCGACGGTGTCGTCGGGCCCGACGCCGTAGAGACACGGGCTGACCTCGTCGATCACGTCGGCGTGCTCGATCACCAGCCGCGTGGCGGACGCGAGGGCGTCGGGTGGCAGGGAGGCCGCCAGGAACGGCCGCCGCGGGGAGGACACCCCGTCATGCTCGGTCGCGAGGCGGCGGGAGTCCTCATGCATCTACCGCAGGACGCCCGGGGCGCTCTGCGCGGCGCTCACCGGGCTGCTCCGACCGCGACGCGGGGACGAGCGCGGACGCGGGGGAGGGGGACGTGGGGCGCGACCCGAAGCGGAGGGTCGCGACGGTGCCGCCCGCGGGGTCGGGCGCGAGGGTCAGGTCCGCGCCGCAACACGCGGCGAGGCTCCGGGCGACGGCCAGGCCGATCCCGTGGCGGCCCGGCGGGCCGAGCGTCGGCCCCGGGCCGTCGTCGTGCACCTCGACGCGGGGCACCGGGTCGTCGGCCACCGTCAGCCAGACCCGTCCGACCGGGCCCGCGGCGCGGACCGCGTTGCCCACGAGGTTGCCGAGGAGGCGCCAGAGCGCGTGGCGGTCGACGGTCAGACGGACCTCGGGTCCGGGCGCCGCGACGACGGTGGTGGCCCCGACGAGGGCGAGGGGCTCCACGAGGTACGCGACGAGCTGATTGAGCGAGACGTCCTCCGCGGCGCCGACGGCGCCCGTCCCGTGGGTGACGAGCTCCTGCACGAGCGCGACCTCGCGCTCGATGAGCTCCAGCCGTCGACGGTTGTCCGCCCCGAGGGCCGGATCCTTCCGGACCGCGGCCGCCAGGAACGACACCGTGGCGAGCTCGTGCCCGACGTCGTGGGCGAGCCCCGCGCTGATGAAGGCCACCTGAACCCCGCCCCCGCGACAGCCGGCCCCGCGCCGGACCGCCGCCCCCCTTGCTGACAGTTCGTCGTGAGCCATCCTAGTGATTTGTCCCGCGCGGTACTCAGCCGGATGACGTAGTTCTCCGCAACCAACTGTGGGCCTCATGACCGAATTGCGCGCAGGTGGCCCATGAGGATCGGAACACGGGATGAACGACCATTCGGTGATCAGTGAGAGAGTCTTCATCGCGTGAAGGGCGATATCGATCAGATACGTCACTCACGAACTTCCGCGCGCCGGGTCGGCTCCGGACGAGGGCTCAGGCGACGGCGTGCCGACCGGGTCGCGCGGACGTCGCCGTCGCCTGCACGAGGTCCCGGACGGCGATCGGGGCCACGAGACCGATGCGCGCGACCGGCGGTCGGGAGGCTCAGGACGAGCGGAGCTCGGTGCTGCCGGCCGGTCCGGCGGTGTGGGACAGGCGCTTCGCGAAGCAGTCGTCGGCCGGGAAGCCCCGGGCGTCGCACCAGGCGTTCGCGCCGGCGGCGGTCGCGAAGCCCTCGCCGGCGACGACGACCCAGTAGTCGCTCTCGCGATACACCGACCAGTCCCCGGACCACAGCATGCGCACGTTGGTCTCACCGCTGACCAACGACTCGTAGTGCCGGTAGATCGACGACGCGTCGTAGACGGTGCCGTTGTCGACGGTCCCGGACTTCTTCGACGACAGCTGCGGCACCCACATCCCGTCGAAGCCCTCCATCGCGTTCCGGTCGGCGTCGACGACGGCCTGGAGCGTGGCGGTGGTGGCCTCGACGCCACTCGAGGAGGACGAGGACGTGCTCGGGGAGGTGCTCGGCGCGACCGTGACGGTGACCGGCGCGGGTGCGGTGGTCACGACCGGCCCCGGCTCGCCGCTCGACACGCGCGCCGGCACCGACGAGGACGCGGGACGCCGGACGGCGCGCGCCGCAGGCGAGGCACATCTGCACATCGGCGATCAGGTCCGCCCCACAGCCGCACCGCACGATCACGTGATCATCCCCCGACGATCTTCGGGACCGCGACGATGCGGCCCTCCGGCCACGACATCGCTGCCCGAGGGTCGCCGTTACCACCGCCCGGATCGATCCAGCGCGGTGTCACCCGGACGAGTGCACGGCGGTAACGACGGCCGAGGTCGGCGCGACACCGCCGTCATCCGAGCGCCACCGACGGCGCCGGAGAGGTCGGGGAGACAGCCATGAGCAGCGGTACCGAGCAGCGTCCGCACACCACCGGTCCGGCGCCCCTCGCCGAGGAGACCAACGCGGCCATGCCGCGGCCCACCGGCCCGTGGACGCCGCCGCAGCGTGCGCCGTTCCCGCCTCCGGCCGCCGCATGGGCGCCCCCGCCCGCCTGGTCGCTGCCCCCGGCGGGTCTCGGTCCTCACCCCCCGGGCGTCCCCGCGCCGCCGGCCCGCTCCGGGACGCGGTGGGGCTGGATCGTGCTGGGGATCGTCGCGGCGATCGCCGCCGTCGTGCTCATCGGCACCGTCGCGGCGAACAACCGCACGATGACCGTGAACGGCACGGTGACGATCTACGGCATGTCCGGCTACGTGACGCCGGGTTCGGGCTGCACCGGCACCGTCGCGAGCGGCATGCCCGTGACGCTCTACGACGCGAGCGGGTCCGTCGTCGGCACCGCGACGCTGACCGGCTCCGGGATCGCCGCGAACACGTGGAGCACCTACACCTCCGGCTACGCCGACAGCTGCTCGTACGCCTTCACGATGACCGACGTCGCCGCGACCGACGACCACTACCGCGTCAAGGCCGGCAGCGCGTCCGGTGACGGCGTCGGCTTCAGCCGCGAGCAGCTCGAGACGAGCGGCGCACACGTCACCTACCGGTAGGCGACGGCCTGGTGGTCGACGGCGCTCCACGCCACGCGCGTCCGGGTCCGCCCGACGTCACTTCTGCGGTCGATCCGCCGTCGACGGCTTCCTCACGATCCGGAGCACGTTCTCCCCGTCCTCGTGGCCGAACGCCGCCCAGAGCATGCGCGGTGTCACGAGGGCGTCTGGGATCAGCGCGTCGGGGTCCGCGAGACCGTCCATCGCCCGCGGCGGACCCAGCGGCGCGGGCACCGGGATCTCCGCGGGCTCGTCGTCGCCGCCGGTGATCGTGTCGAGCAGGTCGTCGAACAGACCGCCGAGCAGCCTCCCGCCCGACCCCGCGATCGCGACCACGGCGTGGGTGAGGAAGTCGAGGTCCCGGCTGGACAGCAGACCGAGGAGCCGCGCCCACGCCCGTCCGCGCGGGTTGTCGATCTCGTCGATCTCGTCGGCGAGCATCCCCATCAGCCAGGCGAGCCAGCGCGGCTCGTCGATGCCGTCACCGATGCCGTCGCCGGCGACGTCGGGGGGCGCCATCTCGGCGCGGGTGAACCGGCGGCCGTAGGCGCTCGCGACGAGCTCGGCGCAGTAGTAGCTCGGCGCCCTCGCCGTCGCGGCCCAGGTCGCCGCGACCTCGCGGGACGCGGCGTGCAGGAGCTCGGCCAGCGCCGCGTCCGTCGCGTGGAGCTCGACGGCGCGCAGACCGGCGGCCACGGTGACGAGCTTGACGAACGAGAACTTCCCCTCGCGGTCCGGCTCCGGCTCGAAGCGGGCGAGGTAGCCGAGCGCGCGGTAGCGGAGGTGGCGCTCCATCGACACGCAGTAGAGCTCGCGGTCCTTCGACCAGAACTCCTCGAACGCGTCCCAGCGCACGCCGCCGAGGTCGGCGGCGGCGGGCAGGTTCTTGGCGAGGGCACTGGCGAGGTGCGTGGCCGGTCCGTGATCCACGCCGGGCGCGCGCACCGCGATCCCGGAGTGGGAGAAGCACGTCCCGTCGAGGCGCTGCATCATCTGCCCCAACGGCTCGCCCGGGATCTGGGTCACCAGGAGTAGGTCGCCCTGCTGGACGTCGCTTGGATCGATACCCCGGAAGGCCGTACGCTCGGCAAGCTCGGTCACGGTGTGTGTCCCTGGAGGCTCGTTGTCATCGTCGGACGGGATCCGTATCCGGGTGCTGGGCGAGGTCGCCGTCGAGGGCTCGTCCGGCGAGGTCGGACGGCCCGGGCGGCGACTGCGCACCCTGCTCGCCCTGATCGCCTCCGCGTGCCGGGGCACCGTCGCGGTGCCCGCCCTCATCGACGAGATCTGGGGCGAGGATCTCCCCGAACGCCCCGACGGTGCGCTGCAGGTGCTCGTGAGCCGGCTGCGCCGCGAGGCCCCCGACGAGGGGACGCGGCTGCCCATCCCGCCGATCGGCGAGACCTACCGCCTCGACCTCCCGCGCGAGGCCGTCGACCTCCACCGCTTCCACGACGACGCCGCGGCCGCGCTGGCCGCCGACGCGTCCCGCGACACCGTGCTCGAGCGGGGCACCGGCGCGCTCGCCACCTGGCGCGGTGAGCCGTTCGCCGGCACCCCCGTCGGTCCGCGCCTCGACGCCGAGCGCACCCGCGCCCTCGACCGCCGGCTCCGGCTGCTCGAGCGCATGGGTGCCGCGCTGCTCGACCTCGACCGCCCCGCCGAGGCCGTCGACCTCGTCGCGACCGACCTCGCTGCCGACCGCTCCCGCGAGCGCCTCGCCGTCGTCGCCGCCTCCGGCCTGCACCGGCAGGGCCACACCGGCGAGGCCCTCGAGGTGCTCGCCGCCACCCGGCGCTACCTGCACGACGAGTACGCCGTCGCGCCCGGCGCGGAGATCGAGGACCTGACCCTGCGCCTGCAGGCCCCGGCGCCCACCCGCGCGCCGCGCACGACGCTGCTCGGCCGCGAGGACGAGCTCGGCGCCGTCCGCGCCCTCGTCGACGCCCCCGGCCGGGGCGGGGTCCTGCTCGTCACCGGCGAGGCCGGCATCGGCAAGACCGCCCTCCTGCGCGCCGCCCGCGACGAGGCGCAGGCGTCCGGCGCGATCGTCGGCGGCGGGACGTGCGACGCCGGCTCGCCGCCGTGGACGGCGTGGGCGGAGGCGCTCGACGACCTCGGCGTCGACCCCGTCGACTCCTCCGAGCCCGCGCCCGGCCGGGCCCTGCGCGAGCGGCTCGCGAGCATGTCCGGCCCCGTGCTCGTCACGCTCGACGACGCGCACCTCGCCGACTCGGTGACCCTCGCCGCCCTGCGCGGGCTCGCGCGCCTCGGGCTGCCCGCCGGCGTCGTGGTGCTCGTCGCCGCCCGCGAGCCCGACAGCCAGCTCCACCCCGGCTGGGGCGCGACCCACGGCGAGCTCTCGCTCCTCGACGGCGTCACCGACCTGCGCCTGCCCGAGCTCGCCCGCGCCGCCGTGCGGGGCCTCGTCGTCCGGGACCTGTCCGGGCTGGCCCCCGACGGCGCCGAGCGGGTCGCGACCGCGCTCTGGGAGCGCACGCACGGGCACGCCCTGCACGTCGCCGCGCTCATCGAGTCGCTCTCCGGTCTCGACGAGCCCGACGGGGAGAAGGCGTGCGACGAGCTCGCCACCGCCATCCCCGGGCGTCTGCGTCCCCTGCTCGACCACCAGCTCGCCGGGCTCGGTGCCGACGCCCGGGAGGCCCTCGAGGCGCTGGCGGTGCTCGCCCCGCTCTCGCTGGCCGCGCTGGGGGAGGTGCTCGAGGCGACCCCGCGCACGCTGTCGACGCGCCTGCGGGTCGCCGCCGACCGCGGGCTGCTCGCCGCCACCGCCGACGGGTTCTCCTTCCGGCACGCCCTGACCCGCGACGCCGTGCTCGACGCCGTCCCGCCGGCGAGTGCGCAGTGGCTGCACGACGCCCGGTACCGCCTGCTCGTCAGCCGGAGTCCCACCGCCGGCGACGCGGAACCCTTCACGCTGCTGCGCCATGCCGCCGGGGCCGGGCCGCTGGTGCCGACGCGGGAGCTCGGCGACGCCCGGCTCGCGGCGGGTGCGGCCGCGTACCGCCAGGGCGCGCTCGAGGAAGCCCTCGCCCAGCTGGACGCGGTGCTCGAGACGTCGCGGCCCAGCACCGTCGCGCTGTACCGGGGCCTGGTGCTGGAGGCGCTCGGACGCCACGACGACGCCGACGAGGTGCTCGACGAGGTCGTCGAGCAGGCCGCGGTCTCCTCCCTCGAGGAGGGCGCGGCCACGCCGGACGCCCACCAGGTCGACGACGCGGTGGTCGCCGCCGTCGGGCACGACGCCATGGGGATCAGCGTCGCCGGGCGCCCCCGACGCGCCCGGCGACTCCGGCGCGCTCGGGCGCTGCCGCTCTCCGACCGGCAGCGCGCCGAGGTGCTGCGCAGTCTCATCCTGGAGGAAGAGCAGCTCCACGGCGACGTGGGAGACCCCACCGCCCTGCCCGAGCTCCTCGCGCTCGCCGCCCAGGGGCTCGACGACCGGCGCCTGCTCGCCGGCGTCCGCGTCCTCGAGGCCAACCACCTCGTCGATGCGCCCGTGCCCGCCACCCAGCGGCTCGCGGTCTGCGAGCAGGCCTGCCGGCTCGCCGCCGAGACCGGCGACGCCGCGGTGTGGTTCGAGGCCGAGGAGCTGCGCATCGCCGCCCTGCTCGCCACCGGTCGCCAGGACGAGGCCCTCGCCGCGCGGCGCGACCTCGAGCCGCTCGCCGTCGACCGTCACCGTCCGCGGACGATGTGGATGGTCTCCCTGCTCGACGCCGGGCTCACCCTCGCCCGCGGCGACACCGCCGAGGCCGACGAGGCCGCCCTCGCCGCCCTGTACCGCGGCCAGGAGCTCGGGCTGCCCGACGCCGTCGGCGCCTACGGCGTGCACCTGCTCGTGCGGCACCTGCTCGGCGGCACCCTGCCCTCGCTGCAGGGCCTGCCCGCCGGCGCGGCCGGCATGTACCCGCTGGTCGCCGCCTGGTCGGCCGCCGCGGCGGTGGACGCCGCCGTCGCCGAGGACCTCGACACCGCCGCCGGGCACCTCGCCGACTGGCACCGCAAGCGCGAGGGCCGCGAGGGCGCGCTGTTCGACCGCCCCGGGCTCTGCCTGGCCGCCTGCGCGGCCTTCGCGCTCGGTGACGTGCCGACCGCCGAGGTGGTGCGCCGCGACCTGCCTCCCGACGCCGACGCCGTCGTGGTGGTCGGCATCGGCTCGGCCACCTTCGGCCCGATCACGCTCTACCAGGGCCTCGCCGCCGCCGTGCTCGGCGAGCGCGCCGAGGCCCGCAAACTGCTCGGCCAGGCCGCGGCGCTGGCCGACGGCCTCGGCTGGGCGCCCTGGGCCGAGGCCGCCCGGTCGTTCGCCCGCGTCGTGCGCGGGCTCGGCACGGGGAGCGCGACGGGGCGTCCGGCGGGAGTCCCCACCCTGCCGCCGGACGCCCGTCCGCTCGGGCTGCTCCCGCCGTCCTGACGCACCCCCCTCGTCAGGCCTGGCCGGGCTGTCGCCCGTGGCCCCGGACCCCGGATGACGGCGGCCCTCGCGGGCGCGCGAGACGATGGCCATCGACTCGCCCTCCCCCTGCCGTCGGGCCCGTGGCCCGTGGGGGAGATCAAAACTCGTCCCGCTTTCACCCGCCTTTCGCGGCGCTCCCACGACGACTTCATGGGCATCGTCCGAACGGGGTAGAACCGGGCGAGACGGCGCCGCGGCCGCCGGACGAGCGATCTCCACGGAGCAGGGCGGACCCCTGCACGGCAGGACGTGTCGGATGGCGCAAGCGTCATCGACGTCGCTCCGGGTGATCGATCGCGTCGGGGACGCTCTGCCGATGTCGTCCGAACTTCATCTACTCGGCGCGCTGGGCGACCGTGGCGGAAAGAGCAACCCGGTACGGCCCTCGGGGCGAGCACGTCGCAGTGCTTCTTCCCCACGGCCCGTCGGCAACAGGAGGGACCGGATTGGCGGCTCCTGGAGGAAGCCACAGACCGACTTCCCCGGGGTTGTCGCAGTCCGGATTATCACCGAGCGCTATGCGACCTAAGTCACACACGCCCTAAAGGGTGAATGCGCGGCCCGCTTTCCGGCGTGTCGACGTGACACGCCGAGAGGTGTGGATACGTCGTGTGTAACGCCTCGGCGGAGGTCACGCGATAGCGGGGCAAGAACGTCGGGTTCGAAGTTCAACAACGACCGGCCCGGCGTGACAGTCGGTCGGGTGGTCTCGCGCCACTCGTCACGGTCCGGGGGGACGTCGAAGTGGCTGGTGGACTCAACGTAACGGAATCGATCGAGGCGGCGATCCCTGCTCCTCGTGGCCTAGCAACGAGTTCACCGGTCGTGATCGCTCATCCGAGCTCGCGCGGCTGGCAGCGTCGCCTCGTTCGCTTCGTCGTCGTCACCGATCTCGCGGTCATCGCTCTGGTTGCGGCCATCGCGACCGCGATCGGTGACTGGGGCTTCGGGCCCTCCGCCAGGTTCAACCTGGGGTCCGCCGCACTCGTGCTCGCCGGTCTCCTCGTCTTCCGCGCCTGGGACCGCGCGGTGCTCGGCCACGGCGCCGAGGAGTTCAACCGGGTCCTGCGCGGCACTGCCGTCGCCGCGGTCGTTCTGGCCCTCACCGGGATGGCGCTGAAGGTCGAGCAGGTCCGCCCCTGGATCTTCGGGGTCATCCCTGCCACCGCCGTCGCCCTGCTGCTCGGCCGCTACGCGGTCCGTCGGCTCCTGCACCACGCTCGCCGTGACGCGCGCTGCATGTCCTCGGTGCTCGTCGTCGGGTCCGAGGCCTCGATCGCCGACCTCGTCGCCCGCACCCGCCGCGTCCCGCACCACGGCTGGACCGTGGTCGCCGCCTGCACCTCGACCGGCACCGCCGCCGGCTCGGAGATCGCCGGCGTTCCGGTCGTCGGCGACCTCGACGACGTCGCGCGCCACGTCCGGGAACTCGGCATCGAGGTCGTCGCGGTCGCTCCCGCGCTGGGCTGGGGCCCGAAGCGCCTGCACCGCCTCGCGTGGGACCTCGAGGGCGAGGGCGTCGAGCTGGTGGTCGACCCGGGCCTCATGGAGATCACCGGTCCTCGCCTGCACGTGGCGCCGGTCGACGGCCTCCCGCTGCTGCGCCTCTCCGAGCCCCGCTGGGGCGGCCCGGCCCGCATCGTCAAGAACGTCGTCGACCGCGCTGCGGCTCTCACCCTCGTGGTCCTGCTCGCGCCGGTCTTCCTCGCCATCGGGATCGTGATCTGCGGGGACGGCGGCCCCGTGTTCTACCGCCAGGAGCGCGTCGGCCGTGCCGGCGAGCGGTTCAAGATGATCAAGTTCCGCTCGATGGTCGTGAACGCCGACCAGATGGTCGCCCAGCTCGCGGGCACCAACGAGGGCTCGGGCCCGCTGTTCAAGATGAAGAGCGACCCGCGCGTCACCCGCATCGGCGGGTTCCTGCGTCGCCTCTCGCTCGACGAGCTCCCGCAGCTGTTCAACGTCATCGGCGGCTCGATGTCGCTGGTCGGCCCCCGCCCGCCGCTCGAGCGCGAGGTCGCCACCTACGCCGACGACGCCCGCCGCAAGTTCCTCGTCCGCCCGGGTCTCACCGGCCTCTGGCAGGTCAGCGGACGCTCGGACCTCACCTGGGAGGAGTCGGTCCGGCTGGACCTGCGCTACGTCGAGAACTGGTCGCCGGCGCTGGACGCCTCGATCCTCTGGAAGACATTCGGCGCGGTGTTCCGCGGCCGCGGCGCTTACTGAGCGCGACTCGCCGGGCGCCCCACCTACCCTTGACTGGTTCTGACAGGACACCTATGTCTCTTCGCGTCGCGATCGTCCACGACTACCTCACGCAGCGTGGTGGCGCCGAGCGTGTGGCTCTGGCCATGCTTCGGTGCTTCCCGGACGCCACGCTCTACACCACGGTCTACAACCCGGAGACCACGTTCCCGGAGTTCGCCGAGTACGACATCCGCACCACGCGCCTCAGCGACTTCCCGGTCTTCCGCGCCGACCCGCGCCGAGCGCTGCCGTTCCTCGCGAAGGCCACCTCGGGCATCGTCATCGACGACGTCGACGTCGTTCTGGCTAGCACCTCGGGTTGGGCCCACGGCGTGATGACCTCCGCCCCGATCGTCGCCTACTGCCACACACCTGCCCGCTGGCTCTACGAGGGCTCGGACTACTTCAAGGACAAGCCGTCCTGGTTCCGCCGCCTGTTCGAGCTTGCGAGCCCGATGCTCCGACGTTGGGACAAGGCGGCCGCCGCCCGAGTCTCGACCTACGTCGCGAACTCCAGCCTGGTTGCACGTCGCATCGAGCGCGTCTACGGCATCACCCCACAAGTAGTGTTCCCGCCGACCACACTCACGACCGACGGTCCGATGGAGCCGATAGTCGGGCTCGAGCCGGGCTTCCTGCTTACGGTGGGTCGCAAGCGTGGCTACAAGAACCTCGACCGCATCTGCGAAGCCGTCGACCAGCACACCGACCGCCGCCTCGTCGTCGTCGGTGAGCTCCCGGACTCCCCTTCTGCCGCAGGATGGTCCGACCGCCTTCAGGAGATCAACGGGGCCAGCGACGCCCAGCTGCGTTGGCTCTATGCCCACTGCGCCGGCGTCGTGGCCATGAGCCACGAGGACTTTGGACTCACGCCCGTCGAGGGCTTCAACTTCGGCGCGCCGGCGGTGGCTCTCGCGGCTGGCGGCTTCCTGGACTCTTGCACCGACGACGCCGTGGCCGTTCTCGTTCCGGACCTGTCCACCGAAGCGATCGCAGCTGGCGTCGAGGACGTGTGCGCACGTGTCTGGGACCGCGAGGTCATCAAGCTCCACTCAAAGGGCTTCGGACTCGCTAGCTTCGCTGCCCAGATCGACGAGATCCTCGGCGGTACCAAGGCGGCACCTTCGGGTGGTGTGCTGGTCGTGTGAGTTCTCGGGCCCCGGTCCACGTGGCCGCGACCCGTCTGCTTTACTGCTCCGACGACCGTCCGGGGGGTGTCGTGAAAGTCGCTGACTACGTTGAGTTGCTACGCGAGCGCTGGAAGACGGTGCTTGCCTTTGCACTCGCTGGAGCCCTACTTGGGACTGCGCTCTTCATCCTCCGTCCTCAGCAGTACTCGAGCAACCTCGAACTCTACGTATCCGCCCAGCTGGCGCAGGGCGACAATGCGGCCAACGCCGCGTACGAAGGCAGTCTCTTCACCCAGCAACGAGTGAAGTCCTACACGCAACTCATTACGAGTGACCGTGTCCTCGCCGAGGTCAGGGATCGACTCCAGCTGGGCGGATCCCCCGATGACGTCGCGCAACACCTTGACGTGGCCGCTGGCGTCGACTCAGTACTGATCGACGTCACCGCAACTCAGGATGACCCCCAGCAGGCAGCAAACCTTGCCAACACCGTCGGGGCCGTGTTCATCGGGGTCGTCGAAGACCTTGAACGACCTTCGGAGCCAGGCGCCCCTCGGCCTATCGTGGTGCGGCCGGTAGCGCTGGCGACGCCGCCCGCTGAGCCGTCATCCATCGGCCTGCCTGCTCTGGCCGCTCTTGGTCTGCTTGTCGGCGCCGCGCTTGGCGTGGCCTTCTCCTATGTCCGCTCGATACTCGACACCTCCGTTACGACGCCTGAAGCAGCAGCCGAGGCGGCAGGAGCTCCGAGCATCGGTACAGTGGGATTCGATCAGGCTCTGGCACGAAACGCATGGCAGCTGGCTGAGGGCGAGTCGCCCAACGCCGAAGCATATCGCCAGATACGTACCAACCTGCAGTTCGTCGATGTGGAGCACGCGGCGCGGGTCCTTGCGGTATCGAGTTCGTTGCCGGGCGAGGGTAAAACAACCACCACTCTGAACGTGGCGCGTGCACTGGGCTTCTCCGGATACCGAGTCGTAGTGGTTGACGGCGACCTCCGGCGGCCGCGCGCAGCGCAGCTACTCGATCTCGAAGCTGCGGTCGGTGTCACCAATGTATTGGCAAATCACCTATCGGTCGAGAGTGCGATTCAGCGGCGACCTCGTGACCAATTTGACGTGCTGGTCTCTGGACCCATCCCGCCAAATCCTAGCGAGCTTCTCGGCTCACAGGCCATGAAGAGCATGCTTCGCGAGCTGGCGGTGCGCTACGACTACGTCCTGGTTGATTCACCTCCCACTCTTCCCGTAACTGATGCAGCAGCCCTGGCGCCGTCGACTGATGGGGTAGTGCTTGTCTGTCGGGCGGGAAAGACGTCCGTTCAACAACTCACGAGCGCGGCGAACTCGATTAGAACAGCTTCGGGAAAGATCGTCGGAGTCGTGCTATCGATGGCACCGACTCGAGGAGTCGAAGCACGAGCCCGCTACAATTCCTACTACGCCTCGAGCGTCGCGCAGCATCCGTCGAGAACGGTAGAGCCGCCCGGAACCACTGAGCAATTCGAGAGACGTGCAGAGGTCCAGACCGGGCCTGCGCGCCCGAGTCCTCGTCGGCGAACTTGACATGCACCGCCTCATGAGCTATATGGCGAGCAAAACACGCCGAGAAACGACCACGGCGTATTCCATCGCGATCAATGGTGCATTTCGTGGACAGCAGGTCACCGGACAGCAGCGCTATGCGACAGAAATTGCCAAAGCTCTCCATGACAAGTCGCCCGAGCGAGTTCGGGAGATCGTTCCTAGCAGAATGATGTCAGCGAGCTCCCTCCGGGCTTGGCTTTGGGTGCAAACTCTTCCGTTTCGTCTTCGACCTACCGAGGTTCTACTCACTTTCACGAGCCGATGCCCGATATGGTGCCCTCGTCACATCTCGACGGTACACGACCTGTTCGTGGTTACTCACCCCGAGTGGTATACGCGGCTGTATCGTGTCACCCATCGGCTCTCGCTCTGGGCTCAGATTCGAGGGTCACGATTGCTCCTGGCCGTGAGCGAGCCTGTGGCGGCCGATGTGCGCACGTACACCCGTGCCCAAGTAGTGGTTGCCCCGAATGCGCCTGCTCCGCAATTTGCGCCGCTGACTAGCGTTGAACTCGAGCAAACCCTGGAAGACCACGGTCTCACCTATAAGGGCTATCTGCTCTCGGTCGCCAGTGTTGACCCTCGGAAGAATATTGCGGCTCTTGTCGACGCGTTCTTGAGCCTACCGCTCGATGTGCGAGAGAGTTGTCCGCTCGTTCTCGCGGGTGGATCAAACGCCTCGTTTGCAATGGTTGACATCGTCCAATCACCTTCGGTAGTCCGACTTGGATACGTCGGTGACGAGCTGCTCGCGGAGCTCTACGCGGGCGCACGGGCTGTAGTGCTCCCTAGCCTGGATGAAGGTTTCGGCCTCCCAGTTGTTGAAGCCCTCAGCGCCGGAACTGACGTCTTAGTGAGTGACACACCTGTCATGCGATGGGTCGGCGGGGATAGCGTCATCTACATCGAAGGAACGCCCACGTCGGACAATATCGCGCCCGCTTTACGCCAATTGCTAAGGCGTGTGCACCCACCTCGTGAAGAAGCATTAGGACGCGCGGAGGCAGTAGCGCGCCGGTTTGCCTGGCCAACGAGCGCCGATGTGGTCGTGGGCGCGGTGGACAGATTCCCTGCAACCGGCGGTAAGGCCTAAGTCGTCGTGAACCCGAGCCGGCCGCCGGCCTCCCCGGGTGCTGAGGCAGATGTAACGCATTCTGTCGCGACTCGGACGGTCCGTGGTGGTGCTGTGACTGCAGCAACTACCTGGCTCAAATTCCTCCTTCAATTCGGCAGTACGCTCGCGATCGCGCGACTGATCGGTCCCTTCGAATATGGCGTTGCTGCTATCGTAGTGGTCTTCGGCGGCGCGGCAGAAATCTTGCGCAACTCAGGCTTCACGGTATTGGCAATCCGTCGAACGGAAATGGACTCGGCCTACGCTTCGCGCTTGCACCGACAGACCATGGTCGTCGCGCTAGTCGCGGCGGCCGTTGTGGGTCTATCGGGGCAGGGACTAGCCAGAGCGTTCAATGATTCGCGATACGTGGTCTTCGCCCCGGTACTCGGCCTCATTTTCGTCTTCATCGGTCTCGGGTCCCTGCAAGCGGCCATGTTGGCGCGTGACCTGCGGTTTCGGCAGGTTGCCATCGGCGACCTAGTGGCAGCGGTTGTTGCCTGTACATGTGCCGTGGCACTGGCCATTGCCGGAGCAGGTGCATGGGCGCTGGTGGTACAGCCCGTCCTGATGGCGCTAGTGCAAACAATCATGGTGTGGATTCTGAGCCCTTGGCGACCTCGACGCTCGACTTCGCGCATGATTGCCAGCGATCGTGTATTCGTTCGAGACATCACCACGGTGAACGTGTTCAATTACTTCGCCGGGAACCTCGACAATGTTCTTGTTGGTTACGTTGCTGGACCCCTCGGTGCCGGGCTCTATGTGCAGGCTTACCAATTGATGATCCTGCCGCTGCAGCAGATCACTGGTCCGCTGCAGAAGGTCATGGTTCCCGCGTTGAGTCGCGTTCGATCGGAGAGTGATCGATTTCGCGCGTACTACCGAACGCTTCTCGCCTTGGTGACCCTTGTCCTCTGGCCGTTTTATATTGTCATGCTGATCTTCCGGGTCGAAGTCATTGAGGCATTGTTCGGCGAAGCTTGGCTCGGCGCAGCACCAATACTGGCGTTCCTGGTCATAGCTGGCATCGTCAATGCTGCAGCTTATCCGACCACGTGGCTCTTCATAGTCTCTGGACAATCCCGCCGTCAACTCTGTTGGGTGTTGGCTACGAGGCCAATCATTGTCGGGAGCTTTGTGGCTGGTATACCTTGGGGCGTCGTCGGAGTCGCAGCGGCATTCGCTCTTGTGAACGCCGTCTTGGTGGTGCCGGAGTTCCTCCTGGCGAGACGCGCGGTAGGACTAAGGGTCGTCGACTTCTTCGCGCCCTTGGCTCGGCCCGCTCTCCTAGCGGTGGTCGCGGGGCTGGCTTCCTTCGCCACGCGAGCCGTCGGCCCGCCGTCGTCGAGCTACGCCGTACTTGCTGCAGAGCTCGTTCTCACAGGGGTGGCGGTTGTGTCCGCAGCTGCGCTCGTCCCTGCAATCCGTCGAGAATTCAGTACCATTCTTTCTGCAATGAGAGCTGGTAAGAAGGATGCCTGACCGGGCCAGCGCAATGACGCTCTGTATTGTAATTTCGACCATCGGGCGCTCAGCGGCGCTTGAACGCCTCCTCGACTCCATGGTCGAACAGACAACCGGCGATTTCTCCGTCGGCATTTGCGATCAGAGCGAAGGCTCGGCGGTTGCAGAGATCATCCGTCGTTACCAAGATCGGCTGGATCTCTTCACCGTTTCATCTTCGCCCGGACTGTCGGCGGGTCGTAACGCCGTAGTGAGAGCAGCTCCCACTTCGGTTTCTCACTTTCTTTTCCCGAACGACACATCGGTACTCGACCCTTCGTTCTGCGAGCGTCTTCAGGCGAAGCACGCCGATGCGGACATTGTGGCAATGAGCTACGTGTCTGACGGGCGCCCGCGTTATGAACATCCTGTGGACCACGCATGGACGAAGTTCACGGTCTGGTCGGCTATCGAGGCCGCAACGGTCATGTCGCGACGAGTACTGGACCAGGTTGGTGGGTTCGACGAGGGCTTGGGTTCTGGAAGCTTCGGACCCTGGCAAAGCGGAGAAGGGACCGACCTCCTGTTGCGAACGCTCAGCACCGATGCTGTGGTGCGGTGGGACGCGGACTTTTGCGTAAGAGGAGTAGCTCAAGCACACGGGCTGAGCCGTGTGGAAGAAGTTCGGAAGCTGCGTGTCTATGCCCGAGGTAAGGGATTCGTCGTTCGGCGCTGGTCGTATCCGCTCCACTATCGGGCCGGCACCGTATTGAAGCCATGGGTTGATCTACTTCTTGGCCGAACCGAGCTGGGACTCCATGGCGTCCTGGCGACGTCCCTGGGCCGAGCCGAGGGACTAGTCGGTCACTGTTGGGGAAGATCAAGTGAGTCGCGCTTCGCCCCGGTTCGGGCTGACGGATGAGACGAGCCAGCGCGCAGATCGCTGAGACCCGAGCTAGGGCTCGTGAGGCGGCACCCCTGAGCCATCTCTCCGGGCTTCGTCGTGTGTGCTCGCTTGCGATCGTGGCCGTTTACCTGGTCGTGGGTCCGGAGCCGGCCGACTTCATGCGCGACCTCGTCTTGTGGTATGCGTTTCTCATCATTGTCGCGGTCGTCGCGCCTGCCGCTCGTTCCGGCGTCCTGATATTCGTGTCGTTGACACTGTACGCTTCCTCGGCATGGGTGGCGTTCTCGACGACCGGGATCGAGTACGCGCCGTCGCCCGACGCGGTCACAATATTCTCAGCGACGGTCGATGACGTCTGGCTGATCTGGCTCGGCTATGTCGTGGTCGAGGCTCTCGTCGGCCTCGAGCGTCTTGGTAATGCCATCCGGAGCGCCGCGGCACGGTGCAGGCAGATGTTTGGCGAAGCTCCTCCGAATATGTGTGACGTTGCGGTAACGTATGTGCTTCTTGTTGTGGCGGCGTTTGATTGTGTGGCGATCGTCAGGGTAGGTCTGGGCACAGTACTCGCGGACGAGCGCCGCAAATATGCCGGAGAGCTGTTGCTGGGCTCGAATCATAATGTACAGGTGATCTGCCTCGCCGGAACGATCTATCTTGTTGGTCGACTTGCGCTCGCAAGCATCGGCGGGATTCCTGTTTTCTCTCTCGTCGCTTTGTGGGCACCGTTCGTGCTGGTGGGTAGTCGTAAAGAGCTGCTCGTCGCCGGAGTGGTGTGTGTCATCTTGTTGGGTGTCCTCGTGCCGATCGCTGTCCGACTACTGCTTGGCGGAGGCATTGTCTTCTTGTTGCTGCTGCCTCTCCTCAAGTCGGGCGAGATCGAGTCAGCGTGGCATGAGGTCGTCTTGCCGCAGTACACCGACTTTGCGGTGGTGCAAGGACTCGTGCCGGTCGGCACCGGCGGTACGTTGTTGGAGAAGGTCCAGTTTCTGCTGCCGGGCCCACTACGGATAACGGAGGTGCAGGACTTCGGCAGCGCCTTCGAGAACCTTGATCTGTCTGGCGTCGGCCTAGGCGCCAGTCCATTTGCCGAGGCCCGCTTGAGCCCTCTGTTCGGAAGTTACGGCGTCACCTTCGTTGCCATCTTTACGATCCTACTTCTCGTCTTGGTTGTTAGCGCCCGTAAGATGCCACTGCTGACGACGGTACTCTATGGGCTCCTTCTTTTTTACGGCAGGAGTGATGTAGCCACTCTGCTCTTTTTTGCGGTCTACGTATCCCTACTGCTCTTCTTGATGCTGAAGTTCGGCAGTAGAAGTCGGGCACTCAGGCTGCGGCGGGGCGCTGTCAGACCCGAGGTCGGAGGTGGGACCTCGATCATGTGATTCGGCGTTGGGGAGGGGCGCCCGGCTGAGAGGAAGGCCAAGGCCGCATAGACGAATGCGTGGACCGGCATCCGAGCTGAGAGACAGTTGAGCCCATTTCTTACGCGCATCAGAGTGCACGAGTAATTGGCTGCAGCAGGACCGTTTCGAGGCGTTGCGGTTTGCACGCTGTGGCAGGTTTGGGGGAAGCATCTTGGACGTTCGGCAGCAGTTGCTGGAGCGGATGCCGTGGGCACTTCGGCGATCCCTTAAGGTCTGTAGTATCGCGATGTCGAGGGGAGTGTTACCGCTTCGTGCGCGGGTACATCTTCTTCTGTCTCTCCATCGCTGCTGGGGTCGAATCGGTGAGCGAGGCGAGACAAGGGTGCCTGTGTCTGGCGGCGACATCTTTCTCGACAGCAGATCATTCTTCGTGGATGCGCTTACCCTGAGCTATCTGTGGAACGAGAGGGTATTCGAGGCGAACTTCCGGGGCCGGGTTGTGCTCGATCTGGGTGCGCACAAGGGATTCTATGCCGCTCGGGCGCTGGCGAGCGGGGCCAGACACGTGGTGTCTATAGAGCCTGAGCTTAGGAACTTCGAGCTCCTCGAGCTTGCGCGGCGGAGCAACGTCCGTTCTAAGGACTGGGAGTTGCGCAGGGCTGCTGTGGGAGCGACGAGCGGCCACGTGACCTTGCATGTTTCTAACGAGTCATGGGCCCATACGGTGAATGAAGAGATGATACAGTCGGTAGGCACTCAAGAAGTCGAGATGGTCACCCTAGCTGAGTTGCTTGCCGGGCTTCCCGTCCACCTGAAAGGTGACAAGATCGTTCTGAAGGTCAATGTGGAGGGCATGGCGGGGGGTATCCTCCTCGCTGCAACGGCGGGGCAACTTGCGGCGGTCGCCGAGATCGATCTCGATGTCGAGCCGGGCTCGCCTTTCGATCTGGACGCACTTGAAGCGCATTTGCAGAACGCAGGCTTGGTCAGGAAAGCAAGTTCGAATGGGAAGATTCTTAAGTTTGTTAGGTGAGTGTCAGTGTAGCGTGCTCCGCGGGGACTTGGGGGCGCGCCGGTTGTTGGATCTGGCTGATGTGGGCGACTCCATTCGTTCGGCCTTCTGAGGATTACCGGAGGGAGCGAATCGCGGGACCTTCTCCTCGCCGTCTCGTGGCGTGGACTGATCGTTCTATCGCTCGTCGAGGGCGGCGACGTTTGTCACGGAGAGCACGAGAGGTGCAGCACGTAGCGGAGTGCCCACCATGTTGCAGTCGAATTGGAACGGCTGCACTGGCAACCACCACGCCCACCGAGGTGCTGGCGCGACGAGCTGCTCGTCCGCTTCACCGTCGCCGACCTGTCCAACCGACCCACCGAGGCCATCAACCTGCTGATCAAGAAGCGGGCACGGATTTCGCAACTGCACCAACTACCGTTTCCGAGGACGACGTGTGTCGCCTGCCACGAGCATTGGACCGGGTTGGCCCTTGTTCTGCCACGGGCATGGGACCACGTGTTTGCCAGTGATGGAACCACCCGGCGAGTCGGCCTCGCAGCATCGTGGTGGCGGGAGCGTCCCACTGCTTGGGAGGATGGAGGCGGCGCTCGAAGCCGAGCGGCGTGCGTCGGCCCGAGCGCAGGCCGACGAGTTCGCCCGACGACGGGGCGAGCCGCCACCGCGTGATGCCGGCGGCTCGTTCCGGGAATTCCAGGCGGGTCGGCGTGGCGGGCCCGCACTGTTGGGAAGCGTGCTCCGGCAGCAGACCGCAGCGCGGCCGGATTGGACTACGGCGCTCACGCCCACGTGGAACGTCAGTGCCACGCGGCCGCCCTGCCTGGTCCGGATGGATGGTTCAGCTGCTCTGCCGGGGTGATGAACGTTGAACCGCCCGACCTTCTAGTTGACGCTCTGTATTCATCGGTAGCTGGGGGGCGGCGATGGGCGACGAGACGGACGACGACGGTCCCGAACTGCTCGTCCGGGTCGACGCGCTGTGGACTCGCTGGGCGCCCCTGACCAAGGAGCCGGCCGAGAAGCAACCGTGGAGATGGCATGAGCTTCTCCTCGAGCGGCTGCTCGACGATCACGACGGGCACGGGCCGGGTGCACTCCGGCACGTGCCGGAGACCGGCGAGATGGAGTCGGCGTGGGACATGGCGACCTACGCCGAGCGCAAGCTGGTCGAGGAAAGGATCCGAGGGTCCTATCCCGAGGAGCCATCGTGGAGCACACCCGAGTCGATCGCCGCGGATCGTCGGCGAGTCGTGGAAGGACTGAGGTGGTGCTGCGAGGCCATGACTCGCCGGGAGCCCGTGAGGGACACGCCCCTCGAAGCCGCCACCAACCTGTACGCGCACCGGGTCTACCTCTCCGGCCGACAGCTCGAGCGACTCGTCCGGACGGACAGGAAACGCGACACGCATCCCCGACCTGAGGACGAGCCGTCGGGCCTGCACGCGTGCATCGACTTCCGCGTGCGCAGCCACCTCGGCAACTTCTGGCTCTACGCCACGCTCTCGTTGTGGAGCTCACGGCCACGCTCTGTCGAACACGCGCCACAGACAGAGGGAGCCGGGAGGGGCGTCTCTTCGCGTGCCGGGGAGGCGAGGTCGGTCCGGGCGTTGTGCGGCACTATGGAACGTTGGAGGAACGCCTTCAAGGACTTGCTCCTCAGCTACTACCTCACCGTGGAGCCCGCGGTGCTCCGCGAGAACGACACGGCCAGCTTTCGCCGGAAGTACCGACCGCCGCGCTTCTGGGTCGTCCGCTGCCATCACCACGAACCCGGGGAGCCTTGCGTCCTGGTCGACGAGCTCTGCCGCGCCGCATTCGGCGCACCGGCAGGTGCCTCGGACGTCGTCACGGAAGTCCTGGAGAACAGTGACGATGTCGGGCGTGGTGATTCGGTCGCCCTCGAAGTCCGTCGCCGACTGCAGCACCTCACCGAAGGCGCGGTCCCGGCCTACGTGATCGCGCCGATCAGCGTCGGCGGGACGGACGACGAGGTGCGTCAGGAAAAGGCCGTACGCACGCTCGTCCAACGCCTGACAGTCCTCGAGACGAAGATCGCCGCTGACCTCCTCGACATCACCACCGACCTCGACATCGAGGGGCGGTTCGCCGAGGTGTACGGCGCGGTGGTCAGCCGGGCCTCCGAGTTGTGGGATCAGCTCGCGATGCGACTCCCGTTGGCACGAGGAGCCGAGCTCGGTGAACTGCACCAGCTCATCGAGCTCGTGCACCTGACCCTGCTGCAGGGGCTGGCCGATCTCGGCTACTCCAAGGCGAAGGTGGCGGAGCTCCTGACCCGGCTCGACGGTCCCGACGAGGGCGAGATCGACCTCTCTGACACGTTCGTCGGAACCCGCGACAACGGCGGTGGCTCGCTTGCCGAGTCCCTTCGAACCGGTGGATACATCGGTCGCACGCGGAGCTGGGCCAGCCAGGTCGTCGCACGGTCGACCTTCGCGCTGGAGCACTACACATCCCTGCTCGACGCGATCTCGAAGGCCTTCGACGAGCGGCGGGTGCGCGACACGGATCGGATCGGCGCCGTCGGCCTCGGCCTCGCGGCCACGCTCGGGCTGATCGGCTTCCTCACCGAGACCTACGGAGCGCTCCTGCCCGAGGACCGAGACTGGTGGCTGGCCGGAGCTCTCGCAGCCTGGCTGGTCGTCGTCGGCGTGCTCGCCCGCACCATGTGGAACCGCGTCTCCCGCCTCGGATCGTTGGCCAGCACCGATACCTGCAGGCGGCGTACCCGCCGGTGAGCGCGTATCTCCAACTGTGCCGTACGGAGCGGATCGCGCGGCTCGACCAGCGCGAGGACGGACTGAGGCGAGAACGGCAGGACGCGGATCCGGAGAACGCCCTCACGAGCTGGGCCGGCTACCACACTCGGTGGCACGAGCTGGACCTCGAGCTCGCTCGTCGTTACGCCGATGCGGTGGACTTCCTCGCCACTGTCCCGCCACCCGAACCCACGGGCGCGGCGCTCGACGGCCTGCGCCGGGACGTCGAGCAGTGGACGGTGTACTCCCTTCTCCTCAGTGAACGGCCGCGCACGTTCTTCGGTCGCCCTTTGCCCTGTCTCGCGCTCATGTACCGCTTCCTGCCACCCCCGCCGCGAACGGTCGGGCTCCTGACGGGCGGCGGGGCCGCTCCGGTGCCCGTGTCCGACGCTGACCTCCTGCTCACCCTGCGCGTGCAGTGCGGGGCGGAGCTGGCCCACGTCTCGACCGTCATCGCCTGGGGGGAGCACCTCCAGCGACGTGCCGTCGACGAGGGGCTCGGTGCCCGCGCGGTGCTCGGCCTGATCGAGCGGTCCGGCATCCGGTCCGGCATGAGCTACCACGCCTGGGGCGAGACCTTCGAGCACATCTGCGGCGAGGTCGACGACCTGCAGGATTACCCGCTCCCGCCCGGGATACGTATGCCCGAGCAGCCGAGGGGAGACCACGAACGACTCGCCGACCCGACAACACGTCCACGTGCGGCGAAAGCAGGTCGACAGTGACCACGATCGAGCTCCGCGTGCACGGTGTGCACGGCACGCCGCCGGACGCCATGCTCGGCGTCCCCCGTCCCGCGCAGGTGGCGGGAGACGACGAAGCCCGCTTCTTCCGTCCGGGAGGGTCGACGACGGGCGACACGGAGGTCGAGGCCTTCCACTGGGGCTCGCTGACCTCCGGCGCGGCGGGCCGAGCTCTCTGGCTGCTCTTCCTGCCCTTCACCCTCCTCAACCTGGCCCGGTACACCCTGCTGACGTGGGATGATGCCCTCGTCGGCCCTGGTGGGACGGGTCCTGGTCGAAGCGGATGGGGCCGGTTGGCAGATGGTCTGCTCCGCGTGACCGGTCTCGTCATGACGCTGTCGGCGATGCTGAGCGTCGTCTACATCGCGGCCGGGCTCCTGGCCGCGCAGTGTCTGCGCTCCGCGGAGTGCGTGGAGCAGAACAGTTGGCTCTCCTTCGCCGGGCAGTGGCCCTGGGGAGCCCAGTTGCTCCTCGCCGCAGCGCCGGCGGCGGCGGTCCTCGGAGTGATCGCCTGGCTCGGACGCCGCCCCTCCACGTACGGGAAGCCGGCCAGGACGCACTGGATGCACGACCGCAAGTTCGGCGAGCGCTCGTTCTGGACGGAGGTCGCCGAGGTGTCCCGGCTGCGCTGCTGCCACGTCGCGGGCGCGGCCGCACTCGTCGGCCTTCTCTTCAGCGGCTTCCTCTCCAAGAGCCAGGCCGGAGCTGCCGCCTGGATCGCCGCTCCCGTCGTGCTCGGGCTGATGGTCCTCGGCGCCGGGCTCCTGGTCGTGACGGTGCTCGTCACGGGCACCCTCGCATGGCCTGTCAGCTCCGCCGTGGCGTCCTCGCTGCGCTGGACGGGCCTCGGCTACGCCGTCGTCGCCGTCGGTACGGCTGTCGCGGCGATGTGGCCCGTCCCCGGACGCCAACCAGGCCCGCTACCGAGGCTGTCGGGTCTCGAGGCGACGAGCAACGGTCTTGCGGTCGCGTCCGTACTTCTCGTCCTGCTCACCGCTGGGGTCACGTGGCGGCTCGCCGTCCTGTTCGCGAAGAGGGAGCCCAGCGGACCGGACGCGACGGCTCGCCCCGTGGCCTTCTCTCCGATGTGGAACGGGCACGCTTCGACCGTGGCGGTCACGCTCGCCTTCGGCATGCTGCTGGCGGCATGCGGTGGCATCACCTTCCACGTCGCCGACCTCGTGGGTCAGCCGGCGCTGGAGGGCGGGAACGTCGTCGAGAGCGCGGGCGACACACAGGCTCCGATCTTCCTGAGCACGAGCTACTGGACGGGCGCGTGGCTCCTGGGCGCTGCGCTCGTCCTGGTCGTCGGCCTCGTGCTGCCGACGGCCGCGCTGTTGCTCCAACGCGTGTGGTCGGCGGTGTGGTTCTCGACGGCCGCCGTCGCTGCCTGGGTACTCGTCTTCGCCCTTGCGACGGTCGAGCGCCCGTTCGGGGGCGTAGCCGGCGCATGGCCGGCCGGCGTCCTCATCGCTGTCGGTCTTGCGCTCGGGGCCTTGACGTGGTTCGGCGATGCGCAGGTCCGGGCGCTCGCAGAGAATGAGGTCGCGGGAGCCAGCGGGCCTTCCGGGGACGCAGGGCGACCGATTCCGCACGATCTGGTCGAGGAGCTGGACCGGCGCCGCCTGCGCGTTGCCCGCCTCTGGCGCCGAGGCCAGGCGAAGTTCCGCTACTCGTGGGCGGCGGCCCTCCTGGCCGCCGTGTCGGCGCTCGGTATGGCCGCCGCCGGGTTCATCTCGGGATGGCGACTGGTCGTACCAGGAGACCGGGAGATCGCTCCCGCCTGGTTGGTCGCCCTGCTGACGGAGGACGGCACGAAGGACACCACGAGCCTTCTTGCCGTCCTCGGCGTCTGGGCCTCGACAGCCTTAGTCGTGGTGTTGCTCGGACTCGGATACAGGGCGTTCCGCCAGCCGTCGGCCCGGACCGCGATCGGCGTGCTGTGGGACCTCATGTCCTTCTGGCCGCGGCTCGTGCACCCGCTCTGTCCGCCCCCCTACGGCGGACGGGCGGTGCTGGAGGTGTCCGAGCGCGTGATGTGGCTGGTGAACGAGAAGCGCCATCAGCGAGTCGTCCTGTCCGGGCACAGCCAAGGAAGTCTCATCTGCCTAGCGGCTGCGACCTATCTGACCAGCCCGATCGAGGCGGACGGCGGCCAACGCGACCTCGACGAGACGGATCGTGTCCAGGCGAAGGCAGCACTGGGATTGCTCACCTACGGCTCGCAGCTGCAGTGGGCGTTCGCTCGGCTCTTCCCGTGCTTCGTGGGCTTCCACCACCAGGCGCGGCTCTACCAGGAGCTCCAGGGCCGATGGCGGAGCCTGTATCGGAACACCGACCCTCTCGGCGGGCCGGTGCTGTCATGGTCGTCGACGGCGCCGTCGCGCGACCCGGCCCACGCGGGCGGGGGCACCTACGGTCACCTCCTCACGGACCGGTGCCCCGGGGCGAGCAGCGCAACGCACGATGTGTGCCTCGTCGACCCCGTCTCGCTCACACGCACCCACGACGACCCGGAGCCACGCGTCGCAGGTCACTCCGGCTACTACGACGACCCATGGTTAGCGCGGCAACGGGATGAGGTCTTCGGTCCTGAGCCGGGACGTGCCCGGCAGGAGGAGGCGGAGGACGCCGCGGGTACCGAACAGGACGGAGTACCGGAGCGGCCTGGTGCCGAGGTCATCCCCGTGGCGCCGGTCTCACGGCCCGCCGTCGAGGACTGGCACCACGTGGGGCGATGGGTCGAGGTATGGATCGCTGTGCACAGACAGGGGAACACCTGCGCACGAAGCTCGCCACGCAACGGCCAGGAGCCGCGTCCTCGCTGACCACAGCGGCCGGACGTCCGTGCCGAGCGGCCGGACGAGTGCTCCCGCCGTATATCGGCCGCTCAGCGGTGACCGGGAGCGACTCCCGGCGTGATCGTCAGCCGAGCGCGGCGACGGCGCGGTCGGCCATGGCCTTCGAGCCGAAGGCGTTGGGATGCACGACGATGGGGTTGGTGCCGGCGACGGCGGGCTCGACCCAGCGGGTGCCGATCGGCTGGCACGCGTCGTGGCCCTGCGAGGCGTCGGTGACGTCGATGTAGGTGACGTCGGTGGCCGCGGCCGCGCGCCGGACGGCGTCGTTGAGCGTCGCCTGGATGTCGTTGATGTACGGGACGTCCCCGGACGCGACCGGCATGACCGGGTAGCAGCCGCGCTCCGGCGGCAGGATCTGCAGGTAGCCGGCGATCGCGACGCGGGCGTTCGGGGCGGCTTCCTTGACGGTCTCGAGCGCGTCGACCAGCGACGGGTAGGTGACGTCCTCGATGGTCTCGGTGAATCGGTCGCCGTTCTGCTGCTCGCAGGGGTTGCCGGTGCCGGCGGTGAAAGCGGCGGCCGTGGTGCAGGCCGCGATGGTGCCGATGAAGACGCCGCTGTCGTTGCCGCCGATGGTGAGGGTGACGACGTCGGTCTCGTCGGACAGGGCCTCGACCTGCGGCGCGACGCCGGTGTACTGCGGCTCGGTGAAGTGCCGGGTCTCGGCGGCGCCGCAGGAGACGTCGGTGAGGTCGTACCCCCACCCGTCGGCGAGGACGTGGCCCCAGTTGCGCAGCGACTGCAGGCACTGGGGCGGTGCTCCGGACGCGGGCGGGAGGACGCCGCTCGCCGCGCTGTAGCTGTCGCCCAGGTTGACGTACCGGACGCCGCCGTCGTTCTCGTCGCCCAGGGCGGCCGGCAGCCGAGGGCGAACAGCCCGGAGGCGGCGACCACGGCGACGAGGCCGCGCCGGAGGAGCCCGATGGGTGCCACGTCGCGCCCTTCCGCCGGCCCGAACCCGTCGGCGCGGCGCGGTCGCGCCGCCGGAGGGCCGTCTGTGATCGACAACGACGCATCGTCCGCGTGGTCACGCGTTCGGACGATCAGGCCGGCGACGGGGATCAGACGCGATCGCGAAGTGCGGCGAGGAAGGCGCGCAGATCCTCCGGCCCCGTCTGCGCGATCGTGTGGACACGCCTCAGGTCGAGGCGCCCGTAGGCGTGGACGAGGAGGTTGCGGAATGCCGCCGCTCGGGCCAGACGAGTGCCGAGTGCCGGGTTGATGACCCCGGCGTCGGCGAGTAGCCGGAAGGCGTCGCCGTATGTCGGTGGGCTCCCGAGACCGAGCCGTACGCACGTCGCGGTGGCGAGGTCGATGACGATCTGGATCGCCTGCCAGAGGTGGAGGACGACGGTGTCGGTCGGGGAGGACATGGGGCGAAGGTCGTCGGCGGACTCGGGGAGGTGGGTGGCGACCCGGTCGAGATGGGCGAGGACGGTGGCCGTCCGCTCGGCGAGGAGCTCGCCGTCGACGGCGCGGCTCATCCGAGCGCGGCGAGGACGTCGGCCTGGGCAGCGCGGATCACCGGCCCGGCATCGCACCAGAACCGCACCGCCTCGAGACGGAAGTCGAGGAAGGCCCCCGGCTCGGCTTGGAGAAGGAGCACGCCGTCGCGGGCGGCGCGGAAGCGTAGGAGGGCACTGGCGTCGGCGAGGTCGACCAGGTCGACGGCATCGGTGCCGAGGACGTCCGCCACCAGCGCGAGAAGGCCGACCGGGTCCGGGGGAAGGGCGTCTCCGCGGCTGTCGGCGAGGTAGGCGAGGTCCCAGTCCGAGTCCGGCCCGGCATCACCCCGGGCTCGGGAGCCGTGGAGGACCAGGACACCGATGCCCGCGGTGGCCGGATGATCCGAGAGAGCCGCCGTGAGCTCCGCGGAATCCATGACCGGCACCGTACCTCTCCGAGAAGCCACCCGAGATCAGGTCGCCGGCGAGACCTCGAGGATGTTCTCGACGGTGAACTCCCGCTCGTCGTTGCGCAGGTGGCACCAGGCGACGAGCCAGCGGTGCATCACCTGCTCCGGGGTGACGACGCGGCGGGAGATCGTCCCGTTGCGGTCGGAGTAGGTGAGGTGGACGTCATGGCGGTGGTCGAGGGCGTCGGCGAGGAGGTCGAGCTCGTCCGGGCCGAGGCGGCGGTTGAGCGATCCGAGCAGCGCGGCGGTCGGGGAGTCGTCGAGGTCGCGCCCGAGGCCGGCGGCGACCAGCTGGGCCGCGAGCGCACCGGGCGTCATCGCCTCCCGAGCGCCGGGCGCGGCCGGGGTGTCGGCGACCTGCGCCTCGCGACGTTCGACGACGAGGGCGCCGGACTCGTCCTCGCGGACCGGGAAGTAGCCCGCACCCCGCAGCGCCCGCAGCACCGCGTCGGGGCCGGCCGCGCTGACCAGCACGGTGGGAGCGAGCCGCGACAGTCCCAGGCCGCGCAGGGCGCGCGCTCGCAGGACCTCCTCGGACAGTGCCTCGTCCGTCACGAGGCACGCCCCCGCCGGACGGACCCGGACGTGTCCGTGGCGGCGGGCGACGTCGGTGACCAGGTACTCGAGCGGCTGCGGGAGGGGCCGGTCGGAGAGCGCGCGGAGGTCGGCGAGCAGCGCGTCGGCGGTCCATCCGGCATCGAGGGCGGCGCGGACGCTGTCCGGCGAGAACCGGTAGGTCGTCGCGGCGCCGCGGGACTCGGGCGTCGCGGCGTCGGCGAGCAGGCCGCTCACGGCGACACCGGGGCGTCCGGAGACCATCGCGGTCAGGTCCGACTGCAGGACGACCTCGCAAGGGGCGTCGACGAGGTGCGCGCCGGCCGCGACGTCGTCCCCGTCGGCGAGCGCCCGGCCCAGCGGGCTCACCGCGTCGCCGACGACGGCCCCGAGCAGCTCGGCCTCGCGGCGGGTCACCGCGACGATGTCGGCGAGGCCCGCGTCATCGAGCCCGTGAGCAGGGCAGAACCACGCGAGGTGGTCCGCCGTGGCGCGCACCGAGCGGCCACCGGCCGCGCTGAGCAGCGTGCGGCGCAGGTCGCCGGCCGAGCTGAGCAGCGGCTCGGGCGGGGCGACCTCCTTGCCGTCGACCTCGCGACGACCGGGCGCGTACTCCAGCCCGGACCAGGTCCGCGCCAGCCGCATCCACCGGGGCGCGGCGTCCTCCTCGCGCCACACGGCGTACGCGGCGGTGGGCGCGTACCCGGCGTCGGTGGGCCCGAGCAGGCCGGCGTGGGCCGCGAGGTCGATCACGAGGCAGGCGAGATGATCGTCGTCGAGATCGAGGCGCTTGACCAGGCGGGCGCGCTCGCGCTTGCCGATCCCGCCGCTCTTCAGCGCGGCGATCGGACGCTCGGCGGCGTCGTCGAGGACCGTGGTGACCGTGTCGAGCAGGCTTTGGGCGGCGGCGACGGCACCCGACGCGACCTGGTCCGGGTCGTCGGCCGGGGTCGGCAGCTCGGGGACGCCCTGCAGCCGGGCCTCCGCGGCCCACGCGGCGACGGCGACCTCCCGCGGGATGCGGGCGACGTGTCCCTCGAGCACGAGCAGGCCCGCGTCGAGCAGGAGGTGGTCGTCGGCGCTGGGGCGCAGGCCGTCGAACTCGTGACGACACAGCGTGCCGAGACGTCGCTGGGCGGAGGTGGGGAGCGTCCCCAGGAGGTCGCGGAGGTAGCCGGGTTCGGCCCAGGCGTCGTGGATCGCCTGGGTGACCTCGGCCTTGCGTGTGGACAGCGGGATCCCCTGGGCGACCGCGATCCGGCGCATCTCGTCCGCGACCACGTGGCGCGCCATCCGGGCGATGGGCTCGTCGGCGCCGACCTCGGCGCGCCAGTGCTCGGACAGCGCCTCGGGCAGCCGGAGCGTCGCGCCGTCCGGCCAGGCGAGGCCGAGGTCGGTGAGGATGCCCAGCGACCGCTCGACGAGGCCCGGGTCCGCGTCGAGCAGGGCCGCGATCGCGTTCGGGGTCGCATGCTCGCCGAGCACGGCCGTCGCCCGGCCGACCTCGACGGTGTCCCGGTCGAGGTGCCGCAGGGCCGCCGACAGGGACGCGCGCCCGACGAGGCGGCCCGCGAGCCGGCTGAGATCGCGCGGCACCGGTGCGGCGCACGCGTCCGGTCGCCGTCGCAGCAGGGCGGTCAGGGACGGCTCGTCCAGGCTTGCGAGGTGGTCGGCGAGAGCGATGCCCACGCGGTCAGTGTGCGTCGGGCCTGATCACCGGCTTATCGCGACCCCCGGTCGGCGCCGACTCTCCGCCGACGCGGTGCCCCCGAGCAGCGGTAGCAGGGCGGCGGCGAGGGTCATGCCGCCCAGGGCGGCGGCGGTGGGTCGACGGTGCTTGCTCGCGGTGGTTCCCCCGGGTCGATGGTGATCGCGTGGTTCCGCACTCACGGCATCGCGATTGCCACCGCGCGTCATCGGGTGCCTGCAAGGAGTCACTTCGTCCGGCGCGAGGCCCTTCCCGGACCCATCTCGTCCGCGCACCGGCAGTGGGAGAGGAGTGGAACGGCGGCTCGTATTCGGGTGACGTGTCGTCGCCGTGAGATGGGCGTCGATCCACTCCTTCGGGTGAACGAACTGCTGTAGCGATCACGCTCCGGAACAACGATCTGTAGTCAACGGGGCTCCGTCAGAGCTCCGACGAGCGACACAGGTCGGCGAGACCGGGGGTTGGGCCATGAGCATGACGGAGCCGTCGCAGGAACCGGGCGACAGGACGCCGGTGTTCGTCGACGCCAGCGGGCGCCGACGCCGCGGGGTGCTGGTGCTGGGCTACCTCGGCGCATCGGCGGCCACGGCCTACATGGCGGCCTTCGGGCTCACGGTGGGCACGCGGACGGTGTCGCTGCAGCCGGTGGGCGCGACGCTGGTGCCGACCCCGTCCGTTCCGGACGAGGAGGCGGAGGACGACGCCGCCCCCGAGATCGTGCCCGTCTCCTCCGGGACGGTGACCGCGGCGTCGACGGTCAGCCGGCACGCCGCGCCGCACCGCGAACGGCGCACCGCCCGGCACGCCCGGGCCGAGCGCGCCGACCACGTCACGCAGCCCCGTGCCCGCCTGGTGCCGGTGCGCGCGGTCCGCGCGCCGCGGACCGTCGTGCACACCACCGCTGCCACGACCGCTGCCACGACCGTCACCACGCGCGAGACGCCGCGGCACGCCCCGCAGCACCGGAAGCCGGCGTCGCACCACCACGACCACCACGACCACCCTCGCCACGCGCACGGGTCGTCGAGCCAGGGGCACACGACCACCGATCCCGCGACCGCCGACGTGCTCGACCACGAGCCCGCGTCGACCGCGACGCGGGTGTGACCGTGGCCCGCCACCGCACCGCCGTCACTCAGCCCCGCCGCCGCGTCCTGCCGCGTCCCGCGGTGGTGTTCGTCGCGGTCGCGCTGATGCTGTTCAGCTGCCTGCTCGTGGTCGACGGGCTCGCACGCTCGCAGGTCGGGGTCGACGCCGTCGCCGAGGACACCGCCCCCGGCGCGACCGACGGCGTCCCAGCCGCGATCACCGACGGCGGGCCGGTCATCGACGCCCGCGGCGCCACCCCGGCCAGCGCGCGGATGCCGGCGAAGACGATCTCGCTGACCTTCGACGACGGCCCGGACCCGACGTGGACCCCGCGGGTGCTCGAGGTGCTGCGCCGCCACCAGGTGCCGGCGACGTTCTTCGTGGTCGGGTCGAACGCCGCGCGCCACCCCGAGCTGCTGCGCGACATCCGCGCGGCGGGCTCGGAGGTCGGGCTGCACACCTTCACCCACCCCGACCTGTCGCAGGCCTCGGACCTGCGCATCGACCGCGAGCTCACCGAGACCCAGCTGGTGATCGAGGGCGCGCTGGGCGAGTCGAGCTACCTGCTGCGTCCGCCCTACTCGTCGACCGCGGACGCGGTGACCGCCGACGCGCTGCGCTCGTTCACCGCAGCCGGGCGCGACGGGTACGTCACCGTCCTGTCCGACACCGACAGCCGCGACTGGGAGCGGCCCGGTGTCGAGGCGATCGTGCGCAACTCGGTGCCGGCGAACGGTGCCGGTGGCATCGTGCTGCTGCACGACGGCGGCGGTGACCGCTCGCAGACCGTCGCCGCGCTCGACCGGCTGATCCCGCAGCTGCAGGCGCAGGGCTACCGGTTCGTCACCCCCGAGGTCGCGGTCGGGCTGCCCGCCGACAACCGCCCGGTGTCGACGGCCGACCAGCTCGCCGGCAGCACGCTGATCGGCCTGGTCGCCGTGGCCGGGGTCGTCGTCGACGCGCTGACGTGGCTGCTGGTGGTCGTCGGCGTCCTGGTGGTCCTGCGCCTGGTGCTCATGCTCGTCGTCGCGGTCCGGCACCACCGCGAGCGTCACCGGCCCGGCTTCTCGTGGGGCCCGCCGGTCACCGCACCGGTGTCGGTGATCGTCCCGGCGTACAACGAGAAGGAGAACATCGCGGCGACCGTGCGCTCGCTGGTGGCCAGCGAGCACCCCGTCGAGGTCATCGTCGTCGACGACGGCAGCACCGACGGCACCGCGGAGATCGTCGAGGCCGTGGTGTCCGATCAGCGGCTGCCGCGGGTGCGGGTGATCCGGCAGGCCAACGGCGGCAAGCCGGCGGCCCTGAACACCGGCATCGCGGCCGCGCGCCACGAGCTGATCGTGATGATCGACGGCGACACCGTGTTCGAGCCGACGACGGTCGGGCGGCTCGTGCAGCCGTTCGCGGACCCGGCGGTGGGCGCGGTCGCGGGCAACGCGAAGGTCGCCGGGCAGGCCCCGGGGAAGATCTGGAGCGGTCTGCTCGCGCGCTGGCAGCACATCGAGTACGTGATGGGCTTCAACGTCGACCGCCGGGTGTACGACGTGCTGCGGTGCATGCCGACGGTGCCGGGCGCGATCGGGGCGTTCCGGCGGCGGGTGCTCCTGGCGGCCGGCGGGGTCAGCGACGACACCCTGGCCGAGGACACCGACCTGACGATGGCGGTCTGCCGCAGCGGCTGGCGCGTGGTGTACGAGGACTCGGCGCGGGCCTGGACGGAGGCGCCGGCGACGTTGCCGCAGCTGTGGCGTCAGCGTTACCGGTGGAGCTACGGGACGATGCAGTCGATGTGGAAGCACCGCCGCGCGGTGCTGGAGTCGGGGGCGTCGGGCCGGTTGGGGCGGGCGGGGCTGGCGCATCTGGCGGTGTTCCAGGTGCTGTTGCCGCTGCTGGCGCCGCTGGTGGACATCTTCCTGGTCTACGGGCTGCTGTTCCTCGACCCGGTGACGACGTTGGTGGCGTGGTCGACGGTGCTGGGGCTGCAGCTGGCGGCCGGGGTGATCGCGTTCCGGCTCGAGCGCGAGCCGCTGGGCGTGCTGTGGCTGCTGCCGTTGAAGCAGATCGTCTACCGGCAGCTGATGTACGCGGTGCTGATCCGGTCGGTGGTCACCGCGGTCGGGGGCATCCGGCTCGGCTGGCAGAAGCTGCGCCGCGTCGGCGGGCTGGAGGTCCACCTCCAGGAGCCGGCGGTGTTCCCGACGCCGCCCGACGCTCCCGAAGCGCCGCGGAGCCGGCTCGTCGTGCTCAGCCGACGCTGATCGATCCGACCTCCCGCGTGCTGCGCGCAGGGACGAGCGCGCGTCTGCAGACCGCTCTCAGCCGGACGGCATGGGCGCCGCGCTCGCTGTGCCGTCTCCCGCTGACGGTACGGCGCGCGGAGTCGGCCACGGTGTGGCGCCGGCTTCCTCGGCCACTTCCCCCAGCACGTTCTCGAACGCCGGGTCGTCGTAGTAGCCGCTGTGGCCGCTCACCTGCGGCCGTACATGGTCGGGCGAAACAGTGAGGCTGACCGGATCCTTCAACCGGACGTCGGGCCCCCAACGCTGAGCGGCGCCGATCTGTTCTTCCGTGAGGAAGGGTTGGCCTGGACGCTCGAGCCTGTCCGCGGGGCCGTCCCCCCAGCTCAGGACCCGCCCGCCGAGTGGGTCAGTTTCGCGGTAGAGCGATCGCCACCGACCTTCGACTCCGCGCTCGTAGAGCCTTCTGAGGTGGTGGAAACCGATGAAACACGGGAACAGCCGAGGAAACGCCCACTGCAACTGCGAACCGTAGGTCAGGAGCGCGAGCTGGGTGATGGTTCGGCGGGCCTCAGGCAGGGTGATGTCGGACTGGTGCCCAGGAGGTGCGGGAGGCCTTTGTGAGATGGGATCCCACTTCTCCGCGCGGGCAGCGAGCAACGTCGCCGCCGCCATGCAGATGACGCTGCCCTGACTGTGGCCCGAGAGAACCACAACTGATCGTGTGCGGCGGCCGGCGCCAACGAGATCCACCGCACGCCGTGCGGTCTCGATCACCGCTCGCCCGCCGTAGGGCGGCGGACAGAGCGGGTGGACGAGGCGGGGCCAGAAGGAGATGAGATCCCAGGCGACACCGACCGTGGTCCGAACTGCTTGGCTGCGATATGACGTGATGCCGAGTGAGAGCAACGCTAGCAACAGCGCGCCGGCCAGCGCCGCGCCGGCGGCCCCGGCCATCGCGACGGTGTTACTGGCCTGATCGTCCGTCGTCGGTTGTGTGGGCCCTCCGCCCAGGATTCTTCGAGCGGCGGCGCCAGCCCCGCCGGCAACGATCGTCGCCCCTGCGACGCCGGCGAGAAACCCGGCGACGTCGCGATATCGATATTTGGCCCGGCCCATCAACCATGCCCGCCACACACGATCGAGAGCCTCGTCCGTCGAGACGGCTACGTCGCTGGGGGGCGGAGGAGTGTTCGGATAATCGGGATCGGGCCGCCGTCCGGTCTCGCCGTCGAGCGGCCGACGTCCCCCGCGGATCCACGCCACGACCCCGGCGATCAGGCTCACCCCGGCCACGACGAGGCAGAGCTCCCCGAGGCCGGTGTCGACGAGGGCGATTACGGCGATGCCCACCGCGAGGGCCGCTGACGTCACGCTCCACCAGACGGCGGTCCTTCGTCGCCCGAGCACCCAGGCGGCGAGGGGCGCGGCCACCGCCGTCACGACCAGGGCAGCCACCAGGGCCCCGATCGCGGCACTCCAATAGCTGCTGCCAACGAGCAGGAGGGTCTCACCCTTGGCCGCCTGGGCGGGCCGGACGGTTCCCAGTACATCGGCGACGGCGAACACGATGCCTGTCGCGTAGGCACAGAAGACTCCAATTCCCAGCGACACCAGCACTGCGGGCGCCAGTCCGCCCCACATGGGTCGGAAGGCTGGTGGACGATTTGGGGCAGCCGCGTGGTTCTCCGCCTGCCGAAAGCGTCGGCTCTGGACACCGACAACCAGCACCAGGAGAAGCAGGAGCCCCGCGAGGCTCTCCCCGATCAGATCGGTGGCGCGTTCAAGCGTCCCAGGCAGCGCCTCCCATTGCTGGGAGGCGAGAGGCGCGGACCACCGAGCGGCGGCTACGAGGCCGACGGCGACGACGGCGTACACGGCGGCGAGCCCCGCGGCGATGGCGGCGACGACTCGTGTCCGGCCGACATCGCGGATGGCGATGAGGACCAGCGTCGCGACGAGGAGGACGATGCCGATGATGATCATTGCCGAGCCGTAAGCGGTTCCGATGCTCGTGGTAAGGACACCCACGATGGCCGCGCACGCTGCGAGGTGCAGCCGCCGGAGGACGGTGATCTCTGCGGCCTCCCGCCAGAACTCCTGATTGCCGAAGCGGCGCTCGTCGGCCCACGTGGGGCGTGCACCGGGCGACGAATGGACGAACGTCTCACGCCCGATGAGTTCGAAGAGTCCGAGGACCAGTGCCGCGGGCACGACGGCGAGCAGGACGACGGGTCCCGCTTCCCACGCACCCATCCAGTTCAGCCAGGAATGGCCGGTGCGGCATGTGATGACGAAGCCGCACTGCCGGATGATGAGGTCGGCGGAGACGCCGAAGGTCGTCGTGACGAGGCCCAGGCTCAGGACGGCCCCGGTGAGCCGGAGAAGGCCTCCGGCGAGGCGGTCCCAAGGATGCCGTCTGTCCGCGGGCGCTTCACCGTCCCGTGCGTCGTCCCACGTCAGCAGGGCGTATCGGGCGAGGTTGACGAGGGCGAAGGGGAGGAAGAGGAGCCAGAATGCCCGCAACGCTGAGCCCGACGTCATCCTCGACCACCAGAACGCCTCCCGGGTCGGGTTCCCGGTGACTCCTCGCCCGCGGTAGAAGCGGGCATCGGAGTCCCCTGCGACTTGCTGAGGGAAGGGGTCACCGAGCAGCACGGACGGTGGAGTGCCGTGTACACCGTGCACCCGCAGCTCCGTCGTCTCGACAGTCGTGGTGACTGTCGCCGGGTTGACGATGTCGGTCATGACGCCTCGCTGATATCGGACGGGGTCGGAGGGCGGCTCACGCAGTCGTCGCGCATGCGCTGCACGACGGCCCGCCACCCCTCGCGATCGAGACCCACACAGATGCCGGTGCGCTCGATCGCGCGCAGTGCGTCGCGAGCGCTCTCCGCCTCGGCCAGCCCCTGACCCCACTCGACGACCACCTGGCGTTCGGGCGACGTGGGGCCCGCGATCGTCCCGAGGGCGAGCATGAAGTCGGCGTCCGAGACGAGCGGCGGGAACTCGGTGGTCGCAGGGAAGCACTGAGTGAATACCGGGAAGAATCTGTACAGGAATGTGAGCCGCGGCAGGGGCTGGTGCCAGAAGGCCCGCGGCCGCTCGCTGACGAACATCGCGGCGATCACCCACTGCTCGATCGCGGTCCCGAGCTCCTCCAGATCGTTGGTCTCGAGGCCGCCTTCGTGCCCGAGGGCATCGTCTATCACCGCCGCGCATTGCACGGCGAGGTGCTGGTCCTCGGCGTCCCACAGCGCATCCCATCGCGCTGCGTCCGTGCCCCACGCGGACCACAGGTAGGCGAGACGTTCGGAGCGGCATGCGCCGAGGTAGGACCGAACCATCTCGTAGCGCCGGTCGTGCTGTGCGTCGGTACCGAGACTGCCGAGCTTGCGTCGCAACCACCTGGCGACGGACCCGAGCACGATGATGACGACTGCGGTCGTGACGGTGAAGAAGATCCATGCGCGTCGCTGATCCCCGATGGGGATCAGCCAGTCCAGCACCTTGGCCCAGCTCTCGGTTGCCAGGCCGGTGAGGGCGAGAACCCCCGCGAAGAGGAGTCCGAGCCTCCCCAGCCGGTCGGTGCCTCGAACGCGGTGCTCATCGAATGCGTTGGCGATGGCCGCGTGCAGTGCGGTGAAGGAGCCGCGTACACGGTCGGCCCGATCGACCACCTCGCGTGCCCATCGCCGGGTCGGATCGATGTATCCGCCTCGCCGCAACGAGGCCCCGAGCTCTGTTCCGGGTGCTGGGCCGGCCGCATGAAACCGTTCGTCGACCCCACCAAAGGTCGGTGGATCGATGAGGTCGAGTGCGCGGGCGTCGGCGTGGGCCTTTCGCGCCATGTAGTCGAGGTCAGCGATGCCCTGGAGAAGACCGACATGGAGGAGCTCGATCCGTGAGTGGACCCGTTCCAGCGTCCTCCCACGGGCGGAGAGAAGGTGCATCGCGAGCTGGTCCCACAAGGACGATGCGCGCTCAGCGACGACCTCGTAGATCCGCACCAGGCCATCGTTGACCCCGAGCTCCGTCGAATGGTCGAGCAGGTCGACGGCGTTCTCGGTGTCCTCCACCGTGAGCCGGTGGAGGAGTTCGCGGACGGCGTCCTCCTGGTCCACCTGCCTGGCACCGCGGTCAGGCACCACGACGTAGCGAGGCGCTTCGCTCTCCTCGCCGGGGACCAGACGCCGGAAGACCGTCAGACGGATCGGCGGGGTCGAGGTCCGCGGACCGGCGACGACGTCGTGGCGGGTCACCAGGCAGGAGCCGGCGTCCCGAGCATCGAGGACGCCGTGACACAGATCGTCGACGATGTCGCACGGTGTGACGTGCGAGGAGGCGGGCGCGCCGGTGCAGGTAGCGACCCAGAACTGCGGTGGCTCGTAGCGGCGTGGCCTCCAGATCGACGCGTCGTTGCAGAGCACCACGGCCGCCGCCGGGATGAACCGCGCGGCCACCATGTCGTCGACGACCCGACGAGCGCGGGTGAAGACCTCGTCGAGGGACTCCCTCGAGTAATGGGAGAGCGAGGCGACGGAGGGGGCACCGTTGTCTTGGGCGTCTCGATGGGACCTGGGCTTGTTCTGCGGCGCATGGCGCGGGCTCCGAGGTTGGCTCGACCACAGGTAGGTGGTGACGTAGAGCCAGACTCCCTGGTGCCACCGGAAACGGAGGTCCACCACGATGCTCACAGCAGGGTCGTCAGGGAGCTCCAACGTGAAGTACGCGCGGCACGCATAGCGATTGAGCGCGGCAGTTAGGGCATCCGTCGTCGCGTCGGCGCGCTCCCGCAGCGCACGGAAGCTCGTCTCGAGACCGTCGACCACGGCGTCGATCTGCGCTTCGAGAGCGGCAGGTGTCTCGATCCACTCAGGTTCGTGATCCTCAGCTCGGTCGTAGCTCCCGAGCCAGGCCGCCAGCTCGGTGGACTGCGTGGGCGCCACGGCTCTGACGCCTTCGTGATCAGGGGTCATCAGCAAAGCCGCATCGGTGATCGGCCCACCATTCAGCCCGAGAAGATCCCGCAGGAAGCCGTGGTGCCGGGACGGGGGCTGCAGATCTTCGGGCTCTCGATTCAGCGGGCCCCACCGGACCCATCGGACGTCGGCGCGGACGAGCAGCGACAGGCGATCCTGTCCCCACGCCGCCAGACGCGGCTGCTGTCGGTGGCGAGAATGTCCGACCCGCCCGTTCGCGTGGACCGTCCTCGACATGATTCCCCCCATCGCCGCTGTGTGACTCAAAGTACAAAGCGGTGCGGCGAGCACCTGCCTGCTGTCACGCATTCAGCGTAGTAATGTCACGCTATCGCCACTCTGCGTTCGATTGGGTCGTCTATCATCGACGGCAGGGAGGATCGGCGGAGGGGCGTCCTCCTTGTTGGGCGGGTGGCCACCATCCGCGAGTGCCGACGTAGGCGTCGGGAACTTGCGCCCGCTCTGCCCGGGCCCCTCGGCCGTGGACAGTCGCCGCTCGCAGATACAAGGGTCGGGTTCCTGGGACCTGCTGCCGCTGATCTCGCGGCTGACGGCGTGCATCTGGTGCTCGCTCGCGCACCGACCGCCCCGCAGGCCGCCTCGAGGAGGTGGAGTGCCGTCAGCGCCCGCAGCAGGCGGTCGACGTCCACCTCGACCCAGCGGCTGAGCACGTGGACGACGTAGAGGGCGTTGTAGACGGCGCGCTGCGCGGCGCCCCATCGCTCGAACGGCGCCTCCTGTCCGAGCACGACGGTCTCGAGGTCGTCGTCGCCGCCGAGTGCGTCGTCGAGACGGCGGGCGAGCTCGGCGACCTCGACGTGGTCGAGCGTCGGCGCGAGCACCCGGCAGGGAAGCGACCAGCCTCTCGACCGCCCAGCCGGTGAGGCGGGTCGGTGAGCTGGGGGGCAGGTGGACGAGTCCGGCGTGCTCGACGTGCGCCCCGTCTCCCACTCGGCGAGGGTGACCACGCCGAGCACCGGCGGAGGCTCCTCGGAGCCCTCGGGCGGCGGCGTGGGCGGTGTCTCGGGAGCCAGCGCGAGCCAACAGCTGGTGTGCCGGGGCGTGCTGCGTGAGCAGGACCTTCCTCAGGTCCTTCATGGCCTCGGCGATCGGACGGTCCCCGCGGGCGCCGATCGCGGCGGCGACGGTCTTCGCGACCGCGGATCGGGCGAGGAGCCCCTCGCCCCGTCCCGGGCCCTCGGCGCGGTCGCGCACGAGACGCCGGGCGGAGGTCGTCGTCGACGGCGTCCGGCGCCGGCAAGATCATGAAGTCGATCAGCGCTACGTCACTGGCCACGACCGTCAGCCTGCTGCTGTTCACCCGAGCAGGCATCGGCCGATCAGTGACGACCCTCAGCGATCAACTCCAGCTGCTCGTCCTCATCGACGCCGCTGTGGTCGATCAGCCGACGCTGAACCGCGTGCCGGCGAAGGTCCACTCGAGCGGCGTCGCGAGGTCGGAGCGCTGCCGGTCGACGAGGCTCTCGAGCGTGTCGACGCGCGGCAGCGACTCCCGCCAGACGTCGGTCGTCTCCTCGTAGGCGGGGTTCTCGAGGTGCCGGCGGCGGACCTCGAGGAAGCGCCGCAGCCACGCGGGGTCGTCGCCGGCCGCCGGGCCGGTCTCGGTGATCAGCGCAGGGAGGTCGTCCGGGCCGGTGCCGTTGCCATGCTGGATGCCGGTGTCGAGGAGGGCGAGCTGGCCCAGGGCGGTGGTCATGCCCAGCCGTCGCGCCTGGTCCATCGCGGGCCGGAAGTAGAGGTCGTCGTACACGCCGTCCTGGGCCTGGTTGAGCCGAGGATCGGTCTGCGACGTCCGGCGCCAGGCGTCCTCGAACCCGTCGAGGCCCCGCGTGCCGTCCCCGTCGCCGCCGTCGGCGACGGCCGCGTCGATGCGGGTCAGGGGGCGCACGTACCGCGTCAGCGGGGTCGATCCGCCGGCCGACTGCTCGTAGCGGCGCACGACGAGCAGCAGGTCGTGCGTGCCGCTGGTGAACCCGGCGCGCCCGGCGGTGATGCCCCGGCCGTCACCGAGCCGCTGCGCCTCGGCGTAGCGCAGCTCGGTGGTGGAGTTCTCGAACGTGCTGATGATCGCTTCGGCGACGTGCTTGCGGGCCGGATCGTCGAGGCCCGGCGGGCGGGGGTCCGCGGCGATCGGCATGCTGCAGGCGGGGAGGAGAGTCGATCCCGTGACGGCGCCGGCCCAGACGAGGAATGCGCGCCGGTTCACCCGGCGACGATATGCCCTCGACGGGCAGGGCCCCGCCGCGGTCGGTCCCGGCGATTCAGCGGGACATTCCGTCGCGGGCGTGCCGGACGACTTCGGCGAGGGTCGTGGCGAGGATGCGGAGGTCCAGCCACAGCGACCAGGACGCGATGTAGTAATTGTCGTACCGGGCGCGGTCGGCGATGGACGTGTCGCCGCCACGCAGTCCGTGGACCTGCGCCAGGCCCGTCAGGCCCACCGGCACGCGGTGGCGCGCGCCGTAGTGGCCGAGGTCGGCCGAGAACTGCTCCGCGAAGGCGGGACGCTCGGGACGGGGGCCGACGAGGCTCATGTCGCCGCGCAGCACGTTCCACAGCTGGGGCAGCTCGTCCAGCGAGGTGCCCCGGATGATCCGGCCGACGGGCCCGATGCGGGGATCGCCGTCGACGCTCCACGTGCTCGCCGCCTCCTCGTCGCTGGCGCGGAGACTGGTGAACTTCAGCAGCCGGAACGATCGCCCGCCCCGTCCGACGCGCCACTGCCGGAAGAGCACGGGTCCGCCGCACTCGAGGCGGACGGCCAGCGCCACGAGGCCGAGGAGCGGCAGGAGGACGAGGAGGGAGACGGCCGCGATGACCACGTCGGTCAGGCGCTTGATCCTCCAGCTCGGGCGTCGTGTCGGGTCCACGCGCAGGCGCACGAGGGGATAGCTGCGGAGACGCTCGACGTCCGAGGCGTCGTGGTGGATCTCGAAGGCGCGGGGGAGGAGCAGCACGGCGCACCCCAACCCGTCGGCGACGATCGCCGCATCCAGGAGCGGCACGGAGCACCCGTCGTCCTGGGCCAGGACGACGGCCTGCGCGCGGTGTTCGGTGACGGCGTCGGCGAGCGAGCTCGACCCGGCAGGATCCCTGCTCGCGGACCGGATCGGGTCGACGACCGCCACCGGGCGCAGACCGAACTCGGGGTGCGCCAGCATGGTCGAGAACAGGTCGAGCCCGAGGTCGCCGGAGCCCACGACGACGGTCCGCATCCCGCGCCCGGCCTCCCGTCGTGCCCGGCGGGCGAGGACGAGCACGAAGGCTCGACCGGCCTCGCCGACGGCGAGGAACACCAGCGTCGTCACGGCGATGGCGCGGACGTGGGGGACACCGAGCACGACCGCTCCGGCGACGGCTGCGGCGAACCCCATCGCGGTGGCGACGAGCGCGCGCCCCAGGTCGTCGGCGTAGGAGAGCCGCAGACGGGGCCGGTACAAGCGGAAGCCGGCACGGAACACGAGCACGCACGCGAGCGCGCAGGCGCCCGACCGGACGTGGGTCGTCCAGGAGAGCGCCACCGCCGCGGCGGCGAGATCGGCCAGGAGGAGGAGGACGACCAGGGTGGGGACGCGATGGTCGATCGACGCCGCCGCACGCGACGAGGCGGCTGTCGCGGCCGTCGGCCGACCCTGCGATCGGGTGCCCCCGGCACCACGGACACGGAGCGCGCGCTCCCGCACTCCGTGCCGGAACCATTCGTCCGTCACGGCTTTTCTTCCCCCGGCACCGATGCCCGACCGCGGAGTCGCGGTCGGGTTCGTGACCGGGTGTGGTGGCCCCCGCGCCGTGTTCCTGTCACCACCCGATCGTGTGAACGTCACGCTACCGAGAAGCGCAGAGTGGTGGAAGTGCCGGAACCGGACCAAATTGTTGATCATTCACGGATGCGTGCTCTCGTCACTGTTCGTCAGAATCTCCTGGGAAACAATAGAACTGTCCGTGATCGTCCTCGACGGGCGGAGTCGGGCGGAGTCGGGCGGGCGTGGCGGGCCGCAGTGCCCGCCGTCGACCCTGGGGTGCCGGCCCGCGCCCGGCCCGAGGACGAGCGGCGGGGCCAGGCTCTCCGACGGAGATCCGCAAGAGGTCTCCTGGGTCGGAGACCGACGACTACTCGACGGCCTCGCTCCTGCGTGTCCGTGGCGGTGACGGAAGGTGGCGGGAACGGTGGCTCGTCCGGCGGCGGGACCGTCGTCGCTCACCGCGGGTCGTCGCGCAGAGTAGGCGGCATCCGGCGTCGCCGAGGCCACGCCGGTCACGCAACGCACTCCCGGCCGCGGATCGTCGGTGGATGTGACGACGAGATCGACACCGAGTGTGGCTGCCGCTATCCGGGACAGGGTGCGTCGATCGGACCAGTCGGAGCGAGCGCGCCTCGCCCGTTCGCCGGTACGTCTCGACCACAGCTCGCTGACCGTGTCCGGAAGCCGGCCGGACACGGGGTGCAAGCGCCGAACCGCGACCGTTCGCGTCCATCGAAATGGCCAAGTTGCTCGTTCAGCGTCCGGGCTGGTCTATGGCCGGAGCCTCCTCGCGCCTAAGGTGCAGACTGCGAGCATCGCCTGTTCCGTCGATTCCGAGCGGGCGTCTGGGGGGTAGTCGTGACGACCTGGCACTGGATCCTCGTGGGGTTCGGCATCTGGCTGGTCACCGCACTCGCCCTCGGGCTGGTCCTCGGTCGGCTCCTCCGCGAGAAGCGGGTGACCAGGATGGACGTGCTGCGGAGCGAGTCACCGACGTCGGCGGGAGCGAGCAGCCGCCAGACCGGCGAGCTCCCGGCCCCTCGCGACGGTGACGCCGACGAGGACGCGCTCGCCGAGCACCGGACCCGTCGCGAGTAGGGGCTCAGGTCGGGGTACGGGCCCCGAACCCCCGCCCGACCACGACCGCGAGTGCGGCGAGGGCGAGGCTGCCGAGGATCGTCACGGCGAGCACCGGGGTCCAGCCGCCGTGGGCCAGGGGCACGAGGACGGCGCCGACGACGGCGCTGAGCACCGCGTAGACGCCGAGGAGCCGCGCGACACGGCGCGCTCCGGCCGGCGCGCGGTAGAGCGAGCGCACCCGCTGACCGCCGGCGCCGACGAGGGCCGCGGTGACGAGGCCGCCGACGAGGACGAAGCCGCGACCGACGTCGTCGGGATCGAGGGTGGGGTAGAGCGCGAGCACGGCGAGCCCGAGGACGACGGCCAGCACGACCGCGCCGCCACCGAGGCCGAGCGCCCGGCGGCGCAGGCTCTCGTCGCGGGCCCGGTCGGGGCGCCGGGAGGTCGGGGTCGGCGTCATCGCGGGTCAGCTTGCCGACCCGCGCCTCTGCGGTCACCACCGGCCACCCGAAAGCGCTGCGCACACGGCCGTGCCCCGGCCCCGGCGGCGCCCCCCGCCGCCGGGACCGGGTCGCGGAGCACGGTGCACGACGCCCCCCGCGTCGTCCCCCCACACGTCGCCCCCGGCGTCCTCGCCCGACGTGTGTGCACCGCACCCCGCGGTCTCGAGGGAGTCACTCCACGACGTGCACCAGCACGAGCGGGAGATCGTCCGGATCGCGGAACACGAGGTAGGCGTACGGCTCCGGACCGCCGACGTCGACGACCCCGCCGTGCAGCACCCCGAGCCCGTCGAACCAGCCCGCCCACGTGTCGAGCTGCGCGCGGCTCGACACCGACAGCGCCGCGTGCCCGCGGGGCTCCGCGCCACCGGCGCCGTGCAGGCGGATCGCGATCCCCGACTCCGGGTCGCTGAGCAGCACGCCGTCGGTGGCGCCGTCGTCCGGGCAGAGCATCGTCGCCGGGGTCAGCCCCAGCACGCGCTCGTACCAGGCGGCACTGCGCGTGAGGTCGCTGACCGTGGACGCGAAGTGGTGGAACCCCGTGAAGCCGGGCCTCTCGACCGCGATCGCCGTCATCCCACCTCCCGGGCTGCGCGCACTCACCGTGTTCGACGGTGAGCCTGTCGGGTGAAGGTCATCGGCGGTACTAGGGAGTTCCCTCGGGGAGGCGGCGACGCCGCGTGAACTCGGTGGCCAGCTCGGTGCGGGATCGGACGCCGAGCTTGCGGTAGATGCGGGTCAGGTGGGCCTCGACGGTCTTGCGCGAGACGAAGAGCGCGGCCGCGACCTCGACGTTGCTCAGGCCGTCGGCGATGCCCCGGGCGATCTGGAACTCCTGCGGGGTCAGGGCCCCGAGCGAGGTGGTCTCCTCCGGCGCCTCGCCGGACGCCCGGTGGCCGGTGGCCGCGAGCTCGAGCCGGACCCGCTCCACCCACGGGCGCGCGCCGAGCCCGGAGAACGTCGCCTCGGCGTCGAGCAGCAACGGGCGGGCGGCACCCGGCCGCCGCCACCGGCGGCGCGCCTCGGCGTGCGCTAGGACCGTCCGGGCCTGCTCGAAGGGCGCGTCGAGCCGGTCGTGCGCCTCACGGGCGGTCGCGAACCACACCTCGGCGTCGTCGGGGTCGTCGGCGAGCAGCCCGCGACCGCGGGCGGCGATCGCCGTCGAGTACGCGGCCCCGGTGCGTCCGGCGTCGCGCGCCACCCAGGCCACTGCCGCCTCCGCACCCGCCCGGTCGCCGCTGCGGACCATCGCGTCGACGAGGTCCCCGGCGAAGGGGACCGAGGTCGCGCACGCGGTGCCCATCTCGTCGGACAGCCGGCGGGCGCGCGCGAGGTGGGCGGCGGCGGTCGCCGGCTCGCCGGCCGCGAGCGCGCCCGCCCCGAGCGCGGCCGCGGCGTAGACACCGATGCTCGCGATCCCCAGCGGTCCCGCGCCCTGCAGCGCCGCGTCGGCGTGCGCGCGGCACGAGGCGACGTCACCGCGGGCGCCGTCGAGCCGGGCCAGCAGCGTGGCGCCGAACGCGCGGCTGCCGGCCTGCCCGAGCTCGTCGGCCCACTCGACGGCCTCGGTGACGTCCGCGTAGGCCGCCGACCAGCGCCCGGCCCACCAGTCGATCTCCGCGTGGGCGGTCAGCGCGAACGCCAGGACGAGGGGCGCGCCGACCTGCCGGGCCGTCGCGGTCACCGCCCCGAACAGCCGCCCGGCCTCGTCGAACCGCTCGAGGAAACAGGCGGCCTGCGCGCCCACGGTCAGCGCCTGCGCGTCCCACACGGGGTCGGTGTCGGCGGCGCCGGCCACGAGCCGGTCGAGCAGTGGCCCGGCGTCCGTCCAGCGCCCGACGAGCGCGTAGGCGTGGCCGACGGTCGCGAGCCCCATCGGGGTGTCGTCGCCCGCGGTCCGGGCGCGGTCGGCGACGGCCTCCATCTCGCGCAGCCGCCCCGTCATGGTCAGCGGGACGGCCGCCTCGACGAAGAGGCGCGCCGCGCGGGCCCGGTCGTGGGGGAGCACCGCGTCCGCGGCGCGGATGGCTCCGTCGACGGCGCGGGCCGGGTCGAGCCAGCTCAGCGCGCGGGTCCGGACGAGCTCGACGTCGGCAGCGAACTCCGGGTCGTGGCGGAGGCCCAGGGCCTGCTCGCACCACGACGCGGCGAGCGTGGAGCTGCCCGCGACCGCGGCGTCGGTAGCGGCCGTGAGCAGGCGGTCGGCGCGGGTGACCGGGTCGGCGGTGAAGTCTGCGGCCCGGGCCCAGGCGCGCGCCGCGGCCTGCAGGGCGGAGCGCCGCCGGGCGGAGGTCGCGGCCTCGACGAGGCGCTCGGCGACGTCGTCGTCGGGGGCCTCGGTGGACTCGGCGAGATACCAGACGGCGACGTCGCGCGGGGCGTGCCGGGCGAGCCCGCGCAGGACCTGGCGGCGCAGCTCACGGGACGTGCGGGTGGCGAGGAGGGGGCGCAGGAGGTCGTGGCGCAGGCACATCTCCTCGTCGTCGCGGTGCACGAGCCGGCGGCGCTCGGCGGGGAGCAGGTCCTCGGCGCCGAGCCCGAGGTCGGCGAGCACGGGCTCGACGTCGTCGCGGCGCGGCGACCGGCTCAGCGCGAGCACGGCCATCGCCGACCGCGTGGCGGCGGGGAGCCCGTCGATCGCCGCGGACCACGCGCGCTCCAGCGCCGACCCGGGCGGCAGGGTCGCGGCGGCGGCGAGCAGGTCGGGGCCCGCGGTCCGGGCCGTCTCGACCACGGCGAGCGGGTTGCCGCCGCAGCGCTCGACGATCGTCTCGAGCACCGCGGGCGAGGTGCGCACCGGCAGCGTGCGGACGAGCTCGCGGCTCTCGTCGGCGGACAGCGGGCCGAGCGCGATGGTGGGCAGGCGCCAGATCGCGGGGTCGACCGGCATCTCGTCGCGCACGCCGAGGAGCAGGGCGATCCGTTCCGGGGCGAGGCGCCGCGCGACGAAGAGCAGCACCTGCTGGGAGGGTGGATCGATCCAGGCGAAGTCGTCGACGACCAGGAGCAGGGGGCGGACGTCGGCGGCCCCGGCGAGCACGCCGAGGGCGGCGGCGGACACGGCCAGCGGGCTCCCCACGTCGCCGCCGCGCAGCGCGAGGGCGATCTCGAGCGCCTCGCGCTGGACCGCGGGCAGCCCGTCGGTGTGCCGCAGGATCGGCAGGAGCAGGTCCGCGAGGGCCGCGAACGGCAGGACCGCGTCGCCGTCGACGCCGGCCGTCCGCAGCACGGCGCGCGACGTGGCGCCGGCGACCTCGTCGAGCAGCGTCGTCTTGCCGCTGCCCGGCTCGCCGCGCAGGACGGTGACGGTGCCGTCGGGGCGGTCCGGGTCGGTGGCCGCGGCGAGCTCCGCCCGCTCGCGGGCACGGCCGACCACCGGGAGTGGGACGGACGGCGGGCGATCGGACACGCGGGCGGGCACCTCCCTCCTGTCCGCCCTCCGGTCGGGACGGTGCTTCCACGAATGATGCGCCGTTCGGGCCAGCGGTCGCGACCTTCTTGCTGTGGGTGACGACCCGGCCGCGGAGAGGTTCCGGTCCGACGGCGACTGTCGCCCGATCGTGATGGTGACCGGTGATGCCCGGCCTGGCGTCGCCCTACGCTGGTCGCGTCGGTCACCTCGGGTGATCAGGGGGTGGGCGTCGCCGCAGCGGCGCCCTGCAGGCGTGGGGGCGCCGTGTCGGTGGTGCAGTGGGTCCTGATCGGCCTGGGGATCTGGGTGGTCGTCGCGGTGGTCGGCGCGCTCGCCGTCGCCCTGTTGGTGCGCGCGAACCGCCCGACCACGCTCGACGTGCTGCGGGCGCGCGGCGTGGTGGACGAGCCGAGGCCGGCGCCCTCCGATCCGCGTGTCGCCCGGAGCGATGCCGAGCTGCCCGCCCCGCGGGACGGCGAGCACGACCGGGCGGCGGCGCCGACGGAGCGGCGTCGCGACTAGGGCGTGTCTCCTGAATCTTGAGCGTGATGTCGGCGAGCATGCTGGCCGTG
>NZ_JAQZAL010000031.1 GCF_028737205.1 Actinomycetospora lutea | reverse complement strand
CCGCCGTTGGCCTCGGCCGAACCGCCGGTGACGTTGCAGTCCGAGCTGCCGTGGCGGTCGCCGTGGTCGGAGTCGTGGCCCGACTCGGAGGCGGACGCGAACGGCGCGGCGACGAGCAGGCCGGCGGAGACGCCGACGGTGACGACGCCCAGCTTCTTCAGCACGAGGACTCCAGATGTGTGTCGGGGGAGCAGTGGCGGGGCCGATCGGCTGATCCCGCCTCGAACGGAGCAACGACGGAGCGCCACGTCGGTCACGTCCTCGCGGAGATGTGCGCTCGAACGGGGAATGAACGGCGGGAACGATTCCCGGAGACGCACGAAGGCCCGGCCACCGATCGGATGGCCGGGCCTTCGCGCAGTTCTCGAGAACGTCCGTGGACGGACGTCGTCAGGACCTCAGAGCACGTCGAGGGCGACGTTGTTGCCGCTGAGGTTGTCGTTCAGGATGTCGTTGCAGACGATGTTGCCGATGTTGGCCCCACCGACCGGCGCCTGCGCGAGGACGTTGCCCAGCACCGCGTCGCCCTCGATGCCGCCGTTGGCCTCGGCTGAGCCGCCGGTGACGTTGCAGTCGGAGCTCTCGTGCTTCTTCTTGTGGTCGTGGCCGTGCCCGTGGTCGTCACCGTGGGCCTCGCCGGCCGACGCGAAGGGCGCGGCGGCGAGCAGACCTGCGGTGACGGCGACGGCGACCGTGCCAGCCTTCTTGAACATGGTTCCCCCAAGGAAATCGTCGGTACTGCTCAGGTGGTGGTTCGGATGGCGGGCAGGTGGTCCGACCGCCGAGGGTGGGCCGCCCGGCAGGACGGCACACCCCTGTCGCAACGGTGGGCTCAGAGAACGTCGACGGCGACGTTGTTGCCGCTGGCGTTGCCGTTGAGGATGTCGTTGCAGACGATGTTCAGGGCGTTCGCGCCACCCACCGGGGCCTGCGCGAGCAGGTTGCCGGCGAACGCGTCGCCGTCGATGCCGCCGTTGGCCTCGGCCGAGCCGCCGGTGACGTTGCACGAGCCGGAGCTCTTGTGCTCGCCGTCGTGGCCGTGGCCGTGGCCGCCCTCGGTGGCGGAGGCGAACGGCGCGGCGACTATGAGACCCGCGGTCACGCCCACGGTCACGACACCCAGCTTCTTGATCACATGAACTCCTCGGAGTGCTTGTCGGGAGAGCGGGACGACTCAGGTCCGCCCGCCTGCTGCGGGCAAGGACTCCGGGAGTCGTCCCCCGGCGGTCACTTCCGGGCTCGACCGGCCCCGGGGGTGACGTCCACGGGTCTCAACGAGGGGGTCACGGCGCGGTTACGCAGAGAATCGAAGTGAGCGGGAGCTGTGACTGTGGGTGGTCGGACGCGGCCGATGCCACCAGCGCCGACGGCCTCGGAGGGGGTGTGCGGTGAACCCGAACGGTCCAGTGTGTCGGCCGGACGTCGATCGGCGACGGCCGCGTGCCCCTCGATCGAGGGGCGCGATGTGGCGACGGTCATGCGCGCGAACGGTCACGGTCCGCCCGTGCGCGGGCTGCGCCGTCCGTGCGCGACGATGTCCGGCGATCCGGGCCAGGCTGGGAGGCGACGTGGGGCAGGCGCTGCGCGAGCTCGTCGACGACGTGCTCGACCTCGAGCGCATCGAGCGCGACATCTTCCGAGGTCGCAGCCCTCGGGAGTCCCTGCTGCGGGTCTTCGGGGGTCAGGTGGCCGGCCAGGCGATGGTGGCCGCGGGGCGCACCGTCGACGAGGACCGCGACGTGCACTCGCTCCACGGGTACTTCCTGCGGCCCGGGGACCCGTTCGCCCCGATCGTGTACGAGGTCGACCGCACCCGCGACGGGCGCTCGTTCACCACGCGCCGGGTCACGGCGGTGCAGCACGGCGAAACGATCTTCACGATGTCGGCGTCGTTCCAGCGGCCCGAGGAGGGCGTGGAGCACCAGGCGTCGATGCCCGAGACCCCGGCGCCCGACGGGTTCCCCCGCCGCGACATGCCCCCGGTGCCGCGCGACGAGCCGGCCTTCACCACCACGGGCCGGGCGCTGACCTGGCCGCTCGACGTCCGCTACGTCGACCACTCGCCCTGGGACGAGACCGCCGACCGCGACCCGTCCAACCGCGTCTGGGTCCGCGCCGACGGCGAGCTGCCCGACCCCGCATCGGCCGGCGGGCGGCTGCTGCACGTGTGCGTCCTGACCTACGCGAGCGACCTGACGCTGCTCGAGGCGGCGGTGTTCCCGCACGTCCTCGGGGGTGCGGCGTCCGGCGAGGTCAGCCTCGCGAGCCTAGACCACGCCGTCTGGTTCCACCGCCCGTTCCGCGCCGACGAGTGGCTGCTCTACGTCCAGGAGTCGCCGAGCGCGGGCGGCGGGCGCGGTCTGGCGAGCGGGCGCTTCTACACCCAGGACGGCGTGCTCGTGGCCTCCGTCGTCCAGGAGGGGCTCATCCGGCGACGTCGGGGGTGACCGCGAGCCCGTGCTCGAGGTAGGGCCCGGCGCCCGCGGCGGTGCTGCCGACCCGGCGGGCGAGCGGCGGGGGCAGGTGGTCGACGAGGTCGCCGGTGGCCACCCACGCCCAGCGGTCGAGCTCCTCGGGCTGCAGGACGATGCGGTGCTCGTCGTCGCCCAGCGTGCCGCCGTCGAAGAGGAACAGGAGCTTGTCCCGGCCGTCGCCGTGGGTCCAGTCCACCGAGAGCAGCGGGCCGGGGACCCGGTCGAGCCCGAGCTCCTCGACGATCTCGCGCCGGCACGCGACGGCCGGCGACTCGCCGGCCTCGACCATCCCGCCGGGCACGTCCCACCCCGGCTTGTAGACCGGGTGCACGAGCAGCACCCGCCCCTCGTCGTCGCGGAACACCGCGCCGGCGGCGACCACCGGACGCGCGACCCCCATCGGCGGCGGCTTCACATCCCCGACCCTAGGTGTCCCCCCGGGTGCGAGCGATGCGGCATCGCTGGCATGTGACGCCAGGATCGCCACATCCTCGCTCGCGCGACACGCCGACCGTGCTCGGCGGCTCCGGGTGTCCCAGCCGCTGCGCCGACGACCACCCCGCCCGTCGGCCGGCCGTCAGCCGACGGGCGCGGGGACGGGGGTGGTCGTGGCGGCGGGCGTGTCCGGGACCTCGGTGGTGTCGGAGGCGTCGGCCGCCCGCCCGAAGAGCTCGAAGTCGGTCGGGTCGAAGCGCCGCGTCTCCCACCAGTACCGCACCGTGAACCCGGGCCAGATGGTCCGGTTCACGCCCGCCGCGTCGAGGTACCAGCTCGTGCACCCGCCGCGCGTCCAGATGCCCTTCGCCAGGCGCCGCTGCACCGCGGCGTTGGAGCGCTGCTGCACCTCGGCGCGCACGTCCAGCCCGCCCATGCCGGTGGCGTGCACCGTGGAGATCGCCTGCGCGACGTAGCGCGTCTGGCACTCGATCATGAACACCACGGAGTTGTGCCCGAGCCCGGTGTTGGGCCCGAGCAGGAAGAACAGGTTGGGGAAGTCGGCGACCGTCATCCCCAGATGCGTCGCCATGCCCTCGGCGGCCCAGACCTCCCGCAGCGTCCGCCCGCCCCGGCCGGTGATCTCGAGGCGGTCGAAGGCGTCAGTGACGTGGAAGCCGGTGCCATAGATGATCACGTCGGCGTCGCGCTCGGTGCCGTCACCGTCGACGATCGACGACCCGCGCACCTCCCGCACGCCGCCGGTGATCACCTCGACGTCGGGGCGGGCGAGGGCGGGGTAGTAGTCGTTCGAGACGAGGATCCGCTTGCAGCCGATCGAGTAGTCCGGCGTCAGCTTCGCGACGAGCGCGGGGTCGTCGATCGAGGACCTGATGTGCTGGGTCGCGAGCCGCTCGACGGGCTTGAGCAGCGCGGGGTTCGTGTTGAAGCCGACCGCCCGCGACTCGAGCGCCGCGTACACCGCGGCCCGGTAGGCGCGGTGCGCCCGCGGGTGGCGCGCGAAGAACTCCCGGCGCCGGGTCGAGAGCGGCTTGTCGCCCTTGGGCAGCACCCACGCCGGCGTGCGCTGGTAGAGCTGCACCTCCGCGGCGACCCCGGCGATCCGCGGGACGAACTGGATCGCGCTGGCCCCGGTGCCGATCACCGCGACCTTCTTGCCGCGCAGGTCCACGTCGTGGTCCCACTGCGCCGAGTGGAAGGACGGGCCGGCGAACGCCGCGGCCCCGGGCAGGTCGGGCGTCCTCGGCAGGTGCAACGCGCCGACCCCGAAGACGAGGAACCGCGCGGTCCAGTCGCGCCCGCCGCGGGTGTGCACCGTCCAGGTCCGGCGCGCCTCGTCCCAGGTCGTCCCGGTCATCTCCTGGCCGAAGCGGACGTGGCGGCGCAGGTCGTGCTCGTCGGCGACGCGCTCGAGGTAGTCGCGGATCTCGGCCTGCGGCGAGTACGAGCGCGACCAGTCCGGGTTCGGGTCGCTCGAGAGCGAGTACATGTGCGACGGGATGTCGCACGCGCAGCCGGGATAGGTGTTGTCGCGCCAGGTGCCGCCCAGCGAGTCGGCCTTCTCGAGCAGCACGACGTCGGTGATCCCGGCCCGGCGCAGCGCGAGCAGCTGGCCCAGCCCGGCGAACCCGGAGCCGACGACGAGGACCTCGTGGACCTGGTCAGACGCCGACACGGGCGCCCTCCTCGGTGGTGATGACGTCGGTGACGGGGGCGGGCACGTCGAGCAGCCCGGCGATGTGCGCCGCGACCTCGCCCGCCCGCTCCAGGTTGATCATGTGGCCGGCGCCCGGGAGCAGCACGATCCGCGCGTCGGGCAGCGACGAGGCGATCGCGCGCGCGTGGCGCTGCGGGCAGAGCCGGTCGTGGTCGCCGACCAGGACGACGGTCGGGGTCCCCTGCAGCGCGCCCAGGGCGCCGCGCCGCCGGTGCTCGCCGATCGAGAGGCGGAAGGCCGCGACGCTCGGCGGGTGCGCGGCCAGCGCCTGCTCGGCGACCGAGAGGACGTCGGCGCGCCGCGGGCGCCGGCCGAACACCAGCGCGCGGACGATCCCGGACAACGCCGCCGCCCGCGCCCGCGGCCGGGCACGACCGGCGCGCCCGACGTCGCCGATCTCGCCGGCCGGCGCGCGGTGGCCGAGCCGGGCGGTCAGCGGGATGAGCACGTGCTCGCCGCGGGCGACCAGCCGGCCGCGGCGACCGGGCAGGCCGAGGTCGAGGCGGTCCATGTCGTCGCTCGCGGTGGCCACGAACGCGACCCCGACGACCCGCTGCGCCACCAGCTCGGGGTGCCGTTCGGCGAGGGCCATGAGCGTCATGCCGCCCATGGAGTGGCCGGCGAGCACGAGCGGGCCGTCGGGGACGCGTTCGCGCAGGAGCGCGGCGAGGTCGTCGGCGGCGGTGCCGATGGTCGCGGTGCCCTCGGCCGCGTCGTCGGACCCGCCGTGACCGCGGTGGTCGTAGCGCACGACGCGCGTCGTCAAGCCGGTGCGGCGCAGGTCGTCGACGACCCGGTCCCAGGTCCGCAGGTCCTGCGACCACCCGTGCACCAGCACCAGGGTGGGGCCGGGCCCGTCGCCCGAGTCGCCGACCCGCAGCCGCGTGCCGTCGGGCGTGGTGAACCGGTCGACCTGCTCCGCCACGGCGGGCTCCTTCCTCAGCTCTCCTCCAGCAGGAACGACCTGCGCCACCAGGTCATGCCCGGACGGCCGACGAGCCCCGCCTCGTCGAGGAACGGCATGATCTTCTCGCCCGCCCAGCGGAACATCTCGTGGTGGTGGGGGTTGCCCAGCGCGGCGCGGCGACCCTCGGCGGGATCGATGCCGACCGCCGCGTAGACCTTCGGGTTGATCAGGCTGCGCACCACGAACATCGAGATGTAGGCGATGATGAAGCGCTGGTAGGCCTTCTCGGCGCGCGAGAGCGTCGCCATCCCGCGGGTGACCTCGTCGCGGGCGAAGGAGACGTGGCGCGCCTCCTCCATGATGTGGATGCGGTTGACCTGGCGCATCAGCGGCTGGATGCGCTCGTCGTTCGCCTGCTCGCGCTGCAGCCGGTCGAGCACCTCCTCGGCCACGAGGATGGCGCCGTAGGCCGCGGGACCCCAGCTGACCACCGAGAACAGCTTGCCGAGCTGGCGGATCTTCTCCTGCGGCCCGTAGGGCTCGACGCCCGCCGTGCGCACCATGCGGGCGAACATCTGCGAGTGCCGGCACTCGTCGGCGACCTCGGTGAGCGCGTACTGGGCCCGCGGCGTGGTCGGGTCCTCGGCGTAGAAGTCCTTGAGCAGGCGCTGCATGAGCAGGACCTCGAACCACAGGCCGACCGACGCGACGCTGCACGCCTCGTGCTTGCCCAGCTCGACGCGCTGCTCGGGGGTCATGCGCTCCCAGAGCTCGGTGCCGTAGAGCGACACCCGGTGCTCCGGCACCCAGATCTTGTCGGTGGGCAGCGGGGCGTCCCAGTCGATGTCGACCGACGGGTCGTAGGACTTCTTCGCGGACGACCTGAGGAGACGCTCGGCCGTTGCATGACGATCGGCTGCGTGGCGGCTCGCCGTCTGGTGCTCCGCCGTGGGCGCGCTCATGGCTGGGGGTCCTCCCGGTCGCCGCTGTGTGTCCTGTACATCCGGTAACCCACACCTGGTGTACGTCTTACCGCTGGTAACTGTAACCAGTGGTAGCGTGCGGACCCGTGCCGGACGATGTCAAGCCGAACCGCCCCGGGAACGCCCCCTCGCGTGACGGGCGTCGCACACGCTGGGAGAAGCACCGGGCCCAGCGCCGTGCCGAGTTCGTCGAGGCCGCGATGCGGGTCCTCGCCGACGTCGGGCCGGACTTCGGCATCGAGCAGGTCGCGGTCGAGGCGGGGGTCACCAAGCCCGTGCTCTACCGGCACTTCTCCGACAAGGCCGACCTCGTCGAGGCGATGGGCGAGCGCGCCACGGAGATCCTGCTCGATCGGCTGATCCCCGCGCTCAACAGCGAGGAGGCGCCGCTCCCGCGCATCCGCAAGTCGATCGACGCCTTCTTCGGGACGCTCGACGACTACCCGAACCTGTACTGGGTGCTGGCGCGGCACACGCCGATCGACGGTCGCGGCCCCGACGTGGTGCGCGAGGACAAGGAGATCATCGCGACCGCGCTGTCGGCGATGCTCGGCGACTACCTGCGCGCCTTCGGTCTCGACTCCGGGCCCGCGGAGCCCTGGGCCTACGGCGTGGTCGGCTTCGTCCAGAACACCGCGGAGTGGTGGCTCGACCGGCAGTCCATGAGCCGCGAGTCCGTCGTCGAGTACCTGACGACGCTGGTGTGGGCGGCCATCGACGGCTTCGCCCGCCAGCACGGCGTCACGATCGACCCCAACGTCCCGCTCGAGATCAACAAGGTGGTCCAGCTCCGAGCGGGCAGCGACCGGGGACCGGCGGCCACGACGGCCACGCCGGGGACCGGTCGTGCCGGTGGCCGCACCGCCACCGGCGGTAGTACCGATCGAGCAGTGAGGAGCCCGGAGCGATGACGCCAGTGGCAGCACCCGAGCACGACGGCACGCCCGCAGATCACGAGCACGACGAGGACGGCTACCACGGCCCGGCGACCCTGGTGGTCGACGAGGTCGAGTACGCCGTCGTGGTCACCCTCGTCGGACACTTCGAACCCCTCGACGGCCGGTACCACTGGTACGGGCGCGTCGCGGCCCACGAGGAGCTGCACGCGGCCCTGGACGGCAGGAAGCGACCGGCCCGCGTCACCTCCCCGGCCGGCGCGGCCGAGGGCGAGCTCTCCGACGTCGACCCCTGGGGCCGGTACCGGCTCGCGGGCACGTCGACGCCGCCGTTCGCCGTGGAGTCGGCGGGCGAGCTCGAGACGGCCGGCTGATGGCGGCCCTCGGCGAGGAGGGCCGTGACGTCGCGGAGCGCGAGGCCGCCGCGTACGGGCTCGACCTCGACACGGTCCTGGCGGTGGCCTCGCCGCAGCGCGCGGTCGCCGTCATCGCCGGGCTGATCGGCCCGACGGTGTCGTTCGGCCCGGTGCCGGCCGGGCCGCACGACATGGCCACCGCGTCGGCGAACGGCGCGGTGGGACGCCTGACCGCGTGGCGCGACGGCCTCACGCGCGTCGTGGTGTGCGTCCCGGTGGAGCTCGACGTCACCGTCGAGGTCGGGTCCCGGCGCATCCCGGCCGAGGTCGACCTCGTGGTGCGCGTGGGCCTCGCCGGCCGCGCGGCCGCGGGCGCGGTGGAGATCGACGTCGACCCGGTGCAGCCCGGGGACATCGACGCCGACGTCCGCACCCGCGGGGTCGGCGGCGTGTTCCTGCGCCGCCTCGGCGACCTGGACGCCGAGATCCGCCACCACGTCGGCGTCTACGTCTCCACGGTGCTCGCGACACCGGAAGCCGTCGCCGAGTGCCGGATCGCGGTGGCCTGACCGTCGTACGTGAGCGAAATTCCCGGCTATAGCCGGGAATTTCGCTCACATGGAGGTGAGGCGGCGCAGGAGGCCCCCGCGGCGGGGGCGGGCGCCGATGACGCCGTACTTGCCGTCCTCGATGAGCGATGCCACGGTCTCGGCGGCGTCGCGGCGGTTCCGGCCGATGCCGCCGCCGGGGCCGCGCTTGATCCAGCCGACCACGTAGGTGCCCGGGCGCCCGTCCACGCGCCCGGCGTGGTGCGGGATCGTCCCGGTCTCCTCGGCGTACGGGAGCCCGGCGGTCGGCCGGCCCCGGTGGCCGATCGCCCGCACGACCAGGCCGGCCGGCAGGTCGACGCCACCGGCCCGCACGGCCGTCACCCGCTCGTCGCCGAGCAGGGCCTCGATGGGCGCGTGGAAGCGCAGGACGACGCGTCGCCTCGGACCCGCCGGTACCTCGGAGGACCGCGGCACGCCCTGCAGCAGGGCGGCGTGCTCGCCGGGCGCCGCCGCGTCGATCGCCTCGCCGACGCGCGGGTCGTGGTCGTCGACGACCACCTCGAGGTCGTCGCGGCGCAGCAGCGCGTGCAGCTCGCCGCGCGTGTACGCGGCGTGCTCCGGACCGCGCCGCCCGAGCAGCACCACCTCGCGCACCAGGCTCGCCCGCAGGCGCTCCAGCGCGCCCGGGGCGATCGCCGAGCCGGCCAGGCGGTCCGGGTCGGCGGCGAGGATGCGGGCGATGTCCAGGGCGACGTTGCCGGTGCCCACCGCGGCGACCCGCTCGGTGTCGAGGGGTACCGCGTCCGCGGCGATCTCGGGGTGGCCGTTGTACCAGCCGACGACCGTGGTGGAGGGCAGGTGACCGGCCAGGTCCTCGCCGGGAACGCCCAGCGTCCGCGACGTCGGCGCGCCCACCGCGTAGATCACCGCGTCGTGGCGGGCCGCCAGCTCGCCGGCGTCCACGTCCCGGCCGACCTCGGTGCCGAGGCGCAGTCGGAGACGGTGGTGGTCGAGGTAGCGGGCGAACGAGTCGCCGATGCGCTTGGTGTCGGCGTGGTCGGGCGCGACGCCGAACCGCACGAGGCCGCCCGTGACCGGCAGCCGGTCGTAGAGCGTCACGCGCGCCGTGGTGTGCAGCAGGAGGTCCTGCACCGTGTACATCCCGGCCGGACCGCTGCCGACCACGGCGACGTCGAGGCGCGGGAAGTCGGCCGGGAGCACCCGGTCGAACCGCACCGGCCCCCAGTCGTGGAACAGCGGCGAGCCCTCCGCCGGCGCGGCGGGCTCGGTGCCGGCGAAGTACTCGGCGTTGATCGCCGGGTGGTCGGCGAGCGGCCCGGTCAGCGTCTCCACCGGCAGCACCGCGTCGACGGGGCACGCCTCCGCGCAAGCCCCGCAGTCGATGCAGGTCCGCGGGTCGACGTAGAGCATGTCCGTCGTCCCGAAGTCGGGCTCGTCGGGCGTCGGGTGGATGCAGTTGACCGGGCACGCGGCGACGCACGAGGCGTCCGTGCAGCACAGCTGGGTGATCGCGTAGGGCACGGCCGGCGCCCTACAGCACGTGCGCGGCGCGGTAGAGCGCCTTGGCCGGGCGCGTCAGCAGCCCGGCGGTGTCGAGGAACTCCATGAGCCCGGCGCAGCTCGAGCGCAGCAGCGCGCGGTGGTTCTGGTTGCGCCGCGCCTCGCGCCTGGCGCGCTCCGGGTCGAGGCCCGCGTTCTCGTAGACCTTGCCGCTCCACATGCTCGTGACGATGAAGTAGCCGGCGACGGCGACGACCAGCGCGTTGAACTGGCGCCGGGCGGCGCTCGCTCCCTGCAGGCGCTCGAGGGTCTCCTCGCGGGCGAAGCGCATGTGGCGCGCCTCCTCGACCACGTGGATGTTGTTGATCGTGCGCGCGAACGGGGCGACGCGGTCGTCGCGCATCCAGTCGCGCTGCATGACGTCGAGGACCTCCTCGGCCAAGAGGATCGCGGCGTAGGCGGCCTCGCCCTTCGCGAGGGTCTTGAAGACGCGCCCGCCCTCGATGACGTGGCGCGGTGGCCGGTAGGCGGGCGCGCCGAGCTTCTTCGCGCCCCGGGCGAACATGATCGAGTGCCGGCACTCGTCGGCGATCTCGGTGAGCGCCCACTGGAAGGCCGGGTCGGTCGGGTCCTTCGCGTAGAAGTCCCGGATGATCATCTGCTGGAGGATCATCTCGAACCAGATGCCGGTGCTCGCGACCGACGCCGCCTCCTGGCGGGTCAGCGCCGCGCGCTGCTCCGCGGTCATCTCGTCCCAGTAGGCGGTGCCGTAGAGCGTGCTCCACTCCGGGGAGGCGCCGTGGTGGCGCGGGTCGACCTCACCGTCCCAGTCGACCTCCTGCAGGGGGTCGTAGGAGAGCTGGTCGGACGAGTCGAGCAGCCGTGTCGCGACGTCCGCCCGGTGCGTGCTCTGCTCCGCGGTCGTCATGGTTCCTCCAAGCCGGACTTCGGGTCACCGTTACCTGCGGTAAGTGATACCCAAGGTAGCGGTAACACCATGTCCGCCCGGGGCGGGGTGTGGTCGCGGTCACCGAGGTGGCCGTCACGTGCGGCCGTCCGGCGGATGTGAGCGAACTTCGGGGCCATGGCCCCGAAGTTCGCTCACATGGCTACGGGCGGGAGAGCTTGAGGAGCTCCTCGCGGTCGACGACCTTGACGCGCGGGCGGCCGTGGGTCTCGCCGCGGCCGCGTTCGTGGGCGTCGATGGCCTGCCAGCCGGCCTGGTCGACGAGGTCGGGGCAGCGGTCGCGCAGCCAGGTCTCGATGGTGTCGTGGTGCCCGGCGTCGGTGGCGACGGGCTCGCGGTCGGCGAGGTCGGCGACCAGGTGGCGGACGGTCTCGTTGGCGTCCTTCTTGTTGGTGCCGATGATCCCGCTGGGGCCGCGCTTGATCCATCCGACGACGTACTCGCGGTCGTGGCCCTCACCGTCGATGCGGCCCTCGGTGTGCGGGACGGTGCCGGTGTCGTCGTCGAACGGGACGCCGGGCAGGGCCAGGCCGCGGTAGCCGACCGCGCGCAGCACCAGGCCGGTGGCGACGGTCTCGCGCTCGCCGGTGTCGACCGCGCGGGTGCGGCCGTCGTCGCCGGTCTCGAGGCGGTTGATCGCGAGCACGATCTCCTCGACGCGCCCGTCGCCGCGGATCTCGACCGGGGAGCGGTAGAAGCGGAACTCCATGCGGTGCTCCGCCTCCGGGCCGGGCGCGTTCTCGGCGAACCCGCGCAGGAGCTCGAGGTTGCGGCGGGTGGCCTTGGGCAGCGTGTCGTCGTCGGCGATGTCGGCGGGGACCTGCTCGGGGTCGGCGACGACGGCCAGGCCCTCGATGTCGTTCAGCTCGCGCAGCTCGGTGGTGGTGAACGCGGCCTCGCGCGGGCCGCGGCGCCCGCAGATGATCGCCTCGCGCACGCTCGAGGCGACGAGGGCGTCGAGGGCGTGGTCGGCGGTGTCGGTGGAGCGCAGGTCGGCCTCGGGGAGCAGGAGCATGCGGGCGACGTCGAGGGCGACGTTGCCGGCGCCGATCACCACGGCGCGCTCGGTGGCCAGCGGCGGGGCGAGGTCGACGTAGTCGGGGTGGCCGTTGTACCAACCGACGAAGTCGACCGAGGCGATGCTGCCGGGCAGGTCCTCGCCGGGGATGCCCAGGCGGCGCTCGGTCTGCGAGCCGACCGCGTAGATGATCGCGTCGTAGCGTTCGAGGAGCTCCTCGCGGGAGATGTCCTCGCCGAGGCAGACGTGCCCGAAGAACCGGAAGCCCTCGCGGGCGGCGGTCTTGTCGTACTGGCCGGACACAGACTTGATCTTCGGGTGGTCCGGGGCCACCCCCGCGCGGACCAGCCCCCAGGGCGTGGCCAGCCGGTCGAACATGTCCACCCGTACGTCTGGCTCCGCGTCGAGCAACGCGGCCGCGGCATAGAACCCCGACGGCCCGGAACCGACGACGGCGACGTGGTGGGGTCGCGTCGTGTGATTCTCCACCGGATCATCGTGGCCCACCTGGACGCAGGCCGCACCCGTCCGTTACCGCCTGCCGAACCCGGCCGCCGCGCGCCACGCCGGGGGCGACACGCCGCCGGACAGGTGATCCCGAGTCGGGGCGTGGCTCGATCCCGCCTCGGTCGAGTGGTCACTCCATGGGCTCATCGAGCGCGAGATCGCGGCGTCACCAGGGCTAACGTCGCCGACGATGATCAGCGACGAGCACGGCGCGCACGACGACGCACCGGCCCGTGGCGCGCCCTGGCGCCGCGGGCTCGACGTGCTCGACGACTACTCCGGTGGTGGCGTCCTCTCCGAGGAGCTCGCCGACGACCTCGTCAACGACCTCGTCGGCCTCGTCGGCCTGGGCGGCGGCGCGCGCCGCCGCCCGCGCCGCAGCCCGCACCAGGGCACCCGCCCCGGCCCGCAGCCGAGCCGCCCGGCGGTGACGCCGCCGTCGATCCGGCCCCGGCTGGTGCTGGTGCGCGGTGGGGCCGGCTAGTCCTTGACGGCCACGAGCACGAGGTAGGTCAGGTCGTGGCCGGCCATGCTCCGGCGGTGCCGGAAGCTGCGCCGCACGAGCGTGCGGGTCCGGTGGGCGGACTCGCTGGTCGCCTCGAGCATCGCCTCGACGTCGGTGATGTCGTGGTCGCGCTCGCCGCCGGCCAGGGTCAGCGCGAGGAACGACCCGGGCGGGAACGCGTCCCACAGGTGCGCCAGCGAGTCGACGGGCACGTGCCCCTCGCCGACGGCGCCCGCCGCGACGAGCGCGGTCAGGCCCTCCTCGCCGACCATGGCCGTGACCTGGTGGACGTCGAGACGCTCCCCGACGAGGTAGTGCCGGTAGAGCCCGGGCCGGTCGCGGTGGGCGGCGTCCCGGGCTTCGGGGATGCCGTCGGCGCCCGCGACGACGGTGACGCCCCGCGCGCGCAGCTCCTCGCCGACGACGCCGTTGCCGGCGCCGAGGTCGAAGGTGCGCAGGTCGGCGGGGTCGCGTCCCTCGGTGGCCGCGGCCTCGACGAGGGCGGCGGCCACCGTCTCCGGTGACGCGCACTCGAGGCGGCGTTGCACGACCTCCTCGTAGAGCCCGGGAACGGCGTAGACCCGGGCGTAGTCGTGCAGCGTGATCCGCTCGTCGGTGCCGTCGGCGTGGTGCAGGAGGAACTCCTCCTGCGCCTGGCGGCGTCCCGGGGTCGTGTCGAGCTCGACACTCCACCCGGCCGTCGGCTGCTCTGCTGTGGCCATACGCAGCATCATGCCGGGACCGACGGGCCCGCCGCTGTGGCGAACGTCCCCATGGGCGCCCTGTGGCCCGGGACTCCCCGCTGTTCGCTGCGGGTCCCGCATCGGTCACGCCGACGCCCGCGAGCACGCCGCCACCGTCGTCTGCCACCTCCTGCACGCCGGATGCGCGCAGTGGAGCTGGACCGCCCACGCCGCTGACGCGCACCGGCGCGAGGCCGTGCGCATCGTCGGTGCTCTCACCCGAGAGGGGTGGGCCCCGGCGCTGCCGCCGGACGGGCGTGCTGGTCGACCCGGACGGCCGGTAGGTTCCTGGTCCGATCGGCTCACCCGGGGCCGGAAGGGGTGGGCATGGCCATCGAGGTGGACGGCGTCGAGCTCCACGAGACGTCGCGAGGATCGGGTGCCGCCTGGCGCTGGAGCTCGCAGGGACCGGACCCGATCGACTACGAGGTCCAGTGGGTCGAGAACAAGGACACGTTCCTCTACGGCACGCGCGTGCGCCCGGGCGGCTGGAACCTCTCCCAGCTCGACCCGAACACCTGGGTCGGCGACGGGACCCTCGAGGGCGCCCGGGACATGGTCAAGCGGGGTGTGCCGACCCTGCCGCGCTGAGGCCGGCGCGTCCGGGGACACGAACGGCGCCCTCGCTGCTCCGGAGCAGCGAGGGCGCCGTTCGTGCGCCGTGGCTCAGCTGCCGCCGAGGACGCCGGCCTCGCCGAGCTTCGACATGACCGCGTTCGGGCCGTCGAACTGCTCCTTGTCGAGGCCCTTGATCGTGTCGACGAGCTGCTGGTCGGCGCCCTGCGAGCTCGCGTGCTCGGCCAGCTCCTGGGGGCCTCCCGGGTAGTCGAACCCGGCCAGCGACTTCTGCACCTGCGTGACGTCGTAACCCATGGGTCGCGGGTCCCCCACGGTCCCCGCGCACAACCGTTGAGACACTCACGATTCGTGGCCCCGTTCCCCGCCGTCGTGTTCGACCTCGACGGCACGCTCACGGTCCCCGGCACGACGCGCCCGGCGCCGGGGGTCGTCGCGCTCGTCGAGGCCCTGCGCGCCCGCGGGGTCGACCTGGCGGTGGCGACGTCGGCGAGCACCGCGGTGGCGCGCCGCGTCCTCGACGACCTCGGCGTCCTGCGCTGCTTCGGCAGCGTCGCCGGGCGCGGGGTGGACGGGGGCTTCGGCGGCAAGGAGGCGGTGGTCGGCGAGGCGCTGCTCGGGCTCGGCGTCACGGCGGCGGCGCCGGGCACCCCGATGCTCGGCGACAGCCCGGTCGACCTGCACGCCGCGCTCGCGCACGACCTCGTGCCGGTCGGCGTGGGCTGGGGCGGTGCGCCGGCGGAGGCGCTGCGGGCCGCCGGGGCGCGCGTGGTGCTGGAGCACCCGGACGAGCTGTGGGCGCTCGGGGCATCCTGAGCGCGTGCCCCGCTGGGTCCTGCACCTCGACCTCGACTCGTTCTTCGCGTCCGCGGAGCAGCTGACCCGCCCGACGCTGCGCGGGCGCCCGGTGCTCGTCGGCGGCCTCGGCCCGCGCGGGATCGTGGCCGGCGCGAGCGGCGAGGCGAAGGTGTCCGGCGCCCGTTCGGCGATGCCGATGGGGCAGGCGCGCCGCCTGTGCCCGCACGCCACGGCGCTGCCCCCGCGCACGGCGCTCTACCGCGTGCTCTCCGAGCGCTTCTTCGGCGTCGTGCGCGCGTGGGCGCCGGTGCTCGAGCAGATCGCCTACGACGAGACGTTCGCCGAGCCCGAGGCGCTGGCCGACGCCGAGGCCGACGACGTGCGCGCCTTCGCCGAGAAGCTGCGGGCGGAGGTCCGCGCGGTCACGGGGCTCGCGGTGTCGGTGGGGGCGGGGTCGGGCAAGCAGGTCGCCAAGATCGCTTCCGGGCTCGCCAAGCCGGACGGCGTGCACGTGGTGGCCCAGGGCGGCGAGCGGGCGCTGCTCGACCCGCTGCCGGTGCGCGCGCTGTGGGGGATCGGTCCGGTCGCCGAGGCCACCCTGCACCGCAGCGGCGTCGAGACCGTCGCCGCGCTCGCCGCCATGGACGCCACCGACGTCACCGCGCTGCTCGGCACCGCCGTGGGCACCGGGCTGCACCGGCTCGCGCGCGGGCTCGACGACCGCCCGCTGGTCGAGCGGGGCGAGGCCAAGCAGGTCAGCGCGGAGACCACGTTCGACGAGGACCTCTCGGACATGACCGCCGTGCGCGCCGCGGTCGCCGAGCTGGCCGAGGGCGCGCACCGGCGCCTGGTGGCCTCGCACCGGGCCGCCCGCACCGTCAGCGTGAAGATCCGCAGCGCGTCGTTCGGGACCACGAGCCGCGCCGAGACCCACCCCGACGCCACCACCGACCTCGCGACCCTCACCGACACCGCCCAGCGCCTCGCCGTCGCGGCCCTCCCGGACGCCGGCGTACGTCTGGTCGGCGTCTCGTTCTCCGGGCTGACCTCCGCCGTGCAGGAGGCGCTGTTCCCGGGGACGCCGGAGCCGGTCGCGGCCGCGCCGACGGTCGAGGTGCAGGATGCCGAGCCGGAGCCCCCGCCGAGCCGCGAGTGGCGCACCGGTGACGACGTCGCCCACACCGAGCACGGCCACGGCTGGGTCCAGGGCAGCGGGCACGGGCGGGTCACCGTGCGCTTCGAGACCGCGAGCACCGGCCCCGGCCGGGCCCGCACATTCGCCGCCGACGACCCGGCCCTCGCGCGCGCCGACCCGGTCGCCAGCCTCAGCTGATCGCCGCGTCTACACGGGTCGGGCTCCGCTGCGCTCCGTCTCCCGGTCCACCAGGGACCGGGCCGCCGCCCATGCCGCGGCCGGCGCGCCCGGTGCGGCGGCGACCGCGTGCGTCACCAGCGCGCCCTCGTGCAGCACGAGCAGCTGCAGGGCCAGGCCGTCCGGGTCGGCGAGGCCGGCCCGCGCGAGCTCGGTGGCGAAGAGCGCGCGCAGCCAGCGTTTCTCGTCGTCGATGACGGGCCGGGCGGGGTGGTCGGGGTCGTCGAGCTCGGCGAAGGCATTGACGAAGGCGCAGCCGCGGCTCGTGCCCTCGGCGACCCAGTCCTCGAGCACCGCGAACGGCGCCAGCGCGCGGCGGACCGGGTCGTCCTGCGCCTCGACGGCCGCGCTGACCCGCGCGCGCCAGCGCTCGTCGCGTTCCCGCAGGTAGGTCGCGACGAGGGCGTCCTTGGAACCGAAGCGGTCGTAGAGCGTGCGCTTGGTGACGCCGGACTCGGCGGCGATCGTGTCCACCCCGACCGCGTGGATCCCGTGCGCGTAGAAGAGCTCCGCCGCGACGTCGAGGATGCGCCGGGCCCCGGGGGTGAGCGTCGTCATCGGACCTCCCTTGCCTTCACCGGTCTGTGAACATACTCTGCGGGCGCTGGAGTTCACAGACCTGTGAGGTCGGAGGAGCCATGTCGATCCCGGACGCGATGCCGGCCGCGGTGCTCACCCGTCACGGTGGGCCGGAGGCGCTCGAGCTGCGGAGCGTGCCGGTGCCCCGTCCCGCAGCGGGCGAGGTGCTCGTGCGCGTCACCGCGGCCGCGATGAACAACACCGATCTCTGGACCCGCCGCGGCGCCTACGGGCTGCCCGGCGACCCGGACGCGCTCGCCGGCTGGCGGGGTCCGATCGCCTTCCCCCGCATCCAGGGTGGCGACATCGCGGGCGAGATCGCCGCGGTGGGCGACGGCGTCGACCCGGCGCGGGTGGGGCGGCGGGTCCTCGTGGACCCGGCGTTCTACGACGGCGAGGGTCCCGACGCCGGCCCGGTCGGCCTGCTCGGCAGCGAGGCCGACGGCGGGTTCGCGCGGTACGTCGTGTGCGCCGACGCGCGCGCCCACGACGTCGGCGCCTCGCCGCTCACCGACGAGGAGCTCGCCTGCCTGCCCGTGGCCCACGGCACCGCCGCCGGGATGCTCGCGCGCGGGCGGATCGCGGCGGGCGAGACGGTGCTGGTCACCGGGGCCTCGGGCGGCGTGGGGCTCGGGGCCGTGCAGCTCGCGGCGGCCCGGGGCGCGCGGGTCGTGGCGCTCACCGCCCCGGGCAAGGAGGAGGCGCTGCGGGAGGCCGGCGCGGCGGAGGTGGTGCTGCGCGGGGCGGAGCCGGGCGCTCTGGCCGACGCCGTCGCGCACGCCGCCGGCGGCCCCCTCGACGCCGTCGTCGACGTCGTCGGCGGCCCGCTGCTGCCCGCCCTGCTCGACCGCATCCGCGACGGCGGCCGCTGGGTGATCGCCGGGGCGATCGGCGGGCACGCCGTCGACCTCGACCTGCGCCGGCTCTACCTGCACAACGTCGCCCTCGTCGGCTCGTCGATGCACACCCCGGCCCACTTCGCCGAGCTCGTGGCCGACGCCCTCGCCGGCCGGATCCGCCCGCGGATCGCCGGGCGGTACGCGCTGACCGACATCCACGCCGGGCAGGACGAGTTCGCGCGCTCCGCCTACGTCGGCAAGATCGTCGTCATCCCGTGATCGCGGGGGTGAGCGCGAAGGCGGCGCGCAGCTCGTCGACGAAGTCGCGGGGCACCTCGAGCGAGGCGAAGTGGCCGCCGCTGGGCAGGGCGTTCCAGCGCCGCAGGTCGGTGTAGCGCGCCTCGACCCAGGCGCGGGGCAGCTTGACCATCTCGGCGGGGAAGTAGGACACGGCGCTGGGCACGGTGACCGGCGCGGTGACGTCGACGCCGCCGAAGCTCTCCCAGTACAGGCGCGCCGACGACGCCCCCGACCCGGTGAGCCAGTAGATCGTCGCGTTGTCCAGCACGCGGTCGCGCGGCACCCCGCCGAAGCCGTCGCCGTCGGTCCAGGCGACGAACTTCTCGGCGATCCACGCGAGCTGGCCGGCCGGGGAGTCGACGAGCCCGTAGCCCAGCGTCTGGGGCCGCGTGCGCTGCTGGGCCGAGTAACCCGACCCGAGCTTGCGGAACTGCTCGGTCTCGGCGAGCCAGCGCCGCTCGGTCTCGTCGAGCTGCGCGTCGTCGAAGCCCTCGGGGCGCGCGGCGCGGGGCATCGTCGTGTGCATCATCGCGACGCGGTCGGGGTGCCGGACGGCGAGCGCCGTGGTGATCATGGCGCCCCAGTCGCCGCCCTGGGCGAGGAAGCGGTCGTAGCCCAGGCGCGTCATCAGCGCGGCCCAGGCGTCGGCGATGCGGTCCACGCCCCAGCCGGCCTCGGTCGGCTTGTCGCTGAACCCGTAGCCGGGCAGCGACGGCGCGACGACGTGGAAGGCCGGCAGCGAGGCGTCCCCGGGGTCGGTCAGGGCGTCCAGGACGTCGAGGAACTCGACGACCGAGCCGGGCCACCCGTGGGTGACGAGCAGTGGCGAAGCGTCACTACGAGGTGACCGAACGTGCAGGAAGTGGACACCGAGACCCGCGATCGCGGTGCGGAACTGACCCCGCCGGTTGAGCTCGTCCTCGACGCGGCGCCAGTCGTGCTCCTCGAGCCACGCGCGGCAGAGCTCGGTGACCGCGTCGAGCCCGATGCCCTGCCCGGGATCGGTCGCCGGCTCCGGCAGTCGGACGCGGCGGAGGCGTTCTCGCAGGTCAGTGAGTTGCTCCTCGGGGACGTCGAGGACGAACGGCACGACCTCGTTCGACGGATTCCCGGCAGGAACGGGTGCGTCAGCGGCCACGAGACCGCACCGTATCCATCCGCGGGCGGGGCTGCCGGACGATCCCGATCAACAGGTCCGAACGCGTGGCGACTCGACACGCCGACGGCTGGTCCTCGTGACCCGAACGAGCCAACTTCGCGTCGAGGTGTCACACGGGGCCGCATGGTGGCGATGCACGAGGTGGAGGTGATCAGCGTGCTGAACGATCGATCGGCGGCTCTGCTCGCGGCGGCGGCGGACCTGGACGAGTGCGACGGCTACGTCGTGCTGGTGTTCGACCCGGAGACCGGCGAGCTCGACGCGCACGGGCCGTACGAGGGTGTCGAGGCGACCATCCGTGCGGAGGAGATGCGGCGCGAGTTCGACGGCGACGGCCTGCCGGACGTGGTCATTCGCATCTCGCGGCTCCACAGTCCCCGCTGAGGGGTACACGTCCGTCGGACTCGGTGTCGACGGACGGGAGAACACGCGCCATGGCCAGTGGACCCACGGTCCGGGAGGCCTCGCTCGAGGTGTTCCGGGCCCACGGCATGACGACCGTGTTCGGCAACCCGGGGTCCACCGAGCTGCCGATGCTCTCCGAGCTCCCCGACGACTTCCGCTACGTGCTCGGCCTGCAGGAGGCCGCGGTCGTGGGCATGGCCGACGGCTACGCGCAGGCCTCCGGACGCCCCGCGCTGGTCAACCTGCACACCGCGCCCGGCGTGGGCAACGCGGTCGGGGCCCTGGTCAACGCGGCCGCCAACGGCGCGCCCCTCGTCGTCACCGCCGGCCAGCAGGTCCGGCCCATGCTCAACCTCGAGGCGCTGCTCACCAACCCGGACGCGACGGTGCTGCCGCGCCCCGCGGTGAAGCTCTCCCTCGAGCCGGCGCGGCCGCAGGACGTCCCCGCCGTGCTGGCCCGCGCGATCCACGCGGCGACCACCCCGCCGTGGGGCCCCGTGTTCGTGTCGATCCCGATGGACGACTGGTCCGCCGAGCTCGACCCGACCACCGAGGCGCTCGACCTCCTCGTCGCCCGTCGGGTCCACCAGCGGGCCGCCCCGGACCCCGTCGGGCTCGACGCGATCGTCGCGGCGCTCGACGACGCCCGCGCGCCCGCGCTGGTCGTCGGCGGCGACGTCGACGCCACCGGCGGGTTCCACGACGCGGTCGCGCTCGCGGAGCGCACGGGCGCCGCGGTGTTCGCCCCGCCGGTCGAGGGCCGCGTCGGCTTCCCCACCGACCACCCGCTGTTCCAGGGCGCGCTGCCGATGGCGATCGCCCCGCTCGCGCAGGCGCTCGAGCCCTTCGACGTCGTCCTCGTGGTCGGGGCGGCGGTGTTCCGCTACTACCCCTACGTGCCCGGCCCCTTCCTGCCCGAGGGCACGCGCCTGCTGCACGTCACCGCCGACGCCGACCAGGCCGCCCGCGCGCCGATGGGCGACGCGGTCGTCGCCGACCCGGCTCTCACGCTGCGGGCGCTCCTCGAGCGCGTCGGGCCGGGACCCGCCGACCGGGCGGCCGCGCCGCAGCGGGCCGCGCTCGGGGAGCCGCGGACCGCGGGCGAGGGCCGGCTCACGGCCGAGGAGGTCTTCAGCACCCTGGCGCAGGAGTGGCCGCAGGACGGCGTGCTCGTCAGCGAGGCGCCGTCGCACCGCGGGACGCAGCAGGCACGGCTGCCGATCACGCGGCCGGGCAGCTCGTACTTCACCGCCTCGGGCGGGCTCGGGTTCGGGCTCGCCGCGGCGGTGGGCGTCGGGCTCGCCGAGCCGGCGCGCCCGGTGCTCGCCGCGATCGGCGACGGCTCGCTGCAGTACGCGGTGCAGGCGCTCGCGACGGCGGCGTCGTGGCAGGTCCCGGTCACCGTGCTCGTCCTGGACAACCGGGAGTACGCGATCCTCAAGTGGTTCGCCTCGCGCGAGCAGACGCCGAAGGTGCCGGGGCTCGACCTGCCCGCCGTCGACCACCTCGCGCTCGCGCAGGCCTACGGCGTGCCGGCCGAGAGCGTCGGCACCGTCGACGAGCTGCGCGCGGCGGTGCGGCGCGGGTTCGCCGGGCCCGGGCCGCGGCTGGTGCACGTGCCGGTACCGGCGTCGGGAGCTTGACCTCGACCTTCCTCGAGGTCGCACCGTCGTGATGTGGCGATCATCGAGCACCGAAATCGACAAGAGGGGTGTCGGACCCCGGGCGTAGCGTCGCGATGGCGTCCGCCGAACGGTTCGGCGCACGGGGGAGGACCATCGGTGAGCACGCAGACCACCACGCGCCCGTCGACCGGGGACGGCGTCGACGAGGCCGCGCCGGCGGTCGAGGTGGCCGACCTGGTGAAGCGCTACGGGCGCAGCACCACGCCGGCCGTCGACGGGTTGAGCTTCGCGGTGCGCCGCGGAGAGGTGTTCGGGCTCCTCGGGCCCAACGGCGCGGGCAAGACCACGACGGTCGGCATCCTGACCACGCGCGTCCGCAAGACCTCCGGGCGCGCGACGGTCGCCGGCATCGACGTCGCGGGAGACCCGGTGGGCGCGCGCGCCGTGCTGGGCGTCGTGCCCCAGCGGCCCAACCTCGACCGTTCGCTCGACGCCCGCGGCAACCTCGTCTGGCACGCCGCGTACCACGGGGTGCCGCGCGCGAAGCGCCAGGCGCTGGCCGACGAGCTGCTCGAGCGCATGGGCCTGCTCGACAAGGCGACCACCAACCCCGACGAGCTCTCCGGGGGCCAGGCCCAGCGGCTGATCATCGCCCGCGGCCTCATGCACGCCCCGCAGGTGCTCTTCCTCGACGAACCCTCGACGGGGCTCGACCCGCAGGCGCGCCTGTTCGTGCACGACCGCGTGGTCGAGCTGGCCGCGTCCGGCGTGACGGTCGTGCTCACCACCCACGACATGGACGAGGCGGCCAAGCTCGCCGACCGGGTGGGCATCGTCGACCACGGCAGGCTGCTCGCGCTCGACTCGCCCTCCGGGCTGGTCGCCGGCCTGCCGGGCGAGGCGACCATCGACCTCGTGCTCACCGGCGCCGACGTCGCGACCGTGCAGGGGCGGATCAAGGAGGTCCGCGGCGTGGCCGGGGTGGAGGACCGCTCCGACGAGCTCGCCACCCAGCTGCGCGTGCGCGCCGACGGCGAGGCCGGCGCGGCGCTCGCCCCGGTGCTCGGCGCGGTCGCCGACGCCGGCGCCACGGTGTCCCAGGTCGAGCTCGGCGAGCCGACGCTGGAGGACGTGTTCATCGACCTGACGGGGAGGGGATTGCGGTGAGCGCGCCGACGGCGACGAGGGTCGGCCCCGGCCAGGGCCGCGCGTTCCTCGGGGTGCTGGGCCGCGACATCGCGGTCACCGGCAAGGAGTTCGGCACGTTCATCAGCCAGGTGCTGATGCAGCCGTTCTTCCTGCTGTTCGTGTTCGGTGTCGTGCTGGGCCAGCTCGGCTACGTCACGCCCGGGTACGCCCAGCTGCTGCTGCCCGGGCTGCTCGCGCTCAACGCGTTCTTCGTGGCGGTGCAGGCCACGGCGATCCCGCTGGTGATCGACTTCTCGTACACCAAGGAGATCGAGGACCGGCTGCTCGCGCCGCTGTCCACGCGCCTGGTCGCGGTCGAGAAGATCGTGTTCGGGGCGTCGCGGGGACTGTTCGGCTCGCTGGTGATGATCCCGGTCGGCTACCTGGTGCTCGGCAACGTCGACTGGCAGCTCTCCGGCCTGCCGTTCTCGGCGCTGCTGCTCGTCCTCGGGTCGCTGGCCGGCGGGGCGGCGGGCCTCGTGATCGGCACCCTCGTGTCGCCGCGGAAGATCAACGTCGTGTTCGCACTGGTGATCACGCCGCTGCTGTTCACCGGCTCGACGCAGTTCCCGTTCCTGCAGCTGGAGAACCTGCGCTGGTTCCAGGTGATCTGCGCGCTCAACCCGATCACCTACATCTCCGAGGGCCTGCGCGGCGCGCTGACGCCGTCGGTGCCGCACCTGGCGTGGTGGGTGTGCCTGCTCGCGCTGATCGCGGCGTGCGGGATCTTCGGGGCGATCGGCATCCAGGGGTTCGTGCGGCGGGCGCTGGATTGAGCGCCGGATCGAGCGCTGGATCGAGCGCGGGATCGAGCGCGGGATCGAGCGTGGCGGCGTTCGCGGCGCTGCGGCGCCGGCTCGTGGGGACGCTGCCCGCCGGCGTCCTCGACGGGCTCCCGGACCGCGCCGAGGTGGGGGGACCGGGATCGTCGTTGCCCGTGCTGGCCCACCTCGACGACGCGCTGGCGCGAGCCGCGCAGGAGGTCGACGAGCAGCTCGCCGACGTCCTGCGGCCGCTGGCCGCCGGCGCGGCCTGGGGCCAGACGGCCGCCTACGTCGCCGCCCCGCCGGACGCGTCGTTCCTCGGGCTCTACGCGCACGCCACGCTCGCGGAAGCGCCGGAGGTCGCGGCCGGGCTCGTCCTGCTCGGGCCCGGCGTGCGCTACCCGCCGCACCACCACCCGGCCGCGGAGTTCTACCTGCCGGCCGGGACGATCCGCTGGGTGCACGGGCTCGACGAGGCCCCGGCGCCCGAGCCGGCCGGGACCCTGATCCACCACGCGCCCTGGCAGCCGCACGGGATGTGGACCGACGACCGCGCGGTCCTGCTCGTCTACGTCTGGACCGGTGCGGTCGGCACGCCGTCGGCGTTCTGCTGACTCGGGAGGTATCCGGGGCGGCGCGCCGGGTAGGCCCCGATCATGCGACACCAGGAGTTCCTCGCGGGCGTGGCCACCCGAGGCGGCTTCGTCGAGACCGACGACGCCCGCCGCGCCGCCGACGCGGTGCTGGCGACCGTGGCCGCGCACCTGCCCGCCGACGACCGTGACGCGCTCGCGGACGCCCTGCCCAACCTGCTCCAGCAGGAGTCGGGCGTCGACCGCCAGACTGACAGCGGCGCCCCGACCGAGGAGGGGCTCGTCGAGGAGGTGGCCCGGCGCACCGGCTGGACCCCCGAGCGCGCCCGCTACGCGCTGACCGCCGTCACCGGCCAGCTCCAGGCCGAGGACGACGACATCGGCGCCCGGATCACGCGCGTCCTGCCGCCCTCGCTGCTCGGCGCAGGGCCGACGCTGCCGCCCGACGCCGCGTCCGAGGCCGCGCAGGGTCGCCCGCAGCCGGTCGACGAGGACGAGCTCGCGCAGACGCTGCAGCAGCGGCGGACGGCGTGGTCGGGCGACCGCGCCGGCATCGAGCGCACCGTCTCGCTCCCGTCCGAGCACATCGACCTGCTGCTCGAGCGCCTCCGCGCCGTCGAGCACGAGACCGGCCGGCGGCTGCGGATCGTCGACCGCACGCCGACCTCGCTGACCGTGCGCGCCCGCACCGAGCGCCAGGAGTTCGTGACGGCCGACGACCTCGACCTCGCCGCCCGCTTCGACGACCTCGTCGCCGCCGTGGGCTCCGCCGCCTGAGGTATGTGAGCGATCTTCGGGGCTATCGCCCCGAAGATCGCTCACAGACGCCGATCAGACCACCGAGAAGCCCGGGGGCAGTGAGGCGCGGCCCGTGAGGGCGTCGAGCAGGAGCCGGCCGTGCCCGAGGCGCACCCCGGTGCGCGCGAGCACCGTCGCCACCTGCGTCACCGTGTGCTCGCTGAACTCGATCTCCAGCCCCGTCGCCGCCGCGATGTCGTGCCCGTGCACGACGAGCTCGACGGTGCGCGTCGGCACGTACGACGCCACCCGCAGACCGCCGGCGATCGAGGAGATCAGCGCGTCCGGGTCGGCGGCGCGGGCGGCCGCGACGGCCCGGTCGGCGAGCGCCGCGAACGCCGCCGCCGGCTCGTCGCCCAGCGCCACCCCCGCGTCGCGCCCGCGCTGGGCGACGGCCGCCTGGTCGATGCCCTCGCCGGTCATCGCCGGCACGAGCGCGTAGTAGCCCTCGGGCGCGTCGATGTCCTCGGTGTCCGCCGGCCGCTCCAGGTAGGTCAGCACGGTGACGAACGCCCGGCTCGTGTGCCCGACCAGCGATCGCAGGTCCCACTCGCCGAGCCCGGGACCGTCCCACGCGTCGTCCGGGATCCGCCCCACCAGCCCCGTGACCGCCTCCGCCGCTTCGGCGTACCCCTCGAGCATGTGAGCGATTTTCCCGGCTATAGCCGGGAAAATCGCTCACGTAGGAGGGTCAGTCCTTCAGCTTGGCGGCCACCTGGGCCAGCCGGGTGCCCTGGACGCGGGCGGCCTGGAGCGCGCTCTCGTCCGGCGCGGCGGACTTCCGCGACACCCACGACGCGCCGTACGGGTTGCCCGAGGACATCAGCGACGGGTCGGCGGCGTAGCCGAGCGGCATCACCAGCGCGCCCCAGTGGTAGAGCACGTTGTTCATCGACAGGATCGTCGCCTCGAGCCCCCCGTGGCCCGTCGAGGCGCTGGTGAACGAGGTCCCGACCAGCCCCGCGAGCTTGCCCTGCGCCCAGAGCCCGCCGGTGGTGTCCAGGAACGCCTTGAGCTGCTCGGCGCTGTTGCCGAAGCGCGTCGGGCTCCCGAGCGCCAGCCCGTCGGCCCACTCGAGGTCGTCGAGGGACGCGAGCGTGTCGTAGGGGTTGTCCTCGACCCACGCCTTCCAGCGCCGGTTGGCCTCGATCGCCTCGGCCGGGGCGCGCTCGGCGACCGGCCGCACGCGGGTCTCGGCGCCCGCCTCGCGGGCCCCCTCGGCCAGCGACTCCGCGAGCGCGGCCACGTTGCCGGTCGCGGAGTAGAAGACGACGGCGATGCGGGGAGCGCGGTCGCTCACGGGTCCTCCCGGGTCGTGTGGGAGCCCCGATCATGACCCGTCCGGACGACGCGGGCCGAGCGGGGTACGAGCGGGGTACCGGTGCCGAGTCGGTTCTGATCGCCTCGTCCGCACCCGAAACGGCGCTGACAGGGGAGAATGGGGGTGTGACGACCGGCGAGGTGCGGGCACGGCCGGGAGCCCCGGACGCCCCGGGCCCCGACGCCGCGGGCCCGCGCGGCCTCGTCGCGCTCTACCGCCGGCTCTCGGGCCTCGTCGCCGCGCCTTCGGTGGACACCCAGGCCGTCGCGACGGTGATGGCCGGCGAGCTCGGGGTCCTCGCCGCCGTCGTCGGTCCCGGGGGCGAGGTGCTCGCCGCCGCGGCGCCCGGGATGAGCATCGCCGAGGCCGCCGCCCTCGTGCGAACCGACGCCGGCAGCGCCGTGTGGCCCCGGACCCTCGCGATGGCCGCGACCGTCGGCCGGGCCCTGCGCGTCCCCGGGCCCGGGCGCCGCGTGCAGGTCGTCGCGCCGGTGCTCTTCGGCCGCGAGGTGCCCGCGTTCCTGCTGGCCGAGGAGGACACCGCGGCGCGCGACCGGCCCGAGGCCCTCGCGGGCGACGACGTCCTGCTGCTCGTCGCCGAGCACGCCGCAACGGTGGTCGGCGTCATCGCCGGCCGCGACCGGGTGCTCGCCACCGCCGCCGGGCAGGTGCGCGGCGACCTCGTGTCCGGGCTGCTGCTCGACCGCGCCCGCGACGCCGACCAGGCCGCCCAGTGGGCCGAGCACGTCGGGTACGACCCGGGCGTCGACCACCGCGTCGTCGTCGTGTCGCCCGACGACGACGGCGCCTTCGGCGCGGGGCCGGCGAGTCTGCTCGGCGAGGCGGAGGAGCACCTGCTCGCGGCCGCCCCGTCCGCGCTGACCGTCGTGCGCGACACCGAGACCGTCGCCGTCGTGCCCGAGCCCGCCGACCCGGCCTCGGTCGGCGCGACCTGCGCCCGCCGCCTGGCGCGCGGCCGCGTGCCCGACCCGGACGCGCTGTGGCCCGTCACCGTCGCCGTGGGCGGCACGGTCCGCGCGGCGGGCGAGATCGCGACCTCGTACGACCAGGCCCGCCGCACCCTCGTCGCCGCCCGCCGCCTCGGGCGCGCCGGGCGCGTGCTGCGCTTCGACGACCTCGGCGTGCACCGCCTGCTGCTCCAGATCCCCGACCCCGAGGCCGCCCGCACCTTCGCCCGCGAGGTCCTCGGGCGCCTCGCGACCGACCGCTCCGAGCGCACCGTCGAGCTGCTGCGCACCCTCGCGCGCTACTTCCGCGAGGACGGCAGCCCGCAGCGCGTCGCCCGGGTGCTCAACGTCCACCCGAACACCGTCGGCTACCGGCTGCGGCGCGCCGAGGAGCTGTCCGGCCTCGACCTCGACGCCTACCGCGACCGGCTCGCCGCCCAGATGGCGCTGGAGATCCTCGGGGAGATGGAGGCGTGAGCGAGTCGTTCACCGAGGCGCTCGGGCGCCGCGTCCTGCTCGGCGACGGCGCGATGGGCACCCTCGCCCGCGCGAGCGGCGGGCTCGTCGAGGGGCACGGCGCCGAGCTCTGCGTGATCGCCCCCGAGCTGGTCTCGGCGCTGCACGAGCGCTACCTCGCGGCCGGCGCCGACGTCCTGCAGACCCACACCTTCGCCGCCTCGCGGCCCCGCCTCGAGCGCCACGGCCTGGCCCGCCGCGTCCGCGAGATCAACCTCGCCGGCGCCCGCCTCGCCGCCGGCGTGCGCGACGCCGCCGGGCGCCCGGCGTGGGTCGCGGGCTCCGTGTCGCCCGCCACGCCGCCGGGGCTCGCCGTCCCGGTCGAGGAGGCGCGCGCCGCCATCGCGATCCGCGAGCAGGTCGAGGCGCTCGTCGAGGGCGGCGTCGACCTCATCGTGCTCGAGACGTTCAGCCGCGCCGGCGAGCTGCTCGCCGCGATCCGCGCGGTGCAGGAGGTCACCGACCTGCCCGTCGTCGCCCAGGCGACCTTCGTCGACGAGGACGGCGACCTGCTGACCGCCGCGGGGGAGTCGCCCGCCGACGTCGTGGCGCGCCTCGCCGACGCCGGGGCCGTCGCGATCGGCACCAACTGCACGCTCGGGCCGCAGGGCCTGCTCGACGTCGTCCGCCGCATGGGGCCCACCGGCGCGCCGGCGCTGTCCGCCCAGCCGAACGCGGGCCTGCCCCACGTCGTCGCCGACCGCAGCGTGCGCTTCGCGGGCGACGCCGAGCACTTCGCGCGCTACGTCCTGCGCTACGTCGAGGCCGGCGCGCGCCTCGTCGGCGGCTGCTGCGGCACGACCCCGGAGCACACGGCGGCGGCGGCCCGCGCGCTGACCACCCACGACGCGTGGGCCCCGCCGGCGACACCCCGCGACCAGCGCGTCGTCCCGGCACCGCGCACCGTGCCCGACCCGGCCCCCGTCCCCGACGAGGAGCCCGACGAGCCCGTCACCGGCCCCGGCCGCGGAGCGGTGGAGCGCTGGCTGCGCGGGCGCCCGGCGTCGCGGGAGTTCCTCGTCGCCGCCGAGGTCGCGGGCGCCGGCGGTCCCGAGGAGCACCTGTCCCGCGCCCGGCGCGCGGTGTCGGGCGGCGCGTCGGTGCTGTGGGTCAGCCGGTCCCGCGCCCGCCGCGCCACCACGAGCACGACCGGCCTCGCGGTGCACCTGCACGACCGCATCGACGTCGACACGGCGCTCACCGTCACGAGCTGGCAGACGAGCCTGCTCGCCCTGCAGGCCGACCTGCTCGGGCTGCACGCGCTGGGCGTCCGGACGCTGGTCTGCGAGACCGGCAACCCGCCGGTGCACGCCGAGCAGGCCGTCGGCGACGGCGTGTGGGAGGTCGACGGGCTCGAGCTGCTGCGCCTGGCCGCCGACCTCAACCGCGGGATCGACGCCGACGGCGTGGAGGTCGGCGCGGCGACCACGTTCCGGCTCGGTGCGCGCGTCACCCCGGGGGCCGACGACCTCGACCGCGAGGCCGCCCGGGCCGTCGCGAAAGTGGAGGCGGGGGCGGAGTTCCTCGTCACGCGGCCGGTGTTCGAGCTCGAACGGCTGCGGACGGTCCTCGACGCCCTGGGCGCGGCGGGCCGGCGGGTGCCGGTGCTGGCGTCGGTGGGCGCGCTGACGGGTTACGCCCAGGCCGAGCACCTGCGCCACGAGGTGCCCGACATCGTCGTGCCCGATGCCGTGGTCGAGCCGATGCGACGGGCCGGCGACGGCCCCGACGCGGCGCGCACCGGGCTGTCGCTGGCGGCCGAGCTGGTCGCCGACGCCGCCGCGCTGGTCGAGGGCGTCGTCGTGCGCTGGCCGGGATCGGCGGTGCCGGGACTCGATCCGACGACCGCCGTGACCCGGCTGCGTGCCGCCGCGAACGGCGCCGGCGGCACCGGCGGCACCGGCGGCACCGGCGGCACCGGCGGCACCGGCGGCTCGGCGGGGGCGCGCGTCAGGCGCTGACGGCCTCGACCGCGTGCTCGACCGGACGGGGCGTCGGGAGGACCTGCGGGGCGCCGCGCAGGCGGGCGACGGTGGCGCGCAGGTAGGCGACCTCGCGCGTGAGCGACGCGACCGTCTCGCCGTCGAAGTCGTAGGACATCTCGCGCGGCATGACCACGACACCGCAGCAGGGGCACGTCGTCGGGGCGTTCATCCGGGTCACCTCGAGGATCGGTCGGCGCCTGCGGGCCGCCGAGTGGACCCGCTCACCACCCAGTCTTCGGGGAGGGACCCCGGCCGGGCACTGTGCCCGCCCACAGAGATCACGACGGCGCCGTTGTGGCCCGGCACAGCGTCGGGGCGCGGTTCCCCCGGACGGCCGACCTCAGGCGCCCTCGACGAGCCGATCGCGCCACGCGTCGAGGTCCGCGTCGGGCACGCCGGCGTCGCGCAGCGGGGCGCGCGGGTCGTCGTCGACGAGGTCGAGGACGGGCTCGATGTGCTCGGGGGTGACGCCGACGCGGCTCGCCTCGACCGACGGCTCCAGCGCGCCCTGCACGACGAGCCGGTCGCGTAGCGCGGCGCGGTGGGAGTTGGTGGCGGCGAAGTCGGCGGCGACGGTGGCGCGGTCGACGCCGGCCGCGCGGAGCAGGAGGGCGACGGCGACGCCCGTGCGGTCCTTACCGGCCGCGCAGTGCACGAACACGGGGCCGGGCCCGTACGCGGCGACGCCGACGAGCTGCGGCAGCCAGGCCTCGCCGATCGTCTCGACCAGCAGGATGTAGAGCTCGCCGGCGTCGAGCTCGCCGCGGCGGCCGCGGGCCTGCGCGGCGGGCGCCAGCGACGCGATCAGCGGCAGCGAGGTCAGCTCGGCGCCGAGCGCGGGCAGCGGGTGCACCGCGGGCAGCTCGGTCGGGTTGCGGAGGTCGATCACGCTGCCGGGCGGCCAGGCGTGGCCGCCGGGGCCGGCGGTCTCGTCGCCCTCGAGCGGGGCGTCGCCGCGCCACAGGACGCCGGGGCGCGTGCGGCCGCCGTCGCTAGTCGGCAGGCCGCCGACGTCGCGGAGGTTGGCGAGGTGGGGGACGACCAGGTCGGGGGTCGACTGTTCCGTGCGCGTGGCCGGCACCGCGGGTCTCCTTCGGCTGGGACCTCCATGCTCCCGCGCGCCGTGCTCTTCCTCCGCCCGTCGTAGCGGATGTCACCCGCGCACGAGGCGGGCGACGAGCCGGCAGGCGTTCACCCCGAGCAGCGGCAGCGCGAGCGCGACGATGCCCGGCGCGAGGTCGATGTCGAGCCGGGCGCCGAGCAGCATCGCGACGCCGAGGACGAGCCCGAGCACGGGCGAGCCGAGATCGGCCGGCGCCCGTGGGACGCGGGCCGGACGGCGTCGGTGCCGCGCGAGCCCGCCGGCGAGGAGCCGCTGGACGGTGGCGGGCAGGCCCGCGCGGTCGGTGCGCGCGGCGTTCGCCGCCGTCTCGCGCACCCGTCCGGGTTCGGCGGCCGCGCGCTCGGCGAGCTCGACCTCCCAGTCGTCCTCGTCGCGCGTGCGGAACACCAGCACCCGCTCGCGGCGCCGGCGACCCGCGTGGGCAGAGGTGGGCGCGAAGTACCACGACACGGTGTGCGTGCCGTCCGCGTCGACCCGGCTGGCGCCGAAGTGCGCGTCCTGCGCGCGCAGCCAGGTGCCGACCGCGGTGTCCACCGCGGCGGCCCACCGGTCCCCGGCCCGCATCACCGCCATCCCCGGCAGTGTGCGACGGGTCACACCCGACCCACAAGCAGCGGGCGGGGCGCCGCGGGGGCCAGGGTGGTGCCGTGTCCGACGCCGACGCGCTCGTCCTGCGCGCACCCCTACCCTCCGACGAGGCGGTGGCCCGCGAGGCGCAGGCCGCGCTGGCGGCGGACGGGTTCGACTTCGGGCTCCGGCCGGAGGGCGAGCCGTGGCTGGCCTACCTCGACCGGCTCGACCGCGAGCACCGCGGCGAGGACCTGCCGCCGGGCCGGGTGGCGAGCACCTTCCTCTACGCCGAGGTCGGCGGGCGGGTCGTGGGGCGGGCGTCGATCCGGCACACGCTCACCGACACGCTCTGCGTCGAGGGCGGCCACGTCGGCTACGCCGTCCTGCCCGCCGAGCGCCGGCGTGGTTACGCCACCGCGATCCTGCGGCGCAGCCTGGCGATCCTGCGCGACCGCGGCGTCGGGCCGGTGCTCGTGACCTGCCGCGAGGACAACCCCGGCTCGCTCGAGGTCATCCGCCGCTGCGGCGGCGTGCTCGACCCGGGGTGGCCGTCGTCGCACCCCGACGGTGACCAGGGCGCCGCGCTCCTGCGCTTCTGGATCCCGCCGGCCTGACGTCCGTCACCTCGCGGCCTCGTCGGCCACCTCGTCCAGCAACGCGCTCGACGCGCGGCTCGGGTACGCCCGGATGGTGCCGGTCGCGCGGAAGAACGTGTAGCTGAAGGTCCCGCCGGGCTCGGTGGTGCGCAGCAGGTCGCGCACGCCCGCGTCGAAGCGCTCGGGCGTGATCAGGCCGGCGGCGACGGCGGGCTCGCGGACCCCGGCGACCATCGCGGTGAAGGTGCGGCGCACGAGGCTGTCGGCGAGGTCGGGGCGCCCGGCGTGCGCGTGGGCGGTGCGCGGCACCACCGCGACGTCGTCGAACCCGGCGTCGGCGAGCAGCGGGTGCAGGCGCCGCCCGATCCCCGCGTCGCCCCCGGCCTGCCGCTGCAGCACCTCCTGGCAGGTGATCACCGCGCGGGCGTCGGCGCTGTCGGGGTGGAACGCGGTGGCGCCGTGGTCGCCCTCGACGACGGTGATCGTCCCGCCGGGCCGCAGCACCCCGCGCAGCGCGCGCAGTGCCTCGTCGGGCCGGGGGAGGTGCTCGAGCAGGAAGAACACGACGACGTGGTCGACGGGGCCGGGAGGGTCGTGGACGTCCCCCTGGCGGACCTCGACCCGGTCGGCGATCCCCGCGGCCTCGACGCGGGCGCGGGTGGCGCCGACCTGGCCGGGCTCGAGGTCGATCGCGGTGAAGCGCGCGCCCGGGCTGCGGGCCGCGAGCACGACGGTCTGGGCGCCGACGCCGCAGCCGGGCTCGAGGACGTGCGCGCCGTCGGGGAACGCGACGCCGTCGTGGAGCAGGTCGGCGAGCGTGGCGGCCTGGTCGCGCAGGCGTGTCGCCTCGGTCTCGTGGTAGCCGTGGACGTAGGACCCGACCATGGTCATCTCCCGGATCACGGTGGACAGGACGTCGTCGGACGGCGAGGCGAGGACCTCGGCGAGCCGGTCGCGGACCGTGCGCCGGCGCCGGAGGTCGGCGTCGACCCCCGCGAGGTGGGCGCGCAGGGTCGCGGCCGGGTCGGGGTCGGTGCCGTCGAGCAGCGCCGCGACCTGGTCGAGACGCAGACCGAGCGCCCGCAGCGTGATCGCGCGGTGGAGCCGGACGACGTCGTCGGCCGAGTACAGGCGGTGCCCCGCCGGCGTCCGGGACGGCGAGACGACCCCGCGCTCGTCCCAGTGCCGCAGGACGCGGACCGACAGCCCGGTGGCCTCGGCGAGCTCGCCGACCGTCCGCCCCGGTGTCATGACGAGAACGCTAGGACCTCACACCGTGAGAGGGGCAAGCGTCCACCTGGGGTTGACGAATACCCACATCGTCAACCTAAGGTGGACGCATGACCACGCCACCGACGCCCGTCCGCCTCGACGACCTCATCCACGCGATCACCTCGGTCCACACCGACACCCTCGAGCAGCTCCAGGACGCCGTGCTCGCCGCCGAGCACCTCGGGGAGGTGGCCGACCACCTCATCGGCCACTTCGTCGACCAGGCCCGCCGCTCCGGCGCGTCCTGGACCGACATCGGCAAGCGCATGGGCGTCACCAAGCAGGCCGCCCAGAAGCGCTTCGTGCCCAAGGGCTCCGGCGAGGAGATCGACTTCGAGGAGGGCTTCGGTCGCTTCACCCCACGGGCCCGCAACGTGGTGGTGACGTCGCAGGAGGAGGCCCGCTCCGCCGGCAACGCCGAGATCACCCCCGCGCACCTCGCGCTCGGGCTGCTCCACGAGCCGGAGTCGCTCGCGGTGCTGACGATGAAGGAGCTCGGGGTCTCGCCCGAGACGGTGCGCCGCACGCTCGTCGAGCAGCTCCCGGCGCGCTCCGACGAGGTCGGCGCGCTCATCCCGTTCGACGGTGCGGCCAAGAAGGCGCTGGAGCTGACGTTCCGCCAGGCCCTGCGCCTGGGCCACAACTACGTCGGCACCGAGCACATCCTGCTCGCGCTGCTCGAGCAGGAGGACGGCGCCGGCACCCTCACCGGCCTCGGTCTGGGGCGCGACGCCGTCGAGGGGCACGTCGTGCGGACGCTGTCGATGCTCTCCGGCGCCCCGCAGGACCCCGAGGCGCCTCAGACGCCGTAGATCCGGCTCGGCGTCACGAGCACCGCGGCCCGGCGCTCGCGCGCCATCGTCGCGTCGTACTCCACCCAGTCGTCGTGCGACCCGCCGGCGGCGCGGAAGACCTCGCGCAGCAAGGTGGGGACCCTATCGGCGTGCTCCCCTGTCACGCCGGTCAGCGGGTCGTCCGGCCCGGCGATCTCTCCTGCGCCCTCCACCGTCGTCCAGCGCCAGCCGGCCCGGACGGTGACCGTCATCCACGGCCGCGCGCGGAGGTTGGCGAGCTTCACCGATCCGCCCGCCGCCACGAGCGCCACGATCGGCGTCCCGTGCACCGGGTGGTCCATGACGCCGGCGTTGACCACGGACGACTGGATCGACCCGTCGGACCGGGCCGTCGACACGACGACCAGGAAGTGCTCACCGGCGGCCCGCTCGCGGAAGTCGTCGAGGTCCATCCGGCGAGCCTGGCACGCGCTCAGCCCAGCGCGAACCCGAACGGCAGCTCGAGGCGGTGGGCGGCGAGGAAGTCCGCGTCGGCGAGCAGCTCGCGGGTCGGGCCGTCGGCGACCACCACGCCGCCGTCGATCACGACCGAGCGTGGGCAGAGCTGCAGGGCGTAGGGCAGGTCGTGGGTGACCATGAGCATCGTCCGGTCGAGCCCGAGCAGCACGTCGGCGAGCTCGCGGCGGGCGACGGGGTCGAGGTGGGTGGACGGCTCGTCGAGCACGAGGATCTCCGGGTCGCACGCGAGGACGGTCGCGAGCGCGGCCCGCCGGCGTTGGCCGCCGGAGAGGTGCATGGGGGAGCGGTCGGCGAGCTCGGCGACCCCGACGGCGTCGAGCGCCTCCTTCACCCGCAGCGACAGCTCCGGCTCGGTGACGCCGAAGTTCGCGGGCCCGAAGGCGACGTCGTCGGCGACGGTGGGCATGAACAGCTGGTCGTCGGGGTCCTGGAAGACGATCCCGACCCGTCGGCGGATCTCCTGGACGTTGTCGCGGGTGACCTCCAGCCCGCCGACCGCGACCCGGCCGGCGCCGGCGCGGTGCACGCCGTTGAGGTGCAGCACGAGCGTCGTCTTGCCCGCCCCGTTCGGCCCCAGCAGGGCGACGCGCTCGCCGCGCTCGATGCGCAGGTCGACACCGAACAGGGCCTGGTGACCGTCCGGGTAGGCGAACGCGAGACCCGAGACGTCCAGAGAAGGGGTCACCAGGCCCAGTATCCGGACACCGCCAGCAGCGCGGCGGCGACGGCGGGGACCAGCGCGAGCGACCAGGTCGCCGTCGACGCCGAGGTCGTGGTGAAGGCGGGCATCGCGCCCGTGTAGCCCCGGGAGAGCATCGCCAGGTGCACGCGCTCGCCGCGCTCGTAGGACCGCAGGAACAGTGCGCCCACCGAGCGCACGGTCGCCCCGAGCTGCCAGACGAAGCGGGGGTCGTGGCCACGCGAGATGCGGGCCAGGCGCATCCGGCGGGCCTCGGCCGCGATCACCTCGAGGTAGCGCAGCATCAGCGTCGCGATCACGCACACCATCGACGGCACCCGCAGCCGCGAGAGCCCCGAGACGAGGTCGCGCAGCGGGGTGGTCGCCGCGAGCGTCACCGACACCAGGACGCCGAGCGTGCCCTTGACCAGGATGTTCCAGCCGGCGAGCAGCCCGTCGACCGACAGCGACATGCCCCACCACTCGACGCGCGGCCCGTCGGCGAAGAACGGCAGGAGCACCGCGAGCACGACGAAGGGCGCCTCGACGAGCGCCCGCGTCGCGAGCCAGCCCGGCGGGACGCGGGCCGCGACCCAGACGGCGACGAGCAGCAGGAACTGCAGGCCGAAGACCGTGAACGCCTCGCGGGGCGTCGCCACCACGGCGAGCACGAACAGGAACGCGACGACGATCTTCACGTGGGCCGGGAGCCGGTGGACGACCGAGTCGCCGGCGCGGTAGAGGGGGTGGGCGTGCCCGGCGGCCACCGCTACTCGACCCGGCTCGGAGTGTCGTCGCGCGACCCCCGTCGTCGCAGCACCCAGAACAGGCCCCCGGCCACGACCAGCGTGACGAGCACGCCGATGACCCCGGCGATGCCCACGGTGCCCTCGCCGCCGCCGACCGCGTAGTCGGCGAGCGGGCTGTTCGCGGTCGCGTGCTCGCCGGCGTTCTGCGCGATGCACTGCCCGCCGACCGGCTCGCCGGCCTCGTCGAGCTCGCACCCGGTCTGCGTCACCGCGTCGAGGCCGTCGGGACTGCTGCTCGCCGCGTAGGACACGACGCCGGCCAGCAGCAGGGCGACGACGAGGAAGCCGGCGTAGAAGGCCAGCGGCAGACGGGAGACAGAGCGTTGACGGGAGCACGCCGACAGGGGAGCTCGACCCGATCCAGGACCGTTCATGCGCGGGCCTCCTTGAACTGCAGCGTCGGGGTGGCGCTGCGCGTCAGGTAGACGAGGTCGGGCCGCACGGACGCGACGGCGCCGACGGTGAGCGCGGTGATGACGCCCTCGCCGATCCCGATCAGCGCGTGGAAGCCGGTCATCAGGGCGACCACGGTGCCGAGCGCCAGCCCCTGGCCGCCGATCGCGTACTCCAGGACGAAGCCCAGCGACGCGACCACGGTGTTCACCCAGGCCGCGACGAACGCCGTGGCGACCAGCCCGCCGCGGCTGCGCAGGGCGATCCGGCGCATCGCGACCGCGACCCCGTAGCCGACGAACGTGCCGATGAGCGCCATGTTCGTGATGTTGGTGCCGAGCGCGGAGAGCCCGCCGTCGGCGAAGAGCAGCGCCTGGAGCAGCAACACGATCGACACGCAGATGGCGCCCACGTAGGGCCCGACGAGGATCGCGCACAGCGCGCCGCCGAGCAGGTGCCCGCTGACGCCGGGGAGGATCGGGAAGTTCAGCATCTGGACCGCGAACACGAACGCCGCCACCAGCCCGGCCATCGGGGCGGTGCGGTCGTCGAGGTCGCGGCGCGCGCGGGCGACGCACACGGCGAGACCGAGCACGGCGACGACCCCGAAGACGATCGACGTCGGCGCGTTCACGATCCCGTCGCTCATGTGCATGGCGACGAGGTCGGTGGGTTCCACGAGGCACCCCCACGGAGCGGGCAGACCCACCCGGGCGGGTGGAGCGCAGCACAGTGTGTCGCAGGGATGCGGCTGTCGCACTAGTCGTGCGACAACCGGGACCTGGCCGAACGGAGGGTGTGGCCGGGGCGCTGTCGTGAACGCCCGGTTCCCCGGCATGCTCGTGCGGTGACGCAGCAACGGACGACGTGCGCGGTGGTGGGTGGCGGGCCGGCGGGGATCGTGCTGGGCCTGGTGCTCGCGCGCGCCGGGGTCGCGGTGACGGTGCTGGAGAAGCACGGCGACTTCCTGCGCGACTTCCGCGGCGACACCGTCCACCCGTCGACGATGACGCTGATCGACGAGCTGGGGCTCTGGGACCGCTTCACGCAGCTGCCGTGGAAGCCGATCGAGTCGGTGCGGGTGGTGCTCGACGCGGGGCCGGCGCAGATCGGGGACCTGACGCTCCTCGGCCGTGTCGGGGTGCCGCACCCCTTCGTCGCCATGGTCCCGCAGTGGCACCTGCTCGACATGCTCGCCGCCGCCGGCGAGGAGGAGCCGACGTTCACGCTGGTGCGCCACGCCGAGGTCACCGACCTGGTCCGCCGGGGCGGGCGCGTGACCGGCGTGCGGTGGGGCGAGGGGAACGAGCTCGCCGCCGACCTCGTCGTGGCCTGCGACGGGCGCGACTCCCGCGTGCGCGAGCGCTCCGGCCTGCCGCAGCGCGACTTCGACGTGCCGATGGACGTGTGGTGGTTCCGGCTGCCGCGCGAGGAGGACGACCCGGCGGGCGGGCTCGGCCGGCTGACCGACGACGGCCGGATGATCATCATGATCGACCGGGGCGACCACTACCAGGTCGCCTACCTCATCGCCCGCGGCACCGACGCAGAGGCGCGGCGCGGGCCGGTGCAGGCCCTGCGCGACGAGCTGCGCCGGGCCGCGCCGTGGCTCGGCGACCGGGTCGACGCGCTGACGACCTGGGACGACGTCAAGCTCCTGCGGGTCACGCTCAACCGGCTGCGGCGGTGGGCGGCGCCGGGCCTGCTCTGCCTCGGCGACGCGGCGCACGCGATGTCGCCCGTCGGTGGGGTCGGCATCAACCTCGCCGTGCAGGACGCGGTGGCGGCCGCGCGCCTGCTCGCCCCGGTGCTCGCCACCGGCGATCCCGACCCCGCGGCGGTCGACGCCGCCGCCCGCCGCGTGCAGCGCCGGCGGAGCGTCCCGACCGTCGCCACCCAGACCGCGCAGCGCATCGCGCACCGCGTGGTGGTGCGCAACGTCCTGCGCGGCGGCGGGCTGGGCGTCGGCCGGCTGCCGCTGCCGGTGCGGCTGCTGCAGAAGGTGCCGGCGCTGCAGATCGTGCCGGCCTACCTGGTCGGGATCGGCGTGCTCCCCGAACGCGCGCCCGCGTGGGCGCGCCGCGGTCAGGACGCGAGCGCGAAGAACTCGAGCGCGTTGCCGTCGGGGTCGGTGAAGGACAGCGCCCAGCCGTAGTCGGCCTCGACGATGCCGCTGTGCGTGACGCCGAGCTGGTCGAGGTGGGTCTGCCACGCGGCGACCGCGGGCCGGTCGGCGCACGCGAAGCCGACGTGGTCGAGGCCGGGCGCGACGACGTCGAACGTGTCGCCCGAGCGCGCCCCGTCGTGCGCGGTCAGCCCGAACAGCTGCCCGCCGGCCAGCGCGAACACCTTCCGCTCGAACGGGCCGTCGGACAGCGTCATCGCCGGCTCGACGCCGAAGAGCCGCTCGTACCAGGGCTGGCTGGTCGCAAGGTCGGTCACCGACAGCGCGACATGGGAGATCGAGGGCAGCTCGGGCACGGGGGCCTCCGTCTTCGGTGAGGAGTGGCAGCGAACGGTCCGTTCGCTGCGGTCGGGCCGGCGGTTCGCTCAGTCCGCCCGCACCCCGAAGCGTCGCGGCCCGCGCAGCACCGTCGCCACGCGGGGCACGAACCGTCCCGCGGGACGCAGGCGGGGCAGGCGCTGCGCGAGCATCTCCAGCGCGACCTCGCCCTCCATCCGCGCGAGGGCGGCGCCGAGGCAGTAGTGCGCGCCGCCGGAGAACGCGAGGTGTGCGACGGTCTGCTCGCGGCGCGGGTCGAAGCGGTCGGGGTCGGGGTGCACGGCGGGGTCGCGGCCCGCGCTCGCCAGCAGCACGAGCACGCCGGTGTCCCGGCGCACCGTCCGCTCGCCGAGCGCGACGTCCTCATGGGCGAAGCGAGCCGTGAGCTGCACCGGCGGGTCGAAGCGCAGCGTCTCCTCGATCGCCCCGGCGGCGAGGCCCGCGTCGGCGACCAGGTCGTCCCACGTCCCGCTCGCGTGCAGGGCGCGGACGGCGTTGCCGACGAGGTTGGTGGTGGTCTCGAACCCGGCGATCAGCAGGAGCTGGGCCAGCGAGACGAGCTCGTCGAGGGTGAGCGTCTCCTCGTCGAGTGCGTGCACGAGCTGGGAGATCACGTCCTCGCCGGGGTCGGCGCGGCGGCGCTCGACGAGGTCGGCGAACAGCGCGCGCAGGTCGGCCGTCGCCCGGGAGAGCGCGTGCGCGTGGCGCACCGAACGGACGCCGTCGAGCGCCGCGCCCACGACCCGGCCCCAGGCCGCGAAGCGGGGCGTGTCGACGTCCGGGATCGCGAGCAGCTCGGAGATCACGCTGATCGGCAGCGGCGCCGCGAGCGCGGCCACCAGGTCGAACGGCGCGTCGGTCGGGGCCGCGTCGAGCAGGCGGCCGGTGACGGCGCGGGCGGTCTCGCGGTACTGCTCGAGGCGACGCGGCGCGAACGTCGGCTGGGCGAGGCGCCGCAGCCGCGTGTGGTCGGGGGCGTCGAGCCCGAGCAGCGAGAGGTCGATCGGCTCGAGCAGGGCGGCCTCGGGATCCGTCGGATCGCCCCCGGTGCTCGCGTCGTCGGTCTCTGAGGCGCCAGCTCCCCTATCGGCGTGCTCCCCTGATCGCTCCGTGTCGCGCGGGTCGAAGGGCATCCGCCCGTCGGCGAGCCGGACACCGAAGCGGCGGTCGCGCAGCACCGCGGTGCACGCCTCGTGCGTGGCCACCGCGCGGATGCCGGTGCGGCTGCGCGCGAGGCCGCCCCCGGCCGCGGCGTCGGCCCGGAGCCGGGCGTAGGTGGGGTACGGGTCGAGGCGCCACGGGCGGTGCATCAGCCGCGCGACGGGGTCGCCGCGCAGGGCCAGCGCCAGGCCGCCGGCGCGCATCGCGACGATGCGGGTGCCCAGGCGGAGGTCGGCCCGCCAGCGCGGCAGGGGCGAGGGCGCGGTCCGCGGGTCGGCCTGGTCCGTCGTCACATACCCAGAGTATGACGGTGCGGCGCGTCACGCCCTCCCCGGCTGGACCGGGCGTCGGCGGGCGCGGAGGGTGGAAGGTGCCGGTCGGGGACGTCCCGGACAGGCGTGGTCCCGCCTCGTGCACCACGATGACGGGCGACACGGCAGGGGGAACGGGAACGTGACGAGCACCAGCCCGGCGGCACGCGCGCCGCTCGGCGCCGTCGCCGACCCGGTGCGGCTGCTCCGCTCCTGGACGCCCGGCGACGGCTCCTGGTTCTCGGGGCCGCAGGGTGCGCTGCTGACCCGCGGCACCCGCACGCTCCTGCCCACGGGCGACGCCGACGCCGTGCTCGCGCACCTGCGCGGCGTGCGCGCCGGCCCCGCGCTCGCCGTCGGTGCGCTGCCCTTCGACCGCGCCGCGCCCGCCCACCTCGTGGTGCCCGAGCACGTCGAGCGCGCCGGCCCCCTCGGCGCCGTCCTCGTCGCCGGCCCCGGCCGCGCGCCGCTCGCCGGCACCGCCCACCCGGTGCCGGCCCCGCACGTCTACGAGGGGATGGTCACCGAGGCGCTGGTGCGCATGGCCGCCGGCGCGCTGGACAAGGTCGTGCTCGCCCGCGCGCTCGAGGTGATCGCGGACGGGCCGGTCGACCCGGTGCCGATGCTGCGCGAGCTGGCCCGCCGCGACCCGCGCAGCTACCTGTTCGCCGTCGACCTGCCGCCCGACCGGCCGGGCGCCCCGCGCACCCTGCTCGGCGCCAGCCCGGAACTGCTGCTCTCCCGCCGCGGGAGCACCGTGAGCGCGAACCCCCTCGCCGGCTCGGCGGCGCGCGCTGCCGACCCCGACGAGGACCGCCGCCGCGGCGAGGACCTGCTGGCCTCGGACAAGGACCGCCACGAGCACGCGCTGGTCGTCGCCGACGTCGTCGAGCGCCTGCGCCCCGTCGTCGACGGCCTCGAGGTGCCCGCCGGGCCGTCGCTCGTGCGCACCCCGACCCTGTGGCACCTGTCCACCACCGTGCGGGCGCGCGCCACCGACCCCGACGCGTCGGCGCTGCACCTGGCGCAGGCGCTTCACCCGACACCCGCGGTGTGCGGGGTGCCGCGGCCCGCCGCGCACGCCGCGATCACCGAGATCGAGCCGTTCGACCGCGGCTTCTACACCGGCGCGGTCGGCTGGACCGACGCGCGCGGCGACGGCGAGTGGGTCATGGCGCTGCGCTGCGGCGAGGTGCAGGCCGACCGGGTCCGGCTGTGGGCGGGCGCCGGGATCGTGCCCGCCTCGCACCCGCCCGACGAGCTCGCCGAGACCGCCGTCAAGCTGCGCACGCTGCTCGACGCGCTGGGGCTCGACGAGGCGTGAGCACCTGGGACGAGGTGCGCGCGGGCCGCGAGCTGCTGCGCGACGAGGACCTGCTCGTCCTCGACAAGCCGGCGGGCTGGTCGGTGATGGGCGAGCGCCACGACACCGACCTCGTCCGCCTGGCCCGCGACGCCGGCGAGACGCTCTGGCCCGCGCACCGCATCGACAAGGTGACCTCGGGGATCGTGCTGTTCGCCCGCCGCCTCGAGGCGCACGGCGACCTCACCCGCCAGTTCGCCGACCGCTCCGTCGCCAAGACCTACCTCGCCGTCGCGACCGGGACCGGGCTGCCCGAGCGCGGCACGATCGAGCTCCCGCTGTCGGTGGGCCGCAAGAACCGGGTGCGCATCGCGGCCCCGCGCGAGGCGATCACCTGCACCGACGGCGTGTGGTCGGTGCCCGACGACGCCGTCCTGGCCGGCGAGGTCTACCCGTCGACGACGACGTTCGAGGTCCTGCGCGCCGGCGACGACCGGACGCTGCTGGCGGTGACCCCGACGACCGGGCGCCGCCACCAGATCCGCGTGCACCTCGCCTGGATCGGCCACGCGCTCGTCGGCGACCCGCTGTTCACCAAGAACCCCGCGACGCGCACGGGCCTGCACGCCTGGCGTCTCGGGTTCACCGGCCCCGACGGCGTGCGGCACGACCTCGAGGCCCCGCCGCGCGAGGACTTCGACGCGCTGGGGCCTGCGACGTCCTGACGCCGTGGGACATGCGGACGACCCGGGCCGGTCGCTCCCGACCGCTCGGCCCTCCGGCCGTCGTCCTGACGAGAACGCTTCGACCCGCGGAGCGAATCCGCGGGAGCGTCGATGCCCTCGGCTCAGGCCAGCGCCTCGGCCAGGTTCCCGATCGTCATCCGCATCTCGTCCGGCGTGACCTCACGGATGCGCGCCAGCAGTTCGGGATCGGTCAGCTCCGCCCAGTCGTGGTAGTGCGTCACGACGGTGCGGTCGTCGCCGTCGGGCTCGAGCTCCCAGCCCCACACGTGCCCCGAGGGCGTCGCGCCGACCCGCGCGGGCATCCAGGCCAGCGCGCGGTCGGGCTCGTAGCGCACCACGTGGTTCTCGACCCGGTAGCGGCCGCGGTCGGGGTGGTCCATCTCCATGACGAACACGTCGCCGACCTCGGTGATCGCCAGGTGGGTGTGCGAGGCATGGACCGTGCCGCTGCCGTCGAGGTCGGGGTGCCGGTCGGGGTCGGCGAGGAGGGCGAAGACCCGCTCGACCGGGGCGTCGAGGGTGTCGGTCACCGAGATGCGCGTGTCGCTCACCGCGCGATCGTCCCAGGGGTGGTCGTGGGCGGCCCGCGCGCGGGGTACTCGACGCCCATGAGCTCGCCGGAGATCACCCTGCACCGCGGCGACATCACGAAGGCCGAGGTCGACGCGGTCGTCAACGCCGCGAACTCCGGGCTGCTCGGCGGCGGGGGCGTCGACGGGGCGATCCACCGCGCGGGCGGGCCGGCGATCCTCGAGGCCTGCCGGGAGCTGCGGCGCACCACGCTGCCCGACGGCCTGCCGACCGGGCAGGCGGTGGCGACCACGGCCGGGGAGCTCCCGGCGCAGTGGGTGATCCACACCGTCGGCCCCGTGTACGCGAGGTCGCAGGACCGCTCGGAGCTGCTGGCCTCGGCCTACCGCGAGTCGCTGCGGGTCGCCGACGAGGTCGGCGCGCGGACCGTGGCGTTCCCCGCGGTGTCGGCGGGCGTGTACGGGTGGCCGCTCGACGACGCGGCGCGCATCGCGGTCACCACCGTGCGGAACACCGAGAGTGCGGTGCGCGAGGCACGGTTCGTCCTGTTCAGCGACGAGGTCTACGACGCCTTCGCCCGGGCGGGCGAAACGAGTGGGTGACGGGTCCGTCCTCTCGGACGCGCTGTGCGCATGACGCTCCAGACCCACTGAGGTTGTGGGCCGAACCGGTTCCGGTGACGTGCTGCTGACCACCGTGAACCGTGCGTGACCCCGTCGTCACTGCCTCGTTGTGCCGGTCGGATCACGCGGTGTGGGAGCCGCGGGACGCGAGCGAGGGGCAGGACGGCATGGCGGGCAGGCATCGCAGGGGGGCGCAGCGCGGGGTGCCGACCGGTCGGATCGCGGTCTCGATGGCCACGATCGGTCTCGGGGCGCTCCAGCTGGGCGGGGTCGCGCTCGCCGCGCCGGCGGGGAACGCCGGCGGCGTCGACGGCACGTCGTGCACCGACGCGCGGATCAAGGCGTGCGTCGACCTCTCGGAGAACCGCGCGTGGCTGCTCGACGGCCAGGGCACCGTCGTCTACGGCCCGGTGACGAACAGCCACGGGGCCGAGGGCCACGAGACCCCGCCCGGCGACTACATCATCCAGCGCAAGGAACGCCACCACGTGAGCCAGGAGTACGAGGGCTCGCCCATGCCGTACGCGGTGTTCTTCGACAACGAGGGCCGGGCGTTCCACGGCGGCAGCACCGACCGCCAGTCGGCGGGGTGCGTGCGCCTCGGCCCGGACGACGCGAAGCGCTTCTTCGAGCACCTCGACCCGAACGACCGGGTCCAGATCGTCGAGTAGCGGCCGGACCGGGCGACCGTGGCCGGGCGCGGCGGGCGAGGGGCATCCGAGGGGGGTGCCCCTCGCCCGTCCGGCTTCCCGACCTCTCTCGGCCGGGCCCCTCTAGGCGCGGCGGCGCAGCACGAGCGCGACCGCTCCGCCGACGACGACCACCGCGATCACGACGAACACCCAGGCGGGCACGCCGCTGCTCGCGCCGTCGGGCCCGGCCGCGGCGGCCGGTGACGGCGGGGCGGTGGGCGCGGCGCCGTGGCCCGAGTGGTCCGCCGGCGACGACGGGCTCCCCGGCGGCGCGGCCGCGGTCCCGGCCGGGGACGACGGCGTCGTCAGCTCGAACGAGACCGACCCGGTCGTCGGGTGGCCGTCGCTCGAGATGATCCGGTAGCCGATCTCGTAGGCACCGGCCTGCGGCAGCGGGCCCACGGGCACCGAGACGACGCTGCCCTGCGTCGTGGCCTGGCCCTGCTCGTGGTGGGTGCCGTCGGGGCCCACCACGGTCAGCGTGGACAGCTGGCCCTGGGGCTCGTCGCTGAAGGTCACCGACACCTGCGTCGGTGCCGTCGCGACGGTGGAGCCGTCGGCCGGGTCGCTGCCGGTGACGACGTCGTGCGCGCTGGCCGTGCCGGCCGTGAGCAGCAGGGCCGCGACGGCGAGCAGGCCCGTCAGCAGGGCAGCGAGCGGGCCGGTGAGGGGGCCGGTGAGTGGTCCGGTGAGTGGGCCGGGGTGGCGGGTGCGGGCGGACGGGGTCCGCGATCCGGGCATGGGGAGGTCCTTCCGTGTCGGGGTGTCGTCGCGGTGGGGCGCGGCGACGGGGGACCCCGACGCGGGTGGAGGGTGACGGCGGCGTGGCGCTGCCGGGCGGCGCCGGCCGGGCGGGCCGGCGCGACCGGGCTCGGCGCGGCGGGCGGGGGCGGGCCGGCGAGCAGGCGGGCCCAGGTGCCGACGGCGTGCCGGACGCGTCGGCACGCGGCGCGGGCGAGCGCGCGGTCGGCGCGGGCGAGGCCGCCGGCGACGAGCACGGCGACCGCCAGGTGCGCGGCGAGCATCCCCGGGCCGTGGGTGTCCGGGGCCGCGTGCCCGGCGTGGTGGTCGTGGGCGCCCGGCGACAGTGCGAGGTGCAGGGCGACCTGGCCGGCGGCGAGGACCGCGGCGAGGAGCGCGGCGGGGCGGGGTCGCGCCCCGACCACCGCCGTGGCGACGGTGACCACGACGCCCACGGCGAGCGCCCCCGGGGTGGCCGCGACGGTGCCGCCGGCCTCCCCGTGCGCGGCGACGCCGAGGACCGCGGCGCAGGTACCGAGCAGCACGGCACGCGCCGGCGTCGCTCGGTCGGGGGCCACGGGCCTCCACGGTAGCCCCGCCACGTGAGCGGACTTCGGGGCTGTGGCCCGGGACGCTCACATGGCGCGGAGGAACGCCGCGATCTCCGCGACCGCCTGGCGCGAGGTGCGCGGGGTCAGCCCGGCCGTGGCGACGTAGCCGTGGGCGGCGCCGAGGTAGCGGGTGTGGCGCACCGGCACGTCGGCGGCGTCGAGCGCGGAGACGTAGCGTTCGCCGTGGTCGCGCAGCGGGTCGTGGTCGGCGGTCTGCACGAGCGCCGGTGGGAGCCCCGAGAGGTCGGCGCGCAGCGGCGAGGCGTAGGGGTGGCGCCCGTCGGCGTCGCCGAGGTAGAGCGCGTGGAAGCCGCGGATGTCGGCGGCCGACAGGATCGGGGCGACCGGGATCTCGCGCTCCGAGGGCAGCACGTCCACCATCTCCACGCCGGGATAGACGAGGGCCTGGGCGGCGATCGCCGGCGCGTCGAGGCCCTCGCGGCGCCGGTCGCGGGCCATGAGGCACACCACGGTGGCGAGGTTGCCGCCGGCGCTGTCGCCCATCACCGCGAGCCGGGCCGGGTCGATCCCGAAGCGTCCGGGGTCGGCGGCCAGCGCGGCGACGGCGTCGTAGCAGTCCTGCGCGGGGACGGGGAACCGGTGCTCGGGGGCGAGCCGGTAGTCGACCGACACGACGACCGCCGACGCCGCGCGCGCCACGTGGGCGCAGAACCACTCGGACTGGTCGAGGTCACCCTGCACGAACCCGCCGCCGTGGAAGTTGACGGCCACCGGGGCGGGCGCGTCGCACGACGGCGGCCGGTAGACCCGGATCCCGAGCCCGCCGAGTACCGCGGGCGTCGGCAGCACCGTCTCCTCGACGACGACGTCGCGCGGCGGGGTGCCGATGACCGCCCGGCCGAGCGCACCGTGCTGCAGGCGCAGCACGGCGGCCCGGGCGGCGGGGACGTCCGCGGGGTCGAGGTGGGCCACCGACCCGCCGAGACGGCGGCGGGCGGCGCCCACGACACGCAGGGAGAGGGGGAGACGCACCCTCACACCTTGGCGGTGACCTCCACGCCGATGTTGTCGCGGGTCGCCTTCGAGTACGGGCAGAGCTCGTGCGCGCGGGCGACGAGACGGTCGGCGGTCTCCTGGTCGGTGCCGGGGACCGTCGCGGTGATCCACACCTGGAGCCCGAAGCTCCCGGCGTCCGGGCCGATGCCGACCCGGGCCTCGACGCTCGTCGAGTCCACGTCGACGTCGGACTGCCCGCCCGCGAGCTTGAGCGCCTGGTGGAAGCACGCGGCGTACCCGGCGGCGAAGAGCTGCTCGGGGTTCGTGCCCCCGCCCGGGCCGCCGAGCTCCTTCGGCATGGTCATGGCCTGGTCGATGACGCCGTCCGAGCTGCGGACGTGCCCGTTGCGGGCGTCGCCGGACGAGACGGCCTCGGCGGTGTACTTGATGTCCATACGACCGGGCGTACCCGCGCGCACGGCCGCCGGACCCACCTCGTCGCTCACACCGGCCAGACCGGCGCCCGCTTCTCCAGGAACGCCGCGATGCCCTCGCGGCCCTCGGGGGAGGACCCGCGCTCGCCGATGCTCGCGGCCTCGGCGTCGAGGTGGGCGTCGCTGAGCACCCCGCCGGCCTGCCGGACGAGCCGCTTGGTGGCCGCGAGCGCGGCGGGCGGCCCCGCGGCGATCTGCTCGGCGACGCCGTCGGCCGCGAGGCGCAGGGCGTCGTCGTCGACGACCCGGGACGCGAGCCCGGCGCCGAGCGCCTCGGCGGCGCCCATCGGGCGGTTGGTGAGGAACAGCTCCATCGCCCGCGCGCGCCCGACCGCTGCCGGCAGCGTGGCGGTCATGCCGCCGTCGGGGGTCAGCCCGATCGCGGTGTAGGCCGGCCGGAGCCGGGCGCCCTCGCCGAGCAGGATGACGTCCCCGCACAGCGCCAGCGACAGCCCGATGCCGGCCGCCCAGCCGTTGACCGCGACGACGACCGGCGCCGCGAGGTCCAGCAGGGCGCGCTCGCCGGCGTGGATCGCGTCCGCCAGCTCGGAGAGGCTCCGGTCGGGTTCGGCGGCGAAGCCCGAGATGTCGCCGCCGACGCAGAAGTTCGCGCCCTCGGCGACGATCTCCACGCAGCGTGCCTCGGTCGCGGGCCCGGTGAGCGCCGCGCGGAACTGCCGCCCGAACGCGTGGTCGACCGCGTTGTGGCGCTCGGGGCTCGAGAGGACCAGCCGGCACACGCCGGCCTCCTGCTCCACCCGGATCCGTTCGGGGTCACCCACGGCCACTCCCCTCGTCGCGCACGGCTCGAGGGATGCTGCCACGCTCGGGCCGCCCAGCACCGGCCGAGATGATCGAGGACCGTCGACGTGCCCGACCTGCACATCCCCGCGTCCGCGGGCAGCCACCAGTCCGCGTTCCTCGCGGTGCCGCCCGTCGGTGAGGGCCCGTTCCCGGGCGTGGTCGTCCTGCAGGACGCCTTCGGCCTGCGCGGAACCCTGCGCGACCACACCGAGCGCCTGGCCGCGGCGGGCTACCTGGCCGTGGCGCCCGCGCTCTACACCGCGCGCGGCGGGGGCCCGAAGTGCATCGCCGCCACGATGAGATCGATGACCACCGGCACCGGCCCGGTGTTCGACGACATCGAGGCCGCGCGTGGCTGGCTCGCCGGCCGCGACGACTGCACCGGGCGGGTCGGCGTCATCGGCTTCTGCCAGGGCGGCGGCTTCGCGCTGATCTCCGCGGCGCGCCACGACTACGCCGCCGCGGCCCCCAACTACGGCCGTGTCCCCGAGGACGCCGAGCGCGCGCTCGCCGGCATCTGCCCGGTGGTCGCGAGCTTCGGGGGCAGGGACCCGTCGCTGCGCGGGCACCCCGAGCGCCTCGAGGCGGCCCTGACCGCGCTGGGTGTCGAGCACGACGTGCACACCTACCCCGACGCCAACCACAGCTTCCTCGAGCCCATGCCGGCGCCGCTCGCCGTGCTCGGGCTCGGCCTGCACCGGGAGTCGGCGGAGGACGCGTGGGGGCGCATCCTGCGGTTCTTCGACACCCACCTGCGCGAGGACGTGGCATGACCGCACTGGACAGCTACCTGATCGACATGGACGGGGTCCTCGTCCACGAGGAGAACGCCCTGCCGGGCGCCGACGAGTTCATCCGCAAGCTCGACGAGGCCGGCAAGCGGTTCCTCGTGCTGACCAACAACTCGATCTACACGCCGCGCGACCTGCAGGCCCGGCTGCACGCGAGCGGCATCGACATCCCGGCCGAGAACCTGTGGACCTCGGCGCTCGCGACCGCGCAGTTCCTCGAGGACCAGCGGCCGGGCGGCAGCGCGTTCGTCGTCGGCGAGGCCGGGCTGACGACCGCCCTGCACGACGTCGGCTACATCCTCACCGACCGGGATCCCGACTACGTCGTCATCGGCGAGACCCGCACCTACTCGTTCGAGGCCATCACGCGGGCCATCCGGCTCATCGAGGGCGGCGCGCGCTACATCGTCACCAACCCCGACGCGACCGGACCCTCGCCGGAGGGCACGCTGCCCGCCGCCGGGTCGGTCGCCGCGCTCATCACGCACGCCACGCGCCGCGACCCCTACTTCGTCGGCAAGCCCAACCCGCTGATGATCCGGGCGGGCCTCAACACGATCGGCGCGCACTCCGAGACGACGGCCATGATCGGCGACCGGATGGACACCGACATGGTGGCCGGCATGGAGGCCGGCCTGCACACGATCCTCGTGCTCTCGGGCGTCACCGACCCGGCCGAGATGGACCGGTACCCCTACCGCCCGCAGCAGGTGGTGCAGAGCGTCGCGGACCTCGAGGTAGGCGTGCGGGGCTGACCGGGTACTTCTCGGTCATGCCGTCGGACACCGGAGACGAAGCGAAGCGGAGCTCGACCATCGACGACGAGGACCTGCCGTCCACGCTGCAGCGCTCACCCGAGAGCGCGCGCAAGACGTACGCCGAGGCCAAGGAATCCGCGGAGGAAACCTACGGCGCTGGTGAGCGGGCCAACCGGACGGCGTACGCGGCGCTCAAGCACACGCACGAGAAGGTCGGCGACCACTGGGAGCCGAAGGAGGAGAAGGGCCCCTCCGACTCCCGGGCGCGCAGCGGCGGGCAGGACCCCGGCGGCGAGACCGCCGGCGGGGTGGACGCCAACGCGAGCAAGGAGCACCTCTACGAGCGGGCCCGGCAGCTCGGCGTCGAGGGGCGCTCGTCGATGGACAAGGACGAGCTCGTCGAGGCCGTGCAGAAGGCGAACGACCGGGAGACCCGCAAGGCGCGGGGTGACTGAACAGCCCGTCCTCGCGCCGTCGGCCCCGCGCCCGGCGCTCGGCTGGATCGAGCTCCTCGTCGGAGCGATCTCCTACGTCGCCCTGCAGCTCGCGCTGTTCGTCGCGGTCGGGCTGCTCGCGGAGGGCACGCCGTCCGCGCCGGTGCTGGTCGGCGTCTCCGCCACGTCGGCGTTCGGCGCGGTGGCGATCGCCCTGGCGCTGCGGGTGCGCTCGCCCGCGGCCGTCGGGCTGGTGCGCCCGACCCGGCGCGGGCTCGCGGTCGGCGCCGGGCTGGGCGTGGTCGTGTGGCTCGCCTCGCGCGTCCTCATCGTCGTCTACATCGCGCTGACCGGCGACCGCTCCGATCCGCAGGAGGCGCTGACGCTGTTCAGCGGCCCCGTCGCGGCGGCGCTCGTCATCGCGATCGGCGGGCTCCTCGTGCCGCTCGGCGAGGAGCTGCTGTTCCGCGGCCTGGCCTACGGCGTGCTGCGGCGGATCGGGCGGGTCCTCGCGGTCCTCGTCAGTGCGGCGATCTTCGCCCTGGCGCACGGGCTCAACGTCGTGTTCGCCGCGGCGTTCGTCCTGGGCGTCGTGAACGCCGTGCTCTACGAGCGCACCGGCTCGATCTGGCCGCCGGCCGCGGCGCACGCGACGTTCAACCTCATCTCGTTCGCCCTGGTGCTCGCCGTCGGGTCTCAGGTCTGAGCGGAGACCGGGGACGGGTCCGGGGTCGGCGCCGTCGACGACCCGAAGGGCCGGATCCCGAGGTGGAGGCCGTCCGGGGTGTGCCGGACGGAGACGATCCCGGCGGCGTCGCTCTCGTCGAGCTGCCACAGCAGGCGGACCAGGCGGGCCGCGGCCCCCGCGGGCTCATCGGCGGTCTGGACCAGCGTGCGGTGCGACGCCCCGAGGTTCCACTGCCCCGCCGTGCCGGCGCCCTGCCCGACCGGCAGCACGACGTCGAGCAGCCAGCGGGCCGGCTTGCCCGAGAACGCCGCGGTGCGGTGCGCGAGGACCTCGACGACCTGGTCGGCGCGGACCAGTCCGGCGTCGAGGGTCTCGATCCACACCCTGGTCAACGCCATGGCTCTCCTCCCTTCGCGTGGTGCCGCCGGGCCCCGGGCGCACGAGGGCCCGGAGCCGACACGGGATACGACCCTGCTCTCGGTCTGTCACTGCGGCGTCCGGCCGCTCCGTCGGTCGTCCCGGTCGGCCCCGGGCCGGGCCGGTGGGATGGATGGACGGGAGGACCGCGGTCCTCCCCGGTGGTCCTCGCGCTCGGCGGTCACCTCCTCGTCCTCGTCGGTGCTCAGGACGAGCGCGGCGGAGGCGATCGCGGGCCGGGGCCGGTTCGTCGCCGGACCTGCGGGGTCTCACCGACCGCCGGGCGCAGGCGGGTCGGGCGCTCGGAGCGCGGACCCGCGTCGCGCGGCGGCGGCTCCCGGCGGGTGCGGGTGGCGGCCATCGGCGGCGGCGTGCGCGGCGACGGCCGTTCCTCGCCCCGGAACTGCTCGCCCCGGAACTGCTCGCCGAGGACGATGGCGAGGAACTCGGCGTCGATGACGGCCTGGTCCGCCGCACCCCGGTCCACGCGCTCCCGGTCCACGGTGTCGAGGTCGGCGTCGCGCGGGCACCGCTCGTCGAGGACGTCGATCGTCACGTCGGACACCTCCTCCGGTCACCCAGGGCGACGTCACTGCGGCCTCGCGGATATCTCCAACTTTAGGAGGAGGTTTCCGGTGGGTCAAGCTCTAGATTCCCGGCAGGTCCGCGTCCTGGTCCGCGTCCTGGTCGCGGGCCCGGCGGGCGGTGTCCCTCTCGTCGCGTGCCCGGTCGCGCTCGCGGAGGGCGGTGTCGCGTTCGTCGCGGGCGGTGTCCCGCTCCCGGACGGCCCGGTCGCGCTCCTGCGTCGTCGTGGCGTGCCGGGCACGTTCCCCGTCGAGGTCGGCGCGCAGATCGAGGATCTCCGCGGCACTGGTCAGGGTGTGGCCCTGCTCGGTCAGCGCGCGCAGCTCGACGACGCGGTCGAGCTGGTGTCGGGAGTAGCGCCGGTGCCCGCCGCCGGACCGCCCCGGTCGCAGGAGGCCGGTGGCGTCGAGGTTGCGCAGGAAGGCGGCGGTCACGCCGAGGAGCTCGGCGGCCTGCCCCATCGAGTAGACCGGATGATCGGGGTCGTCGAGGCGGTCCAGGGGCACGGACTCCTCCTCGTGCGGCCGGTCCGGCCAAGATAGCGGGGGAGGCGACCGCGGTGCTCCCGTCACGATCCCGTGGGCGGGGCCGCTACCGCGTCTGTTCGGTCGGCCGGACGAGCATCTCGTTGACCGCCGTGCGCCGCGGGCGGGTCACCATGTACACGACGGCGTCGGCGATGTCCTCGGGCTCCATGAGGCCCAGCGCGAAGCGCTCCTCGGCGTCGGCGGCGGCACCGCTGTGCTCGGTCATCTCGCTGCGCACGAGGCCCGGCTCGACGAGTCCCACGCGGACGTGGCGCCCGGCCAGCTCCTGGCGCAGCGCCTCGGAGAACGCGTTCACGGCGTGCTTGGTCGCGGCGTACACGCCCGCCCCCGGCGAGGCGACCTTGCGGCCGGCGACCGACGAGATCGTGACCACGTCGGCGACGCCCCGCGGGCCCTGCGCGGCCTCGACGAGGTGCGGCAGCGCGGCGTGGGTCGTGAGCAGCACGCCGTTGACGTTGACGTCGACCATGGTCCGCCACTCGGCCAGGTCGGCCTCCAGCGCGGGGACCATGGAGCCGTAGCCCGCGTCGTTGACGAGCACGTCGATCGCGCCGAGCCCGCGGACCACGGCGTCCATCGTCCGGGCGACCTCGGCGTCGTCGGTGACGTCGACCTCGAACACCGCGGCACGGTCGCCGAGCTCGCCGGCGAGGGCCTCGAGCCTGTCCCGGCGCCGCGCCAGCAGCGCCACCCGGGCTCCCCGGCCGGCCAGCGCCCGCGCGGTGGCCGCGCCGATCCCGCTCGACGCGCCGGTCACCACCGCCGTCCTGCCCTCGAGCGGCCCGTTCGTGCTCACGCGATCCTCCCCACCTCGGTGCCGATCACCAGGATGCGTACCCGGGAGCTCGAGGTGGAACCCCCGGCCCCATGAGCACAGCCACCCCCGTCGACGCCGCCACCGCCACCGACATCGAGGTCCACGACCCGGCCACGGGGGAGCTCGTCGGACGCGTCCGCCCCGCGGACGCCGGCGAGGTGGACGACGCCGTCGGCCGGGCGCGCGCCGCCCACGACGGCTGGGTGCGCACGCCGGCCGCCGACCGCGCGGGGCTCGTCCGCGACGCCGCGGGTGCGCTGCGCGGCGTCGCCGAGGAGCTCGCGCGGCTCAACGAGACCGAGACCGGCCGGCCCTACGACGACGGGCTCGGCGGGGTGCTCGCCGCCGCCGGGACGTTGGAGCAGTACGCCGAGCTGGGTCCGGTGCACCGGGGCCGGTCGCTGCAGGGGTCGTGGTCGGCGACCGACCTCATGGTCCCCGAGCCCCGCGGGGTCGCCGCCGTGCTCACGCCGTGGAACGACCCGGTCGCCGTCGCCGCGGGCCTCATCGGTGCCGCGCTCGTCACCGGCAACACGGTCGTGCACAAGCCCAGCGAGCGCTGCCCGCACCTCGGGCGCCGCTTCGCCGAGCTCGTCGCGTCCTTCCTGCCCGAGGGCGTCCTGGAGATCGTCGACGGCGCCGGGCCGACCGGCGCGACGCTCGCCGGGCACCACGACGTCGACCTCATCGCCCACGTCGGCTCGATCGCCGCCGGGCAGGCCATCCGCCAGGCCGCCGCCGGCACCGGCGCGCACGTCCTGCTCGAGAACGGCGGCAACGACCCGCTGGTGATCGACGCCGGCGTCGACCCGCGCTGGGCCGCCGAGCAGGCCGCGCTCGGCTCCTACGCCAACGGCGGGCAGGTGTGCGTGTCCGTCGAGCGCATCTACGTCGCCGCCGCGATCGCCGAGCCGTTCCTCGACGCCCTGGCCGAGGAGGCCGGGCGCTGGGTGTACCGGCCCTCGGCGGCGGGGGAGAAGGCGCTGGGCCCGGTGGTCGACCGCCGGCACCGCGAGCACGTGCACAGCCACGTCGCCGCCGCGATCGCCGACGGCGCGACCGTGCACGCGGGCGGGTACGTCCCGGAGGGCGACGGCGCGTTCTACCCCGCGACCGTGCTGTCCGGGCTGACCCCGGCGATCTCGATCCTGCGCGAGGAGACGTTCGGTCCGGTCGCGCCGGTGCGCGTGGTCGAGGACTTCGCCCAGGGCCTCGCCGAGGCCGTCGACGACCCGCACGGGCTCGCCGCCACCGTGCTCACCGGCGACATGGCCCACGCGCAGCAGGCGTGGCGCGAGCTCCCCGTCGGCACCGTGAAGATCAACGCGGTGTTCGGCGGCGCGCCGGGCGGCGCCGCCGAGCCGCGCGGGACGTCGGGCACGGGGTTCGGCTACGGGCCGGAGCTGCTCGACGAGATGACCACCACGAAGGTCGTCCACTGGTCCCCGCTGCCGTAGCCCCTCCGTGAGCTAACTTCGGGGCTATCGCCCCGAAGTTCGCTCACATGGGTCAGCGCATGAGGGCGACGAGGTCGCCCGGGAGCTGCTCGAGGGTGCGGTCGACCTGGTCCTCGGGCAGCCACTCGCGCAGGAGGCGCAGGACCTGCTCGACCTGCTGCTCGACCTTCTCGGCGTCGACCGACGTCACGTGCCCGCTGACCGCGTCGACGAACGCGTCCTTGCCGATCGAGCGGGCCGCGTCGTCCTTCGGGCGCTGCGCGCGCAGCTCGGCCGAGAGCTCCGGCGGCAGGCTGGTCGTCAGTTCCTGCGCCAGACCGCTGCTGACCGCCTTGCCCAGCTCGTTGAGCGTGCTGCGGACGAGCACCTCGGCCTCCGACGGCGTCTCGAGGCCCAGGCGCCGCTGCACCTGGCCGCTGAACGCGGCCAGCGTCTGGCTGGAGTTCGCGGGGTTCGGGTCGTTCGGGTTCTCGTCACCCTGGATCGGCGGTGTCGTCATGGGTCACGGGCACCCGTTCACCCCGCCCCGTCAAACCCCTCCTGCTCGGCGCGCCGCAGGCCCTCGGTCCAGCGCGCCCGGCGGTCGTCGTCGGACTGCTCCCACCACGCCGTGCCCCGCTCGCCCAGGGCGGTCTTCGCGGCGTGCACCCGCGAGCGCGCGGCCGCCTCGGCGTCCTCGTCGCCGGCCTTTGTCGCGGTCCCGACGTCGCGGCGCGCGGCCATCAGCCAGCGGCGCAGGACGGCGGCGTCGTCCTCCGGGATCAGCGGATCGGTGGCGCGCCAGCGCCGCCCGTCGACGACGATCCAGCGCCCGTCGTCGGTGTGCTCGACCACTACACCGCCACCGCGCGCAGCCGCCGCGCCGCGGCGAGCACCTCGTCCGGCCCGATCGCCAGGCACTCCTGGCCGAACGGGCACACGAGCTGGCGGCACGGCGCGCACGCCACCGGCCGCGTGAGCACCTCCGCGCGGGTGGAGCGGGGCCGGTACTGGTCGACGGTCTCGGTGCCGGCGAACAGCTCGACGACCGGCGCGCCCACGGCGTCGGCGAGGTGCACGCCGCCGGAGTTGTTGGCGACGACCACCTCGGCGCCCGCGAGCAGCGACGCCAGGTCACCGAGTCCGAGGCCGCCCGCCAGCGGCACCCCGACGTCGCCGGCGACCGCGTCGACCAGCGCGGACTCCCGCTCGGTGCCGCTGACGACCACGGTCAGCCCGTCGGCGGCGAGCCCCCGCACGACCGCGGCGAAGCGCTCCGCGGGCCAGCGCCGCGACGGGCAGCTCGCGCCCGGCGCCACCACGGCGTAGCGGGCGCCCACCACCGCCAGGGGCGTGGCCGCGTCGTCGGGCACCCGCACCTGCAGCGCCGCGCCCCGCGACGGCACCCCGACCGCCGCGAGCAGGCCGAGCATCCGGTCGACCTGGTGCTCCTCGTCGGGCGGCGAGGGCACCCAGTGCGTGAGCAGCCCGCCGCCGAACTCCTTGGACAGGCCGACGCGCACCGGCACCCCGGCGCGCCGGGCCACCTCGGCGGCGGGCCACGGCGACTGCGAGAACGACGTCAGCACGATCGCCGCGTCGTGGCGGCGCTCGGCGAGCTCGGCGACCAGGGCGACGTCCGGATCGGCGCCCGGCACGAGGTCGAGCTGCTGCCAGGACACCGACGCGGTGACGACGCCGTCGACCTCGGGCAGCAGGGCGGCGGCCGCCGCGCCGGCGGGCGAGGCGAGCAGGTCGAGCTGCGCGCCGGGCGCCGCGGCGCGCAGCGCACGGAACACCGGCCCGGTCATGAGGACGTCGCCGACGTTGTCGGGACGCACGACGAGGATCCGGCGCATCGCGCGCCAGTCCGGGTCGCCGTGGCCCGGGCGGTGCGCGGCGGGGTGGCGGAGATCGACCTGCACGGCCGCGAGTACCCGGAGCGCCTGGCAGGCTCACGCGGGTGTCCTGGTTCCACTCCCGACCCGTGGCGCGCGACACGTGGCTGGTCGCCGAGCCGGGGCACGTCAACTCGTGGCTGGTCGCCGGGCGCGACCGGGCGGTGCTCGTCGACAGCGGGCTCGGCATCGTCCCGATCCGGCCGGTCGTGGCGGGGCTGACCGACCGGCCGATCGACGTCGTGCACACCCACGCGCACTTCGACCACGTCGGCGGCGACGCCGAGTTCGACCGGGTCGCGATCCACCCGGCCGGCGTCGCCGAGCTGCGCGCGGGCGCCGACCCCGCCGAGCGCGCCCGCTACCTCGCCCACGCCCGTCGCCTGCTCGCCGCGGCGCCGCGCTACCGCGCGCTCGACCAGGAGTTCTTCCACCTGCTCTCCGCCGACTCCGACCCGCGCCCGCTGCCATCGGACGTCGACGAGACCTGGGCACCCGGTCCCGCACCGGAGCCGGCCACGCTCGACGAGGGCGACGTCGTCGACCTCGGCGGGCGCGCGCTGCGCGTGCTCCACACCCCCGGCCACTCGCCCGACTCGGTCTGCTTCCTCGACGAGCGCGACGGCCTGCTCCTCGCCGGCGACACGGTCAACACCGGTCCGATCTACGCGCAGGCCCCCGAGTCCGACCTCGCGGCGTTCGCGGCCTCCACCGCGCGGCTCGCCGAGCTCGACGTCCGCCTCGTGCTCATGGGGCACTTCGGCCGCGGGGTCGCCGAGGGCCACCACGTGCGGGAGGTCGCCGACGCCTTCGCGCGCCTGCGGGCCGGCGACGCCGTGCTGCGCCCGGCGCGCGACTGCGACGACGACCCGGTGCGCGAGGCGGTCTTCGACGCCTGCTCGATCTACGTGCCCGCACCCCAGGACGGCTCGACCCCGGGTGCGGGCTCCTGGTGAACGAGCGGGAGCCACCGCTCGACGCGTCCTGGACCGCGCGGGTGCGGATCGGGTTCTGGTGAGGGGTCGATCGGGTATCGGCGCCCGGTGACCCACCTCCGCGTCGCCCTCGTGCACGGGCGGGCCGACCCCGCGCACGACGGCGTCGCCGACTACACGGTGCACCTCGCCGCGGCGCTCGACCGCCGGGGCGTCGACGTCGTCGACGTCCCGGTCGACCCGGGACCCCTCGGCCTGCTGCGCGCGGCGCGCCACCTGCGCGCGAGCCGTGCCGACGTCGCGCACGTGCAGTTCGCCCCGTCGGCGTTCGGCTTCTCCGGGGCGCCCGGGCTGCTCGGCGACGTCGCGGGGATGCCGCTGGTGACGACGCTGCACGAGTACGGCTGGTGGTCGGTCGCCCCGAAGGTGCCCGACGCGGTGTGGACCTTCCTCGAGCGCCGCCGCCTCGCCGACCGCGAGACCGGGCGGCTCGTCCCGCGCAGCGCCGCGGTGCTGACGACCAACGGCGACCACGCCGCGACGCTGAAGCAGCGCTGTGGCGTGGAGGCCGGGCGGGCCCCGCTGCTGCCCAACGTCGAGGTCGACCGGGATGCCCCCGACCGCGCCACGACCCGCCGGGCGCTGGGCGTGCCGGCCGACGCCGAGCTGGTCGTGTTCTTCGGCTTCGTGCACCCGGTCAAGGGCCTCCGCTACCTCGTCGACGCCGTCGCGCGCCTCGCCGACGAGCACCCGGCGCTGCACCTGCTCGTCCTCGGCGGGTTCACCTCGCTCGCCCTGCCCGCCGACGAGGCCGCGGAGTTCCGCGACGAGCTGACCGCGCACGTCGCCGCCGCGGGCGCGCAGGACCGCGTGACGATCACCGGGCACCGTCCCGCCGGTGAGGTCTCCGCCGCGCTGCAGGCCGCCGACCTCGCCGCGTTCCCCTTCACCGCCGGCGCGACGCTCAAGAGCGGCGCCCTGCTCGCGGCGCTCGACCACGGGCTGCCGACGCTGGTCACCCGCCGCGCGGACGCGCCCCCGGACCCGGACCTCGTCGACGGCGAGACGGTGGTCGTCGCCCCGGAGGTCCGCGACGTCGACGTCCTCGAGACGGGGCTGCGCCGGCTGCTGGACGACCGGGACCTGCGCGGGCGGGTCGCCGCCGGCGGGCACGCGCTGGTCCGGGGCCACGACTGGGACGCGCTCGCCGCGTCGCACGTGCGGACCTACGAGGAGGTCGTCACGGCGTGCGCCGCATCCTGCTGATCGACCTGCTCGGCGGGCTCGGCGACCTGATCATGGTGCTGCCGAGCGTGCACGCGCTGGCCGAGGCGCACCCCGGCGCCGAGCTGACCGTGCTCACCCACGCTCCGGGCGCCCCGCTGCTCGCCCGCGACCCGGGCGTCACCGCGGTGCGCACGGCCGAGGAGCACGACGAGCGCGCCGCGGTCGAGCAGGCGCTCGCCGACCTCGCCCCGGACCTCGTGGTCACCACGACACGCTTCGCGGGCATCGGCGACCTCGTCGACGCCGACGCCCGGGAGCGCGGCACCCGGGCCGTGTCCAACCTCTGGCGCCGCCCGCCGGCCGACGAACTGGTCGGCGAGCGCTACCAGCGCATCCTCGCCGCCGAGGGCGTCATCGCCGACCGCATCCGGCCGCCCCGCGTCGTCCTCACCGACGACGAGCTCGCGGCCGGACGCGAGTCGGTGGTGCGAGCGATGCGGCATCGCTGGCGGATCCACGACAGCACGCCGAGAGGGCCAGGAGCGCCACGTCCTCGCTCGCGCGACACGCCGACCGTCCTCGTCCCCGACGCCGGCATGGCGGTCAAGCGTTGGCCCGCGCGTCGCTGGGCGGCGCTCGCCGCGACCCTGCCCGGCCCGGTGCTGTCGGTCGGCCCCGTCGACGGCGCCGCCGAGCTCCCGCCCACCGACCTGCGCGGCCTCGCCGCGCGCTTCGCCGCGGTCGGCGAGGCCGGCGGCGTGGTCGTCGGCCCCGACACCGGCCCGGTGCGCCTGGCCGCAGCGGTGGGTGCGCGCACCGTCGCGCTGTTCGGGCCCACCGCCGCGTCGCGCTACGGCCTGGAGGAGGGCACCAACCTGCAGGGCCTGCCGGAGTGCCCGCACCGCGAGCCGACCGCGATCACCGAGCAGGTCTGCTGGTGGGAGGCGCGGTGCCCGCTCGCCACCGAGCCCGCGTGTCTGCTCGACCTGCCGGTGGGCCGGGTGCGGGAGCAGGTCGTGCGAACCGGCGGGTAGAAACGAGGCATGCGCTACCTCGACCTCCCGACGGCCAAGAAGTGGTCCGCGATCGGCCTGGGCACCTGGCAGTTCGGGTCCCGTGAGTGGGGTTACGGCGCCGACTACGCGCAGGGCCCCGACAGCGAGGCGTCGCGGATCGTCGCCCGCGCCCTCGAGCTGGGCGTCACGGTGTTCGACACCGCCGAGGCCTACGGCTTCGGGCGCAGCGAGCGCATCCTCGGCGAGGCCCTCGACCGCGCTCACGCCGACCCGGCCACCACGGTCGTCGCCACCAAGATCTTCCCGGTGCTGCCGGTCGACCAGGTCGTCGTGCAGCGCGGCACGTCCAGCGCGGCCCGCCTGCGCCGCAAGATCGACCTGTACCAGGTGCACCAGCCCAACCCGGTGATCGGCGACGGCACGACCATGGCCGGCATGCGGACGCTGCAGGCCGCGGGCGTCGTCGACGAGGTCGGCGTCAGCAACTACGGACTCGACCGCTGGCAGGGCGCCGAGACCGCGCTGGGCACCCAGGTGATCTCGAACCAGGTCGAGTACAGCCTCGTGGCCCGCGAGCCCGACCGCGACCTGCTGCCCTACGCGCGCACCGCCGGGCGCGGGATCCTCGCCTACAGCCCGCTCGCCCAGGGCCTGCTCTCGGGCAAGTACGACGCCGACCACCGCCCGGAGAACTTCATCCGGTCGCTGCGCCCGGTGTTCCTGCCCGAGAGCCTGCGCCGGATCACCCCGCTGATCGAGACGCTGCGCGCGGTCGCCGACGTGCACGACGCAACGCCCTCGCAGATCGCGCTGGCGTGGACCATCCACCAGCCGGTCGTGGTCGCGATCCCCGGTGCGTCCAGCGTCGCCCAGCTCGAGAGCAACTGCGCCGCCGCCGAGATCACCCTCGCCGAGGACGAGTACACCGCGCTGACCGCGGCCGCCGAGTCGTTCCGCCCGGTCTCGGGAATCGCGGCGCTCGCGGGGATCGCCCGCGCGCAGATCGGCAGCCGCTAGAGGAGCTGCGCCAGCATCGTCCGGTTGCGCGTGCCCGTCTTGCGCAGGAGCGAGCCGACGTGCTTCTCGACGGTCTTGGCCGAGATGGCCAGCGCCCGGGCGATCTGGCGGTCGGTGAAGCCCTGCGCGACGAGCGTGCGGACCTCGCGCTCGCGCGGCGTGATCGCCGGGCTCCCGGCGCTGCGGGTCGGCGCGGCGAGGCGTTCGAGCTGGTCGTCGGCCAGCAGCGTCTCGCCGCGGCCGGCGGCGCTGACGACGGGGACCAGCCGGGTGTCGTCCGCGTCGGGGTCGACGCAGCCCTTCACGCCCGCGCCGACCGCGACGCGCAGCCGCTCGTCGGGGCAGTCGCCCGCGAGGAGCACCACGGCGGGCGGGTCGGGGAGCGCCGCGAGGCGGTCGAGCATGGCGACGAGGTCGTCGCCGAGCAGGTCGTGCTCGACGACCAGGACGTCGGGGCCGAGCAGGCGGCAGGTGCCGGCGAGGTCGTCGGCGCCGTCGACCTCGGAGACCATCCCCAGCCCCGGCGCGCCGAGCTGCAGCAGCCGCACGACGCCCGCCCGCACCACCGGGCGGACCGCGGCGACGAGCACGCCCGTCCGGGTGCGGCCGGGCACCGGCGGGGGCGCCGACGAGCAGGGCAGCGTGAGGCGCAGCCGGGTGCCGCGCCCGGGCGCGCTGTCGATCTCGAGCTCGCCGTCGAGGCGCCGCGCGCGGGCGGCCATGGCGCGCAGCCCCAGGCGCGCGCCCGCCGTGTCGCCCTGGCGCTGGGCGTTCGTCACGGTGTCGAACCCGCACCCGTCGTCCTCGACCAGCACGGTCAGCGTGCCGGGACCGTGCAGCACGCCGACCCGGACGCACTCGGCGCCGGCGTGCACCGCGGCGTTGAGCAGCGCCTCCTGGGTCATCCGGAAGACCTCCTCGGCGATCTCGTCGGGGATGCTCCCGGCGCCGACGGTGACGAGGTCCGCGCGGGTGGGCGCGGAGGCCTCCACCCAGTCCAGCTCCTGGCGCACGGCCTGCTCGAGCGTGCGGCCCGCGAGGACGCCGCTGTCGGCCAGCGCGAGGGCGGCGTAGTCGGCGAAGAGCTCGGCGAGGTGCACGTCGGCGTCGGAGAAACCGCCGTCGCGGCCGGCGGTGGCCAGGCACGCACCGACGATCCGCGGGCCCCGGCGCACGGGTACCGCGAGCACGGCGCCGTCGAGCACCGGGTCGCCCGACGCGACCAGCCGGGCGACGACGTCGTCGGGCACCGTGCCGCTGCCGGCGACGACCGCCCACGTCCCGGCGGCCTGGTCGACGCGCACGACCCAGCCCGCGCCGGCGGTGAGCGTGCCGAGGTGGTCGGCGAGCCGCCCGAGCAGGGGGTCGGTGTCGACGGGCCGGGGGCCGGCGGCCCGCGGCGGCGCGGCGGCCGCCCCCGGCATCACCGGGAGGGCGTTCCACGCTGCCGCTGCGGTCACGGGCGGTCCTCCTCGACGTCGGACACATGATGCATACAAGATGCATCGATGTGGTGAGAGTAGGGTCACGCGGACTCGACGGCAAGGGCGGTGCGGTGACGGGGATCAGCGGCCTGTCCGCCAAGGAACGTGCGTACCGCGACACGAAGTCCCGGATCCTCGACGGCTCGCTGCCGGGTGGCGACCTGATCACCGAGGGGCAGGTCGCGGACACGCTCGCGATGAGCCGTACCCCGGTGCGCGAGGCGTTCCTCCGCCTGGAGGCCGAGGGGCTGCTCCGACTGTTTCCCAAGCGCGGCGCACTCGTCGTCGCGGTCTCCCCCAGTGAGGTGGAGGCGGTCCTCGAGGCCCGGGAGCTCGTCGAGGGCCACGCGCTCACGAAGCTCTGCGCGGCGCCCGAGGAGGACCGCGCCGTCGTCGCCGGTGCGCTGCACGCGGTGCTCGACATCCAGCGCGCCGCGCTCGCCGCCGGGGACGAGCAGGCCTTCGCCGAGGCCGACCGGCGGTTCCACATCACGGTCGTCGAGAGCGCGCACAACCCGATCCTGCTCGAGCTCTACGCGTCGCTGCGCGATCGCCAGCTGCGGATGAACCTGGGCTCGCTCGAGAAGGGCCCGACGCGCCCGCGGGCGATCCTCACCCAGCACGAGGCGATCGTCGACGCGCTGGCCGCGGGCGACGCGGAGGAGGCGCGCGTCCGGTTGCGCGTGCACCTCGACGCCACCCGCGTGTCCGTCGTGGGTCGCTAGCGCCGAAGCGGCTGCCGCCGGGTGGGCCGATGAGGCAGGTCCGCACGGCGTAGGGGAGATCCCCCATGCCCGGGGGTGGGGACAGTCCCCGTGGCCGGGACCTGATCGGAGTACCTAGCGTCCTGCGTCGCCGGGCCGCCGCCCGACCGCCCCGCCCGACCGGTCCGCGCCTCGACCTGTCGGGCGCGACCACGTCCCCCTCTGCGCGGAGGTTCCCGCATGCCCGGACTGACCCTCGCCGACGCCCGTCGGATGCTCGACGCCGGGCTCGCCGAGGCCGACAAGATCGGCCAGCCGATGAACGTCGCGGTCCTCGACGCCGGCGGGCACCTGGTGGCGTTCGCCCGCCAGGACGGCGCCATCCGCGCGAGCATCGACATCGCCCAGCGCAAGGCGAAGACGTCGATCCTCATGGAGGCCCCGACGGCGGCGCTGATGTCGCTGGTCCAGCCGGGCGCCGAGCTCTACGGCCTCGAGCAGACCGCCGGCGGCCTGGTCGTGTTCGGCGGGGGCGTCCCCGTCCACCGCGACGGCGAGCTCGTGGGCGCCGTCGGCGTCAGCGCCGGTTCCGCCGAGCAGGACGTGCAGGTCGCCGAGGCCGCGGCCGCCGCGATCAGCTCCTGAGCTCCACCCCTCGCTCGCCGACCCACGCCAGGAGCGCCCCCCAGGTCAGGGTGGCCCAGTCGCCGGCGTCGCCGCCGGACACGACCGCGGCGGCCTCTACGTCCTGGTCATCGAGCGCCTGGAGGTGCCCGCCGAGATCGACTCGCCGGCGCCCGCTCCGACGCCCGAGTCCGCCGAGGCCGGCGTCAACGCCACCCCCGTCACCCCGCCACCCCGGCCGACGTCCTGCGGACCTCGACCGACCGCGCGAAGGAGAAGACATCGTGACAACCAATGCAGACCTGGGGCCCGATCTCACCGCCGCGGACTACCCGCTGTCGGTCAACCGCCCGGACCTGCTGCACACGCCGACCGGCAAGAGCCTCGACGACCTGACGATGGACGCGGTCGTCGCCGGGGACATCACGGCCGACGACCTGCGCATCAGCCCGGACACCCTGAAGCTGCAGGGCCAGCTGGCCGCCGCGGCCGGCCGGCGCCAGCTCGCCGACAACTTCACCCGCGCCTCGGAGATGACCGCCATCCCCGACGCCGAGGTGCTCGACATGTACAACGCGCTGCGCCCGAACGCGTCGAGTGCGGCCCAGCTCGAGGAGCTCGCCTCGCGGCTGGAGGACACCTACTCCGCCGCCACGTGCGCCGCCCTCGTCCGCGAGGCCGCGCAGGTCTACGCGGCCCGCAACCTGCTCGCCGAGGAGGCCTGAGATGACCGCGGTGGAACCCCGCTCGGACAGCACGGTACGGACGTCCAAGCGCACGGAGATCCTCGAAGCCCGTCCGGTCAACCTGGACGGCTTCGTCGAGGAGTGGCCCGAGAAGGGCCTCGTCGCGATGGAGTCCGACTTCGACCCGCAGCCCAGCGTGCGCGTCGAGGACGGCCGGATCGTCGAGCTCGACGGCCGCACGCGCGACCAGTTCGACTTCATGGACACCTTCATCGCCGACCACGCGATCGACGTCGACACCTGCGAGGCCGCCATGGCGACCGAGTCGGTGGAGATCGCGCGGATGCTCGTCGACCCGCGGACCTCCCGCGCCGACGTGGTGGCCCTCGGCCGCGGCCTCACGCCGGCCAAGATCCTCGACGTCGTCAAGCTGATGAACGTCGTCGAGATCATGATGGGCATCCAGAAGACCCGCTCGCGGCGCACGCCGGCCAACCAGGCCCACTCGACGAGCGCGAAGGACAACCCGATCCAGGTCGCGGCCGACGCCGCCGAGGGCGCGGTGCGCGGGTTCGCCGAGCTCGAGACCACCCTCGGCGTCGTGCGCTACGCCCCGCTGGTGGCGATCGGCCTGCAGGTCGGCGGCCAGGTGGGGCGCGGCGGCACCCTCACCCAGTGCGCGCTCGAGGAGGCCACCGAGCTCGACCTCGGCATGCGCGGCATCACCGCCTACGCCGAGACGATCTCGATCTACGGCACCGAGTCGGTGTTCGTCGACGGCGACGACACCCCCTGGTCGAAGGCGTTCCTGGCCTCGGCGTACGCCTCCCGCGGTATCAAGATGCGCTTCACCTCGGGCACCGGCTCCGAGGTGCAGATGGGCAACGCCGAGGGCCGCTCCATGCTCTACCTGGAGATCCGCTGCATCCTCATGGCCAAGGGCGCCGGGGTGCAGGGCCTGCAGAACGGGTCGATCAGCTGCATCGGCGTGCCCGGCGCGGTGCCCGGCGGCATCCGCGCGGTGGCGGCGGAGAACCTCGTCGCCAGCTGGATGGACCTCGAGTGCGCCTCGGGCAACGACCAGTCGTTCTCGCACTCGCCGATGCGCCGCACCAGCCGGCTGCTGCCGCAGATGCTGCCCGGCACCGACTTCGTGTGCTCCGGGTACTCGGCCGTGCCGAACAAGGACAACATGTTCGCCGGGTCGAACCTCGAGACCGACGACTACGACGACTGGAACACCATCCAGCGCGACATGCAGGTCGACGGCGGCCTGCGCCACGTGCGCGAGGACGTCATCCTGCAGGTCCGCAACAAGGCCGCCCGCGCCATGCAGGCCCTGTTCGCGGAGCTCGACCTCCCGGCGATCACCGACGAGGAGGTGGAGGCCGCGACCTACGCGGACTCCAGCGACGACTACCCGGACCGCGACGTCCTCGCCGACCTCGAGGGCGCCCGCAGCGTCATGGAGCGGGGCATCACCGGCATCGACCTGGTCCGGGCCCTCGAGCGCTCGGGGTTCGGCGACGTCGCCGAGAACTACCTCAAGGTCCTGCGCCAGCGTGTCTCGGGCGACCTGCTGCAGACCGCCGCCGTGCTCGATGCCGGGTTCGTCCCGCGGGCGGCGATCAACGACGCCAACGACTACGCCGGCCCCGGCACCGGATACCGCCTGACCGGCGAGCGGTGGGAAGAGCTCAAGAAGCTCCGCCACGTCACCTCCGCCGAGAACCCCGAGGAGGAGGTCGTATGACCACGACCGAGTCGGTCCGCACGCTCTCGCTGAACGAGGTCGGGCCCGCCGAGCGCGGCACCCGGCCCGACGAGGTCGTCATCGCGCTGTCGCCGGCGTTCGGCGACCCGTTCACCAAGACGATCGTCGACGTGCCGCACGCCGAGGTGATCCGCCAGCTGCTGGCGGGCATCGAGGAGCGCGGCGGCTCGGCCCGGGTGATCAAGGTCTACAAGACCGCGGACCTGGCGGCGATCGCGCACTACGGGGCCAAGCTGTCGGGCTCGGGGATCGCGGTCGGCGTGCTGTCGCGGGGCACCACGGTGCTCCACCAGCGCGACCTCGCGCGGCTGAGCAACCTCGAGCTCTTCCCGCAGGCGCCGTTGCTCGACGCCGAGGTGTTCCGCATGATCGGGGCGAACGCCGCGCAGTACGCGCAGGGGCAGTCGCCGAAGCCGGTGCCGACGCGCAACGACCAGATGGCCCGCCCGCGCTGGCAGGCCAAGGCGGCGCTGCTGCACCTCAAGGAGTTCGACTGTATCGACAAGGACCGCGCCGCGGTCGAGGTCGAGCCGGTGATCACCAAGGTGGACTAGGGAGCCCGGATGGTGGGGGCGTCGAGGCAGAAGGGACAGGCGTGTCACCAGTGGAGGGTCCGGCTCCGA
>NZ_JAQZAL010000030.1 GCF_028737205.1 Actinomycetospora lutea | reverse complement strand
CGCATCCGGTCCCTGCTGCACTGCGGATCTCTCGCACTCTGATTCCGGAAGAGCCCGCAAACTCGCACGTCATCGACGGCAAGCCATTCGTCGAGTCCTACGGCCTCTCGGCGGGCGGGGCGACGCTCATCCGCCCCGACGGAGTGATCGCCTGGCGCAAGCGCAGCTCCGCCGACCGTGACGAGCTCGAGCAGGCGCTCGCAACAGCGCTCGCGACGAGCCCGGAACCTGCCTGACCGGCGCCCGGCCCGCGCTTGATTGATGGCCAGGATGCATGCCCCGGGCTGGTTGCCGGTCCCGCTGGGCAGGGCACGCCGAGCACACCGCAGAAGGTGCGCGGCGCCCCTGCGCTCGGTGTGAAGCTTCGGGTCTCCGACGAGGCCGAGGTCCTCGTTCGCTCCAACGTGGTGCTCGACAGGTACTGGCACAACCCGGAGGCCACCGCCCACGCGCTCGTCGATGGGTGGTTCCACACCGGCGACGGTGGGTCGCTCGACGCCGAGGGGTACCTCCACGATCTCCGACCGCGGAAGGACGTGATCATCACCGGCGGCGAGAACGTGTCGTCTACCGAGGTGGAGGATTGCATCTTCAGCAATCCGGGGGTCGCCGAGGTCGCCGTGATCGGCGTGCCGGACATGAAGTGGGGTGAGCGGCCGAAGCGCTCGTTGTCCGGTCGCGTTAGCCGAGGTCACCGAAGCGGAGATCATCGCGCACTGCAAGGAGCGGCTCGTCGGGTTCAAGGCGCCCTCCTCGGTGGAGTTCCGGGACTGCATCCCCCGCACCGCCACCGGGAAGATCCAGAAGTTCAAGCTCCGGGAGCCCTACTGGGCGGGCTACCAACGCAAGGTGAACTGAAGCGCGTCCAGCCGGGGGACCACGCCCGGCTGCGGCGGGTTGGTGGTGGAAACGGCCACGGGGATTCACCTGCTCCTGGTGCTACGGTTTCGACATGCGGCTCATGCAGCTCACCACGACGCCGGGTGCGACCCGGCGTTCTTCGGTGTGATCTGAGCGCAGCGATCACCCACGAGGGCCCCGGGACAAGCGTCCCGGGGCCCTCGTCGTCTTGATCCCGAGACGCTCGTCCAGCGGACCTCCACCGCAACGAGGAGGCGACCTGATGGGCATCGATGATTCACTCGCAGCGGCCGACCGCGGCGCCGAGCCGGCAGTCGACCACCGACGAATCGGCCGAGACCTGGGCATGTTCGCCACTGACCCCTTGGTCGGCCCGGGGCTCCCGTTGTGGCTGCCCGACGGTGCGGTTGTGCGGGCCGAACTCGAGCGGTTGGTGTCCGAGCAGGCTGATCGAGACGGTTGCCGCCGCGTGTATACCCCGGTCCTGGGCAAGCGGGAGCTGTTCGAACGCTCCGGGCACTGGACGAAGTTCTCGGCCGACATGTTCCCGGCAATGGATGTCGGGGGCGAACAGTACGTGTTGCGACCGGCGAACTGCCCGCACCACACCTTGGTGTATGCCGCAGAACAGCGTAGCTACCGGGACCTGCCGATCCGTCTCGCCGAGCTGGGCAGCATGTTTCGCGGCGAGCTCTCCGGCGTCTTGTCCGGCCTGTCCCGTGTGCGTCAGATCAATCTCGACGACTGTCATGTGTTCTGCCGACCCGACCAGGTCACCGCCGAGGTCACCCTGGCTCTCCGATCCGTGAGGCACTGTTACGACCTGCTCGGGATCGAGCTGGTCGCTTACCGTCTCTCACGGCGCGGCAGCGGCGACGGTTACCTCGGCACCGACCAGCAGTGGGAGGAGGCTGAAGCTGGACTGGCCGGCGTGCTCGACCAGCTCGGCCTGCCCTATCGAGATGCGCCCGGAGAGGCCGCCTTCTACGGTCCGAAGATCGACCTGCAGGTGCTCGACGCGGGCGATCACGAGCAATCCCTCTCGACCGTGCAGCTGGACTTCCAGCAGCCCGAACGGTTCGACCTCGCCTACATCGGTTCTGACGGCCAACGTCACCGTCCAGTCATGATCCACCGTGGGTTGCTCTCGTCCATGGAACGGCTCATCGCCCATCTCCTCGAGCGCACTGCAGGCGCGCTGCCACCGTGGCTCAGCCCGGTCCAGGTGGCCATCGCGCCGGTCGCCTCGACACACCGTGAAGCCGGAAACCGGCTCCGAGACCGGCTGGTGGCCACTGGCCTCAGGGCGCAGATCATGGAGCCCAAGGAGTCACTCGGTGCGCGCATACGAAACGCCCACGAACGGCGGGTCCCCTACGTGGCCGTAATCGGTGACCACGAGGTCACCGAGGCAGTGGTCGCGGTGCGGGTACGCGACGGACAGCGCGTCAGCCTCGATATCGAAGTGTTCATCAGCGCCGTCACGAGCGCAGTGCGTGCCCGACAGAGCGGCCTTGAACTCGGTGAGCAGGACAGCGACAGATGAATCGGGGCGTCGGCGGTGAACGCCGTCTGCCAGCGGGTCGGCGCCGAGTCGACCCTCGGGTCACCGTCGGCCCAGGCACCGACGGCGGATGCTTGCCGCCTCGTCGGCCCGCCAGGCATTCGACGCCCATCAAAAGGTGTGAAGGGATCGCGTAGCGGGCTCCGGCCCGGCTGGTGGCGCTCCGACCGTGGAGAAGCACGGTGCCGCGACAAGACCGCTAGCGGATCGGGAGCCCGGTCGGGGCTACCCCCAGCTGCTGGCCCGGTTGGCCCTGGTGCGCGCCGCCCAGGAATACGGCGAGGACGGGCGCAGGGGAGTTCGTCGACGCCGCCTACGCCCTCCTGTCCGGCACGGAACACCGCCGGCTGGCCGTGGCGTTACGTCAGCGCGCCCCGCACCACCAGGTGCGGGGCGCGCTTGCTGGACTTCGGGATCACGGGACGTTGTTGCCGCCAGGGTTGGGGATACCCGGTGGGACCTCGTCTCCGCCGCGGTTGTGCGCGCCGGAATTGCCGGGTCGCACTCTTCGCTTCCGTTTCCGTTGCCCGCGTTGCAGTGGACCTTCTCGGGCGGCGGAGGCGGAGGGCAGTCCCAGGCGAAGGCGACTCCGGAGAAGCCAAGGACACCAAGGATCAATCCGGCTCTCCGTCATGAAGCGTGGAGGCGGCCTCGCAGCATCGTGGTGGCGGGAGCGTCCCACACGGTTCCGCAGTGCAGGAGCAGTCGCAGCCGGTAGTTGGCGAAGTTGCGGAATCCGTGCCCGACCCGCTTCACCTTCTTGATCAGCAGGTTGATGGCCTCGGTGGGCCCGTTCGAGACGTCGGCCACGGTGAAGCGGGCGAGCAGCTCGTCGCGCCAGGAGTCCAGGGTGCGGGCCAGCCGGTGTAGTTCGGGGACCTCGGAGTCGGCGCAGAACGCCAGCCAGCGGTAGAACGCCGCGGCGGCCCGGGACGGGTCGTGGTGGCGGTAGAGCAGTCGCAGGTCCTGGGCCGCGATCCAGGTGGCGGCGACCTCACCATCGGGGTCACCGAGATCCAGCCCGTGCAGCAGCCGGGTCCAGGACAGGTCCGAGTGACGTTCGTGGCCGCGGCGCAGCACTCGTCTGATGCCGTAGAGCGGGTCGCCGGTCCGGCCGCGGTGCCCGAGAGTCTCCTGCTGGACGCGGCGGCGGACCTGGTCGACGGCAGTCGAAGCCGAGCTTGATGATGTGGAAGGCGTCGAGGACGCGGACCGCGCCGGGCAGCTGGGTGCGCAGGGCGCTGGCGTAGCCGCGGAACGGGTCCAGCGCGGCGATCGTGACTCCCGAGCGCCAGCCGGCGCCGCGTTCACGTAGCCACGCCGAGAGGACCGTGCCGCTGCGACCAGGCACGACGTCGAGCAGCCGCGCCGGGCCACCAGTGCGGGTGAGGTCGACCAGCCCGGTGGCGAACTCGGTGGCGTGGGTCGCGGTGGCGGCCAGGAAGGCGGTCTCGTCGACCCCGAGCGCGGCCACGCCCTGGAGTCGGGCGGGGTCGTCGATCAGTGGGGTGCCGTGCTCGGCCACCGCGCGCATCACCGTTCCCCAGCCCACCCCGAGCTCCCAGGCCACGACCGCCACCGCCTCGCCGTCGCGACCGACCCGGCGGCAAGCCTCTTGCGCCGCTCGGGTCGTCAGTGACGCTCGTGGCGGGATCTCCGGGCTGGTCTCCGACCAGGTCCTGGTCTCGCAGCGCTGATGGCAGCACCGCCAGAGCCGCTTGATCCAGATCAGCGTCGTCGGCCGCCCGCCAGTCGGCAGGTCGCGCACGCGCACCGCCCGTCGTCCATGCGCCGCGGCGACCGCGCCGCAGCCAGGACAGCCGACCATGTCGTTCGTGGTCTCCACGGCCAGTTCGAGCTCGCCGTCATGCTCGTCGACGGCAACCAGCCGGAAACCGTCGAGCCCGAGGACCACCGCCCCGAGATCGCGCGCGCCAGTAGCATCCGTGCCCACCTGGGGCCTCCCTCCGAAGTGTCCAAGCACCACGAAGAGTGAGGCCCCAGGCCCATGATCAGGCCGAGGCTGAAGATCGTGTCCCGGTCAGTCCTCCACGCTCAATGACGAAGAGCCCGTTTACGCCCCCGGCGGTAACCCGACCAGTAGGACGCGGGGCCGACGAGCCCGGTCGTGATCAGCACGGCCCACGCAGATCTAATCGAACAAGGTCAACTGATCTGCCTCTGCCATGGACACAGCTGCCTCTGCGAGCGGCTTCAGGTCCGGGGCCTCGGAGCACCGAGGCCGCGGACCATGTCGCCGGCGCCGAGCCTGGGCAAGGCCGCATCCTTTTCGGCGCACCGACCTATGGAACTGTCCCGGCACACGTCAACCCATAGAACTGGCACTTCGAATCGACCAAGCGCCGCTCGGGCTAACCCAAGCCTAACACTTTGCGCGCCTCGACATCGGCGGAGGGTGCTCGGCGCCACGATCGGGCGGAATGCCAAGCGAGATCGTCAAGCCGTGGGTATCATTGCCTTGTTCGGGATTGGCGTCACCAGCTACGCAACCAGGGGGCTTTCCCGGCAGCACCCGTAGCGAAAGGCGCGACCCGTGGCACAACGTACTGTGGTCACCCTCCTCGACGACCTCGACCAGAGCCCAGCCGATGAGACCGTCGAGTTCGGGCTCGACGGCGTGACCTATGAGATCGACCTGTCCGCCGAGCATGCGGCTGCCCTGCGCGATGCTCTGCGTGACTACGTCGAGCACGGCCGCCGCACCGGCGGGCGCCGCCGCAGCGCCGTAGGCAGCTCATCGGGAGGCCGGCCTGCGAGGCGTGGTGACCGCAGCAACGGCACCGGCGGGCGCGCAACGGTGGACCGGGAGCAGAACCAGGCGATCCGAGAGTGGGCCCGCAAGCAGGGCATGACCGTCAGCGATCGGGGCCGCATCCCCCGCGAAGTCACCGACGCCTATCACCAGGCCCATTGACCTCACCGGTACGGCGGGGGAGCCTCGGCTTCCGTGGAGATCAGGCGATCGCGGCCGATGGTCGTGATCGGGTCATCGTCTCGAGGACTGCCTTCGGCCTTCGTCGCCCGTAGGGGATCGCATCAGCCGACACGCCGGGCGAACGCCTCGGCGAGCTCCTCGAGCGCAGGCACGGAGCCGCTCGGCGATTCGTAAGGACAGCTAGCCTTTGAGAATCTTGCGCGGACGGCTCCCCTGCTTCCATTGAAGGCCGATGTTGTGAGCTCGATAACGGGCTGTTTCCGTAGAGTCGAGGACTACCTGAACGCAGTTGTAGAGGAGTACCAGAAGAATCGGTCTGCCGTCAGTGCCAGCATTTCGGGCTGCAGTCTTCGGGAGTTGCCGGAGCTGCGGAAGATGATTTTCGAAACGGGCGTCTTCCGCTCCGGTACCTCGAAGTCAGTACGGTTTATTCTCCGCTCCCTGCGCAAGGCACTTCTCGAGCCGTTGGTCCTGCCGCGTCCTACCCAAGCATCCTCTGGAGGGACCGATGAAATCCTCGCGCACCAATGAGCGGGCCATCGACAATCCCCCGTAGTGAACCCGTCGCAGCCGACACCGGATGACCGGGCCGCTGCTGGCCCGGCCCTGTGGTCCGAGGTAGATCGGGGATGACCTATCTCGAGCCGAGAAAATTCTGTGGGCTTTCGTCGCGCTGATACATGTAATTCCTGAGCTGTTGGCCAGTAACTGACCGATTGACCGGAACAACCTCTGTCAGGATCGGATATCCATTATAGGTGGTGTCCCACAAGTAGAGACAGGCTGGCACACCGTTAGAATAGGAGCCGCAGGTATGGATTCCTACGGGGTTGCCTCCGTTAGTGACGGTTGTCTCGGCAGTACCTATGGTCATGCGTAGTGCTTGGGCCGCAGACTCCAGGCTTTCCGTCCTCGACGCGTAAGTGCTAACGGCGATTCCGTCGCCCTCGATCGTTAGATCGCAGGTTTCGCCAGCGACTGCGATGCTGGAGTACAACGCGTTCATGACTGTCGGGGCGCAGGACGCAGTGACACCCAGCGCTACTGCTCCGGACGCAGCCTCCTGAGCATCTCCCCCGTAGGACGATCCCGATCGTGGTGGTGAGTAAGTAGGGATCGGAGAGTAAGGCGGTTGGGCCATTGTAGCCGTTGGGGTCGGGACTGCGGTCGCAGTTGGGCTAGCTGAGGGATTGGAAGACGTGTCCGCGCTCGCGGGCTTTACTTGCTCTGTGAAGATTAGAATTACACCCAGGAAGAGAAGTAGGCCACCAACAACGAAGCAGGCCACTCTGGCAGTCTTTCCGACTGTTGGCATCACGGTGCCGGAAAACTCAAAGCCACCGCCGACCAGGCCGACCAAGATCGCAATTACACCGGCGCTGCCAACGAAGATCGCAAAGGTAGTCACCATCCCCGATCACCCCGAGCTCCACAGAGTCGCCCCCAGTTTCGAGTGAATTGTCTCGGGTGCTCCCCCAGGATGGGAGACTCCGATCGGTGAAAGCACGCGTAGCGACCTGTCGAACACTCACTGTCACGCTCAGCACGGCCTGCAGGACGACGACTCCGAAGTCGATTACGAAGTCCTGGACTGGTCGGGCAGCGATGATCGCCCCTCGTACTTGTAGCACTCGACGACCGATAGCGGAGCCTGCGCCCCGTGAAACCACACGGTGACGCAGTCGCCTTTGAAGAGGGGAGGAGTGAACTTCGGCTTCGCTCACCCAGTCGAGGCTGTCCCGGCTACACCTCCGACGGCGGGGCCTGGGCCTCAAACGACATCGGCGGAAGGTGCTCGGCGCCACGGTCGGGCGGAATGCCAAGCGAGATCGTCAAGCCATGGGTATCATTGCCTTGTTCGGGAGTGGCGTCACCAGCTACGCAACGAGGGGCTTTCCCGGCAGGACCCGTAGCGAAAGGCGCGAACCCGTGGCACAACGGACTGCGGTGACCCTCCTCGACGACCTCGACCAGGGCCCCGCCGAGGAGACCGTCGAGTTCGGGCTCGACGGCGTGACCTACGAAATCGACCTGTCCAAGGAGCATGCGGTGGCCCTACGTGACGCCCTGCGTGACTACGTCGAGCACGCCCGCCGCACCGGCGGGCGCCGCCGCGCCGGCACCGGCGGCTCACCGGGACGCCGGCCGGCGACGGGTGGCGACCGTGGCAACGGCGCAGGCGGGCGGGCGCCGGTGGACCGAGAACAGAACCAAGCGATCCGGGAGTGGGCCCGCAAGCAGGGCATGACCGTCAGCGATCGGGGCCGCATCCCCCGCGAAGTCACAGACGCCTATCACCAGGCCCACTGACCTCACCGGTACAGCGGCTTCGCGCGCAGGCACGGAGCCGCTCGGCGATTCCTAAGGACCCCCGGGCGCATCCTGCGCAGGAGAGTATTCTCCTGGGCCAGCCGAGACGGCGTCCTGAGGGTATGGACGCAGGAACCGTCCGGGATGCGTTCGGCAAGGCCCTGGGGCCGGAATGGGATGTCTCGGTGACGCGGCCTGGGTATCTCGGGCAGTGGGTCATCACGGCGACTTGCGACAGGCGGACGTGCTCGACGCAGTGGAGCACCTTGATGCTCGACATGCCCGGCAGGCTCGAGGAGCTCGCCGAGGCGTTCGCCCGGCGTGTCGGCTGATGCGATCCCCTACGGTCGACGAAGGCCCAGCCGGGTCAACAGGAAAAGGGGCCCGGCCGGCCAGGAAGGCCCCCTTACGACCCCGAGGTAGCGCCCTCCGCCGGCGACGGCGTGGCGCCAGCGCACCCTCCGCCAATGTCGAGGCGCGCGGAGCACCTCGTGGCGCCCGTCCCCGGCGATGCGGAAACGCCTCCGCGGCGGTCGGAGCGCCGACCGCGATGATCGGCGCCACGGGAGGAGCCGCGGTGTCGAGCGAGGCCGTTCGCCACGAGTGTCAGGCCGAGGGCTCCCAGCCACATCGCCGAGACACCGACCGTTCGCGGACCAGCCCGACCGACGGGCGCCGTGCAGGACGGACGACAGGCCCTCTTCGCCCCCGGCCGGACCCCCCGATCCGTCTGGAGACACGGTGCCGCCCGCCCGCCGCGTACAGGGCACGGCAGAAGAGCGGGCGGCACCGGTGGCACCGGCGGCACGGTGTCTCAGACCTCCTGACGGGCGCGTCCGCGCGCCACCGACCACCCTCCCAGGCCCATCGCGGCGAGCACCGCCCCGCCGCCGGCAAGCAGGGCCGTGTCGCCGCCACCGGCCGCGGTCGAGCCGCCGCCGGTGTCCGCCCCACCGGACGGCCCGGCCTAGACCTGGCCCGAGTCGGAGTCGTCGCCCGAGTCGCCAGACCCGCTGCCCGACCCGGAGGCGCTGTTCTCGCAGGCGACGCCGTCGTCGTCGCGGTCGAGGCCGTTCGGGTCGCTCGTGTCCTGCTCGTAGACGGCCTGAACCTCCTGCTGGGTGTCAGAGTCGGAGCACCGAGGCCTACGACCGCGCCCATTGACCTCAGCGGGGCGCCGACTCCCGCCACGCGGGCAGGGGTGCCGAGCACCTGCTGGAAAAGGCGGCGCGGCCAGCGTAGCGGGACGAGCCCGCGTCCGACGTGTCATCGAGCCGACCGCTCTGGCGGCCGGTGTAGCGACGACGGCCTCACGCGTTCGGTAGCTCAACCTCCGGGATGAGCTCCCAGGGCGACTCGACGCCGTAGTCCGCACGGTGCGGCGCTCAATGCGGATGTCGCGGTGGGTCCGGAGGAACCCAGAGCAGGGCTTCCGCATCTCCCGTAGAGCCGCCCAAGCTTCGGGTCCCGCGCGAAAGGTTACGTCGAAGCTCGGCTCTCGCCGCCGCGGACGGATGGGCTCTGCCCGGATGCGGATCTCGAGCCACTCCTCGACGTGCTCCGAGTCCACGCGTGCCATCCTTCGCGCTGCTCGCGAGGCGCTGAAGCCGAATCGGTGGACCGTTAGCTCATGGTGATGGCTTGCTCACTACTGCTGATGGAGGCGCTGCCCGTCTGGGAACGGCTACCGAGGAGTGACGGTCCAGTTGCCGCTGGACTGCACCTCGACAATCGACGGTTGAGCGAGGGTGCGAACCTGTGGCTGGTGAGCACAGACGACGACAAGACGCCCTTCGCGCTCGACGTGTTCGCGGACTCCTTCAACGGGCTGGTGAGCAAGGCGACCGAGGCCGTGATCCTCATGCACACCGGCAACCCAGAGCTGGCCGCCACCATGGGTGGTGGGGCTGGTGGAGCCACTAAGGGTTTCATCGTCGGGGGTGAGCGGCTGTGGAGACAGCGTCGCATGAAGCTCGCCGCCGCGGCTGAGGCCGCCCAGCGAGAGGCTTCCGGGATGACGGTCGACGGGCTCATCGAACATGCCCTCAACCAGGACGACGAGCGACGGCTCGACCTACTCCTGCGAGCGTTCCGGCGAGCCGCTCATGATGTCGATGAGGAGCGGGACCGCTTCTACGGTCGAATTGCCGCCGCTGGCGTCCTGGAGGCCGACGACGCCAGGGTGGACGCGCAGACTCGTGTGTTCCACACCGTCGCCCACCTCGCGATCGCTGATCTGCGGGCTCTTGTGCTCATGGCGGAACGTCCAGAGGTTGCGTCCTGGCATCGAGCGCTTTCCCATCAGCCCGGCTACGGCGAGGACACCCGAGTGCTCGATGAGGAGTTCCCAGCCCTTGCGCCGATGCTCGACTCGATCATGGCGACCCTCGATGGTCAAGGTCTGTCGAGTCATGGGAAGGCTTCGGCGGGGTGGGGCCGAACTACCGAGTGACCGCTTTCGGTGGGCTATGTGGGCTCTTCCGGATTCACAGTGCAAGAGATCCACAGTGCAGCAGTGACCGGATGCGGTAGTTGATCAGGTTGCGGAAGCCCAGTGCGTTGCGGCGCAACGCTTCGAGGCGGCCGTTGATGGCCTCGGTGGGCCCGTTGGAGGCCCGGTGGTCGAAGTAGGCCAGGACGTCGTCGCGTCGCCGGTGCAGCGTGCGCCCCAGGGTCGCCAGCTCCTCGAGTCCGTCGGGTAGTCCGGATCGGAGTCGGTCGATCACGCCGGTGAGCAGAGTCTTCCCGCGGGTGCGGTCAGGCTGTTCGTAGGCGGTGATGATCTGCTGGTAGGTCCACCAGGTGACCTCGACCGCGACGTGCTCGTCGTAGCCGAACACCGTCTCCAGGCGGGCGCGTTGGCGGTCGGTGAGCAGCCCGAGGCGGGTGCGCAGGCTCCGGCGGACGCGGTAGAGCGGATCGCCGGAACGTCCGCGGTGCCCGAGGGTGTCCTGCTGGACCCGTTGGCGGCACAGGTCGAGCTTGTGCCCGGCCAGGGCGACGACGTGGAACGGGTCCATCACCGTGACCGCGTCCGGCACGACTTCGGTGGCGGCGGTCTTGTAGCCGCCGAACCCGTCCATGGCCACGATGCGGACCTGGTCGCGGAACGCCGGCGTGCGGGCGGCCAGCCAGTCACGCACCGCCGCGGCGGAGCGGCCGGGGACCAGATCGAGCAGCCGCGCAGGCCCCTAACCGGCCACGACGGCGGTCAGATCGGTGATCACGGTGACGAACCCGTCGGCCTCGGCGGTGCGCACGTGGGCCCACTTGTGCTCGTCGACCCCGATCACCTCGACCCCGTCCAACCGCGCCGGGCCAGCGGTGAGCAGCAGCTCGCTGGTGGCGGCGACGGCGATGTCGTTGACGGTGTCCCAGGAGCGGCCGAGCTCGCGGGCCGCCGCGGCGACGGTGGACTTGTCCAGCATCAACCGGCGCAGGATGAACCTCGCGCACCGCCGGGTGGTCGACGCCCCGGGCCGAGCGAGCCGGCTGGTGTCGTGGGCGAAGATCGCCCGAGCGCAGCCGTCGTGGCGGCACTCGTAGCGCGGGACCTGGACCCGCAGCTCCAGCGGGTGCCCGACCACCGGGACGTCGCTGACGCGGCGTTCGGAGGTGTCGCGGTAGGTCCCGGCGATCCCACAGCCCGGACAGCGGCCGGGGCCTTCGACGAGCAGCTCGCACCACAGCACCGTGATCTCGCCGGCCACCGCGGCGTCGACGATCCGCACCCCGAGCTCCACGGTGCGGATGATCGTGTCGGCCACGATCTGGGCAGGCAGGGTCGTAGGCTGCGACATCGGGTCCCCGGGATGTTGGAGCTGGCTGGCGTAGGAACCGCCATCATCAACTTCTCGGGGCCCGCCTCATCACAGCGACACGACCCCAGCTTCAGGCCCGGTCACACCCTCAGCTGCACTCCATTTCCGGAAGAGCCGCTTAAGGCTGGTGCTCCGATGAGTCGAATCACTTCCATGACAACCATCGGATGTCCCCTCGACATTGTCCGGATGTTCTACCCGAAGTACATGGAAGACCGGGACACTCGGATCAACTCTGTGAACATTGAGTGGATCAACATCTTCAACGCGGCCGATGTCTTCGAGTCCAATCTCAAAAGCAAGACTGACTCTGAGCAGGGGCCCGCGTCCGGGCCGTCCCAACAGCGGACAGAGCCAGCAGCGGTAGGGAAGACGAACGCTGACGAGGTGGCAGCTAAACTCAGCGCAGCCTCCATCCGGTACTTGAACGAGTCTCTCACCCCACTGCAGGTATTGAAGGCCAAAGGCTTTCGCGTCCACAGTGGATATTGGGGTGAGGCCGACGAGGCTCACTGCTTCGAGCCCTTTGTGAAGTTGCTGCGCGAGCCCACCGCGCAGGCAGAACCTCGGGGTCCCGTGGTCGTCGACACAACGGAAGACGACGTCGCCTAGCTCGTTAACGGCCCTCGCGTACAGGACAGTTCTACTTGGCCGTTGCTCCGGTCGACAGATCGCGCTCTCGGGACCGACGGAGGGGGTAGCTTCGGACTGGGTCAGGACCGCCCGAGGGCCGCGTCTAGTAGCACCGCGGCGCTGGTGTGGAGCTCCCCACGGCTCACGTAGCTGTCTTTGAGAAACTGAGCCTGGCCCATGAGGTCAGCCTTCATGCGGTCGGTGAAGGTGATCTCGTCGTCGAGGATGGTCGCGTAGGTGCGGCGCCAGGTGTGCGGCGTCATCCAGCCCAAACCCACCTCCTCGCGTACAGAGCGAAGAGTCCGCCGCACGTTCGACGGCCAGCGGTAAGTGATGCGGCCGTCGCGGCCGGCCGCTGGGAACAGCGGCCACCCGTCCTCGCCCGGCTGCGCCAGACGTTCGCGGAGAAGGTCGGCGGCGAACCGGGGGAGCGGGATGACGCGGAGGGCGGCTTCGCTCTTGCCGTCATGGCGAACGAGGCCCTTGCCCTTCACCCACGTCACATTGCCGGCGATGGTAACGACCGGGACGCGCAGCGGGCCGTCCTGTCCGCGAACCGGCACGCCGTCTAGGTTCACATCGAGCCGGCGGACCGCCAGTGCCTCGCCGATGCGGAGGCCTGTGCCGAGGGAGAAGCGCACGAGGTCCGGCAGCTCAGCCGCCCGAGCAACCCGCTGCAGACGCCGGACTCGATCGTCGTCGGAGTCCTGGTCGAACCAGTCGAGCAGGGCCTGGCGCTCGTCCACCGTGAGCCCCCGAGGCTTCTTGGCCTGGCCTCTCGGCTGCTCGATGCGGTCGAGCTCGCGGACCGGATTTGCCGGCAGGGCCTCGTGGAGCACGGCGATCTGAAGGACGCCGCTGACGATCGAGCGCAGTGTGCGGCGGGTGGAAGCCGCGGCGCGGCTCGAGGGCCTCGAGGAAGGCATCGAGGCGCGCGACGGTGCACTCGCGCAGCTGGAGCGCGCCCAGGGCGGGGAGGATCGTGCGGTCGAGGTGATAGGCGTATAGCGCGTGGGTCGAGTCCTCCCGCTTGCGGTCCACCTTGGCGAGGTACAGCACCGCGGCCTCGAGGAAGCGAGACGCCGGCGTCAGTGCGGCACCGTGCCCGGTCTTGCCTCGCTGCCGCTGCTGGATGAGCTCGTGCAGAGCGGCCTTCGCAGCGGTCTTCGACGGACCGTGCTTGCGGAGCCGGCGGGTGACGCCGTCGCGGTCGCGGAAGCGGCAGCGAGCGACCCAGGAGCCGGGCTCTTCCTCGACGAGGGAGATGGTCCCGGGGGTGCCGAGCGGAAGGGGTGGACGGGCCATGTGGAGCGCCTCCCGAGGAGTTTCCGGCCCGTAAACGGACCGTCGATCTCCTGGAGGGAAGCACTGCAGGCCCGACACCTGCAACGATGGGTGCGCCGTCAGGGACTCGAACCCCGAACCCAGTGATTAAGAGTCACTTGCTCTGCCCATTGAGCTAACGGCGCGTGATCGGAACCCTAGCAAAGCTTGGGGACCGATCCGACAGCGGGTGCCCCCGCTGCCGTCCGGGTGAGTGACGGGACTTGAACCCGCGACACCTGGGATCACAACCCAGTGCTCTGCCAACTGAGCTACACCCACCATGGCAACTCTCCGGGTCTCCCCGGCGAGCCGTCGACAAGCCTACAAGCCGGGATCGAGCGGCTTGCGACCGGCTCCGCCCCCACGGCGGGGCCCCGTTCACCCGCGGCGCATGAGGCCCGGGGCCCGCAGCACGGCGAGGCTCGCGGTGAGCGCACCCGGAGGTCCGACCATGACCGACACCCCGCCCCGCAACGCCCCACGACCCGCTGCGGCCAGGACGCCCTGGTACCGCGCCCGGTGGGTGGTCCCGGTGCTCCTGGCCGTCCTGGTCGTCGTGTTCATCCTCGAGAACCGCGACCTGGTGACGATCCGCCTGCTCGTGCCCGTCGTCGTCATGCCGCAGTGGGCGGCGCTGACGATCACGCTGATCATCGGGCTGATCATCGGGTTCCTGCTGCGGCGCCGCCGGCACTGAGGTCAGCTCACGTCTGCGCGCCGGGCGGGGGTGCCTGGCCGCCGGCCGGGCCCCGCTCGGTGGCCTCCTCGGCGTTGACGCCGGCGCGGTCGTCGGCGACGACCGACGACGCCGCGGCCTGGGCCTCCTCGGAGCTCGGCCCCGGCATCGGCACGAACGCCGTGCGCCGGTAGTACTCGAGCTCGCGGATCGACTCGCGGACGTCGGCCAGCGCGCGGTGCGCGAGGCCCTTCTCCGGCTGCGCGTAGTAGATGCGCGGGTACCAGCGCCGGCACAGTTCCTTGATCGAGCTGACGTCGACCATGCGGTAGTGCAGGTAGCCGTCGAGCTCGGGCATGTCGCGGGCGATGAAGCCGCGATCGGTGGCGATCGAGTTGCCGCACAGCGGCGCGGAGCGGCCCTCGGGCACGTGCTCGCGGACGTAGTCGAGGACGAGCTTCTCGGCCTCCTCCATCGTCACCGTCGAGCGGCGCACCTCGTCGGTGAGCCCCGACTTCGCGTGCATCTCGCGCACCACGTCCGGCATCGCGTCGAGCGCGGGGTCGGGTGCGTGAATGACGACGTCGACGCCCTCGCCGAACGGGACGAGGTCCGCGTCGGTCACCAGGGCCGCGATCTCGATCAGCGCGTCGTTCCGCAGGTCGAGCCCGGTCATCTCGCAGTCGATCCACACCAGACGGGCGTTCACGGCCCTGACCCTAACGGCGCACGAGCCGCCCGGCCGGTCCACCGTCGATCACGAAGGGGGCCAGCAGACCGGGCGTGACGTCGTCGACGAGCTCGAGCGCGCGGGCGACGCCGACGTCGAGCACCTCGTAGCGACCCCGGCCGGCGGCGGTGACCGCGTGCAGCGTGACCAGGCCCGCGCGGCGCTGCGTGAGACTCTGCTCGAGCCGCCAGCCGATCACCCCGCCGCGGCGCAGCACGACGGTCCGGCGCACCCAGGCGCCCTGCCGGGCGACGAGGTGGTCGCCGGTGAGCGCGTGGCCCAGCGACCGGATGCGGTCGACGGCGAGCAGTGCGGCCCCGACGAGCAGGACGGGCACGAGGACACCGTCGGCGGGCGCCTGGGGCAGCGCGACCAGCACGACCGCGACGACGAGCGCCGGGACCAGCGCGCGGGTCACGCGGCGCACGATCGCGGCGCGCGGGTGGCGCTGCAGCGGTGTGCGGGTGGCCTCGTCCTCGCCGACGCCCAGCACGCCCGCCGCCAGCCGGTGGGCCTCGCGGCGCGGCATGGCGGGCCCGACCGCGCCGACGTGCTCCCCGGAGCCGTCGGAGTGCAGTCCCGTGGTCAGAGCGAGCGGGCGGGCGCCGCGCCCGAGGCGCAGCAGCAGCGGCTCGTCGACCTCGACGCCCCGGACGCGGCGGCCCTCCAGCGAGAGCGTCCGGCGCGTGAGCAGGCCGCGGCGCACGAGGAGCCCGCCGTCGTCGGCGCGCGTGAGGCGGTAGCCCCACCAGCCCTCGACGAACACGACGGCCGCGCCGAGCACGGCGGTGACGATCAGCGCCGCCGCGCCGAGCCAGATCGGCGCGCGCCCGGCGGTCTCCTCGAGGACCTGCCGGCCGGGGCGGAACGAGACCTCCTCGGCCAGGCGCAGCAGGCCGAACCAGACGGCGCCCACGACGGCGAGCGCCGAGAAGGTCAGCGGGGCGAACCGCACCCACGACCAGCGCAGACGGGCGAGCAGCGGCGAGGCGGGGGCGCCCGGCCGGGCCTCGCCCAGCAGCAGCGCCCGCAGGCGCTCGGCCTCCCCGCGCCCGACGGCGTCGAGGGTCAGCTCGGCGTCGTCACCGCCCTCGCGGCGGCCCGTGCCGACTCGCACCACGGCGAGCCCGAACAGGCGGTGCGCCGGGTTGGCGGTGAGGTCGGCGGTGCGGATGCGGTCGCGGTGCACGGCGTGGTGGTGGCGGCGCAGCAGGCCGGTGCGCAGCTCCACGCGGTCGGCACCGATGCGGTACGTCGTCGTGAACCAGCGCGAGATCCCGAACCCCAGGACCGCCGCGGCGAGGGCGAGCCCGCCCCAGAGCCGCCACCGGTCGTCGGCCGACCCGCCGGTGATCGCGATGACGAGCAGCACCGGCACCAGCTTCGCCAGGTCGACCACGGGGTGGACGACGAGCATGCGGCGGTCGAGGCGCTGCCAGTCGGTGCTGGTGGGCGCGCTCACGTGGCGTCCTCACCGAGGTGCTCGGTCGCGCGCGTGAGGCGGTCGGCCAGGGCGACGGCGTCGTCGGCGCGCAGCCCGTCAATCGTCAGCGCGCCGGACGACGACGCCGTCGTCACCGTCACCGACGACAGGCCCAGCAGACGCTGCAGCGGGCCGCGGTCGGTGTCGACGGTCTGGACGCGCGAGATCGGGGCGATGCGCCACTCGAGGCGCAGCCACCCCGAGAGCGTGTGCACCGCGTCGTCGGTGATCTCCCACCGGTGCAGGGCGTAGCGCCAGCGGGGCACGACGAGCAGGTGCACCACGCCGATCACGACCGTCAGGACGCCGGTGAGCACCATCAGCCGGGCGTAGTCGGGGAGGAACCACGCCACGCCGACCTGGGGGACGAGCGCCACGAGCGTGCCGAGCGCCGAGCGCAGCGCCCACCAGAGCTTCGCGCGCGGGCTCAGACGCTGAGCCGGCGTGCGCAGGCGGGGCTCGCCCGTCTCCGGCGTCGTCACCCGACCAGTCTGCCGAACATCAGGAGGCCGGGGAGCCGAGCTCCTTCTTGAGGATCTTTCCGGTGTTGTTGCGCGGCAGCTCGTCGAGGAACTCGACGTCGCGCGGGGAGGCGAAGCGCGCGAGGTGGTTCTTGACGTGGTCGCGCACCTGGTCGGCGTCGACCGACGCGCCCGGCTCGAGCACGAGGTAGGCCGCGAGGCGCTGGCCGTACTCCTCGTCGTCGACGCCGACGACCGCCACCTCCTTGACGCCGTCCATGTCGGCGAGCAGGCCCTCGACCTCGCCGGCGTGGATGTTCTCGCCGCCGGAGACGATCATGTCGTCGGCGCGGCCGGAGATGAACAGCAGGCCGTGGCGGTCGAAGTGCCCGAGGTCGCCGGTGCCGAGCATGTCGTCGACGACCTCGGTCTCGCCGCGTCCGCCGGTGTAGCCGGTGAAGAGCATGTCGTTGCCGACGAAGATGCGGCCGGTCTCGCCGGCCGGGAGCTCGCGGTCGTCGTCGCCGAGAATCTTCACGGTGGTGCCGACCGGCGGGCGGCCCGCGGTGCCGGGCTCGGCGCGCAGCTCCTCGGGCTTCGCGATCGATGCCCACGAGACCTCGGTGGAGCCGTAGAGCATGTAGAGCTTGTCTCCGAAGGTCTCGAGGAACTCGGTGACCTTCGCCGGGGGCATCGCCGAGCCGGTGGCGGTGACGGTGGCCAGCGCCGAGGTGTCGTAGCGCGCCTTGACCTCGTCGTCGAGCTCGAGGATGCGCTGCAGCATCACCGGCACCGCGAACATCGACGTGCACCGGTGCTGCGCGAGCTGGGCCAGCGCGTCCTCGGGGTCGAAATTGCGGCGCAGCACCAGCGTCGAGCCCATCAGCGAGCCGATCTGGAACGCCGCGAAGCCCCAGGTGTGGAACAGCGGCGCGGAGACCAGGGCGGGCTCGCGCGCGGTCAGCGGGATGCGCGAGAGGATCGCGTTGACCACGCCGATGCCGTGGGGGGAGGGGCGCTCGGCGCCCTTCGGGGTGCCGGTGGTGCCCGAGGTCAGCACGATCGTCTTGCCCACCGGCGGCTTCGTCGGCAGCGCCTGCGACCCGTCGGCACCGATGAGACCCTCGAGCGTGTCGTCGCCCCAGCATCCGACGCCCTCGGTCCAGGCGTACACGCGCTTGACCTCGGCGGGCACCTCGTCGAGCCGGTCGGCGAGGTCGGAGTCGACGACGATCGTCGTGATCTCCTGCTCCTGCGCGACGGCCTTCGTCTGCGCGGGCGAGAGCCCGGTGTTGAGCAGGACGACGTCCGCCCCGACCTTGCTCACCGCGAGGATCGTCTCGATGGGCCCGCGGTGGTTGCGGCACAGCACCGCGACGCGGCTGCCCGGCCCGACGCGGCGGTCGGCGAGCGCGCGGGCGAGCCGGTCGGTGCGCTCGTTGACCTCGCGGAAGGTGACGGTGCCGCGATCGTCGATGATCGCGACGCGGTCGGGGTGGCGCCAGCGCCCGACGAGGAAGGCCGTCGTCGGCGTGAACCCGTAGCGGTAGAGCGCCGTCGGGAACAGCGCGGCCCGGTGCGGCGCCACCGGGGCGATGACGCCCGCTCCGGTCAGCAGCCGCAGCCCGGTCGCGAGCTCGGTCGGGGTGCCGAACGGGGTCTTCACCAGTGCACTCCAGGGAGAAGTCGGGCCATGGCCTGGGCACCACGCGAGAGCGGGCCGGTCTCGAGCGTGCGCGCATCGTCGTGGTTCGGATGGTCACTACCCTCACGCGCCGCCGAGTCCACATGCCGCTCCGCAGCGGCCGACTCCGGGAACACGCGGTAGGCGACGTGCATGACGGCGTCCTTGAGCTGCGGGGTCAGCGCCCCGGCGACCGCGCCGAACGTGCCGAGCAGGGTGCCGACGTGCTTGGGGCGTTCGACCAGCGCGCGCATCACCTTGTCCGCCGCCTCCTCGGGCGAGTCGGTGGGGAAGGCGTCGTAGATGCGCGTCGGAGCGATCATCGGCGTGCGCACCAGCGGCATGTGGACGGTGGTGAACGTGACGCCCTCGCCGAGCACCTCGGTGGCGACGATGCCCGCCCACGCGTCGAGCGCGGCCTTGCTCGCGACGTACGCGGAGAACCGCGGCGGGCCGGTCTGCACGCCGATCGACGAGATGTCGACGACGTGCCCGAAGCGCCGCTCGAGCATGTGCGGCAGCAGCGCGAGCGTCAGGCGCACGGCGCCGAAGTAGTTGATGGCCATGGTGCGCTCGAAGTCGTGGAATCGCTCCAGCTCGAGGCGCACGCCGCGGCGGATCGAGCGGCCGGCGTTGTTGACCAGCATGTCGATGCCGGTGTCCGGCCCCGAGTGGTCGTTGATCATGGCCTTGACCAGCGCCTCGACCGACTCGCCGTCGGTGATGTCGCACGAGTACACCCAGGCCTGTCCCCTATCGGCGTGCTCCCCTGATTCGCGCTCGATCTGGGCCTTGACCTCCTCGAGCTCCTCGGTGCGGCGCGCCACGAGCAGCGGCACCCCGCCGGCCCGGGCGACCTTGTACGCGGTCTCGCGCCCGATCCCCGAGGAGGCGCCGGTGATCACCACGCGCCGGCCCTGCAGCGCGCCGCCCTCGCGGGGACGGCGGTGGCGGTTGGGGTCGAGGTGCTCGCGCCACCACGCCACGAGGGCGGGCGCGTAGTCCCCGACCTCCGGGCTCTGCAGGCCGGAGCCGGCGAGCGCCTGCGCGGTCCGCTCGGCGGTGAACCGCGTCGGGAACGTGAGGTGCGGGAGGACCTCGGGCGGGATGTCGAGCTCGGCCAGCCCGATGTCGCGGGCGGCGGCCAGGGCGGGCACCGTCGAGGCGGCGCCGGCGACGCGCTGCAGCAGCCCGCCGACCGCGTCGGGCATCGTCGCCTGGACCTTCGGGGCGCCCAGGGGCCCGGCCAGCGCGTTGAAGACCTCGGAGAGCGGCTGCGGGCGCGGGTGCACCAGGTGGAACGCGCGGCCGTCGAGGCCCGGGGCGTGGACGAGGTGGACCATCGCGTCGGCGACGAAGTCGACCGGGACGACGTTGGTGGCGCCGAGCTCGGGGATCGCGAAGCGCAGTGCTGACATCGACCCCGCCCACCCGAGCCGTCCGAGAAGCGAGATGGCGGTGAGCAGGTAGTACGGGCCGTCGACCTTGTCGATCTCGCCGGTCCGGGAGTCGCCGACGACCACCGCGGGGCGGTAGACGCGCCACGGGACGGTCGACTCCTCGCGGACGATGCGCTCGGCCTCGTACTTGGTGCGGTGGTACGGGTTGCCGAAGCGCTGGCCGACGTCGAGGTCGTCCTCGGTGAACGTGCCCTCGTGCTCGCCGGCGACCGCGACGCTGGACACGTGGTGCAGGCAGGTCGCGCCGAGGCGCGCGGCGAGCTCGGTGATCCCGCGCGTGCCGTCGACGTTGGCGCCGTGGTTGGTGGCCTCGTCGGCGGTGATGTCGTAGACCGCGCCGAGGTGCAGGACGTGGTCGACCCGCCCGGCGAGCCCGTCGACCTCCGCGTCGTGCAGGCCCAGCCGCGGCCGCGTGAGGTCGCCGACGACCGGCACGACCTTCTCGTGGCCGTCGACGTCGGCGAGGCGGCGCAGCAGCCGGTCGCGCGAGCCCTCGCGCACCAGGGCGTAGACCGCCTCGCAGTCGTCGCGGGCGAGCAGGCGCGTCAGCACCATCCGCCCCAGGAACCCGGTACCGCCGGTCACCAGATACCGCATGGCGCAGGATCGTGGCACAGCCCACCGGGGCCCGCCTACCGGCGGGTCACTTCGTGCTCACCGTTCGGGGTCGGCCATCTCGTCGACCTGGTCCTCGACGTCGTCGCCGGCGGCCTTCACCTGCTCGGTGGTCTTCTCGTCACCGGACTTGGCGGGGTCGAGGCCCTCGACCAGCGCCTCCTCGTCGTTGTACTCGGCGACGTAGCGCTGTTCGATGTTCGCCGCCTCGTGGCGCTGCTCGCTCATGCCGACCGACGGTAGGGGGTAGGAAGGCGGGGTGCCGGACGACGTGTGGGACCTCCCCACCGACCAGCAGCGTGCGCTGCGCAAGGCCGACGGCGTCGGGTTCCGTGCGCCGATGCTCGCGACGCTGTCCAAGGAGCATCCGCCGGGCGCGGGGTGGGTGTTCGAGCGCAAGCTCGACGGGGTCCGCGTCATCGCCACCCGCGCGGCGGGCGGGGCGCCGCGGCTGTGGTCGCGCAACCAGAAGTCGATGGACGCGAGCTACCCGGAGATCGTGGAGGCGCTCGACGCGCACGGCCCGGCGCAGTTCGTGCTCGACGGGGAGATCACCGCCGCCGACGGCACGTTCTCCAGCCTGCAGGCGCGCATGCACCTGCAGGACCCGAACCGGGCGCGCCGCACCGGGGTCGCGGTCGAGGCGCACCTGTTCGACCTGCTCGTCCTCGACGAGATCGACGTGACGCGGCTGCCGCAGTCGACGCGGCACCGGATCCTCGACGCGGTCGTGACGTTCGAGGCGCCGCTGTTCCGCTCGCCCGCGCTGGAGGGGGACCCGTCCGACCTGCTCGCCGAGGCGTGCGGGGACGGCTGGGAGGGGCTGATCGCCAAGCGCGGCGACGCGCCCTACGTCGCCGGCGGGCGCAGCCGCGACTGGCTCAAGCTCAAGTGCGTCCGCGACCAGGAGTTCGTCATCGGCGGCTGGACCGACCCGAGCGGGTCGCGGCGGGGGCTCGGGGCGCTGCTGGTCGGCTACTGGTCGGCGGGGGAGCTCCGCTACGCCGGGAAGGTCGGGACCGGCTACGACGCGGCGGCGCTGACGATGCTGCGGGACCGGCTCGACCCGTTGGCGGTGTCGGAGAGCCCCTTCGCCGACGCCGTGCGCGAGAAGGGGCAGCACTGGGTGCGCCCGGAGCTCGTGTGCGCGGTCGGGTTCGGCGAGTGGACCACCGACGGCCGGCTGCGCCACCCGCGCTACCAGGGGCTGCGGGAGGACAAGGACCCCGCCGACGTCGTGCGGGAGCAGTGACCTCCCTCCCCAGGTTCCTGGCACGCTGGTCGGCGGCCCACGGGGGGATCGAGCCGCGGGGCCTCGTCCTGGCGTGGCTGCGGGTGGTGTTCGTCGCCGTGCGGCCGCTGGCGCGCCGAGGTGTGCCGCCGTGGGTGCTGACGGCGCTGTCGTGTCTGTGCGGGGTGGGGGTGCCGCTCTGGGTGCTCGCCGGGTTCCCGGTCGTCGGGGCGCTCTTCGTGGTCCTGTGCGCCCTGCTGGACGGGCTCGACGGGGCGGTCGCGGTGCTCACCGACACGGCCACCGCGTGGGGCCGGGTGCTCGACCCGCTCGTCGACCGCATCGGCGACGTGGCCTTCCTCGTGGCGCTGGTGCTGGCGGGCGCGCCGGGGTGGCTCGCGGTCGGGGTGGGGACGCTGACCCTGCTCCAGGAGTCGGTGCGCGCCTCGGCGCGGCTGCCCGACGTGGGCGTGGTCAGCGTCTGGGAGCGGCCCTCGCGCGTGATCGTCGCGGCGCTGGGTCTGCTCGGGACCGCGGTGACCCCGTGGCTGCCGGTGGCGACGATCGCGGTGACCATCGCGGCCGTGCTCGCGGTCGTCGGCTTCACCCAGGTGCTCGTGACGGTGCGGCGCCGCCTCCGTACGTGAGCGGAATTCACGGCTATAGCCGTGAATTTCGCTCACGTACGCCGATCAGCCGGGCCGTGATCTCGGCGGACAGGGTGACGAGGGGCAGGCCGCCGCCGGGGTGGGCGGAGCCGCCGACGAGGTAGAGCCCGTCGACCGGCGAGCGATTCGCCGGGCGCAGGAACGCCGCGAGCGCGCCGTCCGACGACGTCCCGTAGATGCTGCCGCCGGGCGAGCGGGTCTCGCGCTCGAGGTCGGCGGGTGTGCGGACGACGCGGTGGCGGACGCGGTCGCGCACGTCGACGCCGCGCTGCGCCATGAGCGCGAGGACGCGGTCGGCGTAGCGCGCCGCCCGCCCGGGCGCGTCCCAGTCCACACCGCCCCCGGGGTCGTGACGCGGCGCCGTGACGAGCACGAACCACGTCTCGGCGTCCTCGCCGGGTCGCAGCGCCGGGTCGTCGGGCGCGTGCACGTACACCGCGGGCGACGCGGCCGGTGCCCCGCGCCGGTAGGCGTCGAACTCGGCGTCGTAGGCCGCGCGCGTCCGCGGGAAGAGCACGCGGTGGTGCGGGGTCGCGGGGTCGCGCCCGGCCAGCCCGAGCAGCAGCACGAACCCCGACGACGAGGGCGTCGCCCGGTGCAGCCGGCGAGACTGCGCGCGGTGCGGGAGCAGCCCGCCGGGCCCGTAGACCGTCGCGGCGTCGGCGTTGGCCACCACGACGTCGGCGCGCAGGCGCTCCCCGGCGGCCAGCCGCACCCCGCCCGCGCGCCCGCCGTGCACCTCGATCGCCTCGACGCGGGCGCCGGTCCGCACCGTGACGCCCAGCGTGCGGCACCGCTGCGCCACCGCCTCCGCGAGCCGCCGCAACCCGCCGCGCACGTACCAGGACCCGAACTCCTGCTCCACGTACGGCACGACCGCCAGCGCGGCGGGCGCGCGGCGCGGGTCGGAGCCCGAGTAGGTCGCGTACCGGTCGAGCAGCATGCCGAGGCGCTCGTCGCGCAGGTACCGCGCGCCGACCCCGCGCAGGCTGCGCCAGGGCGCCACGGCGAGCAGGTCGCGCCCGCGCAGCGAGAGCCGCGCGAGCCCGGCGGGGGAGACCGGCGACTCCAGGAAGTGCTCGTGCGTCGCGTGCCAGACGCGCTCGGCGTGGTCCAGGAAGCCCGCCCACTGGTCACCGGCCCCGCCGCCGAGGGCCGCGTCGAGGGCGTCGGGGACCGCGGCGCGCCGTCCGGGCAGGTCGAGCACGGTGCCGTCCCCGAAGCGGTAGCGGGCGGCGACGTCGAGCGGCTCCAGGTCGAGCACGTCGCGCAGCGGTGCGCCGGTGTCGGCGAACAGCCGCTCGAGCACCGGCGGCATCGTCACCAGCGAGGGCCCGGTGTCGAAGCGGTACCCGCCGACCTCGACCGTCCCGAGCTTGCCGCCGACCCGCTCGGCCTGCTCCAGCACCGTCACCGCGTGGCCCTCGGCCGCGAGCCGGGCCGCGACCGCCAGCCCGCCGAGCCCCGCGCCGACGACGACGGCGGTGCTCATGCCGCCGCGGGGGTCACGGGGCGCCCGCGCCAGCGCAGGGTCCCCGCGCGGCGCGCCCGCCACGAGTCCGCGGTGAGCGCCGCGAGCACGAGCACCGAGACCGGGTGCGCCACCGCGTCGGCGACCCGCGCGCCGGTGCGCCGCGCCGCCAGCGCGCGGCTCGCCACGCCCGCGAGGTAGCCCGCGAGCCCGACCCGCGACCCGCCCAGGGCCGCGACCGCCGGGACGACGTGCACGAGCCCGAGCAGCGCGATCACCGCGCCGGCCCGCGGCCGGGTGCCGAACGCCGCCCACAGCGACTTCGTGTAGCCCGCGCGCAGCTCCTGCCCGTCCCGGTACATGCGGCAGCTCGCGACGCCGGTGCCGTCGGCGACGACACCCCGGAACCCGTGGCGCTTCAGCGTGCGCAGCAGGGCGATGTCGTCGAGGACCGCGGCGCGCGGGTGCCCGCCGGCGGCGCGGTAGGCGCGGGCGTCGACGGCGAGCAGCTGCCCGTTCGCCGCGGTGAGCATGGGCCGGGGCGAGCGCTCGGCGATCCCCAGCGGCAGCGTCGCGAGCCAGGACCACGCGAGCAGCGGCTGCACGAGGCGCTCCGCGGGGGTGACGGCGAGCTGGTGCGGGTGCGGGCAGACCAGGTCGAGGCCGCTGCGGCGCAGCAGGTCGACCGTGGCGGCGAGGCCGTGCCGGGCGACGCGGACGTCGGCGTCGACGAAGACGAGCACGTCGGCGCGGGTGGCGTCGGCCAGCCGGCGGCAGGCCCAGGGCTTGGCGAGCCACCCCGGCGGGGGCGGGGCGCCGTCGAGCACCCGCGCCCCGGCCTCGCGGGCGTGCGCGGCCGTCGCGTCGGTGGAGCCGTCGTCGAGCACCAGGATCTCGGCGGGGACGGGCCAGCGCTCCACCGCGGCGCGCAGCGCGCGCACGCAGCCGCCGATCTGCTCCTGCTCGTCGCGCGCCGGGACGAGCACGGCGACGCGCTCACGGGGCGGCGCGGCGGCCGGGTCGGGGACGCGCACGCGGCGCAGGTTGTCGACGGTGAGGGCCAGCGAGGCCCCGGCGAGGATCGAGCCGACGGTGACCGCGGCCCTCACGCCGCGATCCGTTGCCGGGTCGGCGCGGGCGCGGCAGCGCTGCCGTGGAGGCGCAGGACGACGATGAGCGGGACGCCGACGAGACCCATGAGCAGGCCGCCGACCAGCGCCACGGTCGGGCGCCCGAAGAAGACCGCGGCGGCCATCGTCGAGGACAGGAACGTCCACAGCCACAGCGCCAGGGGCAGGCGGTCGTCGGTGGCCGGGCCCGCCGGCATGACGCGGTCGAGCGCGGCGATCATGACCAGCGAGACGAGCAGCCACCCGGCGAAGTTCGAGACCGGGATGCCGGGCACGCCGGGCAGCGCGGGCGTGGGATCGAGCCAGTACCAGTTGCCGGCGTCGACCATCTGCGGGTCGAGGAACACGTCCCAGCTCGCGAGCGCCCAGGCGCCGAGGACGGTCGTGGCGCCCCGGCCCCGGCCGAGCGCGGTCGCGAGGCGTCGGCCGACCACCAGCGCGGGGTAGGACATCATCGTCCAGGCCGCCGGCACCACGAGCGGGACGCCGAGCAGGGACGGGCCGAGCGCGTCGGTGTAGCGGTACTCGCCGAACGGCAGGCCGGTGGCGAGCCCGACGGCCTCGATCACGAGCCCGCCGCCGGCGGCGACGACGACCAGCCCGACCGCCGCGCCGGGCCCCCGCGCGAGCAGGGCGTGGCTCACCGAGGCCAGCGCGAAGAGCGCGACCGAGACGACGGTCAGCGTCGGGGTCCCGCCGCCGGTCAGCGGGAACGCGATCTGCACGGCCACCGCGCCCGCGCCGAGCAGCCAGGGCACGAGGTGGCGGCGGGGGAGGTGGGCGAAGTAGGTGCGGACGGGGGCGAGGACGTTCACCGGCCGGCTCCCGCGAGGGCCGGCGCGGGCATCCCCGTCCCGGCCTCCGTCCCGTTCTCCGTCCCCGCGTCCGCGGGCGGCCCGGGAGTGCGCCACCGCCGGTCGAGCGCGTCGGTCGCCGTCCACCCGACCAGCAGCAGGACGTGCAGCACGAACAGCCACAGGGCGACCGCCACCGTGGCCCCGATGACGTCGAGCCCGCCGAACGGGATGCCGAGGTCGATCGGCAGCGCGAGGAACAGCAGGAAGCCCTGCAGGAAGCCCCCGACCACCGCGGCCGTGCCGAACGCCCCGATCAGCGAGGCCGGCCACCCGAGGCGGCCGGGCGCGACGACGCGGAAGCCCCAGGCGATGACGACGCCGAGCGCGACGAACGAGACGTGGAAGGCGACGACGACCCACCCCAGCGTGCCGGCGACCCCTCCGGTGCGGGCGAGGTCACCGAGCAGCGGCGCGCTCGCGAACACCCCGAGCGCGAGCACGGGGACGGCGAGCACGAGCGGCAGCAGCGCGAGCCGGGCGCGCCAGCCGGTGAAGCGGTCGTGGCGCGGCGCGAGGCGCAGGCAGGCGCGGCGCAGGCCCTCGCCGTAGAACGTCGCGGGGAAGATCGTGATCAGCGCGCCCCAGGGGCCGAGGTCGAGCCCGGCGCGCACGAGGGCGTCCCACACCGGGCGCGCGCCCATCTCCGGCGGCACGAGCAGGCGCAGGTCGGCGAGATAGGCGGCGACCGTCGCCGGCGAGCTGATCAGCGCCGCGCCCCACACGGCCAGCAGCAGCCAGGGGACGACCCCGAGCGCGGCGAAGTAGGTCAGGCCGGCCGCGACGGCGGCGAGGTCGCGCCCGCGCAAGGTCTCCACGACGCTCGAGACCACGCCCCGGACGGCGGCCGGGACGCGGGTGGACAAGAGAAGGCGCACCCGGCGGACGTACCCCGCCCCGCTCGCCCACAACCGAATCCGGCCGGTCTCTCGTGGCGAGGATCCTCCGACAGGGCCGACGGGTCCTGTCGTGCTACCGAATGGCTCGGGAGGTTCCCCCCTGCGGTGCTCACGGTCCCGGGACGCGCCCTGATCGCCGGTCGCCACGGGCACGGGACGGGTCGTCAGCCCGCGGTCAGCCGATCGGCGCCCGGCCCGGTGCGCTCGACCGCCGCCCACCCGGTGTCGTGCGCCCGCTCGGCCTCCTCCGCGCGCCCGCCGCCGCGCAGCCCGAACAGGCGCTTGGCGACGAGCAGGTAGGCGACGACGGCGAGGTTGACGACCAGCGCGACGATCTTCGTCGGGGTCGGCCCGTGGCTGAGCTCCCAGACCTCGGGCACGAGCAGCACCATGGTGGCGACGAAGGTCAGGTACTCCGCCCAGCGGCGGGCGTACCAGAGGCCGACGGCCTCGACGGTCTCGAGCACCGCGTAGGCGAGCAGGGCGGCCGCGAGCCAGTGCAGCGTGCGGTCGGGGACGGCGAAGGCGCGCTCGACCTCGACGAGCAGCGTCGGCCCGCCGTGCCCGACCGGTCCGCCGAGGGCGCCCTGGAGCACCCCGACGATCCGCCCGGCCGTCGGGCCCCACGCCTCGCGGTAGGCGGCGAAGAGCAGCACGGCGGTGGCGAGCAGCGTGAGGCCCACGACGTGCAGGGCGCGGTCGAGGGCGATGAGGCGCAGGACGAAGCGGTCGCGCAGCGGGCGCCCGCGCAGGGGCACCTCGATCCCGTCGGGGCCCGGGACGGTGTCGCGGGCGGGCGCGGCGGGCGGCGCGCCGGGCTCCCAGGCGTCGCAGCGCAGGCACCGGTACCAGCGCAGTCCGTCGGCGTCCTGGCGCACCAGCAGCGCGTCCTGCGCCCGCACCGTGGCCGCGTCGGTGCCCACGAGCGCGTGCCCGTGCAGCGCGCAGCCCAGGAGCTCGTAGCGCAGCCTCACGGGCGCCGATGCTAGGCCGGGACGCCGCCGGGCAGGGACGGGAGCGCGGCCAGCACGTCCTCGGGGCCCACGGCCAGCAGCGCGGGGTCCGGGACGTCGGCGAAGCGGTCGCCGCGGCGGGCGCGGTCGTCGCCCAGGACGACGTGCGCGGCGCCGGGCGGCGGCCCCCACCGGGTCGGCGGGACGGGCCCGAACAGCGTCACCGAGGGGGTCCCGAACGCCGTGGCGACGTGGCTGATCCCCGTGTCGCCGGCGATCACGAGCGACGCGGCGGCGACGAGGTCGAGCAGGCCGGCGAGGTCGGTGCGCCCGCCGAGGTCGGCGTCGGGCCGCAGGCCCGCGCGGGCGACGACCTCGGCGGTCAGGCGCCGCTCGTCGTCGCCGCCGGTGACGACCACGGGGTGGCCCCGGGCCTGCAGCGCGGCCGCGCACACCGCGAACCGGGCCGCGGGCCAGCGCTTCGACCCGTACGCGGCGCCGGGGTGCACGACGACGGACCCGCCGGGGACGGCGCGCCGGCCGGGGAGGTGCAGGTCGTCGGCGGCGCCGGCGGCCGTCTCGGGGCTGACGAGTCCGGCGTCGGCGAGCAGGTCGCACCAGCGGCGGCGCTCGGGGCGGGCGGGGTCGTCGGACCACGCCGGCCCGTCCCACCCGGGCGCGGCGTGCCCGATCTGTCGCCGGGCGCCCAGCGCCGCCAACCGCGCGTGGCTCTGCGGCCCCGCGCCGTGGAGGTTGACGGCGAGGTCCGGGGTACGTGAGCGAACTTCGGGGCTATAGCCCCGAAGTTCGCTCACATGGGTGTCCACCGCCTCGACCAGGGAGACCACCGGGGCGAGGGCCTGCGGGGCGACGAGGACGATCTCGTGGTCCGGGAGCGCGCGGCGCAGCAGGCGCAGCGCGGGCACCGCGACGAGCAGGTCGCCGAGGCCGAGGTCGCGCAGGACCACGGCCGTCGGCGAGCTCACGGCCTCACCGGGCGTCGCCGAGCCCCTCGCGGAGCTGGACGAGGGTCTTCGCGAGCAGGCGCGAGACGTGCATCTGCGAGATGCCGACCTGCTCGGCGATCTGCGACTGGGTCATGTTCCCGAAGAAGCGCAGCTTGATGATCGTGCGCTCGCGCTGCGGGAGCTTCTCGAGCAGCGGGGCCAGCGACTGCTGGTACTCGACCTGCTCGAGCGCCGCGTCGGCCTCGCCGAGCAGGTCGGACACGGTGCCCGAGTCCGGGTCGTCGACGAGCATCTCGTCGAGCGAGCCGCTGCGGTAGGCGTTCGACGCCTCGAGGGCCTCGAGCACCTCCTCCTTGCCGATGTCGAGGTGCTCGGCCAGCTCGGCGGCGTTCGGCGCGCGGCCCAGCGTCTGCGACATCTGCGACATCGCCGCCGACAGCGTGACGTTGAGGTCCTTGAGCCGGCGCGGCACGCGCATCGACCAGGCCTGGTCGCGGAAGTGCCGGCGCACCTCGCCGGTGATCGTCGGCACCGCGTAGGACAGGAAGTCGGTGCCGCGGTCCGGGTCGTAGCGGTCGACGGCGTTGATCAGCCCGAGCGTCGCGACCTGCTCGAGGTCCTCCTCGGGCTCCCCGCGCCGCGAGAACCGCCGTGCGATGTGCTGGGCGACCGGCAGGTGCCCGCGCACGAGCTCGTCGCGCAGCCGCAGCCGCTCGGGCGAGCCCTTCTCGAGCGCGGCGTGCTCGGCGAGCTTGGGCATGAGGTGGTCGTACTCGCCACGCGAGCCCGAGCGGTTGCCGTTGCGGCGGCCGCGCTCCTGCTGGTCGGTCTGCTCGCCGTCGATCCGCGCCGTGACGTCACCCTGCGCGGCCTGGTCACCGGTCGCGCCGGCGGTGTCGGTCATGGCGTGGATCGAGCTCACATCCGTGGAGTCGGGGGAGGAGGACGAGAAGACGCGGGTGCCGGCCTGCGTGCCGGTCGCGGGCGGCGTCACGGCCCCGCGGACCGCGGCCTGCGGTCGGACAGCAGGGCCACCGCCGCCGTCTCGCCGGCGGGCTCGGCGGCGCCCGTGTCGGGCAGCACGTCCTCGAGAGGGACGTCGGTGGCGCGCTCGACGATCACCCGCAGCGCCAGGCGGTGCGCCTCGCCGCGGCTCGACGGCGCCGCGGCGAGCACGCGGACGTCGTCGGCGAGCACGGAGAGCACGCGCCACGCGAAGGTGTCGGTCGGCAGCGTCGTCGGCCCGGTCGTGAGCACCGACGCGGTCATGGTGATCCGCTCGTCGTCGACGGCGAAGGTGACGGTCAGTCGGGTCCCGGGACGGGCGAGCGCGGCGAGGCACGTGCACGCTTCGTCCACCGCGAGTCGGAGGTCGTCGACCGAGTCCAGGGGGAACTCGGCGCGTGCCGCGAGGTCGCCGGCGACGGTGCGCACGGTGACGAGCGCCTCCGGCACCGGCAGGACACGCACTTCGACGTCACGCGGCGCACCCGGGGCCCGGTCCTCGGGCGGCTGGGGGCGGATCAACGGGGTTCCTCCTGGTCGGTCTCGCCCACGGGGGCGTCGGACGGACCGGCGAGGTTCCGGTCTCCCGGCGTGTACCCGGGGCCCCTGACCACAAACCGACGCCCAGGTCGGGCGGGTGCCCCGTGTCGCGGGTCGCGGGCGGCCCGTCGGCGTGGTGTGCTGGCCGGCCGTGAGCGCCCGGCCCCGCGCGGTGCTGTTCGACCGCGACGGCACCCTCGTCGTCGACGTCCCCTACAACGGCGACCCCGACGCCGTCCGCCCGATGCCCGCCGCGGCCGCGGCCCTCGCATGCGTGCGCGCGGCGGGCGTGCCCGTCGGCGTGGTCTCCAACCAGTCCGGGATCGCCCGCGGACTGCTCGACGCCGGTCAGGTGAGCGCGGTCAACACCCGGGTCGAGGAGCTGCTCGGCCCGTTCGCGGTGTGGCGGTGGTGCCCGCACGGTGCCGGGGACGGCTGCGCGTGCCGCAAGCCCGCGCCCGGCATGGTGCTGGACGCGGCCGCCGCGCTCGGCGTCCCGCCGGGCGAGGTCGCGCTGATCGGTGACATCGCCGCCGACGTCGGGGCCGCCGACGCGGCGGGGGCGCGCGCGGTGCTCGTCCCGACCGCGGCGACCCGCCGCGAGGAGGTCGAGGACGCCCGGACCCGCGGGCGCCTCGCCGACGACCTGCTCGGCGCGGTCGAACTGCTCGGGTTCAGCGCATGATCACGGGTCGAGCTCCGCAGGCTCCGTCTCCCGGCCGCCGGGTCCTCGTGGTCCGCCTCGACAGCGACGGCGACGTCCTGCTCGCCGGGCCCGCGGTGCGCGCGGTCGCCGCCGGCGCGGACGAGGTGATCGCGGTCGTCGGGCCCCGCGGGCGCCAGGCGGCCGGGCTGCTGCCGGGCGTCGGCGCCGTGTCGGTGTGGCGTTGCCCGTGGGTGGACGCCGAGCCGCCGCCGGTGACGCGGGAGGACACCGCGGCGACGGTCGGGATGCTGGCGGCCCACGGCGCCGACGAGGCCGTGGTCCTGACGTCGTTCCACCAGTCCCCGCTGCCGACCGCCCTCGTGCTGCGCCTCGCCGGCGTGCGGCGGATCACCGCGGCGTCGGTCGACTACCCCGGCAGCCTGCTCGACGTCCGGCTGCGCCCCGGCGACCCCGCCCTCGACGGCACCGTCGACCTGCCCGACGACCTCCCCGAGCCCGAGCGCGCGCTGGCGATCGCGCAGCGCGCCGGCTACGCGCTGCCGCCCGGGGACGACGGGCGCCTCGCCGTCACCGTCGACGCCGCCGCGCGCGGCGAGGCGGCGGAGGCCCTCGCCGCGCACGACGTCACCGGCGACTACGTCGTGCTGCACCCCGGCGCGTCGGTGCCGGCGCGGGCGTGGTCGCCGCACCGGGCCGCGGAGGGCGTCGCGGCGCTCGCGGCCGCCGGGCACCGGGTGGTCGTGACCGGCGCCCCGGGGGAGGCGGAGCTCACCGCCGCGGTCGCCGGACACGACGGGGTGGATCTCGGCGGGCGCACCGGGTTCGGCGCGCTGGCCGCCGTGCTCGCCGGTGCGCGGGCGGTCGTGGTGGGCAACACGGGTCCGGCCCACCTGGCCGCCGCGGTGGGTGTGCCGGTGGTCTCCCTGTTCGCCCCCGTCGTTCCCCCACACCGGTGGGCTCCTTACGGAGTGCGACGAATTCTGCTCGGTGACCAGGGCGCTCTCTGCCGGGGAACACGCGCCCGGAACTGCCCCGTGCCTGGTCATCCGTGCCTCGACGACATCCGGGGTGCCGACGTCGTCGCCGCGGTCTCCAGCCTGATCGACGGAGAGTAGTAGTTCGGTCGGCGGCGTTTACCGGTTCGACGCGGTACCAATACCTCGCCGGTGACCTTCCCGTCCCCGTCCGCCCCGGCGCGGACCGTGCTGCACTGGCACGTGCACGGCTCCTGGACCACCGCGTTCGTCCAGGGTCGGCACACGTGCCTGCTGCCGGTCCTGCCCGAGGGCGGACCGTGGGGCGGCGGTCGGCCGGCGGCGTGGGACTGGCCCGCCCGCGCCGAGGAGGCCACCCCGGACCAGCTGCGCGAGCGCACCGACGAGATCGACGCGGTCGTGCTCCAGCGTCCGGAGGAGATCGAGCTGACCGAGCGCTGGACCGGACGGCGCCCGGGGGTCGACCTGCCCGCCGTGTTCGTGGAGCACAACACGCCCCAGGGCGACGTGCCGCGGTCCCGGCACCCGCTGGCCGACCGCGACGACATCCCCGTCGTGCACGTCACGCACTTCAACGCGCTGATGTGGGACACCGGCCGCGCGCCGGTCCACGTCATCGAGCACGGCGTGATCGACCCCGGTGACCGCTACACCGGGGAGCTCGCCCGCGCGGCGGTCGTCGTCAACGAGCCGGTGCGCCGCGGCCGCGTCACCGGCACCGACCTGCTGCCCGGCTTCGCCGACACCGTCGGTCTCGACGTCTACGGGATCGGCAGCGAGCGCCTCGGCGAGGCCGTCACCCACCCCGGCGTCGCCATCGGCGGCGACCTGCCCCAGGACCGCCTGCACACCGAGATGGCGCGCCACCGCGTCTACCTGCACCCGGTGCGCTGGACGTCGCTGGGCCTGTCGCTGATCGAGGCGATGATGCTCGGGATGCCGGTGGTGGCGCTGGCGACCACCGAGGCCGCGGTCGACGTCCCGGCCGCGGCCGGTGTCGTCGCCACCGATCTGCGGGTCCTCCACGAGGGCCTGCGCACCTACTGCGACGACCCCGGGCTCGCCCGCGAGGCGGGCGCCGCTGCCCGGGCCGCGGCGCTGGCCCGGCACGGCGTGGACCGCTTCACCGACGACTGGGCGCGGTTGCTCGGCGACCTGATCGACGGCACCGCCGCCCGAGATCCCCAGGGGTTGGCACCCGCGGTCTGACCCCGCGGGCTGAAACGGGACCGGTCCAGACCAGGGGCCGGACCCGGACCCCGCACGTCCCTGTGGCGGCCCCACGGCCCGCCCCCTCGATCGATGGACCCGGCGCGCTCACCCGCGCCGAGGGAGGAGTGCGCATGCGGATCGCGATGGTGTCCGAGCACGCGAGCCCGCTCGCCGCGTCGAGCGGGCTGGGCGGCGCCGACGCCGGCGGTCAGAACGTCGCCGTGCGCGCGCTGGCCCTGGCGCTGGCCGACGCCGGCCACGAGATCGTCGTCCACACCCGGCGCGCCGACCCGGCCGTGCCCCGCCGGGTCGCCATGGCCCCCGGGGTGACCGTCGACCACGTCGACGCCGGCCCGGCGCGCGAGCTGCCCAAGGACGACCTCGTCGACCACATGGACGCGTTCTCGGCCGACCTCGCCGCCTGCTGGCGCGACGAGACGCCCGACGTCGTGCACGCGCACTTCTGGATGTCCGGCCTCGCCGCCCTGCCCGCGGCCCGCGCACTCGGCGTGCCGATCGTGCAGACCTTCCACGCGCTCGGGTCGGTCAAGCGCCGCCACCAGGGCGCCGACGACACGAGCCCGGCCCGCCGCGTCGCGGTGGAGAGCGACCTCGGCGCGTCGGTCGACCGGGTGCTCGCGACCTGCCACGACGAGGTCGACGAGCTCGTCGCCCTCGGTGTCCCGGCCGAGCGCACCACCGTCGTGCCGTGCGGCGTGGACGTCGCGCACTTCACGCCGGGAGACGCCGCGTTCGCGGCGACCGGTCGCCGGAAGGCCGACGGCGTCTTCCGCATCGCCTCGGTGAGCCGGCTCGTGCCGCGCAAGGGCGTCGACACCGTCATCTCCGCGCTGGCGCGTCTGCCCGGTGACGCGGAGCTCGTCGTCGCGGGCGGTCCGCGGCCCGAGGGGCTCGACGACGACCCGGAGGTGGCGCGGCTGCGGGCCCTGGCCCGCGCGGTCGGGGTCGCCGACCGCGTGCACTTCCTCGGCGCCGTCGGCCACGACGCCCTGCCCGCGCTCTACCGCTCCGCCGACGCCGTGGCCTGCGTGCCCACCTACGAGCCGTTCGGTCTTGTGCCGCTCGAGGCGATGGCCTGCGGACGCCCCGTCGTGGCGGCCGCGGTCGGCGGGCTCGCCGACACCGTCGTCGACGGCGTCACCGGCCACCACGTGCCCGCGGGCGACCCGGGCGCGGTGGCCGCCGCCCTCGAGCGACTGCGCGCCGACCCGCGCCGCGCGCGGCGCTTCGGCCGTGCCGGGCGGCGCCGCGCCGAGACCGAGTACGGCTGGGACCGCGTGGCGGCCGCGCACGAGCGCGTCTACGGCGAGGTCGCCTCCGCCGCCGTCCCGGCCCTGTCCACCGCCCTGACGACGGGGAGCCCCGCATGAGCCACGAGATCGTCCACCGCCACCTCGGCGGGCTGCGGGGCACGCTCGAGGGCCTCGCCGGCGAGTCCGAGCGCATCGAGCGCTGGGGCGTCGAGCTCGCCACCCGGCTGCGCCACGGCTCGCGGCTGCTCGCCGCGGGCAACGGGGGTAGCGCCGCGGAGGCGCAGCACCTCACCGCCGAGCTCGTCGGGCGCTACCGCGGCGAGCGCGAGCCGCTGTCGGCGATCGCGCTGCACGCCGACACGTCGGCGATCACCGCGCTGGGCAACGACTACGGCTACGACGAGGTGTTCGCCCGCCAGGTGCGCGCCCACGGGCGCCCCGGCGACGTCCTCGTGCTGCTCTCGACCAGCGGGCGCAGCCCGAACCTCGTCGCCGCGGCCGAGGCCGGGCGCGCGCTCGGGCTCACGGTCTGGGCACTGACCGGGCCGGGCCCCAACCCGCTCGCCACCGCGGCGAGCGAGGCGCTGTGCCTGCGCGGCGAGACGCCGTCGGTGCAGGAGGCGCACCTGGTGACCGTGCACCTGCTGTGCGAGGTCGTCGACCGGGTCCTGGCGCCGGCGCCGCGCGGTGTCGCCGGGGACGTCGCCGAGGAGCTCGTGCCGTGAGCCCCCGCACGCGCGCCTCGATCGTGGTGGTCGGTGACTGCCTGCGCGACGTCGACGTGGTCGGCGCCGTGGAGCGGCTGTGCCCGGACGCGCCCGCGCCGGTGCTCGCGGCTGCCGGGCGTCGCGAGCGCCCCGGCGGCGCGGGCCTGACCGCCCTGCTCGCCGCGCGGAGCACGCGCCGCCCGGTGCGGCTGGTGACCGCGCTCGGGGCGGACGCCGACGAGATGCGCGCCCTGCTGGCCGGCGTGGACGTCGTGGCGGTCGACGCCGAGGGCAGCACCCCGACCAAGACCCGGATGCTCGCCGACGACCGCGTGCTGCTGCGGGTGGACGACGGCGGGCTGGCTCCGTTCGCGGCCGGCGCGCAGATCGCCGACGCGATCGCCGGCGCCGGCGTGGTGCTCGTGTCGGACTACGGGCGCGGGATGACCGCCGACCCCGTGGTGCGCGCGGCCCTGACGTCGGCGGCGACCCGGGTCCCCGTCGTCTGGGACCCGCACCCGCACGGCGCCGCGCCCGTCCCCGGCGCCACCCTCGTCACCCCGAACATGGCCGAGGCGCGTGGCTATGTGAGCGAAATTCCCGGCCATAGCCGGGAATTTCGCTCACATGGGTTCCCGGCCGAACCCGCCGCGCTCGGCGACGCGCTGCGCGAGCACTGGGGCGTCGACGCCGTCGCCGTGACCGCCGGCCGCGACGGCGCGGTCCTGCGCAGCGCCACCGGCACCTCGGTGACGCCCGCCGCGCCCGCGACCGGCGGCGACCCCTGCGGCGCCGGCGACCGGTTCGCCGCGAGCGTCGCGGTCGCCCTCGCCGAGGGTTCGGCCGTCGACGACGCCGTGCGCCGGGCCGTCGCCGACGCCGCCGCGTTCGTCGCCGCCGGCGGGGCCGCCGGGCTGGACGACGAGCCCGACGCCCCGGAACCGGGGACCGACGTCGTCGCGGCCGCCCGCGCCCGCGGCGCCACCGTCGTCGCCACCGGCGGCTGTTTCGACCTCCTGCACGCCGGGCACGCCCGGACCCTGGCCGCCGCCCGACAGCTCGCTGGCGACGACGGCGTGCTGGTCGTCTGCCTGAACTCCGATGCCTCGGTCCGCCGGCTCAAGGGCCCCGACCGGCCCGTGGTCGCCGAGGCCGACCGTGCCGAGATGCTCGCCGCGCTCGCGTCGGTCGACGCCGTCGAGGTGTTCGACGAGGACGACCCGCGCGCCGTGCTCGACCGCCTGCGCCCCGACGTGTGGGTCAAGGGCGGCGACTACGCCACCGACGAACTGCTCGAGACCCCCCTGGTGCGCAGCTGGGGCGGCGAGGTCGTCGCGGTCCCGTACCACGCGGGCCGCTCGTCGACCCGCCTGCTGGCCCGTCTCGACCCGACCACCGACCCCGTTCTCGAGGGAGATCCGTCATGACCGACCCCGGTACCGTCCTCGTCACCGGCGGCTCGTCCGGCCTGGGCGCCGCCGTGGCCGACGCCGTCGTCGCCGCGGGCGGCACCCCCGTGGTGCTCGACCTCAAGGCGCCCGACGCCGGGCACGCCTTCGTCGAGGTCGACCTCGCCGACCCCCGCGCCGCCGAGTCGGCCGTGGCCCGCGCGAGCGAGCAGGTCGGCGGGCTCGACGCCGTCGTCACCGCCGCCGGCATCGACCGCTGCGGCACGCTCGTCGACGTCGACCCCGGCGAGTGGGACCGCGTGATCGCGGTGAACCTGCTCGGCACCGCCGCGGTGGTCCGCGCGGCCCTGCCCGAGCTCGATGCGCGCCGCGGCAAGGTCGTCACCGTGTCCTCGACGCTCGGGGTCAAGGCGGTGTCCGACGCGACCGCCTACTGCGCGTCGAAGTTCGGCGTCGTCGGCTTCACCCGCGCGCTGGCCGCCGAGACCGCCGGGCGGGTCGGGGTGACGTTGCTGATCCCCGGCGGCATGTGGACGCACTTCTTCGACGACCGCCCCGACCAGTACAAGCCCGGCGCCGACGCCAAGCTCAACGACCCGGCGCAGACCGCCGACGCGGTGCTCTACGCGCTCACCCGGCCCGCGGGCAGCGAGATCCGCGAGCTGGTGGCCACCTCGTCGGAGGAGGGCTCGTACCCGTGAGCTGCTCCTCTACACAGGGGTCAGCGCAGGTCGGCGGCCGCCGCGTCGGCGTCGGGGTAGGTGTCGAACAGCTCGGTGAGACCGGTGAGGCTCAGCGCCCGTCCCGCGGTGCGCGGCACCCCGGCCAGACGCAGCTCGCCCTCCCGGCTGATCGCGGCCTCGCGCTCGGCGATGAGCAGCGCCAGCCCCGCCGAGCCCATGAACTCGACGCCGGAGAGGTCCAGCACCACGTGCCGGGCGCCGGCCTGCACCTGCTCGTGGATCGCGGAGCGCAGCGGCGACGCGGTGGCCGTGTCGACGTCGCCGACCGGGCGCACGACCGCCACCTCCGGGCTCACGAGACTGGCGGAGACGCCGCGGGTGTCGGGCGTGGGCTGGTCGTCGGCCATCGGCGCTCCCGGGACGGGCGGGTCACCCCGTCGGTGACAGAACGAAGGGCGACAGTACCGAGGCCGCCCTCCGAGCGCCGAGCGGCGGGAACGCGTTCCGCCGACAGCACCCGTGCGGGTTCCCCCGGAAGGACGGATCGTTGATGGCTGCGCCCGAGATCGCGCGCTGCGGGACCGCGACACCCCCGTCGACGACACTCGCGTCGGCGACGCCCCCGCTCACCGCCGCCCCGCTCGCCGCCGACCTGCCCGCGCGCCTCGCGGCGACCGCCCCGCGCGTGGTCGTGCTCGGCGACGCCGTGCTCGACCAGTGGCTGACCGGCCCGTCGCGACGGCTCTCGCGCGAGGCCCCGGTGCCGGTCGTCGAGGTCGACCACACGCGCGGCTCGCCCGGCGCCGCGGCCAACACCGCGGCCAACCTCGCCGCCCTCGGCGCGCGCACCGAGCTGGTCTCGGTGCTCGGCGACGACGCCGACGCGGCGACCGTGCGCGAGCTGCTCACGTCCCACGGCGTCGGCATCGACGGCGTGGTCACCGACCCGACGCGCCCGACCGCGGCCAAGCGCCGCGTGCTCGCCGACGACGCGCTGGTCGCCCGCTTCGACACCTCGTCGCGCGCCCCGCTGGACGCGGCGGCGCGCGAGGCCCTGCACGCCGCGCTGCGCCGCGTGGTCGTCGGCGCGGACGCGGTCGTCGTGTGCGACTACGACGGCGGCGCGCTCGACGGTGCCGCCGACCTGCTCGGCGAGCTGCTCGGCGCGCCGGGCCAGCGGGCCTGCCGGCTCGTCGTCGACGCCCACGACCCGGCGCGCTGGGCACCGGCGCGCCCCGACGTCGTCACCCCGAACGCGGGCGAGGTCGCGCGGCTGCTGGGCCGCGAGCTCGGCGGGCCCGACCGGGTCGCCGCCGCCGAGGCCGCCGGCCCCGAGCTGCGCGAACGCTCCGCGGCGGGCGCGGTCGTCGTCACCCTCGACCGGGACGGCGCGCTGCTGCTGCCCGCCGACCGCGACGCGCCCGCGCACCGGACGTTCGCCCGCCCGGCGCCGGAGGCCAACACCTGCGGTGCGGGCGACACGTTCACCGCCGCGCTGGTGCTCGCGCTGGCCGCGGGCACCCCGGCCGCGACCGCGGTCGAGCTGGCCCAGGCGGCCGCCGACGTGGTGGTGGGACGGCCCGGGACCTCGGTGTGCGGCACCGGCGAGCTCGCCGAGCGCGTCGCCGCCGCGGAGGGCCCGCTGCTCGACGCCACGTCGCTCGCCGCGATCGTCGACGAGCAGCGTGTCGCGGGCCGGCGGGTGGTGTTCACCAACGGCTGCTTCGACGTCGTGCACCGCGGGCACGTCGCGTCGCTCAACCAGGCCAAGCGCCTCGGCGACGTCCTGATCGTGGCGCTGAACTCCGACGACTCGGTGGCCCGGCTCAAGGGCCCGTCGCGCCCGGTCAACTCCCTCGCCGACCGGGCGGCGGTGATCGGGGCACTGAGCTGCGTCGACCACGTCACCGTGTTCGACGACGACACCCCCGCCGAGCTGCTCGAGCTGCTGCGGCCCGACGTGTACGCCAAGGGCGGGGACTACACGCCCGAGATGCTGCGCGAGTCCGCGACCGTCGGCGCGTACGGCGGGCGCGTCGTCATCCTGGACTACCTGCCCGACCGCTCGACGAGCGCGATCGTGGAGCGGATCCGGGGTGGCTGACGTCGATGTGCTCGTCCCGACCCGGGGGCGCCCCGTGGAGCTGGCGACCACGCTGGCCGGGCTCGCCGCGCAGAGCGGGGTGGACTTCTCGCTGACGATCTCCGACCAGTCCGACGGCGACCCCTCGTGGGCGACGCCCTCGGCGCGGACGGTGATCCGGTGGCTGCAGCGGCGCGGCGTCGAGGTCGCGCTGCACCGCCACCTGCCGCCGCGCGGGATGGCCGAGCAGCGCGCGTTCCTGCTGTCGTGCGCGTCGGCGCCCGCGGTGCTCTACCTCGACGACGACGTGTGGCTCGAGCCCGGCGCGCTCGCGCGGCTGCACCGGGCGCTGGGGGAGCTGCGCTGCGGGATGGTCGGCGCGGCGATGCAGGCGCTCGGGCACGCCGAGGACCGGCGCCCGCACGAGGTGACGTCGTTCGAGCGGTGGTCCGGGCACGTGCAGCCGGAGACGCTGGTCAAGGACGGCCCGGGCTGGGAGCGCTGGCGCCTGCACAACGCGGCGAACGGGCTGCACCTGGCGGAGTCGTTGGATCTCGACGGGCCGGGGCGTGCCCTCCCCCCGGCGGAGCGCTACGTGGCGTACAAGGTGGCCTGGGTGGCGGGGTGCGTGCTGTTCGACCGCGCCGCGCTGGTCGAGGCCGGCGGGTTCGAGTTCTGGCGCGACCTGCCCCCCGACGCGCACGGCGAGGACGTGTACTCGCAGCAGCAGGTGATGGCGCGGTCCGGCGCGGCGGGCATCCTGCCCGGCGGCGCATATCACCAGGAATCCCCGACCGCCCTCCCCGACCGCGGCGTCTCCGCCGTGGACGCCCTCCCCATGTGAGCGGAATTCCCGGCTATAGCCGGGAATTCCGCTCACATAGACCACATGGACCCACCGCTCCGTCCCATCCGGCAGTTCGGAGGAGAGCCGCCACCTCTCGGGCCGTCCGGCACGGAAAGGCGGTGACCTCCTCCCATCCGAAGGGCACCGACGGCTCGCCTGCCACGGCAGCCGTGACGCTGCGCCGGCGGTCGACGAGGGCCGTGCGTGCATCACGGTGGGTGCCGAAGCCGTCGAGGCGCACGATCACCCGCCCGTCGGGCATGTCGTAGAGGATGTCCTCGTATCGACGGACGCCGTCGACGAGCACGGGAGCCTGGCGGTGCCCGACAGGGAGACCGTGGCCCTGTTCGACGTCGACCAGGTACCGGTACTCCAGCTCGGACAGCACGCCGTCGCGCAGGAGTGCCACGGCGGCCGCGATGGCGCGACGGTGTCGCGCCGGGCGGCGCAGCTCCACGGCACTCTCCAGCGCGAGCGGGTGGACTCCGGCCTCCAGGGCGTGGTGGTGGGCCCTGTGCAGCGCCTCCTGCGCGTCGGGTGCGGCAACGGCGAGGTCCAGGACCGTGTGCGCACGACTCGTCCGTGGCGGGTCGCTCCCGACCACGCCGATGTGCGCGAACGCTCGGGAACGGTGGACCTTGACACCGTCGAGCCGCACCGCCGAGCAGCCGTACCGCACCGTCACGTGGACGGGTCGCCGCGGATTCGGTTCGACGAAGCCGTGCAGCTCAGCGGCCGTCTCGTGGCTCAGCATGCCGCCGCTGGGGCACGCGAGCAGGGCTCCGCTCCGCAGCGCGTCCGGGGTCGGCGGACCGGAGTAGGTCAGGTAGACGCCGTCGTGCAGCCGCTGCCAGCGGCCGGCGTCGATCTGGGCCTGGATCCCGTGGTCGGTATATCCACGAGCTCGCAGCTGCGCCCGCGTCACCACCCCGTGCTGGTCACGGAGGAGGCGTTGCCATTCGTCGAGGTCGTCCACACGGCGTTCGACGCACCCGCCCCGTCCCCGGCTCCATCGGCCGGGGTATGTGAGCGAAATTCCCGGCTATAGCCGGGAATCTCGCTCACGTAGGGATCGGGCCACCGCGAGGGTGCGGGGGTCGGTCAGGAGGGCGTCGAGGGAGTGGGAGAGCGGGATGCGCCAGTTCGGGTAGGCGTCGACCGTCCCGGGAAGGTTGGGCTGCCGCACGTCGCCCAGGACGTCGGTGAACGCCGCCAGCACGATGCGCGAGCGGGCCGTCGCGAGCAGCCGGTGCATCGCCAGGACCACCGCGTCCGGATCGTCACCGTCCACCGCGAACCCCTCGGACGCCAGCAGCTCGAGCAGCTCCGAGCGGTCCCGCGCCGCCGCCGCGCGCGCCTCGGCGACGTCGTCGAGCACGCCCGCCTCGGCCCGCGCCCGCACGTGCTCGTCGGCCAGGAACCCCGCCGCCGTCGGCAGGTCGTGGGTCGAGACGCTCGCCAGCGTGTCGGGGTGCCACCGCCGCGGCGGGAGCAGCGCGCCGTCGTCGGAGCGCTGGAACCACAGCACCGCGCACCCCAGCATCCCGTGCTCGGCGAGTCCCTCGGTCACCTCCGGCTCGACGGTGCCCAGGTCCTCGCCCACCACGACCGCGCCGGCCCGCGAGGCCTCGATCGCCACCACCGCGAGCATCGCCCGCGCGTCGTAGTGCACGTACGCGCCCTCGCGCGCGCCCCGGCCCGGCGGGATCCACCACAGCCGCCAGAGACCCGCGACGTGGTCGACGCGCAGCCCGTCGGCGTGGCGCAGCACCCCGCGGATCATCGAGCGCAGCGGCGCGTACCCCGACCGGGCGAGCGCGTCCGGGCGCCACGGCGGCAGCGCCCAGTCCTGGCCCTGCTGGTTGAAGTCGTCGGGCGGCGCGCCGACCGACACCCCCGGCGCCAGCGCGTCCGCCAGCGTCCACGCGTCCGCCCCGCCCGCCGAGCACCCGACGGCGAGGTCGGCGATCAGCCCGACCGCCATGCCCTCGGTCGCCGCGTGCGCCGCCGCCAGCTGCGCGTCGGCCAGCTGCAGGCACCACGCGTGGAACAGCACCCGGTCCGCCAGCTCGTGACGCGCCGCCGCCACGCCGTCGTCCCCCACGTGCCGCAACCCGGCCGGCCACGTGTGCAGGTCGCTGCCGTGGCGTTCCGCCAGCGCGTACCAGGTCGCGACGTCGCGCAGCTCGGGATCGAGCGCCTCGACGTCGGTCGGCGCGGCGTCGTCGTGGGGCCGCAGCAGCTCCAGCGCCGCCCGCTTCGCCGCCCACACCGCTTCGTGGTCGACGAGGTCCCCCGACGGCGGGCGCAGCGCGTCCACGGACGCGCGCACTGACGACGGGGCCGAGTCGTAGGCGTGCGTGTCCGCCACCCGCACGTACAGGGGGTGCAGGAACCGTCGGCTCGACGGCGAGTAGGGCGACGGCTCGACCTGCGGCGCCAGCGCGAGCGCGTGCAGCGGGTTGACCAGCAGCGCGCCCGCACCCTGGTCCGACGCGGTGCGCGACAGCAGCGACGCCAGGTCGCCGTAGTCACCGCAGCCCCACGAGTGCTCCGAGCGCACCGCGTAGAGCTGCACCATCCATCCCCACGTCGGCGGCGGCGGCGTCAGCCGCGCCGGCGCGACGATCAGCGCGACGTCCTGCTCGCCGCACGCCAGCCGGTGGTAGCCGACGGGCAGGTCGTCCGGCACCGACGACACCGACCGCGCGGTGCCGTCCTCCAGGGTGATCGTCCCGGGGCCGGGCAGCGGCCGCGACGACCCCTCGTCCACCACCAGCGTCGCCGGCAGCGCGTCGGGGTCCGCGGACCGCACGGCGTCCAGCGCGGACGCCAGGGCCTCGGGCGTGGTCGCGTCGACGTCGAGCGCGGTCAGCACGTCCAGCACGACGCCGCGGTCGAGCTCGACCTCGCGCTCGGCGGCGTCGCGGTAGCGCACCGCCACGCCGTGGGCGGTGGCGAGCTCGGCGAGCTCGGGCTCGACGCGCTCGGGCACCGGCGTCTCCCAACGGTTCGGACGGGCGGGTACGGGACGCGCAGGATGTCAGGCCGAGGCGGGGCGGCGCGGGGCGGGCGGCAGCTCCTCGGTCCCCGCCGAGCGGCGACGGGCCCGCGCGGCGAGGTCGTCGGCGACGGCGCCCGCCGCGGTCCCCGGACGGCGCACCCTCGCCAGGGCGGCGACCGCGCTCTCCGCGAGGCCGGCGAGCGCCGCGACCGGGCGCGTGCTCCACCCGCGCGCGAGCAGGGCCGCGGCGAGCTCCCGGGCGGCGCCGGGGTCGCGGTGGGCGCGGCGCGCGAGCCCGCGGAGATCGGAGGGCGGGCCGAAGGACGCGGGGAGTGTGTCGGGCGCGCCGGCCGGCGGGGCCAGGGGAGAGGAGCTGGGTTCGCGGAGCACGGTCACCTTCCGTAGGGGTCGCCGACGGGATCGGCCCGGCGGGGCGGCGCGAAACGTGACCTCACGCCGGGGCGAGCAGGTGCTTCTCGCGCACCACCGGCAGCGACAACGTGCGGTAGCCGCCCTCGTCGAACAGGACCACGACCGACTCGTCGGCGACCGTCGTCACCGTCCCCGGGCCCCACTCGTCGTGCCGGACGGCCTCGCCGGGCACCGGGTCGCCGTCCTGCGCGCCCGTCCGCTTCCCGGGGTCGCCCGGGTGCCCGGCGTCGCACTGGTCGCAGAGGCCGCACGGCTCGTCGCGCGACTCCCCGAGCGCCTCGAGCAGGGTCCGGCGCCGGCAGCCGGGGGCCTCGGCGTAGCGGCGCACCAGCTCGACCTTGCTCTGCTCGCGCTCTCGGCGGCGGGCGATGAGCGCGGCCGCCTGGTCGGCGAGGCCGGAGAAGTCGTCGCACGCGATGACGTCCCCGGGGGCCACGCGTCGTCCCGGCAGCCTGGTGACCGCCCCCAGCGCGACCAGCGCCGGCATCGCGCGGGCGAGCCCGGCCTTCGACACCCCGGCGGGCCCGGCGAGCTCGTCCTGCCCGACACCGTCGGGGTGGCGGCACACCGCGGCGAGCACCGTCGTCAGCGCCTCCCGGCGCGGGTCGCGCCCGGAGGCGAACAGCTTGGGTCGGGCGAGGTCCTGCGGCCGGTGGAACAGCACCGCCCGCGCCGGGCCCCCGTCCCGTCCGGCCCGGCCGATCTCCTGGTGGTAGGCGTCGATGGAGGTCGGTGTGTCGCCGTGCAGTACCCAGCGAACGTCGGGCTTGTCGATCCCCATCCCGAACGCGCTGGTCGCGACGACGACCGGCACCTCGCCGCCCATGAACGCGTCCTGCACGCGGGCGCGCTCCCGCGCCCTCATGCCGCCGTCGTAGGCCTCGGCGGTCACGCCGGCCTCGCGCAACCGGTCGCGCACGAGAGTCGTGTGCCCGCGGGTGCCCACATAGACGATGCCGGCGCCCTCGAGCCCGACGACTTCGTCGACCACCCGCTCCCACTTGGCCTCCTCCTCGTGCACGAGGTGCGCGGAGAGGTGGATGTGCGGGCGGTCCGGGTCACGCACCACCACGCACGCGTCGGGCACGCCGAGCAGCTCCAGGATCTCCCCGCGGGCCGGGATCGATGCGGTGGCGGTGAGCGCCAGCACGCGCGGGCGGCCCAGGCGCCGGCGGGCGAGGGCGAGGCCCAGGTAGTCGGGGCGGAAGTCCGGGCCCCAGTCGCAGACGCAGTGCGCCTCGTCCACCGCGAGCAGGGTCGGGGACCCGGCCGCGAGGGCGTCGAGCACGTCCTCGCGGGCCAGCTGCTCGGGCGAGGTCACCAGCACCTCGATCTCGCCGGCCGCGAACCGCTCGAGGACGGCCCCGCGCGCGGACACCGTCGAGTTCAGCACCTCGGCGCGGACGCCGGCGTCGACGAGGTGGGCGACCTGGTCGCGGTGCAGCGACAGCGTCGGCGACACCACCACGGTCGGGCCGCCCAGCACGAGGCCGGTGACGGCGTAGACCGCGGTCTTGCCGGCGGCCGGCGGGAGGACGGCGAAGCAGTCGTCGACGAGCGCGCCGAGCACCGCCTCGCGCTGCCCGCCGCCCAGCTCGGCGCCCTCGCCGAGGACGCGGGCGACGGCCGCGTCGACGGCGTCGAGGGTGGGTCGGTCGACCGGGCCGCAGGGGCCGAGGAGATCCGCAGAGGTGTCGGGCACCGGCCGGTGGTAGCCAGAACTCCTCCACCAGAAACGGCGTTCGCAGGGACGGACAGGGGGGTAAGCCCGGCCGGTGGAACTGGTGCACGTGGAGCCCTACGGACCCGGGATCGGCCGACGCCGTCGCGGCAAGGGGTGGAGCTACTTCGACCGCGAGACCGGTGTGACGATCGACGACCCGGCGCACATCGACCGCATCCGCAAGATCGTCGTCCCGCCCGCGTGGCAGGACGTGTGGATCTGCGCGGATCCGGCCGGGCACATCCAGGCGGTCGGCACCGACGCCGCCGGACGCCGCCAGTACCGCTACCACGAGGCGTGGACCCGCCGGCGCGACCAGGAGAAGTTCGTCCGGGTCACGCGGCTCGGGCACGTCATCGGCGACGCCCGCACCGAGATCGCGGACCGGCTCGGGCGCGGCCGGGGGCTGGGACGCGACCGGGTGCTCGCCGGCGCGGTCTGGATGCTCGACCTCGGGGTGTTCCGCGTCGGCGGCGAGGAGTACGCCAGCGACGACTCGCCCGGCGACGCGTCCTTCGGCCTGGCCACGCTGCGCCGCGAGCACGCCATCGCCCGCCGCGACGGGGGCGTCGAGTTCCGCTACACCGCGAAGTCCGGCGTCCCGCGCCGCGTCACGCTCCACGACGAGCACGTCCACGGCCTGGTGAGCTCGCTCAAGCGCCGCCGCGGCGGGGGCGAGGACCTGCTGGCGTTCCGCCGCGGCGGGCGCGGCGGCGACCGCGGGCCGTGGCACGACGTCACCGCGCAGGACGTCAACGACGCCGTGCGCGAGCTGATCGGCGACGAGTTCACCGCGAAGGACCTGCGGACGTGGAACGCCGGCGTGCAGGCGGCGGTGGCGCTGGCCGGCGAGTGCGACGACACCGGGCTGCCGCCGCGCGCGCAGCGCAAGCAGCGCGGCGCCATCACCCGCACGATGAAGGCCGTGTCCGAGCAGCTCGGCAACACCCCGGCGGTGTGCAAGCGGTCCTACGTCGACCCGGTGCTCATCACGCACTTCGAGAGCGGGCGCACCATCGCCGACGCCGTGCGCGAGGGTGCCGGGATCGAGGACCACGCGATGCGCCGCCACATCGAGAACGCCGTCCTGGCGCTGCTCGACCAGCGCGAGCCCGTGGTCCTGCCCGACGCCGCGTAGGCGCCGATCCCCGGAACCTGCGTCAGACCGTCGCCATCTCCACCCAGACGGTCTTGCCGTCGCGGTGGGCCTCGACGCCCCAGGTGGTCGCCACGGCCGCCACCATCGCCAGGCCCCGCCCGCGCGGCGACGTCGGCTCGGGCAGGCGCGCCTCGGGCAGCGGTGCGAGGTCGAAGTCGCGCACGGTCAGGCGCAGCGAGTGCGCGGTGCGCTCGACCTCCACCACCGAGGCGCTCACCGCGTGCTCGACGGCGTTCGTGACGAGCTCGGTGACGACGATCTCGGCGGCCTCGCGGGCCTCGTCGTCGACCGACCAGCTGCCGCAGACCCGCCGGACGTGCTGACGGGCGTCACCGGGGGCGCGCGGGTCGATGCCGAAGCGCCACCACCCGCGGACCAGCTCCGGCCGCTCGTCGAGGTGGGCCAGCGCGGTGGCCACGTCGGGATGCACCGGGACGCGCTCGGCGACCCGCGAGCTCACGAGCAGGGCGGCACACGTCAGGTCGGGGGCGGCGACGGCGAGGCGGACGTCGGGCCACTCACCGGCGCGCGCCGCGGCCTCGGTGAACGCGTGCACCGCGCCGGAGTGCCGCAGCTCGATCGCCGAGACGTCGGCCACCACCGCGCCGTGCCGGCGCAGGAGTGCGCAGAGGCGGTCGACGAGGGGATGCGCCGTCGTCTCGGACAGCGGGCCGGAGAGCCGGACCACCATCGGGGCGCCGGCGGAGTGCTCGAGGGCCTGCGGGGAGGCGTGTCGAGCGGCCTGCGGGAGGGCCTCCCGGTCCTGCGGCCACGCGCCGGTCCCGCCGTCCCCCGTGGTCTCGAGGGGCAGCTCGATCCTTGTGTCCACGACTCACCTCGGGCCCCTGGTACCCCCGCCCCCGGGCACCCATGCGCACATCCGGGGTCGCGTCGCCGGGCGCGCCGAGCGGTCGCCGGGGCGCCATGATGGGCCCATGAGCGATCAGGACGAACGGCCCTCGTCCGCACTGGCCGCGGCGGCGGCGTCGGGTGCCGGGGAGGGTGCGGGCACCGGTGACCTGGTGGCCTCGCCGGGTGCGGTGATGCGGGTGGCCGGCATGGTCGGCAAGCTCGTCGAGGAGGTCCGGGCGGCGCCGCTGGACGAGGCCGGACGCTCACGCCTCGCGGACATCCACGAGCGCTCGATCACCGAGCTGGAGCAGGGACTCGCGCCGGAGCTGCGCGAGGAGCTGCGCCGCATCACGCTGCCGTTCTCGTCGGACGCGACGCCGTCGCAGGCCGAGCTGCGGATCGCCCAGGCCCAGCTGCTGGGGTGGCTCGAGGGGCTCTTCCACGGCATCCAGAGCGCCGTGCTCGCGCAGCAGATGGCGGCGCGGGGTCAGCTCGAGCAGATGCGTCAGGGCCGGGGCCGTCCCGCGCCGAGCGGGGACGGCAGCGGCCAGTACCTCTAGGTCGTGGTTACCGCGGTCCTCAGCGGGCCTCGTAGACGACGGTGCCGGTCTCGCGGCCGGTGGTGCGCAGCGCGAGGCGCCGCTCGTCCTCGGTCAGACCGCCCCAGACGCCGTAGGGCTCGCGGGTGGCCAGGGCGTGGCGGCGGCACGGCTCGATGACCGGGCAGGCGGCGCACACCTTCTTGGCCTCGGCCGCGCGGTGCTCCCGTCGCGGGCCGCGCTCGCCATCCGGGTGGAAGAAGAAGCTCGAGTCCATCCCGCGGCACGATCCGTGGAGCTGCCAGTCCCACTCGTCGATGATGGGGCCGGGCAGGAGTCGGATGTCAGCCATGGCGGTCCTCCCAGTCGGTGCATCCGGCCGGGGGGATTGCTTTCCCCGGAATCGGAGTGGCGACGGCGGTATCCCCGGCCGCCCGAGACCCCAAACACCCCTGAACAGCGCAGTCGCGCGCTCGATCGTGGGTGTCCGGCTCCGGCGTGCACTGTGATGCGTCGCCCTCGTCGTGAACGGGTGCCCACGGGGGGTGACGAGTAGGCTCACCGGCACGGCAAGTACGTTGCCGGGGGATCGACGAGGAGGGCTCGGACACCCGGGCTCGCCCGACATGACCGGAGGGGGACCAGACGCCGTGGCCACCGATGACGACCTCACCGCGGAGGACCCGCTCGGCGTCGATGTGCAGCGGTCGAACGGCGCGTCGGTGATCCGGCTGGCCGGCGAGATCGACATGCTGACGACGCCGGCGCTGCGCGCGAAGGTGAACGAAGAGCTCCAGGGCAAGCCCACGGTGCTCGTGCTCGACATGCTCTCGGTCGAGTTCCTGGGATCGAGCGGCCTCGCGCTGCTCGTCGAGGCGCTCGACGAGTCCCGCAACCGTGACGTGGCGCTGCGCCTCGTCGCCAACTCGCGGCCGGTGAGCCGGCCGTTGCAGGCGACGGGTCTGACCGACCTGTTCTCGCTCTACCCGTCGGTCGAGGCCGCACTGGCCGGATGACCGGCGCGGGGCCCTGCCGTCCGCGTCGCCTGCGCCGATACGGTGGCACCGCCACCGTCCTTCTCACCTGCCGCGAAACGGAGATCAGCAGCCGTGCAGACGCCGGAACCGCAGCAGCGTGATCGTTCGTCCACCGCCACCGATCCGGGTGACGGCTCGGGCGGCCTCGCCGAGACCCCGACCCCTGTCGAGGTCCGGGTGCACGCCGATCCCGCGCTGATCCCGTCGGTGCGGGCGGTGGCCGCCGATCTCGCCGCGCGTGCCGACTTCGACCTCGACGCCGTGTCCGACCTGCGGATGGCGGTCGACGAGGCCTGCTCGGCCCTGGTGCCGCTCGCCCGCGAGGGCGGCCAGCTGCGCTGCGGGTTCGCCATGGCGGACGGCCGGATCGACGTCATCTGCCGGGTGCCGGTGGCGGGCGAGGCCGCGCTGCGGCAGGACACCTTCGGGTGGCGGGTGCTGACCACGCTCACCGACGACGCGCAGGTGCTCGACGCCGACCCGGACTGGCTCGGGATCCACCTGCGCAAGCAACGGCTCAACCCGTGACGGAGCCGGCGCGCGCGCTGCCGGACGCCGCCGAGGAGTCGCCGAACACGCCACGGGATGACAGGTCGGAGGGGACGTCGCGCGGGTCGTCGAAGGGGTCCCGCAACGAGGACTCGTACGACCACCTCGTCCCGATGCTCACCGAGCACGCTGGGCTCGCCGCCGACGACCCGCGCCGCGAGGTCCTGCGTGACCGCCTCGTCGAGGGCTACCTGCCCCTGGCCCGGCACATCGCCCGCCGCTTCTCGCAGCGGGGCGAGCCGCAGGAGGACCTCGAGCAGGTCGCGACCGTCGGCCTGATCCACGCGGTCGACCGGTTCTCGCCGGAGCGCGGCTCGGACTTCCTCTCCTACGCGGTGCCGACGATCACCGGCGAGGTCCGGCGCTACTTCCGCGACAAGGCGTGGTCGACGCGCGTGCCCCGCCGGCTCAAGGACCTGCGCCTGGCCATCGGGTCGGCGATGCCCCAGCTCTCGCAGGAGCTGAACCGCGCGCCCACCGCGGGCGAGCTCGCCGAGCACCTCCAGCGCAGCCGCGAGGAGGTGCTCGAGGCCCTCGAGGCCGCCAACGCGTACCGCTCGAGCTCGCTGGACGACATGCTCGTCGACGACCCGTCGAGCGGGCGCCTCGCCGACGTCCTGGGGTCCGCGGACGCCGAGCTCGAACAGGTCGAGCACCGCGAGACCGTGCAGCCCGCCCTGCGCAAGCTCCCCGAGCGCGAGCGCACGATCGTCATGCTCCGCTTCTTCGGCGGCATGACACAGACCCAGATCGCCGAGCGTGTGGGCGTGTCGCAGATGCACGTCTCGCGCCTGCTCACCCGCACCCTCGCGACCCTGCGCGCCGACCTCTCCGACCCGCCGACGCCGTAACGCCCCCGGTACGAGCGATGCGGCATCGCTGGCGTGTGACGCCAGGATCGCCACATCCTCGCGGCGCGACACGCCGACGCGCAGGGGTGGGTCAGCGTGGTGGCCACGCCCGCGGATCCGATGCCGGGTCGCGACGGCCCCACGATCCCGCGGCTCACACGGCGACGGGCAGGCGCTGGTAGCTCCGCAGCAGCAGCGAGCGCCTCCTCACCGCCCCCGCTTCCCGGTGCAGCGTCGGCATCCGTTCGGCCAGCACCGCCAGTGCGACGCGCGCCTCGAGCCGGGCCAGCGGCGCGCCGAGGCAGAAGTGGATGCCGCCCGAGAACGCGAGGTGCTCGGCGCGCGTCGGGCGATCGAGGTCGAAGACGTCCGGGTCGGTGTGCACCGCCGGGTCCCGGCCGGCGGCCCCGAGCATCGCCATGACGACGGTGTCGGGCGCGACGTCACGCTCGCCGAGGTGCACGGTCTCGTGGGGCGTGCGCGCCGTGAACTGGATCGGTGCGTCGAACCGCAGGCTCTCCTCGACGGCGTCGGCGCTGCGTCCGGGGTCGGCGGCGAGCTGGGTCCAGGGGCCGCGCGCGTCGGTCATCGCGGCGACGGCGTTCGACAGCAGCGTGCTCGTTGTCTCGAACCCGGCGAGCAGCAGCAGCGCCGCCAGGCTGATCGTCTCCTCGACGTCGGCGTCCTCGGCGGCGAGGTGGCTGATGAGGTCGTCGGCGGGATCGTGGCGCCGCTTCTCGAGCAGGTCGCCCAGCAGCCTGTGCAGTTCGACGATCGCGCCCTCGAGCCGGTGCAGCGCGCGCAGCGACCGCACCCCGCCGAGCCCCGCCCCGACCGCCCGGCCCCACCGCGCGAACGATCCCGCGTCCTCGTCCGGGACGCCCAGCAGCTCGGCGATCACCGCGACCGGCAGCGGGGTGGCGACGTCGGCGACCAGGTCGAAGCGCTCCCGCCGGGCCGCGTCGTCGACCAGCCGCTCGGCGAGCCCCGCGACCAGCGGCTCGTAGGCGTTGACCCGCGCCGGGGTGAACCACCTGCCGACCAGGCGCCGCAGCCGCGTGTGCTCGGGCGGGTCCATCCCGAGGAACGACAGGTCGACGGGCTCGAGCAGCGGGTCGCGCTCACCGTCGACGGCGCCGCCGAGCGAGCCGCCGCTGCGCGTCCGGACCATGAAGCGGCGGTCGCGGACGAGGTCGCGGCAGAGCGCATGGGTGGCGACGACGAGCACGCCGGCGCGGCTGGCGTACGGCTGCGCGGCCTCGCGTAGCTGGCGCTGGACGCCGGTCGGGTCGTCGATCCAGGGTCGGTAGAGCAGGCGCAGCACCGGGTCGCCGGCGAGGGCCATCGCGAGCCCGCCGGCCCGCACGGCGGCCAGGCGCGTGCCGAGCGCGATGTCGCGGCGGAGGTCCATCGCTCGATCCTGGCGCGCGCCGGGTCGGCGAGGAAGCCGGTGATGCCGGGGAGTCGCTGACCCCCTCGGCGTGCTGTATCGGATCTGTCAGCGTGGCCGGCACACCCCGCTGCCCGAGCGCCCCGGCGTGTCACGCGAGCGAGGATGTGGCGATCCTGGCGTCACACGCCAGCGACGCCGCATCGCTCGCACCGGCTCAGCGCAGCGCGTGCCGGCCCTCGTCGTCACGGCGCGTGCGGCCTTGGCGCGCGAGGTATTCGAGCAGCGGGACCGCGACGCGGCGGGTGGTGCCCAGCGCCTGGCGCGCTTCGGACAGCGTGAACGGTGAGGGCAGGTCCGCGAGCCGGGCGACGGCGACGTCGGCGGCGTCGGGCGCGAGGTAGATCCCGTCGCCGACCTTGAGCAGCGCCCCCGCCTTCACCGCCGCGCCGAGCTCGCGGGTGCGCAGGCCCAGCTCGGCGAGCCGATGCGCCTCGGGTGCCGCGAAGGGCGCCTCCTCGAGGTCCGCGCGCACCGCCGCCACGGCCGCCCGCACGGCGTCGGGCAGGCCCCCCGCGTCGCGGGCCCGCACCCGGCCCCCGGCCGCCACGATCGACGACGCCCCGGGCTCGGCGAGCACGAGGTCGAGGAGCCGGGGCTCGGGCAGGTCCAGGGCCTGCGCCGCGGCCTTCGCCGGCAGGCCGGCGTCCAGCGGCTGTGCCTGCGCGTGCGCCGCCACCGCGTCCACCAGCCGCGACGCCAGCGACGCCAGGTGTGCGGGGTCCACCAGCCACCCCGCCGCCGACGGTACGCCGTCCGGTACCGACGCCCCGAGCGCCACCAGGTCGTCGCGGCGGATCAGCCGCCGTCGCGCGAGCTCGCCGAGGGCGTCGGGCACCCCCTCGGTCGCGGCCAGCTCCCCGGCGCGGGCCCGGGCCGCGCCCCGCCGGCGCAGCGCCGGCGGCCGCACGTCGAGCACCGTCACCCCGCCCAGCACCCGGTGCGCACCCGGGTCGCGCAGCAGCGCGTGGTCGCCGGGGCGCAGCGGCAGCGGTTCGTGCAGCGTCAGCCGCACCGTCCGCGTGACCTCGGAGTCCGGCGCGTCCGACCGCGACAACGGACGCACGCGCGCCGCGACCGCCGCCGACCCCACGTGCAGCATCACCTGCTGCGGGAGGTCCACGGCGACCGTGTGCCCCCGCGGCGGCCCCACCCGCACGTCGACCACGTCGCCGCGCAGCCACTTCCCGGGCGTCGTCAGCGCGTCACCGCGCCCGATCTCGTCGAGCCCGACCCCCCGCAGGTTTAGCGCCACCCGCGCCACCGCGCGCACCGGGTCGACGCTCTCGCCGAGCGCCTGCAGCCCGCGCACGGTGACGGAGCGCGAGCCCAGCGCCAGCTCGTCGCCCACCCGGATCGTGCCCGCGCCGAGGGTCCCCGTGACCACCGTGCCCGCGCCCCGCACCGTGAACGCGCGGTCGACCCACAGCCGCACGTCGGCGTCGAGGTCCGGTGCGGGCAACCCGCCCACCAGGTCGACCAGGGCGGCACGGAGGTCCGACAGCCCCGCCCCCGTCGCCCCCGACACGCACACCGCCGGCAGGCGCCCCAGCGACGACTCGCCCAGGTGCTCCAGGGCCTCGTCCCGCGCGAGCTCCGGGTCGGCGAGGTCGCTGCGGGTCACGACGAGCAGCCCGTCGCGCACGCCGAGCGCGTCGAGGGCGTCGAGGTGCTCGGTGGACTGCGGCATCCAGCCCGAGTCGGCGGCGACCACGAACATCGTCGCCGGCACCGGGCCCACGCCGGCGAGCATCTGCGTGACGAACCGCTCGTGGCCCGGCACGTCGACGAACGCGACCGGCTCGTCGGTGCCGGGCAGCGTCGTCCACGCGAAGCCGAGATCGATCGTCATGCCCCGCCGGCGCTCCTCGGCCCAGCGGTCGGGCTCCATCCCCGTCAGCGCGCGGACCAGCGTCGACTTCCCGTGGTCGACGTGCCCGGCGGTCGCGACCACCCTCACGCCAGCACCGACCGCACCGCCGACACCACCCGCGAGTCCGCCTCCGGCGGCACCGAGCGCAGGTCGAGCACGCAGCGGCCCTGCTCGACGCGCGCCACGACGGGATCGCGGCCCGTGCGCAGCCGATCGGCCAGCGCGGAGGGCAGCGCCACGCCCGCGCTCGGCAGCGCCACCCCGGGCGCGCCGCCCCCGCCGACCTCCGCGACACAGTCGATCGCCTCCGCCGGCGCCCCGATCCGCGCGGCCACCGAGGCCGCCCGCGACCGCAACGACGCCACGGAGGCCTCGAGGAGGGACCGCACCGGCGGCGCCGGCCCCCGCAGGGTCGCCTCCAGCGCGGCCAGGGTCAGCTTGTCCACGCGCAGCGCCCGCGCGAGGGGATGGCGGCGCAGCCGGTGCACGAGGTCGGCGTCGCCGAGCAGCAGCCCCGCCTGCGGTCCGCCGAGCAGCTTGTCGCCCGACGCCGTGACCAGCGACGCGCCCGCGCGCAGCTCGGTCGTCGCGTCGGGCTCGTCGGGCAGCAGCGGGTGCGGCGCGAGCAGCCCGGACCCGATGTCGGACACGACCGGCACGCCCAGCCCGAGCAGGCCCGACACCGGCACCGACGACGTGAACCCCGTGACCACGAAGTTCGAGGGGTGGACCTTGAGGATCATCCCCGTGTCGGGGCCGACGGCGTCGGCGTAGTCGGCGGGGTGCACCCGGTTGGTCGTGCCGACCTCGCGCAGGCGCGCGCCGGTCGACTCGAGCAGATCGGGCAGCCGGAACCCGTCGCCGATCTCCACCATCTCGCCGCGTGCGATGACGATCTCGCGCCCGCCTCGGCCGGTCGAGCTCCGCGTCGCGTCGCCTCCCGCGAGCGCCGTCGCCGCGAGGATCAGCGCGGCCGCCCCGTTGTTGGTGACGTGCACGCCGCCCGCGTCCGGCACCGCGGCCGCGAGCGCAGCCAGGGCACCCGCGCCGCGGCGGCCCCGCCCGCCGGTGGCCAGGTCCAGCTCGACGTCCGTCGTCCCCGCCGCCGCGTCCAGCGCGTCGCGCGCGGCCGCCGACAGCGGCGCCCGCCCCAGGTTCGTGTGCAGCAGGACCCCGGTCGCGTTGACGACCGGACGCATGCTGGCCGCCGTGGGGGGCAGGGACGCGACGGCCTCGTCGGCCACCGCCTCGGGCGCGATCTCCCCGGCCCGCGCCCGGTCCTGCGCGGCCACGACGACCTCCTTGACGCGCGCCCGCCCCAGCGTCGCCAGCGCCGGTTCCAGGCGCGCGTCGGCGAGCACCGTGTCCGTGCGCGGCACCCGCCGGCGGTGATCGTCGCTCACCCCGACATTGTGCGCTCCGAGCCCGACGGCGAGCGCCCCCACCGGCGCCGGCGACGCCGACGACCGACCCCCGGTCGGGGCCGCGGGGCGTCAGGCGAAGGCGCGGTCCGAGGGGGTCGTCCGGTCGCTGGGCGTGTTCGTCGTCTCCTGGCGCTGCCGGAGGCGCTCGCGCTGCGGGACGACGATGTGCGCGGGGTCGTTGGCCGACGCGATCCCCGCGTCAAACACCCCGAAGCGGGTCAGCGCCGACCCGGCCATCAGCGCCAGCCCCGACAGGGCCGCCGACCAGCGGCGGCGCCGCCCGACCAGCGCCCCCAGCGCGCCCGCGACGAGGCAGGTCTTCGACGCCCGCATGAGCGTCCTCGCCCGACCCTTGTCGTAGACGTCCGAGAGCATCCCCAGGTCGTGCTGCATCTTCTCGTCGATCGCGAGCTCGACGGCCGCGCCCGCGATCGCGAGACGGGCGGCCGGCTCGTTGTCGCGCACCGACGCGAACACCAGCCCGGCACCGCCCCCGGCGGCCGCGGCGCTGGCGCCGAACAGGATCGGCATGTGGCGGTGCGCCTCGTGCCATACCGGCACCGCGGTGTTGGAGAACAGCACCGCCGTGTACGTCGCGAGCGCCGGCCCGATCGCGGCCGCGGCGACCCCCGTGACGTCACCGGTGCGCCGGAACCAGCCGGTCAGCTCGGTCGCGGCGGTGGCCGCGGCGAACGTCGCGAACGGCGAGAGGATCCACGTGCCGACCGAGAGCGGCGAGGTCGGCTTCAGCACCCGCAGCATGTGCAGGAACCGCGCCGGCCGGTGCAGGTCGTGGACGAGGAACACCGTCCCGCCGACGGCGCCGCCGGCCGCGGCGAGACGCCCGGCCCGCCGCAGCGTCGGCCGGTCCGTCGCACGCGCCATCGCCGCGAGCACCGACGACGAGCCGGCCAGCCCGCCGAGGAACAGGTACAGCGGCACGTCCGGGTTCTTCCACACCGGCGCCTTGATGATCGGGCGCCCGTAGTAGGAACGGAACTCGGCCTCGGGGACCTGGAGCTCCTCGCCGCGGCCGCGCCGCCTGCTGTCGCGCCGCGGCTTGACCTGGTCGTGGTCGATCCGCGCCCGCTCGGGCATCTCGGCCGGGTTCGCGTCACTCATGGGTCGAGCTCCCGCTCCGCTTCGTCTCCCGCGTCACTTGCGCCCCCTCCAGAACGCCGCGACGACCGCCGCGCCGAGGCCCACCGCGGTCAGCGCCGCGTTGCGCCACATCTCGGGCAGGTCGCGGGTGGTGACGATCGGGTCCGGCGGCAGGCCGTAGACCTCCGGCTCGTCGAGCAGCAGGAAGAACGCCCCGTCGCCGCCCACACCGTCGTCGGGGTCGCGCCCGTAGAGCCGCGCCTCCTCCACGCCGCGCCCGTGCAGCTCGGCGAGACGCGCGTCGGCCGCGGCCTGCAGCTCGTCGAGATCGCCGAACTGGATCGAGTTGGTCGGGCACGCCTTGGCGCAGGCCGGTTCGAGGCCCTCGCCGAGGCGGTCGTAGCACAGCGTGCACTTGTGGGCGCCGCCGTCGGACTCGCGCACGTCGATGACGCCGTACGGGCAGGACGGCACGCAGTACCCGCACCCGTTGCAGATGTCGTCCTGCACGACGACCGTGCCGAACTCCGTGCGGAACAGCGCGCCCGTCGGGCAGTTGTCCAGGCAGCCCGCGTGCGTGCAGTGCTTGCAGACGTCCGAGGCCATCAGCCAGCGGACGTCCCGCTCGTCGTCGGGGGTCTGCTGGCCGTGCGCGCCGACGATTCCTCCCCCCGTCGCTCCGCTCGCCCCGTCGGGCAGCAGCGCCAGCAGGTCGACGGTGCCGCCGCCCGGGGGAGGGGTCGCCGCGTCGCGCGTGGGCGCCCCGCCGGTGATCGCCGGCAGCCCCGAGGGCATGTGCCCGGTGGTCGCCGTCCCGTGCGGCCGGACGTCCTCGATGAACGCGACGTGGCGCCACGTCGAGGCGCCGAGGTCACCGGTGTTGTCGTACGACATCCCGGTCAGGCGGTAGAGGTCGGAGGCGTCGGTGCCGTCGTCGGGCACCAGGTTCCACTCCTTGCACGCCACCTCGCAGGCCTTGCAGCCGATGCAGACCGAGGTGTCGGTGAAGAAGCCGACCCGCTTCGGGTGGTCGCCCGACCACCCGGCGTCCGTCGTGGGATCGGGCAGCAGCCCGGAGAGCGACGGCGTCTCTCCCGAGAACGCCTCGAACACGTTCGTCATGGTCGAGCTCCCCTCTCGGCGTGCTCCCCTGACGGCTTCGTCTCCGTCGTCACGTGATGCCTCCCGGCTCCACCCCGGCCTTGCGGCGGTACGACTCGACGAACTCCAGCAGCGCCGGGCCACGGGGACGCCGGCCGGGCTGGATGTCGCAGGTCGCGACCTTCGACTCCTGGATGTGGACGTTCGGGTCCATCACGACGCCCAGCAGGTCGTTCGCCGGGTCGCCGCGGGACAGGCCGTTGGACCCCCAGTGGTAGGGCAGCCCGATCTGGTGCACGACGTTGTCCCCGATCCGCAGGGGCTTCATGCGCTCGGTCACCACCACCCGCGCCTCGATGGCCGTGCGCGCCGAGATCAGCGTCGCCCAGCCGAGGTGCTCGAGGTTCCGCTCCTGCGCCAGCGCGGGCGAGACCTCGCAGAAGAACTCCGGCTGGAGCTCCGCGAGGTAGGGCAGGAACCGGCTCATGCCCCCGGCGGTGTGGTGCTCGGTGAGCCGGTAGGTCAGGAACACGTAGGGATAGGTGTCCGACATCGACGGGTTGAGCCGGTTCCAGGCGCGGACGATGTCCTCGCGCGCCGGGTTGTCCTGCTCGGCGTGCAGCATGTTCGCCACCGGCGACTCGACCGGCTCGTAGTGCGTCGGCATCGGCCCGTCGGCCAGGCCGGTCGGCGCGTACAGCCACGCCTTCCCGTCGGCCTGCATGATGAACGCGTCGGTGCCCGACAGCGCGTCCTCGTGCGTCGCGCCCTCCGGCGGCCGGTACGACGGCGGCTTGCCGGCCTCGAAGTCGGGGATGTCGTGGCCGGTCCAGCGGCCAGCCTCCTCGTCCCACCACACGTAGGCCTTGCGCTCGCTCCACGGCCTGCCGTCGGCGTCGGCCGACGCGCGGTTGTAGAGCGTGCGACGGTTCGCCGGCCACGCCCAGCCCCACTCGGAGGCGACCCAGTCCTGCTCGGATCCGGGCTTGCGGCGGTCGGCCTGGTTGACGCCGTCCCTGTAGACCCCTGTGTAGATCCAGCACCCGCCGCTGGTCGACCCGTCGGCCTTCATCTGCGTGTAGCTCGACAGGTGGTTGCCGTCGGCGTCGAAGCCGTTGATCTCGGCCAGCACCGACTCCGGGTCCGGCTCGGAGTGCACGCCGAAGGTCGGGTAGTCCCACGTCAGGTCGAGCAGCGGGCGGTCGCGCTCGTCGGTGGAGCCCGCGAGCTTCTCCCGGATCTTCCTGCCCAGGTGGTAGTAGAAGTGCAGCTCCGAGCGCGCGTCACCCGGCGGGTGCACCGCCTCGCGGCGCCACTGCAGCAGCCGCTGGGTGTTGGTGAACGTCCCGGACTTCTCGGTGTGGTTCGCGCACGGCAGGTAGAAGACCTCGGTGCCGATGTCCTCGGTGCGCAACTCCCCGGTCTCGATCTCGGGACCGTCCCGCCAGAACGTCGCCGTCTCGATCATCTGCATGTCGCGGACGACGAGCCACTCGAGGTTCGCGAGCCCGAGGCGCTGCATCTTGCCGTTCGCGTGCCCGATGGCCGGGTTCTCGCCGACGACGAAGTAGCCGAACGTCTTGCGGTCGATCTGGTCGCGGACGATGCCGTACGTGCCGTGGTTGCCGGTCAGCCGCGGCAGGTAGTCGAACGCGAAGTCGTTGTCCGCGGTCGCCGCGTCGCCCCACCACGCCTTGAGCAGGCTGATCAGGTAGGCGTCCATGTGGCCCCAGAACCCCGTCTTCGCCGCGTCGGCGTCGAGGAAGCTCTGCAGGTCGGAGTGCAGGTGCGCGTTGGGCATGGGGATGTAGCCCGGCAGCAGGTCGTAGAGGGTCGGCACGTCGGTCGAGCCCTGGATGCTGGCGTGCCCGCGCAGCGCGAGGATGCCGCCGCCGGGACGGCCCATGTTGCCCAGCAGCGTCTGCAGGATCGCCGCGGCGCGGATGTACTGCACGCCGACGCTGTGGTGGGTCCAGCCGACCGAGTAGACCCAGGCCGTCGTGCGCTCGCGGCCCGAGTTCTTCGTGATCGCGTCGGCCACCGTCAGGAACTGCTCGACGCTCATCCCGCAGACCTGCGACACCGCCTCGGGCGTGTAGCGCGCGTAGTGCCGCTTGAGCACCTGGTACACGCAGCGGGGGTGCTGGAGCGTGTCGTCGCGCTCGGGGTCGGCGGGCGCGTAGGCCTGGTCGCCCGCGCCGCCGGCGGTGTCCGACGTGAACCTCGCGCGCTCCTCGCGGAGCTCGGACTCCCAGTGGTCGCGCTGCCCCGCCGCCGGCGCGGCGTAGGCGCCGTCCATCTGCCACGAGATCGGGTCGTAGCGCCCGGTCTCGTGGTTGTAGCCGGAGAACACGCCGGCGAGGTCCTCGGTGTCGAGGAAGTCCTCACCGACCAGTGACGCGGCGTTGGTGAACGTCGTGACGTACTCGCGGAAGTCGAGCTCGTTCTCCAGCACGTGGTGGATGAGCCCGCCCAGGAAGGCGATGTCCGCGCCCGCCCGGAACGGCACGTGCAGGTCCGCGACCGCGCTCGTGCGCGTGAAGCGGGGGTCGACGTGGATGACCGTGGCGCCGCGGGCCTTCGCCTCCATCACCCACTGGAAGCCCACCGGGTGGGCCTCCGCCATGTTGGAGCCCTCGATGACGATGCAGTCGGAGTGCTGCAGGTCCTGCTGGAAGTTCGAGGCGCCGCCACGACCGAAGCTGGTCCCCAGACCGGGGACGGTGGCGCTGTGTCAAATGCGCGCCTGGTTCTCCACCTGGATCGCGCCGAGCGCCATGAACAGCTTCTTGATGAGGTAGTTCTCCTCGTTGTCCAGCGTCGCGCCGCCGAGGCTGGAGAACCCGAGCGTGCGGCGCAGGACCCGGCCCTCGTCGTCGGTGTCCTGCCAGCCGCGCCGGCGGGCGTCGATGACCCGGTCGGCGATCATGTCGACCGCCGTGTCGAGGTCCAGGTCCTCCCACTCGGTGCCGTACGGGCGCCGGTAGCGCACGGTCGTCACGCGCGTCGGGGAGGTCACCAGCGACGTCGACGCCGAGCCCTTGGGGCACAGCCGCCCGCGAGAGACGGGCGAGTCGGGGTCGCCCTCGACCTGGGTGATGCGCCCGTCGCGCACGTAGATGTTCTGCCCGCAGCCCACGGCGCAGTACGGGCACACGGACTTGACGACCTCGTCGGCGTCCCGGGTGCGCGCCTCGAGCGCCTTGGTGCGCGGGGACTGGACGGCGGCACCGCGTCCGAGCGGATCGGGACCGGTCGCCTGCCGGAACATCGGCCACTCGCCGAGCCAGGTGCGGGCACCCACGTGACGCTTCCCCCTGGGGTCGAGGAGATCTGGTGGTGTTGCGGTGGTGTTGGCGGAGGCGGACGGGAATCGAACCCGCCTGGCCGAGATGCTCGACCACTACGGTGTTGAAGACCGCGGGGGCCACCAGGCACCCTGACGCCTCCGCCGCCGAGCCTAGGTCCGGCCCGGAGGGTGCGCAGAACGGGGCGCGCGAGGTTCGAGGAGTGCCCCGACCGGGGAACCACGGCGGTCGTGTGGACCGCTACCGACACGCGCCTCGTGGTGACGGCCGCCGCCGTTCTCCTCGTGATCGAGTACGTCGGGATGTCGGTGCGCGACACGTTCCGCACCTGGTCGGTGACGGCGACCGTCGTCTCGGTGGTCGGGCTGGTCATGGTGCTGCTCGCGAGCCTGGTCCAGTGACGCCCGACCTCGTCCTCGGCGTCGACATCGGCACCACGGCCACGAAGGCCGTCGCCTTCACCGTGGACGGTGACGATCAGGGCCACGGCTCCGCCCCCCACCACCTCGACGAGCCCGAGCCCGGCGCCGCCGTCCAGGACCCCGAGGCCCTGTACGAGGCGGTCGGCGACGCCGTGCGCGACGCCGTCGCCGACCTCGACCCGCGCCGGGTCGCGGCGCTGTCGTTCAGCTCCGCCATGCACGGGCTGCTCGCCCTGGACGCGGCCGGCGACCCGATCGGCCCGCTCGTGACCTGGGCCGACCCCCGCGCGAGCGACACCGCCCGCGACCTGCACACCCGCGTCGACGCCCTCGCCCTGCACCGGCGCACCGGCACCCCCGTGCACCCCATGAGCCCGCTGCTCAAGCTCGCCTGGCTGCGCCGCGCCCGTCCGAGCCTGCACGCCGCCGCGCACACCTGGGGTGGCATCAAGGAGTTCGTGCTCGCCCGCGCCACCGGCGCCCGCGTCGCCGACACCTCGTGCGCCTCGGGCAGCGGGCTGCTCGACCTCGCCACCGGCACCTGGGACCCCGAGGCGCTGGAGATCGCCGGCATCACCGCCGACGCCCTCGGCGAGCCCGTCGCCCCGACCGCGGTCGTGGGCCGGCTGCGCGAGATCGGCTGGGGCCTGCCCGCCGGCGTCCCCGTCGTCGCGGGCGGGGGCGACGGGCCGCTCGCCAGCCTCGGCGTCGGCGCCGTGCGCCCCGGGGTCGCCGCGTGCTCGATCGGGACCAGCGGGGCGCTCCGGGTCACCGTCGAGCGGCCCGCCGTCGACCCCCGCGGCCGCGTGTTCTGCTACGGCCTCGCCGACGAGCGCTGGGTCGTCGGCGGGGCGATCACCAACGGCGGCCTCGTCCTCGACTGGGCGCACGAGACGCTCGGGCGCGACGTCGACGAACTCCTCGCCGCCGCGCAGGCCGTGCCGGCGGGTGCCGACGGGCTCCTCGCCGTGCCGCACCTGCTGCCCGAGCGCGCCCCGCACTGGGACCTCGGCGGCGCCGGCGCGCTCCTCGGTCTGCACCGGCGGCACACCGCCGGGCACGTCACGCGCGCCCTGCTCGAGGGCGTCTGCCTCCAGCTGCGCCTCGTGCTCGACGCCCTGCGCGAGGCCGGCCTGGCGGTGCACGAGGTGCGCGCCACCGGCGGCTTCGCGCGCAGCACGCTGTGGCGCCAGATGCTGACCGACGCCCTCGACCTGCCGGTCGGCTTCCCGACCGTCGACCAGGGCTCGGCGTTCGGGGCCGCGCTGCTCGGGATGCAGGGCGTCGGTCTGCTGCCGCCGGGTCCCGACGCGCTGGTCGCCGCTGCCGAGCGGATCCCCCTCGGCGAGACCCGGCACCCGGGGCCCGACGCGCCCGCCTACGCCGCGCGCCTGCCGCTGTTCGAGCAGGCCCACGACCTCACCCGGGCGCTGTAGCGGTCGGCGCGCCGACGAGGCGCCGCGGGGCCCTCTAGTCGTCCGCCGCGTCCGCCGCGTCCGCTACGGCCTCGAGCTCGACCAGCGCGTCCTCGAGGTAGCCGAGCAGGTGCTGCAGGTGCGGCACCGCGCGGCGGTCGCCGGTCACGCCGATCTCCATGCTGTCCGCGTAGGACATGACGGTGATGTTGAGGGCCTGCCCGTCGAGCGGCACCGAGATCGGGTAGATGCCGTCGAGCTTCGCGCCCTCCCAGTACAGCGGGTCCTTCGGGCCGGGCACGTTCGAGATGATCAGGTTGAAGCCCTGGTTGATCGCCGACGTGCCGGGGACCAGGCCCATCCCGATCGGGGCGGCGACGACGGCGGAGAGCGCGGCGATCGTCATCGGGTCACGACCCTGCAGGTTTTCCTTGGCCGCGAGGCCCGACTGGCGGATCCTGCGCAGCCGCTCGGCGGGGTCGGGCTCGTTCGTCGCCAGGTTGACGAGGATCGCCCCGAGCGCGTTGCCGGAGCCGGAGTCCTCGAGCGCGACGGGCAGGGCTGCCACGAGCGGCTTCTCGGGCAGCCCGCCGTGGGCCTCGAGGTAGTGCCGCAGGGCGCCCGCGCTCATCGCCAGCATCACGTCGTTGAGGGTGGTGCCGGTGCGCTCGCGGACCCGCTGGATGCGCTTGAGCGGCCACGACTGCGCCGCGAAGCGCCGCGCCCCGGTGATCGGGACGTTGAGCATCGTCGGCGGCGCCTCGAACGGCAGGGCCAGGTCGTGCTCGACCAGCCCGCGGTAGGCCGACGACAGCAGCGCCGGCCCGACGTTGAGCGACTGCCCGACGCCCTCGGCGAACGTGCCCGCGGTGCGCAGCGCGCCGCCGACGTACTCGCGCGCGGTCCCGAGCACCCCCGTCGGCGCCGGCGCCTTCTCGCCCACCGGGCGGCTGGTGCGCCCGGGGCGTGGGTCGACGGCCCAGAACGGGGGCATGTCGCGACGCTCGGGGTCGGTGCTGAGCGCCTTCTCGAGGTGCCGCATCGCGCGCACCCCGTCCATCATCGCGTGGTGGATCTTGCTGTAGACGGCGAACCGGTCGCCCTCCACGCCCTCGATGAGGTGGAACTCCCACAGCGGGCGGTGCCGGTCGAGCAGGCTGCCGTGCAGCCGGGACACGAGCTCGAGCAGCTCGCGGATACGCCCCGGCCGGGGCAGCGCGGACAGGCGCACGTGGTACTCGATGTCGACGTCGTCATCGGTCGTCCAGGCCCACTGGCCGAGGGTGGAGACCCCGCGCGTCGCGCGCCGGCGGAAGAGCGGCGCGATGTCGACATCACCGGACACGAGCCGTCGGTGCAGGTCGGCGAGGTAGTCGGGGCCTGCGTCCTCGGGCCGGTCGAAGAGCATGAGCGAGCCGACGTGGGTCGGTCGCTCGCGCGACTCCGCCAGCAGGAACATCGCGTCCCGGAACGACATCGTCGCCACTTCCGCACCCTCCCGACACCTGGCACGCCCTGCCGGGCGTGTCCGCGGCCAGTGTGACCTACTCGTGAGTCAGTGTCGCGCGAGCCGTCTGCGGGCCGCGCTCACGGCTCCTCCCGGCGGGCACGCCTGCCCCGCGCGATCTCGGTGCCGAGGGCGTCGAGCCGCTGCTCCCAGAAGTGCCGGAACGGCGCCAGCCACCCGTCCACCTCGCGCAGCCCGCCCGCGTCGACGGAGTACAGCCGCCGCGTGCCCTCGGCGCGCACCGACGCCAGCCCGCTCTCGCGCAGGACGCGCAGGTGCTGCGACACCCCGGGCTGCGAGATGCCGAACTCCTCGCGGATGTGCTCGACGACGGCGCCCGAGGCCAGCTCACCGTCGGCCAGGAGCTCGAGGATCCGCCGGCGCACCGGGTCGCCGAGCACGTCCATCGCGTGCACGAGCCGACGATATCAGCGAAAGCTGATAGAGAGTCCTACGCGAAGCGCCGCGCGATCCCCGGGTAGTCGACCACCAGGCCGGCGTCGTCGTAGACGAGGACGGCGGCGAAGTCGCCCTCCGAGGTGTAGTCGAAGCGGTGCTCGTCGAGCCGGCGGTAGGTCTGGTCGAGCCGCACCACCGCCAGTGTCAGCCCTCCCCGACGAGCCCCGCGGCGATCGCGCGGGCACGGCGCACGCGGTCGAGGTCGCCCTCGAGACCCCCGCGGACCATCGCCCCCTCGAGCAGCAGGGCCAGGTGCTCGGCAAGCGCCCCGGCGTCCTCGCGCGGCGCCAGGGCCTCGTGCAGCAGCCGCTCGACCTCGGCCTTGTGTCCCGCCACCTGCGTGCGCCCCGGGTCGCCCGCGGGCAGCTCGCCCGCGGCGTTGAGCAGCCCGCACCCGCGGAAGTCGGCCTCCTCGGCGTGCTCGACGTACGCGTCGAAGACGGTGAGCGCGCGCGCTCCGGGTCCCGCGTCCCCGGGCAGCGCCGCGACCAGCCGGCGGTGCACGTCGAGGAACCCCTGCTGGCGCCCGTCGAGGTAGGCCGCCACGAGCTCGGCCTTCGAACCGAAGTTGTTGTACAGGCTCATCTTGGCGACGCCGGCGTCGGCAGTGATCACGTCGATGCCCGTCGCGGCCACCCCCTGCGCGTAGAAGCGTGCCGACGCCGCCGCCACCAGCTTCGTTCGTGCCGTCCCGCGTGCGCTCATGATAGGTAGACTAGTCTACCCAGCATGAGTCTCCTCGACCGGAACGCCCTCGTCGACGGCGTCCGCCTCGCCTACCGCGACCGCGGGGAGGGCGAGCCCGTCGTGTTCGTGCACGGCACCCCCTCGTACTCCCACGAGTGGCGCCACGTCGTCCCCGCGGTCGAGGCCGCCGGCCACCGCGTCATCACCTACGACCTGCTCGGCTACGGCGACTCGGAACGCCCCCTCGCCCGCGACACGTCGGTCGGCGCCCAGACCGACCTGCTGCTCGCGCTGCTCGACGAGCTCGGTGTCGAGCACCCGACCCTGATCACCCACGACATCGGCGGGGCGATCGGGCAGCGGGTCGCCGTCCTGCACCCCGGCACGGCCCGGCGCCTCATGCTCATCGACACCGTCAGCTACGACTCGTGGCCGTCACAGACCTGGCAGGAGATCATCCGCACCCGTCTCGACAGCTACGCGAGCATGTCGGCGGACGAGTTCGAGGCGATGATGACCCGCCAGCTGACGATGACCGTGGCCGACGAGTCCGTGATGACCGGTGACGAGCTGCGCGCGTTCCTCGCCCCGCACCGCACGGCGCTCGGCCGGACCTCCTTCTTCGAGCACCAGGTCCGCCACTACGACTCGCGCTGGACCGAGGAGCTCACCGACCGGCTCGGCGAGGTCGCGATCCCGGTGCGGATCGTCTGGGGTCGCGCCGACCGGTGGCAGCCGGTGGCCTACGCGGAGCGGCTCGCCGAGGACATCCCCGGCGCGTCCCTCGTCGTCGTCGACGGTGCCGGCCATTTCCTCATGGAGGACGACCCCGCCCGCCTGACGCGCGAGGTGCTCGACTTCCTCGCCGGCCCGTGAGCGGGGAACGCCCCTGCTCGTGCCGCGGCCGGACCTGATCACTCCCAGGTGCGCGGGTCGACGCCGGCGTCGCGGGCGAGGCGCCGGTGGCGGCCGGTCCGCCGGGCGACCCGCGCGAGCCCGCCGAACACGGCGCGCTGCAGCCGGGGCGGGACGCCGGCGAGGTACCCGTCCTGGAAGTCCCACAGCAGCCCCAGCGCCAGCGGGTCGAGGGGAACGCCGCCCGAGCCGAGCAGCCCGCGCCGGTCGAGGGCGAACATCACCTCGAACATCTGGCGGTGCCGCCCCGGCGGCGTGACCTCGTGGTCCATCACGAGGTCCGCCTCCTCGACGCGTGACTCGTGCACCGCGCCCGCCGGGATCGTCACCGAGTCCCCCGGGCCGAGCGAGTGCCACGTCCCGTCGACGGCGATCGCCACGCGGCCGGTGCGCACGGTGAAGGTCTCGGCCAGCTCCGGGTGCCAGTGCGGGCCCGCGAGCCGGGTCCGGCGCGTGGTGCGGTGCTCCATGTGCAGGACCTCGGGGGTCTGCGAGATCACCCGTGCGCTGCTCGACCCGTCGCGGGACTCCATGGCACCACTGTCCCTCAGGTGATCGCGCCCGGATCCTCGCTCGCCTCGGGCAGCACGACGCCGTCCTCGAGCACGTTCGCGCCCGGCACCTCCTGCAGGAAGATCGCGAGGTCCGCCTTCGCGTGCCCCGTGATCTCGCACCAGGCGTCGGCGAGCTCGTGCAGGAGCCGTGCGCGGACCTCGGCCGACCGTCCCGCGCGGATGATCCCCACCATGCGCGGCCCGTCGACGGGCTCGCCGGCCACGAAGATGCTGCCGGGCGGCACCTCGACGAAGGAGCAGTGCACGTAGGCGCTCGGGGCGCCGGTGACCTCCGCGTGCACCTTCGTCATCGCCGCCGCGATCTCGTGCTGGTGCTCCAGCGTCGCGTCTCCGCCGGGGACCGTGAACTGGTAGAAGGGCATGCCCGAGGACGGTAGCTGAGCTGCTCGCACTCGAAAAGAGTCCTAGACTCGCCGCGTGCGGCACGACGACCTCGGCGACGTCTGGTGCTCCGTCGCGCGGACCTGGTCGGTGATCGGCGAGCGCTGGACGATGATGATCCTGCGCGAGTGCTTCCGCGGGGAGCGGCGCTACGAACACTTCCGGTCGAAGCTCGGGCTGGGCGCCAACGTCCTCAACGACCGGCTGCGCGTCCTCACCGCGGAGGGCGTGCTCGACCGCGTGCGCTACCAGGACGCCCCGGCGCGGCACGAGTACCGGCTCACGGCGAAGGGCGCCGACCTCTACCCGGTGCTGGTCGCGCTGATGCGGTGGGGGGACGCGTACGAGACCGACGTCCCGCCCGTCCGGCTCGTGCACCGCACCTGTGGGCACGAGGCCGCGCCCCGGCTGACCTGTGCGCACTGCGCGGAGCCCGTGAGCTGGCGGGAGATGACCGCGGAGTTCGAGCCGGAGGCCTGGTAGCCGGTCAGGTCCGGGGCCGCGGCGCCCGCGCGGCGACGAGCCCGCCGACGACCCGGTCACCGGCACGGCGCGCCCCCGGCAGGACTCGAACCTGCAACCGTCGGATTAGAAGGCCGATGCGCTATCCGTTGCGCCACGGGGGCCCGGCGGCAGCGTAGCCCGACCGGACGCCCCGCTCCCGACCGCGACCTACCCTGGAGCCGTGGCCACCACGACCCCGCCGCCCGCCGAGGCACCGGAGCCCGCCTCGACCGTGCGGCCCAGCACCCCCGGAGGCCTGTTCGTTGCCCAGGTCGGTCCGCTGCTCGCCGTCGCCGCGGTGGTGGCGCTGGCCCTGAGCACCCTGTCCGGCGCGGCGACCTTCGCGCGTCTCGGCCTGCCCGACCCCGGGCCCGTCACCGTCTACGCGCTGCCCGTGGTGCGCGCGCTGAGCCAGGCGGCCGCGGCCGCGACGATCGGCTTCCTGCTGCTGGCGGCGTTCTTCACCCCGCCCGCGTCGTCGGGGTGGTTGTCGGCGGACGGCTACCGGGCGGTCCGCGTCGCGTCGTGGGCCGCCGGGACGTGGTCGGTCGCGGCCCTGCTGATGATCCCGCTGAGCGCGGCCGACGCCTACGGCCGCCCGGTCTCGCAGATGCTCGACATGCGGGTGCTGTCGGTCGCGGTCCCCGGCATCGAGACCACTACCTCGTGGGCCCTGACCGCCCTGATCGCCCTGGTGACGCTCGGCGTGACCCGCGTCGTGCTCGGCTGGGGCGCCGCCGTGGTCGGGGCGGGCGTGGCCCTCGCAGGTCTGCTCCCGCTCGCGCTCACCGGGCACTCGGCCGCGGGCGGTGACCACGACGTCGCCACCAACAGCCTGCTGCTGCACGTGCTCGCGGCGGCGGTCTGGGTCGGCGGCCTCGTCGCGCTGGTCACCCACCTCGTCGCCGGCGGCCGGCACCCGGCGCTCGCCGCGCGGCGCTTCTCGGCGGTCGCGCTCGTCTGCTGGGTGGTGCTGGCGCTGTCCGGGGTGATCAACGCCCTGGTGCGGATCACACCGACCGATCTCCTGACGAGCACCTACGGCGTCCTGGTCGTCGTCAAGGCGCTCGCGCTGGTGGCCCTCGGCGCCTTCGGCTGGTGGCACCGTCAGCGCACGCTGCCCGCGCTGGCCCGCGGGGACTCCGGCGCGATCGTGCGCTTCGCCGGCCTCGAGGTGCTCCTCATGGCCGCGACGATGGGCGTCGCCGTGGCGCTCGGCCGCACGCCGCCCCCGGTGGTGCCGGAGGCACAGCCGAGCCGTCTGGAGGCGCTCGTCGGCTACGCGGTCGACGAGCCGTTCACCGCCGCCGGCGTGATCACCCAGCCGCGGTTCGACCTGATCTTCGGCACTCTCGCGCTGGTCCTCGCCGGGCTCTACCTCGCGGGGGTCCGGCGCCTGCGCCGTCGGGGCGACACCTGGCCCGTCGGGCGCACCCTGTCCTTCGTGGCGGGCTGCCTCGTGCTCCTCGTCGCGACCTCGTCGGGCATCGGCCGCTACGCCCCGGTGATGTTCAGCGTGCACATGGGCCAGCACATGATGCTCAACATGCTGGTGCCGATCCTGCTGGTCCTGGGCGGCCCGGTGACGCTCCTGCTGCGGGCGCTGCCCCCGGCCGGCGCCGACGCACCGCCCGGCCCCCGCGAGTGGGTGCTGGCGGCGGTGCACTCCCCGGTCGCGCGGGTGCTGACCCACCCGCTCGTCGCCCTCGCGCTGTTCGTCGGCAGCTTCTACGTCCTGTACTTCTCGGGTCTCTTCGACGTCGCGCTCGAGTCGCACTGGGCGCACCTCGCGATGAACGTCCACTTCCTGCTCGTGGGCCTGCTCTTCTTCTGGCCGATCGTCGGCATCGACCCGAGCCCGCGCCAGCTGCCGCCCATCGGGCGCCTCGGCCTGCTCTTCGTCGCCATCCCGTTGCACGCGTTCTTCGGGATCGCGGTGATGACCTCCGCGACCGTGATCGGCTCGGGCTTCTACCAGCAGCTCGAGATGCCCTGGATCGACCGCCTCGCCGACCAGACCGCCGGCGGCGGGCTGGCCTGGGCGACGGGCGAGGTCCCGATGCTCATCGTGCTGATCGCGCTGCTCGTGCAGTGGTCCCGTGCCGACGAGCGGACCGCGCGACGGGAGGACCGCCGCGCCGACCGTGACGGCGACCGCGACCTCGAGGCCTACAACGCCATGCTCCGGTCACTCGCGACGACGGGCCGCCCGACGCCGCCCGAGAGCCGGTCCACCGAGGAGGCCCCGGCGGACACCGGGGCCGAGCTGGGAGAACGCCGGAGCTGACCCCGGGGGTCGGGGCCGCGACGCGGCGTCGCGTACAGTGGAGACGCACCCGGGGAACGGACGCCGATCGGCGGCCGGCCGGGAGCCGACCGAGGCCTCGGGGCCTCGGGTACAGTCGAAGACGGCGATCGGGCCGGGTCCTGCGGGACCGAGCAGATCGCCTCCGCCCGACATCGGGACGGACCGCCGGGGACCCCCTGGAACGGACCGCGAAACGAGTCGGGTACAGTGGGAGTCACCGCGAGGAACTCGGACGAATCGGTCGCGGCGATACGCGTGTAGTTGTCCTTTGAGAACTCAACAGTGTGCTGAATGTTTGGTGTGTTTGTCCTCGTCGGCATGGCGCCTTTGTGGGTGTGGTGTCGTTGGGGTTTCTTTGGGTGGCCTGGTCCTTGTTTGCCA
>NZ_JAQZAL010000002.1 GCF_028737205.1 Actinomycetospora lutea | reverse complement strand
GCGTCTGGCGGTCGGCGTCTGGCGGTCGGCGTCTGGCGGTCGGCGTCTGGCGGTCGGCGTCTGGCGGTCAGCAGAGCCGGGCGCGGTGGACGAACGCGTCCGCCGCGTCGCCCGACCAGGCCGCCGCGCCGGTGGCCGCGAGCGACTCGGCGCGGCGCCGGCCCGCGAGCAGGAGCAGCAGCGCGTCGGCGTCGATGTCGACGACGTCCGGCTCGGCGTCGCCGGGCCCGGTGCAGCGCCCGCCGACCACGTGCACGGTGCGCTCGAGCGCGGGGCGCCGCCCGGCGTCGGGGCGGCGGACCACGAGGCGCACCGTCGCGTCGCGCGCCCCGAGGGCGGACACGAGCAGGCGCGGCGCCATGTCGATGACCAGCCGGCAGGCCTCCACGGTGGCCGTCGCGTGGTCGGCGAGGTCGACGGGCGCGGCCAGCGCGGTCGTGAGGTCGTGGGCGTGCAGGCACAGGTCCAGGCAGTGCGCACCGAGCACGCGGTCGCCCGCCGCGCGCCCCTCGAGCAGGAGCGCGGTGTGCCGCCGGGCGCCGGCGAGGGAGGCCCGCAGCTGGTCGGGGCCGGCGTAGTGGACGCCGAGGTGGATGCCGGCGAGGTGGGTCACGAGGTCGCCGACCGTCGGTTCCGGGCCGGGGGCGGGGCGCGTCCAGTCGGCGACGGCCAGCCCGTCGACGGCCTCCTCGGCGACGTCCCAGAGCTCGAGCACGGCCCGCGTCGCGTCGTCCATCGGCCTCGCCGCCCTACCGCATCGCTTGTCGGACCGCTCGCTCCGGAGGACACTATGTGACCGTCACCACACGGGCAACGGTCCCTCCACCACCCTGGGGACCGGGGCGGGGGGTCGCCATGGGCGAATGCGAGCCGCGGAACTTCCTCCGACCCTGTCTGCTGCTCCTCCTGCAGGAGCGTCCCGCGCACGGTTACGACCTCGTGGAGCGCCTGCACAGCTCGTTCATCGACGACACCGACGCCGGCGGCGTCTACCGCACGCTGCGGTCGTTCGAGCGCGAAGGTCTCGTGTCGTCCTCCTGGTGCCTGTCGGCGTCGGGGCCCGCTCGGCGCACGTACGCCCTGACCGCGGACGGCAAGGAGGCGCTGCGCCACCAGGTCGAGACCCTCGAGGCGACCCACCACCTCGTGCACACGTTCCTCGAGCGGTGCGGGGCGCTGCCGGCGGGGTCGCGGTGACCACCCGCGCCTGCGACGGCAGCGACGACGGGGACGTCTGCCTGACGTGCTCGGACGAGGCGCTGCCCGGGACGGTGGTCGCCGTGGACGGCGACCTCGCCCGGGTCGACACCCGCGACGGGCGGGCGGAGGAGGTCAGCATCGCCCTCGTCGACGCGGGCGTCGGCGACGTCGTGCTCGTGCACGCCGGGGAGGCCATCGCCCGGCTCGACCGGGGCGCCACGCCGTGACGCTCGCCGCCGGGACGGTGCGCGCCCGCCTGGCGGTGACCGGGATCGTCCAGGGCGTGGGCTTCCGCCCGTTCGTCCACGCGCTGGCCCACAACCTCGGCCTGGCGGGATTCGTCGGCAACGACGCGGCGGGGGTGGTCGTCGAGGTGGAGGGTCCGCCCGCGGCGGTCGACGCCCTCGCCACGGCGCTGCGGGAGGGCGCCCCCGCCCTGGCGACCGTCGAGACCGTGGTCCGGGAGGACCGGGCGCCGACGGGCCGGGACGGCTTCACGATCGCCCGCAGCGACCCCGCCGCGCCCGGACCGCGCACCCTCGTCCCGCCCGACACCGCACCGTGCGCCGACTGCCTCGCCGAGCTCACCGACCCCGCCGACCGCCGGTACCGCCACCCGTTCGTCAACTGCACGAACTGCGGCCCGCGGCTCTCCATCATCGGCGACGTCCCCTACGACCGGGCGACGACCACGATGGCCGGCTTCGCGATGTGCCCGGCCTGCGCCGCCGAGTACCACGACCCGGCCGACCGCCGCTTCCACGCCCAGCCGGTCTGCTGCCCCGACTGCGGCCCGCGCCTGCGCCTCGACGGGACGACCGACGACGCCCTGGGCCGCGCCGTGCGCAGGCTCGCGGCCGGGGAGATCCTCGCCGTGAAGGGCCTGGGCGGCCACCACCTCGCCGTGCGCGCGGACGACGAGGCGGCGGTGGCGCGGTTGCGCGCGGCCAAGCACCGCGAGGACAAGCCGTTCGCCCTGCTCGTCGCCGACCTCGCCGCCGCGGAGCGCCTCGTGCACACCGACGCCGTGGCGCGCGACGTGCTCGCCGGCCGGCGCCGCCCCATCGTGCTGCGGCCGCGCCGGTCCGGGGCGCCGGTGGCGGCGTCGGTGGCGCCCCACACGCGGGAGCTCGGGGTCATGCTCCCGGCCACTCCGCTGCACCACCTCCTGGCCGCCGACCTCGGGCACCCGCTCGTGCTCACCAGCGGCAACGTCTCCGACGAGCCGATCGCCCACCGCGACGACGACGCCGCGACCCGCCTCGCCCCGCTGGTCGACGGCTTCCTCGGCCACGACCGGGCCATCCGCACGCGCGTCGACGACTCGGTGGTGCGCACCGCCCGCGGGCGGGTCGTGCCGGTGCGCCGGGCGCGCGGGTACGCCCCGGAACCCGTGCCCCTCGGCGTCACCGTGGGACGCCCGGTGCTGGCGTGCGGGGCCGAGCAGAAGGTGACGATCACGCTCGCGTCGGGCCGGCGGGCCGTCGTGTCGTCCCACATCGGCGACCTGGAGAACCTCGCCACCCTCCGCGCCTTCCTCGACGCGATCGACCACCTCGGCCGGCTGTCCGGGATCACGCCCGAGGTCGTCGCCCACGACCTGCACCCCCAGTACCGCTCCACGGCGTACGCACTCGACCGGGACGACCTCGAGCCGGTCGGCGTCCAGCACCACCACGCGCACGTCGCGGCCTGCCTGGCCGAGCACGGGTGGGGGCGCGACGACGGGCCGGTGCTCGGGGTGGCGTTCGACGGCACGGGCTGGGGCACCGACGGCACGGTGTGGGGCGGCGAGCTGCTCCTGGCCTCGCTGCGGGAGTCCCGCCGCGTGGGGCACCTGCGCACCGTCGGGCTGCCCGGCGGCGCCGCGGCGGTCCGGGAGCCGTGGCGGATGGCCGCGGCCTGGTGCGCGGCGCTGGGTCTCGACGCCGGGGCCCTCGCGCGGCGGCACGCGCAGCGGTGGGAGCCGGTCGTGGCGCTGGCCCGCGCGCCCTCGACGCTCGTGACCTCCAGCGCCGGGCGGCTCTTCGACGCCGTGGCCGCGCTGCTCGGCGTGCGGGACACCACCACCCACGAGGGTCAGGCCGCGGTCGAGCTCGAGCAGTGGGTCGACCCCGACGAGCGCTCCGCCTACCCGGTCCCGGCCGCCCGCGCCGGGGTGCTGGCCGTCGACGCGCTGATCGCCGGTGTGGTCGAGGACCTCCGCGCCGGGATCGACCCCGGCCGGATCGCCGCCCGGTTCCACCACGGGCTCGCCGACGCGACGGTGGCCGCGGCCGCCGCGGCGGCGCAGGAGCACGGCGTCGGCACCGCGGCGCTGTCGGGCGGGGTGTTCGTCAACCTCGTGCTGCTCGAGCGGGTCCGCGCGGGCCTCGAGGCCGCCGGGCTCCGCGTGCTCGTCCACGAGCGGGTGCCCTGCACCGACGGCGGGATCAGCCTCGGTCAGGTCGCTGTCGCGGCGAGCCGCACGTCACCCGAGGGGGAGCGATGAGCACACTGACCCGGCAGGACGCCATCGACGCGTTCGCCCGGCGCCGGGCCGCGACGCGCGCGCTCGCGGACGACGCCGACCGGATCGCCGCCGCCTGCCACGACGTCGCGGCGCGGTTCCACCGCGGCGGCCGACTGATCACCTTCGGCAACGGGGCGGCCACCGCCGACGCGGCGCACCTCGCCGTGGAGTTCGTGCACCCGGTGGTCGTCGGCAAGCGGGCCCTGCCCGCGATCTCGCTGGTCACCGACCCGGCCACCCTGACCGGGATCGCGCGGCGCACCGGCTTCGACGACACGTTCGCCGCGCAGCTGCGCACCCAGGCCCGTCCCGGCGACATCGCGGTCGGTCTCTCGGTGGACGGGCACTGCGCCAACGTGGTCCGCGCGCTGGCCGAGGCCCACGAGCGGGGGCTGCTCACCGTCGCGCTGGTCGGTGGGGACGGGGGAGCGGTGGCGGACGTCCCGGGGCTCGACCACCTCCTGCCGGCCCGGTCGTCCGACCCGGCGGTGATCAAGGAGATCCACGTGACGACCTACCACGTGATGTGGGAGCTGGCGCACGTCTTCCTGGAGAGGCCGGGCGCGCTCGGCGGGGGAGGCACCCCGTGAGCGGCCTGGAGGCGCTGTACCCCTTCCTCTACGGGGACGGCGACGACGGTGCCGACGGGCACGTCCTCGAGGAGGTGCGCCGATCCACCCGGGAGAAGGTCGCGGAGATCGCCGCGCTGCGCGAGCAGGTGATCGCGACCCATGCGGAGGCGCTGGTCGCGTGCGCCACGGCGATGGCCGGCGCGTTCGCGGCCGACGGGCGGGTGTTCGCCTTCGGCAACGGGGGCAGCAGCACCGACGCCCAGGCCGTCGCCGCGATGTTCGCCGCGCCCGAGGACGGGGGCGCCGGGCTGCCGGCGATCGCGCTGACCGCCGACGTCGCCGTGCTCACCGCGCTGTCCAACGACGTCTCGTTCGACGTCGTCTTCGCCCGGCCGATCGCGGCGGCCGGACGCCCCGGCGACGTCGCCCTCGCGCTGTCCACCAGCGGCAACTCGACCAACGTCCTGCGGGGACTCGCCGAGGCGCGCCGGCGGGGGATGCTCACCGTCGGCCTCGCCGGCTACGACGGCGGGGCGATGGCCGAGACCGGCGCCGTCGACCACCTGTTCGTCATGCCCTCGACCTCGGTGCACCGCATCCAGGAGGCGCAGACCACCGTCTACCAGGTGCTCGGCGAGCTCACCCGCCGCGTCCTCGCCGGGTGAGACGGGTCCACGGCTCGTCTCAGCAGATGCGCGGCAGGGGGTCGCCGACGAGCAGGTCGACGATCCGGGTGCCGCCGAACGTGGTGCGCAGCAGCACCATCCCGGGCGGGTCCTCGGCCACGTGCCCCACGACGGCGGCACCGGCGCCGAGCGGGTGGGCGTGCAGCGCGGCCATCACCGCACCGGCGCGCGACGGGGCCACGACGGCGACCAGCCGGCCCTCGCACGCCACGTAGAGCGGATCGATCCCGAGCAGCTCGGAGGCGCCCACGACCTCGTCGCGCACCGGGACCGCCGCCTCGTCGACCACCACCGCCACCCCGGAGCTGCCCGCGATCTCATTGAGGATCGTCGCGACGCCGCCTCGCGTCGCGTCACGCAGCACCCGGACCCCGTCGCCGCCGGCGTCGAGCAGGTCGGCCGTCACGCCGTGCAGCGCGGCGGTGTCCGAGACGATGTCGGCCTCGATGTCGAGCTCCCCGCGCGCCAGCATGACCGTGATCCCGTGGTCGCCGATCGGGCCGGACACGATCACGGCGTCGCCGGGCCGGGCGGAGGCCGCGCTCAGCGTGATCGGTCGCTCGCGGACGCCGATCCCGGCCGTGGTGACGAAGCAGCCGTCGGCCTGGCCGCGGCGCACGACCTTGGTGTCGCCGGTGACGATCTCGACGCCGGCCGCGGCGGCGGCGCGGGCCATCGAGGCGGCGATGCGTTGCAGGTCCGCGACCGGGAACCCCTCCTCGAGGATGAACGACGCCGAGAGGTGCCGCGGGCGGGCACCGCACATCGCCAGGTCGTTGACGGTGCCGTTGACGGCGAGGTCGCCGATGTCGCCGCCGGGGAAGAACAGGGGCGACACGACGAAGGCGTCGGTGGTGAACGCCAGCCGCGCGCCGCCGGCGTCCAGCGCGGCGCCGTCCTCGAGGGCCTCGAGCACCGGGTTGCGGAACGCCTCGAGGAAGACCGCCTCGATGAGGGTGTGCGTGGCCTTGCCGCCGGCGCCGTGGGCGAGGGTGATCCGGTCCTCCCGCACACGCGGGCGACGGCGGCGGGTGCGCTCGATGCGTTCGAGCACCTGCTCCTCGCTGCGCAGGTGCTCCGCGCCCGCGTGCCGGGCCACGGCGTCCTCGGCCCAGCCGGCGCTGCGGGTCCCCCCGCCGGCGTGCTCCCCGTCCAGCGCGGTCATCGCGGCATCACCGGGTCGGCCAGCGGCGTCGGGCCGGTGGCGCCGGCGCGCACGCGTTCGCGGCTGAAGCGCCCGAAGTTGTAGTAGGCCGCGCAGGCGCCCTCGCTGGACACCATGCATGTGCCGATCGGGGTCTCGGGCGTGCACGCCGTGCCGAAGACCTTGCACTGCCAGGGCTCAAGGACCCCCTTGAGCACCTCGCCGCACTGGCAGGCCTTCGGGTCGGCGACCCGCACCCCGGGGACGGCGAAGAGGCGCTCCGCGTCGTAACGGGCGTACGCCTCGCGCACCTGCATCGCGGAGTGGGAGATGAACCCCAGCCCGCGCCACTCGAAGTAGGGGCGCAGCTCCATGACCTCGCCGATGACCTCGAGCGCCCGCCGGTTGCCGTCCCACGGCACGACCCGGCTGTACTGGTTCTCGACCTCGCAGCGCCCCTCGGCGAGCTGGAGCATCAGCTGGTACACCGACTGCAGGATGTCGAGCGGCTCGAAGCCGGCGACGACGAGCGGCTCGCCGTGGCGGGCGGCGATGAACTCGTAGGGCCGGCACCCGATCACGGTCGACACGTGCCCCGGGCCGAGGAAGCCGTCGAGGCGCAGGTCCGGGGAGTCCAGGATGGCCTTGATCGCCGGGATGATCGTGACGTGGTTGCAGAAGATCGAGAAGTTCTCGATCCCCTCCCGCGCGGCGCGCAGGACCGTCATCGCGGTCGAGGGCGCGGTGGTCTCGAAGCCGATCGCCATGAACACCACGCGCCGGTCGGGGTTCGCCCGGGCGATCTTGAGCGCGTCGAGCGGCGAGTAGACCATCCGGATGTCGGCGCCCGCGGCCTTCGCGTCGAAGAAGGACCCGTCGCCTCCCGGGACACGCATCATGTCGCCGAACGCGGTCATGATCACGTCGGGCTGGGCGGCGATGGCGATGGCGTCGTCGACGCGGCCCATCGGCAGCACGCAGACCGGGCAGCCGGGCCCGTGCACCAGGCGGATCGCGTCGGGCAGGTGGTCCTCGAGACCGTGCTTGTAGATCGTGTGGGTGTGCCCGCCGCAGACCTCCATGAAGGCGTAGCGGCGCCCGGGCTCGCACAGCGCGGCGATGCGGGCGGCCAGCGCCCGCGCGGTGTCGGCGTCGCGGAACTCGTCGACGAACCTCACAGCCCCTCCCTCCCGACCGCCGAGCCGGTGAAGTCGGCGAGCTCCTGGTCGTAGGCCGGTCCGAGGCCGTGGAGCATCTCCAGGGCCGCCTGCGCCTCGGCCTCGTCGATCTTGGCCAGCGCGAAGCCGACGTGGATGAGGATCCAGTCGCCGACGGCGAGATCCTCCTCGTCGGTGAGCAGCCCGACGTTCACGCGGCGCCGGACCCCGGCCACCGAGACCAGCGCCAGGTCGGTCTCGTCGACCGGCATCTCGACCAGCTCACCCGGGATGCCCAGGCACATCAGCGCACCTCCTGCGCGTCGGTCACCGTGATCGATTCCAGGACGAGGTCGTCGCCGCGCACGAGCTCGAGGTCGTGGCCCCGGCAGCGCCCGCACGCGACGACCAGCTGGTCGGCCGTCGTGGTGGCGTCGCAGTCGCGGCACCGGACCTCGACGGGCACCTCGACGACCTCGACGCTCGCCCCGTCCGCCACCCCGCCGCCGCCGACGAGGGCGAAGGCCTGGTCGAAGACCGGACGGTCGAGGCGCTGCAGGGCGCCGACGTGCACGCGGACGCACCGCACGGCGCGCCCGGCGGCACGAGCCTCCACGGCCTCGAGCACCGCGGCGGCCACCCCGAACTCGTGCACCGGGACCTCACATGTCCCGGATGCGGCGGTAGCGCGCGATGTCGTCGCGGGAGCTCTTCCAGGCCACCCACGCGCCGCCGCCGAGCGCGGCGAGGATCAGGATCTTCATCATCGGACGGCTCCGCTCTGCGTGACGGCGGTGAAGGGTTCGTCCGCGCGCAGGCGGGCGACGATGCGGGCGACCGCCTCGACGGCGTCGTCGACGGCGGCGGCCACGGGCGGGCTGAGCCCCATGCCCGCCCCGGTCCCGGCGGGCTCGCAGCCGAGCACGAGGACCCGGCGCAGCTCGTGGGCGCCGACCCCGCGCGCGAGCGCGCCGATCAGGTCGAGGACGGCGTCGGGCTCCATGCCGTGCGGGTCGAACGCCGCCCCGGCCCCGGCGGCGGCCCCCGCGTCGGCCATGTCGTGCTCGAGCAGGCAGAGCGTCCCCGGCGCCCGTCCGCCCGCGTGGGTGTCGACGAGGAGGAGCACGTCGTAGCCGTCGAGGACCCGGTAGGCGAGGTGCATCCCGCGGATGCCGACGTCGACGACCTCGACGTCGGGGGGCAGGCGGCGCGCGCCGAGCAGCCGGCGGGCCACCTCGGAGCCGAAGCCGTCGTCGGAGAAGAACACGTTGCCGACGCCGGCGACGAGGATCCTGCTCACCGGATCACCTCCAGCTCGTCCGGCCGGAAGTAGCGGTGGCGGCCGTGCGTGGCCTGGAGGTCGGCGCCGGGGTCGTCGTCGAGGGAGACCGCGACGTGGGTGCCGCCGTCGACGTCGCGCAGCACGGCCTGCACGGTCGCGGTGGCGCCGGCGAGGAAGGCGTCCTGGGCGTCGCCGCCCGGTCCGGGGCGCAGGACCACGCTGCTGCCCCGCGCCACCGGCGTACCGCCGACCAGCGCGGTGTCGGTCGCCGGGTCGACCGAGGCGTCGGCGCCGGGGTCCCACCAGGGAGTGCCCGGGGCGAGGAAGCGATCGGAGGAGCACGCCGAGAGGGGCGCTCGACCATCGGGAGGCGTGGTGAGGGTCGGGATCGGGTCGGCGGCGCGCCCGTCGGTGCGGAACGTCCCGTGCAGACGCTCGAACATCGCCGGGCCCATGGCCTCGAGGGCGTCGAGGAGCTCGGCGGCGCGCGGGTCGGTGGCCCGGGCCTCGCGCTTCTCGGCCTCGGTGAGCGCGAGGGTGCGCAGGCTGAGGATCTCGTCGTTCTCGGTGCCGTCGAACAGGTCGGTGGTGCTCTCCGGCGCCAGCTGCGGGTGGTCGGAGAGGATGATCGGCGACGCCAGGACGAGCCGGGCGGTGCCCGGCGGGCCGGCGAGCACCGGCCAGCTGTGCTCGTTGACGCACCCGGCGACCGCGGGCGCGGCCCACTCCGGGGGATCGGCGCTGGAGAGGAACGCGCCCGTGTCGAGGCCGAGGACGGTGTGCGCGGCGACCATGGCGGTGTGCAGTGCCGTCGTCCGCGGCAGGCCGGGCGGGCCCGGGGTGTCGTTGACGACGTCGAGGCGCAGGCGCAGCGCGCCGTACGGCCCGGGCACCGGCTGCGCGGTGAGCCGGGCGTGCCCCGCGATCGCCCGGGTGCGGCGCAGGTAGGCCCCGTGCGCGGTGCCCTGCGCGTCGACGATCGGTGTGCGCGTCTCCGCGGCCGGGCCGGTGATCGAGAGGGTGATCGGGTGCCGGGCGAGCTCGTCGACGGGGATCGCGGCGTGGACCTCCCGCACCACGCCCTCCTCCCAGCCGAAGTGCGGGACCCCGTCGACGGTGATCTCGTCCCGGACCCGGCCGGCGGCGTCGACGAGCACCCGCTCCTGGACCTGCAGGAACCGGACGCGGACGCGCAGCACGGCTCGCGGCCGCGGCTCCAGCAGGAGCTCGGTGCGGCTGCGCGACGGCTCGGCGAGGTCCTCGGCGGCGGCCGGGGGCACGAGGACGCCGAACTGCCAGCGCAGGGCGTTCTTCTGCGCCGACGCCCGGTAGGGGTAGAGCAGGTAGCCCTCGAAGAGCACGGCGTCGGCGACGGCGGTGACGTCGGTGAAGGGGTCGGTCGGCGCGGTCACGGCCCACGCTCCTCGGCCGCCGCGAGCAGCGCCGCGACGGTCTGTTCCCAGCTCGGCAGGGCGTGGGCCGCGCGCCAGGCCGCCAGCGCGGCGTGGGTGTCGGCGGGGAGCCGCACCCAGACCGTGCCGCCGAAGTGGGCCTCCATCATCGAGGTCCACACCGCCAGCGGGAGCCGGAACGCCGCTTCCGAGCTCCACGGCACGAGCCCGACCTGCACCCCGGGCTCGCCCTCGTAGAAGACGGTGCCGCTGAAGAGCAGCAGCAGCGGCACCTCGCCGCCGTCCAGGCCGCGGAAGTAGCGGGTCGCGGCGATGTCGGCGTCGGCGGTCAGCGGGACCTCGAGGACGAGCTCGTGCGCGCCGGTGAAGCCGGGGGTGGTGCTCGCGACCGTGGCGAGCTGCATCGGGTTGAGCGTGCGGCCCCAGCGCTCGGGCTCGCCGAAGAGCTCGACGAGGCGGGCCTGCTCGTCGGGCGCGTAGCGGCGGCGGCCGGGTTCGATCCGGATCTGCGTCCGCAGGGCCAGCGCGTGGACCCGGGTCCCGGTGGTCTCGGCGACCGCGACGTGCAGCCGCAGGGTGGGCGCGAGCGCCGACGGGTCGTGGTCGGCGCCGGTGACGGTGAACCGGAACGCGGGGCCGGGCGCGGCGCGGGGGAAGGGCAGGGTCACGGGCGCACCTCCCGGGCGCGGGCGCGCAGGTCGTCGAAGAAGCCGTCGATCCGCTCCCACGCCTCGGCGCCGCCGTCGAAGCCGCGCCAGTACCGGCGCACGAGCCCGACCAGCCGGTAGCAGGCGTCGACGGGCACGAGCAGGCACTCGGTCCCGGCCCCCCGCCGCACGAGCAGGGCCTCGACGTCGGGCTCGAGCACGGCGGCGAGGCGGCCGGCGCCGACGCCGTCGGACCAGTGCGCGAGGTCGAGCTCGCTCTCGGTGGCGCCCGCGGGGCTCGGGTAGCAGGCGAGGACGCCGCCGACCGTCGTGCTGTGCAGGAAGAACGCCAGACCCACCGGGATCTGCAGCGAGTCCCACTGCGCGTCGGTGAGGACGAAGCCGGGATCGCGCAGGTACCGGTCGGGGACGGTGCGGTGGCCGTCCTCGCGGTCGGTGAACAGCAGCGCGCAGGCCCGGCAGGCGCAGCGCAGGGAACGGTCGCCCGTGTGCACGAGGTGCGGGTGCTCGGGCGGCACCTCCTGGGCGCAGAGCTCGCAGCGCTCGGCCGGCGCGGGGGTCGGGTCGGCGCGCGGGGTGAGGAACCGGCGCAGCCCCGCGACGGTCATGAGCCCGCCGCCGGCTCCGGGGGCCGGATGCCGAGCTGCAGCAGGGTCGGCCCCGGCTCGGGGGCGGCGAACTCGACGGCCGCGATCTCGGGCGCCAGCTCGGCGACGGCGGAGCGGACGACGTCGCGGACGGTCTCCGACCCCGCGCCGCACCCGGTGGCGAGCGTGACGTGGACCGTCCCGGTGTGGGTGTCGACGCGGTCGAGCGCGATCCCGGCGCCGTGGTGGCCCAGGCGCCGCCGGGCGGTGTCGAGCGCGTGGCCGACCCGGGTGGGCAGGTCGACGGGGTGCAGGCCGTGCAGGGCCAGCAGCGCGGCGACGAGCGGGTCGGCGCCGAGCCGGTGCACGAGCGCGTCCCCGGCGCCGAGCCGGACGATCGCCACCATCTGCGCGAGGCCCGCGCCGTAGAACTCCATGAGCACGCGCACCAGGTCCTCGCCGACCTCGCGCGCGGCGGGGTCGGCCGCCAGCTCGTCGAGCAGCACGGCGATGCTCTCGGCGACGGCGCCGGGGTCGGTGGCCGCCGCCTCCGGCGGCGCCATCAGGGCAGGTTCAGCTGGGTCGGCGAGGTCTCCTTGTGCACCTGTCTGCCGTTGCCGAGGTACATGTGCACCCCGCAGGGCAGGCACGGGTCGAAGCTGCGGACCGCGCGCATGATGTCGATGCCCTTGAAGTCGTCCGGGCCGTTCTCCTCGAAGATCGGCGTGTTCTGCACCGCGTCCTCGTACGGGCCGGGCGTCCCGAACTTGTCGCGGACGCTGCCGTTCCACGGCGTCGGCGGGTAGGGGTGGTAGTTCGCGATCTTCCCGTCGCGCACCACCATGTGGTGCGACAGCACCCCCCGCACGGCCTCGGTGAACCCGCAGCTCACCGACTCGTCGGGGACGACGAACGACTCCCAGGTCTTCGAGTGACCGGCCCGGACCTCGGCCAGCGCCTTCTCCAGGAAGTGCAGCGCGGCCGCGGCGGCGTAGGCCTGGAAGTAGGTGCGGGCCCGGTCGCGCTCGATCGCGTTGGACAGCGGACGTCCCTGCCCGTCCGTCGGCGGGGTCCAGGTGAACGTGCGCTCGCCCCGGTTCACCGTGCGCGGCAGGTTGATGTCGACGCTGTGGCCGGTGGCCCTGACGTAGCCGATGTCCACGAGCCCGGCGAGCGCGGTCGCCCAGAGCCGGGCGATCGGTCCGCCGCCGGTGTCGAGCGGGAGGTGGTCGGTGCCGTCGAACCAGCGCGGCGACATCGTCCACGAGTACTTGTCGTCGAAGTCGCGCTTCTGCGGGGCGGGGATCGTGTGCTGGTTCCACGGGTGGTCCTGCGAGACCGGGTTGCCGAGCGGGTCCTGCCGCACGAACACCGGCTGGTCCTCCCAGCCGCGGTAGAACGAGCTGCCGAGCAGGATGCGGATACCGAGGTTGATCTCCACCAGATCCGTGGTGACGAGCTCCCCGTCCACCACCACGCCCGGGGTGACGAACATCCTCCGGCCCCAGTCGGTCATGGTCCGGTAGTCGAAGTCGCAGTGCTCGGGGTCGTTGAGCGAGCCCCAGCACCCGAGCAGCACCCGCCGTCGTCCCACTTCCTCGTAGCCGGGCAGCGCCTCGTACATGAAGTCGAACAGGTCGTCGTGCATCGGCACGACGCGCTTCATGAACTCGACGTACCACATGAGGCGCGTCATGTAGTCGGTGAACAGCTGGATCGTCGCGACCGTCCCGACTCCGCCCGGATAGAGCGTGGAGGGGTGCACGTGACGGCCCTCCATCAGGCAGAACATCTCGCGCGTGTAGCGGCTGACCTGCAGCGTCTCGCGGTAGAACTCGCCGGTGAACGGGTTGAGCGCCCGCATGATGTCGCCGATCGTGCGGTAGCCGTGCTCGGCGGCGCCGCGGGCCTCGGTGCGGTTCGCGAGCTCGAGGACGCCGGGATTGGTCTCCGCGATCATCTTCTCGCAGAAGTCCACGCCGACCAGATTGTCCTGGTACAGGTTGTGGTCGAACATGTACTCGGCGGCCTCGCCGAGATTGATGATCCATTCTCCGAGGTGCGGCGGGCGCACCCCGTAGGCCATGTTCTGGTTGTAGACCGAGCAGGTCGCGTGGTTGTCCCCGCAGATCCCGCAGATGCGGCTCGTGATGAAGTGCGCGTCGCGCGGGTCCTTGCCCTTCATGAAGATGGAGTAGCCGCGGAAGATCGACGACGTGGAATGGCACTCGACCACGCGCTTCGCGGCGAAGTCGATCTTCGTGTAGATGCCCAGGCTGCCGACGATCCGCGTGATCGGGTCCCACGCCATCTCGACGAGGTCGGTCTTCCGGCCCGTGCTCTGCTTCGGCGCTGTGGCGGTCATGGCTGCGACCTCTCAGGGCTGTCGGGGTCAGAAGGCGGTGGGCTGGTAGCCGGTGCGCAGCTGGCGGCCGGGTGTGCGCCAGCGCGGTTCCTTGTCGACGGTCTTCGCGGTGATGTCGCGCAGCTTGCGGATCGCCACGCCGTAGGCGCCGCTGGCCGCGCCGGAGATCTTGCTGCCGGGCGGGGCGTCCATGAACGGCATGAACTTGTCCGGGAAGCCCGGCATGGTGCAGCCGATGCAGATGCCGCCGACGTTCGGGCAGCCGCCCACGCCGTTGATCCAGCCCCGCTTGGGCACGTTGCACTTCACGACCGGGCCCCAGCAGCCCAGCTTGACCAGGCACTCGGGGGAGCCGTACTCGGAGGCGAACTGGCCCTGCTCGTAGAAGCCGCCGCGGTCGCAGCCCTCGTGCACCGTCATGCCGAACAGCCACGTCGGCCGGCCCGCCTCGTCGAGCGGGATCATCGGCGCCGACCCGACGGCCTGGTAGAGCAGGTAGAGGATCGTCTCGGAGAGGTTGTCCGGGTGCACCGGGCAGCCGGGCACGTTGACGATCGGCAGCCCGGCCGACGATCTCCAGTCCCGGCCGAGGTAGTCCGCGACGCCCATCGCCCCGGTGGGGTTGCCGGCCATGGCGTGGATGCCGCCGTAGGTCGCGCACGTGCCCACGGCGAGGATGCCCAGCGCCTTGGGGGCGAGGCGGTCGATCCACTCGCTGGTGGTCATCGGCTGACCGGTCGCGGGGTTGTTGCCGAAGCCGCACCAGTAACCCTCGGCCTTGATCGCCTCGTTCGGGATCGAGCCCTCGATGACCAGCACGAACGGCCCGTCGAGCTCGCCCCGCTCGGCGCGGAAGAACCACTCGATGAAGGTGTCGGCGCCCTTGTCCGGGCCCGACTCGAAGTCGATGAGCGGCCAGTGCACGGCGACCTTCGGCAGCCCGGGCAGCGCGCCGAGCGCGATCTCCTCGATGCTCGGCTGGGTGGCCGCCGTGAGCGCGACCGAGTCGCCGTCACAGCTGAGCCCGGCGTTGATCCAGAGGATGTGGACCGTCGTGTCGTCGTGCGAGGCGAAAGTGCTCACCGCTTCCCCCGACCGCTCCACGGCGGTAGGGCAGGTGGTGGTCCGCCGAGGTCAGCCAATCTGCCAGCGGGGTGTGGGCCCGGTAAGTGACCCGATCACGTAGGAGCCCGGCGCAGTGTGGACACCCTCAATTCCCCGGGGTGGCCCTCGTCGCCGGGGGCTGTCCAGGGGGCCGCGCGGGTGTAGGGGTGGGGCATGAGCACCGCTGACAGAGCAGCTGAACTCCGCCGGTTGCACGAGGCCCCCGACCTGCTCGTCGTCGTCAACGTGTGGGACGCGATCACGGCGACCACGGTGGCGAACACGCCGGGCACGAAGGCCCTCGCCACCGCGAGCCACGGTATCGCCGCGTCGCGCGGCTACCCGGACGGCGAGGTGATCCCCCGCGACGAGATGATCGGCGAGGTCGGGCTGATCGCCCGGCAGACCGAGCTACCGGTCACCGCCGACCTCGAGGGCGGCTACGGCGACCCGGGCGGCACGATCGCCCGCGCCATCGACGTGGGGATCGTGGGCGCGAACCTCGAGGACCAGCTCAAGCCGCTGTCCGAGTCGGTGAAGGCGGTCGAGGCGGCCGTCGCCGCCGCGGAGAGGGCCGGCGTGCCGTTCGCGCTCAACGCCCGCACCGACGCCTGGGTGCGCGGCGGCGACCGCGACCCGCAGGTGATCCTCGACGACGCGATCGAGCGCGGCCGCGCCTACCTGGAGGCGGGCGCCACCAACGTCTTCGTCCCCGGCAAGCTCTCCGAGGAGACGATCCGGGCCTTGGTCGCGGCGCTCGGGGAGCGCAAGGTCAACGTCATCGGCGTGCCCGGGATGCCCGGGACGGGCCGCCTGGCCGAGCTGGGCGTGGCCCGCTGCTCGTTCGGGCCGTGGAGCCAGAACGTCGCGCTCACGGCCCTGGCCCGGCTCGCCGAGGACGCCTACGCGGGCGGCGGCCTGCCCGAAGGCACCCGCAAGCTGAACTGAGCCGTCCGGAGTCCGTGAGCGGACTTCGGGGCCATAGCCCCGAAGTTCGCTCACGTACGGGCGGCGAGGAAGCGGCCCATCCGCTCGAGGGCCTCCTCGAGCAGGGGGAGCGCGGTGGCGTACGAGCAACGGACGTGGCCCTCGCCGGACGGGCCGAACACGTCGCCCGGGACCACGGCGACCTTCTGCTCGCCCAGCAGTTGCTCGGCGAAGTCCTGCGACGACAGCCCGCTGGCCCGGATCGACGGGAACGCGTAGAACGCGCCGCCGGGCTCCGGGCACGTCAGCCCGAGCTCGTCGAGGCCCTTGACGAACAGCCGCCGGCGCCGGTCGTAGTCGGCGACCATCTCGGTGACGTCCGGCTCGGCGCTGCGCAGGGCCTCGATCGCCGCGACCTGGCTGACGTGCGGGGCGCAGAGCATCGTGTACTGGTGGATGCGGTGCATCAGCGCCGCCAGCGGCTCCGGCGCGCACACGTAGCCGACCCGCCAGCCGGTCATCGCGTAGGCCTTCGAGAACCCGTTGAGCAGCACCGTCCGGTCCCAGGCGCCCGGGATCGCCGCGGTGCTCGTGTGGGTGCCGGTGTAGGTCAGGCGGTCGTAGATCTCGTCGCTGACCAGCCAGAAGTCCTCGCGCTCGGCCAGGGCCACCAGCGCGGTGAGGTCCTCGGCCGACTGCGCCGCGCCCGTCGGGTTGGACGGTGAGCCGAACAGCACCGCCTTGGTCCGCGGCGTCACCGCCGCCGCGATCCGGTCGGCGTCGAGCCGGTAGCCCTCCGCCGGATCCATCGGCACCGGCACCCCGACACCGCCCGCGAACGCCACGCACGGCTGGTAGGCGACGTACGACGGCTCGGGGACGATCACCTCGTCACCCGGGTTGACCAGCGCGCGCAGCGCCAGGTCGAGGCCCTCGGAGACCCCGGAGGTCACCAGGCACTCGTCGGCCGGGCGGTAGGTGGTGCCGTTCCGCGCGGCGAGGTCGGCGCAGATCAGCTCGCGCAGCTCGAGCAGCCCCGAGTTGCCCGTGTACGTCGTCGCGCCGCGGGTCAGCGCGTGGATCGCCATCTCGCGCACGCCCCACGGCGTCGGGAAGTCGGGCTCGCCGACGCCGAGCGTGATCACGCCCTTCATGGTCTGCGCCAGGTCGAAGAACTTGCGGATGCCCGAGGGCGGGCAGGCCTCGACGACCCGCGACAGCGGCTTGCGGGAAGGTGCCATCAGGGCATCACCGACAGGCGCTGGTCGGGCTCGGGGTCGGTGAGCAGCTGGCCGTCGTCCTTGTAGCGGCGCAGCAGGAAGTGGGTGCTCGTCGCGGTCACGCGCTCGACGCCCGAGAGCTTCTGGGCGACGAAGTCCGCGACCTCCTTCATCGAGGAGCCCTCCACCTCGACCCGCAGGTCCTGCGCCCCGCTCACCAGGTGCACGGCCCGGATCTCCCGGAACCGCGCGATCCGCTCGGCCACGTCGTCGAAACCGCGACCCCGCTCCGGCGCGACGGTGACGTCGACGAACGCCGTGACGCGGTCCTCGCCGAGCCGGTCGCGGTCGATCACCGTCTTGTACCGGCGGATGACGCCGTCCGCCTCCCACGCCGCGATCGCCGCGCGCACCTCGTCCTCCGCGATCCCGGTGAGCGCCGCGATCCGTTCGGGGGTCGCACGGGCGTCGGACTCGAGCACGCTGAGGATCTCGCGCATGGGGGAACCCTAGTCGTCGACCGCCGTGGTCGTCGGGAGGAGCAGTCGTGACCAAGGAAATCTTCGTCGCGTTCGGGGTGGACGTGGACGCCGTGGCCGGCTGGCTCGGCTCCTACGGCGGGCAGGATTCGCCCGACGACATCTCGCGGGGCCTGTTCGCCGGCGAGGTCGGCGTGCCCCGGCTGATCGAGCTCTTCCGCCGGTACGGGCTGACCCAGACGTTCTTCTGGCCCGGCCACTCCGTGGAGACCTTCCCCGCCGAGTTCGACGCGTGCGTCGCGGCGGGCCACGAGACCGGCGTCCACGGCTACAGCCACGAGAACCCGCTCGCGATGAGCCGCGAGCAGGAGGAGACGATCCTCGACTACTGCGTCGACCTCATCGAGCGCCGCAGCGGGACCCGGCCCACCGGCTACGTCGCGCCGTGGTGGGAGTTCAGCCGGGTCACCAACGAGATCCTGCTCGACCGCGGCATCCGCTACGACCACTCGCTGATGCACCGCGACGTCACGCCCTACTACGTGCGGGTGGGCGACTCGTGGACGCCGATCGACTACGACCGGCCCGCGCAGACGTGGATGAAGCCGCTGGTGCGGGGCACGGAGACCGACCTCGTCGAGATCCCGGCGAACTGGTTCCTCGACGACCTGCCGCCGATGATGTTCATCAAGGGCAGCCCGAACAGCCACGGTTTCGTCAACCCGCGCGACATCGAGCAGATGTGGCGCGACCAGTTCGACTGGACCTACCGCGAGTGCGACGACGCGGCCTTCACGATGACGATCCACCCCGACGTCTCCGGCCGCCCGCAGGTGCTGCTCGCCCTCGAACGGCTCATCGAGCACATCAACGGCCACGACGGGGTGCGCTGGGCGACCTTCGACGAGATCGCGCAGGACTTCGTCGCGCGGCACCCCCGCCACTGATGGACGCCGTCTGATGTGCGGGGCCTGCGGGTCCGGCCGGGTGCGCGCGCCGTGGGAGGACACCCTCGGCCCGCCCGACCCCGGCGCGGCCCGGCGCCGGGCGGCCGCGCTGACCCGGTGGCTCGCCCCGCGGCGCTGGCGGGTCGCGGCCTGGGCCGGCGGCTACACCGTCGCCGGCCCGCACGGCGCGCTGCCACCCGCCGGATGCGTCGACGAGATCGTGGCGCGCGCGGGCGGGACCCCGCCGGTGATCGACGGGGACACCCTGGCCGACGCGATCGTCCGCCTCTCGGTCGCCGCGTTCCACGACGCCTCGCCGCTCGTGCTGGCCGGCCCCGACCCGGGCGCCCCGCGGCGGCTCCTCGTGCACGGCACCGTGCCCCTCGACGTCGTCCCGGTGGCCGCGTCCTGCTGGCGGGTGACCCGTCGGCCACATCAGGAACGTCGGGGGGCGTCAGTACCGTTCGGGGCATGAGCGAGGAGGGCCTGTTCGAGGTCGCGGCGCCGGAGCCCGTCCCCGAGGGCCCCGACCCCGGCCCGGAGGAGTTGCGCAGGCCGGTGACGCGCGGGGTCGTGGAGGACCGTCCGGCGCCCACGAGCGGCGTCGCGGCGCCGCTGGCGGTCCGGATGCGCCCGGCGAGCCTCGACGAGGTGGTCGGGCAGCAGCACCTGCTCGCGCCCGGTGCCCCGCTGCGCCGCCTGGTCGAGGGCGCCGCGCCGGCGTCGGTGCTGCTCCACGGCCCGCCCGGCACCGGCAAGACCACGCTCGCGCGCCTCATCTCGCAGGCCACCGGCCGCGCGTTCGAGGCCCTCAGCGCCCTGAACGCCGGCGTCAAGGAGGTGCGCGGGGTCATCGAGGTCGCGCGCCGCCGCCTCGCCGCGAGCGAGCCTCGGCGCACCGTGCTGTTCATCGACGAGATCCACCGCTTCTCGCGCACCCAGCAGGACGCCCTGCTCGCCGCGGTCGAGGACCGCGTGGTGCTGCTGGTCGGCGCGACCACCGAGAACCCGTCGTTCTCCGTGGTGGCGCCCCTCCTGTCGCGGTCGTTGGTGCTCGGCCTGCACGCCCTCGACGACGAGGCCGTCGGCACCCTGCTCGACCGCGCCGTCGCCGACCCCCGCGGCCTCGGCGGCGCGGTGACGCTGCACGAGGACGCGCGCGCCCACCTCGTCCGGCTCGCCGCGGGCGACGGGCGCCGCTCGCTGACCGCCCTGGAGGCGGCCGCCGACGCGGTGGGCGGGCAGGGCGGGAGACGAAGCGAAGCGGAGCTCGACCATCGGGTACCGATCACGCTCGCCGACGTCGAGCGCGTCGTCGACGAGGTCGCCGTGCGCTACGACCGCGCCGGCGACCAGCACTACGACGTCATCTCGGCGTTCATCAAGTCGATCCGCGGCTCGGACCCCGACGCCGCCCTGCACTACCTCGCCCGCATGATCGTCGCGGGGGAGGACCCGCGGTTCATCGCCCGGCGGCTGGTGGTGCACGCCAGCGAGGACATCGGGCTCGCCGACCCCACCGCGCTGCCCGCCGCCGTCGCCGCCGCCCAGGCCGTGCAGCTCATCGGGCTCCCCGAGGCGCGGATCAACCTGGCCCAGGTGACCATCCACCTCGCCACCGCGCCGAAGTCCAACGCGGTGATCACCGCGATCGACGAGGCGATGGGCGACGTGCGCTCCGGCGCGGCCGGGCCGGTGCCGCCGCACCTGCGCGACGGGCACTACGCGGGCGCCCAGGCCATGGGCAACGCCGTCGGCTACGTCTACCCGCACGACGACCGCGCCGGGGTCGTCACCCAGCAGTACCCGCCCGACGAGCTGGTCGGGCGCGACTACTACCGCCCGGGCGGGCGCGGCGACGAGCGCGACCGCGCCAACCGGCTCGCGCGCCTGCGCGAGGTCGTCCGGGGCGGCGGCGGGTAGGGGCCGGCCGGAGGCGGGGCGGCGCGGGGAGGGGTGCCGCGGGCACGCCCCCCGGCTGCCCGCGGCACCCCGCTCGCGGGGCCACCGCCCCCCGACGGTCCGGTGGCCTCGTCCGCATCTTCGTGTGCGGCACCGACGGGGTTTCCGGGGACGCGTCCGCGGATGTCCGGAGGCCGTCCGGGCGCCGTCCCGGACAGCGGCCGGACGGCGGCTGGGCATCGGGCCCGCCGTGCCGGACGATCACGCGTGGGGTCCGGGGGGACCACAGGGGTACCTGAGGGGGACGTCATCGACGGCGAGGGTGTGGCACCACAGGCGGGGGAGCCCGGGGGACGGGACTCCCCGGCGCGCTTCTGCACCGACTTCCGCGAGACGTTGCGCGCGCACGACGTGTCCTTCCGGCGCGCCGAGGAGCTCTCCGGGTGGGGCAAGTCGACCATCGCCGCGGCGACGCGGGGACCCGGGCTGCCCAACGCCGACCTCGTCACCGACGTGCTCGGCGCCATCGGGCTGACGTCCGACGAGGTGGCGGCGTGGCGGGCGCGGCACGACCGGCTGCGCGAGCCCGGGACCCCGCGCGCGGAGCCGCTCCCCACCCCGGCCGCCGTCCCGGCCACCACCCCGGCCACCACTCCGGCCACCACTCCGGCCCCCGTCGCGCCCGCGCCCGTGCCGCACCGCTCCACCCGCCGCCGCGTCGAGATCGTGGCGTTCGCCGTGCTCCTCGCCCTCGTCGCGGCCCTCGCGACCGCCCTCGTCGTGGTCCTCGACGCCGCGCCGGACCCGCCGGCCGTGCGCACGGTCGTCGTCCAGAACCGGGTGGCGATCGGCGACGGGGCGCTGGTCGAGGACCGGACGCCGTCGTACCTGTCGTCCCGGCCGGTCGCGCGCTGCGCGAGCATCCCCGGCTGCAAGATCCCGGGCACCGACGTGGCCAGCGGCTTCACGTTCCTCGCGGTCTGCCAGCTCACCGGCGAGGTCATCACCAACGCCGACGTCACCTCGACCAACATCGGGCAGAACCCGAACGCCGCGGTGTCCGCGCTCTGGCTCGGGGCCCGCGCCCCCGACGGGCGGATCGGCTACATCTCCGAGGTGTACCTCGCGCCGGCCTACCGCGGCGGGCTCGGGCTCCCGGCCTGCTGATCGGAACCGGCCTGCTGATCAACAGTGGGCGCCCGGGGTCGGACGAGGGCCGGATGGCGCACGGTAACCTGCCGCCACCTGCGCCAGGTGTCGTCCGCGACGCCGCCTTCACCGGTGGTGTCGCCGGGCGTCGGTCCGGGGACCTGCACCGCATCCAGCACTTCGAGGAGGACCCGTGTCGGTCGGCCAGATCGCGGCGATCGTCGCCGCGGTGGCGTTCGTGATCCTGGTGGTGCTGCTCGCCATCCCGTTGATCAAGCTCGGACGCACGCTCGACGAGGCGACGATCGCGATCCGCAAGGCCCACGAGGGCACCGAGCCCCTGCTCTCCGACGCCGGGGTCACGCTCACCACCGTCAACACCCAGCTCGAGCGGGTCGACGGGGTCACCTCCAGCGCCCAGGCCGTCGCGGCCAACACCAAGGCGCTGAGCACGCTGTTCACGGCGACGCTCGGCGGGCCGCTCGTCAAGGTCGCCGCGCTGTCCTACGGGCTGCGCAAGGCCCAGCAGGCCCGCCGGCTGAAGAACGCGCCGCCCCCGAAGAGCCGGAAGTCGAAGCGGAGTGTGCGCGCATGAGACGTCTGTTCTGGGTCGGCGTCGGTGTCGCGGTCGGCGTCACCGCCACCCGCAAGGTCAACGAGCTGACGCAGAAGGCCACGCCCGCCGGCATGGGCGCGAGCCTCGGCGAGGGCCTGCGCGAGCTCGGCGCGGGGCTCGGGGCGTTCGGCGCCGAGGTGCGCGCCGGAATGAACGAACGCTCCGAGGAGCTGTACGCGATGGTGGAGGACACGACGGAGATCCCGGTGCGGCCCGAGTCGCCGTCGTCGGCCCGTCACGCGCGAGCGCCCCGGCGGGGAGACTCGCACGCACGCTGAGCACGTCCCCGCGCCTCGCGCCCCCTACCCGCACCTCCTCCCGAGCAGGACACCGTGCAGACCCACGAGATCCGCCGCCGCTTCCTCGCACACTTCGAGGACGCCGGCCACACCCCCGTCCCCAGTGCCTCGCTGATCCTCGACGACCCGACGCTGCTGTTCGTCAACGCCGGGATGGTGCAGTTCAAGCCGTACTTCCTCGGCGACGCGCCGGCCCCGTGGCACACGGCCACGTCGATCCAGAAGTGCGTGCGCACCGGCGACATCGAGAACGTCGGCCACACCACCCGCCACAACACGTTCTTCCAGATGGCGGGCAACTTCTCGTTCGGTGACTACTTCAAGGAAGGCGCGATCCGCCACGCCTGGAAGCTGGTGACCGGCAGCGTCGAGGACGGCGGGTTCGGCTTCGACCCCGACCGCATCTGGGTCACCGTCTACGAGAACGACGACGAGGCCGAGCGCATCTGGCGCGACGAGGTCGGGCTGCCGGCCGAGCGCATCCAGCGCCGCGACGGCCGCGACAACTACTGGGACATGGGCGTGCCCGGCCCCGGCGGCCCCTGCTCGGAGATCTACTTCGACCGCGGGCCGGAGTTCGGGCTCGAGGGCGGGCCGGTCGCCGACGAGGACCGCTACCTCGAGATCTGGAACCTCGTGTTCATGCAGGACGTGCGGGGGGACGAGAGCCCGAAGTACGGCGCCGCCCCGATCGGCGAGCTGCCCCAGAAGAACATCGACACCGGGCTCGGCATCGAGCGCGTCGCCTTCCTGCTGCAGGGCGTGGAGAACGTCTACGAGACCGACCTGCTGCGCCCGACGATCGACCGCGTCCAGGAGCTGTCGGGGCGCTCCTACGACGGGGGCACCCCCGAGGACGGCGTGCGCTTCCGCGTCATCGCCGACCACATCCGCACCGGCACGATGATCATCGGTGACGGCGTGACCCCCGGCAACGAGGGCCGCGGCTACGTCCTGCGGCGCCTGCTGCGCCGCGTCGTGCGCAACGCCCGGCTGCTGGGGATCACCGAGCCGGTGCTCGCCGACCTCACCGCCGTGGTGCGCGACGCGATGGGGCCGTCGTACCCCGAGATCGTGTCCGACTTCGATCGCATCGTCTCGGTGATGCGCGCCGAGGAGGACGCCTTCCGCAACACCCTGACCACCGGCTCGCGGCTGTTCGACGACGCCGTGGCCACCACGCGCGCGGCGGGGAGCTCGGTGCTCTCGGGCGAGGACGCCTTCACCCTGCACGACACCTACGGCTTCCCGATCGACCTCACCCTCGAGATGGCCACGGAGGCCGGGCTCGACGTCGACGAGGGTGCCTTCCGGTCGCTGATGGACCAGCAGCGCGCCCGGGCCAAGGCCGACGCCGCCAGCCGCAAGCAGGGCAGCGCCGACCACTCGGTCTACCGGCGCCTGCTCGAGGAGCACCCGCCCGGCGAGTTCCTGGGCTACACCGACCTCCAGGCCGCCGCGCGCATCGTGGGGCTGCTGGTCGACGGGCAGCCGGTGCCGGTGGCCCGCGAGGGCGACGTCGTCGAGGTCGTCCTGGACAACACCCCGTTCTACGGCGAGTCGGGCGGCCAGCAGGCCGACACCGGCACGATCCGCACCGGCGACGGGACGATCCACGTCGACGACGTCCAGATCCCCGTGCCCGGCCTGCGGATCCACCGCGGCGTCGTGACCGGCGGGACGGTCGCGGTGGACACGGCCGCCGACGCCGAGGTCGACGTCGCGCGCCGGACCGCCATCGCGCGCGCCCACACCGGCACCCACCTCGTCCACGCCGGGGTGCGCAACGCGCTGGGCCCGGCCGCGGCCCAGGCCGGCTCGCTCAACGCGCCCGGGCGCCTGCGCTTCGACTTCACCTCGCCGTCGGGGGGCATCCCGCCGGCGCTGCTGCTCGAGGTCGAGGACGAGGTCAACACGATCCTGCAGGAGGACCGCGACGTCGACTGGTACGTGACGTCGATGGACCGGGCCCGCGAGCTCGGCGCCATGATGCTGTTCGGCGAGAAGTACGGCGACCACGTCCGCGTCGTCGACATGGGGGAGTACTCCCGCGAGCTGTGCGGTGGCACCCACGTGGCCCGCACCGGCGAGCTCGGCATGGTCAAGGTCATCACCGAGGGGTCCATCGGCTCCGGGGTGCGCCGTGTCGAGGCCCTCGTCGGCCTGGACGCCTTCCGCCACCTCAACCGCGAGCACGTGCTGGTCAACCAGCTCGCCGAGCAGCTCAAGACGCCCAGCGAGGAGCTGCCCGAGCGCGTCTCGGGCATCGTCGAGCGCCTGCGCGCGGCCGAGAAGGAGCTCGAGACCATCCGGGCCCGCGAGGTCCTGTCCTCGGCCGGGTCGCTGGCCGACGGCGCGCAGGACGTCGACGGCGTCGCGCTCGTCGCGGCCCGCACGCCCGAGGGCGTCGGCGGCGGCGACCTGCGCTCGCTCGCGGGCGACGTGCGCGGGCGCCTGCAGGCCCGTCCCGGCGTCGTGGCGCTCTTCGCGCCCGACGGCGACAAGGTGTCGTTCGTGGTCGCCACCACCGAGGCCGCCCGCGAGCGGGGCCTGGGTGCCGGCGACCTCGTCAAGGCGTTCGCCCCCGCGGTGAACGGCCGCGGCGGCGGCAAGCCCGACCTCGCCCAGGGCGGCGGGAGCGGGGCCGCCGGGATCGACGACGCCATCGCCGCCCTCCGCGCGGAGGTGGCCCGCGCTGGCCGGTGACTCTTCTGCCGTGCCGGGGCGGCGTCTCGGCGTCGACGTCGGCAGCGTGCGGGTGGGCGTGGCGCTCTCGGATCCGGCCGGGGTGCTCGCCTCCCCGCTCGTTACGCTCGCTCACGATGATGCCGGCACCGACCTGGGCCGGCTGGTGGCGCTCGTCGACGAGCACGAGGTGGTCGAGGTGGTCGTGGGGCTCCCCCGGACGCTCGCCGGTCGCGACGGCCCGGCCGCGCAGACCGCGCGTGCCTACGCCGAGGCCCTCACGGGGCGGCTCGCGTCCCGCGAGGTGCCCGTCGTCCTGTCCGACGAGCGCCTGACCACCGTCACGGCCGCCCGGACGCTCTCCGACCGCGGGGTCAAGGGCCGCAAGCAGCGCCGGGTGATCGACCAGGCCGCCGCCGTGGAGATCCTGCAGGGATACCTCGACACCCGCCGGGCGCGCCGGACGCCCGACACCGCGGAGGACTCGTGACCGGACGTCACCCCGGGCGCGGTCGGCCCGACGGTCGGCAGCACGGCGGACGCCGGGTCATCCGGATGTCGGCGACGACCGGGCGGTCCGTGGCGGGGTCGGGGTCCTCGGGATCCTCGGGGTCGTCCGTGTCGCGGGACCGGTACGTCGCGCACCCCGACGCCGAGACCGACCGGCACTACGCGGCCGCGTGGCGCGTCCCGGCGGCCGAGGCGCCGGACCCTGCCCCGCCGTCGACGCCGCGGGAGGACACCCCGGAGGCGGACCCCGGGTGGCTGCTCGGGGACGACGAGCCGAGCCGCGGCGGCGACGCCGTCACCGAGGCCCTGCCGCAGGGCCGGCCGCCGCGCCGCCGCCGCTGGCTGTGGCCCGGGGTGGCCGCGGTGCTCGTGCTCGCGCTGGTCGGCGGGGTGTTCTTCGCCCGCGACCTGTGGCCGGTCCTCTTCCCGCCCGACTACGACGGCCCCGGCACGGGCCGGGTCGTCGTCGAGGTCGCCGACGGCTCGTCGACCCGCGCGATCGGCGAGGAGCTCGTGGCCGCCGACGTCGTCGCCTCGGCCCGGGCGTTCGGCGACGCCGCGGAGGAGAACCCGAACGGGCGCGCCATCCAGCCCGGCTTCTACGAGCTGCGCCGCCAGATGTCCTCGGCGGGCGCGGTCGCGGCCCTGCTCGACCCGGCCACCCGCGTCGGTCGCCTGGACATCCGCAGCGGCACCCAGCTCGACGACACCGTCGGCGTGGGCACCGAGGTCGTGCCGGGCGTCCTGTCGCAGATCGCGCGGGCCACCTGCACGGTCGACGAGTCGGGCGCGGAGCGCTGCGCGACGGTCGACGAGCTGCGCGCGGCGATGGCCGGCACCGACCCCGCCGAGCTCGGGGTGCCCTCGTGGGCGCAGGAGGGCGTCAGGCGCGCCGAGCCGAACCGCCGCCTCGAGGGCCTGCTGGCCCCCGGGCCGTACGACATCGCGCCGGGCACCGGCGCCCGCGAGGCCCTCGAGGCCGTCGTCCGGGCCTCGGCGCCGCGCCTCGAGGCCGGCGGGCTCGTCGAGGAGGCCCGCGCCGCCGGCCTGCAGCCCTACGACGCGCTCATCGTCGGTTCCCTGGCCGAGCGCGAGGGCGTGCCGGCCGACTTCGGCAAGGTCACGCGGGTGATCGTCAACCGGCTCGCGGTGCCCATGCGCCTGCAGTTCGACTCGACGGTCAACTACCCCCTCGACCGCCAGACGCTGCTGACCAGCCCGTACGACCGGGCGCGCCCCGGCCCGTACAACACCTACCTCAACCTCGGGCTGACCCCGACCCCCATCGGCGCGGTCAGCCCGGACGCGCTGCGGGCCGCGCTCGACCCGGAGCCGGGGCCGTGGGTGTACTTCGTGAAGTGCCAAGCGGACGGCATCTCGTGCTTCGCGGTGACGCCCGCCGAGCACGACGCCAACCGGCGGCTGGCGCAGGAGCGCGGGGTCTACTGAGGCCGTGTCGACGGGTCGAGCTCCCCTCCCGGCGTGCTCCGGTGCACGCCGCGTCCCCCGTCGCGCCGCCGTCCTGGGCTCGCCGGTCGCGCACTCGCGCTCGCCGGTGCTGCACCGCGCCGCCTACGCCGCGCTCGGGCTCGACGGGTGGACCTACGAGGCCGTCGAGTGCACCGCCGAGGAGCTGCCGTCCTTCGTGCGCGGCCTCGACGGGTCCTGGGCGGGGCTGTCGGTGACGATGCCGGGCAAGCGGGCCGCACTGGAGACGGCGTCCTCGGCCTCGTGGCGCGCGCGGCGCGTGGGGGCGGCCAACACGCTGGTGCCGCGCGAGGGCGGGTGGGTCGCGGACTGCACCGACGTGGACGGCGTCGCGGGGGCGCTGCGCGCGGCGGGGGTGCGGGACGTTCCGCCGACCGTGTCCGCCGCCGACGCGGTGGTCCTGGGCAGCGGGGCGACGGCGTGCGCGGCCCTCGGCGGGCTCGACGACATCGGCTGCGAGGGGGTGACGCTCGTGGTGCGCGACGCGCAGCGGGCGGCCGGCACCCTCGCCGTCGCCCGGGACTTCGGGCTCGCGCGACGCGCGGTGACCTGGGCCGACCTCGCCCCGCGCGACCTGGCGGACGCCAGGGCACTGGTGAACACGACGCCGGCGGGGTCGATCGACGCCGAGCTGGCGGACCGCCTCGTGGCGGACCTGCCCTCGTTCGCGGTCGTGCTGGACGCGGTCTACCACCCGTGGCCGACGCCGCTGGCCGCCGCGGCCGCGACCCGGGGGCTCACCGTGGCGACGGGCCTCGACATGCTCCTGCACCAGGCGTTCGGGCAGGTCGAACAGTTCACCGGCCTCCCGGCCCCGCGCGAGGCGATGCACCGCGCCCTCGCGGCCACCACCGACACCCCGCTCCTGCCCTTGCCCGTGCCCCTGCTGTGAGGTCGCCGAGGTTCGAGCGATGCGGCATCGCTGGCGTGTGACGCCAGGATCGCCACATCCTCGCCGGCGCGACACGCCGGGGCGGGCATGGTGCGGGGTGCTGTCAGCGTGGCGGCCACGGCGGCGTTCAACGCCAAGAAATCCGCCGGCCCGATCCGGCCGTCGCGGCGTCCTGGCCCGTTCGCCGTCCCCATCGACCGGATGCGTCCACAGGCTCACGAGGACGTGCGTGACGGATCGCTGCTGGTCGGGCCACCCTCGAGCACGTGGTCAGGGACGTGGTGCTCGCCGCGACGGCGGGCGGGGGAGCGGGCGCGCTCGCCGGGTGCGCGATCCGCGCGTGGCTGGCGCGCCTGCGGCGTGGCGCGCTGGTGTCCGCGTCGTGGTGCGCGGGATCGTCGGCGGCGCTCTGGGCGCTCGCCGCGGCGCTCGTCGCGGGGGCGGCGGTGCCGGTGAGCTGGCTGCCCGCGCTGCTCGTGCTCGGCGCGCTCGTGGTCGCCGGGAGCGCGGTGGACCTCGCGACGGGCCGGCTCCCGAACGCGCTCACCGGGCCGGCGGCGCTGGCCTCGCTCGCCGGCCTGCTCCCGCTCGGGGCGCCCGCGGTCGCCACGGGAGTGGTGGGCGCGCTCGTGATCGGCGGGTCCTTCGCGGCGGTGCACCTCGCCGTCCCCACGGCGCTCGGCGCCGGCGACGTCAAGCTGGCTCCCGCGCTCGGTGCGCCCCTGGCCGCCGCCTCCTGGACCGCACCGGTGCTCGCCGTCCTCCTGGCGGCGCTCGGCGTGCTCGCCCTCGCCCTCCGCCGGCGCGCACGCCGTGTCCCGTTCGGGCCTCCGCTGCTGGTCGCGGCGTGGGTGATCCTCACCGTGTCCCTGACGGGCGGGTGAGGGGAGGTGACGTGGAACGATGGACGCGTGTTGCGGTGGCTGACGGCGGGAGAGTCGCACGGGGCGGCGCTCACGGCCGTGCTCGAGGGCATGGTCGCAGGCGTGTCGGTGAGCTCGAAGGAGGTGTCGGCCGAGCTGGCGCGGCGTCGCCTCGGGTACGGGCGTGGTGCCCGGATGGCCTTCGAGGCCGACGAGATCGAGCTCTCCGGCGGTCTGCGCCACGGCGTGACGCTCGGCAGCCCGATCGCCATCCGGATCGCGAACTCCGAGTGGCCGAAGTGGGAGACGGTCATGTCGGCCGATCCCGTCGACCCCGCCCTCATCGAGGGCCGGGCGCGCAACGCGCCGCTCACGCGTCCCCGCCCCGGCCACGCCGACCTCGCGGGCATGACGAAGTACGACTTCGACGAGGCCCGCCCGGTGCTCGAGCGGGCCAGCGCGCGCGAGACGGCCGCCAAGGTGGCGCTCGGCGCCGTCGCCAAGGCGTTCCTCGCGCAGGCCCTGGGGGTCGAGGTGCTCTCCCACGTGGTCAGCCTCGGCACCGCCGAGGCCACACCCGGCGCGATCCCGATGCCCGGCGACGGCGAGCGCATCGACGCGAGCCCGGTGCGCGCGGTCGACGACGCCTCGACGCAGGCGATGGTGGCCGAGGTCGACGCCGCCAAGGAGGACGGCGACACCCTCGGCGGCGTGGTCGAGGTCGTCGCCCACGGTCTCCCGGTGGGGCTCGGGTCCTACGTGCAGGCCGACCGGCGCCTCGACGCCCGCCTGGCCGGCGCGCTGATGGGCATCCAGGCGATGAAGGGCGTCGAGATCGGCGACGGGTTCACCACGGCCCGGCGTCGCGGGTCTGCCGCCCACGACGAGATGCACGTCGCCGAGCCCGGCATCAGCCGCGCCTCCAACCGTGCCGGCGGCATCGAGGGCGGCATGACCAACGGCGAGCCGCTGCGGGCCCGCGTGGCCATGAAGCCGATCTCGACGGTGCCCCGCGCGCTCGCGACCGTCGACACCGCGACCGGCGAGGCCGCCGTCGCCCACCACCAGCGCTCCGACGTCTGCGCCGTGCCCGCGGCCGGGGTCGTCGCCGAGGCGCTGGTCGCACTGGTGCTCGCCGACGCGGCGCTCGAGAAGTTCGGCGGCGACTCGCTGCGCGAGACCGCCCGCAACCTCGAGGCCTACCGCGGCGCGATCGACCCGCACCTGCTGCGGAGCGAGCCGTGAGCCCCGTCGTGGTCCTCATCGGTCCGCCGGGGGCGGGCAAGTCGACGGTCGGCGAGCTGCTCGCGCAGCGCCTCGGCGTGCCCTTCACCGACAGCGACACGATCGTCGAGGCCGCCCAGGGCCGGGCGATCAGCGACATCTTCCTGTCCGACGGCGAGGCCGCCTTCCGCGTCATGGAGCGCGAGGCGGTGGCGAGCGCGCTCGCCGAGCACGACGGCGTCCTCGCCCTCGGTGGCGGAGCCCCGATGACCGAGGGCGTGCGCGCCGACCTCGAGGGCCACCCGGTCGTCTTCCTCGCGGTCGGGCTCGCCGCCGGCGTCCGGCGGGTCGGCCTGTCCACGGCCCGTCCGCTGCTCGCCGGCGTCAACCCGCGCGCAACGTTCTCGGCGCTGCTCCAGGAACGCCTGCCCGTGTACCGGGCGGTCGCCCGCCACGAGATCAGCACCGATCACCTCGAGCCCGAGGCCGTCGTCGACGCGGTGCTCGCCGCGCTCTCCCCGGAGGCCGACCGTGCCGGCCGGTAGCCCCGTCACCGAGCAGCGGCTGCACGTCGCGAGCGCGTCGCCCTACGACGTGGTCGTCGGCCGCGGGGTCACCGGCGCGGTCGCGGAGACCCTCGCCGGCACGGCCACGGTCGTCGTCTGCCACCAGCCCGCCGTCGCCGGCGTCGCGACGGCGATCCGCGACGAGCTCGACGCCGCCGGCACCCGCACCCACCTGCTCGTCCTGCCCGAGAGCGAGGACGGCAAGGACCTCGCCACCGCGGGCGCGTGCTGGGAGGAGCTCGGGCGGCTCGGCGTCACCCGCTCCGACGCCCTCGTGGCGGTCGGCGGGGGAGCGGCCACCGACCTCGTCGGCTTCGTCGCCGCGGCCTGGATGCGCGGGGTCCGGGTGGTGCACGTGCCGACCACGCTGCTCGCGATGGTCGACGCCGCGGTCGGCGGCAAGACCGGGATCAACACCGGCGCGGGCAAGAACCTCGTCGGCGCGTTCCACGAGCCCGCCGCGGTGGTCGCCGACCTCGACACCCTGGCCACCGTCAGCCGCCCCGAGCTCGCCGCCGGCATGGCCGAGGTGATCAAGACCGGCTTCATCGCCGACCCGACGATCCTCGACCTCGTCGAGGCCGACCCCGACGCGGCCCTCGACCCGGCGAGCGACGCCCTGGGCGAGCTGGTGCTGCGGTCGGTGCGGGTCAAGGCCGACGTGGTGGCCGCGGACCTGCGCGAGTCCCACCTGCGCGAGATCCTCAACTACGGCCACACGTTGGGCCACGCCGTCGAGCGCCGCGAGGACTACCGCTGGCGCCACGGCGAGGCGGTGTCGGTGGGCCTGGTGTTCGCCGCCGAGCTCGCCCGCCGCGCCGGGCGCCTCGACGACCCGACGGCCGACCGCCACGCGGCGACCCTGCGCTCCGTCGGGCTCCCGACGACCTACCCCGCCGACGCGTTCGACGACCTCGTCGCCACGATGCGCCTGGACAAGAAGTCGCGGGGCGCCCTGCTGCGCTTCGTCGTGCTCGACGGCCTCGCCGTCCCGGGCCGTCTGGAAGGCCCGGACCCCGCGGACCTCGCCGCGGCCTACGCCGCGCTCGCGAGCTGACCCTGCGAGCGAAGATCAGGAGTGCGCTGAGCACCTCCGACCGACCCGCGAGGCGATCTCCGCGCTCCTGATCTCCCGGGGCCGAGACCCCCGGCACGCGCACAGGAGCCGCGCGAGGTCGACACCCCGAGGTCGGCGCCCCGAGGTCGGCACCCCGAGGTCGGCACCCCGAGGTCGGCGCCCCGAGGTCGGCGCCCCGAGGTCAGCGTCCGTGCCCCGCGGAACGAACGGCGCCCTCGCTGCTTCCGGAGCAGCGAAAGTGCCGGTCGTTCGTCCCGCCCACGCGCGCCCGACGCCCGGAGCCCGTGCGACAGGAGCAGACAGCGCGCCGGAGTCAGCCCTTCGGGCGGCGCAGCCCGAACTTGCGCCGCGGCCCGCGCTCCGGCTCCTGGTCACCGGGTGCCGCGACATCGGGCTCACCGAGCGCGTCCGGGTCGACGGCGGGCTGGGATCCGGTCGGGTCGAGCGGTCCGCCGGGGCGCGGGAACGCGGGCAGCACGGCGACGACCGGCGGCTCGAGCGACTCCGGCACGTCGCCGGCCGGCTCGGGCGAGGTGTCCGTCCCGAACGGCGAGGACACCGGCTCCGGAGGCGGCGCCGCCGGCCGCACGGTCGACGCCCGGCGATGGCCCGCCAGCCGCGACGCCTCGGGCATCCTCTCGCGCTCCGCGACCTCCGGCCCGCCCCCGGGCACCGTCTCGGGCACGCGCTCCGGCGAGCGGCGCCGCGGCGTGCGGACGCCTGCCACCGCCGGCTCCGCGGCCGGGACGACGCGCGCCGGCACCACCACGCCCACCCGGGCGGCGGCGCGCGCCGCGGACGGGGCGCGCTCCTCGGCGACCTCGCGGGCCACCTCGTCGTCGTCGGCGTCGAGCATCGGGTCGCCGGCGCCCTCGCCGTGGCGGCGCATCGACAGCCAGCCGAGGCGGTTGCCGACGAACACCGACGCGAGGACGAGCAGCGCGGTGAACGAGGCGCGGCCGAAGAGGGCCGCCTGGAGGTCGGCGACGCCGGTGCCGTCGACGAGCAGGGCCAGCAGGATCCAGCTCAGCAGCCCGGCGGCGGGGGCCGTGACCAGGGCTGCGAGGAACCAGGTCCACTCCGGCGGCCGCCGGTCGAGGACGATCTCCGCGCCCACCCAGCCGATCACCACCGCGACCACGACGAGCAGGAGCACGATGCTCCAGAGCCCCATGAGGTCGGGCGACCAGGACCGCAGGGCCACGAACAACGCCTGGGCGACGCCGTAGACCGCGGTGAGGACGAGGGCACGCAGGACCCACGGACGCGGAGCGAAGCGGAGCCGGACCGAGGTGTCGTGGAGGGGAGCACGCCGATAGGCCACCCCGACACCGTACGACCCCCCGTCTCCTACGCTCACGGGTGTGGAGCCCACCCGCCCGGAGCGCGCGCCCGGCGGGCACGCGCGGCGCCGCGACGCGCTGCGTGACCTGCTGCGCGAGGCCGGACTGGACGCGCTGCTCGTCACCGATCTGGTCAACGTCCGGTACCTCACCGGCTTCACCGGCTCCAACACCGCGCTGCTCGTCGACGCCCGCGACGACGCGGACCGGGGCGAGGACCGCACCGTGCTCGCCACCGATGCCCGCTACACCACGCAGGCTGCGACCCAGACGCCCGATCTCCCGGTGCTCGTCGAGCGGGCCTGCGCCCCGGCGCTCCTGGACGGCCGCGCGGGCGCGGTCGGCTTCGACAGCGCGCACGTCACCGTCGACGGCCACACCGACCTCGTCACCGCCCTGCCGCACGGGGAGCTGCGGCGGGCCCCCGGCCTCGTCGAGACCCTGCGCGCGGTCAAGGACGCCGGCGAGATCGACGCGCTGCGCCAGGCGTGCGCCGTCGCGGACCTCGCGCTGACCGGGCTCCTCACCGCGGACGGGCTGCGCGCCGGCCGCACCGAGCGCGAGGTCGCGCGCGAGCTCGAGGAGCGCATGCGCGAGGCCGGCGCCGAGGCCCCGTCGTTCGACACCATCGTCGCGGCCGGCGCCCACGCGGCGATCCCGCACCACCACCCGACCGACGCGCCGCTGGCCGACGGCGACCTGCTGACCATGGACTTCGGTGCGCTCGTCGACGGCTACCACTCGGACATGACGCGCACCCTGGTCGTCGGCACGCCGGCCGACTGGCAGCGCGACCTGCACGCCCTCGTCGCGGAGGCGGCCGCGGCGGGCCGGGCGGCGCTGGCACCGGGCACCGCGACGCGCGACGTCGACGCCGCCGCGCGTGACGTCATCACCGCCGCGGGTTTCGGCGAGCAGTTCGTGCACGGCCTCGGGCACGGGGTCGGCCTCGTCATCCACGAGGCTCCGGCGGTCTCCGCGACGGCGACCGCTACCCTGGAGGCGGGCATGACGGTCACCGTCGAGCCGGGGGTCTACCTGGCCGGGCGGGGCGGGGTCCGGATCGAGGACACGCTCGTCGTCACCGACGGCGGGGCCGTGCCCCTCACGCAGAGCCCCCGGGACCTCGTTCCCGAGTCCCGAGACGAGAAGTAGGAGAGAGCGCTCCCGTGGCGACGACGAACGACCTGAAGAACGGCCTCGTGCTGCGGATCGACGGCAACCTCTGGACCGTCACCGAGTTCCAGCACGTCAAGCCCGGCAAGGGCGGCGCCTTCGTCCGCACGACGCTGAAGAACGTCATGACCGGCAAGGTCGTCGACAAGACCTTCAACGCGGGCACCAAGGTCGAGACCGCGAACGTCGACCGCCGCGACATGACCTACCTCTACCGCGACGGCGACGACTTCATCTTCATGGACGCCGCCGACTACGAGCAGGTGCCGGTGCCGGCGGCCACGGTGGGCGACCAGTCGCGGTTCCTCCTGGAGAACCAGGAGGTCCAGGTCTCCTTCAACGACGGCGCGCCGCTCTACATCGAGCTGCCGGCCTCGGTCGAGCTGGAGATCACCCACACCGACCCGGGCGTCCAGGGCGACCGGTCCACCGGCGGCACCAAGCCCGCGACGGTGTCGACGGGTGCGGAGATCCAGGTCCCGCTGTTCCTCGAGACCGGCACCAAGGTCAAGGTCGACACCCGGGACGGGCGCTACCTGGGTCGCGTGAGCGGCTGACGTGAGCGGCCCTGCCTCACCCGCGACCCCGCGCAAGGGGTCACGCTCCAAGGCCCGCAAGCGGGCCCTCGACATCCTCTTCGAGTCCGAGGCCCGCGCCGAGGACGCGCAGGAGGTGCTCGCCCGGCGCATCGCCGGCGCGGACGCCCCGCCGGTGTCGGACTTCGCGGCCTTGCTCGTCGAGGGCGTCGTCTCCCACCGCGAGGAGATCGACGAGATCATCTCGTCCTACGCGCGCGGCTGGACGATGGAGCGGATGCCGGCGGTCGACCGGACGATCCTGCGGATCGGCGTGTTCGAGATCCGCTACTCCGACGACGTGCCGGACCCGGTGGCCATCGACGAGGCGATCGACCTGGCGCGCGAGCTGTCGACCGACGACTCGCCGCGGTTCGTCAACGGGGTGCTGGCCGGCGTGTCCTCGGGGCGCCCGGGCACGGTCGCGCCGCCGAGCCCCGACCGCGTCGACCTCCCGGCCGGTGTGGAGCTCGCGCCGGGGCAGGACGAGCCGAGCGGCGGCTGAGGCGGCGCCCGAACGCGGAGTCCGTGCGCCGAGATGCAGCGAGCAGCCGTCCGGACCCGGTCCCGGGTCCCTACTCGTCCATCGCCCGGGCGACGCGCGCCTCGGGCGGGAGGACACCCCAGTCGACGAGCTGGTCGGACAGCTCGCCCGGGCTCATGTCGTAGATGATCGCGAGCGAGCGCAGGTCCTCGTTGCGGATCGAGAGGACCTTGCCGTTGTAGTCGCCGCGCTGGCTCTGGATGGCGGCGGCGTAGCGGGCCAGCGGGCCCGCCTTCTCGGCGGGCAGCTGCTGCAGCCGCTCGAGGTTGATCACGATCTTGGCGGCGGGCTCCGAGCCGGAGGGCACGCGGCCCTCGGGGAGCAGCTCGGCCACGGGGACGCCGTAGAAGTCGGCGAGCTCGGCGAGCTTCTGCACCGTCACGGCGCGGTCGCCGCGCTCGTACGACCCCACGACGACGGCCTTCCACCGCCCGCCCGACTTCTGCTCGACCCCGTGCAGTGACAGACCCTGCTGCTGGCGGATGCCCCGGAGCTTCGACCCCAGCGCCTTCGCATAGTCACCCATCTGGCGGACACCCGTCCTCTCGCGTCGCCCGGCTCGCCCCGCCCGTGCACTCAGCGAAGTCGATACGGAGAGTGATGATGCGCCCAGTGACGTCGCATGGTCAAGCCGGGATCCGTACGGATCGTCGCCGGTGTGGCCCGTCGCACTCCGTCCGGACACGGACCACTGCGCGTAGTGCCGTGCCCGGAGCAGCGCGATGACGACCGTCACCCGGGCGCCGCCGGACCGGCGTGTCGTCGCTGATAGTGTCGGCGCGAGTCCTGACCGACATCCTTTAAGAGCCGTCCGGCGAGGCGGAGAAGGAGGGTCTCCCCGTGCCGTCGAGGCGCCGGGGCGAACCCGGGTCGGGTGGCGCGAGTGCCGAGGGTGAGCGCGAGCTCCTCTCGGCGGCCGACCTCGCGCGCACCGTGGCCCGCGTCGCCCACGAGATCATCGAACGCACGACCCCGGACGGCGGTTCCGCCCCGGTGGTCCTCCTCGGGCTCCCGACCCGGGGCACCTATCTGGCGCGGCGGCTCGCCGAGCGCATCACCGAGATCACCGGGGCGGTCGTGCCCACCGGAACGCTCGACCCCACGCTCTACCGCGACGACCTCCGCCTGCGCCCGACACGCGCGCTCGCGGAGACGGAGCTGCCGCCCGGCGGCATCGACGACGCGGTCGTGGTGCTGGTCGACGACGTCCTGTTCTCCGGGCGCACCGTGCGGGCCGCCCTCGACGCCCTGCGCGACCACGGCCGGCCGCGGGCGGTGCAGCTGGCGGTCCTCATCGACCGCGGGCACCGCGAGCTGCCCATCCGCGCGGACTACGTCGGCAAGAACGTGCCGACCAACCGCTCCGAGGACGTCGCCGTGCGCATGACCGAGGTCGACGGCGAGGACGGGGTGAGCCTGCGATGACCGGCGCGACGGACACCGGCATCGGCCTGCGCCACCTGCTCTCCACCGAGGGGCTGCGCCGCGAGCAGGCCGAGGCGCTGCTCGACACCGCCGCCGGTATGGAGCAGGCGCTGACGGGACGGGCGGTGCGCAAGCTGCCCACGCTGCGCGGGCGCACCGTGGTGACCCTGTTCTACGAGAACTCCACCCGCACCCGGGTGTCGTTCGAGGTCGCCGGCAAGTGGATGAGCGCCGACACGATCAACGTCAGCGCCTCGGCCAGCTCGGTCAGCAAGGGCGAGTCCCTGCGCGACACCGCGGCGACGCTGGGCGCCGCCGGCGCCGACTGCCTGATCGTGCGCCATCCCGCGTCGGGCGCGCCGCACCGCATCGCCGCCTGGCTCGACCGCGTCGGGCACTCCCACCTGGGACGGGAGGGGCACGTCGCGGTGGTCAACGCCGGCGACGGCACCCACGAGCACCCCACCCAGGCCCTGCTCGACGCGGCGACCCTGCGGGCGCGGCTCGGGCAGGTCGAGGGCACGCACGTCACGATCGTCGGCGACATCCTGCACAGCCGCGTCGCGCGCTCCAACGCGCACCTGCTGGCCACGCTCGGCGCGCGGGTGACGCTGGTGGCGCCGCCGACGCTGCTGCCGGTCGGGGTCGGCGACTGGCCGGTGACCGTGTCCCACGACCTGGACGCGACCCTGGCGACCGGGCCGGACGCGGTGATGATGCTGCGGGTGCAGGCCGAGCGCATGCACGGCGGCTTCTTCCCCTCGGCGCGCGAGTACGCGATCCGCTTCGGGCTCTCCCAGGACCGTGCCGACCGCCTGCCCGACCACGCGGTGGTCCTGCACCCGGGCCCCGCGGTGCGCGGCATGGAGATCGCGAGCTCGGTCGCCGACTCGAGCCGCGCCGCCATCGCCGAGCAGGTCACCGCCGGGGTCCACGTGCGGATGGCCGTGCTCTACCACCTGCTCGCCGGGGAGGACGTGGCATGACCACCACCCGGGAGACGAAGCGGAGCGAGAGCTGGACCATGAAGACGATCAGGATCCGTCATGTCCGGCCCTACGGCGAGGACCCGACCGACCTCCATGTCCGCGACGGGGTGCTGGTCGATCCCGTGAGCGACCCCGACGAGACGATCGACGCCGACGGGCTGATCGCGCTCCCGGGCCTCGTCGACCTCCACACCCACCTGCGCGAGCCGGGCGGCGAGGAGGCCGAGACCGTCGGGACGGGGTCGGCCGCGGCCGCGCTCGGCGGCTACACCGCCGTGTTCGCGATGCCCAACACCGACCCGGTGGCCGACTCCCCGGTGGTCGTCGAGCACGTGTGGCGGCGCGGGCGCGAGGTCGGGCTGGTCGACGTCCACCCGGTCGGCGCGGTCACGGTCGGGCTCGAGGGCGCCAAGCTCGCCGAGATGGGGATGATGGCCGCCTCGCCCGCCGGGGTGCGGATGTTCTCCGACGACGGCCGCTGCGTGAACGACCCCCTGATCATGCGCCGGGCGCTCGAGTACGCCCGCGCCCTCGGCGCCGTCGTCGCGCAGCACGCCGAGGACCACCGCCTCACCGTCGGCGCGCAGGCCCACGAGGGCCCGGTCGCGGCACGGCTGGGGCTCGCGGGCTGGGACCCCACGGCCGAGGAATCGATCATCGCCCGGGACGTGATGCTCGCCGCAGCGGCGGGGGCGCGCCTGCACGTGTGCCACCTGTCGACGGCCCGCTCGACGGAGATCCTGCGCTGGGGCCGCGAGACGCTGGACGCCGCGAACGGGTTCAGCGTGTCCGCGGAGGTCACGCCGCACCATCTCCTGCTCACGGACACGGCGGCCGAGGACTACGACCCGGTGCACAAGGTCAACCCGCCGCTGCGACCGGCGGCGGACACCGAGGCGCTGCGCCGCGCGCTGGCCGACGGGACGCTCGACTGCGTCGCCACCGACCACGCGCCGCACGCCGTGGAGGCCAAGGACTGCGAGTGGTCGGCCGCGCGGCCCGGCATGCTGGGTCTGCAGACCGCGCTGCCGGTGGTGGTGACGACGATGGTCGCCACGGGCCTGCTCGACTGGCGCGGCGTGGCGCGGGTGTGCAGCGAGGCCCCCGCGCGGATCGCCGGGCTGACCGACCAGGGACGCCCGCTGGTGGCGGGCGAGCCGGCGACGCTGACGCTCGTCGACCCGGACGCGGAGTGGACCGTGCGGGGCGCGGCGCTGGCGAGCCGGGCGGACAACACCCCGTACGAGGGGATGGAGATGCCGGTCTCCGTGGTGCACACCATGCTCCGGGGCCGGTGGACGGTGCGGGACGGAAAGGTAGTGGGCAATGAGCGATGACGCGGTCCTCGTGCTCGAGGACGGCAGCGTGCACCGCGGCGAGGCCTTCGGGGCCCGCGGGCGAACGCTGGGCGAGGCGGTCTTCGCCACCGGCATGACCGGCTACCAGGAGACCCTGACCGACCCCAGCTACCACCGCCAGATCGTCGTGGCCACGGCGCCGCACATCGGCAACACCGGCTGGAACGACGAGGACGACGAGTCGCGCCGCATCCAGGTCGCCGGCTACGTCGTGCGCGACCCCGCGCGCCGGCCGTCGAACTGGCGCTCGCAGCGCGACCTGACCGACGAGCTCGCGCGTCAGGGCGTGGTCGGTCTCGCCGGCGTCGACACCCGGGCGATCACCCGCCGCCTGCGCGAGGCGGGCTCGATGCGCGCCGGGATCTTCTCCGGCGACGCGCTGAGCGACGCGACCTCGATGCGCGCCACGGTCCTCGACAGCCCGGAGATGACGGGGGCGGACCTCGCCGGCGCGGTGACCACCCCCGAGCCGTACACGGTCCCGGCGATCGGGGAGACGCGCTTCCGCGTGGCCGCCCTCGACCTCGGGATCAAGGCCAACACGCCCCGGATGCTCGCCGAGCGCGGCATCGAGACCCGCGTGCTGCCCTCCACCGCGTCGATCGAGGAGCTCCTCGAGGGTGGGCCGGACGGCGTGTTCCTCTCCAACGGCCCGGGCGACCCGGCGACGGCCTCGCACGCGGTGGCCCTGACCGGCGAGGTGCTGCGTCGCGAGGTGCCGCTGTTCGGCATCTGCTTCGGCAACCAGATCCTCTCCCGCGCCCTCGGGCTCGAGACCTACAAGATGCGCTACGGGCACCGGGGGATCAACATCCCGGTCGTCGACCACACCACCGGCACGGTGGCGATCACCAGCCAGAACCACGGCTTCGCGGTCACGGGAGAGCCCGGCGCGCGCGTCGCCTCGCCCGTCGGCACGGTGCACCTGAGCCACTCCTGCCCGAACGACGGCACCGTCGAGGGCGTCACCTGCGAGGACGTGCCCGCGTTCAGCGTGCAGTACCACCCGGAGGCGGCGGCCGGTCCGCACGACGCCGCGGGCCTCTTCGACCGTTTCGCGGACCTGATGGGAAGCCGCTGATGCCGCGCCGCGAGGACATCCGCCACGTGCTGGTCATCGGCTCCGGGCCGATCGTCATCGGCCAGGCCGCCGAGTTCGACTACTCCGGCACCCAGGCGTGCCGTGTGCTGCGGGAGGAGGGCCTGCGCGTCTCGCTGGTCAACTCCAACCCGGCGACGATCATGACTGACCCCGAGATCGCCGACGCCACCTACGTCGAGCCGATCACGGTCGAGCACGTCACCAAGGTCATCGAGGCCGAGCGCCCGGACGCACTGCTCGCCACCCTCGGCGGCCAGACGGCGCTGAACACCGCGATCGCCCTGCACGACGCCGGTGTGCTCGAGCGCTACGGCGTCGAGCTGATCGGCGCCGACATCGACGCCATCCAGCGCGGCGAGGACCGGCTGAAGTTCAAGGAGATCGTCCGCTCGATCGGCGGCGACGTCCCGCGCAGCGAGGTCTGCCACTCGATGGACGAGGTGCGCGCGACCGTCGCCGAGGTCGGGCTGCCCGTCGTCATCCGGCCCAGCTTCACCATGGGCGGGCTCGGCTCGGGGCTGGCCTACACCCACGAGGAGCTCGAGCGCCTGGCCGGTACGGGCCTGTCCGCGAGCCCGGTGCACGAGGTGCTGATCGAGGAGTCGGTGCTCGGCTGGAAGGAGTTCGAGCTCGAGCTCATGCGCGACGGCAAGGACAACGTCGTCGTCGTGTGCTCGATCGAGAACGTCGACCCGATGGGCGTGCACACCGGGGACTCGGTGACGGTCGCGCCGGCGATGACGCTGACCGACCGCGAGTACCAGGTCATGCGCGACACGGGCATCGCCGTGCTGCGCGAGGTCGGCGTCGAGACCGGCGGCTGCAACATCCAGTTCGCGATCCACCCGACCACCGGGCGCCTCGTCGTCATCGAGATGAACCCGCGCGTGTCGCGGTCGTCGGCGCTGGCGTCCAAGGCCACCGGCTTCCCGATCGCGAAGATCGCCGCCCGGCTCGCCGTCGGCTACACGCTCGACGAGATCACCAACGACATCACCGGCGAGACCCCGGCGAGCTTCGAGCCGACGCTGGACTACGTCGTGGTCAAGGTGCCGCGGTTCGCGTTCGAGAAGTTCCCCGGCGCCGACCCCACCCTGACCACGACGATGAAGTCGGTGGGCGAGGCCATGGCGCTGGGCCGCAGCTTCCCCGAGGCGCTGAACAAGGCGCTGCGCTCGGCGGAGACCACGGCGCTCGGCTTCTGGACCCGCCCCGACCCCGAGGGGGAGACCCTCCAGGAGGCGCTGCACCAGGCCTCGCTGCCGCGGGACGGGCGGCTCTACGCCGTCGAGCGCGCGCTGCGCCTCGGCGCGAGCGTCGAGCAGGTCACCGAGGCCTCGGGCATCGACGGCTGGTTCGTCGAGCAGGTCGAGGGCCTGGTCGCACTGCGCACCGAGCTGGTCGACGCGCCGGTGCTCGACCAGGTGCTGCTGCGCCGGGCCAAGCGCGCCGGGCTCTCCGACGCCCAGATCGCGGCCGTGCGCCCCGAGCTCGCCGGCGAGGCGGGCGTGCGGGCGCTGCGCCACCGCCTCGACGTCCGCCCCGTCTACAAGACCGTCGACACCTGCGCGGCCGAGTTCGCCGCCCGGACGCCGTACCACTACTCGGCCTACGAGTCCGACCCCGCGGCCGAGACCGAGGTGGAGCCACAGACCGCGCGGCCCAAGGTGATCATCCTGGGCTCCGGGCCGAACCGGATCGGGCAGGGCATCGAGTTCGACTACTCCTGCGTGCACGCGGCGTTCAGCCTGCGCGCCGCCGGGTTCGAGACCGTCATGCTCAACTGCAACCCCGAGACGGTCTCGACCGACTACGACACCTCCGACCGCCTGTACTTCGAGCCGCTGACCGAGGAGGACGTGCTCGAGGTCGTGCACGCCGAGCAGGTCTCCGGTCGCGGCGGGCCCGGTCTCGTCGGGGTCGTCGTGCAGCTCGGCGGGCAGACGCCGCTCAAGCTCGCGGCCGGGCTCGAGGCGGCCGGGGTACCGGTGGTCGGCACGCCGCCCGCGGCGATCGACCTCGCCGAGTCCCGCGGCGCGTTCGGCCGGGTGCTCGACGACGCCGGGCTGCCGGCCCCGCCCTACGGCATGGCCACCAGCTTCGACGGCGCCCGCGAGATCGCCGCGTCGGTCGGCTACCCGGTGCTCGTGCGCCCGTCGTACGTCCTCGGCGGGCGCGGCATGGAGATCGTCTACGACGACGCGACGCTGGCCGACTACATCGCCCGCGCCACCGAGGTCACCCCCGACCACCCGGTGCTCGTCGACCGCTTCCTCGACGACGCCATCGAGATCGACGTCGACGCGCTGTGCGACGCCGAGGGCGACGTCTACGTCGGCGGCGTCATGGAGCACATCGAGGAGGCCGGGGTGCACTCCGGCGACTCGTCGTGCGCGCTGCCGCCGATCACGCTCGGGGTCGCCGAGCTCGAGACCGTGCGCGAGTCGACGGTCGCGCTCGCCCGCCGCCTCGGCGTGCGCGGCCTCATGAACGTGCAGTACGCGCTCAAGGACGACGTGCTGTTCGTGCTCGAGGCCAACCCGCGCGCGTCGCGCACCGTCCCGTTCGTCTCCAAGGCCACGGGCGTCCCGCTGGCCGGGGCGGCGTCGCGGGTGATGCTGGGCGCGACGGTCGCCGAGCTGCGCGCCGAGGGCGTCCTGCCCGCGACCGGCGACGGCGCCGAGCTGCCCCGCGAGCACCCCGTCGCGGTGAAGGAGGCGGTGCTGCCGTTCCACCGGTTCCGCCGCCCCGACGGCCGCGGCGTCGACTCCCTGCTCGGCCCGGAGATGAAGTCCACCGGCGAGGTCATGGGCATCGACCACGCCTTCTCGACGGCCTTCGCCAAGGCGCAGGCCGCGGCGTCGGGCCCCCTGCCGGTGAGCGGCAGGGTGTTCGTGTCGGTGGCCAACCGCGACAAGCGCTCGCTGATCTTCCCGGTGAAGCGGCTCGCCGACCTGGGCTTCGCGATCCTGGCGACGGCGGGCACGGCCAGCGTCCTCGAGCGCAACGGCATCCCGTGCGAGGTCGTGCGCAAGCACTTCGAGGGCCCGGACAACATCGTCGACCGGATCGCCGCCGGCGAGGTGTCCCTGGTCGTCAACACCCCGGTCGGGCACGCGGGCCCCCGCGTCGACGGCTACGAGATCCGCGCCGCCTGCCTCGACGTCGGCGTGCCGTGCGTGACGACCGTGCAGGGCGCGGCGGCCGCGGTGCAGGCGGTCGAGGCCGCGATCCGCGGGGAGGTCGCGGTGACGCCCCTGCAGGTGTTCCACGAGCGGCTGGCCAAGGCGCGCGCCCAGCTCGGGGCGAGCGAGCCGGTCGCGCTGGCGGGGTCGTGAGCCGGGCCCCGTTCCGCGCGCGGCTCGCCGACGCCGTCGCCGCGCACGGGCCGCTGTGCGTGGGCATCGACCCGCACCCGGGCCTGCTCCGGGCCTGGGGGCTCGACGCGGACGTCGCGGGGCTGGAGTGGTTCACGCGCCAGGTCGTCGAGGCGATGGCCGGGCACGTCGCCCTGCTCAAGCCGCAGGTGGCGCTGTTCGAGGCGTTCGGGTCCGCGGGGATCGGGGTCCTCGAGCGCGCGCTCGCCGACGCGCGGGAGGCCGGGGTGCTGACCCTCGCCGACGCCAAGCGCGGCGACATCGGCTCCACGATGGCGGCCTACGCGCACGCCTGGCTCGCCGACGACGCCCCGCTGGCCGCCGACGCGGTCACCCTCTCGCCCTACCTCGGCGTGGGGGCCCTGGCGCCGGCCCTCGACCTCGCGGTCGCCACCGGGCGCGGGGTGTTCGTGCTCGCCCGCACGTCCAACCCCGAGGCCGCCGGCGTGCAGTCGGCGCAGGCGTGGGTGGCCGGGTCGGGAGGCGCTCCCCGCGGGATGCGGGAGGTGGCCCAGTCGGTGATCGACGCCCTGGCCGACCACAACGCGGCCCACGCCGGCGGCCCGGGGGAGGGCACGGCGGGCGCCGTGGTCGGGTTGACCCGGGGCACGACGGGCCGCGACCACGGTCTGGACCTGTCCGCGCTCGGCGGTCCGGTGCTCGTGCCGGGGCTCGGCGCGCAGGGCGGCACGCCCGCGGACGTGGCCGCGGTGTTCGGCGCGCCCGGTCCGTCGGGGGCAGGGTCGGGGGCAGGGTCGGGGGCACTGGGCGCTGACGGGGGACCGGTCGTGCCCGTGAGCGCCCGCGAGGTCCTGACCTCCGGCCCCTCCCTCCGAGCGCTGAGAGCTGCGGTCGATGCGCTGAACGGGACGCTGACGGGGTAGCCGGGTGCGGGAGGCGCCGATGATCCGCGAACACGCTCCGGTGGGCGCGACCACCGGGGGTCACGTGCTCGGGCGCTCCCGGTGTGACGGGGCCCCGACCTGCGGACATCCCCGCCCCACGGACTGTCGGTGTCGGGCTCGCGCGGTACGTTCGCACCACTGGTCACCGATCGCCACCACGGGCCGGTCTCCTCGGAGCCGACCCGTCGTCACGACCCCCGGAGGAGAACGTGGCATTACCCGAGCTGACCGAGGAACAGCGGGCCGCGGCGCTCGAGAAGGCCGCCGCCGCTCGCCGTGCCCGGGCCGAGCTCAAGGAGCGCCTCAAGCGGGGAGGCACCAGCCTCTCCGAGGTGCTCGAGCAGGCCGACTCGGACGAGGTGCTCGGCAAGATGAAGGTCTCGGCGTTGCTCGAGGCCATGCCGGGCGTGGGCAAGGTGCGCGCCCAGCAGATCATGGAGCGCCTCGAGATCGCCCCGAGCCGCCGCCTGCGCGGCCTGGGCGAGCGCCAGCGCAAGGCTCTGCTCGACGAGTTCTCCGGCGAGTGAGCCCGTGAGTCCTTCCCCCGCCCGAGGGCCCGGCCGGCTGATGGTGCTGGCCGGTCCCTCGGGAGTCGGGAAGAGCACGGTGGTCGCCGAGCTCCGGCGCATCCACGCACCCCTGTGGTTCAGCGTCTCGGCGACCACCCGGGCCGCCCGGCCCGGGGAGGTCGACGGGCGCGACTACCACTTCGTCTCGGCCGCCGAGTTCAACCGCATGATCGCCGAGGGTGAGCTGCTCGAGTGGGCGGAGATCCACGGCGGGATGCACCGGTCGGGCACTCCGCGCGCCCCGGTGGACGAGCACCTCGCCGCCGGGGAGGCGGTGCTGCTCGAGCTCGACCTCGCCGGCGCGCGGGCCGTCCGCGGCCAGCGCCCGGACGCGCTGTTCGTGTTCCTCGAGCCCCCGTCGTGGGAGGTCCTGGTCGACCGGCTGATCGGCCGGGGCACCGAGGCCACCGAGGTCGTCGACCGCCGGCTGGCCACCGCGCGCGACGAACTGGCCGCGGCCAGCGAGTTCGACGTCACCGTCGTCAACCACGACATCGGGGAGACCGCACGCCGATTGGTAGAGTTGAGCGTCGGTCCCCCCGACGAACACGGCGGTCGGGCGGCCGACCCACCGACCTCATCCATGGCGACGGGCCGTTCTGCGTCCGGCGCGACCTCTGCAGGAGCGAGCGAGTGAGCATTCCCACCGGGCGGACCGGCAGCGTTCTCGAGGGGCCCGAGGGCATCACCAACCCCCCGATCGACGAGCTGCTGGAGACGGTGAGCTCCAAGTACGCGCTGGTCATCTACGCGGCCAAGCGCGCCCGCCAGATCAACGACTACTACGCCCAGCTGGGCGAGGGCCTCCTCGAGTACGTCGGCCCGCTGGTCGAGCCCGGCCCGCGCGAGAAGCCGCTGTCGGTGGCCATGCGCGAGATCCACTCCGGCCTGCTCGAGCACACCGAGGGCGAGTGACGACCGAGCGGGACACGCAGCATTCGAGGGAGCACGCCGATAGGGGAGCTGGACCCGTCGACGCTGCTCCCCGGGAGATCGTCCTCGGGGTCTCGGGCGGCATCGCCGCCTACAAGGCCTGCGAGGTGCTGCGGCGCCTGCGCGAGGCCGGCCACCACGTGCAGGTGGTGGCCACCCGGTCCGCGCTGGAGTTCATCGGCGCGGCCACCTTCGAGGCGCTCTCCGGGCGCCCGGTGCTCACCGGGGTCTTCGAGAACGTGTACGACGTCGAGCACGTCGCCCTGGGGCGGCGCGCCGACCTCGTGCTGCTCGTGCCCGCGACGGCCGACCTGCTGGCGCGGATGGCCCAGGGTCGCGCCGACGACCTGCTCACCTCCACGCTGCTCACCGCGCGCTGCCCGGTGCTCGCCGTGCCCGCGATGCACACCGAGATGTGGGAGCACCCCGCCACGGTCGACAACGTGGCGGCCCTGCGCCGGCGCGGCACGGTCGTGCTCGAGCCCGCGTCGGGGCGCCTGACCGGCGCCGACACCGGCCCCGGGCGCCTGCCCGAGCCGCCCGAGATCGCCGAGTTCGCCCGCCTGCTGCTCGAGTGGGGCGGCACCGGCGGCGCCGAACCGTTCCCGCTGCCCCGCGACCTCGAGGGCCGGCGGGTCGTCGTCTCGGCGGGCGGGACGGCCGAGCCGCTCGACCCGGTACGCACGCTGGGCAACCGCTCGTCGGGGCGCCAGGGCTACGCGCTGGCCCGCGTCGCCGCCCAGCGCGGGGCCGACGTGACGCTCGTCGCGGGCACGATCGCCGACCTCGACCCGCCCGCCGCGGTCGACCTGCGGCGCGTGCAGACCACCCGCGAGATGCGCGACGCCGTGCTCGACGCGTCCAAGGCCGCGGACGTCGTCGTGATGGCCGCCGCGGTGTCGGACTTCCGGCCGAAGGCGCTGTCCGCCGGAAAGATCAAGAAGGGCGAGGAGCCGCCCTCGATCCCGCTCGAGTTCAACCCCGACATCCTGCGCGAACTGGTCATCGAGGACGTCCCGCGCCGGCTGGTCGTGGGCTTCGCCGCGGAGACCGGGGACGAGCACGGCAGCGTGCTCGACTACGGGCGCGCCAAGCTCGAGCGCAAGGGGTGTGACCTTCTCGTCGTCAACGCCGTGGGGGCGGGCAAGGCCTTCGAGATGGAGGACAACGAGGGGTGGCTCCTCGGGGCCGACGGGTCGTCCTCGCGGCTGCCCATGGGATCGAAGGCTGCGCTGGCCGCGCGGGTGTGGGACGCCGTCGCCGAGCGGTTGCGCTGAATCGTTGCGCTGATCGGTGCATTCTCACGATTCGGCGGTGAGCACAACCGCTCTGTGACACGCTTGGCATTCAGCCAGGTCAGCCCCCTCGCGGCACCGCGAGATGCCGTTAGTGTGGACGGGTCCCATTGTCGAGGCAGGGAGTGATTGTGCCCGCTAGGCGTTTGTTCACCAGTGAATCCGTCACCGAGGGCCACCCAGACAAGATCTGTGACGCAGTCAGCGACGGCATCCTGGACGCCCTGCTGGCGCAGGACCCGAAGTCGCGCGTCGCGGTCGAGACGATGGTCACGACGGGGCAGGTGCACGTCGCCGGCGAGGTGACCACCAACGCCCAGGTCAACTACGTGGACGTCGTCCGCAAGACCATCCTGGACATCGGCTACGACTCGTCGGCCAAGGGCTTCGACGGCGAGAGCTGCGGTGTCTCGATCTCGATCGGTGCGCAGTCCAAGGACATCGCGCAGGGCGTCGACGAGGGCTACGAGTCCCGCGTCGAGGGCTCCGAGGACGAGATCGCCAAGCAGGGTGCCGGCGACCAGGGCCTGATGTTCGGCTACGCCGATGCCGACACCCCCGAGCTGATGCCGCTGCCCATCGGGCTGGCGCACCGGCTCGCCCGCAAGCTGACCGCGGTCCGCCGCGACGGCACGCTGCCGTACCTGCGGCCGGACGGGAAGACCCAGGTCACCATCGCCTACGACGGCGACAAGCCCGTCGGCGTCGAGACCGTGGTGCTGTCGACGCAGCACGCCGCCGACATCGACCTGGACAACCTGCTCGCGCCGGACATCCGGTCGAAGGTCATCAACCCGGTGCTCGAGGGGATCGACCTCGACTCGTCGAACACCCGCGTCCTGGTCAACCCGACCGGCCGCTTCGTCACCGGTGGCCCCATGGGCGACGCCGGCCTCACCGGCCGGAAGATCATCGTCGACACCTACGGCGGCTACGCCCGCCACGGCGGCGGCGCCTTCTCGGGCAAGGACCCGTCGAAGGTCGACCGGTCCGCGGCGTACGCGATGCGCTGGGTGGCCAAGAACGTCGTGGCCGCCGGCCTGGCCAAGCGGGTCGAGGTCCAGATCGCCTACGCGATCGGCAAGGCCGAGCCCGTGGGCGTCTTCGTCGAGACCTTCGGCACCGCCCAGGTCGACCCGGCGAAGATCGAGAAGGCGATCCACGAGGTCTTCGACCTGCGCCCCGGCGCGATCGTGCGCGACCTGCAGCTGCTGCGCCCGATCTACCAGCCGACCGCGGCGTACGGCCACTTCGGCCGCGACGACCTCGACCTCCCGTGGGAGCGCACCGACCGCGCCGACGCGCTCAAGTCGATCGCCGGCTGAGGTCCCGCGTACGAGCGATGCGGCATCGCTGGCGATCCAGCACAGCACGCATAGGGCCAGGATCGCCACGTCCTCGCCAGCACGACACGCCGGCCCGGCTGCCCCGTTCGCGGGGCGGCCGGGCCGTGCGCGTTCTCGGGGTCGTGTCAGCGCGCCGGCCACGCCGGCGCTCGGTCACGCGTGCGGTGCCCCGGAGATCAGCAGGTCGCCAGGCACCGCGACGGGCCCTCGGAGGTGCCTTTCCGCCTGCTGATCTCCGGGCGGCGGCGCGCACGCGCGTGGGTGGAGATCAGGAGCACGTCATCGGCCCGCGCATGCGCCCGGAGGTGGATGACGTGCTCCTGATCACTGCGCGGTCGCGGGCGGCCGGCCGGTACCGACCGAAGGGGCCCTTCGCCCGGATCGGGCGGCGGCGAGCGGCCGGGTCCTGGTGATCGCCCACCGGGGCGTCGCGGGGCTCTGGTAGACCGGGGCGCGTGGGCGAGACGGACGAGGCGCTGTTCGCGGCGCCGCCGCCCGTGGAGAAGGCGCCCGCGACGTCCCCCGCGACGTCCCCCGGGAAGAAGGCCGGCCCGAGGAAGCCCCACCGCAACGAGCGCCTCCCCGCCGAGGAGCGCCCGGTCGCGCGGGTGGCCGTGGACGTCAACCTCGCCCACCTCGACCGCGCCTTCGACTACCAGGTCCCCGAGCAGCTCTCCGCCGACGCCGTGCCCGGCGCGCGGGTGCGGGTCCGGTTCGCCGGGCGCCTGGTGGACGGGTTCGTGCTCGCGCGCGAGGACACGAGCGAGCACACCGGCCGCCTGGGCTGGCTCGAGAAGGTCGTGTCGCCGGAGCCGGTGCTGAGCCCCGAGCTCGCCGGCCTCTGCCGCGCCGTCGCCGACCGCTACGCCGGGACGCTCGCCGACGTCCTGCGCCTCGCGGTGCCCCCGCGCCACGCCCGCGTCGAGGCCGAGACGCCCCCGGAGCGCCCGGAACCCCGCGCGCCGGCCGGGCACGGCTGGGGCGCCTACCCCCGCGGACCCGCGCTCCTCGAAGCGCTGCAGCAGGGCCGCGGCGCCCACGCCGTCTGGCAGGCGCTCCCCGGTGAGGACTGGCCCGCCCGCCTCGCCGAGGCCGCCGCGACCACGGCCGCGGGCGGGCGCAGCGCCGTGCTCGTGGTGCCCGACCGCCGCGACCTCGACCGCGTCCAGGCCGCGTGCGAGGCCGTCGCGGGCGAGCAGGCCGTCGTCGCGCTCGCCGCCGACCTCGGCCCCGCCGAGCGCTACCGCCGCTGGCTCGCGGTGGCCCGCGGGCAGGCCCGGATCGTGGTCGGGACGCGGGCCAGCGCGTTCGCCCCGGTCGCCGACCCCGGGCTGATCGTCGTGTGGGACGACGGCGACGACTCGCACGCCGAGCCGCGCGCGCCCTACCCCCACGCGCGCGACGTCGCGATGACCCGCGCGCACCGCGACGGCGCCGCCCTGCTCGTGGCCGGGTTCGCGCGCACGGCCGAGGCCGCCCTGCTCGTGTCCAGCGGCTGGGCGCACGACGTCGTCGCCGACCGCGCCACCGTCCGCGTCCGCGGGCCACGCGTCACCGCGATCGGCGAGGACGACCGCCAGCTCCTGCGCGATCCCGCCGCGCGCGCCGCCCGCGTGCCGTCGGTGGCCTTCGAGGCCGCCCGCGCCGCGCTGACCGCCGGCGCGCCGGTGCTCGTGCAGGTGCCCCGCAAGGGCTACCTGCCCGCCGTGGCGTGCGCGCACTGCCGCGAGCCCGCCCGCTGCCGCCGCTGCGCCGGCCCGCTCGCCCTGCCGGGGAGGGGCGACGCCGCCCCCACCTGCCGCTGGTGCGGGCACCCCGACGCCGCGTACCGCTGCGGCGCCTGCGGGTCGACGAAACTGCGCGCGCTCGCCGTCGGGTCGGCGCGCACCGCCGAGGAGCTGGGCCGCGCGTTCCCGCAGACGGTGGTGCGCAGCTCGGGCGGCGGCGCCACGGTGCTCGACCACGTGCCCGGCGACCCCGCGCTCGTCGTCGCCACGCCGGGCGCCGAGCCGGTGGCCGACGGGGGCTACGGCGCGGCCCTGCTGCTCGACGGCGCGGTGCTGCTCGCCCGCCCCGAGCTGCGGGCGGGGGAGGAGACGCTGCGCCGCTGGTTCGGGGCCGCGGCCCTCGTCCGCCCCGCGGGCGAGGGCGGACGCGTGGTGGTCGTCGCCGACTCGTCGACCCCGGCCGTGCAGGCGCTCGTGCGCTGGGACCCGGCCGGGTCCGCGGCCACCGAGCTCGCCGCCCGCGACGAGCTCGCCCTGCCCCCGGCGATGCGCATGGCCGCCGTCGACGGGGCGCCGCCCGCGGTCGCCGACCTCCTCGCCGCCCTGCCCGACACGGTCGAGGTGCTCGGCCCGGTCGAGCTGCCCCCCGGCACCAAGCTGCCCGGCGCCGAGGAGCGCACCGAGGGCGCGGAGCGCTGCCTCGTGCGCGTCCCCCGCACGCAGGGCCGGACGCTGGCGAGGGAGCTGCACGCCGCCCAGGCCGTCCGCTCGGCCCGCAAGGAGCGCGAGCCCGTCCGGGTGCTGCTCGACCCCCTCGACCCGCTCTAGACACCGCCTCACCCTCCTGCCATTATTCAACCAACAGGTTGAGCAAGGAGGCGCACCATGACCGAGACCCCCGCCGACCGCCACCGCCGGGTCGCCGCCGGCTTCACCGAGCGCGTCCGCGGCACGCGCGACTGGGACGTCCCGACGCCGGTCCCGGAGTGGCGCGCCCGGGACGTCGTCGGTCACCTGACGGGCTGGTCGGCGGGGTTCCTGGCGGGCTCGGCCGGGGTGACGCTGCCGCCCGGCCCGGACGTGGCGGACGACCCGGTGGGCGCCTGGGAGCACCACGCCGCCGCGATCCAGGCCCTGCTCGACGATCCCGAGACCGCCGGGCGCGTCATCGACAACCCGCACATGGGCGCGATGGAGCTGGCGACGATGGTGGACAAGATCTACACCGCCGACGTCTTCATGCACACCTGGGACCTCGCGCGGGCCACCGGCCAGGACGACACCCTCGACCCCGGCTTCAGCGCCGCGCTGGTCGAGGGGATGGAGGGCATGGAGGAGGTCATCCGCGGCTCGGGTCACTTCGGCGTGCGGGTCCCGGTGCCCGACGACGCCGACGCCCAGACCCGGCTGCTCGGCTTCATCGGGCGGGATCCGGCCTGGCAGCCGTCGGTGGCGCGCCGGCCCTAGAGTGGACGGTCGAACGCCCACCCGGGAGTGAGCGCTCCCGCCCCGAGGGTCGAGCTCCGCTGCGCTACGTCTCCCGTCCCGAGGGTCGAGCTCCGCTGCGCTACGTCTCCCGCCGAGAGAGGACCGATGACCGTCCAGCCGTTGCGCCTGTTCGGCGACCCCGTCCTGCGGACGAAGGCCGACCCCGTCGTCGATTTCGACCGGGAGCTGCGCACCCTCGTCGCCGATCTGCACGAGACCATGCGCGAGCAGGGCGGCGCGGGCCTCGCGGCGCCGCAGATCGGCGTGGGGCTGCGGGTGTTCACGTTCCGCGCGGACGGCGTCGAGGGCCACATGGTCAACCCGACGTGGAACGCCGCGGACGACACCGAGCAGTTCGGCCCGGAGGGCTGCCTGTCCATCCCCGGGCTGCGCTTCGACTGCCGGCGCTTCGAGCACGTCGTGGCCACCGGGTGGGACATGCACGGCGAGCCGCAGACCGTCGAGGGCACCGCGCTGATCGCCCGGGCGATCCAGCACGAGACCGACCACCTCGACGGCGTGCTCTTCCTCGACAAGCTCGACCCGCAGACCCGCCGCGAGGCGATGAGGGCCATCCGCGAGGCGCCCTGGTTCGACGCGGGGGCACCGCCGACCGTGAAGACGAGCCCGCACCCGCTCTTCGGGCGAGCCCTGTAACCCGTGCGCGTCGTGTTCGCGGGGACGCCCGAGCCCGCCCTGCCCTCCCTCCGGCGCCTGCTCGACAGCGCGCGCCACGAGGTCGTCGCCGTCGTCACCCGGCCCGACGCGCCCGCCGGGCGCTCGCGCACGCCCCGGCGCAGCCCCGTGGGCGCGCTGGCCGACGAGGCGGGGATCCCCGTGCTCACCCCGGTGAGGGCGAACGAGCCGGACTTCCTCCAGCAGCTGAAGGACCTCGCCCCCGACTGCTGTCCCGTCGTCGCCTACGGCAACCTGCTGCGGCGCGAGGCCCTCGACGTCCCGCGCCACGGCTGGGTCAACCTGCACTTCTCGCTGCTCCCGGCCTGGCGCGGCGCCGCGCCCGTGCAGGCGGCGATCCGCGCCGGCGACGAGATCACCGGCGCGAGCACCTTCGCCCTGGAGGAGGGCATGGACACCGGACCGGTCTACGGCACGGTCACCGAGGAGATCGGCCGCCACGACACGGCCGGCACGCTGCTCGAGCGTCTCGCGGCGTCGGGCGCGGCCCTGCTGGCGAGCACGCTCGACGGCATCGAGGACGGCGAGCTCGTCCCCGTGCCCCAGCCCGCCGACGGCGTCTCGTACGCCCCGAAGATCACCGTCGACGACGCCCGCGTGCCCTGGACCCACCCCGCGCCCGCCGTCGACCGCCTCATCCGCGCGGTCACGCCCGCCCCGGGCGCCTGGACGACGTTCCGCGACGCCCGGCTCAAGCTCGGCCCCGTGCTGACCACCGGCGAGGGCGGCCTGGAGCCCGGCTCGATCCGCGTCGAGCGGGCCCGCGTGCTCGTCGGCACCGCGGGCGCCGCCGTCGCCCTCGGCGACGTCCAGCCGCAGGGCAAGAAGGCCATGCCCGCGGTCGACTGGGCCCGCGGCGTGCGTCCCGGGTCGGGGGAGCGGTTCGGGTGAGCGGGGCGAGCGAAGCGACGGGACACCGATGACCGACAGCTCCGTCCCGCCCGGCGGGCACCGCTCCGGGCGTGGTCCGCGCCGCAAGGGCGACCGCAAGGGCCGCAGCGGGCCGCCCCGCGGACGCCAGGGCCCGGCGCGCCCGCCGAGCGGCGACCCGGCGCGCGAGGCCGCCCTCGACACCCTGCGGGCGGTCCGCGAGGACGCCGCGTACGCCAACCTCGCCCTGCCCGCGCTGCTGCGCGAGCGGCGGATCACCGGGCGCGACGCGGCGCTCGCCACGGACCTCACCTACGGCACCTGCCGGGCCCAGGGGCTGCTCGACGCCGTCCTCGCCGCCTGCTGCGACCGCCCGCTCGACGAGCTGGACGGGGTGGTCCTCGACGCCCTGCGCCTCGGCGCCCAGCAGCTGCTGCGCACCCGCATCCCCCCGCACGCGGCGGTGAGCGCGGTGGTCGAGCTCGTGCGGTCCCGCGCCGGCTCGCGGCCCACCGGGTTCGTCAACGCCGTCCTGCGCCGGGTCGCCGAGCGCGACGAGGCGGCGTGGGTCGCGCGGCTCGCCCCGCCCGACGACCTCGGCCGCCTCGCGCTGACCCACGCCCACCCGCGGTGGATCGCCGAGGTGTTCGCGCGGGCACTGGGAGGCGAGGAGGAGCTCGCGGCGGCGCTCGCCGCCGACGACGCCCGCCCCGCGGTGCACCTCGCCGCGCGCCCCGGGGAGATCTCCGCCGAGGAGCTCGCCGCGATCACCGGCGGCGACGAGTCCCCGTACTCGCCGTACGGGGTCCTGCTCACCGAGGGCGGCGATCCGGGCGAGCTGGCCCCGGTCCGCGAGGGCCTCGCCGTGGTCCAGGACGAGGGCAGCCAGCTGGTCGCGCTGGTCGCTTCCCGGGCGCCGGTGGAAGGGTCCGACACGCGCTGGCTCGACCTGTGCGCGGGCCCCGGCGGCAAGGCGGTGATGCTGGGGGCGCTCGCCGCGATCGAGGGCGCCACCCTCGACGCCGTGGACCGCGCGCCGCACCGGGCGCGGCTGGTCGAGCAGGCCACCGAGGGCCTGCCGGTGCGCGTGCACACCGGGGACGCCCGGGAGATCGCCCTGCCCGAGGAGACGTACGACCGCGTCCTCGTCGACGCCCCCTGCACCGGGCTCGGCGCGCTGCGCCGCCGCCCCGAGGCCCGGTGGCGCCGGCAGCCCGAGGACGTCGCCGAGCTCACCGAGCTGCAGCGCGCCCTGCTGCGCGCCGCCCTGGAGCGCACCCGGCCCGGCGGGGTCGTCACCTACGCGACGTGCTCCCCGCACCCCGAGGAGACCACCGCCGTCGTCGCCGCCGTCGCGGCCGAGACCGGCGCCGAGGTGCTCGACACACCAGCGCTGCTCCCCGAGGTGCCCGACACCGCGGTGCCGCCCGGGCGACGCAGCGAGGCGGAGCCCGATCCGGAACACGGCCCCGGCGTCCAGCTCTGGCCGCACCGTCACGGCACCGACGCGATGTATGCCGCCGTCCTGCGGAGGTCCTGACACCGGACCACTACCATGCGTCACGTGGCGCGCGCCCCGATGATCGCTCCGAGCATCCTGTCCGCCGACTTCGCGCGCCTGAAGGACGAGGCGGACGCGGTCCCCGGCGCGGACTGGCTGCACGTCGACGTCATGGACGGGCACTTCGTCCCCAACCTGACGCTGGGCCTGCCGGTGGTCGAGGCGCTGGAGCGGGCCACCGACATCCCGCTCGACTGCCACCTCATGATCAACGATCCGGACCGCTGGGCGCCGGGCTACGCCGAGGCGGGCTCGCGGAACGTCACCGTGCACGCCGAGGCGGCGCACGACCCCCGCCGGGTCGCGCGCGACATCCGCGCCGCGGGGGCGCTCGCCGGCCTCTCGGTCAAGCCGCGCACCCCGCTCGAGGACTGGGTCGAGGTCCTGCGCGACTACGACACGCTGCTCGTGATGAGCGTCGAGCCGGGCTTCGGCGGGCAGAAGTTCATGCCCGAGGTGCTCGACAAGGTGCGCACCGCGCGGCGGCTGGTCGACACCGGCCACCTCCACGTCCTCGTCGAGATCGACGGCGGGATCAGCCGGGAGACGATCGAGCAGGCCGCCGAGGCGGGCGTCGACTGCTTCGTGGCGGGCTCGGCGGTGTACGGCGCCGACGACCCCGAGCGGGCCGTCGAGGCGCTGCGCGAGCAGGCGGTCCGGGCGTCCGCGCACCTCGGGCAGGGGTGAGAGCGGCGTCACGACGGTGGTGCTGCCGCCGGGGCGCGTCGTGAGGATGATGGCGGTCGGGTACGGGAGCCCCGGCAGCCCGGCAGGGCCGCGGGTGACGGAGCGCAGCGAGAGCTCGACCCAGGAGAGCTGAGGAGACCGCAGTGTTCACGGGGATCGTCGAGGAGGTCGGCGAGATCGTCGACGTCGTCGCCCAGGAGGACGCCGCGCGTCTGCGCGTGCGCGGCCCCGTCGTCACCTCCGACGCCCGCCCCGGTGACTCCATCGCGGTCAACGGCGTCTGCCTCACCGTCGTCGACCCCGCCACCGGCGAGTTCGGCGTCGACGTCATGGGCGAGACGTTGCGGCGCTCGTCGCTGGCGGGTGCGACCGCGGGCACGCGGGTCAACCTCGAGCGGGCCGTGGCCGCCGGCGACCGGCTGGGCGGCCACATCGTCCAGGGTCACGTCGACGGCACCGCCACCGTGGTCGAGCGCACCGAGCACGACCAGTGGACGACCGTGCGCTTCCGGGTGGACAACGACCTGACCCGGTACGTCGTGGAGAAGGGCTCGATCGCCGTCGACGGGGTCAGCCTGACGGTCACCGAGGTCGACGACGAGTCCTTCGCCGTCGGGCTCATCCCGACCACACTGCGCGAGACGACCCTGGGGGAGCGGACCGTGGGATCCACGGTCAACCTCGAGGTCGACGTGGTCGCCAAGTACGTCGAGCGCCTCGTGGGAGCCCACACCGCGGGCACGTCACAGGGGAAGTAGGAGCAGGTGGAGGGCTTCGAGCACATCGAGCGGGCGATCGCCGACATCGCCGCGGGCAAGGCCGTCGTCGTCGTCGACGACGAGGACCGCGAGAACGAGGGCGACCTCGTCTTCGCCGCGGAGTGCGCGACGCCGGAGCTCGTGTCGTTCATGGTGCGCTACACGTCGGGGTACATCTGCGTGCCGCTGACCGGCGAGACGTGCGACCGGCTCGACCTGCCGCCCGCGCACTCGATCAACCAGGACCGGCACGGCACCGCCTACACGGTCTCGGTCGACGCCCGCGAGGGCATCGGTACCGGCATCTCGGGCACCGACCGGGCGCACACCATCCGCGTGCTCGCCGACCCGGACTCGGCGCCCACCGACCTCTCGCGCCCCGGACACGTCGTGCCGCTGCGCGCCCGCGACGGCGGCGTCCTGCGCCGCCCCGGGCACACCGAGGCCGCGGTCGACCTGGCCCGCCTCGCCCGGCTGTCCCCGGCCGGCGCCATCTGCGAGATCGTGTCGCAGAAGGACGACGGCGACATGGCCCGCTTCGACGAGCTGCAGGTCTTCGCCGACGAGCACGAGCTCACGCTCATCACGATCAAGGATCTGATCGCCTACCGGCGGCGCTCGGAGAAGCAGGTCGTCCAGGTCGCGCACGCCAACATCCCGACCGACCACGGCACGTTCGTCGCGTACGGCTACGACTCGGTGCTCGACGGCATCGAGCACATCGCGCTGGTGCACGGCGAGATCGGTGACGGCGAGGACGTGCTCGTGCGCGTCCACTCCGAGTGCCTCACCGGCGACGTCCTGCGCTCCCGGCGCTGCGACTGCGGCCCCCAGCTCGACGCCGCGATGGCCGCGGTGGTCGCCGAGGGCCGCGGCGTCGTGCTCTACGTGCGGGGTCACGAGGGCCGGGGGATCGGCCTGATCCACAAGCTGCAGGCCTACCAGCTGCAGGACGCGGGCGCGGACACCGTCGACGCGAACCTCGCGCTCGGCATGCCCGCCGACGCGCGCGACTACGGCACCGGCGCGCAGATCCTCGCCGACCTCGGCATCACGTCCATGCGCCTGCTGACCAACAACCCCGAGAAGCGCGCAGGGCTCGAGGGCTACGGCCTGGAGATCCTCGGCCGCGTGGCGCTGCCGGCGCGCGCCACGCCGGAGAACCTGCGCTACCTGCGCACCAAGCGTGACCGCATGGGCCACGACCTCGAGGGCCTCGACACCGAGCAGGACGGCGTGGTCGCCCAGCCCCCGCAGGACGGCACCGCGGTCGGCGGGACCCGGGCGTGAGCGGCGAGGGGCGCCCGGAGGCCGAGGTCCCCGACGCGGCGGGCCTGACGCTCGGCATCGCCGTGACGCGCTGGAACGCGACGATCACCGACGTGCTGCTCGAGCGCGCCCGCGACGCGGCCGCGAAGGCCGGGGTGGCCGAGCCGACGGTGGTGCGCGTCGCGGGCGCCATGGAGCTGCCGGTGGTCTGCCAGGGCCTCGCCGAGCGCCACGACGCGGTCGTCGGGCTCGGCGTCGTCATCCGCGGCGAGACCCCGCACTTCGACTACGTGTGCGACGCCGTCACCGCCGGCCTGCTGCGCGTGGGCCTCGACGCCCGCACGCCGGTGGGCAACGGCGTGCTGACGGTCAACGACGAGGCGCAGGCGTGGGCGCGCGCCGGGACGCCGACCTCGAGCGAGGACAAGGGCTTCGAAGCGACCGTGGCGGCGCTGGACGCGGCGCTGACCCTGCGGGGGATCGCGCGATGACCGGGCCCGTCGTCCCGCCCGAGGCCCTCGACCTCGGCGAGGTGGAGCTGGAGGTCCGCCCGGTGCGCATCCGCTGGGTGGCCTGGATCCTCGCGGTCTTCCTGTTCGCGTTCTTCGGCTTCGGCGCACTGCTGGTCTTCGTGGAGGGGTCGGGGTTCAACTTCCGGCCCGCCGACCAGATCGCGATGGTCGTGCTCGGCACGATCCTTGCCGGCTGCGCGCTGCTGTTCACGCGTCCGCGCCTGCGGGCCGGGTCCGGCGGGGTCGAGGTGCGCGCCACGATCCTCATCCGCCGCGTGCCGTGGTCCGAGGTGCTGGCGGTGAGCTTCCCCGACGGCGCCCAGTTCGCCCGCCTCGAGCTGCCCGACGACGAGTACCTGACGATCTCGGCGCTGCAGGCCGTCGACCGGGGCCACGCGGCCCGCGGGGTGAGCGCGCTGCGCCGCCTGCACGCGCAGTACCACCACGCGAGCTGATGGGCGCCTACGAGCAGCTGTTCCGCCACGTCGCGACGCGGGTGCCCGCGGAGCTGACCCACCGCGTCGGCGTCACCGCGCTGCGCGCGGCCGCCCCGGTGCTGTCCGGCGCCGCGCTCGCGTCCCGGCCGGTCGAGGCGATGGGCCTGCGGTTCGCCAACCCGCTGGGCGTGGCCGCGGGGTACGACAAGGACGCCGAGGGCGTGCTCGGGCTCGCCCGCCTGGGGTTCGGCGCGGTGGAGGTCGGCACGGTCACCGCGCGCCCCCAGCCGGGCAACCCGCGCCCGCGGCTGTTCCGCCTGCCCGCCGACCGGGCGCTGGTCAACCGGATGGGCTTCAACAACGCCGGCGCCGACGTCGTCGCCGCCCGGCTCGCGGCGCTGCGGGAGCGGGGCGCCGGGACCGTCGTCGGGGTCAACATCGGGCGCTCGAAGACGGCCACCGACGCGGTCGCGGACTACCGGTACTCGGCGCGGATCCTCGGCCCGCACGCCGACTACGTCGTCGTCAACGTCAGCTCGCCGAACACGCCCGGCCTGCGCGACCTGCAGGGCGTCGACGCGCTCGAGCCGCTGCTCGCCGCGGTGCGCGCGGAGGTCGGCGCCACCCCGCTGCTGGTGAAGATCACCGCCGACCTCGACGGCGACGGCGTCGACGCCGTGGCGGACCTCGCGGTCGCCCAGGGTCTCGACGGCATCGTCGCCACCAACACGACCGTCGCGCGCACGGGCCTCGCCTCGCCCGCGGACGTCGTCGCGGCGGCCGGGTCCGGCGGGCTGTCCGGCGCGCCGCTGGTCGGCCCGGCGCGCGCGGTGCTCGCCCGCCTGCACGAGCGGGTGGGGGACCGGCTGACGATCGTCTCGGTGGGCGGGATCGACTCCGGCGCCGAGGCCCGCGCCCGCCTCGAGGCCGGCGCCACGCTGGTCCAGGCGTACACGGGGTTCGTCTACGGCGGCCCGGCATGGCCGCGCCGGGTGCTGCGCGAGCTGGACGGCGGCTGACGGGGCACGCTGTACGCCGTGACCGTCCCGCTGCGCGCCCCCGCCCGCCGGCCCCAGGTCGTGCTCTTCGACCTCTTCGAGACCTGCCTGCAGCTCGAGGGCCTGCAACCCCGGTTCGCCGCCCTCGGGCGCCCCGAGGACGAGGTCTGGCTGTTCTTCGCCCGGCTGCTGCACCAGGGGATGGCGATGACCCTGGCCGGCGAGGCGCCGCCGTTCGCGGTCGTGGCCGCCGACATGCTGCGCCGCACCAGCGGGCGCGACCTCACCGACGAGCAGGTCGCCTCGGTGCTCGACGGCTTCCGGGAGCTGCCCGTGCACCCCGACGTGGCGCCGGCGCTGCGCCGCCTCGCCGAGGCCGGGGTCCCCGCCTACGGGTTCACCCACGGCTCGGCGGAGGTCGCGGGCGCCGCCCTGGAGGCCGGCGGCGTCCGGGACCTGCTCGCCGACGTGATGTCGTGCGCCGAGCTGAAGCAGTTCAAGCCGCCGCCGACGGTCTACCACTGGGCGTGCGACCGGATCGCCACCGCGCCGGCGCGCACCGCGCTCGTCGCCGTCCACTCCTGGGACGTGCACGGCGCGGTCTCGGCGGGCATGGTCGGCGGGTTCTGCGAGCGCCTCGAGGGCCGGATCCCCGACGCGGTCGCCGTCCCGCACGTCACCGGCCCGTCGCTCGACGACGTCGTCGAGGGCCTCCTCGCCCTGCCGCTGGAGCCGTCGCCCTGACCCGTGTGAGCGGACGTCGGGGCCATGGCCCCCGACATCACCCGCAGACGCCCACGGGCAGACTGGGCGGTCCCACCACGATCACGGAGGTGTCGGTGCCCACCACCACCGGTCCCACCCGTCGCACGGTCCTGTGCGGGCTCGCGGTCGCCCTGACCGCCCCCGGCGCGCTCGCCGCGTGCTCCTCGGGCGGGACACCGAGCGGCGGTGCCCCCGCGCCCGCGCCGCCCCCCGGCCCGGCGACCTCGCCGACCTCGCCGACCCCGCCGCCGGCCGGCGGCGGCACGCCGATCGCGCAGATCCCGGTGGGCGGCGGCACGATCACCACGGTCGGCGACCGCCCGATCCTGCTCGTGCAGCCGACGGCCGGGCAGGTCAAGGCGTTCGACGCGTCGTGCCCGCACCAGGGCACCACGGTCGACCCGCCCGAGAACGGCGTCATCACCTGCCCCAACCACTTCAGTCAGTTCGACGCCGCCACCGGCGCGCTGCGCAAGGGCCCGGCGGACGCCGGGCTCACCGAGGTGCCCGTCAGCGTCGTGGACGGGACGGTGCAGGTGTCCTGACCGGCGCGCTCGCCCTGCACGCCCTGTGGTCCCCGGGGCGCGGCGTCTGTCTGTGGGCCGAGGACCCCGAGCTCCCGGCCCGCAGCACCAGCCGCGCCCGCCGGGGCGCCCGCCCGCACCCGTTCGCGGTGCCGGCCGAGCGCCTCGCCGCCGTGTGGGACGCGCCGACGGCCACCGCGGGCGTCGCGGTCCTCGCCCTGCCCTCGGACCCGGACGCCCCGCGCGACTCCGACGACCTCGACCGCGGCGAGGTCGCCCCCGGGCCGGGCGCGCCGGTCCTCGCCGACTGGAGTGTCCCTGTCCTCGAGCTCCCGCCCGGCATCGGGCCGCCGGCGCCACCGGACGGGACGCGGGCGAGCCCGTCGGTCGCCGCCCTGCGCGCCGTCGACGCGCTCGCCGCCGACCTCGTCACGCGCGGCCGGCTGCTGCCCGCCCCGGATGACGAGGACGGCGCGCTGGTCTGGCGCCCCGTGCTCCAGGGCCCCGACCTCGTCGCCGCCGACACCCTCGCCGCCGCCCTGCCGCCCGTGTGCCGGTGCGAGCGCGTGCCGGGGGAGGAGACGGCGAGCGCCTCGGCGGTCGTCGAGGCCGCGCTCGGCGCCGCGGTCGACGCGCACGCCCGCGCCCGGATCACCGGCAGCGAGGAGCTCGCCGCGGCCCCGGACTGGGCGCACGCCCTGGGCGACGCGCCGGTGCTCGGCGACCCCGCCCCCTCCGACGCGCTGGCCGCGGGGCTGCGCCGCTGGGCCGTCGTCGGCGCCCCGCACGCCGGTCCCGCACGCGCGTCGTTCCGCCTCGACGAGGTGATCGTCGACCAGCTGGGGCACGCGCTCGAGGAGCCCGAGCCGGTGTTCCGCCTGACCTTCGCGCTGCAGTCCGCCCAGGACCCCAGCCTCACCGTCGACGCCGACACCGTGTGGCGCGACCCCACCGCCCTGCGCCGCTGGCTCGACGACCCCGCCGAGGTCCTGCTCGGCGAGCTCGGGCGCGCCGCCCGCGTCTACCCGGAGCTCGGCGACGCGCTGCGCGTGCCGCGCCCCGGCGGGATGGACCTCGACCTCGCCGCCGCCCACCACTTCCTCGCCCACGTGGCCGCCGACCTCGACCGTGCCGGGTTCGGCGTCCTGCTGCCCGCGGGGTGGCGGGCAGGCCCGGCGCGGCTCGGGCTCGCCGGCGCCGGGGGACAGGCCCGCCCCGACGGCGTCGTCGACACCGGCGCGAAGATCGGCAAGGACGATCTCGTGGACTTCTCCTGGCGCCTCGCGGTCGACGGCGAGGAGCTCACGAACGCGGAGATGGACGCGCTGGTGCGCGCCAAGGCGCCGCTGGTGCGCCTGCGCGGCCGCTGGGTCGCGCTCGACCCCGACCGGCTGCGCGACGGGCTCGCCTTCCTGGCCGAACGGCGCGACCGCCCGACCGTCGGCGACGTGCTCCACCTCGCCACCACGCACCCCGACGACGTCCCCGCGCCCCTGCCCGTCGAGTCGCTGCGCCTCGACGGCGAGCTCGGCGACCTCCTCGCCGGCGGCAGCACCCTCGAGCCCCTCGACACCCCGTGCGGGGTGCGCGCCACCCTGCGGCCCTACCAGCGTCGCGGGCTGTCGTGGCTCGCGTTCCTCGCGGGCCTGCGGCTCGGCGGGGTGCTCGCCGACGACATGGGGCTCGGCAAGACCCTGCAGGTCCTGGCCCTGGAGGCCCACGAGCGCGCCGGGCAGGACCCGGGCCCGACCCTGCTCGTCTGCCCCACCTCGGTGGTGTCGACGTGGAGCCGCGAGGCCGCCCGGTTCGTCCCGGAGCTACGGGTCGCGGTGCACCACGGCGCCGCGCGCCGCGACCCCGCCGCGGCGGCCGCCGACGCCGACCTCGTCGTCACGTCCTACGGCACCCTCGTGCGCGACACCGACGCGCTCGCGGACGTCGCCTGGCACCGGGTCGTGCTCGACGAGGCGCAGATGGTCAAGAACAACCGCTCGCGCGGCGCGAAGGCCGTCCGCCGCCTCGACGCGCAGCACCGCCTCGCGCTGACCGGCACGCCGGTCGAGAACCGCCTCGCGGACCTCTGGTCGATCATGGACGCGGTCAACCCCGGCATGCTCGGGAGCGCCACCGCCTTCCGCGAGCGCTACGCCGTGCCCGTCGAGCGCCACGGCCGCACCGACGTCGCCGAGGACCTGCGCCGACGCACCCGCCCGTTCCTGCTCCGGCGCCTCAAGACCGACCCCGCCGTCGTCGACGACCTCCCCGAGAAGATCGAGACCGTCGAGCGCTGCGGGCTGACCGGCGAGCAGGCCTCGCTCTACCGCGTCGTCGTCGACGAGATGCTCGAGCGCCTCGACGACGTCCAGCCGGGCATCGAGCGCCGGGGCAAGGTGCTCGCCGCGATGACCAAGCTCAAGCAGATCTGCGACCACCCCGCCCTGCTCCTGCACGACGGGTCGCCGATCGGGCGGCGCTCGGGGAAGATCGCGCGCCTCGAGGAGATCCTCGCCGAGGTGCTCGCCGCGGGCGACCGGGCGCTGCTGTTCACGCAGTTCGCGGCGTTCGGCGACATGCTCGCCCCCCACCTCGCGGCCCGCTTCGACACCGAGGTCGCCTGGCTGCACGGCGGGGTGTCGCGGCGCGCGCGGGACACCATGGTCGAGCGCTTCCAGTCCGCCGGGAGAGATGGATCGAGTGGGCCCTCGCTCTTCCTGCTCTCGCTGCGCGCGGGCGGCACGGGGCTCACGCTGACCGCGGCCCAGCACGTCGTGCACCTGGACCGCTGGTGGAACCCCGCCGTCGAGGACCAGGCCACCGACCGCGCCTTCCGCATCGGCCAGCGCCGCACGGTGGGCGTCCGCAAGCTCGTCTGTGCGGGCACGCTGGAGGAGCGGATCGACGACCTGCTCGCCGACAAGCGGGCGCTGGCCGACCTCGCGGTGCGCGACGGGGAGGACTGGCTCACCGACCTGTCCACCGACGAGCTCGCGAAGGTCCTGCGCCTGGACGCGGAGCCCGAGGAGCTGGGGGAGGACGACGACGATGGTGCGTGAGACGCGCTCCGGTCCCCGGTTCTCCGAACGCTTCCCCGAGTTCGGCAAGCGCAAGCCCGTCGAGGACGGCATCGTCGCGCGCAGCCGCCGCGGCGACATCGGCGAGTCGTGGTGGTCGGGGCGCTTCCTCGCCGTGCTGCAGTCGCTCGGCGTCGGCGGGCGTCTCACCCGCGGCAAGACCTACGCGCGCGCCGGGCAGGTCGTCGACCTCGTCATCGAGCCCGGGGCGATCACCGCGACCGTCCAGGGCAGTCGCGACGAGCCCTACCGCGCCCGCCTCGGCCTGCGCACCTTCGCCGACGAGGCGTGGGACGCGGTGCTCGACGCGCTCGCCGCCGACTCCTGGTACGCCGCCGCCCTGCTCGCCGGGGAGGTCCCCGACGACCTCGAGGACGTCCTCGCCCGGGTCGGGCTCTCGCTCTTCCCGCAGGGCTCGGCGGAGCTGCCGATGGACTGCACGTGTCCCGACTGGTCGGTGCCCTGCAAGCACCTCGCCGCGGTGGCCTACCTCGCCGCCGAGGAGTTCGACGTCGACCCGTTCGCCCTGCTGCGCTGGCGCGGCCGCGACCGGGCGACCCTGCTCGCCGCGCTGCGCGACCGCCGCGACGCGGGTGCCGGTGCGCCCACGGCCCTCGCGGAGCTGCTCGACCGCTTCCACCGCCCCGGCGTGCCCGTGCCGGGCCCGCCGGAGCGTCCCGCGTCGGCGCCCGCGCCCCCCGTGGACGCCCTCCTGGACGAGCTGCCGCCCCTGGCCCTCGACGACGGGACCGACGCCCGGGAGGTGCTGCGCCCGCTCTACCGGCGCCTCGCCGAGCCGTCCGACCGGGGGTTGGGGTAGGACTGGAGGGGTGGAGCCCGATCAGACCCCTCAGGCCGATCAAGCCACCGACTCCCTGACGATCCTGATGATGGTCGCGCACCCCGACGACATCGACTTCGGCAACGGCGGATCGGTCGCCACCTGGACCGAGGAGGGGCACCGCGTCGTCTACTGCCTCATCACCGACGGCGACGCCGGCGGCTTCGACGAGGAGGTCAGCCGCACCGACATGGCGACGATCCGCCGCGAGGAGCAGCGCGCGGCCGGCGCGATCCTCGGGGTGGACGAGTTCCACTTCCTCGGCTGGCCCGACGGCCGCCTGTACGTGAGCCACGAGCTGCGCCGTGACCTCGCGCGCGTCATCCGGCGGGTCCGTCCCGACCGGGTGGTCACCCAGTCGCCGACGCGCAACCTGCGCTCGATGTACGGGAGCCACCCCGACCACACCGCGGCCGGCGAGGCCGTGATGTGCGCGGTCTACCCCGACGCCCGCAACCCGTTCGCCCACCCCGAGCTCCTCGCCGAGGAGGGCCTGGCGGCGCACACGGTGCCCGAGGTGTGGATCAGCCACATGGGCGAGGGGGCCGACCACTACGTCGACACCACCGCGGCCTTCGAGCGCAAGGTCGACGCCCTGCGCGCCCACAAGAGCCAGACCGCCCACATGGACGACCTGCGCGGGCGGATGTGGGGGTGGGGCCGTTCGCAGGCCAAGGCGGCGGAGTTCGGCCAGGACCGTCTGGCCGAGGGCTACGTCGTGCTCGACACCCGGTAGGGCGCGGCCGACCGGGTGATCCGCCCGACGAGGTGAGCTACACGACGTCGCCCGCTGTTTACCCACGGTGCGCGAGCGGTCAGCCTGGAGGAGCCGCGAGGGGCCGATGACGTTCCCACCTGAGCACGTCGGCACCGCTCCCCGGCCGTAGAGGAGAACCTCATGAGCGACCTCCAGTGGCTCGGCAACCGCGTCCAGGTCCAGGACATCGACGACACGGACCTCACCTACCTCCAGTGGCGGCGGCCCTGGCACGGCTCCCTGCGTGGCTACCTCGTGGTCAGCTCGCAGGAGCGCGCCCTGGTCGAGGCCGCGGTCGAGGAGGCGGCCGACGGCCGCCGCGACCACCCCCGCCTCGACGCCGCCGGTCGGCCCACCGACCTCGAGGCGTTCTTCACCGAGGTCCTCGGCCGACGTCCCGGCGAGCCGGCCCCGGTCGACGCCGCCCCGTCGGCCTGACCCGCACACGCACGTCACGGCCCGCGAGCCCCTCGGCTCGCGGGCCGTTCCTCTGCCGAGAACGCTTCGAGCTCCGGAGCGTTCTCGCCGACGCGACGACCTCCCCTCCGCAATCCCGGACACCGCGCGGCGCCGTGGACGTCCGGACACACGGCGTTCGAACCTGTACTCCAGTATTGATTCGGATCACGAGCTGGCCTAGGTTCCGGTGCTGAATCCGTACCCGAGTACGGGTTCGGAGACTCCCGGGAGAGGACGGCCGTGAGCGACCTGGACTACCGCAGAGGACTCCACGACCTCGGCGACGGCTGCCACGCGTGGCTGCAGCCCGACGGCAGCTGGGGCTGGAGCAACGCCGGTCTCGTCACGGGATCGGGGACCTCGCTGCTCGTCGACACGCTGTTCGACCTCCCGCTGACCCGGGAGATGCTCGAGGGCCTGCGGCCGGTCACCGACACGCACCCGCTGGGCACGCTGGTCAACACGCACTCGGACCCCGACCACATCAACGGCAACGAGCTCGTGGCCGCGCGGGACGTCGAGATCCTGGCGTCGGCCGCGGCCGCGGAGCTGATCACGCAGGAGACCGTCGACGCGGTGGCGCAGGTGGTGCGCCTCGACGGCACGCTCGGCGACTTCGCGCGCCACATCTTCGGGCCGTTCGCGCTGGACGGGATCACCGCGACCGGTGCCGACCGGACCTTCACCGGCGAGGAGAGCGTCGACGTCGGGGGGCGGGAGGTGCGGCTGATCCAGGTCGGGCCCGCGCACACGCCGGGCGACGCGATCGTCCACGTGCCGGACGCCCGCCTGCTCTACGCCGGCGACATCCTGTTCGTGGGTGGCACGCCGATCGCCTGGGCCGGGCCGATCGACCGCTGGATCGCCGCCCTCGACCTCATCCTCGACCTCGACGTGACGGTCATCGTCCCGGGCCACGGGCCGGTGAGCGGGAAACCGGAGGTCTCGCTGATGCGCGAGTACCTGGTGACGGTGCAGACCCAGGCCCGGCAGCGCTACGAGGACGGGCTCGACGTCGACGCGGCGATCGCGTCGATCGAGCTCGGCGAGTTCGCCGAGCTCCCGGAGCACGGCCGCCTCGCGCAGAACGTGCTCAACGTCTACCAGCAGCTCGACCCGTCGGTCCCGCGGCCGGACCGGCTGACGGTGCTCACCAAGATCGCCGCGCTCGAGGGCTTCGCGCCCGACACGTTCACCCAGGCCACGGCCTCCCCGACCTCCTGACCCGAAGGGCCCGACCATGACCGTGCGAACGACCCACGTGGGCAGCCTGCCCCGGCCCGAGGCACTGACCCGCCTGATGTACCGGCACCAGGAGGGCACGGGGGACGCCGCGGAGCTCGAGGCCGCGATCACCGACGCCGTGCACGACGTCGTGGCCATGCAGCACGGCGCCGGCATCGACGTCGTCTCCGACGGCGAGATGGGCAAACCGGGCTTCGTCAACTACGTCGGCGAGCGGCTCGCGGGGTTCGGCGGGCAGGCCGGGGCCTGGAGCATCGACGACCTCGAGGCCGCGCCCGAGCTGGCGATCGCGCAGTACGGCGGGGAGGCCGGCGCGCACATCATGCCGGCCAACTGCGAGGGCCCGGTGAGCTACGTCGGCGCCGCGGCCGTGCAGCGCGACATCGACACCCTGAAGATCGCGCTCGACAAGGTCGGCCACACGGGCTCCGGCGGCGCGTTCATGCCCTCCGCCTCGCCGGGCTGCATCGCGACCTGCAGCCCGAACCTGCACTACCCCGACTACGACGGCTACCTCGACGCGCTCGCCGACGCGATGGCGCAGGAGTACCGGGCGATCGTCGACGCGGGGCTGATCCTGCAGCTGGACTGCCCGGACATCCCCATGGCGGGCCACACGCAGTTCTGGTGTCGCGACGAGGTCCAGCGCCGCGGGCTGGTCGGGTTCGCCGAGCGCCACGTCGCCGCGATCGACCGGGCCCTCGAGGGCATCGACCCCGCGCGCGTGCGGCTGCACCTGTGCTGGGGCAACTACGAGGGCCCGCACCACCACGACGCCCCGCTCGCCGAGCTGCTGCCCCCGGTCCTCGCGGGCCGGCCCACGATGATCTCCTTCGAGGCCGCCAACCCGCGCCACGAGCACGAGTGGGCGGACGTCGCGACGCTCGCGATCCCCGACGACAAGGTGCTGCTGCCCGGGGTCGTGGACACGCTCAACAACATCGTCGAGCACCCCCGGCTCATCGCCCAGCGCCTCGAGCGCTACGCGGAGGTCGTCGGGCCCGAGCGGGTCGTCGCGAGCACCGACTGCGGCTTCGGCACCTTCGTCGGCTTCGGCCGTGTGGGTGCGCAGGTCGCCGAGATGAAGCTGCGGGCGATGGCGGAGGGTGCCGCCCTGGTGCGGGCCTGACGCGATCACGCGTCGTCGTGGCGTCCGCCGGTGGACACGGGCGCCACCACGGCGACACGCCGTGACACGCCAGCAACGACGCGAGACACGCCGCGCGACACGCCGATTCCACCCATCCGGGTGCACGCCGAACAGCCGGACGGACGCGCCTACGCTGGGGTCCATCATGGCCGACCCGCAGACGTACCGACCCGCGCCGGGGAGCATCCCGGAGGCGCCCGGCGTGTACCGGTTCTCCGACGAGGCCGGGCGCGTCATCTACGTCGGCAAGGCCAAGAGCCTGCGCAGCAGGCTGAACTCCTACTTCGCCGACGTGGCCGGGCTGCACCCGCGGACGCGGCGCATGGTCACCACCGCGGCCGCCGTGCAGTGGACCGTGGTCCACACCGAGGTCGAGGCCCTCCAGCTCGAGTACAACTGGATCAAGGAGTTCGACCCGCGGTTCAACGTCCGGTACCGCGACGACAAGACCTACCCGGTCCTCGCGGTGACCCTGAACGAGGAGTACCCGCAGCTGCGGGTCTACCGCGGCCCGCGCCGCAAGGGCGTGCGGTACTTCGGCCCCTACGCCCACGCCTGGGCGATCCGCGAGACGGTCAAGCTCCTGACGCGGGTGTTCCCGGCGCGCCAGTGCTCGGGCGGGGTGTTCAAGCGCCACGGCCAGATCGGGCGCCCGTGCATGCTCGGCTACATCGACAAGTGCGCGGCGCCCTGCGTCGGCCGCGTCAGCGCCGAGGAGCATCGCCAGATAGTCATGGACTTCTGCGACTTCCTGGGCGGCCACACCGATCAGCTCATCGGCCGCATCGAGAAGGACATGCAGGTCGCCGCGGCCGACATGGACTTCGAGAAGGCCGCCCGGCTCCGTGACGACGCCGGCGCGCTCAAGCGGGTGGTCGAGAAGCAGGCGGTCGTGCTCGGCGACGGCACCGACGCCGACGTCGTCGCCTTCGCCACCGACGAGCTCGAGGCCGCGGTCCAGGTGTTCCACGTCCGCGGCGGGCGCGTGCGGGGCCAGCGCGGCTGGGTGGTCGAGACCGAGGCCGACGCCGAGGTCCCCGACCTGGTCGGCCAGTTCCTCTCGCAGTTCTACGGCGAGCAGGCCGCGCTCGCGGGCTCGGCCGACGACGCCGCGCAGCCCGTGCCGCGCGAGGTGCTCGTGCCCGCCCTGCCCCCCGACGCCGCCGCGATCTCCCAGTGGCTCTCGGAGCTGCGGGGCTCGCGGGTGTCGCTGCGCGTCGCCCAGCGCGGCGACAAGCGCACGCTCGCCGAGACCGTCGAGCGCAACGCCACCGAGGAGCTGACCCGGCACAAGCTGCGGCGCGCCGGTGACCTCACCGCCCGCAGCGCGGCCCTCGAGGAGCTCCAGGAGCAGCTGGGCCTCGACACCGCGCCCCTGCGCATCGAGTGCACCGACGTCTCGCACGTCCAGGGCTCCGACGTCGTCGCGAGCCTCGTGGTGTTCGAGGACGGGCTCGCGAAGAAGGCCGACTACCGGCGCTACTCGATCCGCGGCGGGGCCGAGGGCGGCGACGTCGCGGCGATCGCCGAGGTGGTGCGCCGGCGCTTCGCCCGCTACCTCAAGGAGACCGCCGAGGACGCGCCCGACCACACCGACACGGCGTGTGCGGGGGAGACCAGCGACGGTTCCCCGGCGACGGGCGAGATCGACCCCACCGACGACGGGCCGCTCGCCCCCGATGGATTCCGGCACGGCATCGACCCGACCACCGGGCGCCCGCGGAAGTTCGCCTACCCGCCGAACCTGCTGGTCGTCGACGGCGGCGCCCCGCAGGTGGCGGCCGCGGCCGAGGTGCTGAGCGAGCTCGGCATCACCGACGTCGCCGTGGTCGGGCTGGCCAAGCGCCTCGAGGAGGTCTGGCTGCCCGGCGAGGAGGACCCGGCGATCCTGCCGCGCCAGAGCGAGGCGCTCTACCTGCTCCAGCGCATCCGCGACGAGGCGCACCGTTTCGCGATCACCTACCACCGCCAGAAGCGCTCGACGCGGATGACCGCGTCCGCGCTCGACGGCGTCCCCGGGCTGGGCGAGGCCCGCCGCACCGCCCTGCTCAAGCACTTCGGCTCGGTCAAGAAGCTGCGCGCCGCCTCGGTCGAGGCGATCACCGAGGTGCCCGGCGTCGGTCGGCGCACCGCCGAGGCCGTGCTGGCGGCGCTGGGGGACGACCAGGGGAGCACGCCGATAGGGGAGCGGAGCTCGACCACGAGCACCGAGGACGGGGGGACGACATGACCGGACGCGCGGACCTGCACCCCGCGCACCCGGGCGGGATCGAGGTCGCGATCGTCTCGGGTCTCTCGGGGGCCGGGCGCAGCACGGCCGCCAAGGTGCTCGAGGACCTGGGCTGGTTCGTCGTCGACAACCTGCCGCCCGAGCTGATCGAGACCATGGTCGACCTCGGCGCCCGGTCGTCGGGGCAGGTCACGCGCATCGCGGTGGTGATGGACGTGCGCAGCCGCGCGTTCACCGCGGACCTCGGCGCCGTCATCAAGGAGCTGGACGCGCGGGGCCACCGTCCGCGGGTGCTGTTCCTGGACGCCTCGGACGCCGTGCTGATCCGGCGCTTCGAGGCCAACCGCCGCTCGCACCCGCTGCAGGGCGACGGCCGCATCAGCGACGGGATCCGTGCCGAGCGCGAGCTGCTCGCCCCGCTGCACGACCAGGCCGACCTCGTCGTCGACACCTCGAACCGCTCGGTGCACCAGCTGCGCGGGGCCATCGAGGCGGCGTTCGGCGACGCCGCGGTCGACGTCGGCCACAGCGTCACGGTCGTCTCCTTCGGCTACAAGCACGGTCTGCCTCCCGACGCCGACCTGGTCGTCGACATGCGCTTCCTGCCCAACCCGCACTGGATCCCCGAGCTGCGCGAGCACGACGGTCGCGAGGCCGTCGTGCGCGACTACGTGCTCTCCCAGGAGGGCGCCGAGGAGTTCCTCGACCGCTACCTCGAGCTGCTGCGCCTCGTGGGCGCGGGCTACCGGCGCGAGGGCAAGCGCTACCTGACCGTCGCGGTGGGCTGCACGGGCGGCAAGCACCGCAGCGTCGCGGTCGCCGAGGAGCTCGCCCGCCGGATGTCCGGCGAGGACGGCGTGAGCGTGACGGTGTCGCACCGCGACGTGGGGCGCGAGTGAGCCCGCCGGGACCGTCGAGGCCGCTGCGGGCCGTGGCGCTCGGCGGGGGCCACGGGCTGCACGCGACGCTCTCGGCGCTGCGCCGGCTGACCGACGACATCACCGCGGTCGTCGTGGTCGCCGACGACGGCGGCTCGTCGGGGCGGATCCGCCGCGAGCTCGACATCCTGCCGCTGGGCGACCTGCGGATGGCCCTGGGCGCGCTGTCCGGGCAGGTGGACGCGGGCCCGGAGAACACGCTGTGGCAGCGGGTCTTCGAGCACCGCTACGGCGGCCACGGGGCGCTCGCCGGCCACGCCGTCGGCAACCTCGTGCTGGCCGGGCTGCTGGAGGTCCTCGACGACCCGGTGGCCGCGCTCGACCAGGCCTGCCGGCTGCTCGGGGTCAGCGGGCGGGTGCTGCCGATGAGCACGCAGCCCGTCGACATCGAGGCCGACGTCACCGGCATCCAGCCCAGTCGACCGGGTCCGAGCGGCGGCGATCAGGACCGCGACGTCGCCCACCGCATCCGCGGCCAGGTCGCGGTGGCGACCACGCCCGGCCGCGTGCAGCAGGTGCGCCTCGATCCCCGCCGGCCCAAGGCGTGCCCGGAGGCCTGCGAGGCACTGCGCGCCGCGGACGTCATCACCCTCGGACCGGGCTCCTGGTTCTCCAGCGTGCTGCCGCACCTGCTGGTGCCGGAGCTGTTCAGCGCGCTGGTCGAGAGCGAGGCCCGCCGCGTCCTCGTGCTCAACCTCGCCCCGCAGCCCGGCGAGACGGCGGGCTTCTCGCCCGAGCAGCACCTCGAGGTGCTCGCCGCGCACGCGCCTCGCCTGCGCCTCGACGTCGTCGTCGCCGACACCGCCGCGGTGCCCGAGCCCGACCTGCTGCGCCGCGGGGCCGAGGCCTTCGGCGCCGACACGCTGCTCACCACCGTCGGCACGCCCGACGGCAGCCCGAAGCACGACCCCGATGCCCTCGCCTCGGCCCTCGCCGACGCCGCCCACCACCGGGTGGACCAGACGCCGGCCGGTCCGACCGCCGGCCCGATGACGAACGGCGTGCACGACGGTGTCGCCGTCCCCGGGGCCGGCTCCGCCCACGACCCTGCCCGCCCGCACCAGGAGGAGGACCGAAGGTGGCCATGACCGCTGCGGTCAAGGACGAACTCAGCCGGCTCGCGGTGACGAAGACCTGTTGCCGTCGCGCCGAGGTGGCGGCCCTGCTGCGCTTCGGCGGGGGCCTGCACATCGTCGGCGGCCGGGTCGTCGTCGAGGCGGAGCTCGACACCGGCGCGGGCGCCCGCCGCCTGCGCGGCGAGATCCACGACCTCTACGGGCACAACCCCGAGGTGCACGTCCTGTCCCAGGGCGGCCTGCGCAAGGGCACCCGCTACGTGGTCCGGGTCGCCGCGGACGGCGACTCGCTGGCCCGCCAGACCGGCCTGCTCGACCCGCGCGGGCGCCCGGTGCGCGGCCTGCCGCCCCAGGTCGTCTCGGGCGGCGTGTGCGACGCCGAGGCCGCGTGGCGCGGGGCGTTCCTGGCCCACGGCTCGCTCACCGAGCCCGGCCGCAGCTCGGCGCTCGAGATCACCTGCCCGGGCATGGAGGCCGCGATGGCGCTGGTCGGCGCCGCCCGCCGGCTCGGCGTGGTCGCCAAGGCCCGCGAGGTCCGCGGGGCCGACCGGGTGGTGGTGCGCGACGGCGACGCGATCGGCGCACTGCTGACACGCCTGGGCGCCCACACCTCGGTGCTCGCCTGGGAGGAGCGCCGGATGCGCCGCGAGGTGCGCGCGACGGCCAACCGCCTGGCGAACTTCGACGACGCCAACCTGCGCCGCTCGGTCAAGGCGGCCGTCACCGCGTCCGCGCGCGTGAACCGGGCGCTGGAGCTGCTCGGCGACGAGGTGCCCGACCACCTCATCACCGCCGGGCGCCTGCGCGTCGAGCACGAGCAGGCCTCGCTGGAGGAGCTGGGCCAGCTCGCCGACCCGCCCATGACCAAGGACGCGGTGGCCGGGCGCATCCGGCGTCTCCTGGCGATGGCGGACAAGAAGGCCAAGGACCTCCGGGTGCCCGACACGTCCTCGGTGGTGACCGAGGAGATGGCGGAGATGGCGGACACCTGACAGAAAACGGTCTCACTAGTCCATCCGCGTCACTCTTCTTTCATCGGTCGCCCGCCGTTCTTACTCTGCGTAGATGGAGCTCGTTCTCATCTGCGTTGGGGGAACCGATGTTCGACGCGGCGCCGTCTGGTCAGCTCACGCTCGAGATCGTTCCCGGCGAGGATGAGTGGGGCACCCGTTCCGACGACCGATGGCGTGCTGACCTCCTCGGCCTGCGTCGGGAGATCGAGCGTTCTGTCCCGAGCGCAGTGGTTCCGCCGGCCGCGGCACCGGGCACCAAAGGTGTCGAAGTCCTGGACGTCATCGTCACTCTGGGTACGGCGGGGGTCTTCACCGCAACGGTCGAGGCATTTCGCGCGTGGCTCCAGCACAAGCCCGGTCGCCGGAGCATCGTCGTTCGCTGGACGAGCCGGGACGAGGACGGTCGCCTCCGGAGCGGAACCACCACGGTCACGGGGGAGAACGTCGACAGCAACGACCTCTCCGTGGTGAGCAGCGAGGTCTTCAAGGGTTCGCCGTGAGCGCGGCTCGGCGACACCGCGCCCTGCTCATCGGTAACTGGACCTACGACGATCGAGATGGTCGACTCGTCGGCCTCGACGGCCCGAAGCACGACGTCGCCGTTCTCCGCGAGGCCCTCACCGACCCCGACTTCGGACTGTTCGACGACGACCGTGTGCAGGTCGTCACCAACTGCACGTCCGGCGAGATGGCGGCCGAGGTCTACCGCTTCATCAAGCAGGCAGAACGAGATGATGATCTGCTCTTGTACTTCTCGGGGCACGGTGAGCGCGTCGCCGGAGGACGGCTCGGTCTCTGCGGCACCGACGTGCAGTACAGCGACTTCATCGCCACGTGCTTCAACAGCCACTCCATCCGGGAATGGCTCGACGAGTTCGGTCGAGCGCGCTCCACTGTGATCGTCTTTGACTGCTGCTTCGCAGGTCAGTTCAAGAGCGCGGACGTCGTGGAGACAGAACTCCTCTTCCGGTCTCTGGGGGAAGGCACGGCTGTCCTGAGCAGCTCCGGCAATGAGCCGAGTCGGGACAGCAGTGTCCCGGGGCAACCGAGTCCCTTCACCGGTGCTCTGAGCCGAATCCTCTGTGACCCGACGTTGGTCGGCAGCGACGGTGCACTCACCGTCGACCACGTCTTCGACGCCCTGGTCTCCGAGAGGCTTCCGACCCGTCCTGTGAAGAACATCCGGGATACAGGAGATCTCGCGCTCGCCCGCCGTAGACCGATCGAGTCGACGACCGAGACCCGATCACTGCGGGGTTGGAGCGAGCACGTGACGTTCAGGACGGTCGAGATCGCCGTGCGTGACGGGCGGATCGAGGCCGAGGTCGAGGGCGAGCACTTTCCACGAGAGTTCACCGAGTTCGACGACACCCGCCGCAACGCCGTACGACGGCTCAGTCAGCTCGCCGACGCCGTCGTCCAGACAAGCGGATACAACGGCGATACCGCGCGCCAGCGCGCGGCGAGGCGCGCCCTCGAGTGCGCCGGCCAGAACCTCTTCGAGGCCGCGCTTCCCGAGGCGGTTCGGGATCGGATCGCGACCATGCTCGTCGGTGGAGATCACCGGGTGCTGCGTCTGCGTCTCGTGTTCGACGAGGAGAGCTGCGGACTGGAGCAGTACCCGTGGGAGTTCCTCGCTCGCGGTAGTGGGCGGGACGATCCGCTCGGCCTCCGTAGCGAGATACTCGTGCAACGTGTGAGGACGTCATCGCTGCCCGTCCCGGACCTCCCAGCGGCCGACGGGCCGAGCAGGATCGGAATCGTGAACGGGCTCGCCCCGCCCTTCGACCGGGCCGGGTTTCGGCTCGCGGAGGAGCTGAAACCGCTCGCATCCGCCGAGCTCGTGTTCCAGGACGTCGGGGTCAGGGCGACCTGGAACAACCTGATCGACCATTGTGAGGACGACGAGCCGCACTACCTCGTCCTCTACCTACCGGTGGCGCGGCTCGACCGGAACGAGGTGCGGATCGGCTTCTCGTGGGGCTCCGGCGAGCCGGACTGGCGAAGTCCCGGTGAGCTGGCGCGGGTACTCCGAGGAGGGACGCGCGGTGTGGCGGTGGTCTCGGTAGCTTCGCCGCCTGGGCAAGATTGCTTCCGAGCGACCACCCAGTTCGTGCACGCCCTCGCCGGCTACACCTCAGCGCCGATCTTCTTCGTCTGCCACCAGCCCGGCTTCGAAGAGTTCATCAACGATCTCCCAGCGGGGCGCCCGGCGACGTTCTGGGGACTCCTCCTCGACGCTCTGACCCACGGCAAGGACGTCGAGCGAAGCTTTTGGTACGCACGGGACAAAGTGCTGCGCCGGATCTCCGATCGGCTTCGTCCCTTCTTCGGAGTCCCCGGGCTCTACTGGCGCGGGCACGAGCCTGGTCCTACGACGGCTCCTCGACGTGCGGCGGCGGGCACCCGGGGTCGCGTGGCAGATCCGCCGTCGCCGGGTCTGCACTGGACGACGTCGTGAGCGAGCACGGGTCCGTGAAGGAAGCCAGGGTGGGTCTGGCCAGGTGCCTGGCCGCTGAGTCACGACCGACGGAGGCCGCGGAGGAGCTCCGCCGTGCCTTGGTCGAGGACGGAGCAGTGCCGGCGGAGTGGGAGCTACTCGCGGAGCTCGCAGCCCTCGCCGCTGTCGACGGTCGCGGTCTCGCGGCCCGCTTGAGCGGGCTCGTCGACGCCATGCGGCACGCTCCCGTGGCCGCGCGAGACTCCCTGGCCCGGACGGCACTCGCGGCTCTCGACGAGGACGACGCCAGTGCTGAGGCCATCGAGGGCATTGAGGACATCGAGGACATCAAGGACATCGAGGACATCGAGGACATCGCCCTCGACGATCTCGTGTCGACGAGCGACGGCTCGGGAACGGACATCGCCCACCTCGCCGCTCGGCTCGCCGTCCTTCGGGGGGACATCGACAGCGCACAGCGCTTGCTGCGCGCCGTACCGGCCCTTCGCCAGCACCCCGACCTGCGTGGTGTGGCCGTCACCGTCCAGGCACGGGACCTCGTCGAGAGCCTCCGACCCGAGCTCGCGCGCGAGGTGCTGGACGGCGACGTAGATCACGCCGGGGAGCCCGTGGACACTGTCCTGCGGGCGCTGTCTCTCTACGTCGAGACGATCGATCACCGCGTAGTCCTGGACTACATCGAAGGGGTGCCGCCGCGGCCCGAGCTGACCGTGATCTCTGTGCTCGCCCTGCTACGGTCTGCTGCGGCCGAACCACCGGGTCGCGGGCGTCGCGCTCTGGTCGACCGAGCGCGCCGTGAGCTCACCCCGGTCGGAAGAGAGGACCGATTCCGCCCGGAGGCGCTCCTCCTGCGTGCCCAGGTCTTGCTCGAAGGCACGATCGACCTCGAGGAGGGACGCCGCGTCCTGGCGCGCGCCCTGCGACACCTGGGGTGGAACCCGAATCAGTTGCTGTGGTGGAGAGTCCAAGACCGGTTGCGCGACGATGACGTCTTCGACTACTTCCGCGTCGAGCTCGCGGCGGCCAACGGGGTGGTATGGGATGCGGTCGACGCAGCGACCCGGACGAATGGCGCGAGCCTGGACCAGCTCCAACGAGCAGCACTGTACGAGCGGTGGGGCGACGCACTGGAGTCGCTCGGCGAGACAGCCGACGCCGCGCGCCGACACGGTGCGGCCATCGAGGCTTTCACCGCGGCCGGTCGACCCGATCTTGCTCTCGGTTCCGCCCGCGAAGCGGCGCGGTTGGATCCCGCTCCTGCCGGCTCTCTCGCGTTGGTCGAGTTGCTGTGGGCCGCCAGCGAACGCTCGGACGGCGCTCAGGCAGCGTCGTTGCTGCGGGAAGCGATGGAAGAACTCGACCGACTCGACCCGCACCTCATCGCTGATGATGCGCCGCGCGCCTGCCTCTTGAGGGGCCTGGTGCTGGCACGTCGGGACGAAGAACTCGGGCGGTGCACGAACTGGAGCGCCCTGCCCTACCTACTCCTCGCCGTCCTCGCGCGCCCGGACGAGCCACGCTGGGCCGGACATCTCGCCGCGGCGCTCGATCGGTCGGGTCTGCACCGTGCCGCGAGCGCCTTCGGGGCTGCTGGTCGGCGGGACATCGAGACGGACCCGTGGATGCTCGAGACAGGGCTCGTGACGGCACTCGATTGGCGCGGATCGCTGGATGACGAGATGCATCAGCTCCTCGTACGACTGAGATCGGCCGGCATGTTCGACGCACCGGACTCTCGGCACTGGCCCGAGACTGTGGTCGGCATCGCGTCCGTCCTCTCCGGCGACCACGAAACGCTCGCTCGAAACGTCCACGAGATGGTCCTGGACACTCCGCTCGCGCGATTCCATCGCGCCTGCGCCATCCTCCTCACCCAGGGAATCGGGCGCGCGCGCCCTCACCTCGAGGAAGTGCGGCGTGAATCGCGCGCGACGGGCGCCCATGACTTGGCCGCGGCGAGTGGGCTGGTCCTGGACCCGGACAGTGTCGCGAGGGACCTCGACGCCGGCACGCGTTCCGGTTCGGTGGGACCCGCTGTTGCGGCCGAGCTACGCGCATTGGCCGTCCTCGCCTCTGAGGGCGACTCCCATGACCGAGCCCAGGAGCTGTGCGAGGGCGTCAGTGACCGCTGCCGGCCGTACGGCCTCCGAGAGCTCCGCAATCTGCACCTCGCAGGTGTGGTCGCCGCGGGGCTCCTCCCGCCGGACAGTCCGGTGGTCCTCCGCGTCCGGGAGGCCGTCGACGAGCGCCTCACGGAGATCGGCGACGGCGATCAGCTGCCGTTCGTCGCCGAGATCCGCAGCGGGGAGGCTGCTTCGTGCCAGCCGGGACTGCAGCACGCCGTCTTCGTGCTGTTGGAGCACGCTTGGATGCGGAAGATCGACGACCCCTCTGGACCCCCGGACCTGCGGCATCTCGCGTGCGACACATGGGAAGGACCCACCGCGAGTGTTCTCACCCGGGACGCCGCGGTCCATCGCGTCGGGGCATGACGTGACGTCGTCCGCGCCACCCGGACGGCGCGGTCGGATTCGTTAGGGTGCGCCCGAGAGGGGTGACCCCCTGGCGAGACGAGCGAGGCACGAGAGGCAGGGCGAGGTTCAGTGACGGTCCGCATCGGGATCAACGGGTTCGGTCGCATCGGACGGAATGTGTTCCGGGCGCTGGAGAAGCAGCGCGCGGCGGGCACCGCCGACATCGAGGTGCTCGCGGTCAACGACATCACCGACAACAAGACGCTCGGGCACCTGCTCAAGTACGACTCGGTGCACGGCCGCTTCGACGGCACGATCGAGGTCTCCGACGACGCCCTCGTCGTCAACGGCAAGACGATCAAGGCGCTCGCCGAGAAGGACCCGGCGGCGCTGCCGTGGGGCGACCTCGGCGTCGACGTCGTCATCGAGTCCTCGGGGATCTTCACCGACGCCGACTCGGCCGGGAAGCACCTCAAGGCGGGCGCCAAGAAGGTCGTCATCTCCGCCCCGGCCAAGGGCGAGGACCTGACGGTCGTCATGGGCATCAACGACTCGTCCTACGACGGCAGCCAGAGCATCCTGTCCAACGCCTCGTGCACCACGAACTGCGTCGCACCGATGATCAAGGTGCTGCACGACGCGTTCGGGCTCGAGACCGGGTTCATGTCGACGATCCACGCCTACACCGGCGACCAGCGGATCCACGACGCGCCGCACAAGGACCTGCGTCGCGCCCGCGCCGCCGCGGACAACATCATCCCGACCACCACCGGGGCCGCCCAGGCCACCGCGCTGGCGCTGCCGGAGCTCGAGGGTCGTCTCAACGGCCTGGCCTACCGCGTGCCGGTGATCGACGGCTCGGTCACCGACCTCACCGCCACGCTGAACACCGACGTCACCGTCGAGCAGGTCAACGCGGCGTTCAAGGAGGCCGCCGACGGCGAGCTGCGCAACGTGCTCGTCTACACCGAGGACCCGATCGTCTCCACCGACATCGTCGGCGAGCCGGCGTCCTGCACGTTCGACGCGGGCATGACCAAGGTGCTCGGCAACCGCACGGTGAAGATCGTCGGCTGGTACGACAACGAGTGGGGCTACTCCAACCGCGTCGTCGACCTGACCACGCTCGTCGGCTCGAAGCTCTGATGCGGGCGGGAGACGGAGCGGAGCGGAGCTCGACCTCATGAAGACAGTCGACGATCTCCTCGCCGAGGGCGTGCAGGACCGGTACGTCCTGCTGCGAGCGGACTTCAACGTCCCCCTCGACGGCTTCACGATCACCGACGACGGGCGCATCCAGGCCGCGCTGCCGACGATCACCAAGCTCGTCGGGGCCGGGGCCAAGCTGGTGATCGCGGCCCACCTCGGGCGCCCGAAGGACGGCGAGCCGGGCGGGCGCGACCGCAAGATGACGCTGACGCCGGTGGCCGGGCGGCTCGGTCAGCTGCTCGACCAGCGGGTCATGCTCGCCGACGACGTCGTCGGCCCGTCGGCCCGCAAGCACGCCGAGGACCTCGAGCCGGGCGGCATCGAGATGCTGGCCAACGTCCGCTGCGACCCGCGCGAGACCGGCAGCGCCGCGGAGCGCGAGCAGCTGGCGGCGGAGCTGGCCGGGCTGGTGCCCGGCCAGGATTCTTCTCGGGCGAGCGCGTTCGTCTCCGACGGCTTCGGCGTGGTGCACCGCGAGCAGGCGTCGGTGGTCGACGTGGCCCGCGAGCTGCCGGCGTACGCCGGCGACCTCGTCGCCCGCGAGACCGAGGTGCTGCGCCGGCTGGTCGGCGACCCGGCCCGGCCGTACGTGGTGATCCTGGGCGGCTCGAAGGTCTCCGACAAGCTCGGCGTGCTCTCCAACCTGCTGCCCAAGGTCGACAAGCTGCTGGTCGGCGGCGCGATGTGCTTCACGTTCCTCGCCGCGCAGGGCCACGACGTCGGCGGCTCGAAGCTCGAGTCCGACCACGTCGACACCTGCAAAGAGCTGCTGACGACGTACGCCGACACGTTGGTGCTGCCCACCGACGTGGTCGTGGCCTCCGAGTTCTCCGCGGACGCGCAGACCCGCACCGTGCCGGTGTCGGAGATGGCTGATGCCGGGAGGGGGGACTGGCTGGGTCTCGACGTGGGCCCCGAGACGGTCCGGCTCTTCGGCTCGCACCTGACCGACGCGGCCACCGTGTTCTGGAACGGCCCGATGGGCGTGTTCGAGATGGCCCCGTTCGCGGCGGGCACCACCGGGGTCGCCGAGGCGGTCGCCGACTCGGACGCGTTCAGCGTGATCGGCGGCGGCGACTCGGCGTCGGCGATCCGCGCGGCGGGGCTGGACGAGGGCCGCTTCGGCCACATCTCGACCGGGGGCGGGGCCTCGCTGGAGTTCCTCGAGGGCCACGTCCTGCCGGGCATCGCCGTCCTCGAGGAAGGCTCCTGATGGCGCGCAAGCCGCTCATCGCCGGCAACTGGAAGATGAACCTCAACCACCTCGAGGCCATCGGCGTGACGCAGAAGCTCGCGTTCGCGCTGCCGGGCAAGTACTTCGACGTCGTCGACGTCGCGGTGCTCCCGCCGTTCACCGACCTGCGCAGCGTGCAGACGCTGGTGGACGCGGACTCGATGCCGATCACCTACGGCGGCCAGGACCTCTCGCCGGAGGACTCCGGGGCGTTCACCGGTGACGTGTCGGGGGCGATGCTCGCGAAGCTCGGCTGCACCTGGGTGGTCGTCGGGCACTCCGAGCGCCGCACGATCCACGGCGAGGACGACGAGCTGGTCAACCGCAAGGTGCGTGCGGCCCTGCGCCACGGCCTCACCCCGATCCTGTGCCTGGGGGAGGGCGAGGAGGTCCGCGACGCCGGCGAGCACGTCGGCCACTGCACCGGGCAGCTCGACGCCGCGCTGAAGGGGCTCTCGGGCGACGACGTCGCGAAGGTCGTCGTGGCCTACGAGCCGGTCTGGGCGATCGGCACCGGCAAGAGCGCCGGGGTGTCCGACGCCCAGGAGGTGTGCCACGCGCTGCGCGAGCGGGTCCGCGAGGTGCACGGCGGCCCGGTGGCCGACGGGATGCGGATCCTCTACGGCGGCTCGGTGAAGTCGAACAACGTCGCGGACCTCGTGCGGTCGGACGACGTGGACGGCGCCCTGGTCGGGGGCGCCAGCCTCGACCCGGAGGGCTTCGCCGAGCTCTGCGCCCTGGCGGCGGGTGGACCGCTGCCCTGAGGCGAACGGGGCACGATGCCCCGTTCGGCGGCCGGGTCGTCGCCGGGCCGTCACAGCGGCGGGGTATCGTGCACCACAAGCGCCGATCCCGCACGTCGGGACGGCCAGAGCCCCGCTCACACCGGGCGGGGTCGGCACCCGGAGGTCACGGACACCGACATGCGACTGTTCCTCGACATCCTGCTCATCGCGTCCAGCGTGCTGCTGGTGCTGCTGGTGCTGCTGCACCGCGGGCGGGGCGGCGGGTTGTCGTCGCTGTTCGGCGGCGGTGTCCAGTCGAGCCTCGCCGGGTCGAGCGTCGTCGAGAAGAATCTCGACCGGCTCACCCTGTTCGTCGGTGCCATCTGGCTGATCTCGATCGTCGGCACCGGGCTGCTCGTCAAGATCGAAGGCTGACGGGCGGCCCGGGCCTGAAGTGCCGGGCCGCCCCTGGACGCGGAGGTACTCCGGCGATGGCGACTGGCAACGCGATCCGAGGCACCCGGGTGGGTTCGGGCCCGATGGGGGAGTCCGAGCGCGGGGAGAGCGCGGCGCGCACCGTGGTCTCCTTCTGGTGCTCGAACGGGCACGAGACGCGCCCGTCCTTCGCGGTCGACGCGGAGATCCCCACCTCGTGGGACTGCCCGCGCTGCGGTCTGCCGGCCAACACCGACGAGAAGAACCCGCCGCCCGCGAAGCGCACCGAGCCGTACAAGACCCACCTGGCCTACGTGAAGGAGCGCCGCTCCGACGCCGACGGCGAGGCGCTGCTCGACGAGGCGCTGGCAAAGCTGCGCGCCCGTCGCGGCGAGAGCTGACATGATGCGGGGTCATGGCGGCCCCAGCTGACACCACCGACACCCGCTTCTCCCTCCCGCAGTCGGCGCTGCCGACGGCCTGGTTCAACGTGGCGCCGCACCTGGCCTCGCCACTGGACCCGCCGCTGCACCCGGCCACGCGCGAGCCCGTCGGTCCCGACGACCTGGCCCCGCTCTTCGCGCAGGAGCTCATCGGCCAGGAGATGGCGACCGACCGGTGGATCGACATCCCGGGCGAGGTCCTCGACGTCCTGCGCCTGTGGCGGCCCACGCCGCTGGTGCGCGCCCGCCGCCTCGAGGCGGCGCTGGGCACCCCCGCGCGGATCTACTTCAAGGACGAGTCGGTCTCGCCCGCCGGGTCGCACAAGCCGAACTCCGCGGTGCCCCAGGCGTTCTACAACGCCAAGGAGGGCATGACACGCCTGAGCACCGAGACCGGCGCCGGCCAGTGGGGCACGGCGCTGGCGTTCGCCTGCGCGCAGTACGACCTCGAGTGCGCGGTCTACATGGTGCGCAAGAGCTTCGAGCAGAAGCCCTACCGCAAGGTGATCATGGAGACGTGGGGCGGCACCGTCGTGCCGTCGCCGATCGACGAGCCGGGACACCCCGGCTCGCTCGGCTCCGCGATCTCCGATGCGGTCCGCGACGCGGTCGGCCGCGACGACACCCACTACGCGCTGGGCTCGGTGCTCAACCACGTGCTGCTGCACCAGACCGTCATCGGGCTCGAGGCGCAGCAGCAGCTGGCGAACGCGGGGGAGACCCGCCCGGACGTCGTCGTCGCGCCCTGCGGGGGCGGCTCGAACCTGGGCGGTGTCGCGCTGCCGTTCCTGCCCGACCCGTCGGTGCGCCTGCTCGCCGCCGAGCCGGCGTCGTGCCCGACGCTGACCCAGGGCCGCTACGAGTACGACTTCGGCGACACCGCCGGGTTCACGCCGCTGATGAACATGTACACGCTGGGGCACGACTTCGTGCCGCCGGGCATCCACGCGGGCGGGCTGCGCTACCACGGCGACTCGCCGATCATCTCCAAGCTGGTCCACGAGGGCCGGATGGAGGCCGTGGCGCACCGCCAGCGCGCGGTGTTCGAGGCGAACGTGCTCTTCGCGCGCGTCGAGGGCAAGGTCCCGGCGCCGGAGGCCGGCCACGCGATCGCGTCGGTGATCCAGGAGGCGCACGACGCGACGCAGAAGAACGAGGAGCGCGTGATCCTCTTCAACTACTGCGGCCACGGCCTGCTCGACCTCGCCGCCTACCAGGAGTACCTGGCGGGCGACCTCGTCGACGAGCCCTGAGCGGCGCCGGCGCGCGTCCGGTTCTGAGCGAAGGGCCCCTTCGCTCGGATAGACAGGCGAGGTGCGCTCGTCGGCGGAATGATCGGCGGGGCGGTGGCGAGCTCGCGCCCGGTCAGCTCGTCCCCGGGAGCGGCTCCTGCCCGTCGTCGTAGACGAGCTGCTCCCCGGGCGGGAGACGCAGCGAAGCGGAGCTCGACCATGAGCAGAGCCGCACCCCGTCGGTGGCGCGGTGCTCCGGGGTCCGGCCGTCGTGCATCAGGTGGCGGACGGGCACGCCGCGCACGAGCAGGACGTGGTCGGCGACGAGTCGGCGGTGGCAGCGCCACCAGAGCGACTCCGAGCACAGGATCGCCGTCGGCTCCCCGCCCGCCAGCAGGTCCTCGACGGCCGCGGTGAACGCCGGCGTGCGCATGTGCGCGGCGTAGCCGGCGAACGCCCGGTCGCGCAGCGCCGTGTCCGGCGAGTCGGCGGGCCGGCTGCGGCGACCACCCAGGCGCTCGTCCCAGCGGTAGGCGACGCCCTGGTCGGCGAGGGCCGGCCCCAGCGCCTCGCGCGCCACGGACGGGTCGCGCCGGCTCCCGGGGTACCGGCGCACGTCGACCACCGCGGCGATCCCGGCGCCGGCGACGAGCCGGGCGACCGCCGGGCCGTCGAGCGTGCCGTGCCCGACCGTCCAGAGCGTGTCCACGCCTGCGGGGTACCCGGTGTTTCCGGGCAGCGGGAGGGCCCTCGCGGGTGGGGCGGCGGCGTGGTGGGCTGCGCGCATGACGACCGTGCGCGAGGCGTCCCTGGCCGTGCTGCGCAGCCACGGCATCACGACGATCTTCGGCAACCCGGGCTCGACCGAGCTGCCGATGTTCCGCGACTTCCCCGACGACTTCCGCTACGTGCTGGGCCTGCAGGAGTCGGTGGCGGTCGGCGCGGCCGACGGGTACGCCCAGGGCACCGGGCGGGCGGCGCTGGTGAACCTGCACTCTGCCGCCGGGGTCGGGCACGGGCTGGGCAACGTGTTCACCGCGTTCCGCAACCGCACGCCGCTGGTGCTCGTCGCCGGGCAGCAGGCCCGCTCGCTGCTCATCGGTGAGCCGTTCCTGTTCGCCGAGCGCCCGGCGGAGTTCCCCGAGCCGTACGTGAAGTTCAGTCGCGAGCCCGCCCGCGCAGCCGACGTGCCCGCCACGCTGGCCCGCGCGATCCACGTCGCCACCACGCCGCCGTGCGGCCCGGTGCTGCTCTCGGTGCCGGTGGACGACTGGGACGAGCCCGCGGCGCCCGTGCCCGCGCACGCGGTGGCCGGCACGGTGGCGGGCGACCCCGAGGTCCTCGCCGACGTCGCCGCCCGCCTCGCCGGCGCGCGGTCCCCGGCGCTGGTCGTCGGCGGCGAGGTGGACCGCGACGGGGCGTTCGACGACGTCGTCGCGCTCGCCGAGCGGCACGCCGCGCGCGTCTACGTCGCGCCGATGTCGCCGCGCTGCGGCTTCCCCGAGCGCCACCGGCTCTTCGGCGGCTTCCTGCCCGCCGCGCACGACGGCATCCGTGCCGCGCTCGACGCGCACGACGTCGTCCTGGTGCTGGGCTCGCCGGTGTTCCCGTTCCACACCGAGGGCGGAGTCGCGGGCGACACCGCCGTGCCCGAGGGCACCGAGCTCGTGCAGCTCACCGAGGACCCGGCCCACGCCGCGTGGACGCCCGTCGGCACCTCGGTGGTCACCGGCGTGCGCCACGGCGTGCGCGCGCTGCTCGCGGGACCGCCGCCGCCGGAGCGCCCGCTGCCGGCACCCGGATCCTCGGTGGGGCGCGTGGCGGCGGGCGGCGACGTCATCACCGAGGAGCTCCTGCTCCAGACGCTCGCCGACCTGCGGCCCGCCGACTCCGTCGTCGTCGAGGAGGCGCCGGCCACGCGCGGGCCGATGCACGCCCACCTGCCCTTCGACCGCGCCGGGAGCTTCTACACCTGCGCGAGCGGGGGCCTCGGCCACGGGCTGCCCGCCGCGGTGGGGATGGCGCTGGCCCGCTCCGAGCGCGTCGTGGCCCTCGTCGGCGACGGCTCGGCGATGTACGGCATCCAGGCGCTCTGGTCGGCGGCGCAGCTGGGCGTCCCGCTGACCGTCGTCGTCGTGCACAACGCCCGCTACCGCGCGCTCGACCAGTTCGCCGAGCACTTCGGCATCACCAAACCGGTGGGCACCGCCCTGCCCGGCCTCGACTTCGTCGCCCTCGCCGCCGGGCAGGGCGTCGCGGGCGTGCGCGTCGAGCACCCCGACCAGCTCGAGCCCGCCCTCGCCGAGGCGCTGCGCTCGCCGACGCCGGTGGTGCTCGACGTGATCGTGGGTTAGTCCCGCACCACGACGACCGTGCAGTCCGCGTGGATCACCGCGCTGAGCCCGACCGACCCGATGAAGCGGCTCGCCAGGCCGCCGCGCCCGCGGTGCCCGACCACGAGGACCGAGGCCCCGCGCGCGTGGTGGAGCAGGACCGTCGACGCCGGGCCCATCGCCACCTCGGTGCGGACCTCCGGCACCGGGCGACCGCGCTCGCGCCGCACGGCCGACACCTCCTGGACGGCGGCGGTCGCCTCGCGCTGCGCGGCGTCGTGGAGGACCCGCGCGTCGGGCACCAGGCCCTCGGCGGTCGACCAGACGTCCGGGCCGGCGTACGCCGTGATCGCGTGGACCCCGACACCGCGGCGCGCGGCCTCGTCCATCGCGTAGTCGAGCGCCGCCCGGGAACCCTCGCTGCCGTCGACGCCCACCGCGACCTCGCCGCCGGCCGCGGGCTCAGACATCGGTCGGCATGTTCCGCAGCTCGACCGGGCTGGACTTGACGACCGCCGTCACGGTGGCGGCGTGGTCCTGCCAGATCTCGAGGACGCGGTCGAGGTCGGCCACGTCGCGGACCTGCACGCGCATGAGCAGGCAGTCCTCGCCGGTGATCTTGTGGCACTCGACGACCTCGGGCTGCCGGGCCGCGAGCTGCTCGGAGATCTTGCCCTGGCCCAGCGCCGGACGGACGCGCACCCACGCGGCGATCGGGTAGCCGAGCGCCGCCGGGTCGATGTCGAGGCGGTAGCCCCGGATGACGCCCGTGCGCTCGAGGCGCTGGACCCGCTCGGTGACCGCCGGGGCCGACATCCCGACCCGCCGGCCCAGGGCCGACATGCTCTGCCGGGGGTCCTCCTCGAGGACCGCGAGGATGCGTCGGTTGGTCTCGTCGAGCAGCTTGTCGTTCTCCAGGCGCGCGGTGCCTCTGGCTTCCGAAACTGCAGTCATCTGGCCACTATCCCCGTGAGAACGCCATGGAGTCCAGAGCGTCCGCCTTCGACAATTGTCCCCAACGGCGAACGAGGTTGAGGGGATGATCGAGATGGTCACGTTCTTCGGCGTGCTCCTGGTCCTGGGCTTCCTGGCGGTCGCGCGCTACGGGGTCGACAGCCGCAGCGGCGAGGACCCCACGGGTCGCGACCCGGCCTGGCCGGTCACGCAGCGCCCGCACACGGTGCGCGGTGACGCGGTGCTGCTCGGCGAGCTGGCCCGCCGGGTGGCCGCCCACCGGCAGCTCTGGTCGGCCTACGAGCGCAGCCTGCGGCCGTGGGAGCAGGAGGCCGGGCCGCGCGAGCTCACACGACGGTCGTGAGCGTGGAGGTGTCGACGCCCAGCGTGTCCCAGGCCTCGGCGAGCCGGGCGACGGCGTCGTCCAGGGCGTCGGGGGAGAGGGTGTAGGGCAGGCGAAGGTACTGCTCGAAGGCCCCGCCGGTCGCGAAGCGGGGCCCGGCGGCGAGGTGTACACCGAAGCGTCCCGCCGCCTCGACCAGGGCGCTCGAGCGCGGGACGCCGAGGTCGACCCAGAGGCTGAAGCCGCCCGAGGGGTTCGGCACCCGCCACTCGGGCAGGGCCCGGGCCAGCGCCCCGCGCAGGTGGTCACGACGGTGGGCGAGGACCTGCCGGCCGGACTCGACCAGCTCGTCGAGGCGCTCGACGAGCCCGACCGCCACCAGCTGCTCGAGGACCGGCGTGGAGATGTCGTCGGAGGCCCGGGCGGCCGCGATCCGGCGCAGCAGCGTCCGCGGCGCGCGCAGCCACCCGATGCGCAGCCCGCCCCACACGGTCTTCGACAGCCCGCCCGTGGTGATCACCGGCGTGCCGCCGGCGCCGGCCCACGCGCCCAGGGGCGGCGGCACCGGGGTGTCGAGCCACATCTCGCGCAGGCAGTCGTCGACGACCAGCGTGACGCCGTGCCGGCCCGCGGCGGCGACGACCGCGGCCCGCGTCTCCGGGCTCATCACCGCGCCCGTGGGGTTCTGGTGGTCGACGACGAGGTAGCCGAGCGTGGGCGTGGCCGCGCGCATCGCGGCGGACAGCGCGTCGAGGTCCCAGCCGGGCCGGCCGCTGGCCGCGTCCTCGACCATCGCGACCGGCACGGCGCGCGCCGAGGCGTGGCGGCACAGGTCGATCGCGCCGGGGTAGGTCGGCTGCTCGATGAGCACGCGGTCGCCGGGGCGCACCAGCGTGCGGGCGACCAGCGAGTGGGCGTGCTGCGCGCCGGCGGTGATCATGACCTCGTCCGCCGAGGTCCGCAGGCCCTGCGCGGTGAGGCGCGCGGCCACGGCCTCGCGCAGGGCGGGCAGCCCGAGCACGTCGTACCCGGTGGAGGCGAGGTGCATCGGCAGCTCGGCGAGCGCGCGGGCCGCGGCGGCGCTCATCGCCTCCATCGGCGCCCAGGGGGCGGCGTGCGCGAGGTCGATCACCGCGCGGTCACCGGCCTGCCCGGGCGGCGAGCCCATGGGGGCGAACGGGGCGAAGCCGGTGGAGCCGACGTGCAGCGAGCCGTCGAGGGGCGCCGCGCCAGCCGCGCCCGGCGCGCCCGGCGCCGCTGCCGGGGTCGCGGGCGACGCGGTCCAGGTGCCCGACCCGCGGCGCCGCACGAGGTACCCGTCCTCGCGCAGGTCCTCGTAGGCGGCCGCGACCGTCCCGCGCCCGACGCCGAGGGCCACCGCGAGCTCGCGCTCGCTCGGCACCCGCGTCCCCACCGCGAGCCGCCCGTCGGACAGCAGCGTGGCGATCCGGCCGGCGAGCGCGCCCTGCGCGCTCACCCCCGGACCGGCGCCCTCGCGCCACCCGCCGAGCAGGCGGGCCAGGCTCCCGGCGCCGAGGTGGTCGTCCATGCCGCAGAGTCTGCCACTTCTGCCACAAGGGGTGCCACTTCCTCGTCAGTGGCAGTGGCAGGAGCTGCCACTGGCGGCCACCCTGGAGGGCGTCCAGCCACTTCTCCCCGAGGAGCTCCCGATGGTCCTCACCGTCACCGTGCTCGGCGTCGTCGTCGTCGCCGGGCTCCTGCTCGTCGCGCGCTACGGCGCCGACTCCCGCGTCACCGGCGACCCGACCGGCCGCGACCCGATGTGGCCGTCCCGCCCGGTGCGCGATCACACCCCGGCGTCCGACCTCCGGCTCGTGCGCGCCTGGCTCGCCCGCGTCGACGCCCACCGCCGCTGCTGGGACCTCTTCGAGCGCACCCTGCGCCCGTGGGAGGCGCCGTCGGTGGAGCGGACGCGTCGTTCGGTCGCCTAGACGCGGCGGGGCCCGCTGAGCACGCCGAGAGGGCGTTCGCTGCGGCCCGGGCGGCGGCGCGGCGGCGCGATGGTGCCCGCGACCTAGAGGCGCGCGGCCGCCGCCTCGTCGAGCAGCCACAGCGTCCGTTCGGTCCCGCGCAGGCCCGCCAGCGGGACGTCGACCTCGGACGCGCCCCCGTGCGCCCGGGCGAGCGCCTCGGCCTTGCCCTCGCCGGCGGCCACGAGCCACACCTCGCGGGCGTGGCGGGCGGCCGGCAGCGTGAGGGTCACGCGGGTGGGCGGGGGCTTGGGGCAGTCGCGCACCGCGACGACCCCGGCCCCGCCCGCGTGGACCGCGGGGGAGTCGGGGAAGACCGACAGCACGTGCCCCTCGGGCCCGCAGCCCGCGAGCAGCACGTCGAAGGCGGGGATCGCGGCGGCGGCACCGCCGAGCCGGGTGGCCGCCGCGGACAGGGTCTTCGCGTAGACGTCGGCGGCGAGGTCCGGATCGCCGCCGCCGGCGTCCTCGGGCGCGTCGGCGGCCGGCATCGGGTGCACGCGCGCCGGGTCGAGCGGCAGCGCGTCGAGCAGCGCCTCGCGGGCCTGGGCGTCGTTGCGCTCGGCATCGCCGGCCGGGACGAAGCGCTCGTCGCCCCAGAACACCTCGACGCCGCCCCAGTCGACCTCGTCGCGACGCGCGGAGGCGGCGACCTCGCGCAGCATCCCGATCCCGATGCCGCCGCCGGTCAGGACCACCGACGCCGACCCGCGCGCGGCCTGGGCCGCCGCCAGCGCGCCGAGCAGGCGGTCGGCGGCCTCGCGGGCCGTCGTGTCCTCGTCGGCGTGCACGACGACGGTCGGTGCCCCACCCACCGAGCTCATGCGGTCACCTTCCTCGACGACGACCGCGAGCGACCGGTCGGCATCGCCTCGAGCGCCTCGGCGAAGATGTCGTCGGGGTCGAGCCGGCGCAGCTCCTCGGCCAGGCACTCGCGGGTCGTGCGCCGCGAGAGGGCCACGCGGCGGTCGGGCTGGCCGGCCTGCGAGAGCACCGCGCTCTTCGCGTCGAGGCGACGCAGCTCCACGGGGCCGCTCGCGCGGTCCAGGCGCACCGCGGCGATCTGGCCGCCCTGCCCGCCCGGCACGTCCTCGTTCTTCCGCGACACCGGGCAGTGCAGGCGGGAGGACAGCCAGCCCGCCAGCAGGTCGGTCGACGCGGAGTCCGGCGCGCCGGACACGGTCGCCGCGGTGATCCGCTCGTGCGGGGGCTGGTCGAGCGCGGCGGTGAGCAGCGCGCGCCAGCTCGTGATGCGGCTCCACGCGAGGTCGGTGTCGCCGGGGTGGTAGCGCTGGCGCAGCTTGCCCAGCGCCTTCGACGGCGACTTCGCCGAGGCGGCGTCGGTGATCCGGCGGCCGGCGACGCTGCCCACCGGGTCCTCCGCCGGCACCGAGGGCGCCTCGCCCGGCCACCACGCCACGATCGGCGCGTCGGGCAGGAGCAGCGGCACGACGATGGCCCCGCCCTGGTCGGCGAGCGGCCCGTACATGCGCAGCACGATGACCTCGCTCGCCCCGGCGTCGCCGCCGATGCGGATCTGCGCGTCCAGGCGCGACGCCGCCCTGCGCACGCCGCGGGCCAGCACGAGCACGCGGCACGGGTGCTCGCGGCTCGCGTCGTTGGCGGCCTGGATGGCGGCCTCGGCCTCCGGGCCGTCCTCGGTGATGATCAGCAGCGTCAGGACGCGCCCGAGCGCCACCGCGCCCGCGCTCTCGCGCAGGTCGACCATCGTGCGGTTGACCGCCGACGTGTCCGTCGACGGCAGGTCCACGATCACCGTTGTCTCCTCCGTCGCGGTGGGTCTAGGGACGGCGCCACTGGCGGCCGGTGCGCCCGAGGAGCGCGTCGGCCGAGGGCGGGCCCCAGGTGCCGGCCGAGTAGGTGTCGGGGGAGCCCTCGCGGTGCCACTTCTCGATCACGGGGTCGAGGATCCGCCAGGACAGCTCGACCTCGGTGTTGGTCGGGAACAGCGACGGCTCGCCGAGCAGGACATCGAGCAGCAGACGCTCGTAGGCCTCCGGGGAGGCCTCGGTGAACGCCGTGCCGTAGCCGAAGTCCATGGTCACGTCGCGGACCTCCATGCCCGAGCCCGGCACCTTCGAGCCGAACCGCAGGGTGACGCCCTCGTCCGGCTGCACGCGCACGACCAGCGCGTTCTGGCCGAGCTCCTCGGTCATGGTCTGGTCGAAGGGCAGGTGCGGGGCCCGCTTGAACACCACGGCGATCTCGGTGACACGCCGACCCAGGCGCTTGCCGGTGCGCAGGTAGAACGGGACGCCGGCCCAACGCCGGGTGTTCACCGAGCAGGTGATCGCCGCGTAGGTCTCGGTGACCGAGTCGGGCGGGAAGCCCTCCTCCTGCTGCAGGCCCTTGACCTCCGAGCTGCCCTGCCACCCCGCCGCGTACTGCCCGCGGGCGGTGGTCTCGCCGATCGGCTCGGTGAGCGTCGTGGCCGACAGCACCTTGATCTTCTCCTCGCGCAGGTCGTGCGGCGAGAACGAGACCGGCTCCTCCATCGCGGTCAGCGCGAGCAGCTGCAGCAGGTGGTTCTGGATGACGTCGCGGGCCGCGCCGATCCCGTCGTAGTAGCCGGCGCGCCCACCCACCCCGATGTCCTCGGCCATCGTGATCTGCACGTGGTCGACGTGGTGGGCGTTCCAGATCGGCTCGAACAGCTCGTTGGCGAAGCGCAGCGCGAGCAGGTTCTGGACGGTCTCCTTGCCGAGGTAGTGGTCGATCCGGAAGACCGAGTCCTCGGGGAAGACGTCGTTGACGATCCCGTTGAGCTCCTGCGCCGAGCGCAGGTCGTGCCCGAACGGCTTCTCGATGACGACGCGGCGCCACACGTCGCCGTCGTCGTCGGCGAGCCCCGAGCGGGAGAGCTGCTTGCACACGGTCGGGAACGCCGACGGCGGGATCGACAGGTAGAACGCGTGGTTGCCGTTGGTGCCGCGCTCGGAGTCGAGCTCGGCCACGCAGGCCGCGAGGTTGTCGAACGCCTCGTCGTCGTCGAACGTGCCCTGCACGAACCGCAGGCCCTCGGCCAGGCGGTCCCACACCTCCTGGCGGAACGGCGTGCGCGAGTGCTCGCGCACCGCGTCGTGCACGACCTCGGCGAAGTCCTGGTCGGCCCAGTCGCGGCGTGCGAACCCGACGAGCGCGAACCCCGGCGGGAGCAGCCCGCGGTTGGCGAGATCGTAGATCGCCGGCATCAGCTTCTTGCGCGCCAGGTCGCCGGTCACGCCGAACAGCACCAGGCCCGAGGGCCCGGCGATGCGCGGGAGCCGCTTGTCGCGGGCGTCCCGCAGCGGGTTGACCCAGTCCCCGGGTGTGTCACTGTGCCCCGTGGCTGGGGTCACCGGCTCACCTCCCCGTCGGATGGTCGAGCTCCCCTATCGGCGTGCTCCCCTGAACGCTGCGTCTCCCGCACCGCGTTCGCCAGCGCCACCAGCCCGGCCGCCCGGTCGGCGAGGTGCAGCCGCAGCACGGGCCGCCCAGGAATCTCGCCCTCTGGCCGTCCGTTCTTGGCCGCCGCGAGCACCCCGGCGTCGCCGCGGGCCTGCGCGTGCTCGAGCGTGCCGAACGAGAACGGCTGCCCGGGGATCGCGAGGTCGTCGGCGACCGAGCCCGTGATCTGCAGGAACACCCCGTTCTGGTGCCCGCCCTTGTGGTACTGGCCGGTCGAGTGCAGGAACCGCGGACCCCAGCCGAACGTCGTCTGCAGCCCCGTGGCCTTCGCGAGCTCGGGGCGCAGCGTCGCGAAGGACGCGTCGTCGAGCCGGTCGAGGTAGGCCTGGATCGCGATGTAGCCGCGGTCCGGCGCCGCGGTCACCAGCGCCTGGATCGCGTCGATGACCGTGGCCGGCTGCCCCAGCCAGCTCGCGTCACCGGCCGCGCGGATCTCGATGACCCCGTCGGTCACGATCGGCGCGTCGTCGCCCGAGGCCCCACCGTCGCGGCCGCCACCGTCCTCGGCCGAGGCGAGCAGGTCGCGCGTGGCCTGCTTGGCGGACTCCACGTCGGGCTGGTCGAACGGGTTGATCCCGATGAGGCGCCCGGCCAGCGCGACCGCGTGCTCCCAGAGCAGGAACTGCCCGCCCAGCGTGCCGGTGACCGACACCTGCGCGCCGGAGCCCGCCGGGCCGAGCGCGACGGGCGTGGCGTCGCTGCCGTGGTCGGAGAAGCCGGGGGCAATCCCAGGATCTCCATGGGGGCGGCCCTCGACGACCACCGGGAGCAGGCCGGTGCCCTGCTTGCCCGTGGACTCGGCGATGAGCTGCTCGGCCCAGTTGCCGAACCCGACGAGCCCGGAGCCGGTGTCGGCGAGGACGAGCTTCTCCGCGCCCGCGTTGTGCGCCGCGGCCATGGCGGCCGCGAGCACGACCGCCGGGTTGTCGGCGCTGTCGCGGGCGAGCTCTGGGGCCACCGCGGCGGCCTCGTCGAGCAGGGCCCCGACGTCGACACCGGTGAGCGCCGAGGGCACCAGCCCGAACGCGGTGAGCGCCGAGTAGCGCCCGCCGACCCCGGGGTCGGCCTCGATCAGCTTGCGGTAGCCCTGGTCGCGGGCGAGGTCGCCCAGCTTCGTGCCCGGGTCGGTGACGACGACCATCCGCGATGCGGCGTCGATGCCGTTCGCCTCGAAGACCTCGGCGAACACCCGGCGCTGGCTGTCGGTCTCGACCGTGCCGCCGGACTTCGACGACACCACGAGCACCGTGCGCGTGAGATCGCCGGCGAGCGCGTCGGAGACCTGCATCGGGTCGGTGGTGTCGAGCACGACCAGCGGGAACTCGCCGCCGACCGGACCGCCCGAGCGGGTCGCGCAGATGACCTCGGGCGCGAGCGACGAGCCGCCCATGCCCGCGAGCACGACCCGGTCGACGCCGTCGTCGTGCAGCTCGCGGCGCAGGGCCGCGAGTTCGTCCACCAGCGGGCGCGAGGTGTCGTGCAGGCTCACCCAGCTCAGCCGCTTGCTCGCCTCGGGCTCGGCGTCGGGTCCCCACAGGGTGGGGTCCCCGGCGGAGAGCTTGGACGCCGCGGCGTCCCCGACGAGCTTCTCGACCAGCGCGTTCGCGGAGTCCGCGAGCGCCTGATCGACGATGCGGACGTCCGCTCCGTCGCTCACTTCGCCTGCTCCGGGCTGCGGCGGCTCAGCTGGTCGGACACGGTCTCGGTGAGCTCGGCCCACGAGTCGTCGAACTTCTTGACGCCCTCGTCCTCGAGGACCTGGTAGACGTCGTCGACGTCGATGCCGACGTGCGCGAGGCTCGCGAACACCTCGCGGGCGGCCTCCTCGGTGCCGCTCACGGCGTCGCCGTGCAGCTCGCCGTGGTCGGCGAAGGCCCTGAGGGTGGCCTCGGGCATGGTGTTCACCGTGTTCGGCGCGACGAGCTCGGTCACGTAGAGCGTGTCCGGGTAGGCCTTGTTCTTCACGCCGGTCGAGGCCCACAGCGGGCGCTGGGGCTTGGCGCCCGCGCCCTTCAGGGACGCCCAGCGCTCGGTGCCGAACACCTCGAGGAACGCGGCGTAGGCGAGGCGCGCGTTGGCGATCGCCGCGGTGCCGCGCAGGTTCAGCGCGGCCTCGGTGCCGATGGCGTCGAGGCGCTTGTCGACCTCGGAGTCGACGCGCGAGACGAAGAACGACGCGACCGAGGCCATGCCGGTCAGGTCGTGGCCGTTGGCGCGGGCCTGCTCCATGCCGGTGAGGTAGGCGTCCATCACCTCGCGGTAGCGGTCCACCGAGAAGATCAGCGTGACGTTGACGCTGATGCCCTGGGCGAGCGTGCGGGTGATCGCCGGGATGCCCTCGCGGGTGGCCGGGATCTTGATCATCAGGTTGGGCCGGTCCACCGTCTTCCAGAGGTCGGCGGCCTCGGCGACCGTGGCCTCGGTGTCGTGGGCCTTGCCCGGGTCGACCTCGAGCGACACGCGCCCGTCGACGCCCCCGGTGCGCTGCCACACGCCGCGGAACACGTCGCAGGCACGACGCACGTCCTCGGTGGTGAGCTCGCGGATCGCGTCCTCCACCGAGGCGCCGCGGGCGGCGAACCCGTCGAGGTCCTCGGCGTAGTGGTCGGCGTCCGCGAAGGCGCTCGCGAAGATCGTCGGGTTGCTGGTGACGCCGACGACCTCGTCGTCCTCGATCAGCGAGGAGAGGTTGCCGGACTCGATGCGCTGGCGGGACAGGTCGTCCAGCCAGATGGAGACGCCGGCCGCGGAGAGGTCGGCGAGGGGGGTGTTGGTGGCCATGAGGGTCCTCCTCGGACTCAGGCGGAGTGCTCGGCGGCGCGCGCGAGCGTGCGACGCCCGGCCTCGACCACGTGCTGCGTCGTGAAGCCGAACTGCTGGAACAGCGTCTTGTAGTCGGCGCTCGCGCCGAAGTGCTCGATCGAGACGCACTCGCCGTCGTCGCCGACGAACTGGTGCCAGGTCAGGGCGACCGCGGCCTCGACGGACACGCGCGCCTTGACCTCGGGCGGGATGACGTGGCGGGTGTACGAGCGGTCCTGCTGCTGGAACCACTCCACGCAGGGCATGCTCACCACCCTCGTGGGAACGCCCTCGTCCTCGAAGACCTTCCGGGCCTCGACCGCGAGCTGGACCTCGGAGCCGGTGGCGATGAGGATCAGCTGCGGCTGACCGTTGCTCGCGTCGGCGAGCGTGTACCCGCCGCGGGCGACGCCGTCGGCGTCGGTGCCCTCGAGGATGGGCAGGTTCTGCCGGGTCAGCGCGAGCCCGGCCGGGCCGGTCGGGTTGTCGAGGATCGCGCGCACGGCCGCCGAGGTCTCGTTGGCGTCGGCGGGACGCACGATCGACAGCCCCGGCACCGCGCGCAGCGAGGCGAGCTGCTCGATCGGCTGGTGGGTCGGTCCGTCCTCGCCGAGGCCGATCGAGTCGTGGGTCCAGATGTAGGTGGTCGGCAGCTTCATCAGCGCCGCGAGCCGGACCGCGGGCCGCATGTAGTCCGAGAAGATCAGGAACGTGCCGCCGTAGACCCGCGTGCCGCCGTGCAGCGCGATCCCGTTGAGGATCGAGCCCATCGCGTGCTCGCGGACCCCGAAGTGCAGGGTGCGGCCGTAGGGGCTCATCTGGCCCCACAGGTTCGTGGAGACCGTCGACGGCCCGAACGAGTCGGCGCCCTTGATCGTCGTGTTGTTGCTCTCCGCGAGGTCGGCCGACCCGCCCCACAGCTCGGGCAGCTCCGGCCCGATCTCGCCGAGGATCTTCTGCAGCGCCTTGCGGGTGGCGACGGCGTCGTCGCCGACCTCCCAGCTCGGGAGCTTGGCGTGCCACCCGTCGGGCAGCTGCCGGCGGGCCATGCGCTCGAGCAGCGCACGGCGCTCGGGGTTGGCCTGCGCCCAGTCGGCGAACTGCTTGTCCCACTGCTCGTGCTCGGCCTTGCCCCGCTCCGCGACCGAGCGGGCGTGGGCGAGCACCTCGGGGTCGATGGCGAAGTGCTGGTCGGGGTCGAAGCCGAGCGCCTCCTTGACCGCCCGGACCTCCGGCTCGCCCAGGGCGGCACCGTGCGCCGCGCCGGTGTTCATCTTCTCCGGCGCGGGGTAACCGATGATCGTCCGCAGCGCGATGAAGCTCGGCCGCCCGGTCTCGGCCTTCGCGTTCGCCAGCGCCTCGCGGATGCCGACGAGGTTCTCGCCACCGCGCACCACCTGGGTGTGCCACCCGTAGGCGTCGTAGCGCTCGACCACGTCCTCGTCGAGGGCGACCGAGGTGTCGTCCTCGATCGAGATGTGGTTGTCGTCGTAGATCACCACGAGGTTGCCGAGCTGCTGGCGCCCGGCGATCGACGACGCCTCGGCCGTCACGCCCTCCTCGATGTCGCCGTCGGAGGCGATGACGAACACGAAGTGGTCGAAGGGGCTCTCGCCCTGCGGGGCGTCGGGGTCGAACAGCCCGCGCTCGCGGCGGGCCGCCATCGCCATGCCGACCGCGGACGCGAGGCCCTGCCCCAGCGGGCCGGTGGTGATCTCCACGCCGGGGGTGTGGCTGTACTCGGGGTGACCCGGCGTCGCCGAGTCCCAGGTCCGCAGCTCCTCGAGGTCGCGCATCTCGAGGCCGTAGCCGGCGAGGAAGAGCTGCAGGTAGAGCGTGAGGCTCGAGTGCCCGCAGGACAGCACGAAGCGGTCGCGCCCCTGCCAGCCCGGATCGGAGGGATCGTGGCGCATCGTGTGCTGGAAGAGCTCGTAGGCGAGGGGCGCGAGCGACATCGCGGTGCCCGGGTGGCCGTTGCCGACCTTCTGCACGGCGTCGGCGGCGAGCACGCGGATGGTGTCCACGGCCTTCTGGTCCAGCTCGGACCAGTCGTCGGGCCGGTGTGGGGTCAACAGCGCCTGGATCTCGTCGGGGTCCTCGCTCGCGGGCTGCGTGTTGCTCACATCGGTGGCGGTCACGAGCTGCCTTCCTGCGCGTCTACGGGCGCCATGAGCCGTCGATTCACAGCGCGTTGGTCCAGTGGGCAGCGATGCTCCCACGGGATCGATTCAAGCCCTGACGGACCTGCGTCGATCCTCCACGACCGGACCGCTCCGGAGATACCCTCGCCGCCCGCCACGGACACCGGCCACCTATCATCGGCGCGTCGTCCGGCGTGACATGGCGGACACTGCACCGGCCGGGGGACGCCCCCCGCGAGCGGGCGGGGCCGCGGGGGTGCAGACTCTTCCGACGACAGCGTGTAGGAGACGCGGGTCGTGCCCGAAGAACGTTCGTCCACCACAGCGAGGTGCCACCGAGTGAGCACGGCGGTCGGCGGGGTCCCCGCGACGCGGCGGGGCGGCCTGCTCACCACCGTGCGGGCCTATCTGGCGCTGACCAAGGCCCGGATCATCGAGCAGCTGCTCGTGGTCACGGTGCCGGCGATGATGCTCGCCGAACGGTCGGTGCCGTCCCTGTGGCTCGTGCTCTCCGTCCTGGTCGGCGGTGCCGGCGCGGCGGCCAGCGCCCACGCGCTGAACTGCGTCGTCGACGCCGACATCGACGCGAAGATGGCGCGCACCCGCAAGCGCCCGCTGGCCCGCGAGGCGGTGCCCCGCTCGCACGCCCTGGTGTTCGGGCTCGTGCTGGGCGCCCTGTCGGCCGTGTGGCTCGGGTTCACCGCGAACTGGGTGGCCGCGGGCCTCTCGGTCGCCGCGATCGCCTTCTACATCCTCGTCTACACGCTGCTGCTCAAGCGCCGGACCGCCCAGAACATCGTCTGGGGCGGCGCCGCGGGCTGCATGCCCGTGGTGATCGGCTGGGCGGCCGTGACGGGCACCGTGGGCTGGCCCGCCTGGGTCCTCTTCGCGATCATCTTCTTCTGGACGCCGCCGCACTTCTGGGCCCTCGCGATGCGCTACCGCGACGACTACGCGGCCGCGGGCATCCCGATGCTCCCGGTCGTCGCCTCGCCCCGGCGCGTGAGCCGCCAGATCGTCGCCTACTCGTGGGCGATGGTGGCCTGGTCGGCGCTGCTGATCCCCGCGACGTCGTGGATCTACCTGGGCACCGCGGCCCTCGGCGGCACCTGGTTCCTCGTCGCGGCGCACCGCCTCGACGGCGCGGTGAAGCGCGACGAGGTCGTGCAGTCGATGCGCCTGTTCCACCTCTCGAACACCTATCTCACCGGCCTGTTCGTGGCGGTGGCCGTCGACTCGGCCGTCGGCTGGCCGGTCTTCGGCTGGCCCTTCTAGGCCCCGACCTCTCTAGACCCAGACCCTCGGCCGGCTCGGTCGGCGCGGGAAGCGCCCCCGGAGGTCCGGCAGGTCGCGCCACCGCAGCCGGTCGACGCGTCCCAGGAAGGTGGCGACGTCCGCCACCACCTGTGCGACGGGCTGCCGGCCCTCCCGCCCCAGCGACACCACCTGCCATCCGTGCTCGAGGAGCTCCTGCGCGCACAGGCGGGCCTGGGCGGGGTGCCGGTCGACGAGCACCCCGGCGGCCGTCCCGGGCCAGCCCAGGTCCAGCGCTCCGACGGTGGCCCCGGTCGCGGCCCGCGTCACCAGCGCGTCGACCGTCGGCGCGGGCAGCCGCGCCAGCAGCACGCCGAGCCGCACCCGCGTGCGCCGCGGGGTGTCGGCGCGCGGGTCCATCAGTGCGGCGGCCGCCCGCACCCGGGCCATGCCCCGCTCGCCGGTGTGCCGGTCGGCGAGCGCGACGACGTCGGCGGCGGCGATCCCGGTGCGGCGGGCGACGGCGTCCGCGACGACCACCGCCTCCACGGTCGGCAGCCGGCGGGCGACCTCGAGCACCGTCCGCGCCGGCGAGGTCAGGCGCAGCAGGCGGCCGTCGGCGCCGTCGCGCCACGAGACGACCTCGTCCTCAGCGAGCTCGGCCCGCCGGACCTCCACCGCACCCCGTGACCGGAACCCGGCGCCGGGGACCAGCACCTCCGTCGCGCCGGTCGGCCTGCCCGCCTCCGCGAGGCTCACGTCGACGTCGGCGACGGCCGTCCCGGCGCCCCAGAGCACGGACGCGGCCAGACCCGTCACGGCGCCCTGGGGGTGCCGCAGCATCCCGGCCCGCGCCAGCGACACCTGGTCCACACCGACGCCCGCGGCCTGGTAGAGGTCGTAGCCCAGGCACACGACCCCGGGGCCTCGCAGCTGCCCCTTGGTGACCTCGCCGCGGGCCACCGCCTCGGACCCGCGGAACGGTCGATCGAGTTCCATGCCGGGTTCGACGCCGGTTGCGCGCCGCCGGTTCCATCGCGTCGGTGCTCGCCGGTTCGATCGTTCGGGAGTGTCATGCGCCGCGCCCCCTCCGGCTCCCGGACTCGGGGGACCGGGGCTCGGGGGACCGGGGGCGGGCGGCCCCCGACCTACGGTGTGCTCGCCGGTTCGATCTCTCGGGGGTGCCACCAGTGCTGTGCACCAACGGCTTCCTCGAGAGATCGACTTGGAGAGGTGCCCGGGGACGCCCTCGGCGCCGCTCAGGGCCGCAGCAGGAGCTTCCCGGTGGTGCGGCGGGACTCGAGGTCGCGGTGGGCCGTCGCCGCATCGTCGAGGGCGTAGCGCCCGCCGATGCGGACCGCCAGGTCGCCGGCGGCCACCGCCGAGAACACCGCCGCGGCGCGGGCGGCGAGCTGCTCGGGGGTGCGCACGTGCCAGTGCAGGGAGGGGCGCGTGAGGTACACGGAGCCGGCGCTGTTGAGGCGCTGCGGGTCGACCGGCGGCACGGGGCCGCTCGCCGCGCCGTAGAGGGCGAGCACGCCGCGGATGCGCAGGCTGGCGAGGGAGGCGTCGAAGGTGGACGCGCCGACGCCGTCGTAGACCACCGCTACCCCCTCGCCGCCGGTGAGGGCGCGGACGCGGTCGGCGAGGTCCTGGGGAGAGGAGCCGTAGCGCAGGGTCTCGTCCGCGCCGGCCTCGCGGGCCAGGGCGTCCTTCTCGGGCGAGGAGGTCGTGGCGATCACCCGGGCGCCCAGCGAGCGGGCCATCTGGCAGAGCAGCAGGCCCATGCCGCCCGCGCCCGCGTGCACGAGGACGTCCTCGCCCGGCGCCACGGGGTGGGTGTCGTGGAGCAGGTAGTGCGCGGTCATGCCCTGCAGGGCCACGGCCGTCGCGGTCTCGAGGTCGACGCCGTCGGGGACGGCCACGAGGTCGGTCACCGGGACCACCGCGAGCGTCGCGTAGGACCCGAGGGTGTTGGTCCACACGACGCGGTCACCCGGCGCGACGGCGGTGACGTCCGGCCCCACGGCGCGCACGGTGCCGCCGCCCTCGACGCCGGGCACGTACGGCAGCTCGTGGGGGTAGAGGCCGGTGCGGAAGTAGGTGTCGATGTAGTTGACGCCCACCGCGGCGAGCTCGACGAGCGCCTCGCCCTCGCCCGGCTCGGGGTCGGGCAGGTCGGCGGGCTCGAGGACCTCGGGCCCGCCGAGGCGGGACACCCGGACGGCGTGCATCAGCCCCTCGCGGCGAGCGCGGGGGCGGGGGTGTCGACGGGGTCGGGCGCCGGGTCGATCTCCGCGGTCGCCGACCAGAGCCAGGCGGCGGCGGCGACGGTGACGACCGCTCCGAGGACGTGCAGGGCCACGAGCAGCTCCGGCACGCCGAGGGCGTACTGGATGCCGCCGAGCGCGCCCTGGGCCAGGGTCAGCACGACCAGCACCCGCAGGCGCACGATCACCGCGCGGGGCACGGCGACCGCGTGCGCCAGGAAACCCACGCCGACGAGCAGGCCGAGGAAGGCGAAGAGCAGGTGCGCGTGGGCGGTCGCGAGCGTCGGGAGCGGGACCGCCTCGAGGCGCGGGGTCGCCGCGTCGCCGCCGTGCGGGCCGGCCGCGGTGACGAGCGTGCCCGCCACGAGCAGGGCCACGAGCACCACCGAGGTCACCGCGAGCAAGCCGCGCAGCGCGTGCGGCACGGCGGGGGTCCAGGGCGTGCCGGGTGGCGCGGCCAGGGCGGCGGGGGAGGACTCGCGCACGAGCAGCACGGCGAGCCAGATCAGCGGGATCGTCACGAGGAAGTGCGGCGCGACGGTGTACCAGGCGAGGCCGGTGAGCACGGTGATGCCGCCGATGACGGCCTGCGCGACGACGCCGAGGGGCATCGTCGCGGCGAGCAGCACGAGGCGCCCGCGGCGGGGCCGGACGTTGAGGGCGGCGAGCAGGCACGCCCCGGTGATCAGCACGAGCGCGATCCCGAGCAGGCGGTTGCCGAACTCGACCCACTGGTGCAGCACCGCGATCTCGGGGTGCGGCACGGGGACGAGGCTGCCCGGGAAGCACTCGGGCCAGGTCGGGCAGCCGAGCCCGGACCCGGTCACGCGGACGACGGCACCCGTGACCGCGATCCCGGCCTGGCCGACGACGGCGGCCATCGCGAGGCCGTTCATCAGCCGGGGCGGTGTGGCGGGGAGACGCTCCAGCACAGGGCTGATCCTACGTCCCGTCGTAGGGGGACTCAGCTCCAGCGCACGGTGCGGGTGGCGATGCCGCCGGCCACGACCGCCCAGACGAGCAGGACGACGACGTGGCCGAGTGCGGGCGTGCCGCCGGCCAGCGCTGTGCGCAGGCCCTCGGCGAGCGCCCCGGAGGGCAGCAGCTGCACGACGGTGGCGAGCGGGCCGGGCAGCGCCGACGCGGGCACGAGCACCCCGCCCGCGAAGAGCAGCACGAACCAGATGACGTTGGCGAGGGCGAGCACGATCTCGGCGCGCACGCTGCCGCCGAGCAGCACCCCGACGGCGCCGAACGCCGCGGTGCCGAGCACGACGAGCAGGAGCACCCAGCCCGGCGAGCCCGCGCCCGGCCGCCAGCCCAGCGCGATCGCGACGGCGCCGAGCACGACGACCTGCACGAGCACCACGGCGGCCATCCCGCCGAGGCGCCCGCACACGATCAGCCAGCGGGGGACCGCGGTGGCCGCGAGGCGGCGCAGCACCCCGTAGCGGCGGTCGAAGCCCAGGGAGATGGCCTGGCTGGTGAAGGCGGTCGACATGATCGCGAGCGCGAGCACCGTGCCGAGGGCGGACGTCGCCCGCGGCTCGGGCAGCGGGACGACGCGCAGGAGCGTGAGGCCGACGAGCAGCGCCAACGGGATGATCAGGGTGAGCAGCACCTGCTCGCCCTGGCGCAGGGCCAGCTTGGTCTCGAGCGCGACCTGCGTGGCGAGCATGCGCCCCAGCGGCCCGCGTCCCGGCGCCGGGGTGAAGGTGCCGGCCTCGAAGCTGGGCGTGCTCACGACCGGAGCTCGCGTCCCGTGAGCTCGAGGAACACGTCCTCGAGGCTGCGGCGCGCGACGCGCAGGTCGTCGGCGAGCACGCCCTGGCGGGCGCACCACGACGTCACGGTCGAGAGCACCTGCGGGTCGATGGACCCCTCGACGAGGTAGCTGCCCGGCGTCGGCTCGGACACCGAGCACCCCTCGGGCAGGGCGTCGGCGAGCAGGCGCAGGTCCATGCCCGCGGCGGCGCGGAAGCGCAGCTCGCGGTCGGCGCCCGCGGCGGTCAACGTGTCCGGGCTGCCCTCGGCGACCGCGCGCCCGTGGTCGATGATCACGATGTGGTCGGCCAGCGTCTCGGCCTCCTGCATGAGGTGCGTGGTCAGCAGCACCGCGACGCCGTCGGCGCGCAGGGCGCGCACGAGGTCCCACACCAGGCGGCGGCCCTGCGGGTCGAGGCTCGCGGTGGGCTCGTCGAGGAAGACCAGCTCCGGGCGCCCGACGACCGCGCACGCGAGCGCCAGGCGCTGCTGCTGGCCGACCGAGAGGCGCTTGTAGGGCTTGCGGGCGCAGGAGGCGAGGCCGAGCGTGTCGACGAGCCAGTCGGGGTCGAGCGGGCGCGCGGAGCAGGCGGCCACGAGCCCGACCATCTCGCGCACGCGGACCCCGGGGTAGGCACCGCCGCCCTGCGGCATGACCCCCAGGCGGGCGCGCAGCGCGTCGGGCGCGCCGGCCGGGTCGACGCCGAGCACCCGGACGCGGCCCGCGTCTCGGCCGCGCAGGCCCTCGCACACCTCGACCGTCGTGGTCTTGCCCGCGCCGTTGGGTCCGAGCAGGGCGAGCACCTGGCCCGGCGCGAGGTCGAGGTCGAGGCCGTCCACGGCCGCCTGGCCCTGGTAGCGCACGACGAGGTCGCGCACCTCCAGTGCGCCCGCGGATCCCGACACGGCCGCCAGCCTAGGTGGCCGGTGTCTTGGGGACGCGCCCGCGCACCACGGCCAGCGGGACCAGCGCGAGCAGCGCCGCCGCGGTGATGGCCATGGGCAGCTGGTAGGTGCGGAACGAGAAGTCCGCGCCCGTCGGCGGCACCAGCAGGGCGACGATCGCGCACACCGCGACGGCGAACCCGCGGATCCTCGGGTTGCGCACCGACGCGGCCAGCGGGACGACGGCCCACAGCAGGTACCAGGGGTGCAGCACGGGGCCGGCGAGGAACACCGCGCCGAACCCGTAGCCCATGCCCGCGACGGCGTGCAGGCGCCCGTTCAGCACCATGAACACGAGCAGTACGCACACCAGGGCGGCGACACCGAGCCCGGCGGCGCGGGTGAGGTCGAGGACGGCGTCGGTGTGGTCGCCGAGGCCGAGGATCCCGCCGAGCCAGCCGCCGAGCACGCCGAGGTCGGTGGTGACCGAGAGCCAGCTGCGCAGCAGGTTGGGCACGGCGAGCGCCTGGATCCACCCGAAGCCCAGGCCGCTGCCGACCGAGACGGCGGCGACCATGCCGAGCCCGAGCGCCGAGCAGGCCGCGCCGTACCGGACCAGGCGCGCGAACCCCCCGCCCCGTTCGTGGGCGACGTGCGCGGCGAGGAAGCCGAGAGCCACCACCGCGGGGATCTTCCCGGAGGCGCCGAGCCCGATGAGCAGCGCGCCGAGCACCCACGAGCGCCGCATGCCGATCTCCATGCCGGCGAGGACGACGCCCAGCATGATCGCGTCGTTGTGGATGCCGCTGACCAGGTGGAACAGCACCAGCGGGCTGATCGCGAGCCACAGCGCGGCGATCGGCTCGACGCCGGCCCGGCGGGCGAGGTGCGGCACCGCCCAGATGACGAGGCCCAGCGAGGCGAGCGCGAGGACGCGGTGCAGGTAGACGCCGAGCACGATGTCGTCGCCCGCGATCCCGGTGATGAGGCGCCCGAAGGACAGGAAGCCGGGCCCGTACGGCGACGGCGTGGTGCGCCAGATCGTCGGGATGCTCGCGACCAGCGGGTCGGAGAGCCCGAGCGCCTGCGCGGCGCCGTAGATGTAGGGGTCGAAGCCCCGCGAGACGACCTCGGCCTGGGAGAGGTAGCCGTAGACGTCGGTGGAGAACAGCGGCGGGGCGACGGCCAGCGGCGCCATCCACATGACGAGGATGCGGGTCAGCTGGCGCACCGACAGGCGCACGCGGCCCGGCCAGGCGAGGCGGCCCAGCCACAGCCAGGCCAGCACGAGCATGCCCATGCCGATGTAGGCGAGCGTCAGCGACACCGTCGGCATCCGGCCCCACAGGCCGAGCACGCGGGTGCCGAGCAGCGGGTTGTACGCGGGCGCGGGCGTCGCCCCGCACCCCAGGGCGCCGATCGCCATGAGGAGCGAGCCGGTGGTGCCGAAGCGGCGCACGGTCCGCAGGCGGCGGCGCTCGTCCGGGGTCGGCGGGGGCGGCTGCGCTCCAGGGGGCGTCACCGCGGGCGACACGGCAGGGGGCACCGGCGCGGGGGCCTCCGTCGTGCCGGTCACGGACGGGGACGATACCGAGGCCGGTCGCGGGTCCCGGCCGCCGTACCCCACCAGCCGGTAAGGGTAGGTAACCCTGCGTGAGTGCGATCACCTCGTCCGGTCCGGGGGTCCGCTTTGCCCGGCGGCGACAAATAAGCAAGACTGGTGTTGTCAAAAGAAGGCGTACCCGACCGAGCACGTGCAGGAGGTGAGGACCATGAGCGTCGACGGGCACGACGGCCGGACGCGGGACCTCATCGTCCGCCGGCTCCTGGAGCACGGCCCCACGACGGCGAAGGACCTCGCCGGGGTGCTGGGGCTCTCCGGAGCGGCGGTCCGCCGCCACCTCGACGCCCTGATCGCCGAGGACGCGGTGACCACCCGGGACGCGCCGCGCGCCGGGCGCGGACGCGGTCGTCCCGCCCGCCAGCACCTGCTCACCGAGCGAGGCCGCCGGCGGGCCGGGGGCGACGAGGACGACGTGGCCGAGCTCGCCGTCGCGGTGCTGCGCGAGCTGTCCGACGTGCTGGGGCCCGACGCGGTCCGCGCGTTCGCCCGGCGGCGCGTCGAGGGCATGCTCGCCGAGCACCGCGAGGAGATCGGCACCCACGCCGACCACGCCGAGCGGGTGCACGCGCTCGCCAGCGCCCTCTCCCACGAGGGCTACGCGGCCTCGTCGCACGCCACCACGGCGGGCGAGGCCCTGTGCCAGCACCACTGTCCGGTGGCCGGTGTGGCCGCCGAGTTCCCGCAGCTGTGCGAGGCGGAGACCGAGGTCTTCGCCGAGCTCCTGGGCACGCACGTCCAGCGGTTGTCCACCATCGCCCGCGGCGACGCCGCGTGCACGACCCACGTGCCCCGACAGCAGGGCCCCACCACCACCCCGACCTCCAACGACGTCAAGGGAAGGCAGGTCGTATGACCACCTCCGCGGAGCGGACGACTCCCACCGCCCCGACCGAGCTCACCCAGGAGGAGACCCTCGCTGCGCTCGGGCAGTACCAGTTCGGGTGGCACGACAGCGACGTCGCCGGGGCGAGCGCGCAGCGGGGCCTCAACGAGGCGGTCGTGCGTGACATCTCGGGCAAGAAGAGCGAGCCGGACTGGATGCTCCAGGCGCGTCTCAAGGCGCTGAGCACCTTCGAGAAGAAGCCGATGCCGCAGTGGGGCTCCGACCTCTCGGGCATCGACTTCGACAACATCAAGTACTTCGTGCGGTCCACGGAGAAGCAGGCGGCCTCCTGGGAGGACCTGCCCGAGGACATCAAGGCGACCTACGACAAGCTCGGCATCCCCGAGGCGGAGAAGGCGCGCCTCGTCGCCGGCGTCGCGGCGCAGTACGAGTCCGAGGTCGTGTACCACCAGATCCGCGAGGACCTGGAGGCGCAGGGCGTCATCTTCATGGACACCGACACCGGGCTGCGCGAGCACCCGGAGCTGTTCGAGGAGTACTTCGGCTCGGTCATCCCGGCCGGCGACAACAAGTTCTCCGCGCTCAACTCGGCGGTGTGGTCCGGCGGCTCGTTCATCTACGTGCCCAAGGGCGTCCACGTGGACATCCCGCTGCAGGCCTACTTCCGGATCAACACCGAGAACATGGGCCAGTTCGAGCGGACGCTGATCATCGTCGACGAGGACGCCTACGTCCACTACGTCGAGGGCTGCACGGCGCCGATCTACTCGAGCGACTCGCTGCACTCCGCGGTCGTCGAGATCGTCGTGAAGAAGGGCGGCCGCTGCCGCTACACGACCATCCAGAACTGGTCGAACAACGTCTACAACCTGGTCACCAAGCGCGCCAAGGCCGAAGAGGGCGCGACCATGGAGTGGGTCGACGGCAACATCGGCTCCAAGGTGACCATGAAGTACCCGGCCGTCTGGCTCACCGGGCCGCACGCCAAGGGCGAGGTGCTCTCGGTGGCGTTCTCCGGCGAGGGCCAGCACCAGGACGCGGGCGCCAAGATGGTGCACCTCGCGCCGCACACGTCGTCGACGATCATCTCGAAGTCGGTGGCGCGCGGCGGCGGGCGCACCAGCTACCGCGGCCTCGTGCGCGTCAACAAGGGCGCGCACCACTCGCGGTCGACGGTGAAGTGCGACGCGCTGCTGGTCGACACGATCAGCCGCTCGGACACCTACCCGTACGTCGACGTCCGCGAGGACGACGTGACGATGGGCCACGAGGCGACGGTCTCGAAGGTCAGCGAGGACCAGCTCTTCTACCTGATGTCCCGCGGCCTCACCGAGGACGAGGCCATGGCGATGATCGTGCGCGGGTTCGTCGAGCCCATCGCGCGCGAGCTGCCCATGGAGTACGCGCTCGAGCTCAACCGCCTGATCGAGCTGCAGATGGAGGGCGCTGTCGGATGACCGACACACCTGCCGCTTCCACCGGGGGCGGTTCGACGACCGCCCCCGGCGCCGCGGTCCTCGACGTGGACCCCGGCATCAAGACCGCCTCGTCGCCGAAGATCGCGCCCTGGGAGGAGCGGCACACCTCGTACGACGTCGAGTCGTTCGAGGTCCCGCGCGGGCGCGAGGAGCAGTGGCGCTTCACGCCGCTGCGCCGGCTGCGCGGCCTGCACGACGGCTCGGCGAGCATCGACGGCGCGATCGGTGTGTCGGTGCGCGCCGGGTTCGGCGACAGCGCCACCGACCTCACGGGGTCGGGCACGCGGCACGAGACGGTCGGCCCGGACGACCCGCGGCGCGGCGACGGCGGCATCCCCGCCGACCGCGTGGCCGCGCAGGCCTGGTCGTCGGTCGAGCAGGTGCACGTCGTGACGGTGAACGAGGCGCGCTCGGACGACGAGCCGCTGACGATCACCGTGACCGGCCCCGGCGCGGGCTCGACCGCGTACGCGCACCTGCAGCTGCGCCTCGAGCGCCACGCCGAGGCGGTCGTCGTCCTCGACCACCGCGGGTCGGGCACGATCGCGGCCAACACCGAGTTCGTCGTCGCCGACGGCGCGAAGCTCGAGGTCGTCGAGGTGCACGACTGGGCCGACGACGCCGTGTACGTGGGCGCGCAGCACCTCTCGGTCGGGCGCGACGCCACGATCCGGCACACCTCGGTGACGCTCGGCGGCGACCTCGTGCGGCTCTCCCCGGTCATCAACTACCGGGCGCCCGGCGGCGACGTCGAGCTCGACGGGCTGTACTTCGCCGACGGCGGCCAGCACTTCGAGCAGCGCCTGCTCGTCGACCACTCGATCCCGCACTGCCGCTCGCGCGTCATGTACAAGGGCGCGCTGCAGGGCGCGGAGAGGGGCACCGCGGCCCACACCGTCTGGATCGGCGACGTCCTCATCCGCAAGGCGGCCGAGGGCACCGACACCTACGAGCTCAACCGCAACCTGCTGCTCACCGACAACGCCCGCGCCGACTCGGTGCCGAACCTCGAGATCGAGACGGGCGAGATCCTCGGCGCCGGCCACGCCAGCGCCACGGGAAGGTTCGACGACGAGCAGCTGTTCTACCTGATGGCGCGGGGGATCCCCGAGGCCCAGGCACGTCGACTGGTCGTCCGCGGCTTCTTCGGCGAGGTCATTCAGAAGGTCCGCGTGCCGGCGCTGCGCGACCGTCTCGAGGCGGCCATCGAGGCCGAGCTCGAGGTCGTCGGCGTCTGAGCCGCCCGTTCCCCGCCACCACCACGTACTGCTGAAAGAGGCTTGATGTCCACCCTCGAGATCCGCGACCTCCACGTCGAGGTCGAGACCGAGTCCGGCCCCAAGGAGATCCTGCGGGGCGTCGACCTCACCGTGAGCTCGAACGAGACCCACGCGATCATGGGTCCGAACGGCTCCGGCAAGTCCACGCTGGCCTACTCGATCGCGGGCCACCCGAAGTACACGGTCACGAAGGGCCAGGTGCTCCTCGACGGCGAGGACGTCCTGGAGATGGCCGTCGACGAGCGGGCGCGCGCCGGGCTCTTCCTGGCGATGCAGTACCCCGTCGAGGTGCCCGGCGTGTCGATGTCGAACTTCCTGCGCTCGGCGGCCACCGCCACCCGCGGCGAGGCCCCGAAGGTGCGGCACTGGGTCAAGGAGGTCAAGGGCGCGATGTCCGACCTCGACATCGACCCGGCGTTCGCCGAGCGCAGCGTCAACGAGGGCTTCTCGGGCGGCGAGAAGAAGCGCCACGAGGTCCTGCAGATGGCGCTGCTCAAGCCGAGGATCGCGGTGCTCGACGAGACCGACTCCGGCCTCGACGTCGACGCCCTGCGCGTCGTCAGCAAGGGCGTCAACGACTACAAGGCGACCTCGGACGTCGGCATCCTGCTGATCACGCACTACACGCGGATCCTGCGCTACATCGCGCCGGACCGGGTCCACGTGTTCGTGAACGGCCGCGTCGCCGAGTCCGGCGGCCCGGAGCTCGCCGAGGAGCTCGAGACGAACGGCTACGAGCGCTTCACGGACACCGCGGAGTCCACCAAGGAGGAGCAGCCGGCATGACCGCCCTCGCACCCACTGGCCCGGGTGCGACCCTGGATGTCGCGGAGATCCGTGCGGACTTCCCCATCCTGAGCCGCACCGTCCGCGACGCCAAGCCGCTGGTCTACCTGGACTCGGGCGCGACCTCGCAGCGCCCGCGCCAGGTGCTCGACGCGGAACGCCGGTTCCTCGAGACGTCCAACGCCGCCGTGCACCGCGGCGCGCACGCGCTGGCCGAGGAGGCCACCGACGCCTACGAGTCCGCCCGCGAGCGGATCGCGGCGTTCGTCGGCGCCGACATCGGCGAGATCGTCTTCACCAAGAACGCGACCGAGGGCATCAACCTCGTCGCGTACGGGATGAGCAACGCGTCCGTCGGCGACGGTGTCGAGGCGGCCGCCGAGCGCTTCCGGATCGGGCCGGGCGACGAGATCGTCACCACCGAGATGGAGCACCACGCCAACCTCGTGCCCTGGCAGGAGCTCTGTCGGCGCACCGGGGCGACGCTGCGGTGGTTCTCGGTGACGCGCGACGGGCGGCTCGACCTCGACTCCGACGAGGCGCGCTCGGTGATCAACGAGCGCACCCGGGTCGTCGCGTTCACCCACCAGTCCAACGTGCTGGGCACCGTCCCGCCGGTGGAGGAGCTGGTGCGCCGGGCCCGCGAGGTCGGCGCCTACACGCTGCTGGACGCCTGCCAGTCGGTGCCGCACGCGCCGGTCGACCTGCACGCCCTCGGCGTGGACTTCGCCGCGTTCTCCGGGCACAAGATGCTCGGGCCGTCGGGCATCGGCGTGCTCTACGGACGCCGCGAGCTGCTCGAGGCCCTGCCGCCGTTCCTCACGGGCGGCTCGATGATCGAGCTGGTCCGCATGGAGCGCTCGACCTACGCGCCGCCGCCCGCGCGGTTCGAGGCGGGCGTGCCGATGACCTCGCAGGCGATCGGTCTCGGCGCGGCCGTGGACTACCTGTCCGCGATCGGCATGGACACCGTCAAGGCCCACGAGAACGAGCTGACCGGCGCCGCGCTGGTCAAGCTCCAGGACCTGCCCGGCGTCACGATCATCGGCCCGCGCACCACCGAGGCCCGCGGCGGGGCGGTGGCCTTCGAGATCGAGGGCATCCACCCGCACGACGCCTCGCAGGTGCTCGACGACTCCGGCATCGCCGTGCGCGTCGGCCACCACTGCGCGTGGCCGCTGCACCGCGCGTTCGGCGTGCAGTCGTCGATCCGCGCGAGCTTCCACGTGTACAACACGATGGAGGAGATCGACGCGCTCGTGGCCGGGGTGCGTCGGGCGCAGGAGTTCTTCGGGGTGGCGGGAGACGGAGCGCGGCGGAGCTCGACCCGGGGTGGTGAGCTGACGCCGTGAAGCTCGACTCGATGTACCAGGAGATCATCCTGGACCACTACCGCAACCCGCACGGCCGCGGGCTGCGGGACCCGTTCGAGGCCGAGGTCCACCACGTCAACCCGACGTGCGGCGACGAGGTCACCGTGCGCGTGCACCTCTCGGGCGGCGAGGGGCGCGACGCCAAGGTCGAGGACCTCTCCTACGACGCGCTCGGCTGCTCGATCAGCCAGGCGGCGACGTCGGTGGCCTACGACCTGCTCGTCGGGCACACCGTCGGCGAGGCCTTCGAGACCCTCGACGCGTATCAGGAGATGGTGCAGGGTCGCGGCAAGGTGGAGCCCGACGAGGACGTGCTCGACGACGCCGTGGCCTTCGCCGGCGTGGCCGCCTACCCGGCGCGCGTGAAGTGCGCGCTGCTCGGCTGGCTGGCGTTCAAGGACGCGGTCGCCCAGGCTCAAGCTGGAGGTAGCTCATGACCGACACCGACGAGACCGTTCAGCCCACGGTGCAGCGAGGTGCGGCCGGCATGCCCGAGGCCCCGGCCCCGAGCGCCGACCTGCCCTCCTACGACGACCTCGAGGAGGCGATGCGCGACGTCGTCGACCCCGAGCTGGGGATCAACGTCGTCGACCTGGGCCTGCTCTACGGCATCGACGTCCACGGCGGTTCCGAGGACGTGGCCGGCCCCGTGGTCACGCTCGACATGACCCTGACCTCGGCGGCCTGCCCGCTGACCGACGTCATCGAGGACCAGGCCCGCGCCGCCCTGACCCAGGGGCCCGGTGGGGGACTGGCCAAGGACGTGCGGATCAACTGGGTCTGGATGCCGCCGTGGGGTCCGGACAAGATCACCGACGACGGTCGCGAGCAGCTCCGCGCGCTCGGCTTCACCGTCTAGATGGAGTAGCGCGCCCGGCCGATCGCTGCCTACTTCTCGCGCACCACGTGCGGGCGCAGGTGCCGGTAGCCCCGGACGGCGACGCTCGGCACCGAGCGGATCTCCAGGTCGAGGTCGGTGGCGCGCAGGGCCTCGGTGAGGTCCTCGTCGACGAGCACCGTGCCCGGGCGCGCCTCCGAGGTCAGGCGGCTGGCGATGTTCACGACCGGCCCGTACACGTCGCCGTAGCGGGGGAGGACCTCGCCGAGCGCGAGCCCGACGCGCAGCGCCAGGCGCTCGTCGTCGCCGGGCACCTCGTCGTGCAGGCGGAACGCGATGTCGACGGCGTCCTCGACGCGCTCGCAGACGAAGAGGATCTCGTCGCCGAGGGTCTTGACGATCCGGCCGCGCCGGCGCGCGACGACCTCGGCGGACACGGTCTCGAAGCGTTCGAGCAGTGCGCGCAGCTCGACCTCGTCGATCGTGCGGGACAGGCTCGTGAACCCGACGATGTCGGCGAAGCCCACGACGACGCGGTTCTCCGCCGCCCCGTCGCCCTCCGGGCGGGCGAGGGTCGAGAGCATCCGCCCGGCGGTCACCGCGAGGTGGCGGCGCCAGACGTAGGACTGGAGCTTCTCGAGGGTCGGGACGAGCGCCTCGACGGCCTCGACGATCGCGTCCGGGTCGTGGGCGAGGCCGGCGTCGGCGATCGTGCGCCGCACCAGCGTCGCCTGCCACTCGGCGAGACGACCGAGGCCTTGGCCGAGCGCGCGGGCGACGGCCAGCTCCTCGGCCTCGTCGAACGTGTCCTCGTCGAGCAGGCGCCCGGAGAGCTCGAGGGCGTCGACGTCGGCCTCGGCGAACCCGCGGACGTCGTCGGGGGTCGCGGGGAAGCCGAGCGAGCTCCACAGCCGCGACGTGTGCTCCGGGGTGAACCCGGTGCGTTCCTGGACCTCGCCGCGCGTCATGGTCCGGGGGCCGCGCAGCAGCAGGTCCTCGATCCGCTCCTGCGCCCGCGCCCACCGCTCCGGGTCGGAGGCGGCGGGATCCGGACCCGCCGTCACGTGGTGTGGACGATGAGGACGTCGCTGCCGGCGCGCCGGGAGATGCCCTGCGGGACCGAGCCGAGCAGGCGGCCCGCGAGGCTGTTGAGGCCCCGGTTGCCGACGACGACCAGGTCGGCCTTCCGGTCCGCCACGACCTCGATGACCCGCTCGATCGGGTCGCCCTGCACGGCCACGGTGTCGATCTCGACCGAGCCCCTGGCGGCGGCGCGCTCGCGGGCGTCGCGCAGCGTCTCCTCGGCGGGTGTCGAGCCGACCACGTGGAAGGCCGCGTCCTCGCCCAGCGCCTGCTCGGCCTCACCGGTCGACTTCGCCGGCTTGTAGGCGCAGATGATGAGCAGCAGGGCCTTGCTGTCGGCCGCGATCGTCGCCGCGCGGTCGACGGCGCGGAACGACGACTCCGAGCCGTCCGTGCCGACGGCCACGGTCTGGTAAGCACCCATCGCGGAGAATCCCTCCTCCTCGGTGGCGGGTCACGAACCCGTCACGATTACGGTTCGCGAGCGTACCGCTACTGCTCCGTTCGGACGCTCCGGGCCCCGAGCAGCGTTCCCCTGATCAGGTGGCCGCGCAGCCGGGGTGTCAGTCGTCCGAACAACGAGGTCATGGCCGCCACCGATGCGCCGACGTCCTCACGGGCGTCGAGATAGGCGCGCCGGTGGGTGGGCGGCAGCGAGAAGAACCGGTCGAAGAACGCGGGGACCTCGCCGGGCGGCATCGCGAGCAGCGTCTCGAGGCCGCGGCGGCGCAGCGCGTGCACGGTGACCGCGGCGGGGGAGCGCACCACCCGCCGGGCCGCGCGGGCGACGCCGATCGGCTCGGTGCCGCCCCGCAGGGCGTCGGCGAGGACGGTGGCCACGCGGGGCGCCAGGCGCAGCGAGGTCGCGAGGCTGAACCCCGACGCGGGGTGCACGAGCGGGTCGGCCGCGCCGACCGCGATCACGCCCGACGGCGAGCGGTGCCGCGGCGAGTCGACGGGGAAGCGGACCTTCTCGACCTCGGCGGGGTCGTCGGGGATCTCCGCGTCGGTCAGCCCCGCCGCCCGCAGCCGGCCGCGCAGCCGGGCCCGCAGCTCGGGCATCGGCAGCCCGGGGCGGCGGGCCAGCGAGGTCTCCTCGAGCAGCACGCGGTCGTCGTCGAGGGGCACCGCGTAGAGGAACGTCGGCCAGCCGGGACGTCCGTGGGCGGGGCGCCAGTCCATGAACAGCAGGCGGTCGCCGCTGACCCGGGCCGCCACCTCCTTGGGGACGACCACCCCGAACGCGGTCTGCTCGGCGCGGGGGCGCGCGCTGTCGAGCTCGCGCGCGGTCCCGCGGCGGGCGAGCGCCTGGCGGGCGCCGGTGGCGTCGACGACGACCCGGGCGGTGACGGTGCTGCCGTCGTCGAGGACCACGGCGGGGTGGCGCCCGACGCCGGCCGGCGTCGCGCCGACGGCCCGGGCCCGGCGGACGGCCACCGCGGGGTCGGTGAGGTGCGCCTGGAGCGCGCCGGTGTCCAGCACGGCGTACTCGTCGTCGAGCACGTGGGTGCGCTGCGCGATGGCCACGCCGTGCCCGCGGGCGGCGACGATCTCGCCGGGCAGGTCGTCGGGCAGTTCGTGGACCCAGGCGCCGTAGGTGTGGGTCCACTCCCGGTGCGGGCGCGGGTCGACGAGCAGGGTGCGCAGGTCGCGCGCGGCGCAGGCGCGCGCGAGCGACCGGCCGGCGGGTCCCGCGCCGGCCACGACGACGTCGGCGACCGGGGCGGAGGGGCTCACCGGTCGCGTTCGTCGTCGGTCTCGGCGCGGGCCATCTCCTCGAGCGCGGCCCGGTCGGCCTTCGCGCGCGCGTTCCACCGTCGCATCTCGGGCGGGTACCCGGTGACCGTGACGTCGTGGCAGGCGACCTTCACCGAGCGCGCCAGCTTCTCCGCGGCGCGGGGCGTGCCCACCCGGCGGCGGGTCCACTCGCCGTCGAACGCCACGGCGACGACCGTCGTGTCGGTGGCCGTGGTCTCCGGCTCGACGTAGAACGCGACGCCCTCACGGCTCTTCGCGAACGCCCGGAGGTGCTCGAGGTCGGCGGGCCCGCCCTCCCGGTCGAGCACCTGGCGCTGCCCGCCGGACCCGACACCGCTGCCGCCCCCGCGACGCCACCTGCTGAAGAGACCCATGCTGCGGACCACCTCCCGATCACGTCCATTGTGCCGGTGTCCGGTTGAGGTGCCCGTGGGGTTCACGTGCTCCCCGTGGCGAGCATCCCGCCGTCGACGCGCACGGTCTCGCCGGTGATCCAGGACGCGGCGTCGGACACGAGGAAGCCGACGAGGGCCGCGACGTCCTCCGGGGTGCCGAGCCGCTTCATGGGGTAGCGGGACGCGACCTCATCCTCGCCGTGGGCGTAGAGGGCCTCGGCGAAACGGGTCTTCACCACCGCCGGGGCCACGGCGTTGACGCGGATCCGGGGCCCGAGCTGCCAGGCGAGCTCCTCGGTGAGGCGGATGAGCGCGGCCTTCGAGGCCCCGTAGGCGCCGATGACCCCACTGCTGCGCAGCCCGCCGACCGAGGCCATGTTGACGATCGCGCCGCCGTGCTCGCCCATCCACGCGCGGTGGGCCTCCTGCACGAAGCCCAGGGCGGCGACGACGTTCACCTCGAAGATCTTCGACACCGCCGCGAGGTCGGCGTGGACCAGGGGCCCGTACTGCGGGTTGATGCCCGTGTTGTTGACCAGCACGTCCAGCGAGCCGAAGCGCTCGACGGTGGCGTCGACGGCCTCGGTGCGCGACGCGGCGTCACCGGAGTTGCCGGCCAGCGCCAGGACGCGGTCCGGCGCGCCCAGCGCCGCGGCCGCCTCGTCGAGCTCGGCCTGCTTGCGGGCGGTGATGGTGACCGCGGCGCCGCGCTCGAGCAGGTGGCGGGCGATCCCGTACCCGATGCCGCGGCTCGCGCCCGTGACGAGCGCCGCACGGCCGGAGAGGTCGCGGGGGACGGGGGGCGTGGCGTCGGTCATGCGCGCACCCTAGATCGGGGTCGGGCGCCGGGGGCCGCCTACACTGGGGTCAGTCAGCGAGGCCACGTCCGCCCGCACCGACCACCTCCCGCGAGGACTTCCCCAGTGATCACCGCCTCCGATCTCGAGCTGCGCGCCGGCTCCCGCGTCCTGCTCGCGGGGGCGACGCTGCGCGTCCAGCCCGGCGACCGGATCGGTCTGGTCGGGCGCAACGGCGCGGGCAAGACGACGACGCTGCGCAGCCTCGCGGGCGTCGGCGAGCCCTACGGCGGCACCATCCGCTCGACCGGTCCGGTGGGCTACCTGCCCCAGGACCCGCGCGAGGGCGACCTCACCGTGCTGGCGCGCGACCGGGTGCTCTCGGCGCGCGGGCTCGACGAGCTGCTGCGCGAGATGGAGAAGACCCAGACCGCGATGGCCGAGCTCGCCGACGACGCCGAGCGCGACCGCGCCATCGCGAAGTACGGGCGTCTCGAGGAGCGGTTCGCCGACCTCGGCGGCTACGCCGCGGAGAGCGAGGCCGGGCGGATCTGCTCGAACCTCGGCCTGCCCGGACGCGTGCTCGCCCAGCCGCTGCGCACGCTGTCGGGCGGTCAGCGCCGCCGCGTCGAGCTCGCCCGCATCCTGTTCGCGGCCAGCGGTGACGGCGCCGGATCGAAGGGGGGAGGGAACTCGGGCACCACGCTGCTGCTCGACGAGCCGACCAACCACCTCGACGCCGACTCGATCGGCTGGCTGCGCTCGTTCCTGCAGAACCACGAGGGCGGCGTCGTCGTGATCAGCCACGACACCGAGCTCATCGACGCCGTGGTGAACAAGGTGTGGTTCCTCGACGCCACCCGCGGCGAGCTCGACGTCTACAACATGGGCTGGAAGAAGTACCAGCAGGCGCGCGCCGACGACGAGGCCCGCCGGCGCCGCGAGCGGGCCAACGCCGAGAAGAAGGCAGGCGCCCTGCAGGCCCAGGCCGCGAAGATGGGCGCGAAGGCCACCAAGGCCGTGGCGGCCAAGCAGATGGCGCGCCGCGCGCAGGCGATGCTCGACGGCCTCGACGAGCAGCGCGTCGACGACAAGGTCGCCCACATCCGCTTCCCGGCCCCGGCGCCGTGCGGGCGGGTGCCGATGACCGCCGAGGGGCTGTCGAAGACCTACGGCTCGCTGGAGGTGTTCACCGGCGTCGACCTCGCGGTGGACCGCGGCTCGCGGGTGGTCATCCTCGGGCTCAACGGCGCCGGCAAGACCACGCTGCTGCGCATCCTCGCCGGGGCCGAGACGCCCGACACCGGTGAGGTGCAGGCCGGCCACGGGCTGCGGACCGGCTACTTCGCCCAGGAGCACGACACGCTCGACATGGAGCGCACCGTCTGGGAGAACGCGCGCAGCGCCGCCCCGGACACCCCGGAGCAGCAGCTGCGCACGCTGCTGGGCGCGTTCATGTTCTCCGGCGAGCAGCTCGAGCAGCCCGCGGGGACGCTGTCGGGCGGCGAGCGCACGCGTCTCGCGCTGGCGGGCCTCGTGTCGAGCGCGGCCAACGTCCTGCTGCTCGACGAGCCCACGAACAACCTCGACCCGGCCAGCCGGGAGAAGGTCCTCGACGCCCTGCGGCGCTTCGAGGGGGCGGTGGTGCTCGTCACGCACGACCCGGGCGCGGTCGAGGCGCTCGAGCCCGAGCGCGTCATCCTGTTGCCGGACGGCACCGAGGACCATTTCTCGGCCGATCACCTGGAACTCGTCGAGCTGGCCTAGTGAACGTCCATTCAGCGACGAGTTAGTGCAGCTCCCGAAGGATCAGACAAACGGACGTCGATCACTCCGATCGGCCGAACCGCTTACCGATCACGGGAAATGTGCGATGGCGCACACTCCCCTCAACGATCATCATGGTTCGACCGGACCTGCGGTGGGACGAGGGGTGGACACGAGATGGCCGACCTGAAGAAGGGTGCGCGGATCACCGGCACCCAGCGCGACAAGCTCGCCAACGACCTGAAGAAGAAGTACGAGAAGGGTGCGAGCATCCGTTCGCTGGCCGAGTCCACCGGCCGCTCGTACGGATTCGTGCACCGGGTGCTCTCGGAATCGGGTGTCACGCTGCGCGGGCGCGGTGGTGCCACGCGTACCAAGAAGAAGTAGCCGCCCTTGACCTCGACCATCGTCGAGGTCGCACGCTCGGACGGCACACGGTCCTGACGAGCGACGGGAGCGGGCGATGGACGCCTGGTCGTTGATGCACTCCGCGGCGCAGGCGGACACGGTGCCGCGGTCGGTGCCGCGGGGGACGCTGCCGCGCATCTGGCGCTTCGCTGCGCGCCACCACCGGACGCTGGCGGTGTTCCTGCTGCTGGCCACCGCCTCGGCGGTCATCGGCGTCGCCGTTCCCGTCCTGGCCGGTCGCGTGGTCACGGCGATCACCGACAGGTCCGCGCCGTCGGTCGTGGTCACCCTCGCGCTGGTGATCGCCGGGCTGGCCGTGCTCGACGCGGGGCTGACGCTCGGCGAGCGCTGGCTCTCGGCGCGCATCGGCGAGGGGCTGATCTACGACCTGCGGCGGGCGGTGTTCGCGCACGTCCAGCGCATGCCGCTGGCGTTCTTCACCCGCACGCGCACGGGCTCGCTGGTCAGCCGGCTCAACAACGACGTGATCGGGGCCCAGCGCGCCTTCACCTCGACGCTCTCGGGTCTCGTCACCAACGTCATCCAGCTCGTGCTCGCGGTCGTCGTCATGGTGGCGCTCGCCTGGCAGGTGACCCTGCTCGCCCTCCTGCTGCTGCCGATGTTCCTGCTGCCCGCCCGGCGGATGGGCCGGCGGATCGCGGCGCTGCAGCGCGAGTCGGCGGACCTCAACGCCGCGATGACCGGCCAGATGACCGAGCGCTTCTCCGCGGGCGGCGCCACGCTGGTCAAGCTCTTCGGGCGCCCCGAGGTCGAGGCCGACGAGTTCGGGGAGCGCGCCGACCGGGTGCGCGGCGTCGGCGTGCGCACCGCGATGGTCAGCCGCGTCTTCCTGACCTGCCTGACCCTCGTCGCCGCGCTGGCCCAGGCACTGGTCTACGGCCTCGGCGGGTGGCTCGCGGTCACCGGCCGCCTCGACGCCGGCACGGTCGTCAGCCTCGCGCTGCTGCTGACGCGCCTGTACTCGCCGCTGACCTCGCTGGCCAACGCCCGCGTCGACGTCATGAGCGCCCTGGTCAGCTTCGAGCGGGTCTTCGAGGTGCTCGACCTCGAGCCCGCCCTGAAGGAGCCCGAGCGGCCGACGCCCCTGCCCGCCGGCCCGCTCGGGGTGAGCGCCCGCGCCGTGCGCTTCACCTACCCCTCGGCGTCGGCGGTGTCGCTGGCCTCGCTCGAGGAGGTCACCCGCCTCGACGACCGGGCCGGCAACGAGGTCCTCCACGGCGTCGACCTCGACGTCGCGCCGGGCCGGATGCTCGCGCTGGTCGGGCCGTCGGGGGCGGGCAAGTCCACGATCGCCTCGCTGATCCCGCGGCTCTACGACGTCGACTCCGGGGCGATCACGGTCGGCGGGGTCGACGTGCGCGAGCTGTCGTTCGCCGACCTGCGCGACGGCGTCGGCGTCGTCACCCAGGACGGGCACCTGTTCCACGACACCGTGCGGGCCAACCTGCTCTACGCGGCGCCGGACGCCACCGAGGCCGATCTGCGTGACGCGATGGCCCGCGCCCGGCTGGGCGAGCTGCTCGACGAGCTGCCCGCCGGGCTGGACACGGTGGTGGGGGAGCGGGGGCACCGGCTCTCGGGCGGCGAGCGCCAGCGGCTGACGATCGCGCGGCTGCTCCTCGCGTCGCCGCGCGTCGTGATCCTGGACGAGGCGACCGCCCACCTCGACTCGGAGTCCGAGCACGCCGTGCAGGAGGCGCTCACCGAGGCGCTCGTGGGGCGCACGTCGGTGGTCATCGCGCACCGCCTCTCGACGGTCCGTGCCGCGGACACCATCGCCGTCGTCGAGCACGGGCGCGTCGTGGAGCAGGGCACCCACACGTCGCTGCTGGAGCGCGGCGGGCGGTACGCGGACCTGTACCACACGCAGTTCGCGCCGTCGTCGACCGCCGCCTGAGCGATCACTCACTGTGATGTTCGCATCCGGGACACTTGCCGCTCGACCCCCTGCGGGCCGTCGTACCCGCGTGTAGCGTCGCTGAGCGTCCGTGCGCGTCTGCAGCAGCGACCTCGGCGTTCGCCGCCGGTGTCGGGTCGATCAGGGAGGCTCCGTGGCGGCTCCGACGCCCTCCGTGCGCCCTGGGGACACGGGACGGCCGGGGATCGCCCTCGACCCGGCCGCGCCCCTCACCGAGCGGGCGGTCGCGGAGGCCTACGTCGCCTCGGTGTGCTTCAAGCACGGCCCGCCGCGCCTCGTCGGCACCGAGCTCGAGTGGCTCGTGCGCCACGACGACGACCCCACCCGACCCCTCGACCCCGCCGTGCTGGTCCATGCTCTCGGGCCGCACGCCCCCACCACCGTCGCGCCCCGTCACCCGCGCAACGGCTCCGGTCCCGCCCCGCTCCCCGCGGGCGGCACGATCACCGTCGAGCCCGGTGGCCAGGTGGAGATCGCGAGCCCGCCCCTGCCGTCGGTCGCCGGTCTCGTGCACGCCGTCCGCACCGACGTGGCGGGGCTGCACACGCTGCTCGCCGCCGAGGGCCTGACGACCGTCCCGCGGGCGAGCGACCCGCTGCGTCCCCCGCGCCGGCTGCTGCGGATCCCGCGCTACGCGGCGATGGAGGCGACGTTCGACCGCATCGGTCCCCACGGCCGCACCATGATGTGCTCGACGACCGCCGTGCAGGTCTGCGTCGACGCCGGGGAGGGTGACGAGGTCGCGCGCCGGTGGGCCGCGCTGCACGAGCTCGGCCCGGTCCTGCTCGCCGCGTTCGCCAACTCACCCGCGGTGCACGGCCGGCGCACCGGGTGGAAGTCGTCGCGGTGGGCGGCGTGGATGGCCCTCGACCCCGAGCGCACCGCCCCGCCCCGCACGCTCGAGGGCGACCCGGCCACCGCGTACGCGCGCCGCGCGCTCGACACCCGCCTGCTGTGCCTGCGGCGCGAGGGCGCCGACGGGGTGTCGTGGGACGCGCCCGACGTCACGTTCGCCGAGTGGATCGACGGGCGGCTGGACCCGGCGCCCACCCGGGCGGACCTCGACTACCACCTGACGACGCTGTTCCCGCCGGTGCGCCCGCAGGGCCACCTCGAGGTGCGCTACCTCGACCAGCAGGCCGGCGACGAGTGGGTCGTCCCGCTGGTCGTCGTGGCGGCGCTGATGCACGACCCGGACACCGTCGCCCGCGCCCGCGCCGCCGCCGAGCCCGCCGTCGACCGCTGGACCGCCGCGGCCCGCCACGGCCTCGCCGACCGCGTCCTGCGCCGCGCCGCGGGCGACGTCTTCGCCCAGGCCCACCGCACCCTGGCCGGTCCCGCCTTCGCCGACCTGCCGGCCGACGTGCACGAGCTCGTCGACCGCGTCATCAGCGAGCGGGTGCTGCGCGGGCGGTGCCCGGCCGACGACCCGCTCGACGCCGCCGAGGCGGGCCTCGCGCCCGACGACCACCCCGACGACCACCCCGACGACCACCCCGACGACAACCCCGACGACACCGACGGCGTCGCCGGGCCCCCGACCCTCCTCGGAGGTGAGCGTCCATGACCGCGCCGACCCCCACCCCGCAGGACCGCGCCGCACTGCGCACCCGCCTCGCCGCCGAGCTCGCCGCCGCGCGCGCGCGGACCCGGGCGCTGACCCACGACGTCTTCGCCGGCGACGACCCCGACTTCACCCGGCAGCACTCGCCGCTGATGTCGCCGTTCCACTGGGACGTGGCGCACATCGCGAACATGGAGGACTACTGGCTGGTGCGGCGCGGGGCGCCCGACAGCGACCTGGTCGCCGGGGTGCGCGAGGACGTCGACCACCTCTACGACGCGTTCACCAACCCGCGTGCCGGCCGGCCCGCCCTGCCGCTGCTCGACCCGGCCGAGGCGCGGGTCTACGGCGACCGGGTGCGCGAGAAGGCGCTCGAGCACCTCGAGGCCGGGGCGTTCGACGAGCGCCGCACCCTCGCCGACGGTTTCGTCTTCTCGATGATCGTGCAGCACGAGCAGCAGCACGTGGAGACGATGCTCGCGACCCACCAGCTGCGCGCGGGGGCGCCCGTGCTGCACGCCGACCCGCCGCCCCGGTCCGTCGTGCCGGGCCTCGCGGGCACCGAGGTGTTCCACCCGGGGGCGGAGTTCCTCCTCGGCACCTCCGTCGAGCCCGCCGCGCTCGACAACGAGAAGCCCGCCCACCCCGTGCACGTCGCCGACTTCTGGCTCGACGCCGCCCCGGTGACCAACGCCGAGTACGCGCGGTTCGTCGACGACGGCGGCTACCGCGACCGCTCGCTGTGGTCGGGGGCCGGCTGGGAGCACATCACCGCCGAGGGCTGGACCGCGCCGATGACGTGGGAGCGGGTCGGGGACCGCTGGCACCGGACCTCGTTCGGGGTGCGCGAGGCCGTCGACGAGGTCGCCGACCAGCCGGTGCTGCACGTCTGCTTCCACGAGGCCGCGGCCTACGCCGCCTGGGCCGGCAAGCGCCTGCCCACCGAGGTCGAGTGGGAGTTCGCCGCGCGTTACGACCACGCCACGGGCACCACCCGGCGCTTCCCGTGGGGCGACGAGGACCCGACGCCCGAGCACGCCAACCTCGACCAGCGCCACCTGCAGCCCGCCGCCGTCGGCGCCTACCCGGCCGGTGCGTCGCCGCTGGGCGTGCACCAGCTGATCGGCGACGTGTGGGAGTGGTGCGACTCGGGGCTCGAGGGCTACCCGGGCTTCGAGCCGTTCCCGTACAAGGAGTACTCCGAGGTCTTCTTCGGCGGCGACTTCCGGATGCTGCGCGGCTCGTCGTTCGGCGTCGGCACCCCGAACGCCCGCGCGACCTTCCGCAACTGGGACCTGCCGATCCGCCGCCAGATCTTCTCCGGGTTCCGCTGCGCGCGCTCCGACGGTCCAGCTCCCTTCTCGGCGTGCTCCCCCGATCGCTCCGTGTCGCGGGACGCCTGACCCCGTGTGCCGCCACCTGGCCCACGTGGGCCCGACGCCGGTGACGCTCGCGTCGCTGCTGGTCGAGCCCGCGCACTCCCTGCTCGTGCAGAGCTCTGCGCCCGCCGACATGCGCGGCGGCGGCACCGTGAACGCCGACGGCTTCGGCGTCGGCTGGTTCACCGCGGCCGGCGAGCCCCTGCTCTACCGGCGCGACGACCCGATGTGGACCGACGCGTCGTTCCTCGACCTCGCGCGCGGGGTCGCGACGACGGCGCTGGTCGCCGCCGTGCGCTCGGCGACGGTGGGGATGCCGGTGTCGACGGCGGCGTGCGCGCCGTTCCGCGACCCCGGCGGCCGGCTGTTCAGCCACAACGGCGTCGTGCGCGGCTGGCCGCACAGCATGGCCGACCTCGCCGCCGCACTGCCCGCGCTCGACCTGCTGACCCTCGAGGCCGCCACCGACTCGGCCCTGCTCTGGGCCCTGGTGCGCGCGCGGCTCGCCGCCGGCAAGGACATCGCCGACGCGGTGGCCGGCGTCGTCGCCGACACGCTCGCGGCGGCCCCCGGCTCGCGGCTCAACCTGCTGGTCGCCGACGGCGAGCAGATCGTCGCCACGGCCGTCGACCACGCCCTGTCGTACCGGACGCATCCCGACGGTGCGGTCACCGTCGCGTCCGAACCCCTGGATCCCGACCGCGCGTGGGTCCCGGTCCCCGACGGTTCCCTGCTCGTCGCCCGGGCGGGCGGCGGGCACGACCGGCCGGCCGTCGCCATCTCGCCGTTGTAGCGCTCCACCGTTCCCGACGCCGTGAACGCCGCGCGCGCCCGACCGGCGCGCGCCCCGACCCCAGGACGTGACCCCGCACCGATGAGCCTGCCCGCGCTCGACGTACACCTCACCGCCGACGACGCCGACACCGCCCTGCGCGCGGACGCGCGCCGGGGCCTCACCGCCAGCCCGAAGGTGCTCACCCCCCAGTGGCTGTACGACGCCCGGGGCAGCGAGCTGTTCGAGCAGATCACCGCGCTGCCCGAGTACTACCCCTTCACCGCCGAGCGCGAGGCCCTGACCGAGCACGCCGACACCATCGCCCGCGCGGCGGCCGCCGACACCTTCGTCGAGCTCGGCTCGGGATCGTCGTCGAAGACGCCGGTGCTGCTCGACGCCCTGCAGCGCGCCGGCACGCTGCGCCGCTACGTCCCGGTGGACGTGTCGCCTGCGGCGCTCGAGGAGGCCGTGCCGGGGCTGGTCGAGGCCTACCCGGGGCTCGACGTGCACGGCGTCGTCGCCGACTTCACCAGCGACCTGCGCAGCGTGCCCCACGACGGGCGCCGTCTCGTGGCGCTGCTGGGCGGGACGCTCGGGAACTTCGAGCCCACCCATCGGCAGACGTTCCTCGCCGCCCTTTCCGACGCGCTCGACCCGGGAGAGGCGTTCCTCGTCGGCACCGACCTCGTCAAGGACGAGGCGACGCTGGTGGCGGCCTACGACGACGCCGCGGGCGTGACGGCGGCGTTCGACCTCAACGTGCTCGGGGTGCTCAACCGGGTGCTGGGCGCGGACTTCGACCCGGACGGGTTCGAGCACCTCGCCGTGTGGGTGCCGCAGGCCAGCCGGATCGAGATGCGGCTGCGGGCGCGGCGGGCCATGCACGTGCGGGTGCCCGAGCTGGACCTGGAGATCGACTTCGCCGACGGCGAGGAGATGCGCACCGAGATCTCGACCAAGTTCACGCGCGAGCGCATCCGCGACGAGCTGGCCGTCGCGGGCTTCTCCCACGACGGGTGGTTCACCGACCCGCAGGGCCGGTTCGCGCTGTCCCTCGCCGTGCGTCTCCCGGCCTAGCGTCACTCAGCGGCACCAGGCGCGAGGAGAGACCCCCGGAGAGACGCCCGGAGAGACCCCCGGGGAGCTCCGTGGCCAGCGAGGACGCGACCGAGGACACCGTCGCCGACGGCGCCCTGTCCGCCGTGGGCGCGGCGGGCGCGGTGACGCCGTGCGGCGCCATGGCCGAGAGCGGCGCGCCGCCGGACGCCGGGACGTCCGCCGGGGCGTCGCGGCCGGCGGTGTCGTCCTCGGTGTCGTCGTCGGTGTGGTCCTCTGTGCCGTCCGTGGCGGTGCTCTCCGGCGTCGGGTCGTCGACGACCCAGCTGCCGTCGACCGGACGGCGGGCGAGCGTGGGCCCGGCGGTGAGCGCCTCCACCGAGACCGTGCGCAGGCGCAGCCGGGCGCGGGTGACGTGGCGCGGGGCCCCGCGCACGACGACGGCCACCACCAGCCGCTCGCCGTGCGGGTCGGGCACGGCGTGGAGCACATGGTGGTGGCCGTCGTCGGTGCTCACGGTGAGCTCCGCGAGGGTGGGGGCCAGGACCTGGGCGGCCTTGACCATGTCGGCGTGGGACGCCCCGAGCAGCTCGAGGTCGGCGAGCCCGGGCTGGTCGCCCGGGTCGTCGACGTAGCCGTCGAGGATCAGTCCGCTGTCGACGTCCACGAGGGTGGCGGCGACGATGCGGCGGTCGTCGAGCAGCGGGCGCAGGACCGCCGACAGCCCGTCCGAGCGCACGCACGTCAGGTGGCGATGTCGGCCACCTCGACGGGTCGAGCTCCGCTCTCCCGTCGGCGTGCTCCCCGCACCGTCTCCCACCCCCGCGGCTCCCCTCCGGTGACGGGCGTCAGCGCCGTCCGGCCTGCTGGTAGTAGCCCTGGTCCTGGGCGGGGACGGCCGGCGCCGACGACGGGTCGTCGAGGTAGAAGCGCTGACCGATGACCTTGAGGTCCCGGCGGGCCATCGCGAGGTTGGCCTGCTGGCGGTTGAGGACCAGGTAGAAGAACAGCTTGTCGTCGCCGTTCGAGTAGATCGGCCGGATGAGGTGGTACTGCGTGTCGAGCGTGATCAGGATGTCCTCGATCGTCTCGCGCAGGCCCAGCTTCTGCATGACGTCGAACTTCGCGCGCACGACCTCGCTGTTGCCGGGGGCGGCGACGTCGAGGTCGAACTCGGCGCTGCCGCCGCGTGACCCGAGGGTCATGCCGCTGTCGTAGTCGACGATCGCCACGGCGAACGCGCCCTTGATGTTGGCGGCGGCGTTCAGGGCGTACTCGACATCACTCATGGGTTCCTCCGTGTCGGGGTCGCTCCGGGGGAGCGGGTGGTCGGTTCGGGGCCGCCGGCGACGGCCGCCCGGGGCGTGCGCCCCAGGCGGAGCAGGCCGGCGAGGACGCGCCGCAGGGTCTCGGGGTCGGAGCGCCAGCGTTGGCCGAGCACGCCGGCCGAGCCCTGTGGTGCTGCCGTGCCGTCGCCCGGCCCGGCGTCCGGCGTGGCCGGGATCGCGGGCAGGGCGGACGCGGCCGGTGGCCGGCGGGGCCGGGGGAGGTCCGGAGCGGTGTCCGGGACCCCACGCCTCGGCGACGGTGCCGACGACGTGTCCCGCGAGCTGTCGCGCGGCGTGCCCCGTGCGGGCCCCGCGGCCCACGGCGTCGCCGGGGGCCGGGCGGGTGCCCGTGCGGGCGGCCGCGAGGTGGCCGGCGGGCTCGACGCGGCGGGCAGCGCGGCCGGGACCGGGGCTGCCGGGGACGCCGGCCCGGACGGCGCGCTCGCCGGCGTCGCTGCCGGCGGGCGGATCGGGGGTGGGCTGATCGTGCTCGGTCCGCGGTCCGGCCAGCTCCGCGACCCGACCGCAAGGGGAGAGGCCGCCGACGGCGTCCGGGACGGGACGCGGGGCGCGGACGTCGACGACGGGCCCGGGGGGAGCTCGGCCCGAGCGGCCGGCGCCGGGGTCCTGGTCACCGCGGGGGTCCGGGTGGTGAGCGCGGCGAGACGCCGGCGGGCGAGGGCGAGGTTGCCGCCGTCGCGGTGGACGCGGACGTAGATCCAGCCGGCCGACGGCGTACCCACGGCGCGCAGCAGGTGGTGGGCCGTGTCGGTGGTGACGATGACGTCGTCGAGTGCGAGATCCCGGTCGGTGGCGACGGCGGCGGCGCGGCGGCCCCAGGCGAGCACGGCGGCGGCGGTGCCCTCGTCGGTGCCGATCTCGGCGACCACGCGGCGGTCGTGGCCCTCGGGGTCGGTGTCGGTGAGGAGCGCGTGGGCCAGGCCCGGGAGATCGCGCAGCGACTGGAGCGAGAGGGACGAGGCGGGCGGCGTGGTCACCTCGGCGGCGGGGCTCAGAGGAGCTCCCGGGACGGGCCCCGTGGGGGTCGCCGTACACGTCGCCGCCGTGATCACGGAATCCTCTCGTTCGCAACTCGGTCGGGTCACAGCGTAGGGCCGGGGGTTACGGAGAGCAATTGGCCGTTCGGATGAGGTCACCTGACTGAGGGATGCAGCCATTAGTCCGAGGACGGAGTGATTACTCTACGCCGAACGGTCGGATTCCTCAGTATTCGGACGAGTGACGACGCATGAGGGTGACACAGCGACCGGAACGGCCGATCACGCCGATCAGGCCGAGGCGCGCGACACCAGCCGCGACCACAGGCCCCCGCCGCGCCGGTCGGCCGGCGCCGCGGTCGGCTCGCCGGCCGCGGTCGCGCACGACTCGCACCGGGATTCCGGAGGAGCCGAGAGCGACGAGGCCCAGACGGTCGCCCGGCACAGCGCCTCGAAGCGTCCGTCGCCGCCCTGGGCGGCCAGGAACGCGGCGTCGGAGACGGCGTGGTCGGCACCGTCCACGGCGCAGGTGAGCCACATCAGACGGTTGCGCTTCACGACGCCACCCCCGCCACGCCGTCGGCGCCCAGCAGGTCGTCGAACGCCCCGCCCTTGATGTCGGCGAGGAAGTCGCTCATCTCCGCGACCGAGAACACGAGGGCCGGACCCTCGGGGAACCGCGAGTTCCGCACCGCCACGCCCTGCGAGCGCACGGAGGCGAGCTCCACGCAGTTGCCCTGCTTGCCGGAGCGGGCGCTCTTGCGCCACGTCACGTCGGGCAGAGCGTCGTGTGCATTCGGCACCTGGCCCATGCGACCGCCTCGATCGTCTGCACGTGCATCCGTCGCCGTCGACAGTAGCAACTGCCCGGGGCGTCTGCACGTGCATGTGACGTGGGCGGGTCGTCCCGTCACGGACGGTCCGGTCGCGGACCCCGGGGCTCAGCGCTCGGCGGCGAGCTTCGTGAGGTACTGGCGGGTCTCGTCCGGCGTCAGCGCGTCGACGGCCACGCGGTCCATGACGCGGCTGTACTGCTCGACCTCGGGCCGCTTGTCCAGGTACGTCGCGTGGGTGAGGTGCTCCTGGTACACGAGGTCGGGCAGCTCGGGCTCGGAGAAGCGCAGGATCGAGAAGGTGCTCTCCGCGGCGTAGCCGGACAGCGCGAACGGCAGGACCTGGATGACGACGTTCGGGAGCGCGGCCACCTCGAGCAGGCGCTCGATCTGCCCGACGAGCACGGCGTGGCCGCCGATCGGGCGGTGCAGCACCGACTCGTCGAGGATCGCCCACACCGTCGGCGAGTCGCGGCGCCCGAGCATCTGCTGGCGGCGCATGCGCACGGTCAGGCGGCGCTCGTCGTCGGCGGTGGCGCGGTCGGGGTGGCCGGACGTGATGATCGCGCGGGCGTAGTCCTCGGTCTGCAGGAGGCCCGGGACGAACATGAGCTCGTAGGTCTGGACGCGCGAGGCGCTGGTCTCCAGGCCCACGTAGTCCTCGAACCAGTCGGGCAGGACGTCGCCGTAGGGCTGCCACCAGCCCGGCTCGTTGGAGCGGCGGGTCATGTCCAGCAGGAGCTCGCGCTCGGAGTCCTCGGTGATCCCGTACATCGTCAGCAGGTCGGCGACGTCGCGCTCCTTGAAGCCGACCTTGCCGGCCTCGAGGCGGCTCATCTTCGAGTCGGACCCGCGGATCGACCAGGCGGCGTCCGAGCGCGCGACGCCGGCCCGCTCGCGCAGGCGTCGCAGCTGGGCGCCGAGGATGATCCGCCGCGCGGTGGGCCCGGTGCCCTCCGGCTCGGTGTGCTCCTGCTCGGCCACGTCTGGTGCGCTCCCCGCTGTCCTCGGGCCCGCTTCTTCACGCCGCTCACGGCCCCCGCCCGGCACCGGCCCGTGCCGCCGAGCCCGAGACGTTACACGGGCCCCTGCTTGCGTGTCGGCTGTCGGATGTCCGCTGATCGACCCGCACCGGGTCGGACATCAGTACTCTCCTAGGGTGAGCCACCGACCGTGACGTACCTCCCGATGGGAAACCGATGACCGCTGCGCACTCGTCGTCCCGCTCGGGATCGGCTCCGGCCTTCATCGACACCTCGAAGGCGAGCATCGCGCGGGTCTACGACACGGCGCTCGGCGGCAAGGACAACTACCCCGCCGACCGCGAGGTCGTCGACAAGCTGCGCCAGGTGGCGCCCGAGATCGGGCAGTTCACCGTCGACCACCGGGCATTCCTCGTGCGCGCCGTGCGCTTCCTCGCGGGCACCGCCGGGATCGACCAGTTCCTCGACCTCGGCTCGGGCCTGCCCACCGCGGAGAACACCCACCAGGCCGCGCAGCGACTGCGTCCCGAGGCCCGTGTGGTCTACGTCGACAACGACCCGTCGGTCGTCGCGCACGGGCGCGCGCTGTTGGAGGAGAACGACCGGACGTTCTTCTCGCCGGGCGACCTCACGGTCCCGAGCGAGGTGCTCGCCGACCCGGTGGTCACCCGCACCCTCGACTTCGACCGGCCGATCGCGCTGCTGCAGCTCGGCACGCTGCACCACTACGACGAGAACGAGCTGACCTGCGTCGAGATCATGCAGCAGTACATCGACGCGCTGCCCTCGGGTTCGTACGTGGCGCTGAGCCACTTCATGGACCCCGAGAACGAGCACAGCGTCGTCGCCCGCCGCATGGAGGACGTCTTCCTGCACAGCCCGCTGGGCACCGGCGTGTTCCGCACCCGTGAGCAAATCCTCGCGATGTTGCCGGGCCTCGAGCTCGTCGACCCGGGCCTGGAGCTGTGCGTCAAGTGGTGGCCGGACGGCCCGCAGCTCGCCCCGCTCCTGCCCGCGCAGCAGTGCATCGCGGGCGTGGTGGGCCGCAAGCCCTGACCCGTCGGTGAGCGCGTCCGACCGCGAGCGCTGGGACGCCCGCTTCACCGGCCTCGGCGCGGGCGAGCCCGGTCCGCCGGCGGCGCTCGCCGGCCGCGAGGACCTGGTGCCCACCGCCGGGCGCGCGCTCGACCTGGCGTGCGGGCGCGGCACGGTGGCGGTCTGGCTGGCGCGCCGCGGCCTGGTCGTCGACGCGGTGGACGTCTCGCCGGTGGGCCTCGCCGCCGGCCGCGCCCAGGCCCCCGAGGTGCGCTGGATCGAGGCGGACCTCGACGACGGGCTGCCGGTCACGGGGCCCTACGACGTGATCGTCTGCCAGCGCTTCCGCGAGCCTGCGCTCTACCCCGTGCTCGTCGACGCGCTCGCCCCGGGCGGGCTGCTCGTGGTGTCCGTGCTGTCCGGGGCGGGTGACACCGGCGGACCGTTCCGGGCCCCGCCGGGCGAGCTGCTCGCCGCGTTCGGCGCGCTCGACGTGCTCCACCACGCCCAGGGGCAGGGGGAGGAGAGCGTCGTCGCACGCCGGTGACCGGTCCGTGCCGCCCGCCCCTGCACCGACCGTGGCGACGCGTGTGGCCTCTGTAAGGCATGGTGCCGACGTGGCGAGAGGTCGATACTCGGACGGTCGGTCGTCAGGGCCGACCGGGTGAATGCGGACGAGGAGGCGCCAGGCGTGGGGCAGCTGTTCATCGACGGAGCGTGGACGACAGCGGTCGACGGGGGCAGGCGGGAGATCCGTTCTCCCGCGGACGGACACCTGGTCGCGGAGGTCGACGAGGCGGGCGCGAAGGACACCGAGCTCGCCATCGCGGCGGCACGACGGGCGTTCGACGACCACCGCTGGTCGTCGGTGCCCGCACCCGAGCGCGGAGCCCTGCTGCTGCGCGTCGCCGACCTCCTCCAGCGCGACAAGACCCGCCTCGCGCAGGCCGAGACCGACGACACCGGCAAGCGGATCGCCGAGTCCGAGATCGACATGGACGACATCACCCACTGCTTCCGGTGGTTCGGGCACCTCGCCGCCACCGACGACGGGCGGCTGGTGGACACGGGCATCGCCACCGCCCGCAGCAAGGTCGTGCACGACCCCGTCGGGGTGTGCGGGCTGATCACGCCCTGGAACTACCCGCTGCTGCAGACCGCGTGGAAGGTCGCGCCGGCGCTCGGGGCGGGCTGCTCGTTCGTGCTCAAGCCCAGCGAGCTCACGCCGCACACGGCGATCATCCTCATGGAGCTGCTGGCCGAGGCCGGGGTGCCCGACGGGGTCGCGAACCTCGTGCTCGGCGCCGGGGCGAGCGCGGGCGCGCCGCTGTCGACCGACCCGCGCGTCGACATGGTCAGCTTCACCGGCGGGCTGGTCACGGGCCGGCGGATCATGGAGTCGGCGGCGGCCACGGTGAAGAAGGTGGCCCTCGAGCTCGGCGGCAAGAACCCGTTCGTGCTGTTCGCCGACGCCGACCACGAGACGGCCGTCGACAACGCCCTCACCGCGATCTTCCTGCACTCCGGGCAGGTGTGCTCCGCCGGCGCGCGGCTCGTCGTCGAGGAGTCGGCGCACGACCGCATCGTCGACGACCTCGTCGCGCGCGCACAGCGGATCCGCCTGGGCGGGCCCGACGACCCGGACACCGAGACCGGCCCGCTGATCTCCGCGGCGCACCGCGAGAAGGTCGAGGCCTACGTCGCGGCCGGCGTCGCCGAGGGCGCCGTGCTGCGCTGCGGCGGCGAGCGCCCGAGCGATCCGGAGCTGGCGAACGGGCACTACTACCCGCCGACGATCCTCGACCGCTGCACCCAGGACATGAGCGTGGTGCACGACGAGTCGTTCGGCCCCGTCCTCACCGTCGAGACCTTCACCGACCTCGACGACGCGGTCCGCATCGCCAACGACACGGAGTACGGCCTGGCCGGCGCGGTCTTCTCGTCCGACCACGGCACGTGCGAGGAGGTCGCCGCGCGCCTGCGCCACGGCACCATCTGGATCAACGACTTCGGCCCGTACGTGCCGGCCGCCGAGTGGGGCGGCTTCGGCCACTCCGGGATCGGGCGCGAGCTCGGCCGCGCCGGCTTCGCCGAGTACCAGGAGCCCAAGCACATCTGGACCAACACCCGGCCGGGCCCGACCGGGTGGTTCCCCTCATCGACCAGCCGTTCCACACCGAGCCAGAACACGATCAAGGGCAGTGGTTCATGAGCACGAGTCACGAGAAGACGCACAAGCAGGCCAGCGCGGCGGACGCCGAGGACATCGACGAGTTCGGGTACAAGCCGACGCTCGTGCGGTCCCTCGGCAGCTTCCACACCTTCGCCGCGGGGATCAGCTACATCTCCATCCTCACCGGCACGTTCCAGCTCTTCTACTTCGGGCTCGGGTCCGCGGGCCCGGCGTACTGGTGGTCGTGGCCCCTGGTGTTCGTCGGACAGCTGATGGTCGCGCTGTGCTTCTGCGAGCTCGCCGCCCGGTACCCGGTCGCCGGGTCGATCTACAACTGGAGCAAGCGCCTCTCCCACCACGGCGTGTCCTGGCTCGCCGGCTGGACGATGCTGACGGCGTCCATCGTCTCCCTCGCGGCCGTCGCCCTCGCGCTGCAGGCGACGCTGCCCGAGATCTGGTCCGGGTTCCAGTTCATCCCGGAGGACGTGTCCAACGCGGAGGCGCTGAACGGCGTCATCCTCGCCACGGCCCTCATCGTGTTCACGACGCTGATCAACGCCTTCGGCACCAAGCTCATGGCCCAGATCAACTCGACCGGTGTGTTCCTCGAGCTGATCGCCGCCGTCGTCCTGATCATCCTGCTGGCGATCAACATCGTGCGCGGGCCGCAGATCGTGTTCGACACCGGCGGGATCGACGCGAGCGGGCGGCCGCTCGGCTACGCCGGTGCGTTCCTCGTGGCGATGTTCGCGTCGCTCTACGTCATGTACGGCTTCGACACGGCCAGCTCGCTGGCCGAGGAGTCGCACGACCCGCGGCGCAACGCCCCCAAGGCGATCCTGCGCGCCCTGTTCTTCTCGTTCGTCCTCGGCGGGCTCATCCTGCTGTTCGCGATCATGTCGGCGCCCGACCTGTCCGACCCGGCGCTGAGCTCGCTGGGCGGTCTGCAGACGCTGATCCTGCAGGTGCTCGGAGGCGGTGTCGGCACGGTCATCCTCATCGCCGTCGTCATCGCGGTCGTCGTCTGCGACCTCGCCGTGCACGCCGCGGCGATCCGGCTGGCGTTCGCGATGAGCCGCGACAACAACCTGCCCGCGGGCTCGAAGCTGTGCACGATCAGCCCGCGCTTCGGCACGCCGGTGGTCTCGTCGGTGACGATCGGGATCATCGCGATCGTCCTGCTGCTGGTGACCTTCAGCCCGCAGATCTACACGGTGGTCACGTCCATCGCGATCATCATGATCTACACGGCGTACCTGCTGGTCACCGTGCCGATGCTGATGCAGCGGCTGCGCGGCACCTGGCAGCCCCGGCCGGACGGCTTCTCGCTGGGCCGGTGGGGCCTGCCCGTCAACATCCTCGCGATCATCTGGGGCGGCTTCATGACGGTGAACCTCGCCTGGCCGCGCAACGAGGTCTACAACGCCAGCGAGCCGTTCCACTGGTACCTGCAGTGGGGCGGCGTGCTGCTGCCCGGGGTCATCCTCGGCGCCGGATTCGCGTACTACTGGACCGTGCAGCGCCACAAGACCGGCGTCGTGGCCGAGCACGCCCGCGTGGAGACCCCCGTCGACAAGCCCGTCCAGGAGGCGTGATGGCCGAGAGAGAGTTCGACTACGTCGTCGTCGGCGGCGGGACGGCGGGGTGCGCCGTCGCCGCCCGCCTCTCCGAGGACCGGGACGTGTCGGTCTGCCTCATCGAGGCCGGACCCTCGGACGTCGGCGACGACCAGATCCTCGACCTGAGCCGCTGGATGGAGCTGCTCGAGTCCGGCTACGACTGGGACTACCCCATCGAGCCCCAGGCCTCCGGCAACTCCTACATGCGCCACGCCCGCGCGAAGGTGCTCGGGGGCTGTTCCTCGCACAACTCCGCGATCGCCTTCTGGGCGCCGAAGGAGAACCTCGACGACTGGGCCGCCGGCGGCGCGACGGGCTGGAGCGCCGAGGAGTGCTACCCCTTCTACCGCAAGCTCGAGACCGCGCTGGACACGACGGAGGAGGCCGAGGCCCCGGGCCGCGGGACCGACGGGCCGGTCACCATCCGCACCGTCGGGGACCACGACCCGTGCGGTGAGGCGCTGCTCGCCGCGTGCGAGCAGGTCGGGCTCCCGACGACGCCGTTCAACACCGGCCGCACGGTGGTACGGGGCGCGAACTGGTTCCAGGTCAACGCGAAGCCCGACGGGTCGCGGTCGTCGGCGTCGGTGGCCTACATCCACCCGAACCTCGACCGCCCCAACCTCACGCTGATGACCGGCTACCGGGCCGAGAAGCTGAACCTCGACACCTCCGGGTCGCGTCCCCGGGCCACCGGCGCGCGCCTGCGCACCCCGGACACCCGGCACGCGATCGACGTGACCGCCCGGCGCGAGGTCATCCTCTCGGCGGGGGCGATCGACGGCCCGAAGCTGCTGATGCTCTCGGGCATCGGGCCGGCCGCGCACCTGCGCGAGACCGGCATCGAGGTCGTCGTCGACGCCCCGGGTGTCGGGGAGAACCTCCAGGACCACCCCGAGGGGCTCGTGCAGTGGGAGGCCCTGCAGCCCATGCCGACGGCGTCGACGCAGTGGTGGCAGATCGGGATCTTCGCGGGGTCCGAGGGCCGCAGCACGCCGGACCTGATGTTCCACTACGGCTCGGTGCCCTTCGACATGAACATCGTGCGCTACGGCTACCCGACCGCCGACAACACCTTCTGCCTCACGCCGAACGTCACCGGGGCCCGGTCGACGGGCACGGTCCGGTTGTCGACCCGCGACTACCACGACAAGCCGAAGGTCGACCCGCAGTACTTCACCCACGAGCACGACCGCGAGGTGATGATCCGGGGCATCCGCGTCGCCCGGGAGATCGCGGCGGCGCCGGCGCTGAAGGAGTGGGTGGGCAAGGAGCTCGCGCCGGGGGAGCAGGCCTCCACCGACGAGGAGCTCTTCGAGTACATCCGCAAGACCCACAACACCGTCTACCACCCGTCGTGCACGGTGAAGATGGGCGCGGACTCCGACGCGATGGCCCCCGTCGACGCGCAACTGCGGGTCAAGGGCGTCGACGGCCTGCGCGTGGCCGACGGGTCGATCATGCCGGACCTGATCACCGTCAACCCCTGCATCACCACGATGATGATCGGGGAGCGCTGCGCCGACTTCATCAGGAACCCACGCTGACGTGCAGTATCCGGCCTCCGGCGCGGCAGCTCCGCTGCGCTGCGTGCCGCTGGGCCCGTCCTGACCTGATGGACGGGGCGGGCCCGGCGTGATCGTCGCTACGGTTGCCTCCCGTGGCACCCGGGGGAGATGTCGTCGACGCCGCGCGCTACCCCCTCGACGACCCCGGTGATCCGGCCTGGGGCGAGGTCGTCGCCCGGGCGCGCGCGGAGCTGCGGGCGCAGGGGTGCACGGTGCTGCGCGACGTGGTGGCCCCCGGGCACCGCGACCGACTGCGCGCCGAGGGCGACGCGGTCGCCGGCCACGCGCACGCCGACGTCGCCGAGGTCAACGTCTACAACACCGACCCCGACCCGGCCCTGCCCGCCGACCACCCGGCGCGGGTCGTGCTGCACCGGCGCAACGCGTTCGTGGCGCGCGACCACATCCCGGCCGACCACCTCGTCGCGCGCCTCTACGCGCACCCGGGCCTGCACCGGCTGATCGCGGCCTGCGTCGAGGTGCCCGCGGTGCACCCGCTCGCCGACCCCTACGCCGGGCTGACGCTCAACGTCGTGGCGCCGGGCGACGACCACCCCTGGCACTTCGACACCAACGAGTTCGCCGTCAGCCTGCTGACTCGCGCGCCGGAGAGCGGCGGCGAGTTCGAGTACTGCCCGGGCCTCCGGACCGTCGGGGCCGAGAACCACGCGGGCGTGCGGGCGGTGCTCGACGGTGACCGCGGGCCGGTCCGGCGCCTCGTCCTGCGCCCCGGTGACCTGCAGCTCTTCCGCGGCCGCTTCTCGCTGCACCGCGTGACGCCCGTCGGCGGGACGACACCGCGCCACGCCGCGATCCTCGCCTACAGCGAGCGCCCCGGTGTGCTCAACTCCCCGACGCGCAGCCGCCAGCTCTTCGGCCGCGTCGCTCCCGAGCACCTCGCGGCGGCCACCGTCCGCGGTGACACGCTGCAGGACTGATCCCCACCCCCGGAGGACCGCCCATGACCGGCACGTTCGACGCCGAGGACGACCTGCCCCGGGTCCCGGTGCCGACCCTCGCCGCCAGCGCCGCGCAGTTCCTCGCGTGGAGCGAGCCGCTGCTCGACGCCGAGCAGCGGGCGGCCACGCGCGAGGCCGTCGACCAGCTGCTGCGCCCCGACGGGCCCGGCCCCGTCCTGCAGGCCGCGCTCGAGGCCTACGACGCCGACCCCGCCACCCACAGCTGGCTCGACGACTTCTGGGAGTCGCGCTACCTGGGGCGCCGGGACCGGATCGCGCTCAACGCCAACTTCTTCTTCCTGTTCGCCGACGACCCCGACGCCACCGACCAGGCGTCGCGGGCCGCGGGGCTCGTGCTCGGCGCGCTCGACCACAAGCACCGGGTCGACACCGAGACGCTGCCGCCGGCGACCCGCAAGGGCGCGCCGATGACCATGGAGCAGCACAAGTTCCTGTTCTCCGCCACGCGCATCCCCGGCGACGACCAGGACACCGCCCGCACCCCGTACACCGACGCCTGGCCCGGGCCCTCCCGCGCGCGCCACGTCGTCGTGCTCGTCCGCGGGCACGCGTTCCGGATGGACGTGCTCGGGCCCGACGGCACCGCGCACACGGCCGACGAGATCGCCGAGGGGCTGCGAGCGATCCGGGCGCGGGTGGGGGAGAGCCGCGGCCCGGGCGTCGGGCGGCTGACGACCAAGGCCCGCGCGGCGTGGGCGGCGAGCCGGCGGGCGCTGCTCGCGGAGGGCAACGAGGCCGCACTGGACGACCTCGAGACCGCGCTGTTCTGCGTGGCGCTCGAGGACAGCCGGCCGGAGGACGACGTGGCGGTGGGCAAGCAGCTGCTGGGCGGGGACAGCGCGGACCGGTGGTTCGACAAGGCCGTCACGTTCATCGTGTTCCCGGACGGCACCGCCGGCATCAACACCGAGCACTGCCGCCTCGACGGCACGACGGTGCTCGCGCTGGTCGACGGGATGCTCGGGGCGTCCACGGCGGAGCACGCGGCGAACCTCGGGGCGCGCGCGCAGGGCGTCCCGGCCGCCGAGCCGCTGCCGTTCGTGGTGACCGAGGAGCGCGCCGCCGACATCCGGGCCGCGGGGGAGGACTTCGCGCGGTTCACCGCGTCGGTCGCCACCCGGCTCGTGGTGTTCGACGACCTCGGCGCCGACCGCGTCAAGACGCTGGGTGTCTCGCCCGACGCCTTCGTGCAGATGGCCTACCAGCTCGCCCACGTGCGCGCGAAGGGCTTCGTGGGCGCGACCTACGAGTCGATCGCGACGCTGCAGTTCCACCACGGGCGCACCGAGGCCATGCGGGTGGTGACGCCGGAGATCCTGGCGTTCACCGCCGCGATGGAGGACCCCGGTGCGGACGACGCGCGCCGCCGGGAGGCGTTCGACGCCGCCGCCGCGGCCCACGTCGGGCGGGCCCAGGAGTGCCAGGCCGGCCACGCGCCCGAGCAGCACCTCTGGGAGCTCTCGCTGATCCAGCAGCGCCGCGGCGGCGAGATCGGGGCGAGCGAGCCGCTGGCCGTCGTCGACTCGCCGGGCTGGCGGGTCATGCGCGACGACTACCTGTCCACCAGCTCGGCGCCCTCGCAGCACGTGCGGGTCTTCGGGTTCGGGTCGACGAGCACCCAGTGCATCGGGGTCGCCTACGTGCTCCTGCCCGAGCGGCTGGTGGTGCACCTGAGCACGCCGGCCGCCGTCGGCGAGCAGATGGAGCGCTTCGCGACCGAGCTGCGCCGGGCCGTCGACGAGATCGCGGCGCTGCTCGGTCCCCGCGCTCCCCGGCGCGCCTGATCACCGGGTCCTCAGGAGGCGGCGCGCTCCTCGTCGGCGCTCCACTCGCCGCGGTTCGCCGCCCCCGTGAGGTGCAGCCGCTCGGCGAACGCGTGCTGGGCCGCGGCGACGTTCTCCTCGGCGCCCGCCCAGATCGCCATCGGACGGCCCTGCAGCGCGCGGGCGTAGGAGAAGCTCACGGTCCAGGGCTGCGACCCGCGCCGGGCGATCGCGTCGAGGTTCGCGTTGGCCTGCGCGTCCTCCTGGCCCCCGGAGAGGAACACGACGCCGGGCACGGCGGCCGGGATGGTGCGGTACAGCACCGCGAGGGTGCGGTCGGCGACCTCGTCCGGGCCGGCCTGGTCGGGGCCGGCGTAGCCGGAGACGACCATGTTGGTCTTCACCAGCACGCCCTCCAGCGCGACCCGCTGGCGGCGCAGCGCCTCGATCGTCGCCGCGAGCACCAGCTCGGTGACCTCGGCCGAGCGCTCGATCCCGTGGTCGCCGTCCATGATCGACTCGGGCTCGACGATCGGCACGAGGCCCGCCTCCTGGGCCAGCGCGGCGTAGCGGGCCTGACCGGTGGCGTTGAGCTCGATCGCGGTCGCGCTCGGCAGGGTGTCGGACACCGAGATCACCGAGCGCCACTTGGCGAAGCGCAGCCCGAGGTCGGCGTACTCCGCGAACCGTTCGCGCAGCCCGTCGAGGCCCTCGGTGACCTTCTCGCCGGGGAAGCCGGCCAGGTCCTTGGCGCCCGCGTCGACCTTGATGCCGGGCACGATCCCGCGCCGGCGCAGGAGGTCGACCATCCCCGTGCCGTCGAGCGCGTCCTGCCGGACGGTCTCGTCGTAGAGGATCACGCCGCCGAGGCGCTGCTCGACGTCCTCGGTGGTGAACAGCAGGTCGCGGTACCGGCGGCGCGTCTCCTCGGTGGACTCGATGCCGACCGCGTCGAGCCGCTTGGTGATCGTCCCGGTGCTCTCGTCGGCGGCGAGGATGCCCTTGCCGTCGGCGAGGATCTCGCGCGCGGTCTCCTGCAGTGTCATCGCTACTCCTTCCCTCTGGGGCGAGGGTTGACCGGCGCGTCGATCGGCATGCGCGAGTTAGGGTGACCTCACCTGGCGGTGACGGAAGGGGAGCGAGTGACGGCGGCGTCGACACGTCCGGAGGTCCGGTTGCGGCGCGCGGTGGTCCGGGCCGTGGCCCGTCCGACCCCCCGGGTGCTGCGGGTGACGGTGGCGGGCCCCGAGCTCGCGGATCTCCCCGTCGTCGCCCCCGACGGCTACATGAAGCTGTTCTTCCCGCGTCCCGACGAGGTCGAGCCCCACCTGCCCCCGCTCGTCGACGACGACGGCGACGCGCCCGACATCACCGGCTGGTTCCGCCGCTACCTCGCCATGCCCGACGACCTCCGCCCGCCCATGCGCACGTTCACCCTGCGGCAGCGCCGCGAGGACCCGGTCGAGATCGACGTCGACTTCGTCCTGCACGACGAGGGCCCGGCGCGCGACTGGGCGCTGCGCGCCGCCCCCGGCGAGCACCTCGCCTTCACCGGCCCCTACGGCCTCTACGCGCCGCGCGACGAGCACGACGGCATCGTGCTGGCGGGCGACGAGACCGCGGTGCCGGCGATCGGCGCGATCGTCGAGGCCCTGCCGCCCGGCCGGCGCGCGACCGTCCTCGCGAGCGTCCGGGACGTCACCGAGCAGCAGACGTGGGCGAGCGCCGGGGACGTCACCACCCACTGGACGACGCCCGACACGCTCGCCGAGCGGCTCCGCGCGCTCACCTTCCCCGGCGAGCGCCCCTACGTGTGGCTGGCCGGCGAGGCCTCGGAGGTCAGGGCGATGCGCCGCCACGTCGTGCGGGAGCGCGGCGTCGACAAGCGCGACGTGTGCTTCACCGGCTACTGGCGCCGCGGACGCACCGAGGAGCAGGAGGTGCGCGCCGCGATCGACGGCACCGCCGAGTCCGCCGAGGACTGAGCTCGCCCGCCCGCAGGAGCGCGAGCACCCGGACGCGCCGACCCGGAGGGACGAACGGCGCTCTCGCTGCTCGCCAGCAGCGAGAGCGCCGTTCGTTCGTCGCGGGGGCGCGCAGGAGGACCTGCGCGCGACCGCCGTCAGCCCAGCATCTTGCGCAGGACGTAGGGCAGGATGCCGCCGTTGAGGTAGTACTGCGCCTCGCCCGGGGTGTCGATGCGCAGGCGCGCGTCGAACTCGATGGCGTCGCCCGACTCCGGCTGCGCCGTCACGTGCACCGTGTCCGGGACCTCGCCGTCGTTGAGCGCCGTGACCCCGCTGATCGAGAACGTCTCGGTGCCCGTCAGGCCCAGCGAGTCGGCGTTCTCACCGTCGGGGAACTGCAGGGGCAGCACGCCCATGCCGACGAGGTTCGAGCGGTGGATGCGCTCGTAGGACTCGGCGATGACCGCGCGGACGCCGAGCAGCGTCGTGCCCTTGGCCGCCCAGTCGCGCGACGAGCCCGAGCCGTACTCCTTGCCCGCGAGCACCACCAGCGGCGTGCCCTGCGCGGCGTAGTTCTGGGCCGCGTCGTACACCGCGACCTGCTGGCCGCCCTGGGTGTAGTCGGCGGTGTTGCCGCCCTGGTCCAGGGCGCCGCCGTCCCCGGTCGGCAGCAGGTTGCGCAGGCGGATGTTGGCGAACGTGCCGCGGATCATGACCTCGTGGTTGCCGCGCCGCGAGCCGTAGGAGTTGAAGTCCTTGCGCTCGACGCCGTTCTCCTTGAGGTACCGGCCGGCCGGCGAGTCCTCCTTGATGGACCCGGCGGGGGAGATGTGGTCGGTGGTCACCGAGTCGCCGAGCTTGAGCAGCACCCGCGCGCCCTCGATGTCGTCGACCGCCGAGGGCTCGCGCGACATGCCCTCGAAGTACGGGGGCTTGCGCACGTAGGTGGAGCCCGCGTCCCACGTGAAGGTCTCGCCCTCCGGGGTCGGCAGCGAGGTCCACCGCTCGTCGCCGGCGAACACGTCCGCGTAGCCCTCGGTGAACTGCTCCGGGGAGAGCGCCGAGGAGATCGTGTCCTGGATCTCCTGGGGCGAGGGCCAGATGTCGGCGAGGGTCACCGGGTTGCCGTCGGTGTCGTGCCCGAGCGGCTCGGTGGCGAGGTCGAGGTCCATCGTCCCGGCGAGCGCGTAGGCCACGACCAGCGGCGGGCTGGCCAGGTAGTTCATCTTCACGTCGGGGTTGATGCGGCCCTCGAAGTTGCGGTTGCCCGAGAGCACCGCGGTGACCGCGAGGTCCTCGTCGTTGATCGCCTTCGAGATCTCTTCGGGCAGCGGGCCCGAGTTGCCGATGCAGGTGGTGCAGCCGTAGCCGACGAGGTTGAAGCCGAGCTTCTCCAGGTAGGGCAGGAGCCCGGAGCGCTCGTAGTAGTCCATGACGACCTTGGACCCCGGCGCCAGCGACGTCTTCACCCACGGGCGCCGCTCGAGGCCCTTGTCCACGGCGTTGCGGGCCAGCAGCGCCGCGCCGATCATCACCGACGGGTTCGACGTGTTGGTGCACGACGTGATCGCGGCGATCGTCACCGCGCCGTGGTCGAGCTCCAGCTCGACGCCGTCGGCGGTGGTGACCGGGGTCGGGTGCGACGGGCGGCCGGCCGGGTCGACGGGCTGCTTGTGCACCGAGGGCTTGTCGGCCTCCTGGTCCCGCGTCTCGGCGGGCGGGTCGGACGCGGGGAACGACTCGGAGTACCACTCCTCGGAGCCCGCCTGCGGCTCCGCGCCGTTGTTCACGTAGTCCGGCAGCGCCTGGCGGAACGACTCCTTGGCGGCGTCGAGGCGGATGCGGTCCTGCGGACGCTTGGGGCCGGCGATGGAGGGCACCACCGTCGAGAGGTCCAGCGACAGGGTCTCGGAGTAGTCCGGCTCGTGCGCCGGGTCGTGCCAGAGGCCCTGCTCCTTGGCGTAGGCCTCGACGAGCGCGACCTGCTCGTCGTCGCGGCCGGTGAAGCGCAGGTAGGTCAACGTCTCGTCGTCGATGGGGAACATCGCCGCGGTCGAGCCGAACTCCGGGCTCATGTTGCCGATCGTCGCGCGGTTGGCCAGCGGCACCGCGCCGACGCCCTCGCCGTAGAACTCGACGAACTTCCCGACGACGCCGTGCTCGCGCAGCATCTCGGTGATCGTCAGCACGAGGTCGGTGGCGGTGGCGCCCGCGGGCAGCTCGCCGGAGAGCTGGAAGCCGACGACCTTGGGGATGAGCATCGACACCGGCTGGCCGAGCATGGCCGCCTCGGCCTCGATGCCGCCGACGCCCCAGCCGAGCACGCCCAGCCCGTTGACCATCGTGGTGTGCGAGTCGGTGCCGACCAGGGTGTCGGGGTAGGCCCTCATCACATTGGACCCGGGCGCGCCCCGGGTCATCACGACGCGCGCGAGGTGCTCGATGTTGACCTGGTGCACGATGCCGGTGCCCGGCGGCACGACCTTGAACTCGCTGAACGCCGTCTGGCCCCACCGCAGGAACTTGTAGCGCTCCTCGTTGCGCTGGTACTCCAGCTCGACGTTGCGCTCGAACGCGTCCGGGGTGCCGAAGAGGTCGGCGACGACCGAGTGGTCGATGACGAGCTCGGCCGGGGCCAGCGGGTTGACGTTCTGCGCGTCGCCGCCCAGCTCGGTGACCGCCTCGCGCATGGTCGCGAGGTCGACGATGCAGGGGACGCCGGTGAAGTCCTGCATCACCACGCGGCCCGGCACGTACTGGATCTCCGAGTCCGGCTCGGCCGTCGGGTCCCACTCGGCGAGCGCCCGGATCGAGGCCTCGGTGGTGACGACACCGTCCTCCGTGCGCAGGAGGTTCTCCAGCAGCACCTTGAGGCTGAACGGCAGGCGCTGCGAGCCCTCGACCGCGGACAGTCGGAAGATCTCATACGACTGCCCACCGACCTCGAGCGTGCCTTTCGCTCCGAAGGAGTCGGCGGACTGGTCTGACGAGCTCACGGACACGTTCCTCCTCGTTCCTCGCGGTCGCGGCGAGTGGTGGTCGGCCGCGTCCCGGGGTCGCTGCGGTCCCGGCGGCGGCGCCGGAGCAGGCCGGGCCGGTCCGGGTGGTGGTCCGGTCGGCGCAGTGACGACGCGTGACCCGGGGGTCGGGCGGGAGTCTTGCGCACCCTCTCGACTGCCGCACTCCCGCCTCACCAGCCTACGACCGGCCACCCCTCCGTGGTCGTCCCGACGCCGCCGGTGAGCCCTCCGGATGCCCCACGAGCGGGCGATTCACGCCACACCACCGCGTGTCGGAGCCCGGCCGCGGGGCGACGGGCCGCGAGGCTCCTCGCGGCCGTGTCATGGGCGCGGCCGCACCGGGGGAGCGATCGGGGGAGCGGAGGACGGCGTGCGGGGTGTGGTCCGCGGCGTGCTCGCGGCCCCGGCCGTGGTCGCCGCGGTGCTCACGACGACGCTGACGCTGATCCCACCGGCCCTCGCCGCGCCGCCGACCCCCACCCCGACCCCGACGCCGAGCCCGACGCCGAGCGCGACGCCGGAGCCTGGGGACCCCGCCGACGAGGCCGGCTCGCTCGTCGCGCGCATCGCCACCGCCCGCGCGGATCTCGACCGCCTCACCGCCGACCTCGGCAAGCGCCAGGAGCTCGCCAACCGCGCCCTCGCCGACGACGCCGCCGCCCGCCGTCAGGCCGACGACGCCCGCCGGGCCGCCGAGGAGCGCCGCCGCGGGGCCGACGCCGCCGCCGCGGCCGCCGAGCGGGCCCGCGTCGAGGTCGACGCCTGGATCGCCGCGTGGTTCCAGCAGGCCGACGTCCTCGGGCCGCTCTCGGTGCTCTCGGGCTCCTCGGGCCCCGCCGACGTCGCCGCGCGGGCGCACCTGCGCGACGTCGTCACCGCCGACCAGCGGGCCGCCCTCGACGGCGCCGAGCGCGCCCGGATCGAGGCCGCCAACGCCGACTCCCGGGCCCGCGCCGCCCGGATCGCCGCCGATGACGCCGCCGCCCGCGCCGCCGCGGCCAGGGAGGCGGCCGACGCCGCGCTCGGCCGGGTCCGCGCCGACACCGACGCGCAGCAGGCGCAGCTGCGCGACCTCACCGCCCGGCGCGGCGCCGCCGAGGCCCGCCTGCGCACGCTCGAGGACGCCGACCCCGCGCTCGCCGCCCAGCGCGACCGCGCCGAGGCCTTCGACGCGGCGGCGACCGCCCGCGACGCCCGGGTCCGGCGGGCCGCGACGGCGGGGCTCGCGGCCCGGGCCGGCACCGACGAGGACCCGCTGGCCGCCGCCGGCATCGCCACCGACGGGATGACCGACGAGGTGCGCACGGTCCTCGAGCGCGCGCTCTCGCAGCTCGGCGTCGTCTACGCCTGGGGCGGCGGGGACGCCGCCGGGCCGACCCAGGGCATCCGCGACGGCGGGGTGGCCGACGCCCACGGCGACTACGAGAAGACCGGCTTCGACTGCTCGGGGCTGATGATCTACGCCTTTGCGGCGGCCGGGAAGGACCTGCCGCACTACAGCGGCTACCAGGCCGACGCCGGGCAGCGGGTGGCGCTCGAGGACCGCCGGCCGGGAGATCTGCTCTTCTGGGCCGACGACGACGGGCAGGGCGCCGTGCACCACGTCGCCCTCTATCTGGGCGGCGACCAGATGGTCGAGGCCCCCGAGTCGGGCGCGACCGTGCGGATCGCGTCCGTGCGGTTCGACGACGAGATCGTCCCGACGGTCACCCGGCTGGTGTGAGCTGGTCACGGCGTGCGGCGCGGCAGCTCCGCTGCGCTGCGTGCCGCATTCACCGCGCCCTCACCGGCCGACGAGTTGCCTGGTGGACCGGCGGGTAGCGTGCCGCCCCGGAGGCACCCGCCCGGCGGGTGCGGAGCGAGCGCCGACCAGAGAGGGACAGCGGTGACCGAGCCCACGGAGACGGGGCCGACCGGCCGACAGGGCCCGTCGGGATCGCCGACGCCCCCGGCGTCACCGGGCTCCGGCTCGGGCGCGCCCTCGACCCCGGCCCACGACGCCGAGCAGCTCGAGCGCACCGTGCTCGAGGTCAAGCGCGTCATCGTCGGCCAGGACCGCCTGGTCGAGCGGATGCTCGTCGGCCTGCTCGCCAAGGGGCACCTGCTGCTCGAGGGCGTGCCCGGCGTGGCCAAGACCCTCGCGGTGGAGACGTTCGCGCGCGTGGTGGGCGGGTCGTTCGCCCGCATCCAGTTCACGCCCGACCTCGTGCCCGCCGACATCCTCGGCACGCGGATCTACCGGCAGGGCCGCGAGGAGTTCGACGTCGAGCTGGGCCCGGTGGTGTCCAACTTCGTGCTCGCCGACGAGATCAACCGCGCGCCGGCGAAGGTGCAGTCGGCGATGCTCGAGGTGATGGCCGAGCGCCACGTCTCCATCGGCGGCGAGACCCACGCGATGCCCGACCCGTTCCTCGTGCTCGCCACCCAGAACCCGATCGAGAACGAGGGCGTCTACCCGCTCCCCGAGGCGCAGCGCGACCGCTTCCTGTTCAAGATCCTCGTCGAGTACCCGACGGCCGACGAGGAGCGCGAGATCGTCTACCGGATGGGCGTGAGCCCGCCGTCGCCGCACCGCGTCCTCGACCCCGTCGAGCTGCGCCGCCTGCAGGACGTGGCGTCCCAGGTGTTCGTCCACCACGCGCTCGTCGACTACGTCGTGCGCCTGGTCGTGGCGACGCGCTCGCCCGCCGAGCACGGGATGGGCGACGTCGGCGGCTGGGTGGCCTACGGGGCCTCGCCGCGCGCCTCGCTGGGCATCATCGCCGGCGCGCGGGCCCTCGCGCTGGTCCGCGGCCGCGACTACGTGCTGCCGCAGGACGTCGTCGACATCGCGCCGGACGTGCTGCGCCACCGCCTCGTTCTCTCCTACGACGCGCTCGCCGACGGCGTGCCGGTCGACCACGTCGTCACCCGCGTCCTGCAGACCGTCCCGCTGCCGCAGGTGTCGGCCCGCCCGGTCGGGATGGGTCCGGCGCCCGTGCCGGCGGCGGGGCGGTGACGTCCCCGGGGGACCCGCCCGACGAGACACCCTCCGCGCAGGTCCCCGAACCCGGGCCGCGACCGCCGGCCGCGCCGCCGGCGGAGAGCCCGGCCGGCGGTCCGCGCCCGTCGTGGGCGCCGCCGCCGACCTCGCCGGTGCCGTCCGGCCCGGGCGAGGTGGCCGGGGAGCGCACCCAGGCGCGGCTCTCGGCGTCCCTGCGCACGCTCGAGCTCACCGTCCGGCGCCGCCTCGACGGGCTGCTGCAGGGCAACCACCTGGGCCTCGTCCCCGGACCGGGCACCGAGGCCGGCGAGCCGCGGGTCTACCAGCCCGGCGACGACGTGCGGCGCATGGACTGGTCGGTCACCGCGCGCACCACCGAGCCCCACATCCGCGAGACGATCGCCGACCGCGAGCTGGAGACCCAGCTCGTCGTCGACCTCTCGCCGAGCCTCGACTTCGGCACCGCGGCCTGCGAGAAGCGCGACCTCGCCGTCGCCGCCTGCGCCGCCGTCGCGCACCTGACCCGGGGCGGCGGCAACCGCATCGGCGCCGTCGTCGCCACCGGCGCCGAGACGCTGCGCCTGCCCGCCCGCGGCGGCGACGCGGCCACGCGCGACCTGCTGCGCCGGATCGCGTCCACCCGCCCCGCACCGGAGGGCACGCGCGGCGACCTGCCCGGCGCGCTCGAGGCCCTGCGCCGCCCGCCGCGGCGCCGGGGGCTGGTCGTCGTCGTGTCGGACTTCCTCGGCGACGTCGACTGGGAGCGCGCGATGCGGGCCCTGCGCGCGCGCCACGACCTGCTCGCCGTCGAGGTCGTCGACCCGCGCGACGAGGAGCTCCCCGACGTCGGCACGGTCGTGCTCGCCGACCCCGAGACCGGGCGGCACCGCGAGGTCACCACCACCCCCACGCTGCGCCGCCGCTTCGCCGCCGAGGCCGCCGCCCACCGCGAGCGCGTCGCCGCGGCCCTGCGCGCCTGCGGCGCCGGGCACCTCGTGCTGCGCACCGACCGCGACTGGATCGCCGACGTCGTGCGCTTCGCCGTGGCCCGCAAGCGGGGCTGGTCCGGCGGGGCGACGACGGGGCGCGTGCCCGAGACGGTGGGGACCGGCACGGGGGTGAGGCGCTGATGTTCGCGCACCCCTGGTGGTTCCTGTTCCTGCTGGTCGTGGCCGCGCTGGCGGTCGGCTACTGGTGGATCAACCGGCGCCGGCAGCGCTACACGATGCGCTTCACCAACCTCGCGCTGCTCGAGCGCGTGGCCCCGAAGGGCCCCGGCCGGTGGCGCCACGTCCCGATGGCGCTCGTGCTGGTCGCACTGGTGCTCATGACGATCGCGCTGGCCGGCCCGCAGGGCACCGCGCAGGTGCCCCGCAACCGCGCGACGGTGATGCTGACCATCGACGTGTCGCTCTCGATGCGCGCCACCGACGTCGAGCCCTCGCGCCTGCAGGTCGCCCAGACCGCCGCCTCCGCGTTCGCCGACCAGCTGCCCGCCGGGATCAACCTCGGGCTCTCGTCGTTCGCGGCGACGCCGAGCACGCTCGTCACCCCGACCACCGACCGGCAGGCGGTGAAGAACGCGATCGGCAGCCTCCAGCTCGCCGAGTCGACGGGCACCGGCGACGCGATCCGCGCGAGCCTCGCCGCGATCCGGGCGTTCGGCACCCAGATCCGCGGCCCCGAGGGCCCGCCGCCGGCGCGGATCATCCTGCTCTCCGACGGCAAGCAGACGACGCCGACCACCGACCCCGCCGACGACCGGGGCGCCTTCCCGGCCGCCGCCGAGGCCCGGGCCGCCGGCGTGCCGATCTCGGCGATCTCGTTCGGCACCGAGTACGGCGAGATCGAGATCGACGGGCGGCCGGTGTCGGTGGCCGTCGCCGACGACCAGATGCGCGAGATCGCCCAGCTCTCCGGCGGCGACTTCCGCCGCGCGTCCACCGAGCTCGACCTGCGCGAGACCTACGCCAACCTCGCCGAGCAGGTGGGCTACGAGGAGCGCACGGTCGACCTGTCCGGGCGCTGGTTCCTCGCGGCCACGATCCTCGTCGTGCTCGGGGCCGCCACGGCGATCGTGACGGGGCAACGGCTCCCCTAGCTAGATGTGGTCCACCGTCAACCGGTCGACGAAGGCCCGGATGTCGGCGATCGCCGCGCGGTGCTCGGCATGCAGCGCCTGCCGGAAGATCATCTCGGCGCCGTGGGTGATCCCCAGGTTCACGCGTCCCTCGGCCGGCACGCCGGCGGCGAGCAGCTTGCGGTAGTAGGCGAGCCCCTCGTCGCGCAGCGGGTCGAGCTCGTTGACGGTGATGACGTGCGGCGGGAGGCCGGCGAGGTCGTCGCCGGTCGCGAAGTACGGCCAGGCCAGCGGGTCCTCGGCGTGCCGCGCGTGGGGGTCGTACTGGGCGACCAGCAGGTCCATCAGCGCGGAGTTGATGAAGTACCCGTCGTTCTCGATCATCGACGGGAGCTCGCGGAGCTTGCGGGCGCGGTCCCACGCGTACCCGCCGCTGACGTAGGGCACCGAGGCGTACACGCCGTCGATGGCGTCGAGGTCGCCGGAGCGCTTGGCCCGCAGCGTGGTGGCGAGCACGAGGTTCGCGCCGCCGGACTCGCCCTGCAGCACCAGGCGGGTCAGCCCCAGCTCGCCGCGCTGGTCGTCGAGCCAGCGCACCGCCGTCGCGCAGTCGTCGAGGCCCGCGGGGAAGGGGTGCGGGCCCAGCTCGGTCCACGCGTTGCGGAAACCGACCCGCGCGGCGGCGACGCCGGTCAGGGCGAGCTCGCGGCACCAGCGGTCGTGCACGCGGGTCTCGGCGTCGAGGATCGTCATGCCGCCGCCGTGGATGTAGACCACGCAGGGCAGCGGGCCGGCCACCCCGGCGGGGCGGTAGAGGCGCAGGGGGACGAGGTGCCCGTCGGGGGACGCCACCGACGTGTCGGTGACCTCGACGGCGTCGTCGGGCGCGTCGCCGGGCAGGTCGAGCGGGAGGGTCGCGTAGAGGCCGCTGAACGCGGCGTGGAGCCCGCCGACGGCCTCGGAGACCGCCTCCGGACCGGCCGCGCGCGTCACCGGGGGCTCGGCGGCAGGACCGTCCAGCCCGAACGCGGCGAGGGCGGCGACGAGGTCGGGCTTCGCTCGCGGGTCGGTGCGCAGGTCGAGCGAGGGATCGCCGAGCCGGCCCGGGAGGGTCGGGGGGACGTCGGTCGCGGTCATGGATACAACCTGTGGGCGCGATCACATCACCGGAAGGCGCCGTCCGGTCGCGCTGCCGCAGGAGGGGCGCAAAGCGGATACCCTTCCGCCGCCGTATCGATGGAGGGTCGAGCTTCGCTGCGCTTCGTCTCCCGTCGCCCCGAGGAGAGGAGTCGCGTGAGCCGCGTCGCGCTGGTCACGGGAGGCAACCGCGGGATCGGGCTCGCCACGGCGCGCGAGCTCGCCGACCGCGGGTACACGGTGGTGGTGACCCACCGCTCGGGCGAGCCGCCGGAGGGGCTGCACGGGGTGCAGGCGGACGTCACCGACTCCGCCGCCGTCGACGCGGCGTTCTCACAGGTGGAGTCCGAGCACGGGCCGGTCGAGGTGGTCGTCGCCAACGCCGGCATCACCCGCGACGGCCTGCTCATGCGCATGCCCGAGGACGCGTTCACCGAGGTCGTCGACGCCAATCTCACCGGCGCCTGGCGGGTCACGCAGCGCGCGGTCCGCGGCATGATGAAGGCCCGCTTCGGCCGGCTGATCTACATCTCGAGCGTCGTCGGGCTGACCGGGGCGCCCGGCCAGGCGAACTACGCGGCCTCGAAGGCGGGGCTCGTGGGCCTGGCGCGCTCCACCGCCCGCGAGCTGGGCGGGCGCGGGATCACCGCGAACGTCGTCGCGCCCGGCTACGTCGACACCGACATGACCGCGGAGCTGACCGACAAGCGCCGCGAGGAGATCCTGAACTCCATCCCGCTGGGGCGCACCGCCACGCCCGAGGACATCGCCAAGGCCGTCGCCTGGCTGGCCTCCGACGACGCCGGCTACATCACGGGCGCCGTGCTGCCGGTCGACGGCGGCATCGGCATGGGCCACTAGAGACACCCACACGGACGGAGCCACAGTGAGCCTGCTCGAGGGCAAGCGGATCCTGGTCACCGGGATCATCACCGACGCGTCGATCGCCTTCCACGCGGCGAAGGCGGCCCAGGAGGCGGGTGCCACCGTCGTCCTCACCGGCTTCGGGCGCCTGTCGCTGGTCAAGCGGGTCGCGCAGCGGCTCCCGCAGGAGGCGCCGGTCATCGAGCTGGACGTGCAGAACCAGGAGCACCTCGACGGCCTCGCCGACCGGGTGCGCGAGCACGTCGACGGCCTCGACGGCGTCCTGCACTCGATCGGTTTCGCGCCGATGGACGCCCTGGGCGGCAACTTCCTCCACACCGAGTGGTCCGACGTCGCGACGGCGGTCGAGGTCTCGGCGTACTCGTTCAAGTCGCTCGCGATGGCCTGCAAGCCGCTGCTGGGGCGCGGCTCGTCGCTGGTCGGCATGGACTTCGACAACACCGTCGCCTGGCCCGGCTACGACTGGATGGGCGTCGCCAAGGCCGCACTCGAGGCCACCACGCGCTACCTGGCCCGCGACCTGGGGCCCGAGGGCATCCGCGCGAACCTCGTCGCCGCCGGCCCGGTGCGCACCATGGCCGCGAAGTCGATCCCGGGCTTCGACACCTTCGAGGAGGCCTGGGTGCAGCGCTCGCCGCTGGGCTGGGACCTCGAGGACCCCACGCCCGTCGCGAGGACGATCTGCGCGCTGCTCTCGGACTGGCTGCCCGCCACCACCGGCGAGGTCGTGCACGCCGACGGCGGCTACCACGCGATGGGCGCCTAGCTGGGTCGGTCTCGTCGTGTAGCTCCCGGCGTCCGGGGGGATGCTGGACCTCGTGAGTGCTGAGGCCCCCTACGACGCCGTGCTCGTCCTGTCCTTCGGCGGTCCGGAGGGCCCCGACGAGGTCCGCCCGTTCCTCGAGAACGTCACGCGGGGCCGCGGGGTGCCGCCCGAGCGGCTCGACGTCGTCGAGGAGCACTACCAGCACTTCGGGGGCGTCAGCCCGATCAACGAGCTGAACCGCCGCCTCGTCGCCGACCTCTCCCGCGCGCTGCGCGAGTCCGGGCGCGACCTGCCCGTCTACTTCGGCAACCGCAACTGGCACCCGCTCGCCGAGGACACCGTCGAGGCGATGGCCCGCGACGGCGTCCGGCGCGCGCTGGTGTTCGCGACCAGCGCCTACGGCGGGTACTCGGCCTGCCGCCAGTACCACGAGGACATCGCCCGGGCCCGCGAGGCGGCGATCGACCGCACCGGTTCCGCGCCCGACCTGGTGAAGCTGCGCCACTTCTACGACCACCCGCTGTTCGTCGCGTCCGTCGCCGACGGGGTGCGGGCCGCCCGGGAGCGCCTCGACGCGGGTCACCGGGCACGGCTCGTGTTCACGGCGCACTCCATCCCCGAGTCGGCCGACCGCACCGCCGGGCCGCCCGAGGAGAGCGGGCACCGCTACTCGCGGCAGATGAGCGAGGCCGCGCGCCTGGTCGCCGAGGCCGTGGACGCGCCCGAGCACGACCTCGTGTGGCAGTCGCGCTCCGGGCCGCCGCAGATCCCGTGGCTCGAGCCCGACATCGTCGACCACCTCGACGACCTGCACGACCGCGGCGTCGGCGAGGTCGTCGTCAGCCCGGTCGGGTTCGTGTCCGACCACCTCGAGGTCCTCTGGGACCTCGACAACGAGGCCGCCGAGCACGCCGAGAAGCTCGGGATGGGGTTCGCCCGCGCCGCGAGCGCCGGCTCCGACCCCCGCTTCGTCGAGATGGTCGTCGAGCTGATCGCCGAGCAGGTCGACGGCGCCACGCCCCGCGAGCTCGGGACGGCGCCGCGGGCGGGGGTGGGCTGCAACGGCGCCCTGTGCCACCCGGGGTGCTGCGAGCCTGCGAAGCGCCCCTCCCGCTAGTCGCCGCCCAGATGACTCTGATCACCCCGATGGAGCAGCAGGGGGAGACGCAAAACTCGCGAAACGCTCGGACTTCCTACCGTTTGCCGATGATCGTGAGCGTCGCTAGTGTCCGCCATCACGTGGTCGGTGATGCATGCATCATCGGTGCGGCGTCCCGGCCGCGTCCCCCGATCGGCACGCGGCACGCGGAGGAGCGCTGATGGCGGCGAGTGGCGAGATCAAGGTGAGCATCCTGGACTGCGGCATGATGACCGCGGACCTGACGTGGTTGCTCCTCAAGCCGGGGCGCTCGATCCGCCCCCGGCAGATGCGGGACCAGCCCACCGAGTGGGCCGACGTCCCTACGCACACGGTGCTCGTCGAGACCCCCGACGGCACCCTGCTCTGGGACACCAGCTGCCCCCGCGACTGGGAGGAGCGCTGGGGCCCGACGGGCCTGCAGGACTTCTTCCCCTACGAGAAGGTCAACGAGGACGAGTACCTCGACTCGCGACTGCGCCAGCTCGGCATCGGTGTCGACCAGATCGACTACGTCGTGCTCTCGCACCTGCACTTCGACCACTGCGGCAACGCCGACATGTTCAAGGACTCGTCGGCCAAGCTGATCTGCAGCGACAAGGAGAAGGACTGGGCGTTCGGCTTCGACGGCCTGTTCAACGGCGCCCACCTCAAGACGGACTACGAGGAGCTCGACTGGGAGACGGTGTCGGGCGACACCGAGTTCCTCCCCGGCGTGACGCTGCTCCAGACCCCGGGCCACACACCGGGCACGATGTCGATGCAGGTCGACCTGCCCGACACCGGCACGATGATCTTCACCTCGGACGCCGTCTACATGGGCGAGAGCTACGGCCCGCCCACCACGCCCGCCGCCATCGTCAACGACATGGGGCAGTTCTACTCGTCGGTGGAGAAGATCCGCGGCGTCGCCGAGAAGACCAACGCGACCGTCGTCTTCGGGCACGACGCCGAGCAGATCCACCAGCTCAAGACCGTGGGCAACGGCGGCGGCCACTACACCTGATCGAGGAGCTCACCGGTATGACCGTCCCCCCGGTTCCCACCGAAGAATCGGTGTTCACGTGGGGCGCCCCGCCGCTGAAGTTCGGCGCGGGCGCCTGCGACGAGATCGGATTCGACCTCGCCCAGTACGGCGCGAAGCGGATCCTGCTGATCACCGACCCCGGCATGCAGCAGACGGGCCTGCCCGACCGCATCGCCGACCAGATCCGCCGCTACGACATGACCGTCGAGATCTTCGACGGTGTCCACGTCGAGCCCACCGACGACTCGATGAACAAGGCCGTCGGCTACGCCACCGAACAGGGCCCGTGGGACGGGTTCGTGGCGGTGGGCGGCGGGTCGGCGATCGACACCGCCAAGGCCGTCAACCTGCTGACCACCCACCCCGGCGACCTGATGGACTACATCAACAAGCCGGTGGGCAAGGCGCAAGTGCCGCCTGGTCAGCTCAAGCCCCTCATCGCGGTGCCCACCACCGCGGGCACGGGCTCGGAGTCCACGGCGATGTGCATCCTCGACGTGCTCTCGCTGCGCGTGAAGACCGGCATCAGCCACTGGCGGCTGCGCCCGACGATGGCCGTGGTCGACCCGCTGCTGACGATGACGCTCCCGCCGGAGGTCACCGCGGCGTCGGGGATGGACATCGTCTGCCACGCGCTCGAGTCGTACACGGCGCGCTGGTACACGACGTTCGACCGCAAGAAGCCCGAGGAGCGGGTGACCTACTGCGGCTCCAACCCGGTCTCGGACCTGTGGTGCGAGAAGTCGATGTCGCTGCTGGCCCGCTCGTTCCGCACCGCGGTCGAGCGCGGGGAGGAGGACGTCGACGCCCGGATGGACATGATGATGGCGGCGACGTTCGCCGGGATGGGATTCGGCAACTCGGGAGTGCACATCCCGCACGCCAACGCCTACCCGATCGCCGGGCAGGTGCGGGACTTCCACCCGGCCGGCTACCCGCAGGACGAGCCGATGGTCCCGCACGGCATGTCGGTGTCGCTGACCGCGCCGGAGGCGTTCCGCTTCAGCTTCGAGGCGGCGCCCGACCGGCACATGGCGGCGGCGCGGATGCTCGGGCCGAACGCCGAGACGCAGAACGACGCGTCGGAGCAGCTGCCGTACGTGGTCACCGAGCTGATGCGCGACATCCACATCCCCAACGGGATCGGCGAGGTCGGCTTCGGTGAGGGCGACATCCCCGACCTGGTGGACGGGACGATGAAGCAGCAGCGGCTCCTGGCCACCTGCCCCAAGATGCCCACCGAGGACGACCTCGCGGACATCTTCCGCAAGTCGATCGAGAACTGGTAGCCCGAGAGGGGGTGACACCGTGCCGATCTACGACTACCGCTGCGACTGCGGCCTGCGTTTCGAGCGGTTGATCGGCCGGGACGCCCCCGCGCCGGCGTGCCCGGAGTGCGGTGGCGAGACGCGCAAGGTGCCGTCCCGCCCCGCCCTGCACGGGACCGCCGACCCGGGGCCGTCCAAGGAGTACATGCCCCAGACCTGGAAGGGCACCTACCGCGGCGACCGGGAGTACGTCACCGGTCTGCAGCGGCAGTGGGACCAGCGCCAGAAGCTCGAGGCCAAGCACCCCGAGCTCCGCGGGGACACCCGTCCCGTGGCGGCCCACGAGGGTCGCTACGAGCAGGCGCCCCTGCGGGCGGGGGAGCCGTACATCGGCCACTCCTCGCCCGATCCCGCACCGACGAAGGAGTCCGGGGGCGGGGCCTCCGGCCACGGTCACGGTCACGGCCACGGGCACGGCCACGGGCACTAGGTGCTGACCGCCGCCCGGCCTGCGGGTCAGGCGGCGGTCAGCGCCCGCACGGTCTCGGCGACGGCCGCCACCCGAGCCGCGCGCACCGCGGTCGCGAGCGGGCGCAACGCGTCGGTGCGGGCCAGCGTCGCCGAGGCGGACACCGCGCCGCCCGGGTCGTCGCCGGACGCCGCCACGAGGATCGCCTCGACCTCGTCGGCGTGCTGGAGCACCCGTAGCGGGCGTCCGGGCGTGCCGGCGGGCCAGGTCGCGTGCGGCCGGCGCCGCAGCGCGGCGGCGATCTCCTCGCGCACCCCGGCCCGCGGGCGCGCCACGTCCATGGCGGCGAGGGTGTCCGCGGCGTCGCGCACCGAGCCGCGCAGGTCGTGCTCGGCGTCGGAAAGGCTCGGGTGCGCGGCGGGCGGCACCTCGTCGACGAGGTGCACGGTCCAGCGCAGGACACCGTCGGCGACCGGGGCCGGCACGGTGGCGAGCCCCGCCCCGGCCAGCACCGCGCACTCGCCGGCCTCCATCGCCGCGACCCGCAGCGCGTCGGGCCCGGGCAGCCCGCGGACGTCGCCGGGCGCGGGCATGACGAGCCGCGCGTCGGGTCCGATCGGCGACACCCGCTGACGGGCGAGCACGAGGAGGGTCGCGAGGCCGGCGCCGGGGTGGTCCGGGGTCGGCAGGTCGGTCACCGCCGCGGTCGCGGCATCGGCGGCGACGACGTCGTGCGCCTCGGACCACGGACCCAGCGCGTCGAGGACGTCGTCGGCCGCGGCGGAGCCGGCGAGCCACGCCGCGGTCCACACGGCCAGGGAGGCACTCGCACAAGGCACCCGATCCACGGTACCGGGGCCCCCGAGACGTCGTTCCCCCCGAGGCGAGCGGCACGTTCCGCAGCCGTCGAGGCCGTGGATCCTGCGCTACGTGCCTCTCGTGACACGCGAGCTCGCCACCTTGATCTCTCGAGAGTGTCGCGAGCGTCGCCGCGCCGTCAGCACCCTCGCGAGGTTCACCGGCGAGCGAGGGACTCCCTCGCTGCGTCCCACGCAGCCAGGGTGACCCTCGCTCCACAGAGAGGCGAGGGCGCGCGGGCGTGTCGACCCCGGACGATCACCGTGCGCGGATAGCTTCCCTCCGTGGCGAGAACGCAGGGCCGGGGGATGCACGGCTCCACCGGCGACCCCGGATTCCGTTCGACCGGCGGGGCGGTGCGCGCGCCGTCCCGGGGTGGCGGCGGTCCGTCGTCGGGTGCCGGGCGCACCGGCGGGCTGCCGGGGCTCGCGCCGCACAGGCCGGCCCGCGAGGTCGTCACCGTCGTCGCCGAGCCGGGGCTGGTCGTCGAGGACGCCGCGGAGACCTTCTGCGGCGCGGTGATCCGCGCCGACATCCGCGAGGTCGTGCTCGAGGACGCCGCCGGGCGCCGCCGGCTCTTCCCGAACAAGCCCGCCGCGTTCCTCCACGAGGGGCGCCCGGCGACCCTCGTCCCGCCCCAGCGGTCGGCGGCCACCGAGAAGGCCCCGCAGCGCTCGGCGTCGGGGTCGCGGCGCGTCGAGGACGTCCGCGCGAGGACCGCGCTGCCGCACCGGATCTGGGTCGAGGGCCTGCACGACGCCGAGATCGTCGAGCGGGTCTGGGGCCACGACCTGCGCGTCGAGGGCGTCGTCGTCGAGCCCCTGCACGGTGCGGACGTGCTCGTCGAGGCCGCGCGGGAGTTCGGGCCCGGCCCGGACCGGCGCCTCGGGGTGCTGGTCGACCACCTCGTCACCGGGTCCAAGGAGTCGCGCATCGCCGAGGGGCTGCGCCGCGAGCTCGGCCCGGCGGCCGCCCACGTGCTCGTGCTCGGCCACCCCTACATCGACATCTGGGAGGCCGTGAAGCCCGCCACCGTCGGCATCCGCGCCTGGCCCACGATCCCGCGCGGGATCGAGTGGAAGCGCGGGGTGTGCGAGGCGCTGGGCTGGGGTGACGAGCGGGCCGGGGCCCGCCGGGTGCTGTCGGCGGTGTCGAGCTGGAACGACCTCGAGACGCCCCTGATCACGGCGATGGAGCAGTTGATCGACTTCGTCACCGTCGATCCCTGAACTCACGCTCGCGGCAAGTGGTCTCTGGCACACTCGCCGGTGTGATCCCGCTGCTGTGGGCGATCGCGGGGGTGGTGCTCGTCGCGGTCGAACTCGTGACCGGCACCTTCGTCCTGCTCATGCTCGGGCTCGCCGCGCTCGTCACCGCCGGGGCCTCCGCGCTCGGTGCCCCGCTCGGGGTCGACGTCGCCGTCTTCGGCCTGTCCGCCCTGGTGCTGATCCTGCTCGCGCGCCCCGCGCTGCAGCGCCGCTTCCGCACCGACCGCCCCGAGGGCGTGAACGCCGGCCCGCAGGCGCTGCTCGGTGTCGACGCCGAGGTCGTCGACGCGATCACCGCGGGCGACGCCGGCACCGTGCGCATCGGCGGCGCGCTGTGGACGGCACGTGCCCTCCACGACGGCGACGCACTGGCCACCGGCGACCCCGTGGTCGTCGTCGACATCCGCGGGGCGACCGCCGTGGTCACCGGGCCGTCGTCCGGCCCGCACCACCCGTCCCGCCCGCCCCTCCAGGGAGAGAGCTGATGGAGCCCGCGACGCTCGTGCTCTACGTGGTCATCGCCGCGGCGCTGATCCTCATCATCACGGCGGTGGTCAAGAGCATCACGGTGGTCCGCCAGGCCGAGGCCGCGGTCATAGAGCGGCTCGGGCGCTACCAGCGCACCGCGGCCCCCGGGCTGACCTTCCTCGTGCCGTTCATCGACCGCATCCGCGAGCGGGTGGCGCTCTGGGAGCAGGTCGTCTCGTTCCCGCCGCAGCCGGTGATCACCCAGGACAACCTGACGGTCTCGATCGACACCGTCGTCTACTACCAGGTCACCGAGCCGAGCAACGCCGTCTACGAGATCTCCGACTACATCAACGGCGTCCAGCAGCTCACCACGACGACGCTGCGCGACGTCGTCGGCGGCATGAGCCTGGAGGAGGCGCTGACCTCCCGGGAGACGATCAACTCGCGCCTGCGCCGCGCCCTCGACGACGCCACGGGGCCGTGGGGCCTGCGGGTGGTGCGCGTCGAGCTCAAGGCCATCGACCCGCCGCCGTCGATCCAGGACTCGATGGAGCGGCAGATGAAGGCCGACCGCGAGAAGCGGGCGATGATCCTCACCGCCGAGGGCCACCGCGAGGCGGCGATCGCCCAGGCCCAGGGCAACAAGCAGGCCGCGATCCTCTCCGCCGAGGGCGCGAAGCAGGCCGCCATCCTCGAGGCCGAGGCCGACCGGCAGTCCACGATGCTGCGCGCCCAGGGCGAGCGGGCGGCGCAGTACTACCAGGCGCAGGGCGAGGCCAAGGCCATCGAGAAGACCTTCGCCGCCATCAAGGCCGGCCGCCCGACCCCGGAGATGCTGGCCTACCAGTACCTGCAGACGCTGCCGCAGATGGCGCAGGGCGAGGCCAACAAGGTCTGGATGGTGCCCAGCGACTTCGGCAAGGCGCTCGAGGGCTTCACCAAGATGCTGGGCGCGCCCGGCGAGGACGGCGTCTTCCGCTACACGCCCTCGCCGGACGACGGCACCCCGATCGCGCGGCCCGGCGAGACCGACGCCGACGTCGCCGACTGGTTCGACACCAGCACCGACCCGGAGATCGCCAAGGTCGTCGCCGCCGCCGAGCAGCGCGCCGAGGCCGCGACCTCCGCGGAGCCCCCGGAGGTGGAGCGCAGCGGAACCCGACCCTCGGCGGAGTCGAACGGCGCCGCGGGACGCCACGCCACCGGGGACCTGCCCGACACCGTCTGAGGGCGCCGGCACCTCGTAGGATCGGGCCTCATGCTCGATCGCGCCCTCGTCGACGGCCTGTTCCCGGCCGACCTGCCCGAGCCCGCCGAGCTCGAGGAGCGCTATCCCCCCCGCGCGCTGGCCGACGGCGCGCTGGTGACGCGCTTCGGCCCGAGCCCGACGGGGTTCGTGCACATCGGCGGCCTGTACACCGCGATGGTGTCGCGCGACCTCGCGCACTCGACCGACGGCGTCTACGTGCTGCGCATCGAGGACACCGACCAGAGCCGCGAGGTCGAGGGCGCCGACGAGCAGTTCCGGCGCGCGTTCGAGGCGTTCGACCTGGTGCCCGACGAGGGCGACCTGGAGATCGGAGCGCTCGCGGCCCCGCGCGGCGACTACGGCCCCTACCACCAGTCGGCGCGCGCGGCGATCTACCAGGCCTACGTCCGCGAGCTCATGCGCCAGGGGAAGGCCTACCCGGACTTCGCCACCAAGGACGAGCTCGCGGAGATCTCCGGCGCGCAGCGCACGCTCAAGCTGCCCACCGGCTACTACGGCCGCTGGGCACCGTGGCGGGACGCCTCGCCCGAGGACGTCCAGGCAGCTCTCGACGCCGGCAAGCCCTGGGTGGCGCGGTTCCGGTCCGAAGGCAAGGTGGGGGAGCGGTTCGCGTTCACCGACCGCCTGCGCGGACGCGTCGAGATGGAGGACAACCACAACGACGTGGTCATCCTCAAGACCTCGGAGAGCCCCGTACGCCTCCCGACCTACCACTTCGCGCACGCCGTCGACGACCACCTCATGCGCACGAACCTGGTCGTGCGCACCGAGGAGTGGCTCTCGTCGGTGCCGACGCACCGTCAGCTGTTCGCCGCGCTGGGCTTCGAGCCGGTCGACTACGCGCACCTCGCGCCGCTGATGAAGCAGGAGGGCGGGTCGAAGCGCAAGCTGTCGAAGCGCAAGGACCCCGAGGCGTCGGTCGACTTCTACCTCGAGGCCGGGTTCCCGGTGCCCGCGGTGCAGTACTACCTGCGCGGGCTCGCCAACCCCCGCCTCGCGGACATGCCGCTGCCCGAAGCACTGGTCACGCCGCTGCGCCTCGACGAGTTCGGGCTCGCCGGCCCGCTGGTCGACACAGTGAAGCTCTCCGACATCTCCGCCGACCACATCGCCGCGCTGCCCGGGCCGGACGTGCTCGCCGGCGTGCGGGTGTGGGCCGCGGAGTACGACCCCGAGATCGTCAAGGTGCTCGACGCGAACCCCGAGCTCGCGGCGGCCGCGATCGACGTCGAGCGGGTCGGCGTGGAGAACCCGCGCAAGGACCTCGCGAAGTGGTCGGACTTCCGCGAGGCCTACGGCTTCTTCTTCCCCGAGCTCTTCACCGACGTCACCGACCCCGCCGACGAGCGCTTCGGCGGCCTCGACCCGTCGCTGGTGCGCACCGTCGCCGCGGATCTGGCGGACACCTACACCCACGACGGCGACCAGCCGACCTGGTTCCAGCAGATCCGCGACCTCGCGAGCCGGCACGGCTTCGCCCCGAACCCGAAGACGTACAAGAAGGACCCGGACGCCTACCCCGGCATGCTGCGCGACGCCGCCAACGTGGCCCGCGTGGCGATCACCGGGGCGCAGCGCAGTCCGGACCTCTACGAGGTCACCCGAGCGCTCGGTGCCGACGAGGTCGTCCGCCGGTTGCGGGCCCTGGCGAGCTCGGCGGGCTGAGGTGTACGTCCGCACCGACGACGGGCGCCGGATCGCCTACGACCGCGAGGGGTCGGGCGGTCGCCCGCTGGTGCTCGTCGGCGGGCTCGGCCAGATGCGGGTCACCGACCCGGCGACGCGCGCGCTGACCAGCGAGCTCGCCGGCCGCGGCCTCGACGTCGTGCACCACGACCGGCCCGGCCGGGGCGAGTCGACCGGCGAGGCCCCGTTCACGCTCGCCGGGGAGATCGCGGCGATCCGGGCCCTGGTCGACGAGCTGGGCGGGCGGGCCGCGCTCTACGGCAGCTCCTCGGGCGGGGCGATCGCGCTGGCCGCCGCGGCGCAGATGCCGGGCGTCGACGCGCTGGTGCTGTGGGAAGTGCCGGTCGGCACCGACGGCGGCGACGAGGCGCGCGCCTGGCACGACGGCATCGTCGAGCGCGCCGCGGCGGGCGAGCACGAGGCCGCGCTGCGCTTCGCCATGGACGGCATGCCCGCGGAGTGGCTCGACGCGATGCTCGCCGGGCCCGACCGCGAGCGTTACCTGCGGATCGCGCCCACGATGGCCGCGGACGCCGAGGCGCTGGCGTGGGCGGGCGACGCGCTGGCCGACGGCACCCTGGCGCGGGTGACCGTGCCGACCACCGTGCTCACCGGCAGCACCGCCTGGCCGTTCCTCGTCGAGGCCGCCGACGCGCTGGCCGCCGCGCTGCCCGACGCGGAGCGCGGCGAGGTGCCGGGCGCCGAGCACGGCTGGGAGCCGGCGGACCTGGCGCGGGTCCTGGTCGACACGCTGACCTGATCCGCCCGGAACATTCCGGCCGGCTCGGACCGTCACAGCGGGCATGATCGCCCCCTTCGGTTCCCCCGCCGGCGCGCTGGCCCTCGTCGTCCTCGCGGGCAGCCTGCTCGCCGGCTGCAGCGGCGGCAGCAGCACCTCGGTGAGCTGCAGCGGCGCCACGTGCCGGGCGACGGTCAGCGGCGCCCCGGTCGAGGTCTCCCAGCCCGACGCGAACCAGTCGACCCGGACGCGCAGCAGCAGCACCACACGGCGCCCGGCGCGGAACAATGACGGCGTGGACTTCGGAGTGAACGCCATCGGGCCCGGTTGGGTCGACGTCGAGGACGACGGCACCGTCACGCGCATCCCGCAGGGCGGGTCGTTCGTGGAGGACGGGTCGACCGTGCGCCTCGAGTCGTCCGACGGCCGCACGGCCGTCTTCACGTTCCAGAAGCGCTGAGGTGGACGCGATGAACCCGCTGCCGGTGCGCCTGGAGCTCGGCGCCTACGCCCCGACCGCCGGCGTCGACCTGTCCGGCGTCGCGGTCACGGGCGACACCATGTTCCTCGCCCCCGACGAGGGCTCCGCCCTGCTGCGGCTGCGTCGCGAGCCCGGCGGCGGGTCGCTGGGCTGGGAGGCGCCCGAGGAGGTCCCGCTCACCGAGGCGGTGGCGCTGAAGGGCGAGCCCGAGGACGAGGTCGACGCGGAGGGCCTCGACGTGGTCGACGGCTGCCTCTGGGTCGCCGGCTCCCACAGCGCCAAGCGCAAGCGGGTCCGTCCCGGTACCCCGCCCGACGAGGTCGGGCCGAGGATCGCGGACGTCTCCCCGGAGCGCTCCCGCCGGGTGCTCGCCCGCCTGCCCCTGCGCGACGGCCCGGACGGGCCGCGGACCGTGCGCGCGGGCACGGAGGTCCCCGGGCTCGGCGAGGCCGCGCGGCTGCCGTCGGGCCGGCGGGGGCTGTGGGGCGCGCTCGCCGACGACGAGCACCTCGGGCCGTTCCTCGGCATCCCGGGCAAGGACAACGGGTTCGACATCGAGGGCGTCGCGGTGCGCGCGGCGCACCACGGCGGGGGCGTGGTCCTCGGGCTGCGCGGCCCGGTGCTGCGCGGGTGGGCGGTGCTGCTCGAGGTCGCGGTGCACGCCGAGGGCCCGAAGCTCGTGCTCGACGGCCTGAGCAAGCACTTCGTGGACCTCGAGGGACTCGGCGTGCGCGACCTGGCGCGTGACGGCGACGACCTGCTCGTGCTGGCCGGGCCGACGATGGTGCTCGACGGCCCGGCGCGCGTCCTGCGCCTGCGCGGGGCGGCGGCGACCCCCCTCCCGCCGGCGATCACCGCGGGCGAGGTCGAACTGGTCACCGAGGTGGCGGTGGGCCGCGGCTGCGACCGCCCCGAGGGGCTCGCCGTCCTGCCGGAGGGCCTGCTCGTCCTGCACGACACCCCGGCGCCCCACCGCCTCGAGGGCGAGTACCTCGTCGGCGACCTCTTGCCCGGGCCCGGAGCCGCTCCTACCGTGTGAGCTGGGCCACTTCCACACCTCGTTATCCGTCGCCGGGACCGAGGAGCTCTGCCGACCATGGCGACCACCGCACGCCGGGCACCCACGCCGATCGTCACCACGCCCTACCCGGCGCGCAGGGCGAGACGCGGGACGGGGTTCGCGCACTACCTGCGCACGACGGACCCCAAGGACATCGCGATCCTGTACCTCGTCACGTCGTTCGCGTTCTTCATGGTCGGCGGGCTCATGGCGCTGCTGATGCGCGCCGAGCTGGCCCAGCCGGGTCTCCAGATCCTGTCGGTGGACCAGTACAACCAGCTGTTCACCATGCACGGCACGATCATGCTGCTGCTCTACGCGACACCGATCCTGTTCGGCTTCGCCAACTACATCGTCCCGCTGCAGATCGGCGCCCCCGACGTCGCGTTCCCGCGGCTCAACGCCTTCTCGTACTGGCTGTTCCTCTTCGGCGGGACCATCGTGCTGACCGGGTTCTTCACCCCGGACGGCGCCGCCGCCTTCGGCTGGTTCGCCTACACCCCGCTGTCGGGCATCACGCACTCGCCGGGCCTCGGCGCCGACCTGTGGTTGCTCGGCCTGGTCGTCGCCGGTCTGGGCACCATCCTCGGCGGCGTCAACTTCGTCACCACCATCGTCTGCCTGCGCGCCCCGGGCATGACCATGTTCCGGATGCCGATCTTCACCTGGAACATCCTGGTGACGGTCATCCTCGTGCTGATGGTGTTCCCGATCCTCACCGCGGCGCTGCTCGGTCTGGAGGCGGACCGGCACCTCGGCGCCCAGCTGTTCGCGCCCGAGCACGGCGGGGCGATCCTGTGGCAGCACCTGTTCTGGTTCTTCGGGCACCCCGAGGTCTACATCGTCGCGCTGCCGTTCTTCGGCATCGTCACCGAGGTCTTCCCGGTGTTCAGCCGCAAGCCGATCTTCGGCTACAAGACCCTCGTGTTCGCCACCGTGGCGATCGGGGCGCTCTCGGTGGCCGTGTGGGCGCACCACATGTTCGCCACGGGGGCGGTGCTGCTCCCGTTCTTCGCCTTCACGACCTACCTCATCGCCGTGCCGACCGGCATCAAGTTCTTCAACTGGATCGGCACCATGTGGCGCGGCCAGCTGACGTTCGAGACGCCGATGCTGTTCGCGGTGGGCTTCCTGGTGACGTTCCTGTTCGGCGGCCTCACGGGCGTGCTGCTGGCCAGCCCGCCGCTGGACTTCCACGTGTCGGACTCGTACTTCGTGGTGGCGCACTTCCACTACGTGCTGTTCGGCACGATCGTGTTCGCCACCTACGCCGGGATCTACTTCTGGTTCCCGAAGATGACCGGCCGGATGATGGACGAGCGCGTGGGCAAGTTCCACTTCTGGCTGACGTTCATCGGGTTCCACATGACGTTCCTGGTGCAGCACTGGGTGGGCAACGAGGGCATGCCGCGCCGCTACGCGGACTACGCGGCCACCGACGGGTTCACCGTCCTGAACACGATCTCCACGATCGGGGCGTTCATCCTCGGGGCGTCCACGTTGCCGTTCCTGTGGAACGTGTTCCACAGCTACCGCTTCGGGCGCCCGGTGGAGGTCGACGACCCCTGGGGGCACGGCAACTCGCTGGAGTGGGCCACCTCGTGCCCGCCCCCGCGGCACAACTTCACCGAGCTGCCGCGCATCCGCTCCGAGCGCCCCGCGTTCGAGCTGCACTACCCGCACATGGCCGAGCGGCTCCGGCTCGAGGGTCACATCGGGACCTCGGCCCCCGCCGTCGGCGAGGCGGCGGCCGGGGCTGCCGGTCCCGAGCACCTCCCCGAGGGCGACCCCCGGAACCGGTGAGGCGGCTTCACTCCACGGTCATCGCGACGTACTTGATCTCCAGGTACTCCTCGATACCGACGCTGCCGCCCTCGCGGCCCAGGCCCGACTGCTTCCAGCCGCCGAACGGCGCGCCGGCGTTGGAGACCATGCCCTGGTTGAGCCCGACCATGCCGGCCTCGAGCCGCTCGGACAGGCGGACCGCCCGGCTGAGATCGCGGGTGTACAGGTAGCTGACCAGGCCGAACTCGGTGTCGTTGGCGGCCCGGATCGCGTCGTCGTCCTCGGTGAACGTGAAGATCGGCGCCACCGGGCCGAAGATTTCCTCCTTGGCCAGGCGCGCCGAGGTCGGCACGTCGGCGAGCACCGTCGGCGGGTAGAAGTAGCCCGCGCCCGAGGGCACCTCGCCGCCCGTGCGGACGACCGCCCCCTTCTGGACGGCGTCGTCGACGAGCTCGGCGACCTTGTCGCGCTGGTCGGCCTCCACCAGCGGGCCGACCTCCACGCCCTCCTCGGTGCCGCGGCCCACCCTCATGTCGCCCATGCGCTCGGTGAGCTTCTTCGTGAACTCCTCGGCGATGTCGGCGTGCACGTAGAAGCGGTTGGCCGCGGTGCACGCCTCGCCGATGTTGCGCATCTTGGCGAGCATCGCGCCCGCCACGGCCTCGTCGACGTCGGCGTCGGCGCACACGACGAACGGGGCGTTGCCGCCGAGCTCCATCGAGGTCTTGAGCACCTGCTCGGCGGACTGCTCGATCAGCCGGCGCCCGACCTCGGTGGACCCGGTGAACGAGAGCTTGCGGATGCGCCCGTCGCGGATCAGCGGCTCCATCACCTTGCCGGTGGAGGACGTGGTGACGACGTTGAGGACGCCGTCGGGCAGACCGGCCTCGGCGAGGATGTCGGCGAGCTTGAGGATCGTCAGCGGCGTGAGCCCGGCCGGCTTGATCACCATGGTGCAGCCCGCCGCGATCGCCGGGCCGATCTTGCGGGTGCCCATGGCCAGCGGGAAGTTCCAGGGCGTGATCAGCAGGCACGGTCCGATCGGCTGGCGCATCACGAGCACCCGGCCGCTGCCCGTCGCGTTGACCTTCCACTCGCCGGCGATGCGCACGGTCTCCTCGGAGAACCAGCGGAAGAACTCGGCGGCGTAGGTGATCTCCGCCTTCGACTCGGCGAGGGGCTTGCCCATCTCGAGGGTCATGAGCAGGGCGATCTCGTCGGCCCGCTCGGTGACCAGCTCGAAGGCACGGCGCAGGATCTCGCCGCGCTCGCGCGGGGCGGTGGCCGCCCAGGAGGGCTGGGCGGCCGCGGCGGCGTCGAGCGCGGCCATCCCGTCCTCGGGCGAGGCGTCGGCGACGTCGCAGAGGAGCTCGCCGGTCGAGGGGTCCTCGACACCGAACGTCCGCCCGTCGGTCGCGTCGCGCACCGACCCGCCGATGATCAGGCCCTTGGTGACCTCGTCGATCACTCGGCGTTCGCGGTCCGTCTCGGCCATGGGTCCCCTCCCGTCAGCTGCCCCGACGCGCGGGGCCGGTCGGACGGCGGAGTGCCCTGGGGACAGGAGGGCTACGCGTGCACTCCTGTCAGAGCGACATGCGGTGCCGGTCCGGGCCCGCCCAGCCCTCGCTGACCGGCACCGAGTAGTAGATCTCCAGCGCGACGCGCGCGAACAGCCACGCGCCGGCGACCCGCGTGTAGGTGTCGGCGAAGCGCCCGGCCAGCACGAAGCTCTGCCCGTGGTAGATCGGCGTGGCGAACAGGAAGCTCGTGCCCGTCGCCGTGTCGCCGTCGATCGCGACGTCGTGGCCGTGGATGAACTGGCGCACGAACGGCTTGCCCGCCTCCTGTCCCGGGCCGGCGGGGAGCAGCCGCGGGATCGCCGCGAAGAACTCGGTGATCGCCGCGCGCCCGGACGCCGCCCCCAGGTAGGAGTAGTCGAGCTCGGCGTCCGGCGCGAACAGGCCGCCGATCTCGTCCCACCGGTCGGTGTTGACGTACTCGTGGAATCGGTTGCGCAGCCGGTGCAGCGCCGACTCGGCCTCGAGGACCTCGAGTCGGCGCTGCAGGTCGGCCAGGTCCGCGCTCACCGTGCCCTGAAGGTCAGCGGCAGGTGCTGCATCCCGTGCATGATGTAGCTCGGGTCGTACCGCGGCACGAAGTCCGGCTCGGCGAGCGCGATGTCATCGAGGCGCTCGACGAGGACCTCGAAGGCGATCCGGGCGACCGACCGGGCCAGCGGCGCCCCGATGCACGAGTGCGGCCCGTGACCGAACGCCTGGTGCGAGCGCAGGCGCTCACGGGACGGGTCGAAGGTGTCGGGCTGCGCGAAGACCTCCTCGTCCCGGTTGCCGGAGGCGTAGACGACCCAGACGTGCGCGCCCGCCGGGATCGCGACGCCGCCGAGCTCGGTGTCGGCGGTGGCCACGCGGAAGAGCCCCTGCACCGGCGACTCGAGCCGCAGCGCCTCCTCGAGGTAGCGGCCGAGTTCCTCGGGGTGGGCCCGCACCTGCGCCATGAGCTCCGGGCTCTCGCAGAGCATCAGCATGAACGAGGAGATCAGCTTCGTGGTGGTGTCCGCCCCGGCGCCGATGAGCTGGCTGCAGAACCCGACCATCTCGTTCGGCGTCAGGGGCGCGTCGCCCTCGTTGCGGGCCTGCACGACCGCGGTCAGCAGGTCGTCGCGCGGGTTCTGGGTGCGGTCGGCGATCTCGTCCTCGAAGAAGGTCCAGAACTCGATCTGGGTCTCCAGCGTCGCGAGCAGCGCCTCGTCGGTCATCGCCGTGCCGATCGCGGCGTTGATCGCGTCCGCCCAGCGCGCGAAGTCACCCGAGTTCTCCACCGGGACCCCGAGCAGGGTCGCCAGCGCCTGCACGGGCGCGGGGGAGCAGTAGGCCGGGACGAGGTCGACCTCGCCCTCGTCGCCGGACACCGCGAAGCCGTCGACGAGGCCGTGGCACAGCTCCCGGATGCGCGGCTCGATCCGCGCGACCGAGCGCGGCGTGAGCGCCTTGTTGAGGATGCGCCGGTGCCGGCTGTGGTCGGGCGGGTCCTGGGTGAACAGGACGTCGCCGCGGCTCATGACGACCCGGACGCGCTCGGCGAACTCCGGGGTCACGTCGGAGAGCGCCCGGCCGACCGCCGCGATCGCGCCCGACACCGTCGGCCCCATCGGGTTCTGGCTGGAGAACAGGCGGGGCTGGGTGTTGACCTTCTCGATGTCCGCGTGCCGGGTCACGACGTAGATGTGGTACTCCGGGTCGTGGAACACCGGCGCCTCACGGCGCAGCTGCGCGTACTGCGGATACGGACACCGCATGGCGTCCTGGTCCTGGTCGAAGATCGGCTTGGTGGGGCGCGTCCCGGTGGTCATCGGCTACTTGGCCCCCTGCCCGGCGTCGACGCGCAGGATGTGCCCGGTGATCTGGTCGGCGTTGTCGGAGGCCAGGAACAGCACCGCGTCGGTGATGTCGGAGACCTCGGTGCGCCACTTGTCGCCGGGCATGTTGCCCGCCGCGGAGAACATCTCGTAGGCGTCGTCGGGGGTCATGCCGACCTCGCCCGCGAGGCCCAGCACCATGCCCGAGCCCTGGCCCTCGCCCGGCTTGATGGTGGCCGGCGCGATGGCGTTGACGTTGATGCCGAACTCCGCGAGCTCGAAGGCCCACGCCGAGGTCAGGCCCTGGATCGCGTGCTTGGCGGCGACGTAGTGCGAGAGCTGCGCGTGCCCGGAGCCGGTGACGCCCGAGGAGATGTTGATGATCTTGCCGGAGCGCCGGCCGATCATGTTCGGGACCACGTACTTCGCCACGTACATGTGGCCCTTGAGGATCGTGTCGATCACGGCGTCCATGACGTGGCTGCGCATGCCCTGGATGGTGTCCAGCGCGGCGACGCCGGCGTTGTTGACGAGGATGTCGATGCGGCCGTCGAAGTGGTCGAGCGCCTTGGCCACCGAGGCCTCGACCTGGCTCTCGTCGCGGATGTCGCAGGACAGCGGCAGGCAGCGCCGCCCGCGGCCCTCGACGGCCTGCACGGTCTCCTCGAGCATCTGGCCCGTGGCGAGGGGATAGATGTCGGGGATCGGGTCGGTGATGTCGAGGGCGGCGATGTCGGCCCCGGCGTCCGCGAACGCCAGCGCGTGGCTGAGCCCCTGGCCCTTCGCCGCGCCCGTGATCAGGACGTTCTTGCCCTCGAGCCCCCGCAGTACCGCCGCCATCGGACCCTCCGCTCTCCTCGTCGAGTGACGCCGGTCATGCGTCGTGAGGACGCTAACGCCGCACGTCCCGGCGCGGCAAGGCTCAGCCGTGCTCCGGCTCGCGGCGGGCGATCCACGTCCACCCCTCGCGCGGGCCGTCCTCGACCAGCGCGGCCTCGATGCGGCGCTCGGCGATCCGCCACGTCTCCTCGCGGACCAGCACGTCGACGTAGCGCAGGCCGATCCGCCACTGCGTGCCGTCGTGGCGCTCGTGGCCCGCCGAGCAGGACGACACCCGTGCGCCCGCCCATCGGCGGCCGCGGTCAGCCGCACCTGGCCGAGGTGGTGGTGGGTCCGCCGGAAGCCCGCCTGACCGCCCGCGAACCGGGCCCGCAGCGCCTCCCGGCCGCGCAGCACCCCGCCCCGCCCCGGACCGAAGTCCATGACGGCGTCGGCGGTGAACAGGTCCACGACGGCGTCCATGTCGTACTCGTCGATCCGCTCGCAGTACAGCGCGAGCACGTCGGTGATCGCGACGCGGTCGTCGGGGTCCAGGCTCTCCACGGGCTCTCCTCAGCGCAGGTGGGGGAGGACCCGCTCGCCGAAGGTCGCGACGCGGGTCCGGGCGGTGTCCAGGTCCGGTTCGGCGAACAGCAGGCGGACCACGAGGTGGACCCGCGACCACGCCGCGAGCGACGCCACGACGGCGCGCAGCCCGGCGACGACGTCGTCGACGTCGCCGCGGACCTGGAGGTGGGCGTCGACGTCGGTCGCCGCGACGGGGTCCGCGAGCCCCGCGTAGACCGCCCGCCCGCGCTGGATCGCCTCGTAGGCCTGCTGGGCGCGGGCGTATCCGGCGCGGGCCTGCGAGGCGCCGCCGCCCGGCGCGTCGAGCACGCAGGTGACGACGACGCCGCGGACGAAGGCGGGGTCGCCCGGGTCGCGGACGGTCGCCAGGGTCCGCGAGGCGGCGTCGACGATCCCGGGCTCGCCCCGCCCGACCAGGTGCCCGTCGGCGAGGCGCCCGGCCCGGGCGACGGCGCGGTCGGCGTACCCGCCGAGCCAGAGCGGGATCGGGCGCGACGGGGTCGGGGTGACCCGCACGTCGTGCAGCCCCAGCGCCGGCGCGGAGAAGGGCTCGCCGGTCCCGGCCGCCCGCAGCGCCGCGACCAGGGCCTCGAGGCGCGCCCCGCGGGTGGCCGGGTCGACGCCGAACGCGCGGTACTCGTGCTCGGCGTACCCGAGCCCCAGGCCGAGCAGCAGCCGCCCGCCGCTGAGCCGGTCGACGAGTGCGGCGTCCTCGGCGAGGCGCAGCGGGTGGTGCAGGGGCGCCAGCACCACGCCCGTCGCCAGCTCGATCCGGCGCGTGACGGACGCGCAGGCGGCGAGCACCGTGAGCGGCGAGGGCAGGTAGCCGTCGGGCAGGCCGTGGTGCTCGGTGACCCAGAAGGCGTCGAACCCGGCGTCCTCGCCCGCCCGCGCGAGCGCGACGGCGTCGGTGGGGTCGCCGTGCTGCCCGCTCCACAGGCCGAGGCCGATCCGCAGCTCGTCGGTCACCGCTGCAGGACGGTGCCGAGCCGCGCGCGCCACTCGCCGAGGTCGACGTAGTCGCGGAAGTCGGTGATCAGGTCGCGATCCGGGTCCACCTCGACGACGCCGTGGCACGCGACCGCGTACTCCGTGCCGTCGATGCCGAAGCGGTCGACCCGCTCGAGCCACGAGCGCTCCGGAGTGTGCGCGGCGGTGACGATGTCCCAGCGCACCCACTGCGAGCGCGCCAGGATCGGCGCGAGCATGCCCCGCACGCCCGCGGGCCCGACCACCGGCGGGTGCGGCACGTTCGCCCACGTCCCGTCCTCGGTGAAGCAGGCCCCGGCCGCGTCGGGGTCGCGCGCCTCGACCGCGGCGAGGAACCGGGTGACGACCGGCGGGGCGGTCACTGCGGGAACACCACCGGGTAGGACGCGAAGTGGTCCCGCGCCGAGTGCGGGTCGCGCACCGGCGGCGCCGCCGGGTCGGGGCGCGCACCGGCCGCGAGCAGGGCGTCGAGCATGAGGGTGACGGTGCCGAGGACCTGGGCGCCCTCGCGGTCCGAGGCCGCCGGCACCCCGCCCGCGAGCTCGGTGCCGATGCAGGCGTGCATCCCGCCGCCGAAGGCGTGGCCCCAGCGCGGCACGTCGGCGGGGACGTCGCGCGCCGGGTCGTACTCCGCGGGCCGGTCGAAGATCGCCGGGTCGCGGTTGGCGGCGGCGATGTCGAGCACGACCTCGGCGCCCTCCGGGATCTCGGTGCCGCCGCGCAGGGCGATCGGCGCGAGGGCCCGGCGCCGCGCCACGGGGCTCGCCGGGTGCAGGCGCAGCGTCTCGTACACGCAGGCCTGCAGCAGGGCCGGGTCGTGGCGGGCCTCCTCGGCCGCCTCGGGGTCGCGGGCGGACCAGGCGAACCAGTCGTCGACGGCGTGGGAGAAGGCGTCGGCGGTGCTGTGCGAGCCGGCCTGCAGGTAGAAGGCGACCTCGCGGCGCAGCATGTCCCGGTCGAGGCCGAGCTCCTCGGTGTTGCGCAGCAGCGCGGTGAGGACGTCGCGGGGCAGGTCGTCCTCGGTGATCTCCCCGGCGGCCAGCTGCGCCAGCAGGGCCTCGCGGCGGGCGATCGAGGGCGTCAGGAAGATCCGGTCGAACTCCTGGAGCGCGTCGGCGACCTCGGCGCGGACCTCGTCGGGGTCCCGGGTGGTGTGCACGAGCGTGGCGCCCTCGGAGAACTTCTTCGCGAAGCGGTAGAGGGCGTCGGTCTCGGCCGTGTGGTCGTCGCCGGCGGTGGTGGAGCGGTCGACGCCGGCGACCATCGCGGTCAGGTTCATCACCGTGCGGTAGCCGAGCTCGAGCAGGTCGGCCCGGCCGGCGGCGACGAACGGGGCGAGGGTGTCGGTGACGACGTCGCGCAGGAACGTGTGCTCCCAGTGCCGGAACGTCCCGCGGCGGAACAGCCGGTTCTCCACGCGGCGCCGGGTGCGGTGCGCGGCGCCGTGCAGCACGAGCAGGCAGTCGGCCATCACCACGCCGCCGGCGTCGTAGAGCGCCTGCTCGAGGTCGTGCTGGCGGTAGGCCTCGCGGACGTCGGCGTAGCGGTCCAGCGTGATCGTGGGCAAGGCACACTCCCTCGGCGTGGCGTGACTAACGACGCTAGCAACGCGCCCCGGCCGGGTCGAGTAGGCCGGACGTCGTCAGGTGCTTGACGCCGCTCGGTGATCTCCCCACTCTGTGACCCGCCCCACCACCGGACCCAACCTAGCGGGAGACGCCGTGCCCGAGGTCGAGACGCTCGCCGCCGACGTGGTCGTGCTCGGCGCCGGTCCCGCCGGCATGGCGGCCATCGCGGCCGCGGCCGACGAGGGCGCGTCCGTCGTCGTGCTCGAGGCGATGGACCACATCGGGGGCAACGCGGTCTGGTCCACCGGCTACCTGGCCTTCGTCGACTCCGCGATGCAGCGCGACCAGGGCATCACCGACGACGAGGAGACCTTCGTCGCCGACGCCCGCGCGATGGTCGAGCAGGCGCACGACCGGTTCGGTGTCGAGTGGGACGAGGACCTGGTGCGGCTGTTCGCCCGGGAGAGCGCCGAGACCTACCGGCAGCTCACCGAGCGCGGCGTGCGCTTCAGCCGCTTCATCCCGCGCCCGCGCCAGCACACCGTCGACCGGATGGCCGCGGTGGAGGACAGCTGGATGCTCGGCCGGGCCTTCCGGCGCGACGTGGAGCGCCCCGGCGTCACGGTCCGGTACGGCACGGTGGCCGACCGGCTGGTGGTGCGCGACGGCCGCGTCACCGGGGTCCGGGCCCACCGGCTCGCCGACGGCGCGCCCCTCGAGATCACCGCCCGCCGCGGTGCCGTGCTGGCGACCGGGGGCTACCAGGCCAACCCCGAGCTGCGGCGCCGCTTCCAGCCGGTGGCGGTGTCGCGCGCGCCCTACCTGGGCATCGACACCTGCCGCGGCGACGGCCACCTGCTCGGCCAGGCCGTCGGCGGTGACCTCGTGAACATGACGTTCGTGCCGCCGCTGGTCATCGTCTCCTCCTCGGTGGTGGAGGACGCGATCGCGGTGAACGTCGGGGGCGAGCGGTTCCACGACGAGGCCGGGCCCTACGAGGAGCGCGTCGACCGCCTCCACGAGCAGCCCGGTCGGCGCGCCTGGTACGTCGTCGACGACGAGGTCTTCCGGGAGAAGGCCACCCTGATCAGCCAGATGCCCGAGCCGCCGGTCTCCGCGGGCAGCCTCGCCGAGCTGGCCGCGGCCATCGACGTCCCGGCGGCCGCGCTCGAGGGCACCGTCGCGCGGTGGAACGACTTCCTCGCGGGCACGTCGGCCGACCGCGACCCGGACTTCGGCCGCGTGGTGCTGCCGCCCGGGCGCCGGACGTGCACCCGGCCGCCGTTCACCGCGGTCCCCATGGTCGAGGGCATCAACTTCTGCTGCGGGGGCTTCCGCGTCACCACCGACCTGCAGGTCCTCGACGTCTTCGGCGACGCCATCCCGGGCCTGTTCGCCGCCGGCGACTGCGTGGGCGGGCTCAACCCCGTCTCCGACCTCGGCGGGATCCACATCAGCGGCGGCTTCACGCTCGGGCGGGTCGCCGGGCGCGCCGTGGCGCGGGACGTCACGGGCGGCGGCGGCCACGGGTCGGTCCTGCACGCGGGCCTGCCGAGCATGCTCGACACCCGCATCGCCCTCGTGCACCTCGACCCCGACCCCGAGCCCGCGCCCGACCCCACCTCCTGACCCCAGCTGAGCACGGCCCCCACCCTCGAGGAGACGACGATGTCGGTCGGAGTGTTGTTCACGCAGGGCCAGGTGACCGGCGAGCCGCAGACCACGCTCGCGGAGATCCTGGAGCAGGCCGAGGCCGCCGACCGGCTCGGTTTCTCGGCCGCGCTGACCACGGAGCACAAGGACTCCGAGGAGTACTTCGGTGCGCCGCTGCACCTCGCGTTCGCCATCGCCGCCCGCACGCAGCGCGTCCGGGTGGGGACGGCGATCGCCATCGCGCCGCTCTACGCGCCGGTCGTCCTCGCCCAGGACGCCGCGATCCTCGACCAGCTCTCCGGCGGGCGCGCGTGGCTCGGGCTCGGCGCCGGCTACATGCCCGTCGACTACACCGCGGCCGGGGTGCCGTGGGACGACCGGGCCCAGCGCTTCGACGAGACCGTGCGCATCGTGCGGGCCGCCCACACCCAGGAGCGCTTCTCCTTCGACGACCAGCTGCACCACTTCGCCGACCAGGCCGTCCTGCCCCGCCCGCTGCAGCCCGACGGCGTCCCGCTGCACCTCGCGGCCTGGACGCCCGGCGGGCTGCGCCGCGCCGGGCGCCTCGGTGACGGCTGGATCACCAACGCGCTCATGTCGCTGGACACCATGACGGCGATGGCCGCGGACTACCGCGCCGCCGCGCTGGCCGCCGGGCGGCGTCCGCACGTCACCGCCATCCGCTTCTGCTGGCCCTACACCTCGCGCGAGCAGGCGCTCGAGCTCTTCGGCGACACGGCGCTCGCGATGGCCCGCACGCTCTTCGACTACGGCGCCATCACCGACCTGCCGGGCGTCACGAGCGCCGACCAGATCACCCTCGAGGAGTTCGTCCGCGACCGGTTCGTGTTCGGCACGCCCGAGGAGTGCGTCGAGACGATCGGGCGCTTCCAGGACGGGGCGGGCGTCGACGACTTCCTGATGATCTTCCGGTACCCCACCGGCCCGGACCACCGTTCGGTCCTGGCGGCCATGGAGCTGTTCGGGAACGAGGTGCTGCCCGCGGTCGACCGACCCGCGGTCCCCGCATGACGCCGCTGCGCGTCGGGGTCGTCGGCCTGCACTACGCGGCCGCCACCCACCTGCCGGTCTACGCCGCCCTGGCGCGCGAGGGAATCGTCGAGCTCGCGGCGGTCGCCACCGCGCACCGCGAGACCGCCGACGAGGCCGCCCGCACCCACGGCGTCCCGCGGGCCCACGTGGGCTTCGAGGCCCTCTGCGCCGACCCCGGGGTCGACCTCGTGGACGTCGCGACCCGCCCGAGCCGGCACGCGGCGATGGTCGGCGCCGCGCTGGGGGCCGGCAAGCACGTGCTGTGCGAGGCCCCGCTGGCCCGGTCGACCGAGGAGGGCCTCGAGATGGCGGCGACGGCCGACGCCGCCGGGCGGGTCGCCGCGGTCGACATGCAGTCCCGGTTCTGGCCGGGCCTCGCCGAGCTGCGCCGCCGGGTGCAGGACGGCTGGATCGGCCGGGTCGACAACGTCGCGGTGCAGGCGTTCTACCCGACGTTCACGAACCCCGCCGCCGTGCGCGGGTCGGGATGGTGCGCCGACGCCGCGCACGGGGCGAGCTCGCTGCGGGTGCACGGCCTGCACACCGCCGACATCGTGCGGTGGGTCTTCGGCGACCTCGGCGACGTCCGCGGGCTGGTGGCGCGCCGCGCGCCGACGTGGCCGGGCCCGGACGGGCCGCTGCCGGCCGACAGCGTCGACTCGGCCGCGTGGACCGCGCGCACGGCCGACGGCGCCCTGTGCTCGGTGCACAGCTCCTGGGTCGCGCCCGGGGGCGGGGGGTGGCGGCTGGTCGCGCACGGCGCCGAGGGTGTCCTCGTCGCCGAGGCCGCCGGGCACACCGGCCACTTCCCCGTGCGGCTCTCCGGGGCGCGCACCGGCGAGGAGACCGGGGAGCTCGTCGCCGCCGAGGGCACGGCCACCGAGCCCTTCACCCGGCTCGTCCGGACGCTGGTCGCGCACGTGGCCGACGGCGCTCCGGCCGCGGACCTGCCGACCTTCGCCGACGGCGTCGCCGCCCTGCGGATCGCCGACGCGGTGGACGGCGGTTTGACGTCAGTAGACTGACGACTACCGTCCAGGGACCCGCCCGGTCGATGGAGGACACCGTGACCACAGCCGCCACCGGGGAGTCGGCCGTCGTCACCCTGAGCACGTTCGCCGACGCCAAGGACGCCTACCGCAGCCGCGACCTGCGCCAGTCGCTCTACGACGAGGGCGAGGTCGTGATGGCCGACGTGCTGGTGAACCTGCACGGCACCGAGCACCGCGACCGGCGCCGCGTGGAGAACCGCATGTTCCGCCGGGAGGTGTTCGAGCGCTACGAGCGCGACCTGTTCCCCGGCGTCACCGCGGACACGCTCGCCCCGTACGTCGCCGCGGGCCGGGTCGACCTCGTGCACCTGGGCCACGAGCTGATGCTCAACCTCGCCGCGCTCACCGCGGGCATCGACCGCCCGGAGGGCACGGCGGCCGAGACGGCCCGGCTGCACGCGCACATGATGCGGTTCATCGAGGGCGCGACGCTGGCGCACGCCACCGGGGACAAGGCCGCGAAGGCCGCCGAGGTGGCCCGCGCGCTCGAGGACTGGGACGCCGAGTTCCTCGCGCCCTCGATCGCCCGGCGACGGGAGATGCTGGACCAGGGGGTGGAGCTGCCCCGCGACGTGCTCGCGACCCTGCTCCGGCACGCCGACGAGCTCGGCCTGCCGCACCACGTGGTCCGCCGCGAGGTCGCGTTCTACCTGCTCGCCGGCGCGCACACGAGCGCGACGGCGTTCGTCCGGACCGTCGACCACATGTTGGGCTGGTTCGCCGAGCACCCCGAGCGCGCCGACGCCCACACCGACCCGTTGTTCGTGCAGCGCTGCGTGCACGAGACCGTCCGCCTCAACCCGTCGAGCCCGGTCGGGATGCGGCGCGCGCTCGCCCCGGTGACGCTGCGCTCGGGCACGACGATCCCCGAGGGCGCCACCGTGGTGATCGACCTGCAGGCGGTGAACCGCGACGTGACGCTGTTCGGTCCCGACGCGGCCGCCTTCGACCCCGACCGGACGCTGCCGCCGGGCGTCGCCCCGTTCGGACTGAGCTTCGCGGCCGGCATGCACGTCTGCATCGGGCAGGACCTGGCCGCCGGGGTCGTGGCCCGCGGCGACACCGATCCCGACACCCACCTGTTCGGGCTCGTCACCGGCGCCGTCGGCCAGCTGTTCGCCGCCGGCGTCCGCCCCGACCCGGACCACCCGCCGGAGCGCGACACCACCACCGCCCGCCCCTACTGGGCGACCTACCCGGTGCTGCTCGGATGACGTACCGCATCGAGGTCGACGGGGAGATCTGCATCAGCTCGGGCCGCTGCGTGGCCGAGTACCCCGACCGGTTCCGGTTCGACGACGAGGAGGTCGCGCAGGGTGTGCCCGGCGCGCCACCGCTGCCCGACGACGCCGCGCTCCGCCTGGCCCGCGCCTGCCCGTCCGGGGCGCTGCTGGTGTTCGATGCCGACACTGGCGACGAGATCGACATCTTCGCGACCTGAACGGTCGGGGGAGCGGTCGGGGGAGCGGGAGGGCACGTGGACCTGGGAATCCGGGGACGGCGCGCGGCGGTGGCCGCGGGCACGGCGGGGCTGGGACGGGCGTGCGCGGCGGCGCTGGTCGCCGAGGGGGCCGCGGTGACGATCTGCGGCTCCGACGCCGGGCGTGCCGAGGCCGCCGCCGCCGAGCTGGGCACCGACTGGGTCGTCGCCGACCTCACCGACCCGGAGGCCGCGGCCGGGTTCGTGAGGGACGTCGAGGCGCGCCACGGTGCGCCGGACATCCTCGTCGTTAACGGCCCGGGGCCCCGCCCGGGACGCGTCGCCGACACCGCGCTCGGCGACTACCAGGCCGCGCTGGACCGCAGCCTGCTCGCCGTGGTCGGGATGTGCCTGGCCGCGGTGCCGGGCATGTGCGAGCGCGGCTGGGGCCGGGTCGTCGCCATCACCTCGCTGGGTGTGCGCCAGCCCTACCCGAACCTCGCGCTGTCGAACACCGCCCGGGCCGGCGCGACCGGCTTCCTGCGCACGCTCGCCCGCGAGGTGGCCGCCGACGGGGTCACGGTGAACTCGGTGCTGCCCGGCCTGCACGACACCGACCGGGTGCGCTCGGTCTACGCCGACCCCGACCTGCGCGCGGCCGCCCTCGCCGACGTCCCGGCCCGGCGCCTCGGCGACCCGGGGGAGTGCGCGGCGCTCGTCGCGTTCCTCTGCGGGCAGGACGCGGGCTTCGTCACCGGCGCGGCGATCCCGGTGGACGGCGGCGCGTACCAGGGCCTGCTCTAGCCGCGACTCTTTACACGAGCGTCGTCAGCTCCCTAACGTCTAGCCACCCGCCACGACGACGTCCGGGAGCGCCATGTCCACGGAATCGACCGCCCTCCCCGCCGCCGAGGACCCGGCCACCCGCCGGGCGCTGCGGCGCCTGCTCGCCGGCGGCGTCATCGGCTCGCTCGTCGAGTTCTACGAGTTCTCGGTCTACGCCGTGCTCGCCACGACGCTCGCGGCGGTGTTCTTCCCGTCGGTCGCCCCGACGACCGCGCTGCTGTCCACGCTCGCGGTGTTCGCCGTCGCGTTCTTCGCCCGCCCGCTCGGCGGGTTCGTCTGGGGCGCGGTGGGCGACCGGATCGGGCGCAAGCGCACGCTCGCGCTCACGGTGCTGCTGATGTCCGCGGCGACGGCGCTCATGGGCCTGCTGCCGGGCTACGCGGCGATCGGGCTGGCCGCGCCGGCGCTGCTCGTGCTCCTGCGCTTCGTGCAGGGGGTCTCGGCCGGCGGCGAGATCTCCGGGGCGGTCTCGTTCGTCGCCGAGCACGCGCCGGCGAACCGCCGGGGCCTGTTCGTCGGGATGATCTCGGTCGGCGCGGTGGTCGGGACGCTGCTCGGCAGCCTGATCCCCGGGGTCATGCTGCTGACCCTCTCCACCGAGCAGATGCAGTCGTGGGGCTGGCGGATCCCGCTGCTCGTGGCGCTGCCGCTCGGGCTCATCGGGCTCTACATCCGCCAGAAGCTCGACGAGACGCCCTACTTCCTCGCGCTGCGCGAGGAGCGCACCCGCGCCGCGAACCCCGTCCGCGCGGCGCTGGCCGGGCGCGAGCAGCGCCGCCTGCTCGCCATCGCGTTCTTCCTGGTCGCGGCGAACGCGTCGTCGTTCTACATGATCGTCGGCTACCTCCCGAGCTTCGCGACCCGCAGCCTGCAACTGAAGGGTCTCCAGGCCTTCGCGCCGTCGGTGATCGCGCTGGCGGCCTGCCTGGTCGCCGAGGTCGGCGGGGCCTGGCTGTCCGACCGGGTCGGGCGCCGGACCGTGCTGCTGACCAGCCTCGTCGGGCTGCTCGTGCTGTCGTACCCGAGCTTCCTGCTCATCACCTCGGGCACGTTCGGGCTGATCGCCTGCGGCCTGGTGCTGTTCGGGCTGCTCGCCGGCGCCTACGCCGCGGTGATCAACGCCGCCCTCGTCGAGCTCTTCCCGACCCGGGTCCGGGTGAGCGGCCACGGCATCACCTACAACCTGTCGGTCGCGCTCTTCGGCGGCTCCGCGCCGTACCTGCTGACCTGGCTCGGCGGTGCCACCGGGTCGACGATGGTCGGCGCGTACTACGTGATGATCCTGGCCGTGGTCTCGCTGCCCGCCGTGCTGGCGCTCCGGGAGACGGCGCGGCGCCCGCTGCCTAGCTGAGCCGCAGCAGGCGCTCCGCGTTGGCGGTCAGCTCCTGCGCGAACGGGCCGGTCGGGGTGTCGTCGGCGTCGGAGTCCCAGCCCGCGAAGTTGGTGCCGAACACCAGGTGGGCCGGGTCGGCGCGCTCGCGCAGCAGGGCCACCGAGCCCTCGTCGTGCACGTGGACGTCGAACCACAGCCGCCGGAACCACGGCGCGAAGCCCTGCTCACGCAGCGCCTCGGACGCCCACGGCCGCTTGCGCGCCGCCCGGGCGAACCGGCCGGCGAGGAAGGCGGCGGCGCCGCCCCCGTGCGACAGGCACACGTCGAGGCCGGGATGGCGCTCGAGCACGCCGCCGAAGACGAGCGCGGCGACCGCGAGCGTCTCGTCGTACGCGAAGCCGCACTGCAGGTCGAGGTCGAAGCGGCGCAGCCGCGGATCGGCGGGCGGGCCGTCCGGACCGATCGGCGAGGGGTGCACGAACAGCGGGACGTCGAGGTCCACGACCGCCTCGTACAGCGGGTCGAGCGCCGGGTCGTCGAGGGTGCGCCCGGCCGGGTCGGTGTCGAGGTAGATCGCGCTCATGCCGAGGTCGCGCACCGCGCGGCGGGCCTCGGTGATGCTGTCGGCCACGTCCTGGACGGGCAGCTGGGCGGCCGCGAGCAGCCGGTCGGGGTGCTCCGCGACGAGCGCGGCGAGGCCGTCGTTGTGCCGGCGGGCGAAGGAGACGGCGTCGTCGACGGGCAGGTCCCCGAAGTAGGTCAGGGGGTTGGGGGAGAGGAGCTGGCGCCCGATCCCGGCCGCGTCCATCGCCGCGAGGCGCAGGTCGAGGTCCATGAACGGGCTGCCCTCGTAGCGCACGCCGTGCAGGACGTAGTCGCCGACCCGGTAGAACGGCCGCCCGTCGTCGGACGTCCCGAGCTCCGGCCCGGCCGCCCCGGCCGCGCCCTCCGACGAGCGCAGGACGGCGTGGGCGTGGACGTCGAGGACGCCGCCCCCGCCGCCCGGCCTAGACATGCGACATGCGCTCGAGGTCCTCCTCGGTGAGCGCGAGGGAGCGCGTCAGCGGGCACGCGGCGAGGAAGCGGACCTGGTCGGAGGCGCGCTGGCGGTGCTCGGGGATCGGCGTGACCAGGTCGGTCCGCCGGCCCTCCTTGATCACCTCGACGATCCGCTCCTTGTCCTGCAGCACCGTGACGTCGCGCAGCGGGTCGCCGTCGACGACCAGGACGTCGCCGATCCGGCCGGTCTCGAGCGTGCCGACTCCGCCATCGGGGCCCTCCATGCGCATCGCGAACGCGCCGTTGCGGGTGGCGGCGACGATCGCCTCCATCGGCGTCATGCCCATGTAGTCGACGAACATCTCCAGCTCGCGGGCGTGCCACTCGCCGACCGGGGTGACCGCGAAGCCGGTCTCGGAGCCGGTGAGGAACCGGACGCCGGCGGCGTGCGCCTTGGTGAGCTGCTTCGCCGTCACCTCGATCTCGGCGCGGAACACGTCGAGCAGCTCGGGCGCGGTGCCGATCCGCGCGCCGTAGTCGGCGAGGTTGCCCAGCAGCGTGAACGTCGGACACATCGACGCGCCCGCCTCGACGACGGCCTCGATCGCCTCGTCGTCGAGGTAGGAGGCGTGGTAGATCAGGTCGACCCCGGCCCGGGCGGCGTCACGGGTGGAGTCGGAGTTGCGGCAGTGGGCGACGACCTTGGTGTTGAGCTCGTGCGCGGTGTCGCAGACGGTGCGCAGCTCGTCGATGTTCCAGACCTTGACCTCGGGGCCCTTCATCGACGGGATCAGGCCGGTGACCATGATCTTGATCCAGTCGACCCCGTACTTGATCTGCCGGCGGATCTCGTTGACCATCACGTCCCGGCCGGTGACGACGGTGGCGTACCCCGTGGTGCCCTCGTCCTTGATCATCCGGCCGGCCGTGCCGCCCAGCATGGTCATGAGCGCCTGACCCCCGGCGCGCATCCGCGGGCCCTCGACGATGCCGGCCTCGATGGCGTCCCGGAGCTCGCAGCCGATGTTCCACAGGCAGTCGGCGTCGAGGACGCTCGTGACGCCGGCGCGCAGCACCTTGCGCGCGTTGTAGGCCGAGAGCATCGAGCTGTAGGCCTCGGTGCGGTGGTTGAAGAGCTCGTCGTTGCCGGTGGGCTCGCCGAAGGTGAGGTGGGTGTGGGCGTCGATGAGTCCGGGCATCACCGTGCGACCGGTCGCGTCGACGCGCTCGGTGGCCTCGTCGGCGCCCGCCGCGGCGTCCGCGCCCAGGGCGGCGATGCGGCCGTCGCGCACCAGGACGTCCTCCCCGGGACGTGCCGGCGCGCCGGTGCCGTCGACGACCGTGCCGCCGTGGATCAGGATGCTGGCCATCTCCGCGCCTCCCCGGAGGATTCGCCGTCAGGCTGCTGACGACTATCGGTGCCGTGCGTCTCAGTCTCGCACAGCCGTGAACCTCCGCGAGGTGATGGACGCGACCGATCAGCGGCACTAGCGTCGTTACCGTGACGACGACGTGGGCAGTGATCACCGGGGCCGGCCGCGGGATCGGGGCCGTCCTGGCCCGACACGCGGCGAAGGAGGGCTACCGCGTCGCGGCGTGGGACCTCGACGGCGAGGCCGTCCGCGCCGTCGCGGCGGAGATCGGCGAGGCGTGCGTGCCGCTGGCCGTGGACGTCACCGACGAGAGCTCGGTGCGCGCGGCGATGGGCGAGCTCCCCGCCGCCCCGGCGCTCGTGGTCAACAACGCCGGCATCGTGCGCTTCGGCCCGCTGCTCGAGCTGGCGGCGGCCGACTGGCGCGCCGCGCTCGACGTCAACCTCACCGGCACGTTCCTCGTCGCGCGGGTGGCCGCCGAGCGGATGATCGCGGAGTCGGCCGGCGGGGCGATCGTCAACATCTCCTCGATCAACGGGCTGGCCGCCGCCCCCGGGGCCGGCGCGTACACGTCGTCGAAGGCCGGCGTCGTCATGCTCACCGAGCACATGGCCCTGGAGTGGGGCGCCCACGGGATCCGCGCCAACGCCGTCGCGCCGGGCCTCATCGACGCCGGGATGTCGGACGCGATCTACGCCGACCCCGAGGTCCGGCGCCTGCGCTCGGGCCGCGTGCCGCTGGGGCGCCTCGGCACCGCGCAGGACGTCGCCGAGACCGTGCTCTTCCTCGGCTCGGAGAAGGCGGCCTACATCACCGGCCAGACCCTCGCGGTCGACGGCGGCATCACCCGCGGCGCCCTCAACGCGATGCCGCGGGCGCGCAGCGACGCGCCTGCCGAGTGACCGCCCCCCGACCTGGAACGATGGAGCCATGTCGCAGCAGAGCGTCATCGACGAGCTCGGGCGTCTCGGCATGTCGGGCTACGAGGCCAAGGCCTACGTCGCCCTGGTGGCCGCCGGGACCCCGCTGAACGGCTACGAGGTCGCCAAGCGGTCGGGCGTGCCGCGTAGCACCGTCTACGAGACGCTCGGCAAGCTCGTCGGCCGCGGCGCCGCGTACGAGGTGCACACCGGCGAGAGCAGCGTCGGCTACCTGTCGCTGCCGCCCGCGTCGCTGCTCGAGCGGATGCGCCGGGAGTTCGACGCGTCGATGGACGCGCTCGGCACCGAGCTGCCCCGGCTCGCGGCGCCGCCGCAGGTGCGCATCGTCCACAACCTCACCGACCGCGACTCCCTGCTCGCGCGCGCCGAGGACGTCGTCGGCGCGGCCCGCAACGACCTGTTCCTCTCCGGCTGGCCCGCCGAGCTCGCGCCGCTCAAGGCCGCGGCCCGGCGGGCGGAGAACGAGGGCGTCGACGTCTCCGTGGTGAGCTTCGGCGAGGACGCCGAGCCGGTCGGCACCACGACCGTGCACCGCTTCTCGAGCCCGGAGGTGGCGCTGGAGAACCTGGGCTGCCGGCTGCTGGTGGTCGCCGCCGACCGCGAGCAGGCCGTCATCGGCGGCGTGGTGGGTGAGGACGCCTGGGGCGTGTTCACCGACGACCCCGCGGTCGTGCTCGTGGCCGTCGAGTACGTGCGCCACGACATCGCCATGCACCTCATCGCCGAGAAGCTCGCGCCCGAGGACTTCGAGACGTTCTGGGCCAACGACCCCGCGATCCAGCGCCTGCGCGCCGACCACGGCATCCCGGCGGCGCTGCTCCAGCTCGGCGGGCGCGGCGCGCCTGCCCGCCGCCGCCGTAGGTAGGCCTCCCGTCGGTGGGCGTCAGGCCTGGGTGACGCCCAGGCCGAGGCCGCCGTCGACGGTGAGCACGTTGCCGGTGACCCACTCCGCGCCGAGCAGGTACTCGACGGCCTCGGCGACCTCGTCGGTGGTGCCCGGCCGGCCCAGGGCGTGCGCGGGGCCGAGGGACTGCATCCGCTCGGCGGCCGTGGCGTCGTCGAACAGGCCCGCCCGCTGGTTGATCTCGGTGAGCACGCCGCCCGGGCGCACGCAGCTCACCCGCACGCCCTGCGGGCCCAGCTCGGCGGCGAGCACCCCGGTCAGCGTCTCCAGCGCGCCCTTGGTCGCCGCGTAGGGGGCCGCGCCGGGGAAGGCGCGCTGGGTGTGCACGGACCCGAAGAACACGACCGCCCCCCGCGCGGCGACGAGGTGGGGGAGCGCCAGGCCCGTGAGCAGCATCGGCGCCACCGTGTTGGAGGCGAAGACGTCGTGCAGGCCCTGCTCGGTGAGCTCGGCGAGCGGCCCCCGGTACATGTTGCCCGCCGCGTGCACGACCGCGTCGAGCCCGCCGCCGTGCTCCACGGCGGCGTCGACCATCGCGCGACGGTCGGCGTCGACGGTGACGTCGCCCGCGACCGGCCGCGCGCCCGACCGCTCCGCCACCGCCGCGATCTTCTCCGCCCGGCGGCCGGTCAGCGTCACCCGCGCGCCGGCGGCGGCCAGGCGCGTCACCACGGTCTCGCCGATGCCCGAGCCCCCTCCGGTGACGAGCACGGACATGCCGGCGATCGGTCGTGCCATCAGGGGGTCCCTCCCAGGACGGTGCGGGCGGCGCGACACAGCAGCAGCGCGCGCTCCAGGGGTGCGGTGGTCGCCCGCAGCCGGTCGGACTGGACCTCGACCGCGAGCGGGACGGCCGGAGGCAGGCCCGCCACGAAGCCGCGCAGGTCCAGCCCGCCCTCGCCGGGCGGGACCCGGTCGTGGCGGGCCTCGTGCGCGAGGTCGTCCGGCGTGGTGGCCGGCGCGGCGACGTCGGTCAGCTGCGCGTACCCGGTGAGGGCCGGGTCGGCGGGGCGGGCGAGGTCGTCGCCGGTGCGGTGCAGGTGCAGCGGGTCGAGGAGCACGGTGGCACCCGCCGCGCGCGCGATCCGCTCGGCCGCCTCGCGCGTGCGGACGCCGGTGAACCGCATCGGCTCGAGGGCGACGCGGGTGGGCGCGCCGCGCAGGAGGGCCGCCAGCTCCGCGACGCGCGCGGTAGTGACGTCCTCGTCGGGGTCGTCGGAGACGGTGAGCAGGAACCGCGCGCCCAGCTCGGCGGCGACGTCGGCGAGGGCGCGGTCGTGGTCGCTCAGGGGGGCGGCGCCGAGCCGGACGACCTCGACGTCGAGCAGGCCGACCGGGTGCTGCGCGAGGGCGCGGACGACCGCGGGGCGCTGGGCGCGGGGGTCGGCCAGGCGGACCCCGGCCAGGTCGTAGCCGCCCGCGGCCGCGAGGGCCACGACCTCGGCGGGCTCGACGTCGAGGACGCAGCCGGCCGAGAGCGACAGGGGGTGATCAGCCACCTCGGCCACCGAGGGCCCACCGCGCCGCCCGGGTGACGATCTCCGCGTGCTCGGGCACCGCGTACGACGGCGGGTGGTGCCCGAGCGCGTCGTAGACCACGCGCCCGCCGCCGTGCTCGCGGGCCCACAGCAGCGGCATGGTCCGGCCGTCGGTGACGGGCTGGGGCGCGGCGAGCTGGGGATCGAGGTCGCCGGCGAGGTCCATGTCGCCGTAGACCTCGTCCACCAGCGAGAAGCCCTCCACACCGCCGACGAGGTCGCCGTCGCCGACCACCGACACGTCGATCTCCGGGCCCAGCGGCGGGTGCTGGGAACGCCCCCAGACCCAGCGCGCACCGAGCGCGGCACCCCACTCCGGCCAGTCGTCGAAGCACAGGGCCGCCGTGTGCACCGCGAGCACGCCGCCGCCGCCGGCCAGGTGGTCGGCGAACGCCGCGCGCGCCGCCGCCGAGGGGCTCGCGCCCTCCGCGTCGGCCTGCTCGCGGTAGCGGTCGGGGACGCCGGGCCCGGTCATCGTCCAGCGCAGCGCGTTGACGACGAGGAGGTCGGCGCCCGGCAGGGCGAGGAAGGCCTCGTCGACGCCGTCGACGCCCTCGTGGACCTCCGACGCGACACCCAGCGGGGCCAGCAGCGCGGTCAGGCAGGACGTGGTGGCGGGGAAGTCGTGCGTCAAGCCTCCGGACAGCACCACAGCACGCACGAGGGGACTCCCGTCGTCGGGACCTTAACGACTAGTGAGGTGGACTCTACGAGCACCGCGCTCATCCGGAACAGTGCGACCCGCGCGGTTAGGGTCGCGCTCGTGTCCGCCTCCCGCCACCTCCACCAGCACGTCCCTCCCCGCCCCGACCTCCCGCAGCGTGTCGGGCCGGACGCCACGGCGGTGGTCGTCGGCGGCGGCATCGCCGGGGTGAGCGCCGCGCTCGTGCTCGCCGAGCGGGGCGTGCAGGTCGAGCTGCTCGAGGCGGCGCCGCACCTGGGCGGGCGCCTGGGCACCTGGGACCGGCGGCTGTCCGACGGCAGCGAGGTGGTGGTCGAGCACGGCTACCACGGATTCTTCCGGCAGTACTACACGCTGCGCGACGTCCTGCGCCGCCTCGACCCCGACCTCGGCTTCCTGCGCGACGTCGGCGGCTACCCGATCGCGAGCCGCCCGTCGGTGGGCTGGGAGTCCGAGGACTTCACCGCGCTGCCCCGCACGCCGCTGCTCAACCTCGTCGCGCTCGTGCTGCGCAGCCCCAGCTTCAAGCTGCGCGAGCTGCGCCACGTCGACCCCGACGAGGCGCTCGCGATGCTGCGCTACGACCCCGTGCGCACCTACGCCGAGCACGACCACCGCACCGCCGCGGAGCTCCTCGACGGCCTGGGCTTCTCCGACCGCGGGCGCGCGATGCTCTTCGAGGTCTTCGCGCACTCGTTCTTCAACGTCGAGCAGCGCTACTCGGCGGCCGAGTTCCTGGCCATGTGCCACTTCTACTTCACCGCCAACCCCGAGGGCCTGGGCATGGACGCCCCGGTCGAGGACTACCGCACGGCGCTGTGGGAGCCGTTCACCCGCCTGCTGGAGAAGCACGGGGCGGGCGTCACGACCGGCGCGCGGGCGGTGTCGCTCCGTCCCGACGGCGCGCGGGGCTGGGCGGTCGACGTCGAGCACGAGCCCGCCCGCCACGCCCGCCACCTCGTGGTGGCCACCGACGTGCCCGCCACCCGGGACCTCGTCGCCGCCTCGCCCGAGCTGGTCGCGGCCGCGCCGGGCCTCGCGCGGCGGATCTCCGCCCTGCCCAGCGGCGAGCCCTACGTCGTGGCGCGCCTGTTCTGCGAGGGCGACGTCGACCCGGGCCGGGCGGTGTTCACCGGCGTCACCCGCGAGCGCGTCCTCGATTCGGTGACGCTGTTCCACCGCCTCGAGGGCGGGTCGGCGCGCTGGGCGGGTCCCGGGCGCTCGGTGCTGGAGCTGCACTCCTACGCCTGCCCGCCCGGGGTGTCGGTCGACGAGCTGGTGGCGATGATGCGCGAGGAGCTCGCGGCCCTGTGGCCCGAGGCCGCCGACCTGCGCGTGCTCGACGCCGAGTCCTACTGCTACACCAACGCGCCGGGCTTCGACCCCGGCTACCACCTGGTGCGCCCCGGCGTCCTCACCGACGCGCGCGGGCTGCGCCTGGCCGGGGACTGGGTGGCGTGCGACGTGCCGTCCGCGCTGATGGAGCGGGCCGCGGTCACGGCGGTCACCGCCGCCAACGACGTCCTGCGCGAGGAGGGCGTCGCGCCCGAACCGATGCGCTCGATCCGCCCGCGCGGGATCCTGGCTCCCCGGTCCTCGTGAGCGATGTTCGGGGCGATAGCCCCGAAGATCGCTCACATGGGGCGAGGACGGCGACGGGGGCGGCGACGCGATACCGTCTGCGCGCCGCCGGCGGAGGACCGGCGGGGGAGCCGGGAGGACCTGCAGTGGCGAACCGACGGACGGCCGGGCGCACGGCGGCTCTGGTGGGCGTGCTGCTCGCCGCGGGCGTGGCCCTGAGCGCCTGCGTGTTCCCCGCCGAGCCCGCCCCGGGGTCGCCGTCGAGCCCGAACGACTACTCGACCGAGGGCTTCCCGCCGCCCGGTCCCGCGCCCCAGCCCGGCGTCATCACGCCCGACCCGCTGGCCCCGATCGCGCCGTCGAACGAGCCGCGCCCCGAGGAGGGCCCGCGGCCGACCGAGGGCCCGCGGACCAGCGTGGGCGAGGCGCCCCAGCCGCCCACCGAGCCCGCGCCGCCGCCCGGGAGCTGACGGCCCTCAGGCCTCGTCGGGATCCACCGGCTCGACGGGTGTGCGCGCGCAGAGGGTGACGCCGAGGACCCCGAGCGTGCCGCTGACCGCGAAGACGGCCAGCAGGCCCGGGGACAGCGAGCCGGTCACCGCGTCGCCGAAGAGCACGACCGCCGCGGTCCCGGGCACCAGCCCGATCGCCGTGCCGACCAGGTAGTGCCGCCACCACACGCTCGTCACCCCGAACGTGTAGTTCAGCGGGGCGAACGGGATGAACGGCACGAAGCGCGCCGAGATCACCGCGAGCAGGCCCCGCGAGCTCAGCCGTTCCTCGAGCATGCGCACCCGCCCCGGCCCGAGACGGCGCACCGCGCGGCCCCCGAGGCGCCGCGAGATCGCGAACCCCGCCGCGGCCGAGACGACGCTCGCGACGAGGCACAGACCCACGCCCAGCCACGGGCCGAACAGCAGCCCGGCGGACAGCGAGAACGCGGTGCGCGGCACCGGCGTCGTCGTCACCAGGGTGTGGACCAGCAGGAACGTCACCGGGGCCCACGTCCCCAGCGCCGCGACGCGGTCGCGCACCTCGAGCGGCGCGGGCACCGGGACGGTGAGGGCGACGGCCACCAGCGCGAGCAGCACGGCGGCCAGCAGGAACCACCGGGCGGGGCCGGAGGGGAGACGCAGCGGGGCCACGATCCAGCGCGCTCCTGTCGTCCTGCTGCGGGTGTCCCGGTCGACGGTACTCAGGCCACCCGCGTGAACAGGCCCTGATACGCGATGACCATCCCCACCGGGTCGACGGTGACGCCGAACTCGCCGTAGGTCGGGTCGGCGTAGGTGTAGGTCGCGAGCCCGCGGGCGTCGTCGGGGCCCCGCCGGTAGACCTGGCGCACGCGGTGCACGGCGAGCGAGGGCACGTCGAGCCAGGCCACGTCGATGGCCGCCTCGCCGCCGACCGGGAGGTCGAGGCGGCGGACGGGCAGCGTGTTCGTCAGCGGCGAGGCCGAGACGTCGATGTCGGTGCAGCCCCGCAGGTCGGGCCAGGGGCGGCCGTCGAGGGACCACTCGCCGCGCGGGTCGACCTCGAGGGTGACCCGCTCGAGCCCGTCGTCGGCGAGCACCTCCACGAACACCGTGCGGGTCAGCCAGGACCGGTCGGCGATCACCGAGTACCGCAGCGACCACGCCCCCGCGTCGTCGCGCATGACCGCCGAGCCGTCGAGCAGGTGGGCGCCGTCGCGGTGCGTCGCGTCCGGGGTGTAGTCGGAGAGGGCGCCGTGCGCCAGGCCGTCGGAGATGTCGAGCCGTCGCCACATCGCGGAGTGCAGGGCCACCGGAGGATCGTGGCAGACACACGGTGGCGGTCGTTCACGCGTGCCGTGCGCGCACGCGTGGCACGATCACCGCGTCATCGGTCCGGCGCGGGGAGTCACCGGCGCAGAGAGGGGAGCGTGCCCTGGTGAGTGGTCCGTCGTCGTCCGACCCGACGCCCGAGTCGTCGGGCTCCAGCTCGTCCGGCTCGTCCAGCGGCAACGGTGAGAACGGCGAGCCGACCCCGCCGCACGGCACGCCCGGCCCGTCCTCGGTCCCGGCCTGGGATCCGGGAGGTGGCGGCGACCAGCCGACCGCTGCGGGGCCGCCCGGCGGCGAGCAGCCCGGCCCGGGCCAGCAGCCCGGCCCGGGCCAGCAGCCCGGCTACGGCGGGGCGGGCTACGGGCAGCAACCGGGCTACGGGCAGCAACCGGGGTACGGGCAGCAGCCCGGGTACGGCGCCCCCGGTGGCCAGCCGGGCTACGGCCAGCCCGGGTACGGGCAGCAGGCCGGCTACGGACAGCAACCCGGGTACGGCGCCCCCGGTGGCCAGCCGGGCTACGGCCAGCCCGGCTACGGCCAGCCCGGCTACGGCCAGCCCGGCTACGGCCAGCCCGGCTACGGTCAGCCCGCCGGTCAGCCGGGGTTCGGTCAGCCGGGCGGCGGTATGCCGCCCCGCGCGCCGAAGCCCGGGATCGTGCCGCTGCGCCCGCTGGGGCTCGGCGAGATCCTCGACGGCGCGCTCGGCTACATCCGCGCGCACCCGAAGATCGTGCTGGGCTGGTCGGCGGTCGTGGCCGTGATCAGCACGCTGGCCCAGCTCGTGCTGACGCTGCTGGTCCCGAACGCGACGCCGACGCCGCTGGGTGGCTCGCCCGACCTCTCCCGGGTCACCGGGCAGATCGCCGGCACGGGCGCGTCGTCGCTCGGCGGCGGGATCGTCACCCTCGTCGCGACGTCGGTGCTCACCGGCATCCTCATGGTGGTCATCAGCCGCTCGGTGCTCGGCGCCCCGGTCGACGCGGGAGAGACCTGGCGCGCCGCGCAGCCCCGCATCCTGGGCGTCATCGGGCTCTCGCTGCTCATCGCCCTGATCGCGATCGGCATCCTGCTCGTGGGCGCGATCCCGGGGCTCCTGCTCCTGCTCGTCGACCCCACGCTCGGCTGGGTCGTCATCGGCATCGGCGTGCTCGCCGCCCTCGTGGTCCTGATCTGGGTCGGGGTCTCGCTCTCCCTGGCCGCGCCCGCCTACGTCCTCGAGGGCGTCGGTGTCACCGAGGCGCTGCGCCGGTCGTGGTTCCTCGTCAAGGGGCGGTGGTGGCCGGTGCTCGGCATCCAGCTGCTCGGGGCGATCATCGCCGCCTTCGTGGCCTTCGTGATCACGATCCCGTTCTCGATCGTGGGCGGCGTCGCCGCGTTCAGTGCGGGCGGCGGCCTGTCGGGCGCCTCGGGGATGCCGCTCGGGGTGCTGCTCGCGACGGCGCTGGGGTCGATCATCGCGAGCACGCTCACGACGCCGTTCCAGGCCGGGGTCACCGGCCTGCTCTACGTCGACCAGCGCATGCGCCGCGAGGGCTTCGACATCGAGCTGCAGCGGGCCGCGGTCGGGCCCCGCTGATGAGTCGCTGATGGCTCCGGTGGGGCCCGCGGTGCCGGGGCCCGGGGCGCCGGCGCCCGGGGCCGTGCCGATCGACATCGGCGCCGACCCCGCCCGCGAGCTGGCCCGCGAGGAGCTCTCCGGACGCGTCTACCAGGAGGCGGCGCCCGATCCGGTGCAGGAGCTGCTGCGGTGGATCACGCGGCGCCTGGAGGATCTGCTGCGCGCCGCCTCCGGGATCTCGCCCGGCGGCGGGTGGGGGCTGCTCGTGCTCCTGGTGCTGCTCGTGGTCGTGGTCGTCGTCGTGCGCCGGCGGTTCGGGCGGATCGCGCGGACGGCGGCGGCTCGGGCCCCGGTGCTGGGCGACAGCGAGCGGAGCGCCGACGAGCACCGCCGCCTCGCCGACGGGCACGCGACGGCCGGCGCGTTCGACGACGCGGTCCGCGAGCGCATGCGCGCGATCGTCCGGTCGCTCGAGGAGCGCACGATCCTCGAGCCCCGGCAGGGCCGCACCGCCGGCGACGCCGCGCGCGAGGGCGGGCGCGCGCTGCCCGCCGTCGCCGACGACCTGCTCGAGGCCGCCCGCCGGTTCGACGAGACGGTGTACGGGGGGCGCGGTGCCGATGCCGCCGCCGACGCCCGCCTGCGCGAGATCGACGCCGCCGTGACCGCCACCCGCGCGGTGGGCGCCGCGTGATCACCGGGGACCTCGCGCGCGGCGACGCAGCGAACGGCGCGTTCGCGGCGAGGGCCCGGCGCTGGCGCGGGCCGGTGCTGATCGTCGCGCTGGTGCTCGGCGCCGCGCTCCTGGTCGCGGTGCTCACCGCCGCCCCGCGCGTCGGCGACCTCAGCCCCGAGGGCGCCTCGCCCGACGGCGCGCGGGCGCTGGCCCGGCTGCTCGAGGACCAGGGGGTGCGGGTCCGGGCGGTCGACGACCTCGACCCGGCCACCGCCGCACCCGGCCGCACGGTGTTCGTCGCCTTCCCCGAGCGCATGAGCACGCGCCAGCGCGACGCCCTCGCCGCGTCGGGGGCCGACGTCGTGCTCGTGCGCCCCGACGAGCGCTCCCTGGCCGCGCTGGCCCCCGGCGTGCGCACCGAGCTCATCGAGCTGCCCGAGCCCACCGAGCCGGCGTGCGCCCTGCCCGCCGCCGTGCGCGCCGGGCCCGTCGACCTCGCGGGCGCGGCCTACGGCGTCGACCCGGCGGTCCCCGCTGCCGTGCGCTGCTACCCCACGGACGGGCCGACCGGGGCGGCCTCGCTGGTCGGCGTGCCCGAGCGCGGGCGCACGGTGACGGTGGTGGGCGACGCGACCCCGTTCACCAACGACGCCCTCGACGAACGGGGCAACGCCGCGCTCGCGCTCAACCTGCTCGGCGCGCACCCCGAGATGCTCTGGTACCTGCCGGTCCCGCCGCCCGCGGAGCCCGGCCAGGAGCGCAGCACCTCCGAGCTCCTGCCGGCCGGGTGGATCTGGGGTCCGCTGCAGCTGCTCGTCGCCGGGATCGCGGTCGCCCTGTGGCGGGGCCGGCGGCTCGGGCCCGTCGTGACCGAGGACCTGCCCGTCGTCGTGCCCGCCGGGGAGACCGTGCGCGGCCGCGCCCGGCTCTACCGCCGCGCCGGGGCCCGCGACCGTGCCGCCGCGGCGCTGCGGGCCGAGGCGGTCCGCGAGCTCGCCGCCCGTCTCGGGGTGCCGCGCGGCGGCGGGACCGCGGCCGTGGTGGACGCCGTCACCGCCCGCACCGGGAGGCCGCCGGCCGACGTCGCGGCCCTGCTCGAGGGTCCGGTCCCGCCCGACGACCCGGCGCTGGTCGCGCTCGCCGGCGACCTCGACGGGCTGCGCCGCGCCGTGCGGGACACGGCCGCCGACTCCTCCGGGGGGTCCGCGTGATCGGATGGCCGACGTGACCAGCAGCGAGGACACCGACACGACGGTCGTGGCGACCGACACCGCGGTCGGCGGCGACGAGGCCCGCGAGGCCCTGCTCGCCCTGCGCCGCGAGGTCGCCAAGGCCGTCGTCGGCCACGACGCGGCCGTCACGGGCCTGGTCATCGCGCTGCTGAGCCGCCGTCACGTGCTCCTCGAGGGCGTCCCCGGCGTCGCGAAGACGCTGCTGGTCCGGGCCGTGGCCGCGGCCCTGTCGCTCGAGGACCGCCGGGTGCAGTTCACCCCCGACCTCATGCCCGGCGACGTCACGGGCTCGCTGGTCTACGACTCGCGCAGCGCCGAGTTCTCGTTCCGCCCCGGCCCGGTGTTCACCAACCTGCTGCTCGCCGACGAGATCAACCGCACCCCGCCGAAGACCCAGGCCTCGCTGCTGGAGGCCATGGAGGAGTTCCAGGTCTCGGTGGACGGCGTGCCGCGCCCGCTGCCCGACCCGTTCGTCGTCGCGGCGACCCAGAACCCCGTCGAGTACGAGGGCACCTACCCGCTGCCCGAGGCGCAGCTCGACCGGTTCCTGCTCAAGCTGGTGCTGCCCCTGCCGCCCCGCGACGACGAGATCCGCATGCTGGGCCGGCACGCCGAGGGCTTCGACCCCCGCGACCTCGCCGGCGCGGGCGTCCGCCCCGTGGCCGGGCCCGAGCACCTGCGCGCCGCGCGGGCGGCGGTGTCCCGGGTGACCGTGCGGCCCGAGCTGCTCGCCTACGTCGTCGACCTGTGCCGCGCGACCCGGTCGTCGCCGTCGCTGCGCCTCGGGGTCTCTCCGCGCGGGGCGACGGCGCTGCTGCTCGCCGCCCGGTGCTGGGCGTGGCTGTCGGGGCGCGAGTACGTCACGCCCGACGACGTGCAGGCCCTCGCCCTGCCGGTGCTGCGCCACCGGGTCGCCGTGCGCGCCGAGGCCGAGCTCGAGGGCGTGACCGCCGACGGCGTGGTGTCCGGGGTGCTCGCCGCCGTGCCGGTCCCGCGCTGAACCATGGCGGTCACCGGGCGCCTCGCGCTGCTCGTCGCGCTGGGCGCGCTGGTCGTCGGCCTGCTCTGGCCGTCGGGGACCGGGGTGCTCGTCGTGTCCGGCGTGCTCGCCCTCGCGGCGATCGCCGACGCGCTGGCCGCGGTGCCGGTGGGGACCCTGCGCCTCGACCGCGAGCAGGACCCCGACGGCGTGACCAGCGTGCGCCTCGGCGAGTCGGTCCAGGTCGCGCTGCGTGTCGCGAACCCGGCGCGGCGCCGCGCGGTCGTGCTGCTGCGCGACGCCTGGGAGCCCTCGGCCGGTGCGACGCCCGCACGGCACCGGCTGGTCGTGCCGGCGGGGGAGCGGCGCCGGGTCGTCTCCACCCTGGCCCCGACCCGGCGCGGCGACCGCGACGCCGTGCGGGTCACCCTGCGCTCGCTCGGACCGCTCGGGCTCGGCGCCCGCCAGGGCCGGCGGGTCGTGCCGGCGCGGGTGCGCGTGCTCCCGGGCTTCGGCTCGCGCCGCCACCTGCCCTCGCGGCTGGCCCGGCTGCGCGAGCTCGACGGGCGCCGCGCGATCCAGGTGCGGGGGCAGGGCACCGAGTTCGACTCGCTGCGCGAGTACGTCGCGGGCGACGACGTCCGCTCGATCGACTGGCGGGCCTCGGCGCGCTCGCACGACCTCGTCGTCCGGACCTGGCGCCCCGAGCGTGACCGCCACGTGCTCGTCGTCATCGACACCGGGCGCAGCGCCGCGGGGCGGGTCGGTGACGCGCCCCGGCTGGATGCGGCGCTCGACACCGCCCTGCTGCTCGCCGCCCTGGCCTCGCGCGGCGGCGACCGCGTCGACCTGCTCGCCCTCGACCGCGAGGTGCGCGCGTCCGTGCTGGGCGCGACGCAGCGCGACCTGCTGCCCGCGCTGGTCACCGCGATGGCGCCGCTCGAGCCGCGCCTGGTCGAGACCGACATGCGCCTGCTCGCCGCCGCGGCCCTCGCGCGCGCCGGGCGGCGCAGCCTGGTCGTCCTGGTCACCGGACTGGAGGAGGCGGCGGTGACCGAGGGCCTCGACCCGGTCCTGGGCGCGCTGCTGCGCCGGCACACCCTGCTGCTGGCCGCGGTCGCCGACCCGGAGCTCGCGACGATGGCCGCCGGGCGCGGCGACGCCGAGGCCGTGTATACCGCCGCCGCGGCCGGCACCGCCCGCGACGCCCGCCGCCGCACCGCCGAGCGCCTGGCCCGCCGCGGGGTGGAGATCGTCGACGCGGCGCCCGACGACCTGCCCCCGGCCGTCGCCGACCGCTATCTGGCGCTCAAGGCGGCGGGCCGGCTCTGAGTCACGCCTGCGCCCACAGCAGCCAGCACTTCGCCGTGAACCGGATCTCGCCCTCGGAGCGGAACTCGTCGAACGCGGGCCGGACGTGCTCGAGGACCTGCGCGCGGGTCGCCGCGTCCCGCCCGGCCAGCGCGCGGCCCACCGGTCCCATGGTGCCGACGTAGTCGTCGAGGTCGCGCTCCGCGAACCCGCACGGGAGGTCGACCGGGTCGGCGGTCGCCGTCGCCCAGCCCGCGGCGCGCAGCAGGCCCAGGGTCCGGTCGGGGTCGGCGAGGGCGAACGGACCGGGGGCGTCGGGCACCCACGGCGGCACCTCGAGCAGGGGCGGGGCGGCCTCCCCGGCGCGCGTCATGAACGGGTTCTCCCGCGGCGTGCGCCAGACGACCGCGCGCAGGGCACCGCCGGGGCGGGTGGCGGCGCGCAGGTTCGCGAACGCCGCCACCGGGTCGTCGAAGAACATCACCCCGAACCGCGACGCGATCACGTCCGCGCCGCCCGGGGCGAACGGGTGGCGCCCGGCGTCGGCCACGAGGAACTCGACCGCGCCGTCCCCGGCCCGTCGGCGGGCGAGCTCGATCATCGGCTCGGAGAGGTCGACCCCGACGCAGCGCGCCGACGGGCCGAGCCGCCGCGCGAGCGCCAGGGTCGTCGCGCCGGTCCCGCACCCCACGTCGAGGACCGTCGGCGACGAGCCCCCCGCCGCGGCCGCCACCCGGCCGACGAGCAGCTCCTCCACCGGGGCGTACGTCGCGTCGAGGAGGGGCTGGAGGCGCACCCAGGCGTCGCCGCCGGTGCCGTTCCAGGCCGCGGTCTGCTCCGCCTGTGCGTCCACGACCCCAGAGGTTGCCAGCTCGGCGGGGCCGGCCGAAGCCGCTCAGCCGAAGTCGGCCGGGCTGAACTCCCGGGGCTCCACGAGGACCAGCCAGTTGCCGGAGTTGTCGCGCATGACGGCCTCGATGCCGTAGGGCCGCTCGGAGGGCTCCTGGGTGAACTCGACGCCGAGCTCGGTGAGGCGCTCGTACTCGCCGCGGCAGTCGTCGGTGGTGAGCCCGAAGCCGCCCATGCTGCCGCTCGCGAGCGCGCGGCGGACGGCGCCGGCCATCTCCTCGTTGAGCGGCGGGCCCGGGACCATCAGCGTCACCTCGAGCTCCGGCTGCCGCGGGTGCTTGACGGTCACCCAGCGGAAGCCCTCGCCCATGCTGACGTCGGTGCCCTCCACGAACCCCATCACGTCGCAGTAGAACTTCTTCGCGTCGTCCTGGTCGGTGACGTACAGCGTGAACAGCGAGATGTTGGTGATCATGCGGAGGATTGTCCCGGCGGGCGGGCCCCCACCGGCTTCTCCGGAATTGCGCGGTCGCGGTCGGAGTCGATGGACCGGCTCCGCTCCGCTGCGCGGTCGGAGTCGACGGACCGGCTCCGCTCCGCTGCGCGGTCGGAGTCGACGGACCGGCTCCGCTCCGCTGCGCGGTCGGAGAGCCCGTGCATCATCACGAAGCACCCCGGGATGCGCGGCGGGCCCGTCGCCGCCCAGCGCGCCTGGTACTCCGACGGGCTGCAGCCCACGAGGCGGCGGAAGCGCGTCGAGAACGACCCGAGGCCCGAGTAGCCGACGAGCCAGCACACCTCGGTGACCGTGAGGTTGGTGGCGCGCAGCAGGTCCTGCGCGCGCTCCACGCGGCGCTCGGTGAGGTAGGCGTGCGGGGTGAGGCCGTAGGTGCGGGCGAAGCAGCGCAGGAAGTGGTACTTGGACAAGCCCGCGGTCGCGGCGAGGGCGTCGAGGTCGAGCGGGTCGGCGTAGTGGCGGTCGATCCGGTCGCGGGCGCGGCGCAGCCCGACGAGCAGGTCGTCGTGGACGGTGCCCATCGGTTCAGCCCGCGGCTGGGAGGACGGCGCCGCGCCGATCGGCGGCGAGGTCGGCGAGCGACGGCGCGGTGGCCCCGTGGCGCCGCACGAGGGCCGCACCCCAGAGCACGTAGGCGACGAAGCCCAGCTCGGCGAGCACCCCGATGCCGATGCGGGCCGCGGTCGGCAGCCCCGAGGGTGTCACGAACGCCTCGATGACGCCCGAGATCGCCAGCAGCACCGCCACGCCGAGCGCCATGCCGACCGTGGTGCGTCCCTGGCGGGCCAGCGACTCGGAGCGCGGGAGCGGCCCCGGATCGATCCACGCCCACCCGAGCCGCATCCCCGCCCCGGCCGCGACGAACAGCGCGGTGAGCTCGAGCAGGCCGTGGGGGGTGATCAGCCCGAAGAACAGGTCGGCGCGGCCGTTGGCGGCGAGGATGCCGCCGGAGACCCCGATGTTGACGACGTTCTGGAGCATCACCCAGAGCACCGGGAGGATCAGCACGCCCGAGACGAGGCAGATGGCGGCGATCCAGGCGTTGTTGGTCCACACCCGGGCGGCGAACGACGACGCCGGGTCGGAGCTGTAGTAGGACGCGAAGTCCTCCTCGACCAGCCGCCGGGTCTCCTCCGGGGGCAGCAGCGCGGCCTGGACGTCGGGGGAGCGGGCGACCCACACCCCGACCGCCACCATGACCACCGACGACACCGCCAGCGTCGTCAGCCACCACCGCCACGAGGCGGCCAGCGCCACCGCGAACCCGACCGTGGCGAACCGGGTGAGGTCCCGCCACGACGCCGTCGTCGACCCGGTGATCGCCGTGCGGGCCCGCGCGACCAGCGTCGACAGCCGGGCGACCAGCGCCGGGTCGGGCGAGGTGGAGCGCACGACCGAGAGGTGGGTGGCCGTGCGCTCGTAGAGCGCCACCGCCTCGTCGACCTCCGCGCCCGTCCACCGGCGGCGGTCGAGCAGGTCCGCGAGGCGGTCCCACGCGGGCCGGTGCGCGGCCACGTAGGCGTCGACGTCCACGACCGCGATCCTCCCACCGGCCCCCGACGGGCGCTGGCACGATGGCGCCGTGGACCGGGTGGTGATCGGCGAGGCCGTCGAGCTGGACGTGCGCACCGCCCGCCTGCCCAGCCGGGCGCTGGCGATCGGCCTCGACATCCTGATCATGCTCGTGCTGCTGCTCGGCGTGCTGCTGGTGGTCGAGCTGGCCGGCTCCGAGGTCGACGACGCGCTGGCCGCCGCCGCGGGCCTCGCGATCGTCGTCGGGGTGTTCGTGGGCTACCCGCTGCTCTGGGAGACGCTGACCCGCGGCCGGTCGCCCGGGAAGTACGCGATGGGCCTGCGGGTGGTCCGCACCGACGGCGGCCCGATCGTCTTCCGCCACGCGCTGGCCCGCGCGCTCGCCGGGTTCATCGTCGACTTCGGGCTGCTCTCGTTCTTCACCGGCGTGATCGGCATCGTCGTGTCGGCGAGCACGGCCCGCGGCCAGCGGGTCGGCGACCTGCTGGCCGGCACCGTGGTCGTCCGCGAACGCCTCCCGCGCACGGGGCTGCCCGGCCTCCCGCCGCCGGATCCCCGTCTCGCCGGCTGGGCGCAGCGCTGCGAGCTCGCCGACCTCCCCGACGACCTCGCCCTCGCCGCCCGCCAGTTCCTCGTGCGCGCCGCCCAGCTCGCCCCGCCGATGCGCGCCCAGCTCGGCGGGCGGCTCGCCGCCGACGTCGCCGCCCGCGTCGCGCCGCCCCCGCCGCCCGGCACCCCGCCCGAGGCCTACCTGCTCGCCGTGCTGGGCGAGCGCCGGCGCCGCGAGACCGAGCGGCTGGGCGGGTCGCCGTGGGCCGGGGCTCCGGCTCCCGTCCCCCCGCCCTCGTCCGGCGCACCGGTGAACGGCCCGGCCCCGCCCTCCGCACCGGCCCCGCCCTCCGGACCGGCCCCGGCGCCGACGTCGCCCTGGTCCGGCGCGGCGGCGGGCGCTTCGCCCGCGTCGCGGTGGGCCCCGGGCGCCCCGCCGGGGTCGTCGGCGCCGCCGGGCTCGGCGGGACCGTCCTCGGGCTTCGCGCCGCCGGGCTGAGGGCCCGGCGCCGAACACTCCGGACGCCGCCGCACTTTCCGGACACCGACCACCCGCGGCGGCACCCCGGGGCCGGGGACACGGCGCGCTCTTGCCACGATCGGAGCGTGCCCCCGGAACCCGACGCGACGACGGCCGCCGAGCGCCGGCGCCCCGGGATCGTCGTCGCGGCGCCCGTGCTGGGCGTGATGGCGCTGGTCAGCGCGTGGACGGGGTGGGGCGGACTGGCGCTGGGGCTGGTCGCGGTGGCCGTGGCCCTGGTCGCCGTCGCACGCCTGCGCGGCCGGGACGGCTCCCGCCGGGGGCCGCTCACGGGGCTCGCCCTGGGACTCGTCGCCGTCGCGATCGCGGTGGCCGTCGAGTGGAGCACCCTCGCCGGCGCCGTCACCTACCTCGAGACCGGCGGCGTGCGCACGCTCGACGAGTGCATGCGCCAGGCGCAGAACGAGAAGGAACAGCACGTCTGCAAGTCCCAACACCTCGACGAGTACCGCGCCCGCTACCCGAGCGAGATCGACCCGTGAGACGCGGCGCCGCCCTCGCCGCGGGCGTGGGCCTGGTCGCCGCGGCCGTCGCGGTGCTGGTCCGCGGCCCGGTCGGCTATCCCGACCTCGGCCTCGCCGACCCGGGCGTCCTGGTCCGCGTGCTCGTGCCGGTGCTGCGCACGGTCGTCGACCTCGCCGGCGCCGCGACCGTCGGCGGCCTGCTGGTGGCGCTGGTCGTCGCCACGCCGGCGGTCGGCACCACCGCGTTCAGCCCGACCGGGCGCCGCGCCCTGGCCATCGCCCGGTGGGCGGGCTGGGTCGGGGCGGCGGGCGCGGCGCTGTCGGTGCCCGCGTCGCTGGCCGACTCGCTGGGCGGGCACGTCCCGCTCGGCCCGGATCTCGTCACGACCATGCTCGCGCGCGGCGAGCCGGTCGGCTGGCTGGTCGCCGCCGTGCTGGGCGTCGCGACGGCGGTGGCGGCCGGCGAGGTCCGGTGCTGGAGCGGCGGCGCCGGGGTGCTCGCGCTCGCGGTGGCCACGGTGCTGGTGCCGGTGGCCACCGGGCACGCCGCCGACGGCGTGGGCCGCGACCTCGCCCTGTCGAGCACCGCGTTCCACGTCGTGGCCGCCGCGGTGTGGCTCGGCACGCTCGGGGTGCTGGTGGTCGTGCGGGGCGGTGCTCGCGAGTGGTGGCGCGCCGCGCGGATCGGCACGGCCGCCGGCATCGTCACCGTCGCCTCGGGGGCCCTGGCCGCGATCGTCGCCCTGAGCGGTCCGGGCGGACCCGGCGCGGGCCTCGACTGGACGGTCCTCGTGCTGCTCGGCGCCGCCCTGTCCCTCGTGGCCGGCGGGGTGCTGTGGCGCCGCCGCACCGGGCGGGTGGCGTGGCCGGTGGAGCTGGCGGTGCTCGCCGCCGTGGTGGGCCTGTCGGCGGTCGCCACCCGGGCGGTGCCGCCGGTGCAGGCGCCGGGCGCGACGAGCACCCCGACCGCGCTCCTCGGCTACGGGCTGGCGGCGCCGCCGACGCCGGCGGTGCTCGCGACCTCCTGGCGCCCCGAGCTCACGACGCTGACCCTGGCCGTCGTCCTCGCCGCGCTGTACGCCGCCGGGCTGCGCCGGCTGGCCCGCGAGGGGGCGCGCTGGCCGCGGGGGCGCGCGGTGGCGTGGTTCGCGGGCTGCGCGCTGCTCGTCGTCGCGACCTCGTCGGGGCTGGGGCGCTACGGGCCGGCGGTGCTCAGCGTCCACATCGCGGGACACATGCTCGTCGCCACCGCCGTCCCGCTGCTCTGGGCGCTCGGCGCGCCGGTCGTCCTGGCCCGGCGCACGCTGCCCGAGGGCTCGCGGGAAGGACCCGCGGAGTGGCTCGAGCACCTGCTCGCCGCGCCGACGCCGCGCCGGGCGAGCCACCCCGCCGTGGCGCTGGTGCTGGTCGTCGGGTCGCCGGCGCTGCTCTACCTCACCCCCGTGTTCGCGCTGACCCAGCCGCTGGGCTGGCTGCAGCCGCTGATGACCCTGTGGTTCCTGCTGGTCGGGGTGCTGTTCCTCGGCCCGCTGGTCGCCGGGCCGCCGGACGGGCCGGGCCTGCCCCCGATCGCCCGGCTGACGTTTCTCCTCGCCTCCATGCCGGTGCACGCGCTCGTCGGGCTGGCCCTGCTCGCGGCCGACCACCCGGTGTCGCGCACCCCGGTGCTCCCGGCGGACGGGGGGAGCGGGCAGGTCTTCGTCGACGACTTCTTCGTGCGCCTGCGCCTGCCGTGGGCGCCGGACCTGCTCGCCGACCAGCACCTCGCCGGTGCCCTGGCCTGGCTGCTGGGCGACCTGCCGCTGCTCGGCGCGGTGATCGCGGTGCTCGTCGCCTGGTCGCACCACGCCCGCGCCGAGGACGCCGACCGGCGCGCCGACCTCCTCGTGGGACTGACGTCACGCTGACCGTTCTCACGATGTGGGACGGTTTTCCTGCAACGTGGGCGCGGGAGGCGTAGAACAGGGAGCCGTGCCATCCCGCCGACGCTGGGCCGTCCTCGCCGCGGGCGTCGCCGCGCAGACGGCCGCGTCCGCCGTGGTGTACGGCGTCCCGTTCCTCGTGCCGAGCCTGCGCGACGAGCGCGGCCTCTCGCTCGCCGCGGTCGGGATCGTCGTGGCCGCCCCGACGCTGGGGCTGCTGATGGCGCTGATCGCCTGGGGCGCGGTGGTCGACCGGGTCGGCGAGCGCCTGCCGATGGCCGTCGGGCTCGGCGCCTGCGGCGTCGTCACCGGGGCGCTCGCGCTCCTCGCGCCGCCGTCGCTCGCGGCCACCGTCGGGCTGCTCGTGCTCGCGGGCGTCGGCGCCGCCTCGGTGAACGCCGCCAGCGGACGCCTGATCATGGGCTGGTTCGACGTCGACGAGCGCGGCCTGGCGATGGGGATCCGCCAGACCGCGCAGCCGCTCGGGGTGGCCGCGGCCGGGCTGGTGCTGCCGACGCTCGCGGCGCGCGAGGGCCCGCTGCCCGCCCTCGGCGGGCCGGCGCTCGCCTGCCTCGTGTGCGCCGTGGTCGTGGTGCTCGTCGCCGCCGACCCGCCGCGGGTGTCGCGCGCGCCGGGGGAGGCCCCGCCGGCCTCGCCCTACCGCACCGCGGTGCTGCCCCGCGTCCACGCGGCGAGCGCGCTGCTCGTGCTGCCGCAGTTCGCGGTGTCGGCGTTCTCGCTCGAGTACCTGGTGCGCGAGCAGGGCTGGTCGCCGGGCGCCGCCGGCGTGTTCGTCGCGTCCGCCCAGATCGCGGGCGCGGGCGGGCGCATCGCGAGCGGCTGGTGGTCCGACCGCGTGGGCTCGCGCCTGCGCCCGATGCGCCAGCTCGCGGTGGCCAGCGCCGCGGTGCTGCTCGTGTTCGCGGCCGGCGACCTCACCCTCGGGCTGATCGCGGTCGCCGGGATCGCCGCCGGCTCGGTGATCACCGTCGCCGACAACGGCCTCGCGTTCACCGCGACCGCCGAGATCGCCGGGCACGGGTGGTCGGGGCGCGCGCTCGGCGTGCAGAACACCACCCAGAACATCGTCGCCACCGCCGCCCCACCGGCGCTGGGCGCGCTGATCGGCGTCTCGAGCTACGCGGTCGGCTTCGCCGTCGCCGCGCTCGCCCCGCTCGCGGCGATCGCCGTCACGCCCGTCGCGTCGGAACCCGGGCCGGAGCGCGTCGCCGCCGCCCGCGCGGCCGTCGGCCAGGACTGATCGCGTGCAGACTGATCTCGTGCGCTGGACCATCCGCCGTGCGGTCGAGGCCGACGCCGACCGGATCGGCGAGATCACCGTCGCCGGCTGGCGGCACACCTACCGCGGCATCGTCGCCGACGAGCGCCTCGACGCCCTCGACGCGGCCGAGATCGCCGAGGTGCGCCGCACCGCGATCGCCGCGCCCGAGCCGATGGCGGTGTTCGTCGCGGACGACGCGCAGGGCCGGGTGCGGGGCTACTGCACCGTCGGCCCGTCGCGCGACCCCGAGCTCGCCGGGGACACCGTCGAGGTCAGCGGCGTGCTGTACACGCTCTACCTGGACCCCGAGGTGATCGGTACCGGCGCCGGCGGCGCGCTGCACGACGCCGGCGTCGCGCACCTCGCGGCGGCGGGCTTCGCCCGCGCGACGCTGTGGGTCTACACCGCGAACACCGGCGCCCAGGCGTTCTACGCCCACCGCGGCTGGCACGTCGACGGCGAGCCGTACCAGGGGCCCGGGTGGTCGGCGCCCGCCACGCGCTGGGCCCTCGACCTCTAGACGGGTCCCTCAGACGAGGAACCGGAACGCCGGCGAGCCGGGCTCCAGCGCCTCGATCTCCAGCGGCGAGCGCGCCATCCGCTCGAGGAGGGGCTCGAGGTCGTCGCGCGCGCCGATCTCCACGCCGACGAGCGCGGGCCCCGACTCGCGGTTGTCCTTCTTGACGTACTCGAAGCGGGTGATGTCGTCGTCGGGCCCGAGCACCTCGTCGAGGAAGCGGCGCAGGGCCCCGGGCTCCTGGGGGAAGTCGACGAGGAAGTAGTGCTTGAGGCCCTGGAAGCGCAGCGAGCGCTCGATCACCTCGGCGTACCGGGAGACGTCGTTGTTGCCGCCGGAGAGGACGACGACCACCGTCTCGCCCGGCACGAGGTCCACGCCCGGCCCGTCGGGACGGATCGCGGCGCCGGCCAGCGCGCCCGCGGGCTCGGCGATGATGCCGTCGGACTGGTAGAGCGCGAGCATCTCGGTGCACACCAGGCCCTCGTCGACGGCGACGAGCTCGGCGCCCGACCGGCGGATCAGCGGGTAGGTCACCGCGCCGGCCTTGCGCACCGCGGCGCCGTCGACGAAGCGGTCGAAGCCGTGCTCGTCGAGCACCACCGGGCTGCCGGCGTGCAGGGCGGCGGCGACGTTGCGCGCGCCGGCGGGCTCGACCCCGATCACGCGGGTGCGCGGGTGGGTGGCCTGCAGCCAGGTGGCGGTGCCGGCGAGCAGGCCGCCGCCGCCGACCGGCACGACGATCGTGTCGGGCGCCTCGCCGAGCTGGTCGACGATCTCGGCCACGACCGTCGCCTGGCCCGCCACCGTGCGGGTGTCGTCGAAGGCCGGGACGAGCGTCGCGCCGGTGTCCTCGGACCACCGCGTCGCCGAGGCCGAGGACTCGTCGTAGGTGTCGCCGTCGACCACCAGGTCGATCATGTCGCCGCCGAGCGCGACGATCCGCTCGCGCTTCTGGCGCGGCGTGGTCGACGGGATGACGACGCGGCCGGGGACGCGGTGCGCCGCGCAGGCGAACGCGAAGCCCTGGGCGTGGTTGCCCGCGCTCGCGCACACCACGCCGGCCGCGCGGGCCTCGTCGTCGAGCTGGCTGATGAGGTTGTAGGCGCCGCGCAGCTTGTAGGAGCGCCCGACCTGGAGGTCCTCGCGCTTGAACCACACCTGGGTGCCCGTGGCGCCGGACAGGCGCGGGTTGCGCTGCAGCGGGGTCCGCTCGGCAATGCCGCCCAGACGCTCCGACGCCTCGAGCACCTGCTTCTCGAAGGTCGTACCGCCGTCGCGCGCCATGGGTGTCCCGCTCCTCGTCGTCCGGGGGTGATCCCGCGATGGTAGGTGCCCCCGAGGCCGGGCACCGGCGCGACCCCGACGGATCCCCGGGTCGCGTACGTCCCGACGCTGACGACAGCGCCCCCGGCGGCCCCTAGCGTCGCCGGGGTGAGGATGGATGTCCGATCGTGGCGACCGGCCGGCACCGACGTGGCGCTGGCCGCCGCGCTCGGCGCCTTCTGCGTCGCGGGCACCGCGCTCGCCGCGACCCCGACCGACCGGCCGTGGTGGCCCGGCGGCGCCCTGCTGATCGCCGCCGCGGCCCTCGTGCTCGCCGGGCGGCGCCGCGCCCCGCTGGTGGTGCTCGCGCTGACCCTGGCCTCGGTCGCGCCGTACTACTGGCTCGCCTACCCCGACGGCCCGGCGTCACTGATGGTCGCCGTGGCGATGTACACGGTCGCGACCCGCCTGAGCTGGCCCCGCTCGCTCGGCGTCGGCGTGCTGCTCTTCGTGGTCTGGGTCGGGCTCGAGCGCGTCATCGACGGCCGCCCGGTGGCGAGCGCCCCCGAGCACGTCATGTGGATCGTGGTGACGGTCGCGATCGGCGTCGCGGTCGGCGGCCTGCGGCGGGCCCAGACCGCGGCGGTCGAGCAGGCGCAGGAGCAGGCGCGGCGCCGCGTCGAGCAGGAGCGGCTGCGGGTGGCCCGCGAGGTGCACGACGTCGTCTCGCACAGCCTGGCGATGATCGCGGTGCAGGCCGGCGTCGGCGCGCACGTCGCCGACCGCCGGCCCGAGCAGGCCGTGGCGGCACTCCTGGAGATCAAGCAGGCCAGCAGCGCCGCCCTCGCCGAGCTGCGCAACGTCCTCGGCGTGCTCCGCGACGCCGAGCCCGCCGGCACCCCGGGCCTGCACCGCCTCGACGAGGTCGTGCGCGTCGCGGGCCTCGCCGGGGTGGACGTCGAGGTGCGGGGGAGCCCCGAGGTCGTCGGGCGCCCCGCCCCGGCCGTCGACGGCGCGGCGTTCCGCATCGTGCGCGAGGCGGTCACGAACGCGGTGCGCCACGCGCGCCGGGGGCACCGGGTCGTGGTCGAGCTCGCTCCGTCCGCCGACGAGCTGCGCGTGCGGGTGGCCGACGACGGCGGCCCGACCGACGCGCTGACCCCGGGCCACGGGCTGCGCGGGCTGGACGAGCACGCCGCCGCCGTCGGCGGGCGCTGCGCGGTGACCGCGACGCCCGTGGGCGTCGTCGTCGAGGCGTGGCTGCCGGTCGGCGGGGCGCGGACGCCGGTCGGCGCGCCGTGATCCGGGTCGCCCTGGCCGACGACCAGCAGCTCGTCCGCGCGGGCCTGCGCGTGCTGCTCGAGACCGAGGACGGCTTCGGCGTCGTCGGCGAGGCGGCGGACGGGGCCGCGGCCGTGGCGCTCGTGCGCGAGAACCGCCCCGACGTGGTCGTGATGGACGTGCGCATGCCCGGCGTCGACGGGCTCACCGCGCTGGAGACGATCGTCGCCGACCCGGCGCTCGCGGGGACGGCGGTGCTCGTGCTCACGACCTTCGACCTCGACGAGTACGTCTACCGCGCCCTGCGCGCCGGGGCGGCGGGCTTCCTGCTCAAGGACGCCGAGCCCGCCGACCTCGTCCGGGCGATCGCGCTCGTGGCCCGCGGCGACGCGCTCCTCGCCCCGGCCGTGACCCGCCGCCTCATCGCCGAGTTCGCCGCCCGCCCGCAGCCGCTGGTGAGCGCGACGCACCTCGACGTCCTCACCCGCCGCGAGCGCGAGGTGCTCGCGCTCGTCGGCGCCGGGCTGACCAACGACGAGATCGCCGCGCGCCTCGTCATCAGCGCCGCGACCGCCCGCACCCACGTGGGCCGGCTGCTCACCAAGCTCGACGCGCGCGACCGGGCGGCCCTCGTGGTGATCGCCTACGAGTCGGGGGTCGTCGTCCCGCGCGCGGCCGCGTCCCGCTGACCGCGTCCCGGGGTCGCTACGCCCGGGCGCGTACGCCGCGGACACGTCGTGACGCCGACGCCCCGGCACCCTCCGGCTCGCGACGCTGCGTGCCGTGCCCCTCTCCCGCCGCCGCTTCCTCGGTGCCACGCTCGCCGCCGGCGCCGTCGTCGGACTGGCCGCGACGGGCTGCGCGTCCGGTGCCCCGCCGGTGGTCCGCCGGCCCGCGCAGCGCCCGCTCGCGATCCCGCCGCTCGCGCCGGTGCGGCGCGAGGCCGGGCACGTCGTCGTCGACCTCACCGCCGCGCCCGGCGAGAGCGCGTTCCTCGACGGCCCGACCACGCCGACCTGGGGCTACGGCGGCCTCGCGTTCGGCGGCCCGACGATCCGGGCCCGGCGCGGCGACGAGGTCACCGTGCGCGTGACCAACCGCCTGCCCGAGACCACGACGACCCACTGGCACGGCATGACCCTGCCGGCCGCCGTGGACGGCGGTCCGCACCAGCCGATCGCGCCCGGCGCGAGCTGGGAGGCGTCCTGGCGCATCGACCAGCCCGCCGCCACGCTCTGGTACCACCCGCACCCGCACGGGGCGACCGAACGGCACGTGCACCGCGGGCTCGCCGGGCTCTTCCTCGTCGACGACGACGTCCCGGTCGACCTGCCCGACCGCTACGGCGTCGACGACGTGCCCGTCGTGCTGACCGACCGCAGCTTCGCCCCGGACGGGAGCTTCGACACCGCGCACCGCAACGCGGTCGGGCTGCTCGGCGACACGGTGCTGGTCAACGGGACGGTCGCGCCGTACCTCGACGTGCGCACCACCCGCGTCCGCCTGCGGGTGCTCAACGCGTCGCCGGCGCGCAGCTACCGGGTGTCCGCGGGCGACCCGGTCACCCTCGTCGGCACGGACGGCGGCCTGCTCCCGTCGCCGCGCGTGGTGCCCGACGTCCTGCTCACCCCGGGGGAGCGGGCCGAGATCGTCGTCGAGTGCGCGCCGGGCCGCCGGACGGTGCTGCGCTCGCTGCCCGACGACCTCGGCGCCGTCAACGGGATCGCGGCCGCGGCCGGTGGGCACGACACCCTCGACCTGCTCGAACTGCGCCCCGCCGACCGGCTGGAGTCCTCGCCCGCGGTGCCGGCGGTGCTGTCGCGCGAGGCGCCGCTCGCGGAGTCCGCCGCGCTGCGCACCCGCCGCTTCGACCTGTCCGGCAACCGGATCAACGGGCTGGCGATGGACGTGCGCCGCGTCGACGAGGTGCTCGAGACCGGCGCGACCGAGGTCTGGGAGCTCACCAACCGGCACACGCTGCCGCACAACGTCCACGTGCACGACGCCCGGCTGCAGGTGCTGTCGCCGGGGGAGCGGGCGTGGAAGGACACCGTCGCGGTCCCGCCCGGGCGCACCGTCCGGGTGCTCGTGCGCGTCGGTCCGTACGCCGACCCGGAGGTGCCGTACATGATCCACTGCCACATGCTGCGTCACGAGGACGACGGCATGATGCTCCAGTTCCTCGTCCTCGCGCCGGGGCAGCGCCCCGGGACGGTCACGGGCCACGACCATGGTTGAGGCGCTGGCGGTCGGCGCCTTCCGGGTGGTCGCGGTGCTGCACGCGGCGATGACCGTCGCCCAGGCGTTCGCCGCCGGCGCGCTGCTGCAGGCGTCGGCGGCGGGGCTGGTCGTGCACCAGGCCGTCGGCGGCACCCTGCTGCTCGTGGCGATGCTCCAGGTCCCGCTCGCGGTGCTGGCCTGGCGCCCGGGGCGACTGTCGCCCTGGCCGATCGCGGTGTCGGCGGCGCTCGTGGTCGCGGAGGTCGCGCAGGTGGCGATCGGCTACACCGGCGTCCTCGCCGCGCACGTCCCGCTCGGCGTGGCGATCGTCGCGACGGCCGTGGCCCTGGCGTGGTGGGCCGTGCGCGCGCGGCCCGTGATCGTCCCGGGTGCTCCGCGAGCCCGCTGACATCGGGCGGCCCGAGCACCGGGGCGGATCATGCCGCCGCGGCCGTCGCCGTCGCGATGCTCGCGAGACCGCGTCCGGGTCGGCCTCGAGGGCGTGCCGTCCACCCGCAGCACCGTCCTCCACCCCGCGAGCACGAGGGCGAGGCGGGCGGCACCACGGGGTCGGACGGCCGGCCCGGCGGGCCCGGTCGCGGCGGTCGATATCCTGGGCGGGAACGGCCACGCACCAGGGAGAGGACGCATGAGCGAGACGATCGAGTTCCAGGCCGAGGCCCGTCAGCTGCTCCAGTTGATGATCCACTCGATCTACTCGGACAAGGACGTCTTCCTGCGCGAGCTGATCTCCAACGGATCCGACGCGCTGGACAAGCTGCGGCTCGCCTCGTACCACGACAAGGACCTCGAGGTCGACACCTCGGACCTGCGCATCGAGCTGGAGCAGGACGCCGAGGCCCGCACGCTGACCGTCCGCGACAACGGCATCGGCATGACCCGCGACGAGGTCGTCGAGCTGATCGGGACGATCGCGAAGTCGGGCACCGCCGAGATGCTCGCGCAGATGCGCGAGGCCCAGGACGCGCAGCAGGCCGAGGACCTCATCGGCCAGTTCGGCATCGGCTTCTACTCGAGCTTCATGGTCGCCGACCGGGTCGAGATGGTGACCCGCAAGGCCGGCACCGACGAGGGCGTGCACTGGGAGTCCACCGGCGAGGGCACCTACACCCTCGAGCCGGTCGCGGACGCCCCGCAGGGCACCGCCATCACGCTGCACCTCAAGCCCGAGGACGCGGAGGACAGCCTCCACGACTACGCCAGGCCCGAGACCGTGCGGCGCATCGTCAAGCGCTACTCGGACTTCATCACCTGGCCGATCCGGCTGGTCACGAGCGAGTCGGCCGAGGACGGCGACACCGAGCCGATCAACTCCCGCCAGGCGCTGTGGGCCCGGCCGCGCTCCGAGGTCACCGACGAGGAGCTCACCGAGTTCTACCGCCACGTCAGCCACGACTGGCAGGAGCCGCTGGAGACCATGCGGCTCTCGGGCGAGGGCACGTTCGAGTACCAGGGCCTGCTGTTCCTGCCCTCGCACGCGCCGATGGACCTGTTCATGCGCGAGGCCCGGCGCGGCGTGCAGCTCTACGTCAAGCGCGTGTTCGTCATGGACGACTGCGAGGCGCTCGTCCCCGAGTACCTGCGCTTCGTCAAGGGCGTCGTCGACGCGGCCGACCTCTCGCTCAACGTCTCCCGCGAGATCCTCCAGCAGGACCGCCAGATCCAGGCCATCCGCAAGCGGCTGGTCCGCAAGGTGCTGCAGACCGTCGCCGCGCTGCAGGAGAACGAGCCCGAGAAGTACGCGACGTTCTGGCGCGAGCTCGGCCGGGCCTTCAAGGAGGGCCTGCTCACCGACCCGGACAACCAGCAGGCGATCCTCGCTGCCAGCGCGTTCCCGTCCACCCACTCGCCGGACGGGACCACGACGCTCAAGGCCTACAAGGAGCGCATGCCCGAGGGCCAGGAGTCGATCTACTACCTCACCGGCGCGTCCCGGGCGAGCATCGAGAACTCGCCGCACATCGAGGCGTTCCGCGCCAAGGGCTACGAGGTCCTGCTGCTCACCGACCAGGTCGACGAGGTCTGGACCGACGCCGTCAGCCAGTTCGACGGCACCCCGATGGCCTCGATCGCCAAGGGCGACGTCGACCTCGGCGAGGGCGACGACAAGCCCGAGGGCTTCGACGACCTGCTGACCTGGATGGGCACCGAGCTCGCCGACGACGTCAAGGAGGTGCGGCTCTCCACGCGCCTGACGAGCTCGCCGGCCTGCCTCGTCGGCGACCCCGGCGACCTCTCGCCGACCCTGGAGAAGATGTACCGGGCGATGGGCCAGGAGCCGCCGGTGACCAAGCGGATCCTCGAGCTCAACCCGCAGCACGCGCTGGTCAGCGGCCTGCGCGACAAGCAGGAGGCCGGCGAGGCGGACCCCGACGTCGCGCGGCTGCTCTACGGCATGGCGCTGCTGGCCGAGGGCGGCGAGCTCAAGGAACCGACGGCGTTCGTCAACACCCTGGCCGAGCGACTGCAGAGGACCCTGTGACCGAGCCCGTCCTGCTGGGTGTCGACAGCTTCGTCGCCCGCGTCACCGACCCCGCCACCGAGCGGGTCATCGGCCCGGAGGAGCGCTTCGAGCACCTGCTGGAGGAGATCGCGCTGGCCGACCGCGTCGGCCTGCACTCCTACGGCATCGGCGAGCACCACCGCAGCGAGTACTTCGACGCCGCGCCGCCGGTGATCCTCGCGGCCGCGGCGGCGCGCACCCAGGACATCCGCCTGCGCAGCGCCGTCACCGTGCTCTCGGCCGCCGACCCGGTGCGGGTGTTCCAGGAGTTCGCGACGATCGACCTGATCTCGCGCGGCCGGGTCGACCTGGTCGTCGGGCGCGGCTCGTTCACCGAGGCGTTCCCGCTGTTCGGGCTGGCGTTCGAGGACTACGACGACCTGTTCACCGAGAAGCTCGACCTGCTGCTCAAGATCAACGAGTCGCCGGTCGTGACGTGGTCGGGCCAGCACCGCCCGGCCCTGCGCGAGCAGCCCGTCTACCCGCGGCCCAGCCAGGAACGGCTGCCGATCTGGGTCGGGGTCGGCGGCACGCCCGAGTCGTTCGCCCGGGCCGGGCTGCTCGGGCTGCCGCTCATGATCGCGATCATCGGCGGGGAGCCGCGGCAGTTCGCCCCGCTCGTCGACCTCTACCGGCGCGCGGGCGAGCACGCCGGCCACCCGCCGGAGGCGCTGCGGGTCGGCCTGCACTGCTTCGGGTTCGTCGGGGACGACGTCGCGAAGGCGACCAACGCCTTCTACCCGGGCTGGCAGGAGATGTTCACGCAGGTCGCCGCGGAGCGCGGCGGGATGCCGCCGACCCGCCGCGCGTTCGACGCGATGCGCGGCCCCGACGGCGCGTTCTTCGTCGGCGACCCCCAGACCGTGGCCGAGAAGGTCCTGCGGGTCTCCGAGCAGCTCGGCGGCGTCGAGCAGATCAACCTGCAGATGACCAACCCGCGCCTGTCCCACGCCGACCTGCTGCACTCGATCGAGCTGCTCGGCACCGAGGTCACCCCGCTGGTGGCGAAGGGCTGACCTCGGTGAGCCGGGTGGCGGCGCTCTACGTCGCGCCGGAGCGGAAGGCCCCGATGAGGTCGGTGCCGCGGGTCGAGGCCGAGGCCGGACGCGGGCTGGTCGGCGACCGCCACCACGGCACCCGGCACCGCCACGTCTCGGTGCAGAGCCGTGACGATCTCGCCGCCGCGTCGGAGGCCTTCGGCGCCCCGGTGCCCGAGGAGCTGACCCGGCGCACGCTCACGCTCGACCACGGCACGGTCCCGACCGAGCCCGGCGCGCGGCTGGTCGTCGGTGAGGTGGTGCTCGAGGTCGTCCGCCGCGCCGCCCCCTGCCGGGTGATGGACACCGAGATCGGGCCCGGTGCCGCCCGGGCGCTCCACGACCGCGGCGGGGCGATCTTCCGCGTGCTGACCTCGGGCACGATCGCGGTGGGGGACGAGGTCAGGGCGGGCTGATCGCGCAGGGCCCGACGGTGGCCGCGATGGCGTCGTGGTCCGATCCGGGCAGCTCGATGCGGTGCGCGCCGTCGCCGCACCAGCCGCGGCTGACGAACAGGTGGTCGATGCGCAGGAGGAAGGCGCGCCACTGGGTCACCGATGTCGGTCCGGCCCAGCCGTCGCGCACGGCGTCGACGAGGTCCGCGTCGAGCAGGCGGTAGTCGCGCGCCCGGTCGGTGGAGTTCAGGTCGCCCGCCACGACCACCGGACCGGGCTCGCGGGCCACCCGCGCGGCGAGCGCCTCGACCAGCCGGTGGTGCTCGGCCGGCGTCGACTGGTAGCCGAAACCACCGGTCCACCACGGGCGCGGGACGTGCAGGCCGTACAGCACGAACGGCGTCGGCGCGTCGACGGCCGCCCGCACGCCGGGGAAGCCGGGGCTCGGCGGGTCGAGCAGGCGGAGGGGGAAGCGGCTGTAGACGCCGACGGCGGGCGTCCCGCCGGCATCGAGGTGGTAGCGGTGGGTCGCGGCGAGGGCGGCGTCGATGCGCCGGTCGTTCTCGACCACCACCAGCACGTCGGCCCCGGAGGCCTGCAGCGCGGGCAGCGTCGCCGTCGTCGCGGTGACGTTGGCGCTCGCGACCGTGATCCCCGCGCCGGGGCGCACGGTGCCGGCGTCCTGCGGCGTCCAGGGCCCGACGACGGCGACGGCGGCCGCGAGCAGCACCGAGACCGCGGTGGGCAGGCCCCACCAGGTCCCGCGGCGCCGGCTGAGCACCAGGGCCCCGAGCGCCGCCAGGACCGCCAGGACGGGGAGCACGATGGCGAGGACGTCGCCGACCAGCGCCAGCTCGTCGCGCAGGGGGAACCAGGCCCACGGCAGCGCCGCGAGGAGCAGCCAGAGCCAGGGGGAGGAGCGGGTCGGGCGAGGCGGCACCACCACGACGGCGTCCCGCTCCACGTTCGGCCCTCCCCGGCGCAGCCCGCCCCCGACCGTACCGATCCGGAGGCCCCGGGCGCCGACTCAGGCGATCTCGAGCACCCCGAAGCGGGCCCCGCCCGGGTCGGTGAGCGTCGCGTGCCGCCCGCGGGGGCCGCTGTCGACGGGGGCCACGACCTCCCCGCCGGCGTCCTCGGCGGCACCGACGGCGGCGTCGGCGTCGTGCACCGCGAACACCGGCAGCCAGTGGGGGAGCGCGTCGCCGGCGAGGCCGAGCCCCGCGAGCGGCCCGTCACCGGCGTCGCCGGCGAGGTGGCCCGGCCCGGCGCCGTCCTCCGCCCAGCGCCAGCCCAGCAGCTCGCCGTAGAAGGTGCGCGTGGTGCCCGGCTCGGCCGACGCGGCCTCCGCCCAGCAGAGCCGGCCGGGCCCCGGCGCGGGCACGTCGTGGTCGGACTCCCACAGCCCGACGACCGCGCCGCCGGCGTCGAGGGCGACGAGGAGGCGCCCGCCGCCGAGGTCGTCCTCGGGCCCGTGCAGCACCTGCCCGCCGAGCTCCTCGAGGCTCGCCGCCGCCGCGTCGACGTCGTCGACGCGCAGGTACACCGTCCAGGCCGGCGGGGCCGCGACGCCGGGGGAGCCGAGCGCCGCCACGGCGTGCTCGTCGCACCGCACGATCCGGTGCTGGTGCTCGGCGACGACCCCCTCGCCCACCGACCACCCGAGCACCGCGGCGTAGACCGCCGTCACCGTCCCCGGATCCTCGACGTCGAGCTCGGCGAAGTACGGCGCCCCGGTCATGGTGCGCAGTCTGCCCGGGACGTCGACCGAGGCCCTGGAGGCCCCGGAGGACCCACCGGGACGGGGTCCGCGCGCGCGGGCGCGACACGGAATGCGAGGAAGGGTGTCCGAGGGGGGACTTGAACCCCCACGCCCTACTAGGGCACTAGCACCTCAAGCTAGCGCGTCTGCCATTCCGCCACTCGGACTTGCGTGACGACAGCGTAGACGACAGCGCGCAGACCGATCACGGTGGGTGGCAGGATGCGACGCATGGGTCGTGCCGAGGACGAGGTCGTGACGCTGACCAGCGAGCTCATCCAGATCGACAGCCAGAACACCGGTGACCTCGCGACCACCACGGGCGAGGCCGAGGCCGCCGCGTACGTGGACGCGAAGCTGCGCGAGGTCGGGTACGAGACCGAGGTGATCGAGTCCGGCGCTCCCGGACGCCACAACGTGTTCGCCCGGCTCGCGGGCGCCGACCCGGACCGGCCGGCGCTGCTGGTGCACGGGCACCTCGACGTCGTGCCGTTCGACGAGAGCGAATGGTCGGTCCACCCGCTGTCGGGCTCGGTGCAGGACGGCTACGTCTGGGGCCGGGGCGCGGTGGACATGAAGGACATGGACGCGATGATCCTGGCGCTGGCGCGCCAGTTCGCCGCGGAGGGCACGGTGCCGCCGCGCGACATCGTGTTCGCGTTCCTCGCCGACGAGGAGGCGGGCGGCGCCTACGGGTCGCACTGGCTCGCCGAGCACCGTCCCGACCTGTTCGAGGGCTGCACCGAGGCGCTGGGCGAGGTCGGCGGGTTCTCGCTGACGCTCGGTGAGGACGTGCGCGTCTACCCGGTGATGACCGCGGAGAAGTCGATCGCCTGGATGAAGCTGCGCGTCCGGTCGCGCCCCGGGCACGGGTCGATGGTCCACGACGAGAACGCCGTGACGATCCTCGCCGAGGCCGTCGCCCGGCTGGGCCGCCACCGGTTCCCGCTGGTGCTCACCGAGTCGGTCCAGGGGTTCTTCGACGAGATCACCGAGCTGACCGGCATCGAGTTCCCCACCGATTCGGCGGCGGCCCTCGACGGCGCCGTCGCGAAGCTCGGCGGGGTCGCCCGCGTCGTCGGTGCCACCACCCGCGACACGGCGAACCCGACGATGCTGCAGGCCGGCTACAAGGCCAACGTCATCCCGTCGGTGGCCGAGGCGACCGTCGACTGCCGCGTGCTGCCGGGCCGTCAGGAGGCCTTCGAGCGGGAGCTCGACGAGCTGCTCGGCCCGGACGTCGAGCGCGAGTGGATCCGCAACCTCGAGGCCGTCGAGACCTCCTTCGACGGCGACCTGGTGGACGTGATGACCCGGGCCGTGCAGGAGGAGGACCCGCGGGCGCACACGCTGCCCTACATGATGTCGGGCGGCACCGACGCCAAGGCGTTCGTGAAGCTGGGGATGCGCTGCTTCGGGTTCGCGCCGCTGCGCCTGCCCCCGGACCTCGACTTCACCGCGCTCTTCCACGGCATCGACGAGCGGGTGCCGGTCGACGCCCTGACCTTCGGCACCCGGGTGCTCGAGCGCATCCTGCTGCGCGCGTGAGCATGCGGGCCTGGCGCGTGCCGCGCTACGGGCCGTTCGCCGAGGTGCTGGAGGTCGCCGACGTGCCGCGCCCGGAGCCCGGGCCGGGGGAGACCCGGGTGCGGGTGGCGGCCGCGGCGCTCAACTTCGCCGACATCCTGCACTGCGCCGGCGAGTACCAGGAGCGGATCCCGCCGCCGTTCACGCCGGGCCTCGAGGTGGCGGGCACGACCGACGACGGCCGGCGGGTGTTCGGCCCGGTGTCGCTGCCGCACGGCGGGTTCGCGCAGGAGGCGCTGCTGCGCACGACGTGGCCGTGGCCCGCGGGGATGAGCGCCGCGCAGGCCGCGGGGTTCTTCGTCTCGTACCAGACCGGGTGGTGCGCGCTGCACCACCGCACGTCGCTGCGGGCGGGGGAGACGCTGCTCGTGCTCGCCGCCGCGGGCGGGGTCGGCCTCGCCGCGGTGCAGCTGGGCCGCGCGGCCGGGGCGCGCGTGATCGGCGTCGTGGGTGACGAGGCGAAGGCGTCCGTGGTCCGCGACGCGGGGGCCGAGGTGCTGGTCGCACCGGGGGACACGGCTCCTCGGGGCGAGCACGCCGAGCGGGGAGCCGGACCGTCCGGGACGGACCTGGTGGCCGCGGTGCGCGAGCTGACCGACGGGCGCGGTGCCGACGTCGTCTACGACCCGGTCGGCGGCGACTCCTTCGACACCGCCCGCCGCGTGGTGGCCTGGGAGGGCCGGCTGCTCGTCATCGGGTTCGCCGGCGGGCGGATCGCCGACGCCCCGACCAACCACGCGCTGGTGAAGAACTACGCGGTGGTCGGCGTGCACTGGGCGGCGTACCGGGAGCGGGCCCCGGAGCTCGTCGCGGCGTGGCAGCGCGAGATCGAGGCGCTGTGGGAGCGGCGGGCGATCGACCCGCTCGTGGGCGCCGAGTACGCCTTCGACGACCTGCCGACCGCGATGGCGCAGCTGCAGGCGCGCCGGACGACCGGTCGCGTGGTGCTGCGCGCCCCGGACCGTTAGCCCGCGGCGATCCGCGGCACCCCGGCCCCCCGGAGGCCCGGGAGCGCGGCGTCCCTTCGCCCGGTGAGCAGGAGCAGGAGATCGCGGACCGGCCCGCGCACCGGGGCGCCGCGCCCGCGCACCCAGTCGGTGTCGGTGGCGGAGAGCTCCAGCCCCCGGAACCGGCGGCGGGCCCAGAACGGCCAGCCCATGCGCCACACGCGCTCGGCACCCTCGCGAGCGGCCTCCCGCGGCACGGCGACCTCGAGGCCGAGGGGCACCGCCACGTCCTGGACGTGCACGAGCGTGTCGAAGAGCAGGTTGTCGACGGTGGTGATCGCGGGCCGGCGACGGCTGGAGGCGACCGCCCGCAGCTCGTCGGCCAGCGCCGGTCCGAGCCGCTCGGCGTGGGCCACCGCCATCGCCCGGTTGACCTCGTCGAAGTCGCCGCGGGCGCGCACGGCGGCCACCAGGATCCCGGCCACGCCGGGGGAGCGGGGGGTCAGCGCGACGTGCGCGGCGACGTCGCGGATCCGCCAGCGCGCGCACAGCGAGGGACGGTCGAGGTCCGCGGGCGACGCACCCGCCAGCAGGTCGGCCAGCACGAGGCGCTGGGCGGAGATCGTTCGCCACTTCTCGTCGAGGTCCATCGGGCACTCCGTCAGGGAGACTGACCAAACATGTCAGATTCTCTTACCATCTTCTACGCTGGTCAACATGCCCGAGGACCTCAACACCGGACTGCTGCTCTTCCTGCCCTACCGCGCGATGGAGACGCGGGTCCTCGAGGAGCTGGCCGCGGCCGGCTTCGACGACCTGACGCCGTCCCAGGCACGCGTGTTCCAGCGCATCGCGCCGGGCGGGAGCCGGCTCAGCGACCTGGCCCGCCAGGCGGGGATCACCAAGCAGAGCACCGGCTTCCTCGTCGACCAGCTGGAGCGCCTCGGCTACGTCCGCCGCGTGCCCGACCCCGACGACGGGCGGGCGCGGCTCGTGCAGATCGCCGACCGGGGGCGCCGCGGGGTGGAGGCGTCGCGCGCGGTCGTGGCCCGGGTGGAGGCCGAGTGGGAGGCCCACCTCGGCAAGCGCCGGATGACGCAGCTGCGCGACATCCTCGCCGACCTGCGCGAGATCACCGATCCCTGGCGGTGAGGCCGGGACCTAGGTGGCGAGACCGGCGACCAGCGAGCGGGAGAGCCGGCGGCGCAGCCACACCTTCCGGCTGCCGTCGGCGTAGAGCAGCGTCCGGGCGAGCTCCCAGCCCCCGAACTCCGCGCGGATGCCGAGCTGGACCGTCGCGGAGATCCGCGTGACGTCCGGGGGCAGCCGCACGGGCTGGTACTCCCAATCCCCTTCGACCACCGGCGCTCCGACGAGCGCCCCGCCCTCGCTGCCACCAGCGTTCACGAGCCGACCACCTCCGGGACACCTGACCCAGCCGCACCACCGTACGCACAGCGACACACCCCGCGCACCCGTCGCGGTGCCCGGTCGTCCGGCGGTGGATCACTCCCAGGGCGGGACGTCGGGCTCCTCGGCGCCGTCGTCGAGGACCGAGGTGCCCGAGGGCCCGGACGGGGAGCTGACGTCGTCGAGCGCCCCGCGGATCGCCGAGGGCAGGACGAGCTCCTCGGCGGCGAGCGAGCCGAGCAGCTGGGCGCCGTCCCGGGCCCCGACGACGGGGGCCACGACGCCCGGCCGGTCGCGGACCCAGGCCAGCGCCACGGCCAGCGGCGAGGTGCCGAGCCCGTGGGCGGCGGTCACGACGGCCTGCACGATCCGGGCGGTGCGCTCGGTGCGGTGGCGGTTGACGTAGCCGGCGAGGTGCTCCGAGGCGCCGCGGGAGTCGGCGGGCACGCCCTCGCGGTACTTGCCGGTGAGGACCCCGCGCCCCAGCGGGCCCCAGGGCATCAGCCCCAGCCCGTGGTGCTCGGCGGCCGGGAGCACCTCGGTCTCCACCGACCGCTCGAGCAGCGAGTACTCCGACTGCACCGACACCAGCGGCAGCGAGGTCAGCGCCTGGCGCGTCGCCGCCGACGCGACCTGCCAGCCCGCGTAGTTCGCGATCCCGGCGTACCGGGCGCGCCCGGTGGTCAGGGCCACGTCCACCGCGGCGAGCGTCTCCTCGAGCGGCACGTCGTCGTCCCACTCGTGCAGCTGCCAGAGGTCGACGTAGTCGGTGTTCAACCGGTCCAGCGAGTCGTCGAGGGCCGCGAGCAGGGCGCCGCGCGAGGCCCCGCCGCCGAACGGGCCGTCGTCGCGCCGGGCGCCGGCCTTGGTGGCGACCACCACCTCGTTGCGCGGGATCACGTCGTCGAAGAGGCCGCCGAGGATGCGCTCGGCCTCGCCGCCCGAGTAGACGTCGGCGGTGTCGACGAGCGTGCCGCCGGCGTCGAGGAACGCCAGCAGCGACGCGCCCGCCTCGTCGGCGTCGGTGTCGCGGCCCCAGCTCATCGTGCCCAGGGCCAGACGCGAGACCCGCAGCCCGCTCGTGCCCAGGCGTCGCTGCTCCACGGGGAGGGAGCTTACGAACAGGTCACGGGACAGCCCCGGGGGGCACGCCGAGCCGAGACCCGAGGGGGCTACCGTCCGTCGCCGTGACAGCCGGCGCGCCGATGGGATGGCTCGAGGCGGTGGTCCTCGGCATCGTGCAGGGACTGACCGAGTTCCTGCCCGTGTCGTCGTCGGCCCACCTGCGGATCACCTCGGCGTTCTTCTTCGGCAACGACGCGGGCGCCGCGTTCACCGCGGTCACCCAGCTCGGCACCGAGACCGCCGTGCTCATCTACTTCTTCTCCGACATCTGGCGCCTGCTCCGGGCGTGGTTCGTGGGGCTGGCGCGGCGCGACGAGCGCGGCTACGACTACAAGCTCGCCTGGTACGTGATCCTCGGCTCGATCCCGATCGGGGTGATCGGTCTGCTGTTCGAGGACGCGATCAAGGGCCCGGCCCGCAACCTGTACCTCAACGGCACCGTGCTGATCCTCGGCGCGCTCGCCCTGGCCGCGGCCGAGCACTACGGCCGCCAGCGCCGCGGGCCCGACCAGCTCACGCTGCGCGACGGGCTGGTCATGGGCGGGGCGCAGGCGCTGGCGCTGATCCCCGGCGTCTCGCGCTCCGGCGGCACGATCACCGCGGGCCTGTTCCTCGGCCTCGAGCGCGCCGTGGCGGTGCGGTTCTCGTTCCTGCTGGCCCTGCCGGCGGTCTTCGCATCCGGGCTGACGCAGATCCCCGACATCCTCGACCCGACCGCCGCCGACACCCAGGGCGCGCTCGTCGTGTTCCCGAGCATCCCGCAGATGATCGTCGCGACGCTCATCGCCTTCGCCCTGGGCTACGCCTCGATCGCCTGGCTGCTGCGGTTCGTCGAGAACCACACCATCTACGTCTTCGTCTGGTACCGGGTCCTGCTGGGGCTGGTCGTCCTGCTCGCCGTCAGCAACGGGGTCGTCGCCGCCACGTAGGGTCGACCGCGTGACGACGGTGATCCTGCTGCGGCACGGACGGTCCACGGCCAACACCTCGGGCGTGCTCGCCGGCCGCACCCCCGGCGTCGGTCTCGACGACCACGGGCGCGCGCAGGCCGAGAAGCTCGTCGACCGGCTCGCCGAGCTCCCGCTGGCCGCGGTCGTGACCTCGCCGCTGCAGCGCTGCGAGGAGACGCTCGCGCCGCTGCTCACCGCGCGCGGCCTCGGGGCAGAGGTCGAGGACGACCTCGCCGAGGTCGACTACGGCGACTGGACCGGCCGCAAGCTCGGCGACCTGGGCAAGGAGGACCTCTGGAAGGTCGTCCAGGCCCACCCGTCGGCCGCGGTCTTCCCCGGCGGGGAGGGGCTGGCCGCGATGCAGGCGCGGGCCGTCGCCGCGATCCGCCGCCAGGCCGCGCGCATCGGCGCCGAGCACGGCGAGAAGGCGCTGTGGGTCGCCTGCAGCCACGGTGATGTGATCAAGGCCGCGGTCGCCGACGCCCTGGGCCTGCACCTCGACTCGTTCCAGCGGATCGTCATCGACCCGTGCTCGGTGAGCGTCATCAGCTACACGCCGACGCGCCCCTTCGTGGTGCGGGTCAACGACACCGGCGGCGACCTGTCCGCGCTGGTCCCGAAGCCGGACTCCGAGGCCGGTGCGGAGGGGGAGGAAGCACCCCCGGCGACCGACGACGCCGTCCCCGCGGAGGCCACCGTCGGGGGGTCGACCGGAGTACCATGAGGGTTCCGCCGACGCCGGAGGACACCGTCCTCCAGCGGTGCGCTGCCCGGAGTCCTACGATCGAGATGTCATGCCCAGGGTGATCCACGTCTTCCGCCAGCCCGACCGGTTCGTCGCCGGCACCGTCGGGCAGCCCGGCGAGCGCTCCTTCTACCTCCAGGCCACCGAACAGGCGCGGAAGGTGAGCGTGCTGCTCGAGAAGCAGCAGGTCTCGGTGCTCTCGGAGCGGATCGGCACCCTGCTCGAGGAGGTCTCGCGGCGCTTCGGGGCCGAGGTCCCCGTCACCGTGCCCGAGGACGAGGTCGACACCTCGCCGCTCGAGGTCCCGGTGGAGGAGGAGTTCCGGGTCGGCACGATGGGCCTGGGCTGGGACGCCGAGTCGCGCAACGTCGTCGTCGAGCTCCTCGCGGTCACCGAGGAGGAGATCGACGAGTCGGTCGTCCTCGACGACACCGACGAGGGTCCCGACGCCCTGCGCGTGTTCCTCTCGCCGGCCGGGGCGCGCGCGTTCGCCACGCGCGCCGAGCGGGTCGTGGGCGCCGGGCGCCGCCTGTGCCCCCTGTGCACCCAGCCGCTCGACGCCGCCGGCCACGTGTGCCCGCGCCAGAACGGCTACCGCCGCGTGACGACCCCCGAGTAGGCGCGTGGACCGGGAGACGAACGGCGCGGGGCCGCGAGACGCGGAGCGCAGCGGAGCCGGACCATCTGGTTCGGACCAATCCACCGAGGACGCCCTGGAGCTGCTGCTCCACGGCCGGATCGAGGTGGAGGGCCGCCTCACCGAGGCGTCCAACACCACGCTGCTGTGCTCGATCTCGACCAACGGGGTCGAGGAGCGCTGCGTGTACAAGCCGGTGCGCGGCGAGCGCCCGCTCTGGGACTTCCCGGACGGCACCCTCGCAGGCCGCGAGGTGGCGACGTTCCTGGTCAGCGAGGCCGCGGGCTTCCGCGTGGTGCCGCCGACCGTGCTGCGCGACGGCCCCTTCGGGCCCGGCATGGTGCAACGCTGGATCGAGACCGACGACGAGCGCGAGCTGGTCGACATCCTGGCCCCGAAGGACGTGGACGAGAACTGGCGCACCGTGCTGCGCGCCCGCGGCAGGGACGGCGACCCCGCGCTGCTCGTCCACGCCGACGACCCGGCCCTGCGGCGGATGGCCGCGCTCGACGTCGTGGTCAACAACGCCGACCGCAAGGGCGGGCACGTCCTCGCCGGGATCGACGGCGGCGTCTACGGCGTCGACCACGGCATCTGCCTGCACCGCGAGGAGAAGCTGCGCACGGTGCTGTGGGGCTGGGTCGGCGAGCCGCTGACCGACGACGTCGTCGACGGTCTGCGCAGGCTGCGCGCCGCGCTCTCGCCGGGCAACGCCGCCGGGCTGAACGACACGCTGCACGAGCACCTCACCCGCGCCGAGGTCAACGCGCTGCGCTCGCGGATCTCGCGGCTGATCGACGCGAACGAGCTCCCCGCGCCCGGCGGCCGGTGGCCCCCGATCCCGTGGCCCGCGTTCTGACCCCACCCACCCCGTGTGCGCGGAATTCCCGGCTGTCGCCGGGAATTCCGCTCACATTGCTCCGAGGCGAGGTAGCCCGCCGTGCCGTCCGCACGCCGCGACCCGCGCTGGCCGCGCGACTTCCACCACCGGCGCACCGCCGACCTGCTGAGCCCGTGGCAGGCGTTCGAGCTCTTCCGGTCGTTCCCGCCGCAGGCCGAGCGGGACGGCGCCCGGGTCCCGGTGGTCGCCGCCGACCCGTACCCGTCGGTCGGCCCCGGGCGGATCGCGGTCACCTGGCTGGGCCACGCGTCGGTCCTGCTGCACGTCGACGACGTCACCCTGCTCGTCGACCCGGTGCTCGTGGGCGGCATCCCCGGCGCCCGCCAGCGGCTGACCGCGCCGGCCCTGGGCCCCGAGCGGCTGCCGCCGCTGGACGCGGTGCTGATCAGCCACGACCACTACGACCACCTCGACGCGCCCACCTTGCGGCGCCTGCCGCGCGCGACGCCGGTGCTGGTCGGGGGCGGCAGCGCGCCCTGGTTCGCCCGCCGGGGGTTCACCGACGTCACCGAGCTGGACTGGTGGGAGGGCGTCGAGCGGGGCGGGGTGCGGATCGAATTCGTCCCCGCGCACCACTGGTCGCGCCGCACGCTGTTCGACACCTGCCGGCGGCTGTGGGGCGGCTGGGTGGTCACGGGTGCCGACGGGCGCAGCGTGATCCACGCCGGGGACACCGGCTACGGGCCGTTCCCGGCGCGCATCGGGGCCCGGCACCGCGACCTCGCCGTCGCCGTGCTGCCGGTCGGCGCCTACGCGCCCCGCCGCCTGCTGCGCGGGGTGCACATGGACCCCGCCGAGGCGGTCCGGGCCGCCGGCGACCTCGGCGCGCGCCACCTCGTCCCCGTCCACTGGGGCACGTTCACGCTCTCGGGCGAGCCGGTGCTCGAGCCGCTCGAACGCGTGCGCGAGGAGTGGGTGCGCGACGGGCGCGACCGCGCCGACCTCTGGGACCTGCCCGTCGGGGGGACGCGCGTCCTGTGAGCTCTCCCGTCGTCCCCCCGCGGCGGTCCCCGACGCGTTCCGGGTGGCGATGCTCGTGCTGGTGCCGGTGTGGCCGGTCGCGCTGCTCGGGATCGCCCGCTCCGCGCGGCGCGGGCGCGCTCAGTCGGCGGCCGACGGGAACCGCGGCTCCCGCTTCTCGCGCAGCGCCGTGTAGCCCTCGACGACGTCGGGGCCCAGGAAGGTCAGCATCTCGTAGGCCGCCGACTGGTCGAAGGTCGGCCCGGCGCTGCGCAGCCAGTTGTTGAGGCTGCGCTTGGTCAGGCGGATGGCCTGCTGGGCGCCGGTGCCCAGGGTGTCGGCGACGCGCAGGGCCTCGTCGAGCACCTGGTCGCGGGGCAGGGCCTTGGCCACCATGCCGAAGCGCTCCGCCTCGGCCCCGGTGACCATCTCACCGGTGAGCAGGTAGTAGCGCGCCTTGGCCATGCCGGCGAGCAGGGGCCAGATGATCGCGGCGTGGTCGCCCGCCGCCACCCCGAGCTTGACGTGCCCGTCGCCGAGCCTGGCGTCCTCGGCGGCGATCGCGATGTCGGCGAGCAGGGCCACGACGACCCCCGCCCCGACCGCGACCCCGTTGATCGCCGAGATGATCGGCTTCTCGCAGTCGATGATGTTGTAGACCAGGTCGGACATCTCGCGGAGCATGTGCTGGACGCGGTCGTAGTCGCCGGCCATCCGCTCGACCATGGCGAGGTCGCCGCCCGCGGAGAACGCCTTCCCGGCCCCGGTGATCACCGCGACGCGGGTCCGCTCGTCGGCGGACACGTCGCGCCACACGCGGGCGAGCTCGCCGTGGAGCACCTCGTCGGCGGCGTTGTACTTGTCGGGACGGTCGATCGTGATGAGCAGGACGCCGTGGTCGCGGCGCTCGAAGGTCAGCTGCTGGTAGTCCTCGTACAACGTCGACTCCCTCGTCGCGGTCGGTGGTCGTGCTCAGCTCATCGACAGCCCGCCGCTGACGCTCAGCGTCTGGCCCGTGATGTAGGCGGCCTCCTCGGAGGCGAGGAAGGCGACGGCGCCCGCGAGGTCCTCGGGCTGCGCGAGGCGGCGCAGGGGGATGGCCTTGGTCAGCGCCTCGCGCAGCTTCGGGCTGTCGCCGGCGAACTCGGCGAACAGCGCGGTGTCCGTGGGGCCCGGGCAGACGCAGTTGACGCCGATCCCGTGGCGGGCCATCTCGCGGGCGCAGGTCTTGGTGAAGGCGATGACCCCGCCCTTGGCCGCGGAGTAGACGGCCTCGCCGGAGGAGCCGACCCGGCCGGCGTCGGAGGCGAGGTTGACGACACGGCCGCCCCCCTGCTCGGCCATGATCGGCAGGACGGCCTTCGAGGTGTGCAGCACCCCGTAGAGGTTGATCGCGATGACCTTGTCCCAGTCGGCGGGGTCGGAGTCGACGAACGGCCCGGCCTTGTCCCAGCCGGCGTTGTTGACCAGCACGTCGATGCGCCCGAACCGCTCGCGGACGGTGCCGACCATCTCCTCCACCGAGGCGCGGGACGCGACGTCGGTGGCGAGCCCGAGCGCGCCGCCCCCGAGCGCGGCCGCGGTCGCCGCCGCGGTGTCGCCGTCGACGTCGGTGGCGACGACGGTCGCGCCCTCGGCGCCGAGCTTCTCGGCGATCGCCCGCCCGATGCCCCGGCCGGCGCCGGTCACGATCGCGACCCTGTCGTCCATCCTGCCCATGGCGCACGACGCTACTTCGCGGGCTCCGAGGCGCTCGCCGACACCTCGACGGTGCCGGTCAGCCCCGGCCCGTGAGGTGGGCGACGACGATGACGTCGTCCTCGGAGGAGCGCCCGCTCGCGTCGAGCGCGCCCCCGCACGTGATCAGCCGCAGCTCGGCGCCCGCCGTGTCGCCGTAGACGTCGTGGTCGCCACGCCCATCGCCGCGCACGCGGCGCTGACCCCCAACGCGACCACCGCCGTCGCCGGTCCGGGCACGAGCGGGGAGCCGGATCACGATCGGCGACGTAGCGTGGAGCGGTGAGCTCTCCTGCTGCTCCCTCCGTTCCCACCGTTCCCTCTGGTCTCCCGACCACCGCCGGCGAGCTGGCCCGCAGCGGCCACCCGGCGGCGGCGGTCCGCAGCGTGCGGACCGAGCTGCGCGACAACCTGCTCGCTCGCCTGCGCGACGGCTCCCAGAACGGCAGCGACCCCTGGCCGGGGATCGTCGGGTTCGACCGCACCGTGCTGCCCCAGTTCGAGCGCGCGGTCCTCGCCGGGCACGACGTCGTCCTGCTCGGCGAGCGCGGTCAGGGCAAGACCCGGCTGCTGCGCAGCCTCGTGGGCCTGCTCGACGAGTGGACGCCCGTCATCGCCGGCTCCGAGCTCGGCGAGCATCCGGCCGACCCGATCACCCCGGCGAGCCGGCGCCGTGTCGCCGAGCTGGGCGACGACCTGCCGATCACCTGGCGGCACCGCTCCGAGCGCTACGCCGAGAAGCTGGCGACGCCCGACACGAGCGTCGCCGACCTCATCGGCGACGTCGACCCGGTCAAGGTCGCCGAGGGCCGCAGCCTGGGTGACCCCGAGACCATCCACTACGGCCTCGTCCCGCGGGCGCACCGCGGCATCGTGACGATCAACGAGCTGCCCGACCTCGCCGAGCGCATCCAGGTGGCGCTGCTCAACGTCATGGAGGAGCGCGACATCCAGGTCCGCGGCTACACGCTGCGGCTGCCGCTGGACATCATGCTCGTGGCCAGCGCGAACCCCGAGGACTACACCAACCGCGGGCGGATCATCACCCCGCTCAAGGACCGGTTCGGGGCCGAGGTCCGCACCCACTACCCGCTCGAGGTCGCCGGCGAGATCGCCCTGGCACGCCAGGAGGCCCACCTCGTCGCCGAGGTGCCCGACCACCTGGTCGAGGTCCTCGCGCGCTTCACCCGCCACCTGCGCCAGTCCAGCGCGGTCGACCAGCGCAGCGGCGTGTCCGCGCGCTTCACGATCGCCGCGGCCGAGACCGTCGCGGCCGCCGCGCTGCGCCGCGCCGCGGTCACCGGTGAGGAGGTCGCCGTGGCCCGGCCCGTCGACCTCGAGTCGGTGCCGCCGGTGCTGCGCGGCAAGCTCGAGTTCGAATCGGGGGAGGAGGGCCGCGAGGCCGAGCTCCTCACCCACCTGCTGCGCCGCTCGATCACCGAGACCGCCCGCGCCCGCCTGGCCGGGGTCGACCTGACCCCGCTGGCCGACGGGGTGTCCGCGCTCGAGGGCTCCCGCCGCGTGGTCACCGGCGACCGCGTCGCCGCCCGCCAGGTGGTCGACGCGCTGCCCTCGATCTCGGTGGTCTACACGGTGGCCGAGCGCCTCGGCGCCGCGGGCACGGAGGCTCCCGGACCGCTGGCCAGCGCCGTCGAGCTCGCGCTCGAGCACCTCTACCTCACCCGCAAGCTCGCGAAGGACAGCCTGTACAGCGGGGACGCCGAGGACGGGACGGTGGCCTATGGTGGCTGACCCCACCGGCCCGGAGGGGCAGGGGCCCGGCAGCGGGCGCTACTCCTACGGGCGGTACGACGACGGCCCCGACCCGCTCGCCCCGCCCTTCGACCTGCGCGAGGCGATGGACGAGCTGGGCCGCGACGTCATGGAGGGCACGTCGCCGCGGCGGGCGATGCAGGAGCTGATGCGCCGCGGGATGGGAGAGCAGCGGGGTCTCGACGACCTCATGCGCCGGCTCAACGAGCGGCGCAGCCGGCTGCAGCGCACCCACCGCCTCGACGGCACCCTGCAGGAGGTCCGCGAGCTGCTCGAGCAGGCGCTCGAGGCGGAGCGGAACTCGCTGCAGGCCGAGGAGTCCGACGACGCGCGGTTCCGCGAGATGCAGCTCGACGCCCTGCCCCCGTCGCCGGCGGGCGCCGTGCGCGAGCTCGAGTCCTACGACTGGCGCAACGCCGAGGCGCGCCAGGCGTACGAGCAGATCCGCGACCTGCTCGGCCGGGAGGCGCTCGACCAGCGCTTCCAGGGCATGAAGCAGGCGATGGAGAACGCCACCCCGCAGGACGTCGAGGCCGTCCGGGAGATGATCTCCGACCTCAACGACCTGCTCGAGGCCCACGGGCGCGGCGAGGACACCACGGACCAGTTCCGCGAGTTCATGGGCAAGCACGGCCAGTACTTCCCGGAGAACCCGCAGACCACCGACGAGCTGATCGACCTGCTCGCGGAACGGTCGGCGGCGGCCCAGCGGATGATGAACTCGCTGTCGGCCGAGCAGCGCGCCGAGCTCGAGGGCCTCATGCAGCAGGCCTTCGGCGACCCGCGCCTGGCCGAGCAGCTCGGCCGGCTCGACCAGCAGCTGCAGGGACTGCGCCCCGGCGAGGACTGGCAGGGCCGCGGCCGCTTCCGCGGCGAGGACCCGCTCGGCATGGGCGAGGCGACCCGCGCCATGGAGGAGCTCGGGCAGATGGACGCCCTGGCCGAGCAGCTCTCGCAGTCGTACCCGGGCGCGCGCATGGAGGACATCGACCTCGAGGCGCTCGAGGCGACGCTCGGCGAGCAGGCCCGCGTCGATGCGCAGCGCCTGGCGGAGCTCCAGCGCGAGCTCGAGCGGCAGGGTGTGTTCCAGCGTGCGGCCGACGGCTCGTTGATGCTCTCGCCCAAGGCGCTGCGCCAGCTCGGGCAGTCGTCGTTGCGCGACGTCGTCGGCTCGCTGTCGACACGGCGAGGCGAGCGGGAGACGCAGCGATCCGGCGCCGCGGGGGAGGCCACCGGTGCCACGCGGCCCTGGTCGTTCGGCGACACGGAGCAGTGGGACGTGCCCCGGACGCTGCTCAACGCCGAGATGCGGCACGCCTCGGGCGACGCGCGGGCCCTCGACGTCACCGACGTGGAGATCGTCGAGACCGAGCAGCGGACCCGCGCCGCGGTGGCGCTGTGCGTCGACACCTCGTGGTCGATGGTGGCCGACGGCCGGTGGGTGCCGATGAAGCGCACCGCCCTGGCGCTGCACCACCTCGTCTCGACGCGGTTCCGGGGCGACGCGCTGCAGCTGGTCACCTTCGGGCGCCACGCCAAGGAGGTCGACCTGGGCGAGCTGACCGCGCTCGAGGGGGCCTGGGAGCAGGGCACGAACCTGCACCACGCGCTCCTGCTCGCCGGACGGCACCTGCGCAAGAACGCCGACGCGGCGCCGGTCGTCCTGGTCGTCACCGACGGCGAGCCGACCGCGCACCTCGAGCCCGACGGGCACGCGGTGTTCGACTACCCGCCGAGCCCGGAGACGCTGCGGGCGACGCTCGGGGAGGTCGACGCGCTGGCGCGGCTGAACGCGGCGCTGACCGTCTTCATGCTCGGGGAGGACCCGCGCCTGGAGGCGTTCGTGGACCTCGTCGCCCGGCGCGCCGGCGGACGGGTGGTGAACCCCGACCTCGACGGGCTCGGCGCCGCCGTGGTGAGCGACTACCTCGCGAGCCGCCGGAGACGCTGACGCTGCGCACATCGGACGAGGGGCGAACACCCTGATGGGTGAACGCCGACACCGCACTCGGGCGTCACGACCACGGGGGGCGACACCGCGTACGCTCGACCGTGGCTGGAGCCGATCCCCCCCGCGGCTCCCGGCCACCCCGGCCGGGTCCGTCATCCCGTGCAGGGACGACGTGCTCGCCCACGACGACCCTGCTGACACGACCCGGCCGGGGTTCCACACCGGTGTTCGCGTGCCGCGCGCGAGCGGTTCGCCACGAGCACCGGACGCCGCGCGTCGCCGGGCTTAGGCTCGTGACCATGCGAGCCTGGTCATCGGTCGACATCCCGCGGGTCCCCGGAAGCCCGCCCCCGCTGCGCCTGCACGACACCGCGAGCGACAGCATCCGGCCGACCTCGCCCGGGTCGACGGCGAAGATGTACGTCTGCGGGATCACGCCCTACGACGCCACCCACCTCGGGCACGCCGCGACCTACCTGGCGTTCGACCTGATCAACCGCCTCTGGCTCGATGCGGGTCATGACGTGCACTACGTCCAGAACGTCACCGACATCGACGACCCGCTGCTCGAGCGGGCCGAGCGCGACAGCGACGACTGGGTGGTCCTCGGGATGCGCGAGACCGCGCTGTTCCGCGAGGACATGTCGGCGCTGCGGATCCTCCCGCCGCGCGAGTTCATCGGCGCCGTCGAGGCCGTCGACGAGATCAGCGAGCTGGTGGGCAAGCTCCTGGCCAGCGGCGCGGCCTACCGCGCCGACGACGAGCAGTTCCCGGACGTCTACCACGACCACACCGCGACCCGGGACTTCGGCTACGTCTCGCGCTACTCCGAGGCGCGCATGCTCGAGGTCTTCCCGCAGCGCGGCGGCGACCCCGACCGGGTCGGCAAGCGCCACCCGCTCGACGCGCTGCTGTGGCGCATGGCCCGCGACGGCGAGCCGCACTGGGCCTCCGACCTCGGCGAGGGTCGCCCCGGCTGGCACGTCGAGTGCGCCGCGATCGCGCTGAACCGCCTCGGCGACCAGTACGACGTGCAGGGCGGCGGCTCGGACCTCGCCTTCCCGCACCACGAGTTCGGCTCCGCCCACGCCGAGGCGCTCACCGGCGCGCACCCCCTGGCCCGGCACTACTGCCACGCCGGGATGATCGGCCTCGACGGCGAGAAGATGTCGAAGTCGAAGGGCAACCTCGTCTTCGTCTCCCGCCTGCGCGCCGACCGCGTCGACCCCATGGCCGTCCGCCTCGCCCTGCTGTCCGGGCACTGGCGCACCGACCGGTCCTGGACCGCGGAGCTGCTCACGGCGGGCCAGGCGCGCCTGCACCGCTGGCGCGAGGCGGCCAGCTCGCCGACGGGCCCGGACCCCGACGACACCATCGCCCGCGTGCGCGCCCACCTCGCCGACGACCTCGACACGCCCGGCGCGCTGGCCACCCTCGACGCGTGGGCCGACGAGGTGCTCGCCCGGCGCGACGGCGCCGGCTGGACCCCCGAGGGTCCCGCCCGGATCACCGACGCCGTCGACGCGCTGCTCGGCGTCCCGCTGCGATAGGCCGTCCGCGGGTACGTGGATCCCATGGCCCGCAACGTCCTCGGCGAGGAGCTCGCCGACTGCAGTCACGACCCCGTCACCGGCTTCTACCGCGACGGGTGCTGCGAGACCGGCGCCGACGACGCGGGCGTGCACACCGTGTGCGCCCGCGTCACCGCCGAGTTCCTCAGCTTCAGCGCGTCCCGGGGCAACGACCTGACGCGCCCGGCCCCGCAGTTCCCGGGCCTGAAGCCCGGCGACCGCTGGTGCCTGTGCGCGAGCCGGTGGAAGGAGGCCCTCGACGCCGGCGTCGCGCCGCCGGTCGTCCTCGAGGCCACCCACGCCCGCACCCTGGAGTGGGTCGACCTCGCCGACCTGGAGGCGCACCGCGCCCCGGAGTGAACGGTGCGCCGGGCCCTGTCGCCGCGAGGGGCACGTTGCGCATGATCGGCGGGCCCGCCGACCTGCCGGACGTGCCGCTCGGCCGCGGCAACCGGCCCACGCGCCGCGCGCGGATGCGGTAGGCATCGCGCTGTGCCCTCGGACTCCCATGGGTCGAGCTCCCCTATCGGCGTACTCCTCTTTCCCATGCGTCTCCCACCACCCACCGCGACCCAGGTGCAGGCGCACCGGTTCGCGGTGCGCCGGCTGGAGTCCGCACTGGTGGGCCGGGACCCGACGCCCCGCCACGACCCGGGCCGCCGGCAGAACCGCGCGCTGCTGGTCGGCGCGGTGCTCGGCGTGCTCGCGCTCGTCGGGTTCGCCGTGGTCGGGCTGGTCCGGGGCGACGAGGGCTGGCGCGACGAGGCCGTGGTGCGCGGCGAGCCCTCCGGCGCGCTGTACGCCGTCGCCCACGGGCCCGACCGCCTCGTCCCCGCGCTCAACCTGGCCTCGGCCCGGCTGCTCGCGGCGGCGGCGGGCAACGCCCCCGGCGGCCTCCTCGGCCCGCCGGTCCCGGTCCGCGACGACCTCCTCGCCGAGGCGCCCCGCACCGCGCCGGCGGGCATCCCCGGCGCGCCGTCGGTGCTGCCGGACCCGGCCGCGCCGGCTCCCGACGCCTGGGCGGTCTGCGACCGCGTGACCCTCGACCCCTCGGTGCCCGACCCGGCCGCCGACCCCGCGCTGACGACGGTCGCGCTCGGCGGCCTGCCCTCGCCGGGACGTCCGCTCGCCCCGGACGAGGCCCTGCTCCTGCGCGTCGAGGACCGGTTCTGGCTGGTCACCGAGGGACGGCGCGCGCTCATCACGCCGCAGGCCGGCGCGGTGGTGCGCGGGCTGGAGCTCACCGGCGCCCGCGCGCGGGTCGCGAGCCCCGCCCTGCTCGGCACGCTGCCCGAGGCGCCGCCGCTGCAGCCCGTCACCGTGCCCGGCTCCGGGGCCACGCCGACCGAGCCGCGCACCGCCGCGCTCGGGGTCCCCGTCGGCGCGGTGGTGAGCCCCGACGGCGCCCGCTTCTTCCTCGTGGCCCCCGACGGGGTGCAGGAGGTGCCCGCGGTCGTCGCCCAGCTCGCCCGGTTCGCCAACCCCGACCCGACCGCCGACCCGGGCATCGCCGCCGTGCCGGCCGGGCGCCTCGACGACACCCCGCGGGTCGCGGTGGTCGACGTCCGCGCGTACCCCGCGACCTTCCCGCGCCCGGTGACCTACGACGCCGCGACCACCGTGTGCGTGCGCCCCGACGCCACGGGCGCCGCCGCGGTGTTCGCCGGGCCCGCCCTGCCCGGTCCCGCCGAGCCCACCCCGCTCGCCGGCCCGCCCCTGGACGGCGCGTGGGTGGCGGGCGGCGGGGCCCACGTCGTCCCGAGCGCGCCGGGCGCGCCGGGCGGGCCCGCCGTGCTCGTGGACGCCGGCGGGCGGGTCTTCCCCGTGCCCGATCCGGTCGCGGCGTCGGCCCTCGGCCTCGGCGCCCCGCGCCCGGCCCCCCGCGCGGTGCTCGACCTCCTCCCGCGCGGACCCACCCTCGACCCGCTCGCGGCGCAGACCGCCCGCTGAGCCACCGCATGCGGCAGGGTGCCGGCATGGGCGTGCGGACCTCGCGGAGGACGGGTGCGATCGCGGCGCCCTGGGCGCTGTGGACCGTCGTGCTCGTCGTCGCCTTCGGCACCAACGTCCCGACGCCCCTCCTGCTGGTCTACCGGGACACGCTCGGGCTCGCGCCGACGACGCTGACCGCGGCGTTCGGCGTCTACGCCGCCGGCCTCATCCCGGCGCTGCTGCTCTCGGGGCCCGCGTCCGACCGGTTGGGGCGGCGGCCCATCGTCGTGCCGTTCGTGGTCCTCGCCGGGCTCGTCTCCGTGCTCTTCCTCGCGGCCGGGTCGTCGGTGCTCGTGCTCTTCCTCGGGCGCTTCCTGCAGGGTGCGGTGTCCGGGGTGGTGTTCAGCGTCGGCACCGCGTGGCTGGGGGAGCTGATCGGCGAGGCCGGCCGCTCGGCGCGCCTGACGACGATCGCGCTGGCGATGGGCTGGGCCACCGGGCCCCTGGTCGCCGGCCTCATGGGGCAGTGGGTGGTGCTGCCGACCGTGCTGCCCTACCTCGTGCACGTCGCGCTGATGGTCGGCGCGATCGCGCTGCTGCCCGGCATCCCCGAGACGCTGGGCCCGGAGCGGCGCCGGGCCGGCGGGCCCGTCGTGAACCTCGGCGTCCCGGCGGGCGCCCGGCGCGCCTTCGTCCGGGTGGTCGTGCCGATCGCCATCGGGGTCTTCGCCTTCCCCTCGACCGCCGCGACCGTCCTGCCGCTGCTGCTCACCCCGCAGATGCCGGGGATCGCCGTCGCGGTCGCCGGGATCGTCGCCGGGGTGACGCTCTCGACCGGCGCGCTCGTGCCGCCCCTCGCGCGCCGCCTCGGCGCGCCGCGGGCCGGCCCGGCGGGCCTCGCGCTCGGCGCCGCCGGTCTCGGGCTCGCGCTCCTCGCCCTGGCGACGGGCGCGTGGCCGGCGCTGCTGCCCGCCGCACTGCTGCTCGGCGCCGGCTACGGGCTCTGCCTCGCCTCGGGGCTGACGATCGTCGCCGGGCTCGCCCTGCCCAGCGAGCGCGGGGCGCTCACCGGCACGTTCTACGCCTGCGCCTACCTGGGCTTCGGCGTGCCCTTCCTGCTCTCCGCCCTCGCCGGCGACGGCGACCTCACCGGCCCGCTCGCCGGGCTGGCGATCGCCTCGGCGGTGGTCGCCGCGGTGCTCGCGCTGCCCGCGGCCCGCCGGCTCGTCACCCCCTGACCCCGCTGCTCACCCCGCGCGGCGCCAGCAGCCCCGCCGCGAGGAGCACCACGGCGGCGAGACCGAACCCGGCGACGGGGGAGAGGTGGTAGGGCGCGAGGAACACCGCCGGCGCGGCGGACGCACCCAGGAAGCGCCCGGCCTGGACCACCGAGACCCCGCCCGCCGTGGTGCCGCGCAGGACGAGGGTGTTGACGCCGACGAGCACGAGCTGCGCGGCGGCGCCGGCGAGCGCCCAGGCCGCGCCGATGGCGATCACCGAGGGCAGCACCCCGACCGCGCCGACGAGCAGCGCGCCGGCGATCGCGCCGACCCGGACCGTCACGCCGGGCCCGAAGCGGTCGACCCCGGACCCGATGACTCGCGCGGTGAGCAGCCCGCAGACCCCGAAGCCCGTGAGCAGGGCGCCGCGCAGTGCCGCGCCGACGGTGAAGGCGTCCTCGACGCGCAGGGCCACGAGGAACGACAGCCCGCCCAGCGCGGCCCACGCGAGCCCCGCGACGAGCGCGAGGCGCAGCACCGCGGGCCGCCAGGCGTCGCGCAGGCGGGGCCGCCCGGCGCCGTCGCCCGCCCGTCCGGCCGGCGGGTCCGCGGGCAGCCCGGCCACCGCGAGCAGGGCGGCCACCACGGCGACGCCCACGAACGCCGCGCGCCAGTCGACGCTGGCGGCCAGCCCGCCCACCAGCGGCGCGAAGGTCATCCCGGCCGCCTGCAGCGAGCCCATCACCCCGAGCGAGCGGCCGAGGCGCTCCGGCGGGGTGGCGGCGGCCAGCGAGGCGAGCAGCAGCGGCGTCGTGAACGCGTTGGCCGCGCCCTGCAACGCCCGCGCGCACAGGAAGAGCCACCCGGTGCCCGCGACCGCTCCGAGCAGCGAGAACACCACGTACGCCACGTAGGCCCACCGCACGGTGCGCGCGGCGCCCCAGCGCTGCCCGAGCGTCCCGGACACGAGCATGAGCAGCGCGAACGGGAGCAGGTAGGCGGTCAGCGAGGCCGACGCCGCCGACGGGGAGAGCCCGAGGTCGGCGCCGAGCTCGGGCAGCATCGAGGCGGTGATGCCGCCGCCGAACGGCCCGAGGAACGCGCCCGCGTAGAGCGCCCCGATCCGGAGACGGGCGAGGCGGGACGGGGACTGCGTGGACGGGGGCGCGCTCACCGCTCCCAGGGACCCTTGCCGGGCCCGGGCGGGCCGCCGGCGGTGCCGCCGGGGCCGCCGCCGGGGCCGCGGCGGCGCAGGTAGCGCTCGAAGTCGGCGGCGATCTCCTCGCCGGAGGCCTCCTCGAGGTCGGTCTCGGCGTCGCCGGCCTCCTCGAGGGCCTTGACGTACTCGCGCACCTCGTCGTCCTCGTCGGCCATCTCCGAGACCGTGCGCTCCCACTTCTCGGCCTGCTCGGGCAGGCCGCCGAGGGGCACCTCCACGTCGAGGACCTCCTCGACGCGCTGCAGCAGCGCGATCGTGGCCTTCGGGGCGGGCGGCTGGGAGACGTAGTGCGGCACCGCGGCCCAGAAGGAGATCGCGGGGATGCCGGCCTGCACGCAGGCGTCCTGGAGGACCCCGACGATGCCGGTGGGGCCCTGGTAGCGCGAGCGCTGCAGCCGGTAGCGGGCCGCGGACGCCTTGTCGAACGAGGTGCCGGTGACGGGCACCGGGCGGGTGTGGGGCGTGTCGGCGAGCAGCGCGCCCAGCGTGATCACCGTGCCCACGCCCAGCTCGCGGGCGTGCTCGATGATCTCGGCGCAGAACGCGCGCCAGCGCATGTTCGGCTCGATCCCGCGCACGAGGACGAGGTCCTGGGCGGAGCCGGGCGGGCGGCAGCGGGTCAGGCGGGTGGTGGGCCAGTCGATCGCGCGGCTGACGCCGTCGACCAGGCGCATCGTGGGGCGCGAGACCTGGAAGTCGTAGTACTCGTCGGGATCGATGGCGGAGAGCTCGGTGGCGTCCCAGTGCAGCGAGAGGTGCTCGACCGCCGTACTGGCCGCGTCACCGGCGTCGTTCCAGCCCTCGAAGGCCGCGAGCATGACGGGAGCGGCGGCGTCCGCGGTGTCGTCCGGGGTGTCGTCCGGGGCGTCTTCCGGGGAGGGGACGGGGTCGTCGGGGCGGTCGTCGGGCACGGACACGCGGACAGCCTACGTCCCGTGACGAGGCTCGCAGTGCGCCTGGCACTGCTCCTCGATCACGTTACGATCGTTCGATGACTACTTCGAGTGAGTCTGCATTCCTGTCCGCTCTGCACTCCCGGGTCCTCATCGGCGATGGTGCCATGGGGACCGCGCTGCAGGACCAGGACCTCTCGCTCGACGACTTCGAGCAGCTCGAGGGCTGCAACGAGATCCTCAACGTCTCGCGCCCCGACGCCGTGCTGGCCGTGCACCAGGGCCACCTCGAGGCCGGCGCCGACGTCATCGAGACGAACACGTTCGGCACCAACTGGCCGAACCTCAACGAGTACGACATCCCGGACCGCATCCGCGAGCTCGCCCTCGAGGGCACGAAGATCGCGCGCCAGGCCGCCGACGAGTACGCCACCCCCGAGCGCCCCCGGTTCGTGTTCGGCTCCAACGGCCCCGGGACGAAGCTGCCCACCCTCGGGCACGCTCCGTACGCCCAGCTGCGCGACGCCTACATCGAGTCGGTGCTCGGCCAGCTCGAGGGCGGCGCCGACGCGATCCTCGTCGAGACCTGCCAGGACCTCCTGCAGTCGAAGGCCGCAATCCTCGGCGCGTACCGCGCCATGGACCAGTACGGCAAGCGCGTGCCGGTCATCTGCCACGTCACCGTCGAGCTCACCGGCACGATGCTGGTCGGCTCCGAGATCACGGCGGCGCTCACGGCGCTCGAGCCCCTGGGCATCGACGGCATCGGCCTGAACTGCGCCACCGGCCCGGCCGAGATGAGCGAGCACCTGCGCGCCCTGAGCCGCCAGAGCCGCATCCCGGTCAGCGTGATGCCCAACGCCGGCCTGCCCGAGCTCGGCCCGAACGGGCCCGAGTACCCGCTGACCCCGGACGAGCTGGCCGACTACTGCGCCTCGTTCATCACCGACTACGGGCTCCAGCTCGTCGGCGGCTGCTGCGGCACGACGAACGACCACGTCCGCGCGCTCGCCGAGAAGTGCCGGGACCTCACGCCCACCGAGCGCGACCCGCAGCCCGAGCCGGGCATCTCCTCGATGTACCACTCGGTGCCGTTCCGCCAGGACACGGGCCTGCTCATGATCGGTGAGCGCTCCAACGCCAACGGCTCGAAGGCGTTCCGCGAGTCGATGGTCGAGGACGACTACGAGAAGTGCGTGGAGATCGCCAAGGCGCAGATCCGCGAGGGCGCGCACTGGATGGACCTCTGCATCGACTACGTCGGGCGCGACGGCGTCGCCGACATGGACCGCCTCGCCCACGACGTGTCGACGGCCTCGACGCTGCCGGTGGTGCTGGACTCCACCGAGCCCGAGGTGCTCGAGGCCGGGCTGGAGCAGCTCGGCGGGCGCTCGGCGATCAACTCGGTGAACTACGAGGACGGCGACGGGCCGGACTCGCGGTTCCAGAAGATCATGCGTCTGGTGCGCGAGCACGGCGCCGCCGTCGTCGGCCTCTGCATCGACGAGGAGGGCCAGGCCCGCACCGCGGAGTGGAAGACCCGCGTGGCCTTCCGCCTCATCGAGGACCTCACCGAGAACTGGGGCATGCGGGTCGAGGACATCATCATCGACTGCCTGACCTTCCCGATCTCCACCGGCCAGGAGGAGGTCCGCCGCGACGGCATCGAGACGATCGAGGCGATCAAGCAGCTCAAGGAGAAGTACCCGCAGGTCCAGACGACGCTGGGGCTGTCGAACATCTCGTTCGGTCTCAACCCGGCCGCCCGCCAGGTCCTGAACTCGGTCTTCCTCAACGAGTGCGTCGACGCCGGTCTCGACACCGCGATCCTCAACGCCTCGAAGATCCTGCCGTTCTCGCAGATCGACGACGAGCAGCGCGAGGCCGCGCTCGACCTCGTCTACAACCGGCGCGAGAAGCACGACCCGCTGCAGCACTTCATGAACCTCTTCGAGGGCGTGTCGGCGCAGTCGGCGAAGGACGAGCGGGCCGAGAAGCTGGCCGCGATGCCGCTCTTCGAGCGCCTCGCGCAGCGGATCATCGACGGCGACCGCAACGGCCTCGAGGCCGACCTCGACGCCGGCATGCAGGAGAAGGACCCGCTCGAGATCATCAACACCGACCTGCTCGGTGGCATGAAGGTCGTCGGTGAACTCTTCGGCGCCGGCAAGATGCAGCTGCCGTTCGTGCTCGCGTCGGCCGAGGTCATGAAGGCCGCGGTGGCCCACCTCGAACCGCACATGGAGGCGACCGACAACTCCGGCAAGGGCAAGATCCTGCTGGCGACGGTCAAGGGCGACGTCCACGACATCGGCAAGAACCTCGTCGACATCATCCTGTCCAACAACGGCTACGACGTGGTGAACATCGGCATCAAGCAGCCGATCAACGCCATCCTCGAGGCCGCGGACGAGAACAAGGTCGACGCCATCGGGATGTCCGGGCTGCTGGTGAAGTCCACCGTGGTCATGAAGGACAACCTGCAGGAGATGAACGACCGCGGGGTCGCCGAGCAGTACCCGGTGCTCCTCGGCGGTGCGGCGCTCACCCGCTCCTACGTCGAGAACGACCTCGGCGAGATCTACCAGGGCGACGTCCGGTACGCGAAGGACGCCTTCGAGGGCCTGCGGCTCATGGACTCGGTCATGACGGGCGAGGGCCCGTCGGACGAGGAGAAGGAGAAGATGGCCGAGCGCAAGGAGCGCCGCGAGCGTTCCGAGCGCATCAAGGCCAAGCGCGAGGCCGAGGCCGGCGAGGAGAACCCGGCGTTCGACCCGACCGCGATCTCCGACGTCGCGCGGCGCATCGAGGTCCCGACGCCGCCGTTCTGGGGCACCCGCGTCGTGCGCGGCCTGCGCCTGCAGGACTTCGCGGCGCTGCTCGACGAGCGCGCCACGTTCTTCGGGCAGTGGGGACTGCGCGGCCAGAAGGGCGACGAGGGCCCGTCGTACGACGAGCTCGTCGAGACCGAGGGCCGCCCGCGCCTGCGCTACTGGCTCGACCGGCTGCAGTCCGAGGGCATCACCAGCCACGCCGCGCTCGTCACCGGCTACTTCCCGGTGATCTCCGAGGGCCAGGAGGTCGTGGTCCTCGACGAGGCCAAGCCGGACGCCGGCGAGCTGCACCGCTTCGCGTTCCCGCGCCAGAAGCGCGACCGGCGCCTGTGCCTCGCCGACTTCTTCCGCACCCGCGACGAGGCCCGCGAGCTCGGCGGCGTCGACGTCATGCCGATGAACCTCGTGACGATGGGCCAGCCCATCGCCGACTTCGCCAACAAGTTGTTCGCGGACAACTCCTACCGCGACTACCTCGAGGTCCACGGCCTCGGCGTGCAGCTCACCGAGGCGCTCGCCGAGTACTGGCACCGCCGCGTGCGCGAGGAGCTGACCTTCGCCGACGGCTCCACGATGGCCGACCAGGACCCGGCGGACGTCCACGAGTACTTCAAGCTCGGCTACCGCGGCGCCCGCTTCTCGCTGGGCTACGGCGCCTGCCCGGACGTCGAGGACCGCGCCAAGATCGTGGACCTGCTCGACCCGAGCCGCATCGGCGTCGAGCTCTCCGAGGAGGACCAGCTGCACCCCGAGCAGTCCACGGACGCGCTCGTCGTGCACCACCCGGAGGCCAAGTACTTCAATGCCTAGCCTCGCGGCACGCCGGTCCGACCCGGCGTGCGGCGCCGCGTCCAGCTGATCACGTAGAGGAGCTCGTGTGGAGTTGCAGGCCGTCCTGTGGGACATGGACGGCACGCTGGTCGACTCCGAGCGGCTCTGGGACGTGTCCCTGGCCGACCTCGCCGCGCACCTCGGCGGCACGCTCTCGGCGGCGAGCCGCGAGGACCTCGTGGGCTCGTCGCTGCGGCGCTCGGTGGCGGCGGTGCGCGCCGAGGCCGGCCTCGACCCCGACGACGACGCCGCGGTGCACGCGGACGGGCGCTGGCTGCTCGAGCGGACCAAGGTCCTGTTCGCGCACGACCTCCCGTGGCGCCCCGGCGCCCGGGAGGCGCTGGCGACGGTCCGGGACGCGGGGCTGGCGACGGCACTCGTCACCAGCACCTACCGGGAGCTGACCGACGTCGCGCTCGACACCATCGGGCGCGGGTTCTTCGACGTCACCGTGTGCGGGGACGAGGTGCCGGCGACCAAGCCCGACCCGGCGCCCTACCGGCGGGCCGCGGAGCTCCTCGGCGTCGACGTCGCGGCGTGCGTGGCGGTCGAGGACTCGCCGACCGGGACCCGCTCGGCCGTCGCGGCCGGCGCCACCGTCCTCGTCGTGCCCTCCGAGGTGGCCGTGGCGCCGGGGGAGCGCCGTGTGCTGCGCGGGAGCCTCGTCGGGCTGGGCGTGGACGAGCTGAACGCGGCCGTCCGGGACCACGCGTCCGGGCGGCGCGACCACCGGACGCGGGCCGACGTGCACTGAGCGCGTGGCGTCCCCGCGCGAACGGGGGATGCGGGACCCACTCGCGGGCGTGTCCGCCCGCCCGACCGTCCGTTCGGCGCCCCCCGGAGCCCGGAGGGCGCACCGGGACCGTGACGGGCGTGGGGACCGGGGAGAGTGGGGTCAGCCCGTGGTGTGCGACCGGTTTCGGGTCCGTGCGACGATTGCTCGACGTGAAGACGTTCGACGAGCTCTTCGACGAGCTGACCGTCAAGGCCCGGGACCGGCCCGAGGGGTCGGGGACCGTGGCTGCTCTGGATGCCGGGGTCCACGCCCAGGGCAAGAAGGTGCTCGAGGAGGCCGGCGAGGTGTGGATCGCGGCCGAGTACGAGACCGACGACAAGCTGGCCGAGGAGATCTCCCAGCTGCTCTACCGCGTCCAGGTCATCATGCTCGGGCGCGGCCTGTCCCTCGACGAGGTCTACAAGCACCTGTAGTCGACACCCGCGGGTGTCAGGAGGAGAAGGACCCATGCTCCGCGTCGCCGTTCCCAACAAGGGATCCCTGGCCGAGGAGGCGTCGACGATGCTGCGCGACGCCGGCTACCGGCAACGGACGGACAGCCGCGACCTGAGCCTGCAGGACGAGGCCAACGCGGTCACGTTCTTCTACCTCCGCCCGAAGGACATCGCGACCTACGTCTCCGAGGGCCAGCTGCACCTCGGGATCACCGGGCACGACCTCACCGAGGAGTCCAGCGCCTCGGTCAACCAGCTGCTCCAGCTCGGGTTCGGGCACTCGAAGTTCCGCTACGCCGCGCCCCTGCGCAACGAGTGGAGCATCCAGGACCTGGCGGGCAAGCGGATCGCGACCTCGTACCCCCGGCTCGTGCGGGCGAACCTCGCGCAGCAGCGCATCGCGGCGAAGGACGTCATCCGCCTGGACGGGGCGGTCGAGATCTCGATCGAGCTCGGGGTGGCCGACGCCATCGCCGACGTCGTCAGCTCCGGGCGCACCCTCGCCCAGCACGGCCTGGTGACCCTGGGCGACCCGATCACCGAGTCGCAGGCGGTGATCATCGACCGCAACGCCAAGTTCGACCAGGCGCCGGACGCCCCCGACACCCAGCGCGAGAAGTCCCGCTTCGTCGAGCGCCTGCGCGGCGTCGTCTACGCCCGCCGCTACGTGATGCTCGACTACGACTGCCCCGTCGGCCTGCTCGACCGCGCCGTCGAGCTGACGCCGGGCATCGAGTCGCCGACCGTCGCGCCGCTGTCGAACGAGAAGTTCGTCGCCGTCCGCTCGATGGTCGAGCGCAAGCGGGTCAACGACACCATGGACGAGCTCGCCGAGCTGGGTGCCACCGGCATCGTCACCTCGTCGCTGCAGTCCTGCCGCGCCATCGGCTCGGCGAACGGGCACTGAGCCTCAGCCGGGACGTCAGCGGGGTCGCACCGTCAGGGCCTGCGCGGCCCGGCCGACCGGCCCGTGCTCGTCGTGGAGCACCGAGAACGCGGTGCCCAGACCCTCGGGGCCGATGACGCTGTCGGCATCGAGCCCGATCCACGCCCCCCGGGGGGCGCGGTGCAGGTGCAGGCTCAGGTCGGTGTTGACGAACAGCCAGTCGTTGAGGTCCAGGCGGGCCGCGACGCCGTTGGTGGAGTCGGCGACCGCCGCAAGGCACTGCCACGGCGTCGGCTCCTCGCCCTCCACCACCGGCACCCGCAGGCGTCCCCACGCCCGTCCCGGTCCGGACCGGCCGAGGTGCCCGGAGAGCCACCGCCAGTCCACCGCGTCGAGGTAGCCGGGCAGCCAGCCCGCCGGCGTGGGGATGACGGCGCCCTGCTCGGGTCCCGGCATCGCCGGGCCCGCGTCGGTGGCCGCGGCGCTCGTGTCGGTGACGGCGAGGCGCCAGCCCGTGGCCCGGGCCACCGTCCGGCCCGCCGCGGCGAGCTCCGCGACCACCAGCTCGATCGTCCGCCCGGGCCGCTCGACCCACGCGCGCACGGTCAGCTCGCCCATCGGCACCCGCCCCAGCACCTCGACGGTGACCCGCGAGAGCAGCACCTCCTCGCGCGGCGCGCACCGCTCCAGCGCCCGCACCAGCAGCGCGCTCGGCGGACCCATGTGCTGGGCGTCGGGGAACCACGGGCCGGCGGTCGAGCCGGTCGCGAGGACCCGCAGGCCGTCGGCGCCGTCCGCGGAGAGCGGGCGGAAGAACGGCTCGGTGACGGTCGTGGTCATGCCTCTCCTGGTGCGGGGTGGGGTAGGCCGATCGGCCGAGGTGTCCACGGCTGGTCTCGTGGTCGATGACGGGGCCGGGTTCGAGGATCCACATCCTCCTGGCGGTGCTGATCGCGGCGATCACCGTCGCGGGCGTGGTGGTCGCGACGCAGGCACAACGACCGCTGGTCGCTCGCCATGTCGATCTCTCGAGACTTGTCACGAGTGTTGTCCCGCGGCCGGCAGTAAACCGCACGAGCCGCGTCCCTCCGGTCGGACCTCCGATGCCACCGACACTCGTGACACTCCCGAGACATCGTTCTGGAGAGCGGCGCGGTCCCGTCCCCGACGCCTCACCCGGGCTCGCCCGCCCGCGGCCGGGGGAGCGGGGTCACGGTGTCGCCCGGCCACCCGGGGTAGGCCGGGGGCGTGCCGTCCCATGCGGGGCAGAGCGGCTTGAACGCGCAGAAGGCGCAGCCGGGGCCGGGGTCCGGGCGGAAGTCGCCGGTCGGGGCGGCGCGGCGGATCGCGGCCCACACGGCGCGGAGCACGCCCGCGAACCGCTCGAGCTCGTCGGCGCGGGGGCGCAGCGTGAGGCTCGTGGTGTCGGCGAGGTGCAGCAGCCGCAGCGTCGGGACCACGCCCCGGGAGCGCGCCAGCAGGAGCGCGTAGAAGCGGACCCCGAACATCATCGGCCCCTCGGCGCGCAGGGAGGGCGAGCGCCCGCTCTTGTAGTCGACGACGGTGAGCCCGTTCGGCGTGGTGTCGAGGCGGTCGAGGTGGCCGCGCAGGGGAGTGCCGTCCTCCAGTTCCGCCTCGATCCGCAGCTCGCGGGCCTCCGACACCACGGTGCGCGGGTCCTCGAGCGCGAAGTAGCGGGCGAGCAGCTCGTCGACCCCGGGCTCCTCGCCGAGCAGCGCGCGCTCGTCGGGCGCGAGCTCGTCGAGGACGCCCCGGGCCAGGGCCCGCGCCGCCTCCGGCCGGCGCGCCCCGGGCTCGAGGGCGTGCAGCCGCTCGAGCACGGCGTGCACCACCGTGCCCCGCAGCGCGCCCGGCGAGGGCGTCTCGGGCAGCCGGTCGACCGCGCGGAAGCGGTAGAGCAGCGCGCAGCGCCGGAAGTCGACGGCCCGCGACGGCGAGAGGGCGGGCGCCCGCGGGGCCTCGACCGCCCCGCCGACCTCCGTGCTCATGTCCGTGAGGCTAGATCAGCGCCCCGACAGCTCCTGTCCTCGACGCCGGTCCCTAGGGTGGTCCGCCGTGCACAGCGAGGAACTGGACGAGGAGCGCGGGCCGGTGCGCAGCGGCCCGTTCCGGCCCGGCGACCGGGTGCAGCTCACCGACCCGAAGGGCCGGCACTTCAGCCTGGTGCTCGAGCGCGGGCAGAGCTACCACACGCACCGCGGGGCGATCGACCACGACAAGCTCATCGGCGCCCCCGAGGGCAGCGTCGTGCACTCCGCCGCGAACACCCCCTACCTCGCGCTGCGCCCCCTGCTGCCCGACTACGTGCTGGCGATGCCGCGCGGTGCGCAGGTGATCTACCCGAAGGACGCCGCGCAGATCGTCATGTGGGGCGACGTGTTCCCGGGCGCGCGGGTGCTCGAGGCCGGCGCCGGCTCGGGCGCGCTGACGTGCAGCCTGCTGCGCGCCGTGGGGCCGACGGGCCACGTGCGCTCCTACGAGATCCGCGCCGACCACGCCGAGCACGCCGTCACCAACGTCGAGCGCTTCTACGGGGAGCGCCCGGACAACTGGGACCTGCGGGTCGGCGACCTCGCCGAGCACGACACGGGCGAGACCGCCGACCGTGTCGTGCTCGACATGCTCGCGCCGTGGGAGGTGTTGCCCGTCGTGCGCGACACGCTGGTCCCGGGCGGCGTGCTCGTCGGGTACGTGGCGACGACGACGCAGCTCTCCACGCTCACCGAGGCGCTGCGCGAGCAGGCCTGCTGGACCGAGCCGGAGGCGTGGGAGACCATGGTCCGCCCCTGGCACGCGGTCGGGCTCGCGGTGCGCCCGGAGCACCGCATGATCGCCCACACCGCGTTCCTGCTGACCGCTCGGCGCCTGGCCGACGGCGTCACACCGCCGCGCGTGCAGCGTAGGCCCAGCCGGGGCTGACCCAGCGTGAGCACCCGGTGGTGCTCGGTGCTGGAGGAATCACCCTCGGTGACCCCACGCAAGGGGCCTGCGTGAGAAGTCCGTCACCGGCACGCTACTCCACGGACACCTCGATTCGCGGGTACGGTTTGCGGCACGGAGTAGCGGAGGAGGGCGCCGTGACGAATGACGACGACCCCAGGGGCCGATCCGACAGGGCAGACAGCGGTCGGGACCGCGGCGAGCGACACGACCGCGGCTCGGCGGACATGGCAGCACAGGTGCGCTTCCTCGAGGACGAGGTCGCGCTGTTGCGTCGCAAGTTGACCGAATCCCCTCGGCACGCGCGCATCCTCGAACAGCGTCTGGGCGAGGCGCAGCAGCGCGTCTCGCAGCTGACCGAGCGGAACGACAAGCTCACCGAGACGCTCAAGGAGGCCCGGGCGCAGCTCGTGGCGCTGCGCGAGGAGGTCGACCGGCTCGCGCAGCCGCCGTCGAGCTACGGCGTGTTCCTCGAGTCGTTCGAGGACTCCACGGTCGACGTCTTCACCTCCGGGCGCCGCATGCGGGTGGCCGTGTCGCCGGCGGTCGAGGTCGCCGAGCTGACCCGGGGCCAGACCCTGCGGCTCAACGAGGCGCTCACCGTCGTCGAGGCCGGCACCTACGAGCGCGTGGGCGAGGTCGTGGCCCTGCGCGAGGTCCTCACCGACGAGGACGGCACGCGCAACCGCGCCCTCATCATCGGCAACGCCGACGAGGAGCGGGTGATCCACCTCGCCGACTCGCTGCTGATCGGCGACGCGCCGGAGCTCAAGCCCGGCGACTCCCTGATGGTCGACACCCGTGTGGGCTACGCCTACGAGAAGGTGCCCAAGGCCGAGGTCGAGGAGCTCGTCCTCGAGGAGGTTCCCGACGTCGCCTACACCGACATCGGCGGGCTCTCGCGCCAGATCGACTCCATCCGCGACGCGGTCGAGCTGCCCTTCCTGCACGCCGACCTGTTCCGGACCTACCAGCTGCGCCCGCCCAAGGGCGTGCTGCTCTACGGCCCGCCCGGCTGCGGCAAGACGCTCATCGCGAAGGCGGTGGCCAACTCGCTGGCGAAGAAGGTCGCCGAGACCCGCGGCGAGGACAGCCGCGACGTCAAGGCGCACTTCCTCAACATCAAGGGCCCGGAGCTGCTCAACAAGTTCGTCGGCGAGACCGAGCGGCACATCCGGATGATCTTCCAGCGGGCGCGCGAGAAGGCGTCCGAGGGCACCCCGGTGATCGTGTTCTTCGACGAGATGGACTCGATCTTCCGTACCCGCGGGTCCGGCGTGTCCAGCGACGTCGAGACGACGATCGTGCCCCAGCTCCTGTCCGAGATCGACGGTGTCGAGGGGCTCGAGAACGTCATCGTCATCGGCGCCTCGAACCGCGAGGACATGATCGACCCCGCGATCCTGCGGCCGGGCCGGCTCGACGTGAAGATCAAGATCGAGCGCCCGGACGCCGAGGCGGCGCAGGACATCTTCTCGAAGTACCTGATCGACGGCCTGCCGCTGCACGAGGACGACATCTCCGAGTTCGGCGGCAACCGCGCGGCCTGCCTCGACGGCATGATCGAGCGGGTCGTCGAGCGGATGTACGCCGAGACCGACGACAACCGGTTCCTCGAGGTCACCTACGCCAACGGGGACAAGGAGGTCCTGTACTTCAAGGACTTCAACTCCGGTGCGGTCATCGAGAACATCGTCGGGCGGGCGAAGAAGTCGGCCATCAAGTCCCAGCTGGAGAGCTCCCAGCCGGGTCTGCGGGTCCAGCACCTGCTGGACGCCGTGGTCGACGAGTTCGCCGAGTCGGAGGACCTGCCCAACACCACCAACCCGGACGACTGGGCCCGGATCTCGGGCAAGAAGGGCGAGCGGATCGTCTACATCCGCACGCTCGTCACCGGCAAGGGTGCGACGCAGGGCAAGGAGATCGACACCGCGTCGAACACCGGTCAGTACCTCTGACACCAGGTACCACAGGTACCGTGTTGTCATGAGCGACAGCGCACGCCGGCCGTCCCGCCCGGACCGCAACGAGGTCCGCGGGGCGGCCGGTGTCGCGTCCGAGGCCGTCGACATCGTGTCCCGCCCGGTCCAGGGCACCCACGAGGCGGTCGCCGGCACCGTGTTCGGGGCGCTGCGCCGCGTCGGCCTCGGTCCCGCGTCGCGGCCGGTGCAGGTGGTGCACGACGGCATCACCACGGGCGTCTACGCCGCGGTGCGCGGCATCTCGGGGCTCGCGGGCCGGGGGATCGGGGCGGCGGCCGCGCTCGCCCGTCCCGGCGAGTGGCGCCCGATCACGGGCACGCCCACCGGCGCGGTGCTCACCGGTGCGGTCAACGGGCTCGTCGGCGACCACATGGTGGCCCTCGACAACGACCTCGCCGTCCCGATGGCGCTCTACACGTCCACGCTGGAGGACGAGCACGGCGAGCTGCCCGCCGACCCCGAGGCCCTGCGCGCGGTCGTCGCCGACCACCCCGAGCGCGACCTCTCCCGGCTCGTGCTGTTCGTGCACGGGCTGGGGGAGACCGAGCACGCCTGGCGCCTCTACGGCGAGGCCAGCGCGGGGGAGGGCTACGCCGAGCGCCTCGCGTCGGCGACCGGCGCGACGCCGCTGCTGCTGCGCTACAACAGCGGGCTGCGCCTCGCCGACAACGGCACCGCGCTGTCGCTGCTGCTCACCGACCTGTTCGCGCGCTGGCCCGAGCCGGTGCGCCGCCTCGACCTCGTCGGGCACTCCATGGGCGGGCTCGTGCTGCGCCACGCCTGCCACCACGCGGTCCAGACCGGGCAGCCGTGGGTCGGTGCCGTGCGGCGGATGGTCTACCTCGGCTCGCCCCACCGCGGGGCGCCGCTGGCCCACCGCGTCGACCAGCTGGCCTCGCAGCTCTCGCGCTGGTCGAACTCCTGGAGACGGAGCGAAGCGAAGCTCGACCGTGGGGTGGGCACGTGGGGCGAGTTCCTCGACCGCCGCTCGGCCGGCATCCGCGACCTCGTCGCCGGGGTGTCCGACACCGAGGTCCCGCTGCTCGCGCACGCGTCGCACCACGCGGTGGCCGCCTGTGTCACCAGCTCGGCGCGGTCGCCGCTGGCCAACGCCCTGGGCGACCTGCTCGTGCCCGTCGACTCGGCGGGCGGCTCGGTCACCGACGTCGAACCGTTGACGTCGTCACACCACTTCCACCTGCTGAACGACCCGGACGTGCACGACCATCTGATGCGATGGCTGAGCGCGGAGGACGAGCCGGAGGACGCAGCGAGCGAGTGACGGGGCGCGGCTCGCACCGCGCGCGTCTCGTCGTCCTCGGCGCGCTGACCGCCGCCGCGCCGCTGTCGCTGGACACCTACCTCCCCGCCCTGCCGGCGCTGGCCGCCGACCTCGCCACCTCGCCCTCGGTCACCCAGCTCTCGCTGACCGCGTGCCTCATCGGCCTCGCGCTCGGCCAGCTGGTGGCCGGGCCGCTGTCGGACGTCCTGGGCCGGCGCCGCCCGATGCTGCTCGGGGCCACCGGGTTCGCGGTCGCGTCGGTCCTGTGCGCCGTGGCGCCGAGCATCGAGGTGCTCGTCGCCCTGCGCCTGGCCCAGGGGCTGCTCGGCGCGGTCGGGATCGTCGTCGCCCGGGCCGTGGTGCGCGACACCAGCGACGCCACGAGCTCGGCGCGGGCCTTCGCGACGCTGATGCTCGTGTCCGGCGTGGCCCCGATCGTCGCGCCGGTGCTCGGAGGGCAGCTGCTGCGCGTGACGAGCTGGCGCGGGGTGTTCGTCGTCCTCGCGGTCTACGGGGCGCTCACCGGGCTCGCCGTGCTCGGGCTGGTGCGCGAGTCGCTGCCGCGCTCGCGCCGGCGCGTGGGCAGCGCCGCGGCCACCCTCGCGTCGTTCCGGGTGCTGCTGGGCGACCGGCGGGTCGTGGCGTGCGTCCTGACCGCCGGGCTGACGTTCTCGGCGATGTTCGCCTACATCTCCGGGTCGACGTTCGTGCTGCAGGACCTCTACGGCCTCTCGCCGCAGGCCTTCTCCGGGGTGTTCGCGGTCAACTCGGTGGCCATCGTGACGTCGGTGCAGGTCGCGGGGCGTCTGGCGGGCTCGGGACGGGTGCGCCCGGAGCGCCTGATGGTGGTCGGGCTCGGGGTCGCGCTCGTGGGCACCGGCGGGCTGCTGGCCTCGACGCTGCTCGACACGGGCCTCGCCGGGCTGCTGGCCGGGCTCGTGCTCACCGTCATCGGGGTGGGCTTCGTGCTGCCGTGCGCGACGACGCTCGCCCTCGCCGACCACCCCGAGCACGCCGGGAGCGCCTCGGCGCTGCTGGGGACCGCCCAGTTCCTCGTCGGCGCGGGCACCGCCCCGCTCGTCGGGCTCGCCGGGAGCCGCTCGGCCGTGCCGATGGCGGCCACGATGGCCGGCGCGGTCCTGCTGGGCGCGGTGGCGTTCACCCTCCTGTGGCGCGGCACGCAGGCACCCCTCGGCCCGGAGGGGGCCGAGGACGGCCGGCGCAATTAGGGTCGGGGCATGACCGCGAGCCGCATCATGGGCACCGAGATCGAGTACGGCATCTCCGTCCCCGGCGACCCGGCCGCGAACCCGGTCATCACCTCGACCCAGATCGTGCTGGCCTACGCCGCGGCCGCCGACGTCCCGCGCGCCCGGCGCGCCCGCTGGGACTACGAGGTCGAGTCGCCGCTGCGCGACGCCCGCGGCTTCGACCTGGGCCCGAGCGCGGGCCCGCCGCCCGACGCGGGCGACCTCGACGACCTCGGCGCCGCCAACGTCATCCTCACCAACGGGGCGCGCCTCTACGTCGACCACGCGCACCCCGAGTTCTCCGCACCCGAGGTCACCACCCCGCGCGACGCGGTGATCTGGGACAAGGCGGGCGAGCGGGTCATGGAGGACGCCGCCGAGCGCGCCGCCACCGTCCCGGGCACCCCGCGCATCCAGCTCTACAAGAACAACATCGACAACAAGGGCGCGAGCTACGGCTCCCACGAGAACTACCTCTGCGCCCGCCAGACCCCGTTCCCGACGATCATCACCGGGCTCACGCCGTTCTTCGCCTCGCGCCAGGTCGTCTGCGGCGCTGGCCGGGTGGGCCTCGGGCCGTCGGGGGACGAGCCGGGCTTCCAGCTCTCGCAGCGCGCGGACTACATCGAGGTCGAGGTCGGGCTGGAGACCACGCTCAAGCGCGGCATCATCAACACCCGCGACGAGCCCCACGCCGACGCGGACAAGTACCGGCGCCTGCACGTCATCATCGGCGACGCGACGCTCGCCGAGTACTCGACGTTCCTCAAGGTCGGCACCACCGCGCTGGTGCTCTCGATGATCGAGGCCGGTGTCCGGTTCGACGACCTGCGCCTGCTCGAGCCCGTGCGCTCGGTGCACCGCATCAGCCACGACCCGACGCTCGAGACCCTCGTCGACCTCTCCGACGGCCGGAAGATGACCGCGCTCGACCTGCAGCGCACCTACCTCGAGCGGGCCTGGCAGCACGAGGAGACCGCGGGCGACGGCGAGATCGACCCGATGACCCGCGAGGTGCTCGAGGTCTGGCAGCAGGTGCTCGACGACCTCGGCACCGACCCGCTGCGCTGCGCCGACCGGCTCGACTGGGTCGCGAAGCTCAACCTGCTGCAGAGCTACCAGCAGCGCGACAACCTGCCCTGGGACTCGCCGAAGCTGCACCTCATCGACCTGCAGTACGCCGACGTGCGCCAGGCCAAAGGGCTCTACAACCGGCTCGTGACCCGCGGCTCCATCCAGCGCCTGGTCAGCGAGGACGAGGTCCGCGCGGCGGTCACCCACCCGCCGGAGGACACCCGCGCCTACTTCCGCGGCCGGTGCCTGGAGCGCTACCCCGGCGAGGTGGCCGCGGCGTCGTGGGACTCGGTCATCTTCGACCTCGGCCGCGAGTCCCTGGTGCGCATCCCGACCCTCGAGCCCCTGCGCGGCACCCGCAAGCACGTCGGCGAGCTCATCGACAACTCGGCCGACGCGACGGCCCTGGTCGAAGCGCTCACGCGGGGCTAGTTCCCGGGCAGATGTCGTCCGCGATCTGTAGGGTTCGAAGGCGCAGTACCCCGCTGTGACGAAGGACCCCGGGAGGCTAGCCATGGCGCAGGAACAGACCCAGCGGCAGGGCGGGGGCGACGACGGCGAGGGCAGCGAGGACACCACCGCTGCCGGCCAGGAGCGCCGCGAGAAGCTCGGTGAGGACGTGGACACGATCCTCGACGAGATCGACGACGTGCTCGAGGAGAACGCCGAGGACTTCGTCCGGGCGTACGTCCAGAAGGGCGGCCAGTAACCTCTCGGCGGAGTCAGGTACTCCGTTCGGCCTAGAGACACCCCGCCGCCCCCGTGGCCCGGTTCCCCGGGTCCCGGGGGCGGTGTCCATCCCCGACCGCACCCCGACCGCACCCCGACCGCACCCCGACCAGCACAGACTCAGGAGCGCCCCACCGATGGAGCCCTCGTCGGCCCTGCCCCCGGCCTACTTCTCCGCCGGGACGGCCTCGTTCGTCGACTTCCTGCGGGAGGTCCGGCCCGATCTGCTGCCCGGGGCGGGGGCGCGCACCGTGACCGCGGAACAGGCCGGCGTGTCGGCCGCGCACGGCACCACGATCGTCGCCGCGACCTTCGCCGGCGGCGTCGCCGTCGCCGGCGACCGGCGCGCGACGATGGGCAACCTCATCTCCTCGCGCGACATGCAGAAGGTCTACGTCACCGACGACTGGTCGGCGGCCGGCATCGCGGGCACCGCGGGGATGGCCGTCGAGGCGGTCCGGCTGTTCACCGTCGAGCTGCAGCACTACGAGAAGATCGAGGGCGTCCCGCTCACCTTCGACGGCAAGGCCAACAAGCTCGCCGGCATGGTGCGCGGCAATCTCGGCGCCGCCATGCAGGGCCTGTCGTTCGTGCCGCTGTTCGTCGGCTTCGACGTCGACGCCATCGACCCGGCCCGCGCCGGGCGCATCGTCTCCTTCGACGTCGTCGGCAGCCGCAACGAGGAGACCCACTACGCGGGCGTCGGCTCCGGCTCGCTGTTCGCCAAGTCGTCGCTGAAGAAGCGCCACGACCCCGACGGCTCGCGCGACGACGTCGTGCGCGCCCTCCTCGAGGCGCTCTACGACGCCGCCGACGACGACACCGCCACCGGCGGCCCCGACACCATCCGCGGCATCAACCCGGTCGTCGTGACGATCGACGCCGAGGGCGCGACGATGCTGGGTGACGACGAGGTCGGCGCGGTCGCCGACGCCGTGATCGCCGGGCGTCGCGAGCGTCCCGGCGGCTGACCGACGACCGGCCCCACCAGCAGACGAGAGACCAGGAGCGCTCCCCGCCATGACGATGCCGTTCTACGCGTCGGTCGACCAGCTGATGCGCGACCGCTCGGACCTCGCGCGCAAGGGCATCGCGCGGGGCCGCAGCGTCGTCGTGCTGACCTTCGCGGGCGGCGTGCTGTTCGTGGCGGAGAACCGCTCGAACTCGCTGCGCAAGGTCTCGGAGATCTACGACGCGCTCGGGTTCGCCGCGGTCGGGCGCTACAACGAGTTCGAGAACCTGCGCACCGCCGGCATCCGGTTCGCCGACGTCCGCGGCTACTCCTACGACCGCCGCGACGTCTCGGGGCGCTCGCTCGCCAACGCCTACGCGCAGATCCTCGGCGCGAGCTTCATCGAGCAGCAGAAGCCCTTCGAGGTCGAGCTGTGCGTCGCGGAGGTCGGCGACACCCCCGAGCGCGACAAGCTGTTCCGCATCACCTACGACGGCTCGATCTCCGACGAGCCGCGCTTCGTGGTCATGGGCGGCACCACCGAGCCGATCAGCGCGGCCCTGCGGTCGTCGTACGACGCCGACCTGGACATGGCCGGCGCCCTGCGGATCGCCGTCGACGCCCTGCAGTCCGCGAACGGAAGCTCGTCGGGGTCGGGGAGCACGAGCGCGAGCGACGACCGCACCCTGGGCGTCGACGCGCTCGAGGTGGCCGTGCTCGACCGCAGCCGCCGGCCCCGCCGCGCGTTCCGGCGCATCGCCGGCGCCGCCCTGGCCGGCCTGCTGCCCACGGCGGAGCAGGCCGGGTCGGGCGACGCGCCCGCCGAGGACACGGGCGCCGGCGACGAGGTCTCCGGCGCGGGCGGGGCCGACCCCTCGGCCTAGCCTCGCGGCGCCGAGTGGTCGCTGCGGGCTACCGGTCCTGCGGCCGGTACACCGGGATCGCGCCCGGCGCGATCCGGAAGACGAAGCGGTCGGCGTCGGGCTGGACCTCGCCGTCGGTGGCCAGGCCGATCGGCGGGCCGACGACACGCACCGACAGCCGCGTCCGCGAGTGCGCGACGTAGACGCGGCTGCGCGACAGCGTGCCGGCCAGGACCGAGACGACGAACCGGGTGCGGGAGAACGGCACGTCGGCGCGCAGGTAGCGCACGTCGAGCTTGCGCGCGTCGAGGCGCGGGCGGAACAGCGGCGCCATCCCGCGCGGCTCGTAGCCGCCGTTGCCGACGAACAGCAGCCAGATCGTGCGGCGCTTGCCGTCGAGCTCGACGACCAGCGGCGTCGCCTCCGCCAGCACCCGCACCAGCGCCAGCGCCGCGGCGGGCCACTTGCCCCAGCGCTCCTCCCAGTCCTCGCGCAGGCGGACCATGTCGGGGTAGCCACCGAGGCTCGCGGTGTTGACGAACGCGACGGAGCGGTCGCTCCCGTCGGGGGAGCTCATGTCGACGACGCCGACGTCCACGAGCACGGCCTGGCCGTCGCGGGCCGCCGCGAGCGCGGTGGGCGTGTCGTCGATGCCGACGTCGCGGGCGAAGTGGTTGAGGGTGCCCTCGGGCAGCACCATCAGGGGCACCCGACGGCGCTGCGCGAGCCCGGCCAGCGAGGCCACCGAACCGTCCCCGCCGGCCACACCGATCGCCCGCGGGGCGGTGCCGTCGGCGGTCGGGCGGTCGAGGGCGGCCTCGACCTCCTCGACGAAGTCGATGCCCGGCTCGGGCACGAGCACCTGGGCACGGGGGAGCACCTCGTGGATCTCCGACGGCGGGGCGGGCGGGAGCTCCTCCTCCGGCTCGTCCGGGACCCCGATGACGGGCGCGACGATCTGGGTGAGGGTCTCGAGCGGGCCCGGTGTCCCGGCCGAGCTGTTGGCGACGACGACGAGCCCCGAGCCGTCGCCCAGCGCGGGCGCGTCCCCGGCGGGGCGGGCGCGGGCGGGAGCGTGCCGCACCACCGGCCACCAGCGTCGCGTCAGCACCGCGACCCCGACCCCGAGGACGGCACCGGCGAGGACGTCCTCGACGGTCCGCTCGCCCAGGGACACGCGGGCCGCCGACACCCCGACCGCGACCGGCGCGAGCGCCGCGCCGACGACGGGCGACTCCATGGCGGCCGCGGTGACGAAGGCCGACGAGGACGCGGCGTGCGCCGACGGGAAGCGCCGGCCCCACGGGCGGGCGCGCGGCAGCAGGGGCTTGGCCAGCGCGTGCGCGATCGCGGAGGTGGCGGCCGCGGCCATCACCCCGCGGACGCCGGCGCGCCGGCGCGGCCCGCGCCCGGAGGCGAACAGCCCGCCCGCCACGACGGCCCAGAGCAGGCCCCGGTCGGCGGTGCGGTCGAGGCGGCTCATCCAGCGGGGGCCGTCGGGGGAGCGGGGCTCCGGGGGGATCGCGGTCACCGGGCGGTGGCCCGCTGCGGCCACAGCGACTCGTCGCGGCGGTAGATGGGCACGGGGTGGTCGGCGACCCGGTAGCGCAGGCGCCGGCCGCGGCCCACGACCTCGCCGTCGGCCGCGACGTCGACCGGCCCGTCGAGCAGCTCGATGTCCAGCGATCGCATGGCGCTCTCCTGGTAGATCCTGTTGTGCCCGAGCACGCCGGTGGCGAGGGCGACGAAGGCCCGCGCACGGGCCAGCGGCCGGTCGGCGCGCAGGTAGCGGACCTCCAGCACGCCGGTGTCGAGCCGGGGCCGGTACGACGGCACCATCCCGGTCGGCACGTAGGGCCCGTTGCCGACGAACAGCATCCACACCGAGCGCTCGACCCCGTTGAGGCGGACCCGGATGGGCCGGCTGCGCGCGAGCGTCACGAGCAGGGCGGCGATCGCCGAGGGCCACTTGCCCCACCAGCGCTGCTGCCACTTCTCGCGCAGCCGGACCATCTCGGGGTAGCCGCCGAACGCCGAGGTGTTGACGAAGACGACGCGCTGCGGCTCCTGGCGGCCCTCGATGTCGGCGTGGATCCGCAGCTCGCCGAGGTCGACGGCGACGGCCTCGCCCGCGCCGGTCGCGTCGATGGCCTCCTGGGTGTCGTAGACCCCTACGTCGCGCCCGAAGTGGTTCAGCGTCCCCGCCGGGACCAGGGCGAGCGGCAGGTCGAGGTCCTCGGCGACGCGGGCCGCCGCGGCCACCGAGCCGTCGCCGCCGGCGATGCCGACCGCCCGCGTCCCGGGCTCGCGGGCGGCGTCGATGAGCGTCTCGGCGAGGTCGGCGCCGTCCTCGAGGCGCAGGACGCGCGCGCGGGGCAGCGCGGTGATCAGCTCGTCGTAGGGGTCGACGCCCGCGCGCCCGGAGCGGCTGTTCACGAGCAGCACGAGGCCCTCGCCCTCGGGCAGGGCCGGGGCACCGGCGACGGGACGGGCGGCGGCCTCGTCGATGTCGCGCACCGGCAGCCAGCGCTTGGTGGCCAGCGCGGCGCCCGCGCCGAGGGCCACGCCGGCGGCGACGTCGCTGGTCCAGTGCACCCCGACGTGCACGCGGGAGTACGCCACGGTGGCCGCCAGGGGCACGACCCAGGCCGCGGCCTTCGGGCTCTCCATCGCCACGGCGGTGGCGAACGCGGCCGCCGAGGCGGCGTGCCCGGAGGGGAACGACGACGAGGTCGGCGGGTCGTCCAGCGAGCGGTAGGTCGGCAGCAGCTCGGCCGCGGGGCGGCGGCGCGGGACCAGGGGCTTGAGCACGCCGTTGGCGAGCAGGCTCGCGCCCGCGATGGCGAGGACGCCGCGCAGGCCCCCGCGCCGGGTGTGCCGGGTGCCGGCGGCCAGCGTGGCGGCGACCGCGAACCAGAGCTTGCTGTGGTCGGCCGAGCGGCTCAGCGCGGCCAGCCCAGGGTCGGCAGCCGAATAGGGCAGGTGGCCGATCGCCGTGGTGATCCGGCAGTCCTGGTCGTTGACGTCGGCGAGGCGCCGCTTGCTGCCGCGGGCGCCGTCGCGCACCCGCCGACCCACGCCGCGTGAGATGTCCGATGCGAGTTCTCGTGCCGGGAGCGCCACGGCACGACCGTAGTGATCGGGGGTGGCGCGGTTCGTCATGGCCCGTGACGGCGGGTGACCCGGCACGCCGGAGAGGCCTCATCGAGCCCGTCGCTGGCTTAGGGTGGTGCGCATGCAGCGGAGGATTTACGGGGTCGAGACCGAGTTCGGTGTCACCTGCACCTTCCACGGCCAGCGACGCCTCTCGCCCGACGAGGTGGCCCGCTACCTGTTCCGCCGGGTCGTCTCCTGGGGACGCTCGTCGAACGTGTTCCTCCGCAACGGCTCGCGGCTCTACCTCGACGTCGGCAGCCATCCCGAGTACGCCACCGCGGAGTGCGACTCGCTGACCCAGCTCGTCGCCCACGACAAGGCGGGGGAGCGGATCCTCGAGGACCTCCTGCTCGACGCCGAGCGGCGCCTCGCCGACGAGGGCATCGGCGGCGACATCTTCCTGTTCAAGAACAACACCGACTCGGCGGGCAACTCCTACGGCTGCCACGAGAACTACCTGGTGGGCCGCTCCGGCGAGTTCTCGCGGATCGCCGACGTCCTGCTGCCCTTCCTCGTGACGCGCCAGCTCATCGCCGGCGCCGGCAAGGTGCTGCAGACGCCGCGGGGTGCCGTGTTCTGCCTGTCGCAGCGCGCCGAGCACATCTGGGAGGGCGTCTCCTCGGCGACCACCCGGTCGCGCCCCATCATCAACACCCGTGACGAGCCCCACGCCGACGCCGAGCGCTACCGGCGCCTGCACGTCATCGTCGGCGACTCGAACATGTCCGAGGTCACCACGCTGCTCAAGGTGGGCACCACCCACCTCGTGCTCGAGATGATCGAGCAGGGCGTGCAGTTCCGGGACTTCACGCTCGACAACCCGATCCGCGCCATCCGCGAGATCAGCCACGACCTCTCCGGGCGCCGCCCGGTCCGCCTGGCCGGGGGCCGCGAGGCGAGCGCGCTGGACATCCAGCGCGAGTACCACGCGCGGGCCGTCGAGCACGTGGCGCGCCGCGGTTCCGACCCGGTCACCGACCGCGTCGTCGAGCTCTGGGGCCGCACCCTCGACGCCGTCGAGCGCCAGGACCTCTCGCTGATCGACCGCGAGATCGACTGGGCGATCAAGCACCGGCTGGTCCAGCGCTACCGCTCACGCAACGACCTCGGCCTCTCGAGCCCCCGCGTGGCCCAGCTCGACCTCGCCTACCACGACATCCGGCGGGGTCGCGGCGTGTTCGACCTGCTGCAGCGCAAGGACATGGTCGACCGCGTCACCGACGACGGCGAGATCGAGGCGGCCAAGGACACCCCGCCCCAGAGCACCCGCGCGAAGCTGCGCGGCGACTTCATCGCCGCCGCCCAGGCCGCCGGGAGGGACTTCACAGTGGATTGGGTGCACCTCAAACTGAACGACCAGGCCCAGCGAACCGTCCTCTGCAAGGATCCCTTCCGCGCCGTCGACGAACGTGTGGACCGGCTGATCGCGACCTTGTAACGGAGGCCACGTCGGCGGCGTGCGTCAGGGGCGCACGAGGTACTCACGAACGCGCACTGACCGACGACGCCGAGGACGGCACGAGAACTCGATGCAGCACCAGCCCCGCACCTCCCGCCTGCACGGCCCCGTCGCGGCGCCGAGCACGCTGCACCCCGGCACGATCGAAGGGGCCGCACCGGTCCCGGTCGACACGTCGGTCGTGGGCACGGTGCTCGGCGGCCGCTACCGGATCGGGGAGTGCATCGGGGCCGGCGCCATGGGCGTGGTGTTCACCGCCTGGGACCGCCGGCTACGCCGCACGGTGGCGATCAAGCAGCTCGCCGCGCGCGGGTACCGCGACGACACCGAGGAGCGGGTCGCCCGCACCCGGGCCATGCGCGAGGGCCGGATCGCCGCGCGCGTGGTGCACCCGCGCGCGATCGCGGTGTTCGACGTCGTGCTGGACGACGACCAGGGCTCGGGGCGCGGGCCGTGGCTCGTCATGGAGTACCTGCCCTCGCGCTCGCTGGCCGCGGTGCTCGCCGAGCAGGGCCCGCTCGAGCCCTCCGAGGCCGCGTGGATCGGCGCCCAGGTGGCCGAGGCGCTCGGCGCGGTGCACGAGGCGGGCATCGTCCACGGCGACATCAAGCCCGGCAACGTCCTGATCACCGACGAGGGCGTCGCCAAGATCACCGACTTCGGGGTCTCACGCGCCACGTGGGACACGACCTCCACCGGCGGCGGGATGGTCGCGGGCACGCCGGGCTACTTCGCCCCCGAGGTCGCGCGCGGCGGTGACCCGTCGCCCGCCTCCGACGTGTTCTCCCTGGGCGCCACGCTCTACGCCGCCGTGGAGAACCAGCTCGTCTGCGGGCACCACGACAACACCCTCGCCGTCCTGCACGCGATGGCCGAGGGCCGGCTGCGCCCGGCCGAGCGCGCCGGGGTGCTGGGGCGCCCGCTCGCCGCGATGCTGCGCCTCGATCCGGCCCACCGGCCCGCGGTCGGCGCCGTCGAACGCGCCCTGCGCTCCCGCGCCGGCACGACGCCGTTCATCCCGGCGCCCGCCGCGACCGCTACCGAGGCGGGTCCGGAGGTCGACGTCCCCGCCCCGCGCCCGACCGGCACGGCCGACCTGCCCCTCGGCGCCGTCGTGGGTGCCGCGGCGGCCGGCGCGCCCGCGCCCGACGGGATCGATCCCGAAGGGCCGGTGCCCGCCGCCGACGCCCGGCGGATCAGCGGGCCGTCCGCCGCCGGTGCGGCGTCGTCGCTGGCCCGTCCCGGCGCGGCCGCCGCGCCCACCCGCACCACCGGTTCCGACCGCAGCCGCCCGTCGCGGCGGCCCTCGCCCCGGCGGCTCGCGGCGGTGGCCGCGGCGGCGGCGGTCGTGCTCGGCGGCGGCATCGGCATCGGGGTGGCCGCCACGGCCGGGAGCGGCACGGTCGCGGCGCCGCCGCCGTCGGTCGCCGCCCCGACCTCCGCGGCCCCCGCCTCGGTCCCGCCGGTCGGGGCGGTCCCGACCCCCAGCGTGGCGGCGCCGCTCTCGCCGGCCGACCCCGCGCCGCCGGGCGACCCGGCCGCGGTCGTCGTCGACTACTACGCGGCCCTGCCCGGCGACCTCGACCGCGCCTGGAGCCGGCTGTCGGAGCGGGCGCAGGACGAGTCGGGCGGCTACGGCGGCTACCAGCGGTTCTGGTCGGGGATCCGCGAGGTGCGGACGTCGAACGTCGCGGTGCGCGGCGACACCGTCACCGCCGACATCGAGTTCACCACCGCGAGCGGGCGGACCAGCCGCGAGAACTACCGCTTCGAGGTCGACCAGGACGACGACGGCCAGGTGCGCATCCAGCACGCCGAGCGCAGCAGCGACTCGAGTTGACGCGCCGGGCCCCGGCGTTCGAACACCTGGGCGAGACCTCGGTAGGCTCTCGCGCGTGACGACCAGCCCGTCCGCGCGCGCCGAACGCCTGGTCAACCTGGTGCTCTGCCTGCTCTCGACGCGCCAGTACCTCAGCGCCGAGCGCATCCGTGCCACGGTGCCCGGCTACGCGGACGTCGCCTCCGACGAGGCGTTCTTCCGGATGTTCGAGCGCGACAAGGCCGAGCTGCGCGAGCTCGGGGTCCCGCTCGAGACCGGGCGCTCGACGATGGCCGAGCCCGTCGACGGCTACCGGATCGCCCGGGGCGACTACGAGCTGCCCGACATCGACCTGGCCCCGGACGAGGCCACCGCGGTCGCGCTCGCCGCGCGGCTGTGGGACTCGCCGGCGCTGGCGGGCGCGGCGCGCTCGGCGCTGCAGAAGCTGCGGGCGGCCGGGATCGCGGTCGACCCGGACGCCGCGTCCGCGGTCCAGCCGCGACTGCAGGCCGCCGAGCCGGCGTTCGCGCCCCTGCTCGCGGCCAGCCGGGCCGGCCGCGTCGTCACCTTCACCCACCGGTCGAACCCCACGGCCGAGGCCCGCACCCGCACCGTGGAGCCGTGGGGCGTCGTGTCGTGGCGGGGGCGCTGGTACCTGGTCGGCCACGACCGCGACCGCGCCGACGTGCGCTGCTTCCGGCTCTCGCGCATCGGCGACGACGTGCGCGCCATCGGTGCGCGGGGCGCGGTCTCCCCGCCCGCGGGCGTCGACCTCGTCGCCCTGGTCGCCGCCTCCGCCGGACCGCCGCCGCCGTCGGGCACGGCGCGCGTCCGGCTCGTGCCCGGGCGGGCCGAGGGGCTGCGGCGCGGGTCGCGGCCCGATCCGGGGGGCGACCCGGACGTCGTCGAGATCGACCTCTCGCGCGTCGACACCGCGGCCCGGTGGGTGGCCGCCTACGGGCCCGACGCCGTCGTGCTCGACCCGCCGGAGCTGCGCAAGGCCGTGGTGGCGCTGCTGCGGGGGACGCTCGCCACCCTGGAGACGGGGAGCGTCCGGTGACCGCCGGTGTGTCCGAGCGGCTGCCGCGCCTGCTCACGCTCGTGCCCTACCTGCTGGCGCGCCCCGGCATCGCCGTCGCCGAGGCGGCCGCGGACTTCGGGGTGCCCGAGGCCCAGCTGCGCCGCGACCTCGAGCTGCTGTGGATGTGCGGGCTGCCGGGCTACGGCCCGGGCGACCTGGTCGACCTGTCGTTCGAGGGCGACACGGTGACGGTCACGTTCGACGCCGGCATGCGCCGTCCCCTGCGGCTGTCGGGCGCCGAGGCGGCCACCCTCGCCGTCGCGCTGCGCGCGCTCGCCGACGCCCCGGGGATGGTCGACGCCGACGCCGTCCAGCGGGCGCTGGCGAAGATCGAGGACGCCGCCGGCCGCGTCGGCGCGGGCCCCTCCGACGTCGTCGAGCCCGCGGGCGAGGGCGGCGTGGCCGTCGGGCTGGGGCGCCGGCCCGGGCGCGCCGAGGACGCCGTGCGCCGGGCCGTCGAGACCGGCCGGGCCCTGCGGCTGACCTACTACTCGGCGTCCCGCGACGCCGTCGGGCGCCGCGTGGTCGACCCGATGCGCCTGCTGCTCGTCGACGCCTCCGCCTACCTCGAGGCGTGGTGCCGGCGGGCCGAGGGCGTGCGGCTGTTCCGGCTCGACCGGGTCGACGACGCCGAGGTCCTCGACGAGCCCTCCGCCCCGCCCCCGGGCACCCGGGGCCGCGAGGGGTCGGGGGAGGACCTCCTGCGCCCCGACGACGGCGCGTTCGTCGCCGCGCTCGTCCTGCACCCGGCGGCCCGCTGGGTGGCGGAGTACTACCCGGTCGAGGACCTGCACGCCGACGACGACGGGTCGGCGCGCGTGACGATGCGCTACGGCGACCGCGACTGGATGGTGCGCCTGCTGCTCGGCCTGGGCGACGCCGTCGACGTCCTGGCACCGCCGGACCTGATCGAGGCGCGCCGGGCCCGCGCGCGCGAGGCCCTGGCCGCCTACGGCGAGGACGACCGCTGAGCGTGCAGCCGGGCGTGCAGCCGGGCGTGCAGCCGGGCGAGCAGCCGCCAGAGCGGTCGCTGCACGGCCTCGGGGATGCCGTGCAGCGCGAACGACAGGTCGTGTCGGACGTTGATCGCGGCCAGCTCACCGAGGGGCGGGAACCGTCCGCCGCGGGCGAGCGCGCGGAACTGTTCCTCCAGCGGGCCGGCCGGGGTCTCCCGCATCCGGATACGGGCGGGCTCGTCGAACGGGTTGGAGAAGGTGTGCACCACCTGGGGCGGGACCCTCGCGGTCCGGCCGGGCCCCAGGTCGTGGCGATCGGCACCGACGTGGACCCGGAGCCGTCCCTCGAGCACGGTGAAGGCCTCGGTCTGGGCGCGGTGGCGGTGGCGGGGCGGCCCGGACAGGCCCGCGGGCAGGAGCGCGTCCACCTCGAACACGGGGCCGCCGCGGCGGCCGGACGCGCGGATGGTGATCGTCTCACCGGTGGGCAGGTGGAGCGTCTCGGACATCGACCGATCCTCCTCGGGTCGGGTCGGGTCGGGACGGGAACGACGCGGCCGTGCTCACGACGACGGCGCCGGACGGTCGGCCTCCAGCTCGGTGCGCACGAGCCGGGTGAGCAGGAGCGCGACCGCGCCCGCGACGACCCCGACGAGGGTGCCGGTGACCAGGCTGGAGACGGCCGCGGCGGTGCGGAGGACGGCGGCACCGGTGGCGGGGTCGAGCCGGCCGACGGTCGGCGGACCGCCGGGGAACGCGGCGTCCCACAGCAGCTGGTGACCGGCGGCGAGGAGCACGCCGTAGAGGGCGCCGATGACGACGACGGTGAGGAACGGCCGCCGGGGCCGCCGCCAGACCACCGCGGCGATCCAGCACGCCGGGGGGACGACCACGAGCAGCCCGTTCACGAGCGTGCCCTCCTCGACGACCCCGAGATCGTGCAGCACGACCCGCGGGGCGGCGAGCGCGGCGAGCAGCACCAGGACCGGCCACCCGAAGCCGAGGGCCCGACGGGGGGCGCTCACCGGGGGGCCGTCGCGCGGGCGGGCGCCTCGCCGGACGTGTCGGCGGCCGCGGAGGCGCGCACATGACGGAGCAGCGCGGTGAACGCGAGCACCGAGGTGACGGCGCCGCCCGCGAGGCGGACCCGGTGGCCGGCGACGAACTCGGCGGCCACCTGGCGCAGGTACTCCGCGGTGTGCGTGCCGGGCGGGTCGACGAACATGATCTCGTTGCGCGGCCAGAAGAACGCCGCGGAGAAGAGGAACTCGGCGGCGACGAAGACCGCCAGCGCGGCGCCCACCCACCAGCGCACGCGGGGGTCGCGCCGGGTCGCCACCACCGCGACGAGGCCGACCAGCACCACGGTGGCGCCCAGCGGGGGGAAGTAGTCGCTGGGGCCTCCCGCGACGAGGAACTCCCGCGCCCGGTCCAGCGACGCGGGCGGGTCGGCGAAGATGTTGGGGTAGAGCATGACGGTCTCGGCGGCCACGCCCCCGAAGGACAGCAGGGCCGCCCAGGCGAAGACGACGAGCGCGATGGTCGTGACGGTCGTGCGGGACACGGTTCCTCCCGGGGCGGGCGGCGGGGACGGTTCAGGACGCTAGGGAGAGCGCGCCCCGCCGGTCTGCCGCCCCGGCGCCCGACCGCCGTCGCTCCTCGACGTACACGGACCCCGGCAGATGTCGCTCCGCGGCGTCTTCGCCGGCCCGCCGTCCCGCTCTAGGCTCGGCCGTCGTGCAGGCCGTTCGCCCCACCCGGACCGACGCGGTCCTGGCCGTCGCGGTGTCGTGTCTCGTCGCCGCCGCGATCGTCGGCGACGCCGGTCGGAGCACGGACCCGGACCCCGCCGTCCAGGCCGTGGCGTACGCCTTCGCGCTCGGTTTCGGCGGCCTGCTGCTGCTCAGCCGCTCGTGGCCGGTCCCCGTGCTGCTGGCGACGGCGCTCGGCCTCGTCGCCTGGTACGTGATCGACCTCCCGGCCATCGGCCTCGCCGCCCCGGCCGCCGCGGCGCTCTACGCCACCGCCGAGCGCGGACACGCGCTCGGGGCCGCCGCCGTCGCGGCGGGCCTCCTCGTGATCTCGGTGGTCGCGCGGCTCGCCGAGGGCGACGACGTGGGCACGGTGCTGGGCTTCGACGCGGGGGCCGAGGCGGTGCTCATGGTCGCCGTCATCGCCCTCGGCGACGCGGTGCGCAGCAGGCGGGCACTGCGTGCGGAGCTCGTCCGGCAGGCGCGCGAGGCCGAGGAGGAGCAGGCCCGCGAGGCCGCGCGTCAGGTCGAGGCCGAGCGCGTGCGCATCGCCCGCGAGCTGCACGACTCCCTGGGGCACACGATGTCGGTGGTGAGCCTGCAGGCCGCGCTCGCCGACGAGGCCCTCACCGACGGCGAGACGGCGCAGGCCCACGCCGCGGTGGCCGCCATCGGCGCCGCCGGCGCGGGCGCCATGACCGAGCTGCGGGCCACCCTCTCCACGCTGCGACGGGACTCCCCGAGCTCCGAGCCGCCCGCGGGCCTGGACCGGCTGCCGGCCCTGGTCGACGGCGTGTCCCGCAGCGGCGTGCCGGTCGAGCTCCGGCTCCGTGGCGACACCTCCGGGCTCCCCGCGATCATCGCGACGACGGCCTACCGCGTGGTCCAGGAGGCGCTGACGAACGTGCTGCGTCACGCCGGGGCCGACCGGGCGCACGTCACGGTCGAGGTCGGCGCGTCGCGGGTGGTGCTCGAGGTCGCCGACGACGGGAGGGGTGTCCCCGGACGGGTCGAGACCGGTGACGGGTTGCGGGGGATCACGGAGCGGGTGGCCCTGCTCGGGGGCGACGTGCACCTCGGCAACGGCGACGAGGGCGGCTTCGTCGTCCGGGCCTGCCTGCCGCGCGTCGGGGACGGCCCGTGAGCCCCGTGCGTGTCGTCCTCGTCGACGACCAGCACCTCGTCCGCGCGGGGCTGCGGGGACTGCTCGGCCGCGGCGAGGACATCATGGTCGTCGGCGAGGCGGGCGACGGCGCGGCCGGCGTGGCGCTCGTGCGCGCGGAGCGCCCGGACGTCGTGCTCATGGACGTGCACATGCCCGGCACCGACGGGCTGGTCGCCACCCGGCGCATCGTGGGCGACCCGGCGCTCCGGCGGGTCCGTGTCGTCGTGCTCACGACCTTCGACGACGACGAGTACCTGTTCGCGGCCATCAGGGCGGGGGCGTCGGGCTTCCTGCTCAAGGACACCGGGCCGGAGGCGCTCCGGGAGGCCGTCCGCACCGTGGCCCGCGGCGACGCACTGCTCTCTCCCGCCGTCACCGGGCGGGTGCTCGCGGCCGCGGCCGCGGCGGCGGCCCCCGCTCCCGAGCGCCTCGCCGGTCTCAGCCCCCGCGAACGCGACGTCCTGGCGGAGGTCGGGAAGGGACGCTCCAACGCCGAGGCGGGCGCGGCCCTGCACCTCAGCCCCGACACCGCCCGCACCTACGTGAGCCGCCTCCTGACCAAGCTGGGCGCGCGCGACCGCTCCCAGCTGGTCGTGATCGCCTACGAGAGCGGCCTGGTCCGTCCGGGAGCCCCGGGCTGAGGGCTCCCGGCGTTCACCGTGCGGTCACCCCCTCGCGTTAGGGTCGTGGCCGTGCCGTACCTGTGGAGCGTCGTGGCGGTGCTCGCCGCGCTGGTCGGGCTCGGGCTCGTGGTGGTCGCGCTGCTCGGGCCGGTCCGGCGGTTCGGCCTGGTCGCCGGCGTGGCGCGCGAGCAGATCGGCCGGGACGTCGGGCTGATCAACGCCCGCGTCGCCGCGCTCAAGGTCCGCCTCGCCGAGCGTCGCGCGTAACATCGGCGGCACCGTGGAAGGAGCCACACCGTGAGCGAATGGGTCATCGTCGCGATCGTCGGCGTGGTGCTGCTGTTCAGCGCCAGGAAGCTGCCCGACATGGCGCGGGGGCTGGGCCAGTCGATGCGCATCTTCAAGGCCGAGACGCGCGGGCTGCGCGAGGACGAGAAGGCCGAGAAGGGCACCGCGAACGACACCGCCGCACCGCAGGCCCCGGGCCGCGCGCTGGACGAGGCGCCGTCGAACGGCACCACGCCCGCCCCGCAGGACACCCCGGCCCCGCGCCCGGGCTCCACCTCGTCCTGAGGTGACCGCGGGCGACGCGCAGCGCAACGGAGCCGGCGCGGTCGGCTCCGGGTCCCGCGCCCGGTGGTGGCGCAGCCTGCGCTGGCCCGGCGCGCGCCGCCGGGCCAACCCCGACGGCACGATGACGCTCGTCGAGCACATCTACGAGCTGCGGCGCCGCCTGGCCATCGCCCTGCTGGCCGTCGCGGCCGGCACGGTGCTCGGCTTCATCTGGTACACCGCCTACCCCTTCGGCCTGCCCTCGCTCGGCCAGATCCTCACCGACCCCTACTGCGCGCTGCCCCCGGCCAACCGGGTCCAGCTCGGCGGGGGCGAGGAGTGCCGCCTGGTCGCGTTCGGGGTGTTCGAGCAGTTCGTCCTGCGCCTGCAGGTGGCGGCGACCGCCGGGGCGCTGCTGTCGAGCCCGATCTGGTTCGCCCAGATCTGGGGCTTCATCACGCCCGGGCTGTACGCGAAGGAGAAGCGCTTCGCGTACACCTTCGTCACCGCCGCGGTGGTGCTGTTCACCGCGGGCGCGGTCCTCGCGTACTACGTGGTGACCCAGGCGCTGCAGTTCCTGTTCACCATCGGCGGCGACGTCCAGGCCACCGTGCTGCGCGGGTCGGACTACTTCAGCCTGCTGCTCGCCCTGCTGATCATCTTCGGGGTGAGCTTCGAGCTCCCGCTGCTGGTCATCATGCTCAACCGCGTCGGCGTGGTCGCCTACGAGCAGCTCAAGCGGTGGCGCCGCGGCCTGGTCTTCGGCCTGTTCGTCTTCGCCGCCGTGGCGACGCCCGGCCAGGACCCGATCTCGATGCTCGCCCTGGGCGTCTCACTGGTGCTGCTGCTGGAGTTCGCGATCCAGGTGGCGCGGGTGCACGACAAGCGCGCTGCGCGGCGGCGTCTCGAGCAGGGCTGGAGCCGGATCCCGGACTGGAAGGGCCTCGACCCCGACCAGCCCTCGCCGCTCGACGACCGCCTCGGCTCGACGACGCCGACCGCGGGCCCCGCCCCGCGCATCCAGCCGGTGGTGCCACCCCCGGCCGACCGGGGCAACGACGGGTCCGCCGACCGGTGGGACGTCACCTGAGCCAGCGGCACGTCGCCCCGATGTGTCAGTGTGGGTAGGTGGCCACTCGCTCTCCCGCCGAGGCCTACGAGCAGGCTCGCACCCGCTCCGCCCACCCCGAGCTCAGCCGCTTCGCCACGGAGCTCTCGTTCGAGCTCGACGACTTCCAGCGCCGCTCGTGCCTGGCCCTCGAGCAGGGCCACGGCGTGCTGGTGTGCGCGCCGACGGGGGCCGGCAAGACGGTCGTCGGCGAGTTCGCCGTGCACCTGGCGCTCGCCCGCGGGCAGAAGTGCTTCTACACGACGCCGATCAAGGCCCTGTCGAACCAGAAGTACGCCGACCTCGTCGAGCGCCACGGCGCCGACGCCGTCGGGCTGCTGACCGGCGACGCCGCGATCAACGGCTCGGCGCCCGTGGTGGTCATGACCACCGAGGTGCTGCGCAACATGCTCTACGCCGAGTCGCCGGCGCTCGAGGGCCTGGCGTACGTGGTGATGGACGAGGTCCACTACCTCGCCGACCGCTTCCGCGGCGCGGTGTGGGAGGAGGTCATCCTCCACCTGCCCGAGCACGTGCAGCTCGCGTCGCTGTCGGCCACCGTGAGCAACGCCGAGGAGTTCGGCGACTGGCTGGTGGCCGTCCGCGGCGACACCACGGTCGTCGTCGACGAGACGCGCCCGGTGCCGCTGTGGCAGCACATGGTCGTCGGGCACCGCATGTTCGACCTGTTCGCCGAGGAGCGCCGGGGAGGGACCACGAAGCTCGAGGTCGACCCGACGCTCGTGCGCGCCGTCGCCGAGGTCGACCGCGGCCCGTCGCTGCGGGGTGGCCGCAGCCGCTCGGGCCCGCCCGGGCGCGGCGGCGACCGGCGCGGGGGACCGGGCCGGCGCCAGGGTCCCCCCGGCCGGGGCGGGGCCTCGGGCTTCCGCCCGCCCTCGCGGGTCGACGTCATCGAGCGCCTCGACGCCGCGGGCCTGCTGCCCGCGATCACCTTCATCTTCAGCCGGGCCGGGTGCGACGCGGCGGTGACGCAGTGCGTGCGCTCCGGGCTGCGCCTCACCGGGCCCGACGACGTCGCCGTGATCCGCGAGGTCGTCGAGCGGCGGACCTCCGGCCTGCCCGACGCCGACCTCGAGGTCCTGGGCTACTGGGAGTGGCGCGAGGGCCTCGAGCGCGGCGTCGCGGCGCACCACGCCGGCATGCTGCCCGCGTTCAAGGAGACCGTCGAGGAGCTGTTCGTCCGCGGGCTCGTGCGGGCGGTCTTCGCCACCGAGACCCTCGCGCTGGGCATCAACATGCCCGCGCGCACGGTCGTGCTCGAGAAGCTCGTGAAGTACAACGGCGAGGCGCACGTCGAGCTCACGCCGGGGGAGTACACCCAGCTCACCGGGCGCGCCGGGCGCCGCGGCATCGACGTCGAGGGCCACGCGGTGGTGATCTGGACGCCGGGCGTCGACCCCGAGCAGGTCGCGGGCCTCGCGTCGACCCGCACGTACCCGCTGCGCTCGTCGTTCCGCCCCGGCTACAACATGGCCGTCAACCTCGTCGACCGCCTCGGCGTGGAGGACGCCCGCGAGCTGCTCGAGCAGTCCTTCGCGCAGTTCCAGGCCGACCGCAGCGTCGTCGGGCTCGCCAAGCGCCTCGAGCGCAACCGCGAGGCCCTCGCCGGCTACGCCGAGGCCGCGGGCGGCCGCTCGGGCGAGGAGAAGGACTTCCGCTCCTTCTCCGAGTACATGGACCTGCGGCGCCGGGTCACCGAGCGCGAGAAGACGCTCTCCCGCCAGGGCCGCTCGGCGCAGAAGGCCGAGGCCGCGGCCTCGCTGGAGGCGCTGCGGCCCGGCGACGTCATCGCGGTGCCCGGCGGCAAGCGGGCCGGCCTCGCCGTCGTGCTCGACCCCGGCGTCGACCGCAGCCCCCGCGGCCAGGAGCCGCGCCCGCTCGTGCTCACCGAGGACCGCTGGGCGGGCCGGCTCTCGCTCGCCGACTTCCCCGAGCCGGTCGCCGCACTCGGCACGATGAAGCTGCCGCGCAGGATCGACCACCGCGTGCCGCGGCTGCGCCGCGACCTCGCCAACGCCCTGCGCGAGACGGGCATCGAGCCCCCGCTGCGCAACGGGTCGGCCCGGCGGCGCCGCGGCGCGGCCGACAACGAGGACGGCGAGCTCGCCGCCCTGCGCCGTGCCCTGCGCTCCCACCCGTGCCACGGGCTGGCCGACCGGGACGAGCGCGCCCGCTGGTACGAGCGCCACCAGCGCCTCGAGCGCGAGACCGAGCAGCTCCAGTCGCGCGTGCGCTCGACGACCCACTCGCTGGCCCGCACCTTCGACCGCATCCGCGGGCTGCTCACCGAGCGGGGCTACCTCGACGACGCGCCCGACGCCGAGCAGGACGTCACCGAGGACGGGCGCCGGCTCTCGCGCCTGTGGGGCGAGTCGGACCTGCTCGTCGCCGAGTGCCTGCGCCAGCGGATCTGGCGCGGCCTGGGGCCCGCCGAGATCGCGGCCGTCGCGTCGTCGCTGGTGTACGACAGCCGCCGCGACGACGGCGGCGTGCCCCGGGTGCCCGAGGACGCGGTCACCGCGGTGGACGCGACCGTGCAGCTCTGGCACGACCTCGTCGCCGACGAGCGCCGCCACCACGTCGACAAGACCCGCGAGCCCGACCTCGGCTTCGCCTGGGCGGTGCACCGCTGGGTCCGCGGCGACTCCCTCGCCACGGTGCTCGACGGGGCCCGCACGCACGGCACCGAGCTCTCCGCGGGAGACTTCGTGCGCTGGTGCCGGCAGGTCGTCGACCTGCTGGACCAGATCCGCGCCGTCGCGGGCAGCGAGGACACCGTCGGACGAGCCGCCGCCGACGCGGTCCGCGCCGTCCGCCGCGGCGTCGTCGCCGTCGGAGAGGCCTGAGCCGTGAGCGAGCCGGACGACCCGACCGTCGCCGCCCGGTCGCCCTGGGCTGCGCCGGACGGCGGTGCCGGCGAGGACACGACCCGGGAGGGGCCGACCACCACCGGTACGCACTACGACGCCCCGTCCGACGCCGGCACCCAGCGCTACACCGTCCCGCCCGGCCAGGGTCCGCAGCCGTCGGGCTACGGGGCCCCGCCCGGCCAGCACCCCGGCTACGGGCCCCCGCCCGGACAGCACCCGGGCTACGGGCCGCCGGGACAGCAGCCGGGGTACGGCCCGCCCACCGCGCAGCAGCAGGGCCACGGCCGCCCGCAGGCCCCGGGCACCGCGGTCTGGGCCCCGCCCGGCGCCGGTCCGTCCGGACCCCCGACCGGCTGGGGACAGCCCGCGCCCGGCTGGGGCGGGCCGTACCCGCCGCCGCCGCGCAAGCCGTTCCCGTGGAAGGTCGTCGGCCTGGTCGTGGGGGCGCTCCTGCTGATCGCCCTGATCGTCGTGGGGCTGTTGGCGTTCGTGGTCGGGCCGCGGTTCGCGCGGGTGGACGTCCTCGACGCGGACGCGGTCGCGCAGGGTGTGACGCGGGTGGTCACCGAGGACTGGCGCCGCCAGATCACCGGCGTCTCGTGCCCCGCCGACCAGGAGGTCCGGCCCGGCGTGCGGTTCACCTGCTCGGCCACCGTCGACGGGCGCCCGGTCCAGGTGCCGGTGCAGGTCGTCGACGCCGACGGCACGTACTCGGTCGGCCAACCGCGCTGATGGCCACGCTCGACGACGTCCGGCGCCTGGCGCTGGCCCTCCCGCGGACCGACGAGACGGTCTCGTGGGGATCGGCGCACTGGCGGGTGTCGTCGAAGGGCTTCGTCTGGGAGCGCCCGCTGCGCCGCGCCGACGAGGCCGCGCTCGCCGAGGCGGGCGTCCCGCTGCCCGAGGGTGACGTGCTCGGCGTGCGGGTCGCCGACGAGGGCGTCAAGGCGGCCCTGATCGCCGACGACCCCGCCGTGTACTTCACGACCCCGCACTTCGACGGCTACCCCGCGGTGCTCGTGCGGCTCGAGCGGATCGGCGCCGACGAGCTGCGCGAGCTCGTCGAGGAGGCCTGGCTGCAGCGCGCGCCCAAGACGGTCGCGGCGGCCTGGCTCGCCGAGCAGGATCGCTAGGCGCGGCAACGACTAGGGCGCGTCCTCGCCCCTGAGCGCCGCGACCAGCCGGTCGACCGAGCCGGTGAGGTTCCAGCGCTCGGCGAGCTCGGCGAGCTTGTCGGTGTCCACCGGGCCGTGGGGCAGGCTGCGGCGCTCGCCGGTCCAGTCGAGGGGCGCGTCGGGGGCGACGCGCACGACCTCCGGGGCCTTGACGAGGTACTCGCCGGCCTTCGCCATCTTGGCGCGCACGGCCGAGGACATCCGGGTGTCGGACCGGTCGAGGACCGCGTTGATCATCTCGTTCCAGGAGCCGAACTTCGACACGACCTGCGCCGCGGTCTTCTCGCCGATGCCGGCGACGCCCGGCAGCCCGTCGGAGGGGTCGCCGCGCAGCATCGCCATCTCGGCGTAACCGTCGCCGGCGCGGGCGACCGGCACCCCGTAGCGCGCCGCGACGTCCTCGGGGCCGTAGAGCTCGTACTTCGACACGCCGCGGGCGATGTAGACGATCCGCACCGGGGCGGGCTCGTCGCGCACGAGCTGGAGCAGGTCGCGGTCGCCGCTGACGACCTCGATCGCGTCGGTCGTCTCGGTGGCGCACAGGGTGCCGATGACGTCGTCGGCCTCGTAGCCCTCGGCGCCGGCGGTCGGGATCCCGGCGGCGGCGAGGACCTCGAGGATGATCTCCACCTGCGGCCCGAGCTCGGGCGGGGCGGCCTCGGCGTCGGGCGCGCCGCCGACGGGGGAGGACGGGTCGCCCATCGACGGGTCGACGCGGTGCGCCTTGTACGACGGGATCGCGCGGACCCGGAACGCCGGGCGCCAGTCGCGGTCGAGGCAGGCGATCACCGCGCCGGGCTGACGGCCGCGCACGAGGCGGGCGACCATGTCGCAGAACCCCCGCGCGGCGTTCACCGGCGTGCCGTCCTCGGCGGTCAGCGTCGCCGGCACCCCGTAGAAGGCCCGGAACCACAGGCTGGCCGAGTCGAGGAGCATCACGGGCGCGTCCATACCGGGCAGCTTCCCACGCTCCGGGCTCGCCCCGACGCCGACGGTCACCGTGCTTGACGGACGCGCCGGCGGAGGAGTGCGCTGGTCAGAGGGCATCGATCCCGGGAGCGGCCATGGACACCGTCGTCGTCGGCGCAGGACCCACCGGGCTCGTGGGTGCGGTCGCCCTGGCCCGCCGGGGACACCGCGTGGCGCTGGTCGACAACGACCCGGGCCCCGCCGACGCCGAGCACTGGTCGCGGCGCGGGGTCATGCAGTTCCACCACCCGCACGGCTTCCGACCCCAGGCGGTCGACGTCATCCGGGCGGTGATGCCCGAGGCGTTCGACGCCCTGCTCGCCCACGGTGCCGAGCCGTTCGGGCCGGACGGCGCGGTCGCGGGCGACGAGGTCCCGCCGGGCTCGGGCCTGCGGTGCCGGCGGATGGTCGTCGAGCGCGAGCTGCGCCGCGTCGCCGAGGCCGAGCCCGGGGTGACGTGGATCCGGGCGCGGGCGGAGGCCGTCCAGGGCGAGTGCGGCCGGGCGACCGGGGTGCGGCTGCGCGACGGTGCGGTCGACGCCGACCTGGTCCTCGTCGCGACGGGACGCACGGCGGGTCTCGCCGACGACCGGCGGGCGCCCGCCGACGCCACCGACTGCGGCCTCGCCTACGTCTCGCGCCAGTACCGCCTGCTCCCCGGGGCGGAGCCGGGGCCGGTGAACTCGCCGCTCGGGGCGGTCGCGCTGCACGCCGGCTACGTCGTCATCGTCTTCGCCCACGACGCGGGCACCTTCTCGACGCTGATCGCCCGCCCGAGCGCCGACCGCCGCCTCGCCGACCTGCGCCACGAGGCCGCCTGGGCCGCCGCGGTCGCCGCCGTCCCGCTGCTCGCCACCTGGTGCGACCCGGCCCGGGCGGCGCCGATCTCGCCGGTCCTGCCGGGCGGGCGGCTGCACAACACCTACCGCGGCCAGCTCGACGACCGCGGGAGGGTGCCGCTGCCGGGCGTCGTGTACGTCGGCGACAGCGTGTGCACCACCAACCCGACCGCGGGCCGCGGGGTGTCCACGTCGCTGCTGCAGGTCGAGCACCTGCTCGCGCTCCTCGACGACGGCGGCGGGGCCGACCCGGAGGCCCTCGCGCTCGTCCAGGACGCCTGGTGCCACGCGTGGATCCGGCCCTGGTTCCTCGACCACCTCGCCACCGACGCCGCCCAGACCGCGCGCTGGGCCGGCGAGGACGTCGACCCGACCCGGCCCCCGACGTCCGACCTCGTCGTCTCCGCGACCGAGGTCGACCGCTCGCTGATGGCCGTGGTCGGGCCGTACCTCACCATGCGCGCGCTGCCCGACTCGCTGGTCGCGTTGCACCCGCGGGTCCGGGAGATCTACGCCTCCGGCTGGCGGCCGCCGGTCGCCGAGGGGCCGACCGTCGACGAGCTGGCCGGGCTGGTGGGCGCGGCGGTGGGGCCGGGCGTGCCCGCCCCACCGTCGGTCGCGCCGGCCGCCCCGGCGACGGCCCGCGCGTAGCCGGTCCCCGCCGCGAGCAGCACCAGGCCGGCGCCGAGGAACGCCGCGACCCGCGCGAGCCCGTCGAGGGCGGTGAGGTCGAAGAGCAGCAGCTTCGCCACGGCCGCCGCGACGAGCACGCCCCCGAGGATCCGCGGCAGCGACGACTGCAGCCCGCGCACCAGCAGCACCAGGGCGATCGCGGTCCAGGAGATCGTCACGAGGACGTGGCCGACGAGGAAGGCGCCGCGGGTGGGGGAGACGAGCAGCGCGGTCGTCACCACCGTGCCGGTCGCGCCGTAGAGCCCGACCAGGCCGAGCCCGGCAACCGCGACCGCGGCGTTGGTGCGGTCCCGCAGGGCCTCGAGGCGGGTGAGCGCGGCGAGGGCCGCCGCGGCGACCGCGACGAGTAGCAGCGACGTCGCGAGCGCGCCGACGAGCTCGCCGACGACCGCGGTCGTGGCCGTGCCGCCGGGCGCGGTCAGGACGAACGGGCGGGTGGGGAAGTCCGCGACCAGCGCGGGCGGCGCGTCGACGGCCAGCGCGGTGGCCCCGCCGACGAGGGCGAGCGCGCCCCCGGCGACCAGCGGCCCGACGCGGCGGGCGGCGGCCGCGGTGACCGCGAGCACCGCGGCCTCGGCGAGCAGCGGCACGGAGACCGGGCCGGAGTCGACGGCGATCAGGGTCGCGACGAGCAGGGAGACGGTCCCGGCGGTGCCGGCGACGAGCGCGAGCGGGCGGTGTGCCGGGTCGCGGTCGAGGGCCACGACGGCGAGCAGCAGGGCCACCGCGACACCGCCGGCGACCAGCGCGCCGGGCACGCGGGCCAGGCCCGGCGCGACGAGCAGGACCGGGAGCACCGGCAGGCCCAGCAGTGACGTCGCCACGGCCCGGCCCGGGGCCCCGACGGCCACGGCCGTGGCGGCACCGGCCGCGAGGACCGCGAGCACGGCGAGCGTGGTGGGCAGGTCGGAGAACGTCCCGCCGGCGAGGAACCGGATCGCCGCGCCCAGCGCGGCCAGCGTGCTCGCGACCGACGCCACGGCGGCGACGAGCGGCCACGCCCGGCGGCGGGCCACGACCACGGCGGCCACCTGCGAGGCGAGCAGGACGGTGACGAGCGTCGGCGTCGGCGCACCCACCACGAGCGGCGCGGCGAGGGCCGCGGCGACCAGGACCCCGAGCGCGAGGCCCCGGTGGCGCCAGCGGTCGGCGAGCGCGAGCCCGCCCGCCGTGACGGCCAGGGCGAGCGGGGCCGCGACCGCGAGCGGCAGCAGGTCGAAGAGCGCCACCGCGGCGACGTCGGCGAGGAAGAGCGCGGCGACGCCGGTGGCGACGAGGGCCACGGCACCCGCGGGCGCCTCCGACGCGCCGGCCCGGCGGCGCACCCGGACCCCGATCCCGACGAGCGCGAGGCCCAGCACCGCGCCGCCGACCACGCGGGCCTCGGGGCCGAACCACCCGCGCCCCGCGGCGAGGACGAGCAGCATCACCACGCCGAGGACGGTGGTCGCGCCGCCGGTGACGGCCAACAGGCGCGCGGGGGTCCAGGCCACGCGCGGGGTCCGGGGCGGGCGGGGTGGGCGCGGCGGGCGGGGCGGACGGGCGGGGCCGCGGCCACCGGGAGGGAAGGCCGGCACCCCGCGCGGGGGAGGACCGGGACGCGGGGCCCAGGCCGCCGGGGGCGCCCAGGCGCCGGCCGGCGTCCACGCCGGGGGCGGGGGCGGCGGGACGGGCGCGGGGACCGGCCCGGGGCGCGGCGCCGGGGCCGGGCTCTCGCTCGGGCGCAGCGTCCGCAGGTCCGCGCGGATGCGGTCGACCTCGCGGGAGAGGCCGGCGAGGTCGTCGTCGAGGCGGGCGAGGAGCGCGTCCTGCGGCACCGGGCTGCTCATACCGGCGAGCCTCCCGGAGGGAGCCCGCCGCACCCAGGGGACATCTACTCAACCGCGCCGCCGCGTGACCGGGCGGTCGACGGGGAAGAGGACCGTCGGCGGGCACGATCGTGTCCGGGACCACACGCGAGGGGAGACACGACCATGGGCGACATCGCGTCCAAGCTCGACAAGGAGTACGAGACCAAGAGCGCGCAGGAGATCGCCGACGCGCCGGTCGCCGCGCTGCAGGGCGTCAGCGAGAGCGACGCGGAGAAGCTCAAGGAGGCGTTCAACATCAAGACCGTGCGCGACCTGGGCACGAACAAGTACTTCCTCTGGGCGCAGGCCTTCGCCAAGCTCGCCGAGTGACAGCCGGGTGATGCGGCAGGGCGCGCCCCGGGCCACCCCGGGGCGCGCCCGTCTGACCTAGGCTCGGCGACCATGAGCGGCACCGCGCCCGACCACGTCACCGCCCGGCTCGAGCGGGCCCGCGCCGCCGCCCGGCAGGCCGGGGTGGACGCCCTGGTCGTGACCCCCGGGCCCGATCTGCAGTACCTCACCGGCGTCGTCAAGCACTCCCACGAGCGCCTCTCGGCGCTGCTGCTGCCCGCGCAGGGTGCGCCCGCGTTCGTCGTCCCGACGCTCGAGCGCCCCGGTCTGGACGGGTCGGCGGTCGAGGCCATGGACGTGCTGACCTGGACCGACGGGGTCGACCCGCACGCGCTCGCCGCCTCGGCGCTCGGAGACGTCCGGCGGGTCGCGGTGGCCGCGGACATGCCGGCCCTGCACGTCCTGGGCCTGCGCGACGCGCTGCCCGGCGCGACCCTCGAGCTCGCCACCCCGATCCTGCGGCAGCTGCGGATGCGCAAGGACGCCGAGGAGATCGCCTCGCTGCGCACGGCCGGGGCCGCCATCGACGACGTCCACGCGCGCGTGCCCGGGTGGCTCGTCGCGGGGCGGACCGAGGCCGAGGTCGGCGCCGACATCACCCGCGCCATCCTCGAGACCGGGCACGCCGAGGCCGCGTTCGTCATCGTCGGTTCGGGACCCAACGGCGCGAGCCCGCACCACGAGCTGTCCGACCGTGTCCTGCAGACCGGCGACGTCGTCGTCGTGGACATCGGCGGCCCGCTGCCCGACGGCTACAACTCCGACTCCACCCGCACCTACGTGGTGGGGGAGCCCGACGCCGAGGTGCGCGAGGTCTACGCGGTGCTCCAGCGCGCCCAGGCTGCCGCGGTCGACGCGGTGCGCCCCGGCGCCACGGCCGCGAGCATCGACGAGGCCGCCCGCGCGATCATCCGCGACGCCGGGTACGGCGAGTACTTCGTGCACCGCACCGGCCACGGCATCGGCCTCGAGGTGCACGAGGAGCCCTACATCGTCGACGGCAACGACCTCCCGCTCGAGCCGGGCATGGCCTTCAGCGTCGAGCCGGGCATCTACTTCCCCGGCCGGTGGGGCGCCCGCATCGAGGACATCGTGGTCGTCACCGAGTCCGGCGGCGAGTCGGTGAACCGGCGCCCCCACGACCTGCACCCGTGCTGACGACCGACCCCGGATCGCAGCGTCGGGCCCCGTCGCGCGATCTGTCCGAGCGACGGGGCCCTTCGCCCGGATCGTGGTCGCGCGTCGCCGGCGCCGTGGTCGCCGGGCTCCTGCTCTACGTCGCGTTCCCCCCGCTCGGGGCCTGGTGGGCCGCGCCGCTGGGGATCGCGCTGGCCGTCACGGTCGTCGACGGGCGCCGGCTGCGCGCCGCGTTCGGGCTCGGGCTGCTGGTGGGCGTGGCCTACCAGTGGCCGCTGCTGCACTGGACCGGCGAGTACGTCGGCGGCGTGTGGTTCCTGCTGCTCGCGGCCCTGACCGTGGTCGTGGCGGTGCCGATCGGTCTGCTGCCGCTGGTGACGCGGCTGCCCGGCGCGCCGCTGTGGGTCGCGTGCCTGTGGGTCGCCGGCGAGGCGGTCATCGAGCGGGCCCCGTTCGACGGCTTCCCCTGGGCCAAGCTCGCGTTCGGGCAGCCCGGCGGCCCGTTCGCGTCGCTGGCCTCGCTGGGCGGGGCACCGCTGGTCGGTGCCGCGGTCGCGCTGTGCGGCGCCGGGCTCTGGGCGCTGGTCCGCGCGCTGCGGCCCCCGCGCCGGGCCCGCGCCGTCGCGGGCGCGCTGGTCGCCGTGCTGCTCGGTCCGGTGGCCGGCCTGGCCGCGTGGCCCGCGGTCGCCGCGAGCCCGCCCGGCCCGACCGCCGTCGTCGCCGCCGTGCAGGGCAACGTGCCGCGCGCGGGTCTCGACTTCAACGCGCAGCGCCGCGCGGTGCTCGACAACCACGTGGCGGAGACACGCCGGCTCGCCGACGACGTCCGCGCCGGCCGCACCCCGCGCCCCGACCTCGTGATCTGGCCCGAGAACGCCTCGGACATCGACCCGATCCGCAACGCCGACGCCGGCGCGGAGATCCAGGCGGTCACCGACGAGATCGGCGTGCCCGTGGTGGTCGGCGCCGTGCTGTCGGGCACCCGCGGCCCCGACGGCACCCTCGTCCAGGGCCCGCGGAACACCGCCATCGTCTGGGTGCCGGGCACCGGCCCGACCGGGACCTACACGAAGCGCCACATCCTGCCGTTCGGCGAGTACATCCCGCTGCGCCCCGTCGCGCGCGCGGTCTCGCCGCTCGTCGACCGCGTCACCGACTTCGAACCGGGCACCGGCTCCGGGGTGCTGCCGGCCGGCCCGGTGCGCCTCGGCGTCGCGACCTGCTACGAGGTCGTCTTCGACGACGCGGTCCGCGACGCCGTGGCGGGCGGCGCCGACCTGCTCACCGTGCCGACGAACAACGCGACGTTCGGCTACAGCGACATGACCTACCAGCAGCAGGGCATGTCGCGGCTGCGCGCGATCGAGCACGACCGCGCCGTGGTGATCGCCGCGACCAGCGGGCAGAGCGCGGTGATCGCCCCGGACGGGTCCCTGGTCGCGCGCACCGGGGCGCTGTTCACCCCCGGCGTGCTCGTCGAGCAGGTGCCGCTGCGCACCACGACGACGCTCGCGACGCGCCTCGGGCCGGCGCCGGAGTGGGCGCTCGTCGCCCTCGCGCTGGGCGCGCTCGTCGTCGGGGTCGCGCGCCGCCCGCGGGGGCGCGCGTGACCGGTCCGGCCGCCGACGGGTCGGACGTGCTGGTGACCGTCCCGACCTACAACGAGCGCGAGAGCCTGCCGCGGCTCGTGACCCGGCTCCACGCCACCCTGCCCGGGCTGCGGATCCTCGTCGTCGACGACGGCAGCCCGGACGGCACCGGCGCGCTCGCCGACGCGATCGCCGACGCCGACCCCCGCGTGCGGGTGCACCACCACGCGCCCCGCGCCGGCCTCGGCGCCGCGTACGTCGACGCGTTCTCGCTGATCCTCGACGGGTGCTGCGACGGGTTCGCGCGCGGCGTCGGGTGGATCGTGCAGATGGACGCCGACGGGTCGCACGCCCCGGAGGAGCTGCCGCGCCTGCTCGCGGCGGCCGCGGACGCCGACGTCGTGCTCGGCTCGCGCTACGTGCCCGGCGGCGCGACGGCGGGCTGGGCGTGGCACCGCCGGCTGCTCTCCCGCGCGGGCAACGTGTACTCGCGGCGGGCGCTGCGCCTGCGGCTGCACGACGTCACCGGCGGGTACCGCTGCTTCCGCCGCGCGGCGCTGGCCGAGCTCGGGATGGCGACGGTGGCCTCGGAGGGCTACTGCTTCCAGGTCGACGTCGCGTTCCGGGTGGACCGCGCGGGGCTGCGCGCCCGCGAGGTGCCGATCACGTTCGTCGAGCGCGAGCACGGCCTGTCCAAGATGAGCGGAGCCGTGGTGCGCGAGGCGCTCTGGCGCATCACCTCGTGGGCCGTGCGCGACCGGGTCCGGCGCCACCGCGCGCGCCCGGCCCGGAGCTGACCCCGGGATCGCCTCCGGACACACGCGAGGGCCGCCCCGGCTCTCCGGGACGGCCCTGGTTCGTGTGCCGCGCGCTCAGGCGCTCTCGGAGCGGCGCTCCTTGAGCAGGCCGAGCCGCTCGTCGAGCAGCTCCTCCAGCTCGGGGACGGACCGGCGCTCGAGCAGCATGTCCCAGTGGGTCCGCGGCGGCTTGGCCTTCTTCTGCTCGGGCTCGGTGCCGTCGATCCGCTTGCCCTCGTCGCCGTGCAGACGGCACTCCCAGGTCACCGGCGCCTCGGCGTCGTCGGAGAACGGCACCTCGAAGTCGTGGCCCTTGGGGCAGCGGTAGGCGAAGGAACGGCGGGGGGCGAGGTCGTGGTCGCGGTCGGTCTCGTAGCTCACGGCCCCGAGACGGCTACCACGGAGGACGCGGTCGGCCATGATGGTGTCCTTTCCTCGACTGCGAGTGCACCCGCAGACGCGCGGGGCGCCGGGCACGGGGTGGTCAACGCCGGACCACCGCAGTTCGTTCCCGCCGTGCCCGTCGTTCACCCGTTCCGTGACCCGACTCACCGGTCCGGGCGCACACGGGGTGATTACCCGTCCTCGTCAACGCCCACACGACGCCGGTTGTGCCCGGGCCAGGCCCCGCGCGTGACGAGGACGTCCCGCAGCAGGTCGGGGCGGTCGGTCATGATGCCGTCGACCCCGAGGTCGAGCAGGCGGTGCATCTCGGAGGTGCGGTCGACCGTCCAGGCGTGGACCTCGACGCCGAGCTCGTGGGCCGCGGCGATGAGCGTCGGCTCGACCACCGACAGCGCGCCGAAGCGCACGGGCAGCTGGGCGAGGTCGCCGCGCACCGGCAGCGCGCGGCGCAACGGGCCCGGCGACGCGGCGCGTGCCCGCAGGCGCACCGCCGAGCGCGCCGCGATGCCCGTGATCACCCGGTCGCCGAACCGTGCGCGCACCGCCTGCACGCGCCGCTCGTCCATGCTCGCCACGGCGACGCGCTCGGCGACGTCGTCGCGCTCGAGCAGCTGCAGCATGGGCCCGAGCGTGCCGGGTGCCTTGAGGTCGACGTTGAACCGCGTGTCGGGGAGGGCCTCGAGCACCTCCTCGAGGCGGGGGAGCGGCTCTCGCCCGCGCAGGCGCACGCCGGCCAGGTCGGCCCAGGGCATGGAGCGCAGGACCCCCGGGTGCCCGGCCACGCGGCGCAGGGTGGCGTCGTGGTGCACGACGAGCACACCGTCGGCGGTCGCGTGCACGTCGGTCTCGAGATAGGTGTAGCCCTCCTCGACCGCCCGGCGGAACGCCAGGAGCGAGTTCTCCAGGCCCTCGAGCTCACCGATGTGCCAGCCGCGGTGCGCGAACGCCCGCGGGGTCCGGCCGGCGAGGAACGGATGCGGGGTGTTCGGGTGCTGGGCCCGGGTCACGGGCCCCGAGTCTGCCCGGTCCGCGGGATCGGCGCGCGGGTCGGACGTTGTTGCTGCACACAGCCGTGGTCCTTCGCACGTTTCGGGGAATCGCCGGACCACCTTGGGGGCGCACATGTACGTGCAGTAGTCTCGGCGATCACACTGGGCTGAGGGGAGCGCAGGATGCCCAAGGGGTCGGGGGGTGAGCCCTCCTGGTGGTCGTCGGGCGACGTGCCCGCCGAGCTCCCGTCCTGGGCGCGTCGCGGCCTCGAGGAGTCGCCCACCGAGCTCACGCCCTCCGCGCCGGTCACCGACCCGGGCCGCCACCGCCGACGCCGCCGTGCCGCCGCGGCCGCCGGCGCCGGCGCCGGCGGTCGCCTGCGGGGCTGGGGGCTGGCCGCCGCCTCGGTCGCGGCCGCGGCCGCCGTGGTGCCCGCCGCGATCTCGACCCTCGCCCACGACGGGGAGAACACCGCCCTGCCGCGCGTGGGCACCTTCCCGGTCGTCGCGCCGGGCGACCTGCCGGGCCAGGGCGCCGCGCCGGGCACCCTGACGGCCCCGGGCTCGTCGACGCAGGACCCGGGCGCCCCCGCCGACGCCTCCGTGCTCCCGCCGCTGGACGACCCGGGCGTGGCGATCGCCCAGCCCCCGCGGTCCGCGACCGTCACCCCGCGCGCCCTCGCTCGCGACGACGAGACCACCTCGCGCGCGACCACCCGCCCGAGCACCGGCAGCTCCAGCGCGGACGACGAGGACGACGAGACCTCGACCCCGACGACCCGGGGCGACGGTGACGACGACGGTGACGACGACGGGTCCGGCGGTGGGTCCGGGGGCTCGGGCGGGTCCGGGGGCTCCGGCGGATCGTCCGGCGGGTCGGGCTCGTCCGGCGGCGGGTCCGGGGGCTCGGGCGGGTCCGGTGGCTCGGGCGGCTCCGGTGGGTCCGGTGGGTCCGGGTCCCGCGGCGGCGACGGTCTGGTCGGCGGGCTCGGCAACACCGTCAACGGTGTGGTCGGCGGCGTGGGCCGCACCGTCAACGGCCTGACCGGCTGAGCCGGGCCCGCCCCGGACCGCCGGTCGCTCGCCAGAACGATCTCCCGACGGTGCCGCTGGTGCTGTGCGCCCGCGGGCACCCACCGCCCGTCCGGTGGCGGCCGGCCGATCACGGCCGGACCGACGACTCCCACGACACTCCCGGGAGATCGATCCGGAGAGCGGTCAGCCGGCCGCCGGCGCCTCGGGCAGGTCGGGTCGTGTGACGCCCTCGCCCAGCGCCGCGGCGTAGAGGTCACCGTGCGTCTCGATGCGGGCGAGCACGTCGGCGGGGGAGAACGTCAGCTCCCGGACCTCCTGCGCCGCCTCCACCTCGTCCCAGGTCAGCGGCGTGGACACGGTCGGCGCGCCGTGGGCCGCCCGCGCCCGCAGCGAGTAGGGCGCGACGGTGGTCTTCGCCGTGTTGTTCTGGCTCCAGTCGACGAAGATCTTCCCGCGACGCCGCTCCTTGGCCATGATCGCCGTGACCGACCGCGGGGTCTCGCGGGCCAGGAGCTCGGCGACGCCCTTCGCGTACGCCGACGTCCGGGCGGGGTCCTCGACGCGCACCGCCGCGCTGACCTGCATGCCCTTGCTGCCGCTGGTCTTCGGGCAGGGCTCGAGCCCGTCGGCGCGCAGGACGTCGCGCACGCGCCGGGCGATCCGCGCGCAGTCGACGACCGTGGTGCCCTCGCCCGGGTCGAGGTCGAAGACGAGCTCGTCGGGCGGCTGCGGGGTGTCGTCGTCGTCCACCCGCCACTGCGGCACGTGGAGCTCGAGCACCGCGAGGTTGGCCAGGTACACGAGCGTCGCGAGCTCCTCGACGACCACGAAGTTCGCCGTCGCCGACCCCCGGCTGCTGCCCGGGGTCGGCACGGTGACGCTGCGCAGCCACTCCGGGGCCTTCGCACCGGCGTTCTTCTCGTAGAACGAGGGCGCGGAGATGCCGTCGGGGAAGCGGCGCAGCGTCAGGGGCCGGCCGGCGAGGTGGGGGAGCAGGGTGTCGGCGACGCGGGCGTAGTAGTCGATCACCGACGCCTTGGGGACGTCGGGGTAGAGCTCCTTGTCGAGGTTCGACAGCCGCAGCCCGCGCCCGCCGACCACGACCCGCGGCGACTGCGCCGACGTGTCCCGCGCCGGGGCGGGGGTGTCGCTCTTCCGGCGCTGGACCAGCCAGTCCTTCTCCTGCTGGTCGTCGCGGTCGGGCCGGAAGAACACGAACCGGCCCGAGACCCGCTCGCCGTGCAGCGTCACCGCGACCTCGCGGTCGGACCACTTCTCGGTCTCGTAGCGCCCCGAGTCCCAGATCGTCATCGACCCGCCGCCGTACTCGCCGGCGGGGATCTCGCCGTGGAAGTCCAGGTACTCCAGCGGGTGGTCCTCGGTGTGGACCGCGAGGCGCGGCGCGCCCGGCTCGTCCGGCAGACCCCGGGGCACCGCGAAGGACACGAGCACGCCGTCGCGCTCGAAGCGCACGTCGTAGTGCAGGCGCCGCGCGTGGTGCTCCTGCACGACGAAGCGGTCGCCGGTCGGCGCCGCGTCGTCGACCCGCCCGAACGGCTCCGGCGTGCGCGCCGGATCCCGCTTGGCGTTGTACTCGGAGAGGTCGGGCACGGGAGCTGGTCTACCCGACCGCGCGGTCCGGCTGCACCCCCGCCGCGCCCGTGAACCCGAAGAAGGCGAGCATCGCGCCGGCGGCGTCGGGTCCCGACGGATCGGCGTACTGGACGCCCGCGCGCCCGCCGGACCAGGCGTGCCCCAGGCCGTGCACGGTCCACGACTCGGCCAGCACCCGCCCGCCGGGCTCGGTGACCCGCTCCCGGGTCCAGCCGCGTCCCCCCTCGGCGCGCCCCGACGTCCGCTCGCGCGCCACCCCGCCGGCCCCGACCAGCGCCGAGCGCACCACCGCCTCGCCGTTGCCGGGCGCCACGGTGCGGTCCGCGTCGCCGTGCACGACGACGAGCGGGACGGGCCCGGCGTCGGCGACAGTCGCGGGCGGGCTGGACATCGCCGCGAACGCCGAGCCGACGTCACGCGCGGCGCGGTGGGGCAGGCCCGAGTGCACACCGGCCCCGCAGTAGAGGTCGGGATGGGTGGCGGCCATGACCGCGGCCATCGCCGCGCCGGCGGAGAAGCCGGCCACGGCCACCCGCGCCGGGTCGGTGCCCAGCTCCGAGGCCACCGACCGGGTGATCGCCGCGATGATCGCCGGCTCCCCGGCGTCGCGGGTCTGGTCGCCGGGGCGGAACCAGTTCCAGTAGCCCATCGCGTTGGCGGCCCGCGACTGCTCCGGGTAGACGACCGCGACGCCGGCGCGCTCGGCCGCCTCGTCCATGCCGGTGCACGCGGCGAACCCGTCGGCGTCCTGCGTGCCGCCGTGCAGCATCACCATCAGCGGCGCGCCCGGCGCGAGGCCCGCGGGGACGCAGAGGCGGTAGGCGCGCCGGTCGCCGTGCGCGGACGCCGCGCCGCGGGTGACGGTGCCCCCGGCCCGCGACCGGCCGGTCCGCCCGGGGGGCGAGTAGGGCGCCGGGGACGCCATCGCGGGCAGACCGCCGCCCAGGTGCTCCTGGATCCTGGCCGTCGCGTCGAGCAGACGGCCCTGGCGGACGAGGCGGGTGGCGTCGTTCATCCTGCGGAACACGGCGTCCTCCTGCTGACCCCCGGGGGGTCGTCAGACGATGCGGGGACCCAGTGCGGCCTTCACCGCACGGCTGGCCCGGAAGGCCCCGAGTACCTCGACCGAGGCGATCGTGGCCGTCGCGAGCTCCGGCGGGACGTCCTCGGCGACGGTGGCGAGCCCGAGCACACGGATGTGCACCTGCTCGCCGGCGTCGCGCAGGGTCTCGAGGTCGCGCCGGGAGAAGTGCTGGGTCCCCAGCACCAGGGTGCGGCGCGCGACGGTCTGCTCGATCGCGCGTTCGCTGGTGGCGAGCTGGTTGCGGACGGCGGTGCGGATGAAGTCCGTGCGGGTGGTGAAGAACCCCTCCTGCACGAGCAGGTCGATGCGCCCGAGGTCGACCGGACCGAGATTGATCGTGATCTTCTCGGTCCGCTCCGGCTCACCGGCCATGTGATCCTCCGTCCGCCATCCACATGGATGGTGCACGGAAGGTCCGCGGTGCGCAAGGGATGGCCCGGCCGGTAACGTGCCGAGGGTGGGCGTGCCGGAAGACGGTCTCGTGGTGGTGCTCAAGCAGGACTGCCCGACGTGCCGCCTGGTGGCGCCGGTCCTCGACGTCCTCGACGCGACCGTCTTCAGCCAGGACGACCCCGCCTTCCCGCCCGGCATCGAGGTCCGCGACGACACCGCGCTCGACGCCAGCGTGGCGCTGGGCATCGACGTCGTGCCGACCCTGCTGCGCCGGGAGGGCGGGCGCGAGACCGCGCGCACCGAGGGCTGGGACCGCGAGCGGTGGCGCGAGCTCGCCGGGGTCGCCGACCTCGGCGCCGAGCTGCCGGAGTGGAAGCCCGGCTGCGGGTCGCGCACCCACGACCCCGCGGTCGCCGACGAGATGCTCCTGCGCGCCCGGGGCCACGAGCTCGCCGCCCGGCGCGTCGAGCTCGCGGGCCTCGAGGACGAGGCCGAGGCGCTCTACGACCGGGGCTGGACCGACGGGCTGCCCGTGGTCGCGCCGACCCCGCCGCGCGTGCTGCGGATGCTCGCGGGCACCACGCGGGCGCCCGACGAGGTCGTCGCCGTCGTCCCGCCGAACCTCGTGCCCGCGACCGTCGAGAAGGTCGCGATCAACGCCGTCCTCGCGGGCTGCCGCCCCGAATACCTCCCGGTGGTGCTCGCCGCCGTCGAGGCCGCCTGCGACGACGCGTTCAACGCCCACGGCCTGCTCGCGACCACCTGGGGCGCGGCGCCGGCGGTCCTCGTCCACGGCCCGGTGGCCCGCCGGATCGGGGTGCACGCCGGCGGCAACGCGCTCGGGCAGGGCACGCGGGCGAACTCGACGATCGGGCGCGCGCTGCAGCTGGTGATCCGCAACGTCGGCGGCGGGCGGCCCGGCGAGGTCGACCGGGCCACGCTCGGCCAGCCCGGCAAGGTCGGGCTCTGTTTCGCCGAGGACGAGGACGGCTCGCCGTGGGAGCCGCTGTCGGTGTCGCGCGGGGTGCCGGCCGGGGCGTCGGCGGTCACGGTGTTCGCCGCCGAGGGCGCCCGCGGTGTCGTCGACCAGATCTCGCGCACCCCGGACTCGCTGGCCCGCTCGCTGGCGGGCGCGCTGCGCGGGGTCGCCCACCCCAAGCTCGCCGGCGGCTTCGACGCCACGCTCGTGCTGGCGCCCGAGCACGTCGCGGTGTTCGCCGGGGCGGGGTGGGACCGCGCGCGCTTCACCGCGGCGCTCGACGAGCTGCTCCTGATCCCGCCCGAGGAGCTCGCCCGGGGCGCCGACGGCATCGAGGAGGGCCTGCCCGCGCCGCTGGGCCGACCTCTGGGCGCGCGACCCAAGTTCCGGCCCGGCGGTCTGCTGGTCGCCGTGGCCGGCGGGGGAGCGGGGAAGTTCTCCACCGTCATCGGCGGCTGGGTCGGCGGACCCGGCGGCAGCGATCCCGTCACCCGCGTCATCGAGGAGGCCTGAATGGTGACCGTGCTGGACCCCACCGACGAGTCCCGGCCGTCGTCGCGCACCGTCGGGGCGCGTCCCGACGACCTCGCCGGCCGGACCGTGGGGCTGCTCGACATCGCCAAGCCGCGCGGCGACGTCTTCCTCGACCGGCTCGAGTCGCTGCTCGGTGAGCGCGGCGCGACGGTCCGCCGCTACGCCAAGCCGACCTTCACCAAGCCGCTGCCCGCGGACCTGCGCGCGGAGATCGCCGCCGAGTGCGACGTGGTGATCGAGGCACTCGCCGATTGAGGCTCGTGCACGTCGTGCAGTGTGCACGACCTCGCCGCCCTCGAGGCCGACGGCGTCACCGCCACCTTCGTCGCGTCGACGGAGTTCGTGACCGCCACCGACGTCCAGGCCCGCGCGCTGGGCTTCGCGTCCGTGCCCGCCGTCTACGTCGCGCACCCGATCCAGGACCGGACCGACGACGAGATGGCCGCCCTCGCCGACGAGTCGTTGCCGCGGGTCCTGGCGGCGGTCACCCGGACGTGAACCCCCGGTGAGGGCGCCGGGACCCGGCGTGGTTGCCTGGGCGGATGGCACCGGCGGGGCGGCTCGGGCGCATCGGGTGGCCGACGTCCGCGCGTAGGGGACCCTGGTGGCGGCGCCTGCGCGAGAGCCGGCGGCTCTACCGCGCCCGTCACGGTGACCACCTCGCCGCCGCCGTCACGTTCTTCACCGTGCTCGCCCTGGTGCCGCTGCTGATGCTGGCGGTGTCCGCGGTCGGGTTCGTGCTGTCCTCCAGCCAGAGCGTGTTCGCCGAGGTGGAGGGACTCCTCGCGGCGGCGCTGCCCCAGCCGGTGGGCACGGAGGTCGTCCACGTCGTCCACGTCGTGGTGGCCGAGCGCGGCACCCTCGGGGTGCTCGGGCTGGCGGCCGCCGCGGTCTCCGGGTGGAGCTGGATCAGCCACCTGCGCGACGCGGTGACCGCGCTGCTCGGGCTGCCCTGCCCGGAGCGCCGGGTGCGCTCCGCGGTCTCCGACGTCACGGCGCTGGTGGGCGTCGGCCTCGCGCTGGCCGTCTCGTTCGCGCTGGCGACGCTGACCGGTGTGCTCGGGAGGTGGGTGCTCGACCTCCTGGGGCTGACGAGCACGGGCGGCGCGCGGGCGGTGCTGGCGGTCGGCTCCCTCGTCGTCGGGCTCGCCGCCAACTGGCTGGTCGTCGCGTGGTGCCTGGCCCACCTCCCGCGCCCGACGCGGTCCCTGCGCCCGCTGCTGCCCGCGGCGGCCGTGGCCGCGGTGGGCCTCGTCGTCCTGCAGCAGATCGGCGGCCTGTACTTCCGGCTGGTCGGGAGCTCGCCCGCGGTGACCGCCCTGGGCGCCCTGGTCGGCTTCCTCCTGATCGTCTATCTCGTCGTCCGCTGGCTGTTCCTCGTGACCGTCTGGACCGGGACACGGGCCCCGGACGCCGTGGCCGACCGCGGCGAGACCGCCCGCGGGGGGATCGAACTGGTGGCCGACCTGGTCGGGTGACGGCCCGGCCCACCGTGGCCACGCCGTGGCCACGCCGTCGCCGCACCGAACCGACACGCCGGGTGGCACACCGGACACGGTCCGTCGAGCGTCCGCTCGGGTGGCGCACAGAACATCTGAGATCCGGTGCTTCAGGGTTCACACCGGGCATACGCTCGCCCGTGATCCGGGAGGAGGCACCCAGATGACGGTCGGCTCATGACCACCACGACGGACGCCGGGACCGCCCACCGCCGGGCGGTGGACGCGGTGCGGGAGGGGCTCGCGGCGCTGCCGCCGAACGCCCCGGTCCGGCTGCGCAAGAAGACCTCCAACCTGTTCCGCTTCCGCGACGGCGCGGGCGGGCTCACCGTCGAGGGACTCGACCGCGTGCTCGCGGTCGACCCCGAGGCGCGCACCGCCGACGTCGCGGGGATGACCACCTACGAGGACCTCGTCGCGGCGACCCTGCCGCACGGGCTCATGCCGCTCGTCGTCCCGCAGCTCAAGACGATCACCCTGGGCGGCGCGGTCGTGGGGCTGGGCATCGAGTCGTCGTCGTTCCGCGACGGGCTCCCGCACGAGTCGGTGCTCGAGGCCGACGTGCTCACCGGGACCGGCGACATCCTGTCCACCACGGACCACCCCGACCTCCTGTCGGGCCTGCCGAACTCCTACGGGACGCTGGGCTACGCGCTGCGGCTGCGCATCGAGCTCGCACCGGTCCGCCCGTTCGTGCGCCTGCGCCACGTCCGCTTCGACACCGCGGAGGAGGTCACGCGGGCGCTCGCCGAGGTGTCGGCGACCCGGGCGTGGGCGGGGGAGCGGGTCGACTTCTGCGACGGCGTCGTGTTCTCCGCGCGCGAGCACTACATGACCGTCGGCGAGATGGTCGACACCGCGCCGTACCTCTCCGACTACACCGGGCAGGGCATCTACTACCGGTCGATCCAGCACCGGGAGACCGACTTCCTGTCGATCCACGACTACCTGTGGCGCTGGGACACCGACTGGTTCTGGTGCTCGCGGGCGCTCGGCGTCCAGCACCCGGTGGTCCGGCGGCTCTGGCCGTCGCGCTACCGCCGCTCCGACGTCTACCGCCGCATCGTCGCGCTCGACCGGCGCACCGGGCTGTCGCAGGCCCTGGCGCGCCGCCGCGGCGTGACCGGCGTCGAGCCGATCATCCAGGACGTCGAGGTGCCGGTGGACCGTCTGCCGGAGTTCCTCGCGTTCTTCCACGAGGAGATCGGGATCAGCCCGGTCTGGCTGTGCCCGCTCCGTCAGCGTGATCGCCGGGCATGGCCGCTCTACCCCCTGGACCCGGACACGACCTACGTCAACATCGGGTTCTGGTCGGACGCCCCGCTCGCGGAGGGCCAGGCGCCGGACCACCACAACCGGCGCATCGAGCAGGTGCTCATGGGGCTGGACGGGCACAAGTCGCTGTACTCGACGGCCAGCTACACGCGCACCGAGTTCGACGCGTTGTACGGAGGGGCGACCTACCGGGAGCTCAAGGCTCGCTACGACCCGGACGGCCGCCTCCCCGACCTCTACACCAAGACCGTGACGGGCTGAGGAGGGATCGTCGTGCAGGTCGCCGAGATGTTCCGACCGGTGCTGGGGGAGCAGGCCCCCGTCGCCATCCGCGCCTACGACGGGAGTCGGTCGTCCCCGGGCGGGGCGCCCCCCGTCGCCACCGTCGACGTGCGCAGCGAGACCGCGCTCGCCTACCTCGCGAGCTCGCCCAACTCCCTGGGCCTCGCGCGGGCGTACGTCTCCGGGCACCTCGACGTCGACGGCGACATCTACACCGCACTCACCGCCCTGGGCGAGCTGACCGTCTCCGACGTCACGCCGGCGACGCTCGTGCGCATGGCCGCGCGCCTGGCGCCGCTGCGCTTCAAGCACCGCGTCGCACCCCCGCCCGAGGAGCACCGCCAGCACGGCCGGCGGCACTCCAAGGACCGCGACTCCGACGCGATCGAGCACCACTACGACGTGTCGAACCGCTTCTACGAGATGGTCCTCGGGCCCTCGATGGCCTACACGTGCGCCGTCTACCCGTCCGAGACCGCGACGCTCGAGGACGCCCAGTTCACCAAGCACGCGCTGGTGGCCGAGAAGCTCCGCCTGGAGCCGGGCATGCGGCTGCTCGACGTGGGCTGCGGCTGGGGCCAGATGGCGATGCACGCCGCCGAGCACCACGGGGTGCGCGCGCTCGGCGTGACGCTCTCGCGCGACCAGGCCACCTGGGCGCAGAAGGAGGTCGCCCGCCGCGGGCTCGGCGACCTCGTCGAGATCCGTCACGGCGACTACCGCGACGTCACCGAGGGGGAGTTCGACGCCGTCAGCTCGATCGGGCTCACCGAGCACATCGGGCGGCGCAACATCCCGGGCTACTTCCGCTTCCTCCACGGCAGGCTGCGCACCGGGGGGCGCCTGCTCAACCACTGCATCACCCGGCCCGACGCGCACCACCGGGCCCACGCCGACCCGTTCATCGACCGCTACGTCTTCCCGGACGGCGAGCTCCTGCCGATCGGGTGGCTCATCTCGCGGATGAACGCCGCCGGGTTCGAGATCCGGCACGAGGAGAACCTGCGCGAGCACTACGCGAGGACGCTCGCCGGGTGGTCGGCCAACCTCGAGGCGAACTGGGACGAGTGCGTCGCCGAGGCCGGCGAGGGCCGCGCCCGTGTGTGGCGGCTCTACATGCCCGCGTGCCAGGTCGGCTTCGACCTGAACAACATCCAGCTCCACCAGGTGCTGGGGGTCAAGCTCGGCCCCGACGCCCGGTCCGGGTTCCCGCTCCGGCCCGCGTACTGAGCAGCCCGCGGGGCGGGGTGTCGTCGGGGCCGCGGTCGTCGTCGGCCTCGCCCATGACGGTGCGGAGCTTGGCGACGGCGCGGTGCTGGGCGACCCGCACCGCGCCGGGCGTCGAGCCGACCGCGATCGCGGTCTCCTCGGCGGAGAGCCCGACGACGACGCGCAGTACGAGGATCTCGCGCTGCTTGGCGGGCAGCTGGGCGAGCAGCGCGCGCATCTCCGCGCTGGCGGACATCTCGAGCGCCGCCTGCTCGGGACCCACGGCGTCGGTGAAGCCCTCGGGCACGTCGTCGGTGGGCTCGGAGCGGTCGCGGCCGGCGTGCCGGTGGGCGTCGACGACCTTGTGGGCGGCGATGCCGTACACGAACGCGAGGAAGGGCTTGCCCTGGTCGGTGTAGGTCGGCAGCGACTTCAGGACCGCCAGGCAGACCTCCTGGGCGACGTCGTCGGCAGCCACGCAGGCCCGCTCGGTGCCCAGGCGCGAGCGGCAGTAGCGCACGACCAGGGGCCGCAGGATCATGAGCAGCTGGTTGAGCGCCCTGCGGTCGCCCGCCACGACGGCGGCGACCAGCCGGTCGATCTCGTCGGATTCGTCGGTCACCGGCGCCCCCGCCGGTGTCCTGCTCCTGTCGTCACGGTTCCCCCCGAGCACGCCCGGGTCCTCGCCGGGCACTGATCGTGAGCGGGTCGTCACGCGACGGACATGAAAGTCGCGGTGTGCGACCCGGTCGTGACCTCACCGTGCTCGATCGGGTGGGCGGTGGGAAGGAGGCGCGCGGTCGGCGGTGCGACCGTCCGCCAGACGGTCGATCGATCGTGTGCCATTCAACGTCTTCACCCGATCGGACCGCCTCACCGGTCGCCGCGCCTCGGCGAGCGGATCTCGATCACCGCAGCAGGTCGGCACGCAGCACGGCCGCGGTCATGGCCTCCCCGACCCACTCCTCGTACTGCTCGCCGGTCCAGCCCCGGGTCGCGGTGAGGAGGTGCCAGACCTCGGTGCTGTTCAGCGTCCACAGCCGGTCGCGGGCGGCGTCGGCGTCGAGTCCGGGGGAGAGGGCGTCGAGCTCGACCAGCCGTCCCACGACCATGCCGGTGCCCACGAGCCGCTCGCGGTCGGTGGTCGCGCGCAGCTCCACGAGGTCCGGGTCGCCGGCGAGCGCGCCGGCGCCGATCTGCATCGCGAGCGGGCCGAGGCGGTCGAGCAGCTCGCGGCCCAGCCGCGCGTAGCCGTGCAGGAAGGCGACGGGGTCGGGCTCGGCGTAGAGCGCGCGCACGTCGGGGCGCTCCGCGAGCGGCACGGCCTCGCCGTCGCCGACCATGAGGAGGTCGTAGCCCTCCTTGAGCAGCGCGGCCTTGGTCCCGAACCCGTTGTAGACGGTCTGCGCGGACACGCCCGCGGCCGTGGCCACCGACGCCACGGTGGTCGTCGCGTACCCCTGGACCACGAACTGCTCGACGGCCGCCATCGCGATCTGCCGGCGCGTGAGGGCGGCCTGGCGCTCGCGCCCGGAGGCGTCGTACCGACGGCGTGCCGACATTCCGTTTGACTCCTGCCCAAATCGAGTTAGTCTCACTCTACCGAATACGTGGCACCAGGGGAGACCCGCATGAGCACCGACCTCATCGAGCGGACGGTCCGCACCACCCGGCCGTCGTGGCGCCGGGCCCACCTCGTCGGGCTCACGGCCCTGACGGCGTACTCGACGGGCATCGGCTGGCAGGCGCAGGCCGTCTCGTACCCGCTGTACCGGGCGGTGCCGGCCGAGGACTTCCTCGCGTACCACGCCCAGTACAACGCGGCGATCCCGCTCGTGGTGATCGCACCCGGGTTCCTGACGTTCCTCGCCTGTGCGGCGTTCCCGTGGACGCGGCCGGCCGAGGTGTCGCGCCGTCTCGCGGCCGTCGCCGCGGCCGGCGGGCTGGTGTCGCTCGTGTCCACGGTGGCCTGGGCGATCCCGATGCACGACCGGCTCGACCGGCTCGGTCGGTCGGCGGCGACCATCGACAGCCTGCTCGACGCGAACCTGGTGCGGTCGCTGGCGCTGACGGCGAGCACCGCGGCGCTGCTCGTCGCGACGTCCCGCATCACTCACTCGATCCGATAATCGACATTATGTCACTTCGTCAGGAGGGCCCTCTCCCCGTCGCGACCAGGACCTGAGCGAAAGGTCCCTTCGCGCGGAGAGACCGGCGGCGGGCGCCCTGCGCCGGAACCGTCGGGGCGCGAGAGGCACGGCTCGCAGGATCTCCAGGGCTCGGCGCCTGCGGAACGTGCCGCTCGGCGGTGACTCGAACACCTGTGCGACTCCCCCGGTGCCGGTCCCTGCGGCCTAGGCTCGGGCGTGGTGGCAGATCGCATCGAGGGCACCGGCACCCGGTGGGCGGTGCTGGCGGTGCTGACGGTCGCCGCGACCCTGGGGTTCGGTGCGCTCGCGGTGCCGTCGGCGGCGCTGTTCGCCGGGCTCGTGGTGGCGACGGTCGTCGCCCTGGCCGGATGGGGCCCGCGCGCGGTCCCGCGGCGCGCCTCGACCGCCGGCCAGGCCGTCATCGGCGTCGTGATCGGCCTGCTGGCCCGCCCCGAGATGCTGGGCGCGGTCGCCGCCGAGTGGCTCCCGGTCCTGCTGATCAGCCTGGGGACGCTGCTGGCGAGCATGGCCGCGGGCCTGGTGATGGGCCTGCAGCGCGGGATGTCGCCGCTGACGGGCATGCTCGCGCAGACCGCCGGCGGCGCCTCCGGCCTCGTCGCCATGAGCCACGAGCTCGGTGGCGACGAGCGGATCGTCTCGGTCGTGCAGTACCTGCGGGTCGGCCTGGTGACCGTGACGATGCCCGTGGTCGCGATCGCCTTCTACGGCGCCGCGCACGCCGGGACCGCCGGACCGCCGACCGGGGGCCCCTCGGCGCCCTGGTGGGTCGGCGTCCTCCTGCTCGTCGCGTGCACCGCGGTCGGCGCCCCGCTCGCCCGGGCCCTGCACGTGCCGGCGGGCGCCCTGCTCGGACCGATGGTGCTCGCGGCCGCGCTGAGCATGTCCGGTCTGGGCATGTCCGGTCTGGTGGTCGGGGCGAGCGTGCCGACCCTGCTCGTCGACGTCGCCTACGCGGTGATCGGCTGGCAGGCCGGGCTGAAGTTCACGCGCGAGGCGCTGGCGACCGTCGTGCGCGTGCTGCCGCTGGCCACGGCGCTGATCCTCGCGGTGATCGCGGTCTGCGCCGGGCTGGGCCTGCTGCTCTCGTGGACCACCGGGATGACCCCGCTCGAGGGCTACCTCGCGACGACCCCGGGCGGCATCTACGCCGTCCTGGCCACCGCGATCTCCTCGGGCGTCGACGTCACCTCCGTGGTCGCGGTCCAGGTGCTGCGCGTCCTGCTGATGCTGCTCGTCGCCCCCCTGCTCGCCCGGATCGTCGGGCGGCGCGGCTGAACCCCCTCACGATCCCGGCCGCAGCCGCTGCAGCAGCGGGATCGCGGCGATCTTCTCCTCGGTCAGCTCGTCCCACGCGATCCGGCCCGGATGGCGCGCCTCCCGCGTACAGGTGATGACCCGGTCGGCGGTGACGAGGAGGTCGAGGCGCACGTCGTGGCCGGTCACCGGGATCTCGCCGACCGGGACGACCTGCTGCTCGTGCACGGTCGTAACCACCGGGGTGTCCGGCGCGACGAGCCCGGCCTCGCTGGCCACCGCGAACTCGAGGTCGCTGAACCCGCCGCCCTTGCCCAGCCGCGCGCCGTCCTCGGCGACGGCCACGCACCCGGTGACGACGAGGTCGACGGGCTCGAGGTCCTCGACGGCCACCGTCCGCGCCGAGCGCGAGGCCCCCTTGATCGACGACGCCTTGCGCGGGGTGTCGGCGAGGTGCTCGGGGTCGAGCAGGAAGAACGGCGCCTCCTCGGCGAGGCGCGGCACGGCCATGTAGACGGTCTTGCCGTCCTGCAGCGCGCGCTGGCGCACCGGCCACTGCGCGGCGTCCGGGTTGCACTTCAGCGTGCGGGCCCGGCGCCACACGTCGGTCCCGCGCAGGCGCTCGGCCGCGGCCTCGGCGCCGCTGACGTTCGGGATGCGCCCGTGCGCGCCCGGGAACCGCGCGAGCTGCCCGTCCCTGAGGGCGTCCCACACGCGCTGCCGGATCGCCGCCTTCGCCTCGTTCACCTCCGCCGGGCCGCCCGCGTCCGCGTCGTGCCGTCCGGGGGTCCGTGCCACGCCCCCACCGTAGGGCCTCTCCCCCATTTGACAAATTTTCTTGTCAATGTTCTCGTGGGTCCGTGCTCGACGTGGACGTGATCGACGAACCGGCCGCCGCCGCGGCGGCCCTCGACCCGTTGCGCGCGCGCCTGCTGGCCGCGCTCGCCGAGCCCGGATCGGCCTCCACGCTGGCCGGACGGGTCGGCCTGACCCGACAGAAGGTCAACTACCACCTGCGGACCCTCGAGGCGCACGGCCTGGTCCGCGAGGTCGCCCAGCGCCCGAAGCGGGGGCTCACCGAGCGGGTGCTGGAGGCCTCGGCCGCCTCCTACCTGGTCTCCCCCGCCGCGCTGGGCGAGGCCGCGAGCGCCCCCGAGCGGGTCTCCGACCGGCTCTCGGCGCGCTACCTGCTCGCCCTCGCCGGCCGGGTGGTGCGCGAGGTGGGCGACCTCGCCCGCCGCGCCGACGCCCAGGACAAGCGCCTGGCGACCCTGGCGATCGACACCGAGATCGCCTTCGCCTCGGCCGCCGAGCGGGCCGCGTTCGCCGAGGAGCTCGGCGCCGCCGTCCGCGACCTCGCCGCCCGGTACCACGCGCCGGACGGCCGCCCCCACCGCCTGATCGTCGGCGCGCACCCCGTGCCGGCCCCGACCGAGGAGGACGAGTCATGAGCGAGGACGAGCGCACCGTGGATCTCGAGGTCACGGTGCCCGGCACCCCCGAGCAGGTCTGGGACGCGATCGCGACCGGCCCGGGCATCAGCTCCTGGCTGCACCCCACCCGCGTCGGCGAGCACGTCGGCGGCGAGTTCGCCTTCGACATGGGCGGCGGCGACGGCGACGTGGGAGACGAAGCGCAGCGGAGCTCGACCCGTCCACAGGGCACCGTCACCGCGTACGACGCCCCGGAGCGCTTCGCGACCGAGGCGACCTGGACCGCCGGCTCCGGGAGCACCGAGACCACGACGCTCGCCACCGAGTGGCTGGTGTCCACCCGCGACGAGGGCACGTGCGTCGTGCGCATGGTCATGAGCGGCTTCGGGACCGGCGACGACTGGGACGACGAGATCGACGCCCTGCGCGAGGGCATGGCCGTCGCGCTGGAGACGCTGCGCCTCTACCTCACCGACTTCGCCGGGCGCCGCCCGTCGACGGTCAGCGCGGGCACCCGGATCGGCGGCCCGCAGCCCGCCGCATGGGAGACGCTGCTCGCGGCCACCGGGCTCGCCGACGCCCGCGTGGGCGACCGCGTGGCGCTCGGCGGCACCCCGGAGCTGGCCGGGACGGTCGCGGTGCTCTCCCCCGGCGAGCACCGCAGCGACGTCGTCCTGCTCCTCGACGCGCCCGCGCCGGGCGTCGGCGACCTCGCCACCGCCGGCCGGGACGCCCACGCGAGCGTCCACCTGACCCTCTTCGACGACCCGGACACCGACGCCGCCGCCGTCGCCGACCGCGAGCGCCCCCGCTGGCGCACCTGGCTCGAGGAGCTCCGATGACCGCGGCACGCACACGGCTCGCGCTCGCCGTCCTGACCCTGCCCGCCCTGCTCGTCGCGCTCGACCTGTCGGTGCTGCTCGTGGCCCTGCCGCGCCTCGCCGAGGACCTGCACGCCGACGCGGCCCGACAACTCTGGATCACCGACGTCTACGGCTTCCTCGTCGCCGGGTTCCTCGTGACCATGGGCACCCTCGGCGACCGCATCGGACGCCGCCGGCTGCTGCTCATCGGCGCCGCGACGTTCGGGGCGGCGTCGCTGGCGGCGGCGTCCGCGCCCACCCCGGAGCTGCTCATCGCCGCCCGCGCGGCGCTCGGGATCGCCGGCGCCACGCTCATGCCCTCGACGCTGGCGCTGGTCACGAGCCTGTACACCGACCCGCGCCGGCAGGGCGTGGCGATCGCGACCGTCTTCTCGGCGATCATGGTCGGCGGCGCCCTCGGGCCGGCGCTGGGCGGGCTGCTGCTCCAGCACTTCTGGTGGGGCGCGGTGTTCCTGCCCGGGGTCGCGGTGATGGTGCTGCTGCTCGCGGTCGGCCCGCGCCTGCTGCCCGAGGGCGCGGGGACGGGCGTCGGGCGGCTCGACCCCGCGAGCGTCGCGCTGTCGCTGCTCGCCCTGCTGCCGGTGGTGCACGGGGTGAAGGCGCTGGCCCGCGGCGACGCCGGCGTGCCGACCGTCGCCGCGCTCGTCGTCGGGGTCGCGGCGGGCGTCGCGTTCGTGCGCCGCCAGCGCCGCCTCGAGCACCCCCTGCTCGACCTGCGCCTGCTCGCGCACCCCGCGCTGCGCGGCGCGCTGGCCACCATGCTGCTCGGCGGCGTGGTGATGGGCGGGATGTTCCTCGTGATCACCCAGGACCTCCAGCTGGTGGCGGGACTCGACCCGCTCGCCGCCGGTCTCGCGACGCTGCCCGGCACCGTCGCGATGCTGGTCGGGGTCATCGCCGGCCCCTACCTCGCCCGGCGGGTCCGCCCGGCGTGGGTGATGGCCGGCGGCACGACGCTCGCGGCCCTCGGGCTCGCCGGCGTGGCCCTCGCCGCCCCCGGCGGCACCGCGCCGATGATCACCGCGTTCACCGTCGCCCTGTTCGGCATGGGCCTGCCCGGCGGGCTCGGCGTGGGCCTCGTGGTCGGGTCGGCACCGCCGGCGCAGGCCGGGTCGGCGTCCTCGCTCTCCGAGACCGGCCAGGAGCTGGGCATGGCGGTCGGGCTCGCGGGGATGGGCAGCCTCGCGGTCGCGGTCTACCGGGCGCTGCTGCCCGACGAGGTGTCGGCGGCCGCCCGCGAGGGCCTCGCCGGGGCCGTCACGACGGGCGACCCCGGGGTCGTCGCCCCGGCCCGCGAGGCGTTCACCGGCGCGGTCACCGTCACCGCGGCCGTCGCGGCCGTCGTCCTGCTCGTCGTGTCCGCGCTGGTCGTGGCCACCCTGGGGCACGTGCCCGCGACGCCGGCCGGGGCACCGGCGCCGGAGCCGGTCGCGGCGTGAGGTCAGGCGGCGCGCCACCGCCCGGGCGGGACACCGTGCTCGGCACGGAAGCGACGCACGAAGTAGCCGGCGTCGCGGAACCCCACCCGGGCGGCGACGGCGTTCACGGTCAGGTCGGTGCCGTGCAGCAGGCGGCGGGCCTCGCGCAGGCGGCGCTCGGTGATCCACTGCTGGACCGTGCGCCCGGTGCGCCGGCGCACCACGGTGGTCACGTGGCCCGGGGTCAGCCCGACCTCGGCGGCCACGTCGCGCAGCGACAGCGGCTCGGTGAACCGGCGCTCGACGACGTCGAACACCGCGGCGAGCAGGGGCTCGTCCCGGTCGCGGAGCTCGTCGGTGACCACGGCGTCGAGCCGCGTGAGCCCCACCAGCAGCAGCGTGAGGTACGCCCGCACCGCGGCCCCGGCCCCGTCGCGGCGCTCGCGGAGCTCGGTGTCGAGGGCCCGCAGGTGCTCGCGCCACCGCGCGCGCTCCGCATCGGGCACCGCGAACCGCTGGGAGCCCACCTGCCCGTGGCCGACCAGCGGGGCGAGCAGCGGGTGCGACCGCCACGAGACCAACGAGTCCGTGGTCGCCGGGTCGACGACGTCGGCCGGGAAGAAGACCATCCACACCTCGGCGTCGGCGTCGACGTGCCCGTCGTGCGGGGCCACGACCGTCCCGGGTGCGAGCACCAGCACGTCCCCCGGCGCCAGCGGGACCTCGCGGTCGTCCACCCGCATCGCGCCGCGGCCGCCCTCCACCAGCAGGAGCACCAGGAAGTCGTGCGCGTGCGGCCCCGCGACGGGCAGGCCGGCGGCCGGGAGCGCCGCGCCACCGCGACGGTGCCGCACGGTGACGTCGAGCCCGTCCGGGGAGCGTGGGTAGTCGACGACCGGGACGTCCGAAGAACGTCTCATCACGACCGAGCCCGGTCCCTTGTCGCCTGGTGGAGCCGCGCCGATCGTGGACCGCGACACCGAATCCCGTCCCACGAGGAGAGTCCAGCATGACGGAGCCGGAGCGCGCCAGCACCGCGGGCCGGGCCTACCTGCCCGGCATGCCCCGCGAGGCGCCTCAGGTCCTGTACGACGTGATGAGCCGCCTGCTCGGCGCCGGCCCGTCGCACCGGCGCCTCGTCACGCAGGCCGCCCCGCCGCCGGGCGGGCGGGTGCTCGAGATCGGCTGCGGCACCGGCAACGTCCTCGCCACGATGGCCCGGAGCCGCCCCGACGTCGAGCTGATCGGCCTCGACCCCGACCCGGCGGCCCTGGCCCGCGCCCGCACGAAGCTCGGCGACGGCGTCCGCCTCGAGCAGGGCTTCGCCGACGCGCTGCCGCTGCCCGACGCCCACGTCGACCGGGTGCTCTCGTCGCTGATGTTCCACCACCTGCCCCCCGACGACAGGCCCGGCGTGCTGCGCGAGGTCCGGCGCGTGCTGCGCCCGGGCGGCTCGGTGCACGTCGTCGACATGGAGGGCGACCGGTCGACCGGCCCCGTCGCCCGGGCGACCGGGGCAGCGATGCACGCGATCAGCCGAGCGAAGAGGAGCGAGGGGCACGGTCACGGGCACGGTCACGGCGGGCACGACCAGGACCTGCGCCCGCAGCTCTCCCCGGCCGCGGACGTCGTCATCCTGCTCACCGAGGCCGGCTTCGTCGACGCCGGGGTCGTCGAGCGGCGCCGGTGGGTGTTCGGGACGCTCGCGTCGTACCGCGCGCTCGTCCCGGCCTGATCACAGCAGCCGGCGGATGGCGGTGGTCGAGCGCCGGACGTCCTCCGGGGTCGTCGACCAGTTCGACACCGACAGCCGCACCGCCGGGCGGCCCCGCCACACCGTGGTGCCGACCCAGCAGGTGCCGTCGCGCGCGACGGCGGCGGCGAGCTCGCGGGCGTCGTCCCCGCGCGGCCGGAACAGGACCTGGTTGAGCACCACGTCGTTGAGGATCTCGATCTCGGGGTGCGCGCCGAGCTCGTCGGCGGCCTGGCGGGCCAGCGTGCAGCAGCGCTCGACGAGGTCGGCGACGCCCTCGCGGCCCAGGCTGCGCAGGGCGGCGTGCACCGGCAGTGCCCGGGCCCGCCGCGAGCTCTCCGGCACGCGGCTGGACGGATCGGCGACCCCCATCGGCAGGTAGGCCGCCGAGAGGCTCATCGCCGCGGTCACCGCCGCGGGGTCGCGGACGATCGCCATGCCGCAGTCGTAGGGGACGTTGAGCCACTTGTGCCCGTCGACGGTCCAGGAGTCGGCGTGCGCGGCGCCGGTGACGAGGTGCCGCCGGGCCGGCGCCGACGCGGCCCAGAGACCGAACGCCCCGTCGACGTGCAGCCAGCGCTGCTCACGCCCCGCCACCACCGCGGCGATGTCGTCGAGCGGGTCGGACGCGCCGGTGTCGACCTGACCCGCCTGGGCGCACACGAGCACGGGACCGTCGATCGCGGCGAGCAGGTCGCGCAGGACGTCGGCACGCATCCGCCCCTGGTCGTCGGCCGGGACGCGCACGGCCCGCCCGGACCCGAGGCCGAGCAGGCGCAGGGCCTGCAGGATCGTCGAGTGCGCCTGCTCGCCGATCACCACGGTCGGGACCGGCGCGCCGGCCAGCCCGTCGGTGCCCACGTCCCACCCGGCCCCGGCAAGCAGGGCGTGCCGCGCCGCGGCGAGGCCGACGACGTTGGCCATCTGGGCGCCGGTGACGAAGCCGACGGCGCTGTCGGCGGGGAGCCCGAGCAGGTCGCACACCCACCGCCCGGTGATCTCCTCCAGGGTGGCCATCGCCGGCGACATCACCCGCGCGGCGACGTTCTGGTCGGTCGCCGACACCATCCAGTCGGCGCCCAGCGCGACCGGCAGCGAGCCGCCGGTGACGAACCCGAAGTAGCGCGGTCCCGGCGTGGCCACGAGGCCCGGCTCGAGCGCCGCGGCCAGCTCGGAGAGGACCTGCGGCGCCGGGGTGCCGTGCTCGGGCAGCCGGTCGTCGAGGGCGAGGGGCTCGTCCACGGGACGACCCACCGGGCGCTCGGGCAGCGACGCGAGCCAGTCCCCCGCGAGCCGCCGGGCCCGGTCGAGCGTCTCGTCCCACACGCCGACGGACGCTACGCGGCCGCCTGCTCCTCGGGCTCGTCCTCGAGCGCCGGCGCCGACCGACGGGCGTGGGCCAGCGCCCACGCGCCCAGCAGGGCCACCACGACCACCTCGGCGAGGGCGAGCCCTCGCTCGAGCAGGCCCAGCGGGACCGCGCGCCACCACGGCACGCCGGTGATCCCGCGCAGGGCGATGGCCCCGACGATCGGCACGAACGAGGCCAGCGCGAGCCACGACCCCACCCGCGCGCCGATCCGGAAGGGCCGCGCGGCCGCGTCGTGGCGGTGCCGCCGCGCGAGCAGCAGCGACCCGAGCGGCAGGGCGATGAACGCGACGAGGCTCGCGTACCGGTGGATGTAGCCCGAGACGCTCGGCCCGATCGACCAGTTGGTCTTCTCGAACGCGACCACCAGCAGCAGCCCGACGCACCACGCGCCGAGCAGCACCACCGGCAGCGACCGCGCCCGCGCCAGCCCCGCGGCCACCAGTGCCGCGATCACCCCCGCGGACCCGACCGCCAGCCCGACCACCGCGACGTCGAACACCCAGCCGCCCGGCAGCAGCGCGTACTCGCTGATCGTGCGCCGGACGGGGTCGACGCGCGACGAGGGCCCGACGAGGTGCATCGCACCGATCACCACGAGCGCGAGCAGCACGCCGGCGAGCCCGATCCGCGCGCCCGGCGCGACGCCGCGGGCAGCGGTCACCTCGGGAGTCGTCACGACCGGGTCAACGTGGCGATCGCGCGCCGCGTTCCGCGACGGCCGGACCGAACCCGTCGGCGAGACCGACGCACCGCTCCCCCGCGAAGATCCCCGCGCGGTAGTGCAGGCCGTCGGGGGCGTCGTCGACGGCGAGGGCCACGTCGTAGGTGCGCGGGTGCGCCACCTCGTCGACGTACTGCACCTCCCAGGCGCTCGGCGCGAGCGCCTCGGGCGGGCCGCCGTCCACCGCGCCGAGCTGCGCCGCCTGCCAGGTCGCGACGGCGTCGGCGTACCAGGACAGGACCGCGACGTTGTTGACGTGGCGGTTGGTGTCGACGTCGCCGATGCGCGTGGTGATCGTGTGGCCGAAGGGGTAGCCGCCGCGGTCGTGCCGGGCGGCCTCGGGGCGCGCCGGTGCGCCGCCGGGCTCGTCGATGACCATCGCGGCGAGGTCGGCCCGCAGCTCGTCGGGCAACGTGCTCGGGCCCGCGGCCGTGGCGAGCACGGTCACCGAGTCCGCGACGGCGACGCACCGCTCGCCCCGGAACACGCCGTGGCCCCAGGAGTAGGACGACCCGCCGATGCGCCGCACCCCGGTGCCGACGGTGTAGTCGCCGTCGAAGGGCAGGGGCGCGAGGACGCGGAGGCGCTGGGCGGCGAGCAGGACCCGGAACCCGGCGCGCGCGGACCCGCCGTCCCGCGCCCGGCGGCGGAAGCGGGGCAGCGCCGCGCCGATCCGCGCCTCCTCGAACCAGCGCCCCAGCGCCACCGTCGTCACGCGGCCGTCGCCGCCCAGGTCGGCGTAGCGCGGAGCCATCGGGCGCCGCACCGGGAACGCGGACGGATCGGTGAGCCGGCCACCGTCCTGGTCCGGCGACGGGGCCAGGGAGGGCCCGGCGGACAGGACCGGGGCGTGGTCGGCCATGGCGCCATGGTCGACGACGGTGACCGGCGCGTCCCGCGGTCGCCGACCGGATCACATGTGACAGTGCACCGCGGGATACCCGCGCCCCGTGACCGACTTCCCTCCCGGGTTCTTCGACCGCGCCGACGACGGCGACGACGCGGGCTTCTACGGCCCGCCCCGCCTGGTGCAGCACATCGACGACGGCGCGATCGCCGCGGTCGGCGCGTTCTACGACGAGATCGGCGTCGAGGGCGACGTGCTGGACCTCATGAGCTCGTGGGTCTCGCACCTGCGCACCCGGCCGCGGCACCTCACGGTGCTCGGGATGAACGCCGCCGAGCTCGACGCCAACCCGATGGCCGACCAGCGCGTGGTGCGCGACCTCAACGCCGACCCCGCGCTCCCCTTCCCGGACGCGACCTTCGACACGGTCGTCTGCACGGTGTCGATCGACTACCTGGTGCGGCCGGTCGCCGTGTGCGCCGAGGTCGGCCGGGTCCTGCGCCCCGGCGGGACCTTCGCGCTGACGTTCTCGAACCGCTGCTTCCCCACCAAGGCGATCCGCGGCTGGCTGGCCGCCGACGACGGGCAGCGCGCGGCCATCGTCGCGACCTACCTGCACGACGCGGGCGCGTTCGACGAACCGGTCGCGCAGCGCCGGGAGTCCACCGACGACCCGGTGATCGCGGTGCACGCGCGGCGCCGCTGACGTTCCCGCGACCTGAGCGCTCCGGTCCGCCCTACTCCCCGACGAGACGCTCCAGCACCGCGCGGGTCGCGTCGTCGGCGGGCACGAACGATTCGAGCGACAGCTCGTCGAGCGTGACGTCCCACGCCGCGCCGAAGTGCGTGATCGTCGAGTACAGGCGCAGGTCGCCGTCGGGGTGGGCGATGTGCAGCGGCAGCATCACGTGCGCGGCCCGCGCCGCCGCGCCGGTCGGGGCGGGCGGGGCGTAGCCGGCGAGCTCCTCGCGCAGGGCCACGAGCCGCGGGTCCCCGGTGAGGTCGCTGAGGCGCTCGAGGCGGTGCAGCAGGTGCCCCGCCCACTCCGGGAGGTTGCGCACGTGGGGCGCGAGCCCGTCGGGGTGCAGGCTCAGGCGGTAGACGTTCACGGGCGGCTCGAGCAGCGCGGGGTCGAGCAGCGCCAGCAGGGCACTCACCGCGCGGTTGGCCATGACGACGTCGCCGCACCGGTCCACGACGAGCGCCGGGAACGGCTCGTGGCCGGTGAGCAGGTGCTGCAGGGCGCCCCGGACGGCGTCGAGGGCCGACGCGTCGAGCCGCGACTCGCTGTAGGTCGGGGCGAAGCCCGCCGCGAGGAGCAGGGTGTTCCGCTCGCGCAGCGGGACCTCGAGGTGCTCGCAGAGGTCGACGAGCAGCTCGCGGCTGGCCCGGGCGCGGCCGGTCTCGACGAAGCTCAGGTGGCGGGTGGAGACGCCGACGTCGAGGGCGAGGTCCATCTGGCTGCGCCGGCGGCGGGTGCGCCAGCCGCGCAGCAGGTCCCCGGGGGCGGGTCGGGACTCGAGCGTCGTCACGGACCCGACGCTAGGGCGCGCCGCGGTCGGCGGCCATGACCTACGAGGTCATCGACCTGCTTACCCCCGTCGCCGCAGGGTTCTCGTCGACAGCCCCGACCGAGGAGGACCCCATGAGCACCACGACCACCGCCACCACCGCCGCCGACACACAGCGCACCCTGCGCGGCGTCCTGCGCCTCGACGCCGCCGCCTCCGGGGCCCTGGGCGTCGCCGCCGCGGCCGGCGCCGGCGTGCTCGACACGCTGCTCGGCCTGTCCACCCCGCTGCTGCTCGGCGTCGGCGTCTTCCTCGTCGTCTACGCCACCGGGCTCGTCCTGCTGGCCGGCCGCCCGGCGATCCCGCGGCCCGCGACCTGGGTGGTCGTGCTCGGCAACAGCGCCTGGGTGCTGATGAGCCTGGGCCTGGTCGTCGGGGCCTGGGACCAGCTGACCGTGCTCGGCGCGGTCGTCGTCCTCGCGCAGGCCGCGGCGGTCGCGGTGTTCGCCGACCTGCAGTGGGCCACGGGCCTGCGCCGCTCCTGAGGGCCGGACGCTCAGCGCCGCCGCGGGAACCCGAAGCGCACCGACACCCCGGGCGACCACATCACGTGGTCGGGCGGGCGGGACGCGAGGTCCGGGAACCCCGCGGCGGCCAGCAGCGTGTCGTCGAGGTCGAGCACCTCGGCGTCGTGCAGCGGCCAGGGCTCGTGGACGTTCGGCACGTACCAGTCGCGGCGCGCGTGGCGCTCGTGCAGGCCCCAGCGGGCGGTGAGGAAGTCCTCCAGGGAGACGGAGCCTGCGGAGCTCGACCCGGGTGGCAGCTCGCCGGCGACCCGGGGCGCGCCGATCCGGACGCCGACACGGCTCGGGTGCGGCCGGCGGGTGACGTAGGTGCGCTCGCCGGCCTCGCCGGAGATGCCCATCGAGGCCCAGCGGTACGGCAGCCCGAACGCCGCCCGCGCGCCGGCGACGACGGCGAGGCGGGTGGCGTCGAGGCTGCGGAAGACGATCCCGCGCACCCCGCGCTCGTCGACGGTGTAGCAGCGGACGTTGGTCTCGGCGAACGTCCCGAGCCACGGCACCGACGGCCCCCGCAGCACCCCGGCCCCGACCATGCGGAACGGGACGAGCCCGACCCAGGTCACGCCCCCGTGGACGTCGGGCCGCACGCCCGGCGGCAGCAGGGGCGCCACCACCGCCGGGTCGACCGCCCAGTGCAGGAACGCCACGTCGCACCAGCGCTGGGTCATCATCGTCGCCCCCGCGTAGCCGGGGGCCTCCCTGGTCACGGGCTCGGTCACGGGCTCGGTCACACCCCGGTCCTCCCCCGTACGGACGTCCCCGACACACGATCTCCGCCACGAGGAGGAGGCGGCCCGGGCGCCGGGCCCGCCACGATGACCCCATGCGCACCGCCGAGGACCTGGCCCTGCTCCTGCACGACCCCGACACGGGCGCGCCCCTGGTGGACTCGACGTCCCTGCCGCGCGCCCTCGCCGGCGCCGTGGTCCTCCAGCTCGTGCTCGACGACCGCGCCCGGCTCGAGGAGCGCCGGTGGAGGACCGTCATGGTGATCGGCGACCGCTCGGCCACCGGCGACCACGTGCTCGACCTCGCGCTCGAGCGCCTGCCCGCCGAGCCCACCCCGAAGGCCGCGATCGAGAAGCTCCAGAGCCGCGTGCGCGACCCGCTCCTGGCCGGGCTGGTGCACGACGGCTCCGTGCGCCGCGAGGAGCGCACGGTCCTCGGCATGGCCCGCTCGCCGCGCTACCCGGCCGCCGACCGCCGCCGCCGCGACGCGGTCGTCGCCCGCCTGCGCTCGGTGCTCGTCGACGGGGCCGCGCCCAGCACCGACGACGCCGCGCTGGTCGCCCTGCTGCGCGCGGTCCGGGCCGAGCACAAGGTGCTCGACGCCCCGAAGCGCGCGCTGCGCGACCGCAGCAAGGTGATCGCCGAGGGCGAGTGGGCCGGCGAGGCCGTGCGCCGCGCGATCGCCGACGTCCACGCCGCCGTGGCAGCGGCCGCGAGCGCCGGCGCGGTGGCCGCGTCCACCTGAGCCGCGCGCCCCGGCCGGGAATGCACGCCGCCGCGGGCCGGGTTGCACGGGCCAGGTGCAGTCCCCGGTAACTGGAGGTCGTCGTGGCCCTGACCATGTTCGGTGGCCCGCTGTCGCGCCGCGTGCCCGAGACGCGGACGTTCACCGTCGAGGGCCCCGCCCACTCGCTGCTGCTCGAGCCGTTCACGCGGCGCGTGCGCGCGGAGGTCGACGGGGTCACGGTGCTCGACACGACACGCGGCGCACTGCTCCACGAGACCGGACTGCCCCCGCAGCTCTACGTGCCCGAGGAGGACCTGCGCGCCGACCTGCTCGAGCCCAGCGACACCAGCACCCACTGCCCGTTCAAGGGCGACGCGACCTACCGCAGCCTGCGGGTGGGCGACCGCGTGGTGCCCGACGCGGTGTGGGCCTACCCGGAGCCGATCGCGGAGTCGTCGTGGCTCGCCGGGCTCGCGGTGCTGGCCCCGGAGGCCGCCGACCGCTGGTTCGACGAGGACGACGAGATCATCGGGCGCCTGCCCGACCCCTACCACCGCGTGAACCTGCGCAACACCAGCCGCCACGTCACCATCACCACCACCGACGGCGTGCCCGTGGCCGACGCGTCGGGTGGGGTGCTGCTCGGCGAGACCGGCCTGGTCGACCGCCTCTACATCCCGCGCGCCTCCGTCTCGGCCACGCTCGAGCCCTCGGAGAAGCGCACGGTGTGCCCGTACAAGGGCCACGCGACCTACTGGTCGGTCCGGCTGCCCGACGGGCGCCTGCTCGACGACGCCGCGTGGTCGTACGACACGCCGACCGACGAGTCGCGCGCCATCGAGGGGCTGCTGAGCTTCGCCCACGACGACCTGGTGGTCACCGCGGACGTCACCTTCTGATCAGGAGGGGTCGTCGTCCCGGGGCTCGGGGTGCGCGCCGGTGAGCGAGGCCGCGGCGTCGCGCAGCACCTGCGCCTGTCCCGCGTACCGGGCGGTCTCGGTGATGAGGTGCAGGAGGATCCAGCGCAGCTCGATGTGCCCGCGCCGGTCGTCGCGCACGGCGTCGTCGAGGGACTCCGCGCCGGCCAGGGCGTCACGGCCCTTCTCACAGACCTCGAGGTAGTTGCCGACGACGTCGTGCGGGGACTCGATGTCCGCGAGCCGGAACTCGGGTACGTCCTCGTCGACGTAGCTCGGCACGTGGCGGCCTCCGCGACCGCCCCAGCGCTCGACGAGCCACGTGCGCTCGAGCTCGGCGAGGTGCTTGACGATCGCCAGCAGGCTGGGGCCGTCGGCGTCGGGCACGCGCCGGCGCAGGGTCTCCTCGTCCAGCCCGTCGAGGGCGTGCACGACGAGGGCGCGGAAGTAGTCGAGCCAGCCCTCGAGCGCCTCGCGCTCGTCGGCCACCTCGGGTGGGGACGGGCGGCGTTGCAGGGGCGCCTGGAACAGCACCGGCTCTCCCGGAGTCGTATCGCTCACACCTGACACACCGTCCGTCGTCAGCCGACCGCGGAACGTTACACCGCGCGGGAGATCCGTCACTCCTCGACGAGGACCTCGAGGGCCGGCAGGGCCGCCTCGAGGGCCGCCCGCTGCTCGGCGTCCAGCCGGTCGAGCCGCTGCGCGAGCGACGCCGTGCGTTCCGTGCGGATGCGCCGGATGGCGGCGTGCCCCTCGTCGGAGAGGTGGATCAGTGCGGACCGCGCGTCCTGGGGGTCCGGCGTGCGGACCAGCAGCCCCGCGTCGTCGAGGGCCGCCAGCACGCGGCTCATCGTGGGCGGTGTGACCGCCTCCCGGCGCGCGAGCTCCGAGAGGCGCAGCGGGGCGTGGTCCTCGAGGGTGGCCAGCACCGACGTCTGCAGGGGCGGCAGGGCGGCCGCGGAGTCGACACGGATGCGGCGGTTGAGCCGGCCGATGGCCAGTCGCAGGCGCGACGGCAGGTCGGGATCGGACGATCCGGACCCACCGGACGGGCCGGCCTGCGTCCCGGTGGCGGAAGTGGACATAGCTCATGGTCCCACGCGGCCGTGACGACGAGGTCAGAGCACGATGTCAGAGCTTGCGCAGGCGGATGCGCCTGACCGTGTGGTCGCCGCCCTTGGTGAGCACCAGCCCGGCCCGCGAGCGCGTCGGCGCGATGTTCTCCCGCAGGTTCGGTCCGTTGATCTCGTCCCACAGGCGCGCGGCCTGGGCGCGGGCCGCGTCCTCGTCCATCTCGGCGTAGCGGCGGAAGTACGAGGCGGGATCGCGGAAGGCGGTCTCGCGCAGGGCCAGGAAGCGCTCGACGTACCAGCGGCGCACGTCGCTGGGGTGGGCGTCGACGTAGACGGAGAAGTCGATCAGGTCGGAGACGGCCAGCGCGCTGGCCCGCTCCCCGGTCTGCGGCGCCGGCTGGAGCACGTTGAGGCCCTCGAGCACGAGGATGTCCGGGCGGGACACGATCCGCTGCTCCTCGAGCACGTCGTAGACGAGGTGCGAGTACATCGGGACCGGCACCTCGGGCTTGCCGGCCTTGATGTCGGCGACGAAGCGCAGCAGCGCGCGCCGGTCGTAGGACTCGGGGAACCCCTTGCGGCGCATGAGGCCGCGGCGCTCCAGCTCGGCGTTGGGGTGCAGGAACCCGTCGGTGGTCACCAGCGCGACGTCGGGGTGGTCGTCCCAGCGGGCCAGCAGCAGGCGCAGCAGCCGGGCGGTCGTCGACTTGCCGACCGACACCGACCCGGCGATGCCGATGACGAACGGCGTCGCCTCCTCGTCCTGGCGCAGGAACCGCCGGTAGGCGTCGAGCAGGCCGGCGTTGGCCCGGACGTGCAGGTCCAGCAGGCGCGAGACCGGCAGGTAGACGTCACGGACCTCGTCGAGGTCGACCGGGTCGCCCAGCGAGCGGAGCTCCTCGAGCTCCTCGGCGGTCAGCGGGACGGCGCTGGTGTCACGCAGCTGCGCCCACGACCCGCGGTCGAAGTCGACGAACGGGCTGCCGCTCACGAGCCGTCCATCGCCCGGGCTCCCTCGCACATGGCGGGACATTGTCGTCGGGGACACGGGGTGCCCCGCCAGCGGCTGCGGCGCAGGTCACCTCACTCCCGGCCGACGGGTGCAGGTCCGCCCGCTACGTCTCCCGCTGCTGGGCGCTCGCGACCAGCGCGTACTCCACCACGCACACCTCGGGCGGGAGGCCGAGCACGTGCACCACGGCGGCGGCCACGTGCTCGGGCGTCAGGCCCAGCGCGTGCATCCGCCCGCGGAAGGCCGCGACGTCCTCGCGCCCCGCCTCGTCGGCGGCCATGAGGTCGGTGGCCACGAACCCCGGCGCGACCGTGGTGACGCGCACCCCGCGGGCGCCGGCCTCGCGCCGCAGCGTCTCGTCGACCGCGTGGGCGGCGTGCTTGCTGGCCGCGTAGACCCCGCCCGCGGCCGTGGGCACCCGCCGCCCCGACATCGAGGAGATCGTCACCCAGCTCGCGCCCTCGCCCAGGTGCGGCAGGGCGGCGTGGGCGGTGGCGAGCAGGCCCCCGACATTCACGTCGAACACCTCGCGCCACCGCTGCGGGTCGGTCTCGCCCACCGCGCCGAGGTGCATCGTCCCGGCCGCGGCGACCACGGCGTCGAGCCCGCCGAGGGCGCCGGCGAGCTCGTCGACCCCCCGGGTGACCGCCGTCGCATCGGTGACGTCCGCGACGGCGGCGTGCCCGCCCACCTCGTCGGCGAGCGCCGCGAGCCGGTCCGCCCGCCGGGCCAGCAGCCCCACCCGGGCCCCCGCGGCGGCCGCCGCCCGCGCCACGGCGGCCCCGATGCCCGAGGACGCGCCCGTCACCACCACACGACGACCGTCCAGCGACCCCATGGTGATCACCGTAGAGGGGCGGGGCCTCCCCCGCGGCTACGCTCGTCGCCATGGTGAACGTGGCGACCAACGACCGCGTGGGACGCGAGGAGCTCGACGCGTTCCTGCGTACGCGGCACAAGGCGATCGTCGTGACGCGGCGCACCGACGGCGGCGACCAGACCTCGCCGGTCACCCTCGGCATCGACGCGCAGGGACGCCTGCTCGTGTCCACCTACCCCGAGCGCGCCAAGGTCACCAACGTCCGCCGCGACCCGCGCGTGGCGATGTGCGTGCTCTCCGACGACTTCGACGGCCCGTGGGTGCACGTCGAGGGCACCGCCGAGGTCCTCGACCTCCCCGACGCGCTCGACCCGCTGTGCGACTACTTCCGCTCGATCTCCGGCGAGCACCCCGACTGGGACGAGTACCGCGAGGCGATGGCGCGCCAGGGCAAGTCGTTGATCCGCCTGTCGGTGGAGCGCTGGGGGCCGATCGCCACCGGCGGCTTCCCGGCCCGGTTGGCCTCGGGCTGAGGCGGGGACTCGGTCGATCGTGGAATTCCTGCTGTCGGCGCTCGGACTCGTCGGGTTCGTCGCCGTCACCTTCGGCACCGCCCTCTTCGTGGCGGCCGAGTTCTCCCTGACCAGCCTCGAGCGCAGCCAGATCGACAACCACGTCGCCGAGGTCGGCGACCGCCGGTCGAAGATCGTCCAGCGCGCGCACCGCAACCTCTCGTTCGAGCTCTCCGGCGCCCAGCTGGGCATCACGATCACGACGCTGATCACCGGCTACCTCTCCGAGCCCGCGATCGCGACGCTGATCTCCCCGCTGCTCGAGGACCTGGGCCTGCCCGCGGGCGCGGCCGGCGGCACCGCGTCGGTCATCGCGCTGATCGTCGCCACCGCGCTGTCGATGACCTTCGGCGAGCTGGTGCCCAAGAACCTCGCGATCGCCCGCCCGATGGGCACCGCCCGGATGGTCGCGGGCATCCAGGCCGGCTTCTCGAAGGTGCTCTCCTTCTTCATCAAGGGGCTCAACGGGTCGGCGAACTGGATCGTGCGGCGCCTCGGCATCGAGCCGGCCGAGGAGCTGCGCTCGGCGCGCTCGCCCCAGGAGCTCGGCTCGCTGGTGGCCACGAGCGCCCAGCAGGGCACGCTCGACGAGGGCACCGCCGAGGTGATGGCGCGCTCGCTGCGGGTCGGCGACCGCCGCGCCGACGAGCTGATGACCCCCCGCGTGCGGGTGGAGTCGCTGTCCCAGGACGACACCGTCGACGACCTGCTCGCCGCCACCGTGCGCACCGGGTTCTCGCGGTTCCCGGTGGTCGACCGCGACCTCGACGACATCCGCGGCGTCGTGCACGTCAAGCAGGCGTTCTCCGAGCCGCGATCACGGCGCCCCACCACCAAGCTGCGCAACCTCATGCGCACCGCCACCACGGTGCCCGACTCCCTCGACGGCGACGAGCTGCTCGACCGCCTGCGCGGCGCCGGGCTCCAGATGGCGCTCGTGGTCGACGAGTACGGCGGCACCGCGGGCATCGTCACCCTGGAGGACCTCGTCGAGGAGATCGTCGGCGACGTCCGCGACGAGCACGACCGCGGCGAGGGCATGCGGGTGCACAGCGAGGGCGAGGACAGCTGGATCGTCTCGGGGATGCTGCGCCCCGACGAGCTCGCCGAGGAGGTCGGCTGGTCGTTCCCCGAGAGCGAGGTCTACGAGACGCTCGCGGGCTACATCGTCGCGGAGCTGCAGCGCCTCGCCCACGTCGGTGACGCCGTGACCTGCGACGACTGGCAGCTGATCGTCACGCGGGTGGACCACCGCCGGATCGCCGAGGTCCGGGTGGTGCGACCGCCGAAGGTCCCGGCCGCGGTCACGACCGACGGGACGGAGGCCCCCGCATGAGCGACACCGTCGCCCTGCTGCTGATGATCGCGCTGCTGTTCGCCAACGCGTTCTTCGTCGGCGCCGAGTTCTCGCTGATCACGGCCCGCCGCGACCGCCTCGAGGCCCTGCAGGCCGAGGGCACCGCGGGGGCCGCCACGGTGCTGCGGGCCTCCGAGCACCTCTCGATGATGCTGGCGGCCGCCCAGCTGGGCATCACGATCTGCTCGCTGGCCCTCGGCTCGCTCGGCGAGCCCGCGGTGGCCCACCAGCTCGAGGGCGTCCTGGAGCCGCTCGGCGTGCCGTCGGTGCTCATCCACCCGATCGCCTTCGTGGTCGCGCTGACGATCGTGACGATCCTGCACATCGTCATCGGCGAGATGGTGCCCAAGAACATCGCCATCGCCGGGCCCGAGCGCACCTCGCTATGGCTCGTGCCGGCGCTGGTGGCGTTCCTCAAGGTCACGCGCCCGGTCATCACGGTGCTGAACTGGTGCGCCAACCACGTCCTGCGGCTGTTCGGGGTGACGCCCGTCGACGAGCGGGAGGCGGCCTACACGCCGCAGGAGATCGCCGAGATGCTCTCGGAGTCGCGGCGCGAGGGGCTGCTCGACGCCTCGCAGACCCGCCGGCTGACCCAGGCGCTCAGCTCCGCCGAGCACACGGTCGCCGACGTGACGATCCCCCTGGACCGGGTCACCGTGCTCCCGCCGCACCCCACGGTCGGAGCGGTCGAGGAGGCCGTCGCGCGGACCGGCTTCTCCCGGTTCCCCGTGCAGGCGCCCCAGGCACCCGACGCCCACCCGCGCCTGGACACCCGCCCGCTCGAGCCCGGCACGACGCCCATCAGCCCCGGCAACGGCGACGGGGCGCGGTCCGAGCACGCGCCGGTGGTCGCGTTCGACGGCTACCTGCACGTCAAGGACGTCCTCGACCTGGGCGACGGCGACGGTGACGGGCAGTCCGACGACGTGGCCGCCGACCGCCCGGTGCCCGCCGAGCGGGTCCGCACGCTGCCGGAGCTGGCGCTGTCCGCGCCCGTCGACGAGGCGCTCGCGGCCATGCGCCGCGAGGGCTCGCACCTCGCCCGGGCCGTCGACGACCACGGCACGACGGTCGGGCTCGTGGCCCTCGAGGACCTCGTCGAGGAGTACGTCGGCACGGTCCGCGACAGCACGCACGTGACGCGGTCGCGGGCATGACGGGAGACGGAGCGCAGCCGAGCTCGACCATGGACACCGCGGGAGACGGAGCGCAGCGGAGCTCGACCATGGACACCACGGGAGACGGAGCGCAGCGGAGCTCGACCATGGACACGGCGGGAGACGGAGCGCAGCGGAGCTCGACCATGGACACCGCGGGAGACGGAGCGCAGCGGAGCTCGACCGTCGACGCCGTCCGCACCGAGGTGCTCGTCGTGGGCGGCGGCATCAGCGGGATCGCGTGCGCGCGGGCCCTGGTCGCCGCCGGGGTGCCCGTGCGGGTGTTCGAGCGCTCGCACCGCGTCGGCGGTCGCATGGCGAGCCGCCCCCTGCCCGAGGGCGGCGTGCACCTCGTCGACCTGGGCGCCGCCTACTTCACCGTGCGCGACGACGAGTTCGCCGGCGTCGTCGAGGGCTGGCGCGGGCGCGGCCTCGCCGTGCCGTGGACGGACACGCTGGCCAGCCGGGAGGCCGACGGCAGCTGGTCGTCGAAGGCCGGCCCCGAGCGGTGGTGCGCGCCCGGCGGGCTGCGCTCGCTGGTCGCCGACCTCGCCGAGGACGTGCCGGTCAGCACCGGCCACACGGTGACCGCCGTCGAGCCCGGCCCCGCGGTCGACGGCATCCCCGCGTGCGCCGTGGTGCTGGCCATGCCCGACCCGCAGGCCGCGCGCCTGCTGCACCCCGCGCTGCGCGCCGGCGCCCTGGTCGCCGGCCGGGAGTGGAACCCCGTCGTCTCGGTGGCCCTGGGCTACGGGCACCGCAGCTGGGAGCGCCTTCCGATTCCGGGGTCGAGCTCCGCTCCGCTGCGTCTCCGGGCGGCGTTCGTCAACGGGCACCCCGACGTCGACCTCCTCGCCGACGACGGCGACCGGCGCGGTGACCACGCCCCGGTGCTCGTCGCCCACACCACCGCCGAGCGGGCCCGGCGCCACCTCGACGACCCCGAGGGGGCGGTCCCGCCCGTCGTCGCCGCCGTCACCGGGCTGCTCGACCTGGACGACGCGCCGGCGTGGACGCACGCGCACCGCTGGACCTACGCCAGCCCGGCCCGGCCGCACGAGGAGGAGTTCGTGCTCACCGACGACCTCGTCGGGCTGTGCGGCGACGGCTGGGGCAGCCCGAAGGTCGAGACGGCGTGGCGCTCGGGCACCCTGCTCGGCCGCGCGATCGCCGCCCGGGTCGTGTGCTGAGCGGTCCGCCGGGTACCGGTCACCGCGGTGCGTGACCGGGTCGTGACCGCCGACCGCGCCGCACGTCCCGCCCGGCGTCACGCGGGCAACCCGACCTGATCTCGGCGTCCGGTTCGTCTACTGTCGCTCACGGAACGGTCACGAGTTGGTCACGGCTCCCCCACCGGTGATCAGCTCCCTCCCCGCGGCGACGACCGACCCCGACGGCGTCGCCAGGCCGTTCCGTGACCGGAAGGCAGCACGTGACACGGCAACGCTCCCCCTGGGGCCGTGACGCGCACGCAGGACAGCGCGAGCCCCGTACCGTCCCGTTCGTCATGCCCGAGGGCGCCGTCCGCGGCGCGTCCCGGCACCGCTCCCCCGGTCGCGCCGCGATCCGGCACGGTGCCGTGGCCGCTGGCCTGACGGGCAGCGCGCTCGCGCTGGTCGGGCCGGCGGTCATCGCCCTGCCCGACCAGGACACGCAGGACGCCGCGGCGACCCTCGAGCTCTCGGCGCAGGGCGCGGCCCTCGCGGCCACCCCGAGCAGCGGCGGGACGCAGGCGGCCGTGGCCCCGGTCAGCGGGCCCGGCACGAGCGCCGCCTCGGCCGACCTGATCAAGGCCACCGAGCGCGACCGCGCCGCCGACGCCGCGACGGCGCGGCAGGCCCAGGCCCGCCAGGCCGAGCAGCAGCGCGCCCAGGAGGCGGCCGCCGAGCAGGAGCGCACCGCCTCGATCACGGGCTGCGGTGCCTCGAGCTCGTACGGCGGCGTGGCCGACTCCGTGCAGGAGGTCGGCAACGCGATGGAGTGCGTCTTCCCCGGCCACGACGTCCTCGGTGTCGGCAGCCGCGGCGGCCAGTCCGACCACCCCGGCGGCTACGCCCTCGACTTCATGACCACCGACGGCGACACGATCGCCGACTGCGTCATCGAGAACAAGGACGACCTCGGCGTCTCGTACGTGATCTGGGACCAGCGGATCAACACCGGTTCCGGGTGGGAGGGCATGGAGGACCGCGGCGGCGCCACGGCCAACCACGAGGACCACGTGCACATCTCGTTCGACCGCGGGGGCTCGCCGGACGTGTCGGCGCTGCGCAGCTGCGGCTGACACACGCGTCCGGAGCACTTCACAGGGACCTCACCCACCTGGTCCACTGAACGGGTGTCCACGGAGACGAGCGGATCGAGCACGGACAGTGACGTCGGGCGCCGGGCGCTCCGCAAGGTCGCCTGGCGCTTGATGCCCCTGCTCGGGGTGCTGTACTTCGTCAACTACCTCGACCGCGTCAACATCGGTTTCGCCGGGCCCAACGGCATGAACCGCGAGCTGGGCATGACGGCGACGGTGTTCGGGCTCGCCTCGGGCATCTTCTTCATCGGCTACCTGCTGCTCGAGGTGCCCAGCAACCTCGCGCTGCACCGCTTCGGCGCGCGCCGGTGGATCACCCGAATCCTCGTGTCCTGGGGGATCGTCGCCTCGGTCATGGCGTTCGCCCCGAACGCCACCGTGCTGATCATCCTGCGGTTCCTGCTCGGCGTGGCCGAGGCCGGGTTCTTCCCCGGGATCATCCTGTACCTGACCTTCTGGTTCCCGGCCGAGTACCGGGCGCGGGCGGTCGGCTGGTTCATGGTCGCGGTGCCGATCTCCACGGCGGTCGGCTCGACGGTGAGCGCGCTGATCATCTCCGCGGGCGACGGGCTGTTCGGCCTGTCGGGCTGGCGGGTCATGTTCCTGTTCGAGGGGATCCCGGCGATCCTGCTCGGCGTCGTGACCTTCTTCGCGCTCACCGACCGGCCCGAGCAGGCCCGCTGGCTCGCCGAGGACGAACGCTCCTGGCTGCGCCGGCGCCTCGACGCCGAGGCCGCCGAGGTGGAGGCGTCCGGCCACTGGCCGCTGCGCCGCGCGCTCACCGCGCCGCGCATCCTCGCCCTCGCGTTCGTCTACTTCGGGGTCACCTACGGGCTCTACGCGCTCGGGTTCTTCCTGCCGACGATCGTGTCGGACTTCGAGCAGCAGTTCGGCACCAAGCTCGACACGATCGAGAAGGGCCTGGTCACCTCGATCCCCTACGCGGTCGCGGCGATCGGGATGGTCGTGTGGAGCCGCGCCGCCGACCGGGCCGCCGCCCGCGCCGAGGGCGGCTTCCTCGCCGGCGAGGGCGGCCGGCGCTGGTGGCTCGCGCTGCCGATGATCCTCGGCGGGGTCGCGATCCCCGTCGCGCTCTACCTCGAGGACCCGTACTCGGCGATGGCCGCGGTGACCGTGTGCGCCGTCGGCACCTGCGCCGCCCTGCCGACGTTCTGGCCGCTGCCCTCGCAGTTCCTGACCGGCGCGGCCGCGGCCGGGGGCATCGCGCTGATCAACTCGCTGGGCAACATCTCCGGGTTCGCCGCCCCCTACGTCACCGGCGGGCTCGCCGACCTCACCGGCAGCCAGCGCGCCGGGCTGTGGGTCGTCGGCATCGTGACGGTCGTCGCGGCCATCGTCGCGCTCTCGGTCGGGCGCCGGACGAGTGAAGCCGCCGTGATCCGTACCGGAGGTTAGGCTCTCGATCACCCGCCCGGAGCGGGAGCCTGCGGAGCTCGACCATCGACTCGAGGCCGTCGGGGTGTGGTCGCAGCAACCTCGAGGGGGGACCCGTGCCCGGACCCGACCGCTCCGCGTGGCTGCGGCGCAAACCGGTCACCGCGATGGCCGCCGAGACCGGCGCGGACGCGAGCGGGGGGCACGAGGGCGGCGACCTCAGGCGCTCGATGGGCCTCGGTCAGCTCGCGGCCATCGGCATCGGGTCCACGGTCGGCACCGGCATCTTCTTCGTGCTCTCCGAGGCCACCCCGGAGGCCGGGCCCGCCGTCGTCCTGTCCTTCGTCATCGCCGCCATCACCGCCGGGCTCACCGCGCTCTGCTACGCCGAGCTCGCGTCGGCGGTGCCGGTGTCGGGCTCGTCGTACTCCTACGCCTACGCCACGCTCGGCGAGGCCGCGGCGATGGCCGTGGCGGCGTGCCTGATCCTCGAGTACCTCGTGTCGTCGGCCGCGGTGGCGGTGGGCTGGTCGGAGTACCTCAACGCCCTTCTCGAGGCCACGGTCGGCCTCCGCTTCCCCGATGCGCTGTCCGGCGCGCCGGGCGCGGGCGGGGCGTTCAACCTGCCCGCCGTGATCCTCGTGGTGCTCTGCACGCTGCTGCTGATCCGCGGCGTCAGCGAGTCCGCGACGGTCAACGCGGTCATGGTGGTGATCAAGCTCGGCGTGCTGCTGCTGTTCGTCGGCATCGCCTTCACGGCGTTCTCGATCGACAACTTCGCGGAGTTCACCCCGCTCGGGTTCAGCGGCGTGGGCGCCGCGGCGGGCACGGTGTTCTTCTCGTTCATCGGCCTCGACGCGGTGTCGACGGCGGGCGAGGAGGTCCGCGACCCCCGGCGCAGCCTGCCGCGCGCCCTCATGCTCGCGCTCGTCACGGTCACCGCGATCTACCTGCTCGTGGCGGTCTCGGCGGTCGGCGCCCAGCCCTGGACCGAGTTCGAGGGCCAGCAGGCCGGCCTCGCCGCGATCATGGGCGAGGTCACCGGCTCCGCGTGGCCGGGCATCGTCGTGGCCGCGGGCGCCGTCATCTCGATCTTCAGCGTCACGCTGGTGACGATGTACGCCCAGTCGCGCATCCTGTTCTCGATGAGCCGCGACGGCATGCTCCCGCCCCTGCTCTCGCGGGTGAACCCGCGGACGCTGACCCCGGTCCCCACCACGATCATGGTCGGCGTCGCCGTGGCGGTCCTCGCCGGGCTGATCCCGCTCGACGTGCTCGCCGACCTGGTCAGCGTGGGGACGCTGGTGGCGTTCGCGGTGGTCTCGGTCGGCGTGATGGTGCTGCGCCGCACCGCGCCCGACCTGCCGCGCGGCTTCAGGGTGCCGGGCTACCCGGTGACCCCGGTCCTCTCGATCGCCGCCTGTGTCTACCTGGTCTCCGGGCTGCAGTGGATCACGCTGCTGGTGTTCGTGCTCTGGCTCGGCGTCGCGCTCGTGTTCTGGCGGTTCTACGGCGCCCGGCACTCGCGGCTGGCCACATCGACCGCGGAGGAGGCGTCGTGACCGTCCTGGTCGGCCGCGTGCCCGGCAGGGAGCCGGGGCGCGGGGCCCTCGTGTTCGGCGCCCGCCTGACCCGCGCGCTCGGGGGTCCGCTCGTGGTGTGCACGGTGACCTCGCCCGGAGAGGAGGCGCCCGCGGACCCCGGGGACGCCACCCCCGCCGTGGACGGCGTCGAGGTCGAGACGACCGTGGTCGAGGACCGCTCGGTCCCCGGCGGCCTCGCGCGCGCGGCCCACGCCCGGCAGGCCGCGGTGATCGTGCTCGGCGACGCGCCGCCCGGGCCGGGCTCGGTGGGGGCCCGCCTCGCCCGCTCCGCCGACGTCCCCGTCGCGCTGGCCGGCGACACCGCGGTCCACGACGGCCCCGTCACCCGCGTGACCTGCGCCTGGGGCGGCGGCCGGCACGCCGCCAGGGTGCTCGCCACGGCCGTCGACCTCGCGCGGCGCACCGGCGCCTCGCTGCGCGTCGCGTCGTTCGGCCCCCAGCGCGGGCCGACCGTGCCACCTGAGGCGGGTCTGCACGCCGAGGAGGTCGTCGTCGAGCAGTGGCGCGAGCAGATGGTCGCCGCCCAGCGGGCGGGGCTCGCCGAGCTCGGGGTCGGCGACGCCGAGACCCTCGCCGCCGCCGGGGCCAGCGTCGAGGAGGCGGTGGCGGGCATCGGCTGGGACGACGGCGAGGTCCTCGTGGTCGGCGCCAACGCGGCCGGCACGGCCACCCGGGTCCTGCTCGGCGACCCCGGCGGCGCGATCGTCCGCGGCGCCCCCGTGCCGGTCGTGCTCACGCCGGGGACGACGACCCTGTCCTAGGGCCCGCCCTCGTCCCCGGCCGCGCGCCGCTCCCGCGGCGTCATCCCGAAGGCGTCCTTGAACCGGCGGGTGAAGTGCGCGGCATCCCGGAAGCCCCACTCGTGGGCGACGGTGGCGATCGCCTTGTGCCGCGCGCCGGGCCGGCCGAGCTCGTCGTGGGCCCCCTCGAGGCGCCGCGTGATAATCGTCTGCTCGAGGCTGCTGCCCGCGCGGGCGAACAGCGCGTAGAGCTGGCGGCGGGAGATGTTGTGCACCGCCGCGATCTCGTCCGCGCCGAGGTCGGGGTCGCGCAGGCGCTGGCGCACGTACTCGTGGATCCGCGCGAGCAGGGTCTCGTGGTGCACGCCACGGGCGAGCGGGGCGCGGGTCGTCGAGGCGAGCAGGGCGCGCACGAGGTCGATGCTCGCCGCCCCGATCGCCGCGGCCTGCTCGCCGGCCTCGAGCCGGTCGGCCGCCCCGAACAGGTCGACGACGTGGCGGCTGACCAGGGCCGCGAGCGGGCTGGCCTCGAGGTGCGGCGCGGCGGCGCGGACCACCTCCATCGGGAGACCGAGCGCGTCGAACGGCACCTGCAGCGCCCGCGACGCACCGGAGGTCGCCCACGAGAACGCGAAGGGGGCGGTCAGGTCGACCAGCATCAGCCGGCCGGGGGCGACGGTCTGCTGGTGGCCGAACTGCTCGTGACGGGCGGAGCTGCGCTCCTGCACCGCGAGCGCCACGATCGGCGCCTCGTCGCGGCGGGCCCGGCGCACGTCGCGGGACATCGCCATCCCCGACGACTCGCTCCGGAACAGCGGGAGCCGGCCGAGCTGCCAGAGCTCCATGCGCGCGTGGAGGTCGGCGTGCGGCGCGAGCGTGACGGTGGCGGCGCTCGTCTCGGCCATGAGGGTCGTGACGAGCTCGGCGCGCTCGGCGGCCGGGGCGTCCCGGGAGTCGAGCACCAGCATGGTGACTCAGCGTAGAGAAATCGCGCGGTGATACCAAGCCTGCGATTGCATCCTGGGGCAAGAACCGCGCACTCTCGGGCAACTCCGGCACTGAAGGTCTACCTACGGTGATCACACCGTAGGCCGATCGAGGAGTCACGAGCATGACCAGCGCGCCGCGTACGCCCGACACCATCGTCCTCGTCCACGGCTTCTGGGTGACCCCGCGCTCGTGGGAGCAGTGGGTCGCCCACTACGAGGCGCAGGGGTACCGGGTGATCGCCCCGGCCTACCCCGGCTTCGAGGTCGAGGTCGAGTCGCTCAACGCCGACCCCTCCCCCGTGGAGGCGCTCACCGTCCCCGCGATCGTCGAGCACCTCGAGGAGATCCTGCGCGGGCTCTCCTCGCCGCCGATCATCATCGGCCACTCCGCGGGCGGGGCGTTCACCCAGATCCTGCTCGACCACGGCTTCGGCGCGGCCGGCGTCGCGCTGAACTCGGCGCCGACCGAGGGCGTGCCGGTGATCCCGCTGTCGCAGGTCAAGGCCACGTTCCCGGTGCTGAAGAACCCGGCGAACCGCCACCGCGCGATCCGCTACGACTTCGAGCACTGGAACTACGCGTTCACCAACACCTTCCCCGAGGAGCAGGCCCGCGCCCTCTACGAGCGCTACGCCGTGCCCGTCTCGGGCAGCATCCTGTTCGAGAGCGCGCTCGCGAACCTCACGCCCGGCCACCAGGGCACCTGGGTGGACTACCACAACGAGGACCGGGCGCCGCTGCTGTTCGTCGGCGGGAGCTGCGACAACATCATGCCGCCGAAGGTGCAGTGGTCGAACGCCGCGCACTACAAGGCGGAGAAGACGATCACCGAGGTCGTCGAGTTCGGGAGCAAGCCGCACCTCCTGCCCGCCGCCCCGGGCTGGGAGGAGATCGCGGACTACGTCCTGGCCTGGGCGCTGCGCCACGCCACGACCCCGCCGCCGATCGTGCCGGCTCCGGACGCGCCCACCGAGGCGATCACGGTCTGAGCAGCGGCGCCGCCGTCGTGTCAACGTCGGTTGACAGCTCTCGCGTGTCAACCTAGATTGACGGCATGGCTGATGCGACGGCGGTGGCGGCCGCGGCGTCCTCGCGGGACCCGGCGACGGGCCTCGCGGCGGTCGCGTCGTTGCGGACGCTCCTCGAGTCCCTCGAGGAGCTGCAGGTCCGCAACGCGCGCGACCAGGGATGGTCCTGGCAGCAGATCGCCGCGGGACTGTCGGTCAGCCGGCAGGCGGTGCACAAGAAGTACCGCCGCCACATCGACTGACGGATCGACCGGCGGGAGGCCGACGTGTTCGAACGATTCACCGAGCCGGCGCGGCGGGTGGTGGTGCTCGCGCAGCAGGACGCCCGCGAGCGCGCCGCCGACCGGATCCGCAGCGAGCACCTGCTGCTCGGCCTGTGCCGGGCGACCGACACGCGCGCGGCGACACTGCTCGCGGCGCGCGGCGTGACGCGCGCGGTCGTCGAGGCCGACCTGGGCGCGGCCGGGCCGACCGAGCGGCCCGACCAGCCCGACCTCCCCGACAAGGCCGCGCTCGCGAGCGTCGGGATCGACCTCGACGAGGTCCGCGAGCGCGTCGAGGACGCGTTCGGCCCCGGCGCCCTGGAGAGCACGCGGGCCGCCGGGAGCCGCGGTCGGCGCTGGGGTCACATCCCGTTCGACCGCGCCGCCAAGAAGGTCCTCGAGCTCGCCCTGCGCGAGGCGATCCGGCGTGGCGACCGCTCGATCGGCACCGAGCACGTCCTGCTCGGGATGCTGCACTCCGAGACCGGACGTGCGATGCCCCTGCTCGCCGCGCGGGGCGTCACGCTGGAGCGGATGCGTGCGGCGCTGGACGAGCCCGGGGCCGCGAGCGGGTGAGCGCCTCAGTAGGTCGCGCTGTTGGCGAAGAAGATCGCGACGCCGAGGATGAGCAGGCCGCCGAGCACGAACGCGAGGTCGCTCTTCCCCCGATAGACCTTGCGGCTGTTGAAGACGTTGCTGGCGTCCCGCCTCGCACGGAAGTACTCGGCCCAGCGTCGGCCGACGATGAAACCCACGGTGATACCGACGACGATGCCTGCGGCCATGAGCACGCCCACGTGGACCCCCTGATCTCGTGGGCCACAGTGTCACCTCTGGACACACGATCGAGTGAGACCGACACGCCGCGTACCCGGGGTCGCCGCCGAGGAAGCCGGGCCGCGGGGCGGCGGCGAGAGCGACCCTCGCACCCTCGGCGCCGGCCCCGTGATGAGCAGCGAAGGACGCCCCGGCTGCCTGGCACGCAGTCAGGGCGTCCCTCGCTCCCGGGGACGTCAGGACTCGGCGAGCTCCTCCAGCGGCGGGCAGGAGCAGACGAGGTGGCGGTCGCCGTGCGCGGCGTCGATGCGCCGCACCGGCGGCCAGATCTTCGTGGGGCGCCCGCCGGCCGGGAAGGCGGCCTCCTCGCGGCTGTAGGCGTGGTCCCACTCCCCCACCAGCACGGAGCGGGCCGTGAACGGGGCGTGCACTAGCGGGTTGTCGTCCGCCGGCCACTCCCCCGACTCGACGCGGGCCACCTCGCCGTGGATCGCGATCATCGCGTCGCAGAAGCGGTCGATCTCGTCGAGGTCCTCGGACTCCGTCGGCTCGACCATGAGCGTCCCCGCCACGGGGAACGACATCGTCGGCGCGTGGAAGCCGTAGTCGGCGAGACGCTTGGCGACGTCGTCGACCGTGATGCCCGAGGACTTCGTCATCGGCCGCAGGTCGAGGATGCACTCGTGGGCGACGAAGTCGTCCGGGCCCGTGTAGAGCGTCGGGAAGTGGTCCGCCAGCCGCGTGGCGACGTAGTTGGCGGCGGCCACCGCGGTCAGCGTCGCGCGGCGCAGCCCGTCGACGCCCATGAGCCGGACGTAGGCCCAGGAGATCGGCAGGATCGACGCCGAGCCCCAGGGCGCGCCCGCGACCGGCCCGACGCCGGTGTCCGGACCCGCCGACGGCTGGGCCGGGTGGTTGGGCAGGAACGGGGCCAGGTGCTCGGCCACGCCGACCGGGCCGACGCCGGGGCCGCCGCCGCCGTGCGGGATGCAGAAGGTCTTGTGCAGGTTCAGGTGGCTGACGTCGGCGCCGAAGCGGCCGGGGCGGGCGAGCCCGACCAGGGCGTTGAGGTTGGCGCCGTCCACGTAGACCTGGCCGCCGGCGTCGTGCACGGCCGCGCAGACCTTGCGCACGTGCGGCTCGTACACCCCGTGCGTCGACGGATAGGTGATCATGATGGCGGCGAGCGCGTCGCCCGCCTCGGCGATCACCTCGTCCAGGTGCTCGCGGTCGACGTCACCACGGTCGGTCGTCCTGACGACCTTCACCCGCATCCCCGCGGAGATCGCCGACGCGGCGTTGGTGCCGTGCGCCGAGGACGGGATGACGCAGACGTCGCGCTGGAGGTCGCCGCGGCTGCGGTGGTACGCGCGGATGGCGAGCAGGCCCGCGAGCTCGCCCTGCGAGCCGGCGTTGGGCTGCAGCGACACCGCGTGGTAGCCGGTGAGGTGCACCAGCCAGTCCTCGAGGTCGTGGATCACCTGCAGCATCCCGGGGGCGTCGGACTCCGGGGCGAACGGGTGCAGCCCCGCGAAGCCGGGGTAGGTGATCGGCTCCATCTCGGCGGTGGCGTTGAGCTTCATCGTGCAGGAGCCCAGCGGGATCATGCTGCGGTCCAGCGCGACGTCCTTGTCGGAGAGCTCGCGCAGGTAGCGCAGCAGCGCGGTCTCGCTGCGGTGGCGGTGGAAGACGGGGTGGGTGAGGTAGCTCGACGTGCGCGCGAGCGCCGCCGGGATCGCGTCGTCGGTGGCGGCGTCGAGGTCCTCGACGTCCATCTCGCCGGCGCCGAACGCCCGCCACAGGGCCCGCAGGTGCTCGCGGGTGGTCTGCTCGGAGCAGGAGACGCCGACGTGGTCGGCGTCGACCTCGCGCACGAGGATGCCCTCGCCGCGGCAGGCCGCGACCGCCCCGGCCGCGCCGCCCGGGACGCGCACGAGCACGGTGTCGAAGAACTCGCGGTGCACGACCTCGACGCCGCCCTTGACCAGGCCGGCGGCCAGGACCGCGGCCATCCGGTGGGTGCGCCGGGCGATGGTGCGCAGGCCCGAGGCGCCGTGGTGCACGCCGTACATCGACGCGATCACCGCGAGCAGCACCTGGGCGGTGCAGATGTTGCTGGTAGCCTTGTCGCGGCGGATGTGCTGCTCGCGGGTCTGCAGGGCCAACCGGTGGGCCGGGTCGCCGTCGGCGTCGACCGACGTCCCGACGAGCCGGCCCGGCAGCTGACGCGCGAGCTTCTGCCGGACGGCGAGGAAGCCCGCGTGCGGGCCGCCGAAGCCGAGCGGGACGCCGAAGCGCTGGGTGGAGCCGACCGCGACGTCCACGCCGATCTCCCCGGGCGGGGTGACCAGCGCGGCGGCCAGCAGGTCGCAGGCCGCGACGACGGCGGCGCCGCGCGCGTGGGCGGCCTCGACGACGCCGCGGTGGTCGCGCAGCGCCCCGGACGCGCCGTGCGCGGCGAGGAGCAGGCCGAAGAAGTCGTCGGCGGGGAGCTCGGTGGTGACGTCGACGATCTGCAGCTCGATGCCCAGCGCCTCGGCACGCGTGTGGAGCACGGCGATCGTCTGGGGCAGCGTGTCGGCGTCGACGAGGAAGCGTGAGGACTTGGCCTTGTCGGCCCGGCGCAGCAGGAGCATCGCCTCGGCGGCCGCGGTGGACTCGTCGAGCATGGAGGCGCCGGCGACGTCGAGGCCGGTGAGGTCGCAGACCATCGTCTGGAAGTTCAGCAGCGCCTCGAGCCGGCCCTGGGAGATCTCGGGCTGGTAGGGCGTGTACGCCGTGTACCAGGCCGGGTCCTCGAGCACGTTGCGGCGGATCACCGGCGGGGTGATCGTGCCGTGGTAGCCGAGCCCGAGCATCGGCTCCAGGACCGTGTTGCGGGCCGCCAGCTCGCGCAGCTCCTCGAGGACCTGGGCCTCGGTGGCCGGCGGGGGCGGGGCGGCGCCGGTCGGGTCGTCCGACCAGTCGGCGGGGTCGGTGCGGATCGACGTGGGCATCGCCCGGTCGGCGAGCTCCTCGAGCGAGCCGACGCCGACCGTCTCGAGCATGCGGGCGAGGCCGCGGGCGTCGGGCCCGACGTGGCGGTCGGCGAACGGGACACCGTGCTCGAGCGCGGCGAGCGGGGCGGTCTCCCAGGAGGAACGGGACTCGGAACCAGGCTGTGCGGTCATCGACGCCTCCGGCGGCAGGGCGAACTGGGGCCTCGCGCTGCGGACGTCTCCGTCCGGAACGCGGCCTCCCCCTCTGCCGCTGCCCGCTTCGCTGCGAGCGCCTGAGAGCTTCGCCGGTGGGGTGGGCTCACCCTCGGCTTGCACCATCGGCGGGTGGACGATCCCGGCAGGACCCGGACCGCACACCTCTTTCCAGAGGTCGTCTCCTCCGCGCGGTCGGGGTGCCTGAGAGGTTCCGGGGAGGAGTTGCTCCTTCGGCGCCTGCACCCAGAGGCTTCTGTCTGCAGGTCTCTCCCGCGCGGTGTCCAAGAACGACGCGTGGAGGGTACCGCAGATGGCGCGGGGACCCCAGGACCAGCGTGGCCCGCGTCACCAGCCTCGCCGCCCGCGGATGCGGGCGGGCCCGTCAGCCCGCGGAGCGGGCGCCCCGGTTGCGACGCGAGGCCAGTTCGTCCTCGGGCGCGTGCTCGACGGCGGCGGCGTCGGCGCGCTCGGCCGGGAACCGCGAGATGCTGCCGGAGATCTCGCGCATGGCGCCGCCGACGGCGATGCCGAACACGCCCTGGCCACCCTGCAGCAGGTCGACGACCTCTTCCGGCGAGGTGCACTCGTAGACGGTGACGCCGTCGGAGAAGAGGGTGATGCGCGCGAGGTCGCGGACGCCGTGGCGGCGCAGCTGCTCGACGGCGACGCGGATGTTGTTCAGCGAGACGCCGGTGTCGAGGAGGTTCTTGACCACCTTGAGCACCGCGAGGTCCTTGAACGAGTACAGCCGCTGCGAGCCCGACCCCGTGGCCGTGCGGATGCTCGGCACCACGAGCTTCGTGCGCGCCCAGTAGTCGAGCTGGCGGTAGGTGATGCCGACGATCTGGCAGGCGGCCGGACCGCGGTACCCGAGGACCTCGCCGTTGCCCGGCACACCGTCGTCGCCGAACAGCTCGTCCGCGAACAGCAGACCCTGCTCACCCTCCGGGCCGAGGGGCTCGAGCTCGGGGCCGGCGGGACCGCCGTCCTGACCACCGCTCACCGATGTGCCTCCCTCGTCCCGTGGTGACGCCGACGGTACGAGCGGCGGAGACGGGGGTCAACGCGACGCGCGGCGACTCTCGACCTCGAGTTGAGGGTGAGGATAGCGAGGGCCGCGCACCTACGTGTCGGCCCCCCGGAAGTCCTCGGGGGACACGGAGTCGAGGAACTCGCGGAACTTCTCGACCTCGTCCTCCTGCTCGTCGGGGATGACGAGCCCGGCCTCGGAGAGGACGCCCTCCTCGGCGTGGATCGGGACGCCGACGCGCAGGGCGAGGGCCACCGAGTCGCTGGGACGGGCCGAGACGCGGACGTCGCCGTCGAAGACGAGCTCCGCGTAGAAGGTGCCCTCCTGCAGGTCGATGATCCGCACCTGCTCGAGGCGGCGGTCGAGCGCGCCGAGGACGTCCTTGAGGAGGTCGTGGGTCAGGGGCCGGGCCGGCTTGACGCCCTGCTGCTCGAGGGCGATCGCGGTGGCCTCGACCGAGCCGATCCAGATCGGCAGGTACCGGTCGCCCTCGGCCTCGCGCAGCAGGAGGATCGGCTGGTTCGCGGGGAGCTCGACCCGAACCCCCACGACACGCATCTCACTCATGCGACTCGCCCTCCTCGAATGGATCGAGCCCTCGAGAGCCCTGGGCTCCGTCTCCCCGGTCACCGGTCGACGACCCGTGACGCTACACGCTCGGGCACCCCCGCGCGCGCGTCCGAGGACGCGTCGGGGGTTGCGTCGCCGAGCGGATCAGGAGGCCCGCGGAGGGCCTCGTGACGGGCGTGTGACGCCCCGGCGACGGGGGTGTCAGCGGCGCAGGCCGTGACGCAGACCCGCGCCCACGAGCAGGGCGTGCAGGCGCCCGGAGAGGGCCGCGAGCTCGGACGACAGCTCCTCGGCCCGCCGCGCCGCCTCGGGTCCGCGGCTGCGCGCCACCGGGGTGACGAGCTGGGTCAGCAGGCCGACCTCGCGGTCCGCGCTGGCCCGCGCCGAGCGCAGCAGGCGCGGCTCGACGCCGAGGCGCGCGAGCGCCCCCGCGGTCCGCGCCACGAGGACGTCCTCGGGCTCGTAGCGACCGTCGGGGTCGGCGCGCAGGATCCCGTGGTGCTCGAGGCCGTCGAGCAGGGCGGCGTCGACCCCGTCCTCGGCGAGCAGCACGTCGCGGCCCACCGAGTCGCCCCGCCCCACGCCGGCGAGCCCGTCGGGGTCCTCGTCGGGCTCGGCGCGGTCGGCCACCGACGCGAGGCTGCGCAGCTGCGCGGACGCGCCGGTGCCCGTCAGGACCGGACCGGACCCGCGCGGCCCGCCCGGGCCCCCGGGGCCACCCGGCCCGCCGGGCCCACCAGTCTCGACACCCGGCGCGCCGGCGAGCGCGACCTCGCCGCCGGTGACCGTGTCACCGGGCAACGACGGCCCGCCGGGCACCGGGTTGCGGTCGAACTCCTCGAGCCGCGAGCGGATGACCTTGAGCGGGAGGTAGTGGTCCCGCTGCGCCGACAGGACGAAGCGCAGCCGCACCACGTCGTCGTGCGAGAACTGCCGGTACCCCGCCGGGGTACGGGCGGGGCGGATCAACCCCTCGGACTCGAGGAAGCGGATCTTGGAGATCGTGATCTCCGGGAACTCCGCCCGCAGCGCGTCCAGGACCGAACCGATCGAGAGGGGGGCTCCCCCCGGCTCGGGCAGCCCGGCGGCGGTCACTCCAGCCCCGCCCCCGCCCCGGCCGACCCGCCGTCGCGAGGGCCGGTGAGGAAGACGAGCCGGAACTTGCCGATCTGGACCTCGTCGCCGTTGGCGAGCACGGCCGTGTCGACCGGCTCGCGGTTGACGTAGGTGCCGTTGAGGCTGCCGACGTCGACCACGACGAACTCGGCCCCGTCACGGCGGAACTCCGCGTGGCGACGGGAGACGGTGACGTCGTCGAGGAAGATGTCGCTGTCGGGGTGGCGCCCCGCGCTCGTCGTGTCGCGGTCGAGCAGGAAGCGCGAGCCCGCGTTGGGACCGCGCTTGACCACCAGCAGGGCCGAACCCGCCGGCAGGGAGTCGACGCCGGAGACCGGCGCGCTGCGCGACTCGGCCTCGGGCTCGGCCAGGAAGTCGGCCCGGAAGACCGACGTCGTCTCGCCCTGACGCTCGGGGGGGACCGGGGGACCGCCTGTGCTCACCGTGCTCCTCCGTCGTGTCGTGCTCGTCCAGGTCGTCCCGCCCGTCCCGGCGGGCCCTCGCGGCGCCCCCTCGGCGAGGGCGTCGGTGCGGGCTCGGTGACGGATCGTCGCGAGGTGGCCGTCACGGTACCGGTCCCCGTCACGGGGTCGAGTCCCTCCCCACCCACCGTGAGCGCGCATCCGCGTGCTGTGGCGGAGCGTAGGGAGAAGACCCCTCGTCGGAGCCTCAGGAGCCGTCGATGACGGCCTGGTAGCCCTCCGCGTCGAGCAGCTCGTCGATGGCGCGCGCGCTCGGCACCCGCAGCTCCATCATCCAGCCGGAGCCGTAGGGGTCGGAGTTGATGAGCTCCGGCGTCTCGGCGAGCGCGTCGTTGACCGCGGTGACCTCGCCGTCGAGCGGCGCGTAGATCTCCGAGACCGACTTCGTCGACTCCACCTCGGCCACGGACTCGCCGGACGAGACGGCCGCGCCGACGCTCGGCAGCGCGACGTACACGACGTCACCCAGCTGGTCCTGGGCGTAGTCCGTGATGCCGATGCGGACGATGGTCGCGTCCCCCTCGGTCGCGGTGATCCACTCGTGCTCGGCGGTGTAGCGCAGGCCCTCGGGGACCACCGGCGCCTCCTCTGTCCGTGTGCTGCTCGGTTCGGTCGGGCCGCGGCAGGCTAGAGGCCCCGGCGCGCGGGGGCCAACCGCACCGGGGCGCGCGTCACGCCCGCCCGGGCGGCGGGGCCGGCTCGGTCCGCACCAGCTGCACCAGGTAGAGCGTCCCCGACCACAGGTGCAGGGCGATGCCCCAGGCCGTGAAGGCGTAGGCGAACGGCCGCGCGACGTCGGCGCCCGCCCAGTCCATCTGGGCGAGCAGCAGCAGCGGGAACGCGTAGAGCAGGTTCAGCGTCGCCGCCTTGCCGATGTAGAGCACCGGGAAGGCGAGGTAGCCCTTGCGCCGCAGCAGCGGCAGCGCGAGCGAGACGACGACGTCGCGTCCGATGATCAGCGCGAGCACCCACCACGGCACGATCCCGCGGATGAGGAACGCCACGAGCGTGGCCACGGTGTAGAGCCGGTCGGCGAGCGGGTCGAGCATCTCGCCGAGCCGGCTGTACTGGTCGAGCGCGCGGGCGATGCGGCCGTCGAGCCAGTCGGTGATCCCGCTCGCGACCAGCACCACCAGGGCCCACCCGTCGGCGCGCGGCCCCAGCAGCAGCCACAGGAACAGCGGCACACCGGCCAGGCGCACGACGCTCAGCGCGTTGGGGACGGTGAGCCAGCGCTCGTGGGCGAGCTCCCGGAGGGTCACGGGCCGCAGTATCGCAACGACCGGGTCAGCGAGCCGTCCAGCCGAGGTCCATCGTGACCGGCGACCCGGTGAACGCCCCGCCCGCGCTGGTCTGCAGGAACGCGACGACGTCGGCGACCTCGGAGGGCTCGATGAGCCGCTTGAGCGCGTGCGGTGTGAGGATCACCTCTTCGAGCACCCGGTCCTCGCTGATGCCGTGGGCCTTCGCCTGGTCGGCGATCTGGCGCTCGACGAGCGGGGTGCGCACGTAGCCCGGGCAGACCGCGGTGGCGGTGATCCCGTCCGGGGCGCCCTCGAGCGCGAGCGTCTTCACCAGGCCGAGCACGCCGTGCTTCGCCGAGACGTAGCCCGCCTTGAACGGCGAGGCGGCCAGCGCGTGCGCCGACGCGATCGCCACGAAGCGCCCGCCCTCGGGGGCCGCGCGCAGGGCCTCCCACGCGTACTTGGCGAGCAGGAACGGGCTGGTCAGGAGGATGGCGAGCAGGGCGTCCCAGCGGTCCTCGTCGAAGTCGGCCACCGGGGAGACGTGCTGGAACCCGGCGTTGGCGACGACGAGGTCGAGGCGCCCGAAGTGCTCGAGCGCGGCGTCGACCGCGGCGCGGTTGCCCTCGCGGGTCGTGAGGTCGGCGCCCAGGGAGGGCCCGGGGAGCGTCTCAGCCAGATCTCCTTCGGGCGCCTTGAGGTCCACCCCGAGGACCGACCAGCCGTCGCCGTGCAGACGGTCGACGATCGCCCGGCCGATCCCGCTGCCCGATCCGGTCACCAACGCTGCTCGCTGCTCGTTCGCCATGCCCCGACCGTAAGCTCTTCCGCCGTGATCGTTCCGCGGGTCGCCCCGGCACTCGGCCTGCCAGCCGCTCCCGCTCCCCCGGTGCCCGACGTCCGCCGGCTCGCGGTGCTGCGCGCGAACGGGCTCGGCGACTACGTCGTCTCCGAGCCGGCCCTCGCCGCGCTGCGCCACGCCTACCCCGACGCCGAGATCACCCTGCTCGGCCAGCCCCACCACGCCGCACTGCTCGAGGGCCGCCGCTCGCCGGTGGACCGCGTCGTCACCGTGCCCCTCATGACCGGCGTGCGCGTCGGCCCCGAGCCCGACGCGAGCGCAGAGGAGGTCGACGCCTGGTGCGCCGAGCAGCGCGCCCACGGCTACGACCTCGCCGTCCAGATGCACGGCGGCGGGCGCAACTCCAACGCGCTGCTGCTGCGCCTCGGCGCCCGCGTCACGGTCGGCTCCGCCACCCCCGACGCGCCGCGCCCCGACCGCTGGGTGCCGTACTGGCCCTACCAGCACGACACCATCCGCTGGCTGGAGGTCGCCGCGGCCGCCGGCGCGGCGGGCCGGCGTGTCGAGCCGCGGGTGGAGGTGCGTGACGAGGACCTCGCCGCCTCGTACGCCGTCGTCCCGCCCGGTGACGCCCCGCTGCTCGTCGTGCACCCGGGCGCCACCGACGCCCGCCGCTGCTACCCCGAGGAGCGCCTGGGCGCCGTGGCCCAGGACCTCGCCGACGGCGGCGCCCGCGTGGTCGTCGCCGGCGGGGCCGGGGACGCCGCCCGCGTCGAGCGCGTGGCCGCGGGGATGCGTACGCCGCCGGAGACGGCGGTGGGCACGCTGGACCTGCCCGCGCTGCTCGGGCTGCTGTCGCGGGCCACGGTGATGCTGGGCAACGACTCGGGCCCGCGGCACCTCGCGGGCGCGGTCGGGACGCCGACGGTCGCGGTGTTCACCTACGCCAACCTCGCCGACGTCGCCCCGCTGACCCGCGTGTGGCACCGCGTGCTCGTGTCCTGGCACGGCGGCTGCCGGGTGTGCGGGCGGCGGGTGCTCGACGGCTGGTGCGGGCACGAGGAGAGCGCCACCCACGACGTCGACGTGGCGGAGGTCCGCGAGGCCGCGCAGGACCTGTGGGGCCAGGCTCTCAGCGCACCCGCAGGGTGACCCCGTCCTCGGGCGCCACGATCTCGCCGATCACCGGGTGGCCGGGGATCTCGCCGGCGAGCAGGAGGCCGCCGGAGGTCTGGGCGTCGGCGAGCAGCAGGGCCATGGTCTCGTCGACGTCGAGGCGGGCGTGCGGGCGCACCCAGTCGAGGTTGCGCCGCGACCCGCCGGGCACGTAGCCGTCGCGGGCGGCCTCGCGCGCGCCGTCGAGGAAGGGCACCGCCGCGCTGTCGATCACCGCGGTGACCCCCGACGCGCGGGCCATCTTGTGCGTGTGCCCGAGCAGCCCGAAGCCGGTGATGTCGGTGCCCGCCCGGACGCCGGCCGCGACCGCCGCACGGGAGGCCTCGGCGTTCAGCGTCGTCATCACCGCGACGGCCTCGTCGAACGACTCCCCGGTGGCCTTGTGCCGGTTGTTGAGCACGCCGAGCCCGAGCGGCTTGGTCAGCGTCAGCGGGGTGCCCGGGCGCGCGGCGTCGTTGCGGATGAGCGCGTCGGGGTCGGCGGTGCCCGTGACCGCCATGCCGTACTTGGGCTCCGGGTCGTCGACCGAGTGCCCGCCCGCGACGTGGCAGCCGGCGTCGTCGGCGACGGCGAGCCCGCCGCGCAGCACCTCGGCGGCCAGCTCGTAGGGCAGCACCTCGCGCGGCCAGCACAGCAGGTTCAGCGCGATCACCGGGCGCCCGCCCATGGCGTAGACGTCCGAGAGCGCGTTGGTGGCGGCGATGCGCCCCCAGTCGTAGGGGTCGTCGACCACGGGCGTGAAGAAGTCGGTGGTGGCGATCAGCGCCAGCCCGTCGCGGATGCGCACCGCGGCCGCGTCGTCGCCGTCGTCCAGCCCGACGAGCAGCTCGCCCTCCCGCGCGGTCGACGGGGACGGCACCAGCCCGCGCACCACGTCCTCGAGCTCCCCGGGCGGGATCTTGCAGGCGCAGCCGCCGCCGTGGGCGTAGCTCGTCAGACGTGGTCGCGTGGCCGTCATGAGCCCGTTCTACAGCCTGTGCAGGCCGTCCAGCACGCGCTGCATGATGTCGCGCGACGGGGCGCCGGTGGCCGCCACCGCGCGCGGGTGGACGACCAGCAGCCCGGCGCCCGCCATGTCGTCGATGATCACCCGGGCGACGCCCAGCGGCACCGAGAGCAGTGCCGCGACCTCGGCCACGGACCGCGGGTCGCCCACGACGTCGCCCAGGGCGACGTGCTCGGGGTCCTCGAGCGGCGGGCGCGGCGACGGGATCGACACCAGCGTCTCGACCGCGAGGTCCGCCCGCGTCCGGGTGCGCCCCCGGGTGCGGACGTAGGGCCGCACGCGGGTGCGCGTGCTCTCCGGCGGCGGGTCGGCGGTGAGGTACAGGGGCAGGGTGGGCGGGTCGTCGGCCTCGGGCCCGGGGCGGGCCGGTGCCGCGACGGGCGAGGCCTGCAGCGGGACGGCGGCGTCCTCGGCCTTCGCCCGCGCGGCCTCCCGGCGCGTGCGGCGGCCCCGGGAGCCGAACCGGGCGCCGGTGAGCGGCAGCGGACCCGACGCGTCCTCGTCGGGCCCTTCCGCGGCCGGGGCCACCGCCGTCGGGTCGATCTCCGCGCCGGGGTCGGTCTGCTCCTCGTCGGCGAGGGCACGCGGGAAGCGGGCGCCGGTGCGCCCGACGCGCGCGCGCCGGCGGTGGCCGCCGGCCGCGCCGGTCGCACCCTCCCCGTCGCTCACGCTCCGCGTCCTCCCGGTGGTCACGATCGGTGGATGCGATCGGTGCGATCCCGCCCGCGCCGGGCCGTGACGGCGACCGGACGAACGGGAGCGATCGACACGATAGAGTAGGTCTCGGTTCCGTCACACGGTCCCGCCGACCCCGATCGGGGTGACGTGACGACTGTGACGGACGGTCACACCGTCGTTACTGTGTGACGGCAGGATCACGCGCCCGGGACGACACGGTTGCGACCGGATCGGAGGCCGTGTCCGGCGGCGACGCCCCGCCGCCGGAGGGCTAGGCTTCTTCTCAGCCCCATCTCGGACCTCTCTCCGTGGGGCTTTTCCCACCGAGGCTCGGGGTCGTCGTCGTTCCACCCGGTTCGCCGGGACGGCGACCCCGGGTCTCGTTGCATGTACACATCAACTCGCGGCTCGCTGCACGCGGATCCGCTCCCCGGCCAGGGCCACGACGTCGCCCGGGACGACCTGGCGACCCCGGCGCGTCTCGCCGCGGCCGTTGACGGTGACCTCCCCGGCCTCGAGGACCTCGCGGGCGGCGGCGCCGTGCTCGACGAGGCCCGCGAGCTTGAGCAGCTGGCCCAGCCGGATCGTCTCGTCGCGGATCCCGACGTCCCGGATCCGGTTCCTGCCGTCGGGCGCGCGGTGCTCCACGGGCCGAGTGTGCCCCGCGCCTCGCTCCCGGGCGGGCGGGGTCCGCCGGTGGTGGGATGGCGCCGATGGTCGCGCTGCTCGTCGTCGCCGGGTTCGCCGCCGGGCTGTCGGGCTCGATGGCCGGACTGGCGTCGCTGTTCTCGTACCCGGCACTGCTCGCGGTCGGCCTCTCCCCCGTGGCGGCCAACCAGACCAACACGATCGCGCTGGCGGTGGCGAGCGTCGGCTCGGTGCTCGGGTCCCGCCCGGAGCTGCGCGGCCAGGCCCCGCGGGTGCTGCGCCTGCTGCCGCTCACCCTCGTCGGCGGGGCGATCGGGGCGGGCCTCGTGCTCGTCACCCCGTCCGACGCCTTCGCGCTGATCGTGCCGTTCCTCGTGGCCGGCGCGTCGGTGGTCCTGCTGCTGCCCCGGCCGGCGGACGCGAAGCCGGTGACCTCGCGGGCCGGGCAGGCGGCGACGGTGGTGGGCGTCCTGCTCGTCGGCGTGTACAGCGGCTACTTCGGCGCCGCCGCGGGCGTGGTGATGATGGCCCTGCTGACCCGGGCACTCGCCGACAGCCTCGTGCGCGTCAACGCCGTGAAGAACGTGCTGCTCGGGGCGTCGAACGCCGTGGCGGCGGTCGGGTTCGCCGTGCTCGGCGAGGTCTCGTGGTCCGCGGCGCTCCCGCTGACCGCCGGCCTGCTCGTCGGCAACTACTGCGGCCCGGCGATCGCCCGGCGCCTCCCGACCACGGTGCTGCGGATCGGGATCGCCGTCGCGGGCCTCGTGCTCGCCGGCGTCCTGATGGCCCGCGCGCTGTAGGTGGCCGCGGTCTCGGGGCAGCGAGGGCGTCCCTCGCTGCCTCCCGGGCAGCCAGGGACTCCCTCGCTCCGCGGGGTCGAGCGCGCCCCGGACCGCTAGGAGAGTGCTGAAGAAAGTGGGGTGTCGGAGCGGGTGCTCGGGGCTGGGGCT
>NZ_JAQZAL010000029.1 GCF_028737205.1 Actinomycetospora lutea | reverse complement strand
AGATCGCCTGGACCCTGCAGAACTACGGCGCCTACGTCGTCGACGACACCTACGGGCCGTCCTTCGCGCTCAACGCCGAGAACGGCCCCGGCGGCAACATGCGCACCCAGTTCCGCAGCGACTACGGCATGGACTTCGAGGTGTACGCCAGCTCGGCGAACGCCTGGAGCCGCGACCTCCAGCGCCTGCGGACGGTGCTGGCCGCCGTCGACAACAACTCGCCCACCAGCGTCGGCGGCGGGGGCACCCCGCGCCAGCCGCTGCTGCCCGAGCTCGTCGCTCCCGCCACCGCGGCGCCGGCGACGAGCCCGACCGCGCCGGCCACGGCCGAGTCGGCGGCCCCGGTGCCGGCCACCTCCAGCCCGGCGGTGCCGGCGAACTGAGGGCCCGCGGCCTCGTGAGCGGCCGCCGGACGCGGCGTGCCGCGATACCTAGCCCTCGAGCTCGCGGGCCACGGCGCGGACGACCTCGGCGAGCTGCTTGGTGTGGCGCCGGTCGGGGTAGCGGCCCCGGCGCAGCTCGGGCTGGACGCGGGCCTCCAGGACCTTGATCATGTCGTCGATGAGGCCGTGGAGCTCGTCGGGCGACCGGCGGGCGGCCTCGGAGAGCGAGGGCTGGGGGTCGACCAGGCGGACCTGCAGCGCCTGCGGGCCGCGCCGCCCCTCGGCGATCCCGAACTCGACGCGCTGCCCCGACTTCAGCGTCTCGACCTCGCGGGGGAGCGCGCCCTTCGGCACGTAGACGTCGGCCCCGCCCTCCTGCGACAGGAAGCCGAAGCCCTTCTCGGCGTCGTACCACTTGACCTTGCCGGTCGGCACCGTCGTCTCCTGGTTCTCGCGTCCTCGTCACGACAAAACGCCCCGGCGACCATGCCGGAGCGCAGACGTCCAGCTTATCCCCGCGCGGCCACCCCGAATCCGCCGAGCGGACGCCGATCCGCCCGGTCTCCGGCCCGCGCGCAGCCCCGGAGGGCCCCGGCTCAGGCCGTCGGGCTCTGGGCCAGACCGAGGAGCTCGACGGCCTCCTCGCGCATCTGGACCTTGCGGACCTTGCCGGTGACGGTCATCGGGAAGTCGTCGACGACGTGCACGTAGCGCGGGATCTTGTAGTGGGCGAGCCTGCCCGTGGCGAACTCGCGCAGCGCCTCCGGGGTCAGCGGCTCGGCGCCGGAGCGCAGCCGCACCCACGCCATGAGCTCCTCGCCGTAGCGCTCGTCCGGGACCCCGATGACCTGCGCGTCGACGATGTCGGGATGGGTGTAGAGGAACTCCTCGATCTCGCGCGGGTAGATGTTCTCGCCGCCGCGGATGACCATGTCCTTGATCCGGCCGGTGATGTTGATGTAGCCCTCGTCGTCCATCACCCCGAGGTCGCCGGTGTGCATCCAGCGGGCGCGGTCGATGACCTCGGCGGTCTTCTCGGGCTGCTCCCAGTAGCCCAGCATCACCGAGTAGCCGCGGGTGCACAGCTCGCCGGGGGTGCCGCGCGGCACGGTCCGGCCGGTCTCCGGGTCGACGATCTTCGACTCGAGGTGCGGCATCGTGCGGCCCACGGTGGACACCCGCCGGTCCAGCGAGTCGTCGACACGGGTCTGGGTGGACACCGGGCTGGTCTCGGTCATGCCGTAGGAGATGGCGACCTCGGACATGCCCATGCGCTCGACGACCTGCTTCATCACCTCGATCGGGCACGGCGAGCCGGCCATGATCCCGGTGCGCAGGCTGGTCAGGTCGTAGGACTCGAAGTTCTCCAGGCCCAGCTCGGCGATGAACATCGTCGGCACCCCGTAGAGCGAGGTGCACCGCTCGGCGGCGACGGCATCGAGGGTCAGCGTCGGGTCGAACCCGGGCGCGGGGATGACCATCGTGGCCCCGGAGCTCGTGCACGCGAGGTTGCCCATGACCATGCCGAAGCAGTGGTAGAAGGGCACCGGGATGCAGACGCGGTCGGCCTCGGTGTAGCCGATGAGCTGCCCGACGAAGAAGCCGTTGTTGAGGATGTTGTGGTGCGAGAGCGTCGCACCCTTCGGGAACCCGGTGGTGCCCGACGTGTACTGGATGTTGATCGGGTCGTCCGGGGTCAGCGTCGCGGACACCTCGCGCACGCGGGCCACGTCGCCGTCGCGGTGGAACAGCGCGGTCCACTCGTCGGAGTCGATGATCACGACCCGCTGCAGCGCCGCCCGCTCGGGCCGGACCTCCTCGATCATCGCCGCGTAGTCCGAGGTCTTGAAGCTGCGGGCGGCGACCAGCAGCGAGATGCCGGCCTGGTCGAGCACGAACGCGAGCTCGTGGGTCCGGTACGAGGGGTTGATGTTGACGAGGATCGCGCCGATCTTGGCCGTCGCGTACTGCAGCAGCGTCCACGGCGCGCAGTTCGGCGCCCAGATGCCGACCCGGTCGCCGACGGCCACGCCCAGGTCGAGCAGGCCCAGCGCGAGCGCGTCGACCTCGGCGACGAACTGCGCCCAGGTGTAGCGCTCGCCGCGCGCGCGGTCGACCAGCGCCTCGGCGTCCGGCCGGGCACCGGCGGTGCGGTCCAGGTTGTCGCCGATCGTGTCCCCGAGCAGCGGGATGTCCGAGATCCCGGACGTGTAGCTGGGCACGAGGGGCTGGGCTGGCGCCGTCACGGTCGACCTCCGGGAGGGACATCTGTGGTCGTCGACACGATGTCACGTGGATCGCCCCGTCGTCACCGGACGAGCCGCCACGGCGTCCCCGAGCAGGGGCTGGGACCATGTCGACCATGGGTGACGTGGTCGAGGTGGACGGCACCGGCCTGGGCGAGGACGACGTGGAGAAGGCGACCGACCGGCTCGTCGACGTCCTCGTCGCCGCCGACGAGGAGGGCTGGTACGGCCGGCTCGAGGTCGTGCGGCCGTGGTCGGAGCACAACCCGGACCTCGACGGCGAGTTCGCCCGCGCCGGCGCGATCCGCCGGTACCTGTGCCGCGAGCTGGCCTCGCTCCTGACGGCCGGCGCGCGGATCACCGCCCGGCGGTCACGGGCGCAGCCGCCGTTCGACGACCCGGAGTTCTTCGTCGCCCTCGACGAGGACCGCGTCGACTCCCGCTCGAAGAAGCTCTTCCTGTTCTCGCCCGAGCGGATGGCGCTCTCGATCGACCGGATCGGCCACTACACGGGTACGCCGGCCGCGGCCTTCCAGCGCCACGTCCTGTTCACGAACTACGCGATGCACGTCGAGGCGTTCCTCGAGCGCTTCCCGGACGCGGTGCGCCCCGCCCGGCCGGGCGCCCAGATGCCCGCCTACCACCACCGCACCGAGGCCGGCGACGGCGTGAGCCTCGTGAACATCGGCGTCGGGCCGGCCAACGCGAAGACCGCGACCGACCACGTCGCGGTCCTGCGCCCCGACACGATGATCATGATCGGGCACTGCGGCGGGCTGCGGAACCACCAGCAGAAGGGCGACTTCGTGCTGGCCACGGGCTACCAGCGCGCCGACCACGTCCTCGACGAGGTGCTCCCGCTCGACGTCCCGGTGATCCCCAACCACCGGCTCAACACCTTCCTGCTCGACGCGCTCCAGTCGGCCGGGCTGCCCTACCGCCTGGGCACGGTGCACACCACCGACAACCGCGACTGGGAGTTCAACCAGCAGGCGACCCTGCGGGCCATGCGCCTGAGCCGCAGCGTCGCCGTCGACATGGAGTCGGCGACGATCGCGGCCAACGGCTTCCGCTACCGCGTGCCCCACGCGACGCTGCTGTGCGTCTCGGACAAGCCGCTGCACGGCTCGCCCAAGCTCGCCGCCGGCGCGCAGGAGTTCTACGAGGCCTCCAAGCGCCACCATCTCGACCTCGCGCTCAGCGCGCTGGCGACGGTGCGCCGCGAGCACCCCGAGGGCCTGCCGGGCCAGGAGATCCGCGCCGTCGACGAGCCGCTGTTCGGCGGGCCGTCCGATCTCTGAGGCGGATCCCTAGATGCGTCGCAGGCGCACCAGCGCGATCCGGCGGCGGACGCCGGCCTGGTAGCCCTCGAAGCCGGGCCAGGCCGCGACGAAGCGCGACCACACCGCCGCGTGCTCGGCGTCCGGGACCCGCGAGGCGACGACGTCGGAGCGCTCCCCGCGCAGCTCGATGCGGGCGCGCGGTTCGGCCTGCAGGTTCAGCCACCACGGCGGTTCGCGGTCGACCCCGCCGTGCGAGGCGGCGACGAGCAGGTCGTCGCCGTCGCGCAGCGCCAGCAGCATCACGGTGCGCGGGCGGCCGGTGCGCCGCCCGGTCGTGGTGAGCGCGACGGCGGTCGTGCCCGCGATCCAGCGGTGACCCCACCGGCCCCCGGTCGCGCGGACCAGCCGGACCTGCAGCGGGGTGATCGTCTTCATGAGCCGCACCGTCCCGCGGTCCCGACCGGTGAGACGCGTGCCGAACAGGCGACCGGCGCGGGCGCGGAAGCCGCGCTCGGTGAGCGCGAGCAGGGCCCGCAGCGGCGCCGGGGCATCGGCGAGCAGCACCGGGCGCTCGTCCGGGGCGGCGTGCGAGACCACCCAGGGCACCACGAACGTCAGCGTGGCCAGTCCGAGCGTGCCGCGGAAGCGCTCCTGCAGCCGCCGGTAGTCCTCCACCCGGACCCGCTCGGCGATGATCGGGAAGACGTCGCGCTCCTCGTCGGCGACGTGGCGCACGAGGAGGTCGGCGACCTCGCGCAGGGTCGCGGCGAGCTCCGGGGTCGCCACGTCCGCGGCCGCGAGCGTCCCGGCCCGGTCGAGCAGCGGATCGAGCCGGTCGTGGTCCTCGGTGAGCGCGACCAGAGCCGTGCGGTCACCGGCGATCGCCTCGAGCAGGGGCCAGACCTCGTCGTCCTCGACGCGGTGGTGGTTGACGATCTCGGACGTCATCCCGCGCAGGTGGCGGCGCAGCAGCCGCAGGCGGCGCCGGTCCGGGGATCGGACCAGCTCCTCGGCCACGGCTGCCAGTCGGGTCATGTCCCGGGTCATGGCGCGGTGCACCACGCGGTAGTCGAGCAGGTCGGGCGCGGGCTCGCCCGGGCGGCGGGACGCGGGGGCGGACGGGGTGGTCGTGACGCTCATGGTGGCTCTCCTTCGTCGGATATTCGGTGGAGTGATACTAACTTCGATTGAGTATCAGTCAATCGAAAGCTGTCAGGCCGCCGCCGGCCGGGGCGTGGCCACCGCGCCCGAGCACCGGGCGACGGGGACGCCGTCGGGACGGGCGAGCAGGGTGCCGTCGGCGCCGAGGCCGAGCGTGCGGGCGGCCCGGGTGTCGAGGGTGTGGACGGCGACCGGCGCGCTCCCGGAGCGGACGACGGCGAGCCCCGCGGCGTCGGCACGGGGGCCCGCGAGCACCGTCCAGCCGGGGCCGAGCAGGTCCAGCGTCGAGCTCCCGTCGGGCAGCACGACGTGGGGCAGGCGCGCGCCGAGGTCGACGGCGAGCTCGGTGGCGACGTCGCGGCGGCTGCCGTCGGGGTCGGTCGAGCGCGCGACGACGTGCTCGGCGACGGGACGCCGTTCGGCCTCGTAGGTGTCGAGCAGCTCCGGGCCGGCCCAGCCGCGCAGCACCCAGGCGAGCTTCCAGGCGAGGTCGACGCCGCTCTGCAGCGCGGTGTTCATCCCGGTCCCGCCGCGCGGGGTGACGCGGTGCACGGCGTCGCCGGCGAGGAAGACGTCGCCGGCGCGGAAGCTCTCGGCCAGGTGCGCCGCGGCGCGGACCCGCCGCACGCTCTCGACGCGGACGTCGAGGTGCGGGTCGCCGGCGCCGCGCCGCACACCGGCGACGATCGCATCGGGGTCCTCGAGGTCCTCGTCCGGCGCGACGATCCACCGGTCGCCGCCGGCGGGCAGGTAGAGCCCCGGGGTGTCGGTGACCCAGTACAGGCCGAAACGGACCTCGCCGAGCACCTCCGCGAGCGGGGCGCGCACGACGGCGTGGGTCCCGGTGAGCACGCCCTCCTCGTCGCCGCGGACGCCGATCCCGACCGCCCGCCGGACCGCGCTGTGCGCGCCGTCGGCGCCGACGAGGTAGCGGGCGCGCAGGGTCCGGCCGTCGGCGGTGGTCGCGACGACGCCGTCCCCGGTGCTCGCCACGTCCGCGATCTCGACCCCGGACACGACCCGCACCGTGGGCAGCGTCGTGAGATGGCGGCGCAGCACCGCCTCGAACCGGTCCTGGGCGACGACCGCGGGTGCGGTGGGACTGACCCGGGCCGCCTGCTCGCGCGTGGGGTAGCCGACCGCGACCGCGCGGCCGTCGTCGGCGGACGCGAGGGAGGCGCACTCCCACAGCCACACGTCGGCGTCGGGCCCCTCGGCACGGACCTCCGCCTCGAGGCCCCACGCACGCACGTGCTCCATCGCGCGGGTGCTGATCACGGTGGCCCGTGGCCAGGTGGACGGCGCCGGGCGTTTCTCGACGACGAGCGTGTCGATGCCGTGCCGGCCCAGCGTGACGGCGGCGGCGAGTCCGGCGGCACCGCCGCCGACCACGAGGACGTCGTACTTCCAGTGAACATGGTGTCTCATGGAAGACAGACTGTGCAGCTGAATACAGCGTGTCAACCCAAATCTGCTAGGTTCGGCCCGGTGGCCACCCGGAAGTACGAGCAACGGTTGCGCGCCGTGTCCGCCGAACAGACGCGCCGGGACGTGCTCACCGCGCTCGAGGACCGGCTGAAGGAGACCCGCGGCGCCGCGGTCGGGCTCGAGGACGTGGCGCGCCGCGCGGGGGTGTCGCGGTCGACGGTGTACCTGGTGTTCGGGTCGCGGGCCGGGCTCTTCGACGCGCTGGCCGACGACCTGTGGCAGCGCTCGGGGCTCCCGCGCCTCACCGAGGCGGTCGCGCACCCGGACGCCCGCGAGCACCTGCGCGGCGGGCTGCGCGCCGGCACCGAGATCTTCGCGGCGATGCGCGACGTCGCCGCGGTGCTCTTCGCGATGTCGGCGCTCGACCCGGACTCCGTCGGCGGAGCGATCGTGCGCATGGAGGATCACCGGTGGGGCGGCATGCTCCACCTCGCCCACCGTCTCGCCGAGCAGGGTGTGCTGCGCGACGACGTCTCCGAGGCCGAGGCCGCCGACACGCTCTGGGTGCTCGCGGGGTTCGAGGCCTTCGACGCGCTCTACACCGGGCGCGGGCTCCCCACCGACGAGGTCGCCCGCCGTCTGGTGCTCACGGCCGAGCGGAGCCTCTGTACGTGAGTGCTTTCGGGGCCCATAGGCCCCGAAAGCACTCACATCGGGTCAGCGGCGGCGCGGGTGGACGGCCACCTCGGTCGCCTTGACGGCGAACCAGAGGTCGTCGCCCGGCCCCACGCCGAGCTCGGCGACCGCGGCCGGGGTGACGTCGGCGGCGATCCCCTCGACCCACGGCGGGCCGCCCGGCGCCGCCGCCGCGCGCAGGCGCACGATCTCGCCCTGCGGTTCCAGCGCCGCGAGCCGCACCGGGACGACGTTGCGGGGGCTGCCGTCCGGACGGTGGCGGTGCACCGAGACCGCGCTCGGCGGGAACACCGCGACCGCGGGCTCGCCGGCCTCGACCTCCGCGGAGGCGAGACCGTGCACCACGGCCCCCTCCGGAGTCGTGAGGCCGGTCTCCGCGGCCGTGCCGGTGACCAGGTCGAGCCCGGCGATCCGGGCGGCGAACGCCGAGCGCGGGCGGGCGAGCACCTCGGCGGTCGGCCCCTGCTCGACGATCCGGCCCTCGGCGAGCACCACCAGCCGGTCGGCGAGCACCACGGCGTCGACGACGTCGTGGGTCACGAGCAGTGTGGTCTGCCCGCGGCGGCGCACGGCCCGGCGCAGCACGGAGCGCACGGCGGGCGCGGCGTCCACGTCGAGCGCGGCGAAGGGCTCGTCGAGCAGCAGCAGGTCGGGCTCGACGGCCAGGGCGCGGGCGATCGCGACGCGCTGGGCCTGCCCGCCCGAGAGCTCGGCGGGGCGCCGGCCCTCCAGCTCGGCGACACCGACGTCGGCGAGCCGCTCGCGCGCCGCCGCCAGCGCCTCGCGCCGCCCGCGGCCGGCGCAGCGCGGGCCGAACGCCACGTTGTCGCGGGCCGTGAGGTGCGGGAAGAGCAGCGCCTGCTGGCTGAGCAGCCCGACCCGGCGCCGGTGGGCGGGCACGGCGACCCCGGACGCGGTGTCGGTGAGCGTCCGCCCGCCGAGCACGACCCGGGCGTCCTCGGGCGTGTACAGCCCGGCGAGCGTGCCGAGCAGCGTCGACTTGCCCGACCCGTTGGGCCCGAGCACGGCGACGACCTCGCCGGGCGCGACCTCGACGGCCACGTCGAGCGTGAACCCGCCGCGCCGCGTCGTCACGCGCGCCCGCAGGCCGCCGTCCCGTTCCGAGCGAGGGGCCCCGTCGCTCGATACAGCCGGTGAGGGGCGCCCCTCGCCGGGACGGTCGGGACCGCCGGCACGGTCGAACGCCCGCGGACGGCGGCGGATCGGCGGTCTCACCGCACGCCCGACACGTCGCGGGTGCGGGTCGCGACGATCACGAGGACCGCGACGACGACGAGCACGAGCGACATCGCCACCGCGCCGTCGAGGTCGTTCTGCGACTGGATGTAGATCAGCAGCGGCAGGGTCTGCGTGGTGCCCTGCAGGTTGCCGGCGAACGCGATCGTCGCCCCGAACTCGCCCAGCGCGCGGGCGAACGCGAGCACCGCGCCCGACACGAGCCCGGGCAGCACCACGGGCAGCGTCACCCGGCGCAGCGCGGTCAGCGGCGAGGCGCCGAGCGTCGCCGCGACGACCTCGTAGCGCTCGCCGGCGGTGCGCAGGGCCCCCTCGAGGCTCACGACGAGGAAGGGCATGGCGACGAAGGTCTGCGCGATGACCACCGCCGCGGTGGAGAACGGGACCGTGATCCCGAACCACGCGTCGAGCAGCTGCCCGACCGGCCCGGTGCGCCCGAGCAGGAACAGCAGCGTCAGGCCGCCGACGACCGGGGGCAGCACCAGCGGCAGCAGCACGATCGAGCGCAGCACCGGCAGGCCCGGCAGGTCCGAGCGCGCGAGCACGAGCGCCAGCGGCGTCCCGAGCAGCAGGCACAGCGCCGTGGACACCAGGCCGGTCTGCAGCGAGAGCCACAGGGCGTCGAGCGCGGCGTCGGTGGTGATGAGCGCGCCGAAGTCGGGCCAGTTCGTGCGGACGACCAGCCCGGCGACCGGTACCGCGATGAGGCCGAAGCCCGCCACCGCGGGCACCCACACCGGCCAGGGCAGCGCGAGGGAGACCGGACCACCCCGGGCCGGACGGGCGCGGGTCACGTCAGCGTGAAACCGGCCTGCTGCAGGGCCGCGTCGCCCTGGGGACCGGTGACGAACTGGATCCAGCGGCCGGCGAGGTCGGCGTTCGGGCTGCCGGCGACCGCGCCGACGAGGTAGTCCTGCGCCGCGCCCTGCGCCGTCGCCTGCGGGAAGTCGACGCCCTGGACCTGACCGTCCGAGGCCGTCACGTCGGTGACGTACACCAGGCCGGCGTCGACGTTGCGGGTCTGGACGCGCTGGAGCACCGAGCGGACGTCCTGCTCCTCGCTGACCGGGTCGAGCGTGACCCCCGCGGCGCGCTCCGCGGCCTCGGTCGCCGCCCCGCAGGGCACGGCCGGCGCGCAGATCGACTCGGTGACCTGCGGTCCGACCAGCGACGCCAGGTCGACGATCCCCCGGGGGTTGCCCGGCGGCACCGCGATCTGGAGCCGGTTCGACGCGTAGGTGACCGGCTCGCCCTGGATGCGCCCTGCCTGCTGCGCGGTCTGCATCGTGCGCGTGCTCGCGGTGGCCAGGACGTCGGCGGGCGCGCCCTGCACGACCTGCTGGGCGAGCGTGTCCGAGCCGCCGAAGTTGAAGGCGACGGTCGTGCCGGGGTTGGCCTGCTCGAACTGCGACCCGAGCCCGGTGTAGACGTCGGTCAGCGAGGCGGCCGCGGAGACGGTGAGCGTGCGCGTGGGCTGTTGTTCCCCACCGGATGACTCAGCACAGGCGGCCCCGCCGAGGGCGAGGGCGGCGGCCAGCGCCGTGAGGACGAGCCGGCGGGCGCTGCTCACGCCATGCCTCCGGGGGTCTCGACGATGATGTGCGACGCCTTCACGACCGAGACCGCCAGCGACCCGACCTCGAGCCCGAGCTCCTCGACCGCCTCGGTGCTCATGAGCGAGACCACGCGATGGGGCCCGCACTGCATCTCGACCTGGGACATGACCTTGTCGCTGGTGATCCCGGTGACGAGGCCGACGAAGCGGTTGCGCGCGGAGCGCCCCACCCCGGACGGGTCGGGGGTCGCGTGCGCCTGCGCCCGGGCGAACGCGGCGAGGTCCGACCCGGCGATCACCTTGCGGCCGCTGGCGTCGGCGGTGACGGGCAGGGAGCCGCTGTCGGTCCAGCGGCGCACCGTGTCGTCGCTCACGCCGAGCAGCCGGGCGGCCTCGGCGATCCGGAAGTGCGTCACATCGGTGAGTGTAGAGCCGTGAACGCGTCTGTACACGCCTGGGTGAACCGCAAGTCCGGCGACGAGGACTCCGGGCGGACCGTCGACGGTCTCGCTCGCGCGGTCGGGGCGCGCGGTGGGAAGGTGCGGAGGTGGACTTCGCACCCAGTGCCGCGGCGCAGGACTACACCGACCGCATGCGCGCCTTCCTCGACGAGGCGGTCCTGCCCGCCGAGAAGGCCTACGACGCCTGGCGCGAGGAGCGGCGCGGGACGCCGGCCGAGCACGACCTGCCGCCGGTGGTCGAGGAGCTCAAGAGCGAGGCCCGCGAGCGCGGGCTGTGGAACCTGTTCCTGCCGGACGTCTCGGGCCTGTCGAACCTCGAGTACGCCCCGGTCGCGGAGGTCTCGGGCTGGTCGCCGGTCATCGCCCCCGAGGCGATCAACTGCCAGGCGCCCGACACCGGCAACATGGAGACCTTGCACCTGTTCGGCACCTCCGAGCAGAAGTCGCAGTGGTTCGAGCCGCTGCTCTCCGGCGAGATCCGCTCGGCGTTCGCGATGACCGAGCCCGCCGTCGCGTCGTCGGACGCCACCAACATCACGACCTCGATCCGCCGCGACGGCGACGAGTACGTGATCACCGGGCGCAAGTGGTGGATCTCAGGGGCCGCCGACCCGCGCTGCCAGATCTTCATCGTCATGGGCAAGACCGACCCGGACGCCCCGACCCACCGCCAGCAGTCGATGGTGCTGGTGCCCCGCGACACCCCGGGCATGACGATCACCCGACCGCTGCCGGTGTTCGGCTACCAGGACCAGCACGGGCACTGCGAGCTCGAGCTCAACGAGGTCCGGGTGCCGGTGTCGAACCTCCTCGGCGAGGAGGGCGGCGGCTTCGCGATCGCCCAGGCGCGCCTCGGCCCCGGCCGCATCCACCACTGCATGCGCCTGATCGGCATGGCCGAGCGCGCGGTGGACGCCATGGTGCGCCGCGCCAACGAGCGCGTCGCCTTCGGCAAGACCCTCGGCGAGCAGGGCGTCGTGCGCGAGCAGATCGCCGAGAGCCGCATCGAGATCGAGCAGGCCCGCCTGCTGGTGCTCAAGACGGCCTGGCTGATCGACGAGGTGGGCTCCCGGGGCGCCGCCACCGAGATCGCGGCGATCAAGGTCATCTGCCCGCGGATGGCGTGCAACGTCATCGACCGCGCGATCCAGATCCACGGCGGCGGCGGGGTCTCCGACGACTTCCCGCTCGCCTACGCCTACGCCTGGGCCCGCGCGCTGCGTCTCGCCGACGGCCCGGACGAGGTGCACCTGCGCTCCGTCGCGCGCCAGGAGCTCAAGGCGCACAGCTGACCTATGTGAGCGGACTTCGGTGCTATAGCCCCGAAGTTCGCTCACATGGGTCAGGCGCCGGCCCGACGGGTCGGCGCGGGCACGAACAGGCCAAGACGCCAGGCGTGGCTCACGGCCTGGGCACGGTCGCTCGCGCCGAGCTTGCGGAACAGGTGCCCGGTGTGCGACTTGACCGTGTGGTCGGAGAGGTAGAGCCGCCGGCCGATGTCGGCGTTGGTCAGCCCGCGGCTGACGCCGATGAGCACCTGCACCTCGCGCACCGAGAGCTCGAGGCGCCGCTGGGCGTCGAGATCGACGACGACGTCGTGCAGGCCCTCCTCGGGCGACGCGACCGCCTCGACGGAGCCGCGCGCCGACGGCACCGCCGGCCGGGGCACGAGGTCGTCGCCGGCCGCGGTGCTGGCGAGGCTGCGGACCAGCGTGCGGATCATCGCCCGCGGGGCCTCCCAGCGCAGGAAGCCCGCGGCGCCCTCGGCGAGGGCCTGCTGGGCGGGCGCGTGGGCCTCCCCCGACCCGGCGACGAGCACCGCCGTGCCGGGCGCGTCGGCGAGGACGCGGCGCACGACGTCCAGCCCGGACGGCTCGGTCTCGGCGAGCCCGAGCACCGCGATCGCCCGCGGCGTCGCCGCCAGCAGGGCGAGCAGGTCGTCGGGGTCGCGGGCGACCGCGACCGCCTCCGGGCCCGCGACCGTGTCGACGAGCATCTGCAGCCGGCGCCGCGCCTGTGGCCGCCCGTCGTGGACGACGCACGTCTCTCCTGAGCCCCCGCTCTCGCGCACCTCGATAGACGTACCTCATCGGGGTGAGGTCCGGCGTGGCGACGCGCGGGGTGGCGATCACCGTAATGACAGTCATGTAAGTCGCCTCACCGGCTATCACCCACATGCGTCTCCCTGCTTTCGCTTGTCCACAGAGAGTCGGCGATCTTCCATGGTCGCCGACGTCCCCGACCACCCCGGGGACCCGACGGCGGGGGAGCATCGATGGCGGCACGCCGGACCGGACCGTGGACCCGGGGGGCGCTCGGCACCGCCGTCGCGACGGGGGCGGTGCTCGCCTCGGTCCTGGCCGCTCCCGTGGCCGGTGCGGTCCCCACGAGCGAGTCGTGGATCGCCGAGCTCGGGATCGAGGGCGGCGACGACAGCAACGTGATCGCCGGCGACGGAGCGGTGCGCCTGCGCGACCGCGAGCCCCGCGCGACGAGCACCGGTACGGCGCCGGCCGAGGGGCAGCTCCTGCTCGCCCCGCGACGGCCCGCGGCGGTGACCGACCAGGTCTCCGCCGACGTCGCCGCCGACGTCCCGGCCGGTGCTCAGGTCCTCGTGGCGGTGCGCGGCATCCGCGACGACGACACCTGGAGCGAGTGGCGCGAGACCGCGCCGGGCAGCCCCGCCCGCCTCGAGCAGCCGACCTTCGAGATCCAGGTGCGGGTCACGCTCGTCGCCGCACCGGACGGCTCCGGGCCGGCGCTGCGCCGCCTCGGGCTGACCGCCGACCGCGGACCCCAGCGCTTCACCGCGGCCGAGCCGACGACGACCACCCCGCTGACCTCGCGCGTCTTCGCCACCCGCATCGGCCTCGTCGGCAACGACACCGCCAACGGGCACGAGGTCGAGACCAACGACCGCTTCGCCGCCCTGCCCTCCCGGCGCAGCCTGAGCCCGCGCGGGACGGGCGACTACACCGCGCGCGTCTGCGCGTCCGAGACCCGCTGCACCTGGGTGCCGCTCTGGGACGTCGGTCCGTGGAACACCCGCGACGACTACTGGAGCGAGAGCGCGGTGCGCCAGGAGTTCGGCGACCTGCCCCGCGGCCGTCCCCAGGCCGAGGCCGCCTTCACCGACGACTACCGCGGCGGGCGCGACGGGTTCGGACGGCGGGTCGCCAACCCGGCGGGCATCGACCTCGCCGACGGCACCTTCCGCGACGACCTCGGGCTCACCGACAACGCGTGGGTCACCGTGACCTACCTGTGGACGGGGACGGGGCCCTCCGGCACGGCCATCGACCGCGCCGCGCGCCTCGAGGTGCGCGCCGCGCCCGCCGCCGACGCGGCCGTCGTCGGGGTCGTCGCCCCGCAGGCCCGCATGTCCTACGAGTGCGTGGTGGACGCCGGCGCCGGCCGTACCGGGATCGGCACCCGGTGGATCCGGCTCGGTCCCGCCCAGTTCGTCCCGGCCGACCAGGTGGAGGCGCGCGATGTCCCGTCCTGCTGACTCCCGGCGTCACGGCGCCCTCGCCGTCGCGGCCGGTGCCGTGGGGCTCGCCCTCGCGCTCGCCGTGCCCGCGGGCGCCTCGACCGACCCGCCGCGCACCGAGAGCTGGTCGCCCGAGCTCGCGATCGACGGCGGCGACGACCGCGGCGTCGTGCTCGACGGCGGCGCCATCCGGCTCGACGACTCGGGCGTGCGCGACGGCGAGTTGGTGCTCGCGCCGCGGCGCACCACCGGCGTCGTCGACTCCGTCGCCGGCGTCCCGACCGCCGACGTCCCCTCCGGCGGCTCCGTCGTCGTCGAGGCGCGCGGGCTGCGCGGCGACGGCACCTGGGGCTCCTGGGTCACCGTGCCCCGCGGCGGCACCGCCCGCCTCGGGGGCCCGAGCACCGAGCTCTCGGTGCGCGTGCTCCTGCGGCGCGCCGACGGCGGGTCGAGCCCCGTCCTGCGCGCGCTGTGGCTGACCACGACCGCCGTCCCCGCCCCGGTCACCACCGAGACGCGCACCGAGACGCGGACGAAGACGGTGACGCCGGACCCGACGACCTCGACCACCACGACGACCACGACGACCTCGGCGGAGCCCACGACGACCTCGGCGGAGCCCACGACGACCACCACGTCGGCGCGGCCCACGACGACCACGACCACGCCGCGGCCGACGACCACCACGACCACGCCGCGGCCGACGACGACCACGACCGTCGAGCCCACCACTGCGCCGACCACCACCACGACGTCGGTGGAGCCCACGACGACGACGCCGGCCACCACGACGCCCACCAGGACGCCGCCCGGGCAGGACCGACCCGGGCAGGACCGACCAGGGCAGGACCGGCCCGGGCAGGACCGGCCCGGGCAGGACCGGCCCGCGCGGCCCGGGCGCCCGGCGCAGCCCCCCGCGGACGACACGTCCACGACGACGAGCACGACCACCACCACGACGACGACGACGACGACCACGCCGCCGGTCGTGCCCCCGGGCCTGCTCACGGGGCTCCCGGGACTGCCGGCCCCCCTCCCGGTCCCGCTCCCCCCGGCGAGGCCCGTGAACGACGCCGGCACCTCGTGGGGCCAGAGCCTGCTGGACTGGCTCGAGCGCGCCTTCTAGCCCGGCACGGCCACCGCGTCGGCGGTGAGCACGCCGTCGGCGTCGGGCACCCCGAGCACGCTGACCCGCGTGCCCCGCACCAGACCGGTGACGGGCCCGGGGCGCGGCACCTGGTCGACGACGCGGGTGGCCGGTGAGGTCCGCACGGGCACGAGGCGGCCGTCGGGGGTGCGCACGGCGATCAGCCCGTCGCCGGTGCTCTCGAGCGTGCCCACGAGCGGGACGCCGATCCCGGCGGGCGGCGCGCAGGTGCGGCAGCCGACCGCGAGGTAGCGGTCGGCCACCACGCCCCCGAGCACGCCGAGCACGAACACGGTCAGCAGGGCCAGCGCCGTCACCCAGCGCCGCGGTCGCGGGCGCTCCCCGGTCGGCGGCTCCGGCGGTGGGCCGTCGCCGGGGTCGGTCGCGTACTCCCGGGCCCGGTAGAACTCGTCCTCCCAGTCGTCGCTGCGCTCGTCGTCGCGGTCGATCACGGCCGCGGTCCCGGATCGGCGTCGCGCGGCACGAGGACGCGGTCACCCTCCCGCAGCCCGTCGCGGATCTCGATCGAGACGGCGTCGGCGAGCCCGGTGGTGACCGCGACGACCCGGTCGGGCCCCCGGCCGTTCGGCGGGCGCACGAGCACCGTGCCGCGACCCGGCCCGGTCGGGCGCACCGCGGCGGGCGGGACCACGAGGACACCGATCGCGCGCTCGACGAGCACGCGCACGTCGGCGGCCTGGCCCACCCGCAGGGTGGGCGGCGGGAGCGTGCCCGCGACCGAGACGCCGTAGGCGCCGTCCGGGCCCGGGGCGGGCTCGACGCCGACGACCTCGCCGAGCACCGGGTCGCCGACGCCCTCGACGCTCGCCGACGCGGGCTGCCCGGTCGCCACCCGCGGCACGTCGCGCGGCGGCACCGAGGCGCGGACGACGAGCGAGGCGAGGTCCGCGAGGCGCACGAACGGCCGGCGGCTCGGGGCGTCGTCGGGGGTGGGCGCGCCGGCGACGACGCGGTCGCCGACCTGCCCGGCCACGGCGGTCACGGTGCCGCCGCGCGGGGCCCGCAGCACCGTGCCCTCGAGCTGGCGGTTGGCCTCGGCCAGCTCCGCGCGGTCGCGGGCGGCCTGGGCCTCGAACCGCCCGACCGCCACGAGGTCGACGGGGACGGCGCTGCGCGCGGCGGTGATGTCGCGGGTGTCGGCGGCCAGCGCGGTCTGGGCGGCGGTGACCCGGGCGCGGACGGGCGCGTCGTCGAGGGTCGCAAGCACGTCGCCGGGGGCGACCACGGCGCCCGGCGCGACGTCGACGGTGCGCACGACCCCGCTGACCACGAACGACACGTCGGCCTCGCCGCCGCTGCGGACCACGCCGGGGACCCGGAGCTCGGTGACGACGTCGGCGCGCACCACCGGCACCACGGACGCCGTGCGCCCGGGCAGGAGCTGGGGCTCGCGCAGCAGGACCACCGCACCGCCAGCGCCGGCGAGCAGGACGACCACCAGCACCGTCGGCAGCAGCCAGCCCAGGCGGCGCCGACCGGTGGACATGGTGTCCGACCGTAGTGCGGCGCGCCGCCCGCTTCCGGGAAGCGCGCACCCGGCGTGTCACCCCTCCGGGTGGTGTTCAGTCGGCCACCGCGACGAGGTGCCCGACCGCGTCGCCCTCCCGGGCGAGGCGCAGCAGCTCGGCGGCGAGGTCGGCGCGGGCGACCCGGTGGCCCCGCGGGAGGTGGCGGTCGAGGGCGCGGCGGTAGCTCCCGGTCCGCGGGCCGTCGGTGAGCTGGGGCGGGCGCACGATCGTCCAGTCGCGGTCGCTCGCCCGCACGATCTCCTCCATGCGGGTCATGTCCGCGTAGGGGTGGCGGAACACCCGTTGCAGGATCGGCTTGACCAGCCAGCGCACGGCGAGGTCGTCGCCCGCGCCGGGCAGGCCGGAGGCGCTGACCACCACGAGCCGGCGTACCCCCGTGCGCGCCATGGCCGCGAGGACCGCGGTGACGCCGTCGGTGCACACCCTCGTCGGACCGCGGCCCCGGGCGCCCAGCGCGGAGACCACCGCGTCGGCGCCGCGCACGGCGCCGTCGAGGACCCCGGAGTCGTCGGGGTCGCCGGGGTCGTCGAACCCGGCCCGCACCACCGTCGCGCCGCCGGGGACCCCCGAACCCGGGCGCGCCACCGCGACCACCTCGTGCCCCTCCGCGAGGGCCTGGGTCACGACCTCGCGCCCGGTCCGGCCGGACGCCCCCAGCACCACGATCCGCACAGCCCCTCCTCGAAGTGAGTGAGTACTCACCAACCTAGGATGGCGACGTGCCCCGCGCCGCGTCAACCCGCTCGACGCGCGACCGCATGCTCGACGCCGCCCTCACCGTCATGCGCGAGCGCGGCGTCGCCCGGGCCACGACCAAGGAGATCGCGCGCGAGGCGGGCTTCTCCGAGGCCGCGCTCTACAAGCACTTCGAGGACAAGACCGCCCTGTTCGTCGCCGTGCTCGTCGAGCGGGTGCCCTCGCGGTTCACCGACGTCCTCCACGGCCTGCCGGCGCGCGTCGGGACGGGGCAGGTCGAGGAGATCCTCGTCGAGGTGGCGAGCGAGGCGATCGCGTTCTACCGCGAGACCTTCCCGATGGGCGCCGCCCTGTTCTCCGAGCCGGCGATCCTGGCGGCGCACCGGGCGGCTCTGGCCCGGCTCGGGACCGGGCCGCACGTGGCCGTCGACGGCCTGGCCGACTACCTCGCCGCCGAGGCCGCGGCGGGCCGGGTCGACGCCGCGCTCGACCCGCGGGCGTCGGCCCTGCTCCTGCTCGGGGCGTGCCAGATGACGACGTTCCTCGCCGCGTTCGGCGCCACCGACGAGGCCGCGACGGGCGCGGATCTCGCCCGCGCGGCGGTCCGGGGGCTCCTCCCCCGCTGACCGCCGGGATCGACAGCCCCTCCGATCAGACCGTTTCTCCCCACCCGTCGCCGCACCTGCGATCTTCTCCGCGCCGTGATCACCGCAACTGCGGATGAGCTCTCCGACCTGCGGAGACGCTGCTCACCGCACCCCCGCGACGCGGTTAGGGTGGACGGTGATGACCGCCCTCGACCTCGGCGTGCCGGCCGTCCCCGGGGCCGCCACCGCCACCACGGACACCAGCGGACGACCCGACGACGCACGCCTGGTCGACTCCTGGGGACGCGTCGCGACCGACCTGCGGGTCTCGCTGACCGACCGCTGCAACCTGCGGTGCACCTACTGCATGCCCGCCGAGGGCCTGGAGTGGATGCCGACCGAGCAGGCCCTCACCGACGACGAGATCGTGCGCCTGGTGCGCATCGCGGTCGAGCAGCTGGGCGTCCAGGAGATCCGCTTCACCGGCGGCGAGCCGCTGCTGCGCAAGGGCCTCGAGGACATCGTGGCGGCCACCGCCACGCTGCCCCACCGCCCCGAGATGTCGGTGACCACCAACGCGCTGGGCCTCACCCGCCGCGCGGCCGGTCTCGCCGCGGCAGGTCTCGACCGGGTCAACGTCTCGCTCGACACGCTGCGCCGCGACCGGTTCACCGAGATCACCCGGCGCGACCGCCTCGAGGACGTCCTCTCCGGGCTGCGCGCCGCGCGCGAGCACGGGCTCGACCCGATCAAGATCAATACCGTGCTGATGCCGGGGCTCAACGACGACGAGGCGCCCGACCTGCTCGCCTGGGCCCTCGAGGAGCGCTACGAGCTGCGCATCATCGAGCAGATGCCGCTCGACGCCGGCCACTCCTGGCAGCGCGACCGCATGATCACCGCCGAGCAGGTGCTGGCGGCGCTGCGCACGCGGTTCACGCTCACCGAGGACCCGGCCGAGCGCGGCGGCGCCCCCGCGGAGCGCTTCCTCGTCGACGGGTGGACCGGCCACGACGGCTCCCCCGCCCGGGTCGGCGTCATCGCCTCGGTGACACGCCCGTTCTGCGGCACCTGCGACCGCACGCGCCTGACCGCCGACGGTCAGGTGCGCAACTGCCTGTTCGCCCGCTCGGAGAACGACCTGCGCGGCCTGCTGCGCGGCGGCGGCACCGACGGCGAGATCGCCGACGCCTGGCGCGTGGCCATGTGGGGCAAGAAGCCCGGCCACGGCATCGACGACCCCGGATTCCTGCAGCCCGACCGGCCCATGAGCGCGATCGGAGGATGATGATCACCTCGACCGACGCCCGCGTCGCGACCGTCACCGTGACGGTGCGCTACTTCGCCGGGGCCAAGGCCGCGGCCGGCACCCGCAGCGAGGCCGTCACCGTCCCCCACGGCGCCACCGTGGCGGACCTGATCACGGCGTTGGCCGCCGACCACGGCGACGCCCTGACCCGCGTCCTGGGCGCCGCGAGCTTCCTGCTCGACGAGACCGCCGTGCACGACCGGACCACGGTGCTCGCCGACGGCGCCACCGTCGACGTCCTCCCGCCCTTCGCCGGCGGCTGAGTCGTCGGGTCGAGCTCCCCCTCTCGGCGTGCTCCCCTCGATGCTTGGTCTCCCGCCGCCACGCACGGCCCGTCGACGGTGTTCTCCAGGACATGAGCGTCGTCCACGAGACCCGGATCGGTCCCCTGCACCTCGAGGCGTCCGAGCACGGTCTGACCCTGCTCGGCTTCTCCCCCGGCGACGGTGACGTCGCCCGGGGCGAGGCCGCCGAGGAGATCCTCGACCTTGCGCGCCGCGAGATCGACGCCTACCTCGACGGCACGCTGCGGGAGTTCACCGTGCCCGTCGACCTGTCCGCGCACCCCGCCTGGGACCGCCGCGTCCTCGAGCAGCTCCGGTCGGTCCGCTACGGCGACACCGTCAGCTACGGCGAGCTCGCCGCCGCGACCGGGCTGGCGGCCGGCGAGGCCCGCCGCGTCGGGGGGGCCATGGCCCGCAACCCGGTGGCGATCGTCGTGCCCTGCCACCGCGTCGTCGGCGCCGACGGGAGCCTCACCGGCTACGCGGGCGGGCTGGAGCGCAAGCGCGCCCTGCTCGACCTCGAGTCCCGGGACCAGGTCCTGTTCTGAGCTCGCGCCGGCTAGTTCCGGCGGCGCAGGCCGGCGAGCTCCTCGAGGAGCTCGGCGACGTCGTCGACGTCCTCGACCACGTAGGGCGCGCCGGCCCCGAGGTGCTCCCCGACGCCGACGACGACGTCGGCGGAGGACCCGGCGATCTCCACCCCGACCGCGACGAGCGCGGTGGCCCCGACCTCGTCGCGCAGCGCCCCCAGCCCCTCGGGCGCGACCACCCGCCCGCCGCCCTTGGCGCCGGACAGGAACATCAGCTCGGCGACCTCGTCGAGGGGCCGGTCGGACACCACCGCCACCGTGGTGTCGGCCAGGGCGATGAGCACGTTGAGCGCCTCGGACGACACCTGCTCGGCGCGCGCCTGCGCGGGGTCGCCCTCGTCCGGGGCGAGCGCCCCGTCGAAGGCGCAGGCCACGAGCAGCGTCGGCGTCTCCGCCACCCGGTCGAGCGCGCCCCACAGCGGATCGTCGGTGTCCACGACGGATCACCCTGGCATGGTGTTCACGGCGTGGTCCAGCGCCGCCCAGAGGTACTGCGTGGCGTACGCGCGGTAGGGCCGCCAGGGCTCGGCGCGGGCGACGAGGTCGCGGTCGCGGGCGGGCAGGCCGAGGCGCCCGGCGGCCACCCGGATCCCGAGGTCGGAGGGCAGGAACGCGTCGGGGTCGCCGAGCGCGCGCATGGCGACCGAGTCGACGGTCCAGGGGCCGATCCCGGGGAGCCCGGCGAGCGCGGACCGGGAGCCGGGGACGTCGGCCGGGTCCAGCACGACCTCGCCGTCGGCGAGCGCCCGCACGAGGGTCAGCAGCGTGCGCTTGCGGGTGCGGGGCATGCCGAGCTCGTCGGGGTCGACGGCGGTGAGCGCGGGCGCGCCCGGGAAGAGGTGGGTCAGCGAGCTGCCCGGGCCCGCGAACCCGTCGGGCAGCGGCGTCCCGTGCCCCCGCACGAGGCGCCCGGCGTGGGTGCGGGCGGCGGCGGTGGAGACCTGCTGGCCGAGCACCGCCCGCACGGCGAACTCGTCGGCGTCCGGGGAACCGGGCACCCGCCGGCCCGGGGCCTCGTCGACGAGCGCGGAGAGCACCGGGTCGGCGCGCAGGGTCGCGTCGATCGTGCCGGGATCGGCGTCGAGGTCGAGGATGCGGCGGGCCAGGCGCGCGGCCGCGTCGGCGTCGGCGGGGTCGGTGAGGGTCAGGGTGGCCCCGACGTGGCCGTCCGCCGGGCGCAGGGCGACGACCCCGGGCCCGCCGGGCAGCGCGAGCGTGCGCCGGTACGCGCCGTCGTGCCACTCCTCGACACCCGGGACGGCCGTCGCGACGAGGTGGCCGAAGAGGTTGTCGGGGCACAGCGGCTCGGTGAAGGCCAGCGCGCGCTCGACCCGGTGGACCACCCCGGCATCCTGTCCGATCGTTCCAAGCCCGGCCGCGCGGGCGGTCCCTACGGTGAGCGCCATGGCACCCCGACTCTCCGTCGTCGAGCTGGTCGTCGCCGACATGGCCACCACGCTCGCGTTCTACCGCCGCCTCGGCATCGACGCCCCGCCCGAGGCCGACGACCAGCCGCACGTCGAGGTCGACCTCGGCGGCGGGCTGCGCCTGGCCTTCGACACCGAGGCGACGATCCGCTCCTTCGACCCCTCCTGGACCCCGCCGACCGGCGGCCCCCGCAGCGCGCTCGCGTTCGCGTGCGACTCGCCCGCCGAGGTCGACGCGACCTACGCGGCGCTGGTGGACGCGGGACACCACGGCGAGCTCAAGCCCTGGGACGCGTTCTGGGGCCAGCGCTACGCGACGGTGCACGACCCGGACGGCGGGTCGGTGGACCTCTTCGCCCCGCTACCCAGCGAGTAACCCGGTCGGCGTCGTGCCCGCCAGCGCCCGCACCTCGCGGGCCAGGTGCGGCTGGTCGGCGAAGCCCTCGACCGCGGCGACGTCGGCCCACGGCGTGCCCGCGCGGGCGCGGGCCAGCGCGCGCTGCAGGCGCAGGATGCGCCCGAGGTGCTGGGGGCCGTAACCGAACACCGGCAGGCAGCGCCGGTGCAGCGTGCGCGGGGTGGTGCCGAGGTCGTCGGCGAGCCCCGCGACGTCGCGCCCGCGCGCGAGCGCGCCGAACACCCGCGCCCCGAAGCGCTCGTCGGCGCCCGGCGGGGTGGCGGTGGCGACCCCGCGCAGGACGCCGGCCGGGTCGTCGGCCACCCGTTCGGTGAGCTCGCGGGCCTCGGCGTCGCCCCACAGGGCGGCGAGCGTGACCGTGGTGTCGCGCAGCTCGTCGGCGCGCAGCCCGAGCAGCGCGGGTCCGCGCCCGTGCGAGAAGCGCAGGCCGATGTGGCGCCGGCCGCCGCCGTCGTTGAACCGCGCCGCTCCGTCGGGCCCGGCGACGACCAGCCCGCGCCCGTTCCAGATCAGGTCCAGGCACCCGTCGGGCAGGATGGTGCCCGGCGCCCCGCCGCTGCTCCAGAGCACGACCCCGGGCGCCACCCCGCGCTCGCGGTAGCCCTCCACGTCCCCATGGTGCCCCGCAGTGGCAGCGAGGGTCACCCTCGCTGCGTGTCAGGCAGCGAGGGAGTCCCTCGCTGCGACCTCACGCGCCCGCCACGAGGTCGCGGTAGCTGCGCCAGTGCCCGGCCGGGGTCTCGACGCTGCGCGCGGCGAGGACGGCGTGGACCACCGCGCGGGTCACGCAGTCGGCGCCCGCGGTGAGGATCTCCTGGACGCCGCCGAGGTCCGGGGCCGGGCGCGCGGTGGTCGCGAGCCCGAAGAAGGTGTCGCCGTCGGTCATCCCGTGGGCGGGACGCACCGCGCGGGCGAGGCCGCTCTGCCCGACCGCGGCGAGCTTGGCGCACTGGGCCACCGTGAGCCCCGCGTCGGTGGCGACCACGCCGATCGTCGTGTTGAGCGTGGGCGGGGCGGCGGCGTCGCGCAGCGCGGCGAGGAGGGCGGCCCGGTCGTCGGGCAGCGCCGGGAGCTCGGCGTCGGCGTCGTCGCGGTGCCGGGCACCCCACAGCTCGCCGGTCGCGGGGTCCACCGCGGAGCCGGCGGCGTTGGCGACGACGAGCGCCGCGACGACCGTGCCGTCGGCGAGCACCGTCGACGCCGACCCGATCCCGCCCTTGAGCCCGCCGACGAGCGCGCCGGTGCCCGCACCCACGACCCCCTGGGCCGGCGGGGCGTCGCTGCACGCCGCGAGCGCCGCGGCGCCAGTGTCCGCCCCGGGCCGCGCGGCGAAGCGCCCGCCGCGCCCGAGGTCGAAGACCACGGCGGCGGGCACCACGGGCACCACCTCGCCCGGCCCGCCGACCGGGAAGCCCCGGCCCTGCGCGCCCAGCGCGTCGGCGACCCCGGAGGCGGCGGCGAGCCCGTAGGCGCTCCCGCCGGTGAGCACCACCGCGTGCACGCGCTCGACGAGCGTGCGCGGGTCGAGGGCGTCGGTCTCCCGGGTGCCGGGACCGCCGCCGCGCACGTCGACCCCCGCGACCGCGCCCTCGGGCCCGGGTAGCACGACCGTCGTGCCCGAGAGCGCTCCCTCCCCGGCGAGCTCCGCGTGCCCGACCTGCAGGCCCGGGACGTCGACGAGGGTGTTGGTGGGTCCGGTGCGCACGGCGCGCAGCTTCGCAGAGCGGGCCCGGGCTCTCCGAGCGAAGGCCCCCTTCGGTCGGATGGACGGGCGAGGGGCACCCCTCGCCCACCGCCGCACCGGTCCGTGACGAACGAAGGGCCCCTTCGGTCGAGTAGATCGACCGGAGGGGCCCTTCGCTCAGAGACGCCGCGCGACGCGCTACGACGAACGCCCGCGCGCGATCAGGATGATCGCGATGATCGCGGCCAGGACGCCGGCGCCGATGCCCACGGGCACGAGGCGCTTGAGCACGGCCTCCCGCGAGCTGTCGAGCAGGTCGATGGCCTCGACCTGCTGGCGGCGCGGCTGGCTCGGCTGCGCCGCGGCCTGGCCGGCGGCCGCCGCCGCGTTGCCGGCGGACGCACCGGGCTTGGCGCCCGTGTCGCCCTTGGCCGCCTCCGCGACACTCGTGGGCATCGCGGCCGCGGTCGGTGCCCCGGAGCCCGACGCGACCGGCGTCGGCGCCGCGGGCGCGCTGACCGGGGCCTCGCCGCCGGACACGGCGACGGACTCGGTGGCCGCCGGGCCGGTGCCGTTGCCGCCGGTGGAGCCGGTGTCGGACACGGCGGCCGCGCCGGCGCCGCCCGCGCTGCTGCTGCCGAACTCGTCGGCGAGGCAGGACGCGAACTGACCCAGGATCTTGTCGCCGACGTCGGACATGACGCCGCGGCCGAACTGCGCCGGCTTGCCGGTCACCTGCATCTCGGTGAGGACGTTGACCTTGGTCTTGCCGCCCTCGTCGGTCATCGTCAGCGTCGCCTTGGCCGACGCGGTGCCGTTGCCCCGCGAGTCACGGCCCTGGGCGTCGACGACGACCTTGTGGTTGGTCTTGTCGCGCTCGACGAAGGTGCCCTTGCCCTTGTAGGTCATGGAGATCGGGCCGAGCTTGACCTTCACGGTGCCCGTGAAGCCGTCGCCCTCGTGGGAGTCGAGCGTGGCGCCCGGGAAGCACGGCGTGACCTTCTCGGGGTCGTTCAGGGCGTCGAACACGGTGTCGATGTCCACCGGGACGGTGAACTCGTTCTCGAGCTTCACTGGCGTACCTCCTGGGAGGGTGCGGTTCACGACGGAGGCCCGCCCCCGCGGGGTGCGGGAGCGGGCCGGCGTCGTGACGATCGGTCGTCGGTCGAGGATCAGCCCGCGGCCGCGAGGACGGCCCGACCGGTGAGCACCCGTGCGAGGTGCTCGCGGTAGTCGGAACCGGCGTCCGCGTCCGCGGTCGGGCTGGTGCCCTCGGCGGCGGCCTGGGCGGCCTTGCGAACATTCTCCTCGCTCGCGGACTGCCCGACCAGGGCTGACTCGACGGCCCGGGCGCGCACCGGGGTGCCCGCCATGTTGGTCAGGCCGATGCGGGCCTCGGAGATGGTGCCGCCTTCCACCTTCACCGTGGCGGCGACCGCGACGATCGACCAGGCCTGGGCGACCCGGTTGAACTTCTCGTAGCGCGCGCCCCACCCGGTGAACTTCGGGAAGCGGATCTCCGTGAGGAGCTCACCCTCGCCGATGGCGGTCGTGAAGTAGTCCTCGAAGAAGTCCGCCGCGGCGACCGTGCGGGTCCCGTTCGGCCCGGCGATGACGAACTGGGCGTCGAGGGCCAGCGCCGGCGCGGCGAGGTCACCGGCCGGGTCGGCGTGGGCCAGCGCCCCGCCGAGGGTGCCCCGGTGGCGCACCTGCGGGTCCGCCACCGTCTTCGTCGCCTCCTGGATGAGGGCGACGTGCTGGCGCAGCGTGTCGTCACGGGCGACGTCGTGGTGCGACGTCATCGCCCCGACGACGACCTCGTTGCCCTCCTCGCGGAGGCCCTTGAGCTCCGCGATCCCGCCGAGGTCGATGATCAGCGACGGGTCGGCCATCCGGAGCCGGAGCACCGGCAGCAGGCTCTGACCACCGGCCAGGAGCTTGGCGTCGTCACCGCCGTCACGCAGGGCCTGGACCGCCTCCTCGACGGTGGTCGGCCGGACGTAGTCGAACTGGGCCGGGATCACAGGTGTCCTCCCTGGGTGTCGCCCTTCGAGATGTCGCTGGCGGTGGAGCCGAGGCCCGCGCCGGGCGAGGCCACGTCCGCCTCGTCGGCGCGCCCCGCGTGCCCCGAGGCGCTCTGGATCGCGGTCCAGACGCGGTACGGGGTGGTGGGCATGTCGATGTCCTTGACACCGAGGTGCCGGATCGCGTCGAGCACCGAGTTCACCACCGCCGGGGTGGAGGCGATCGTCCCGGCCTCGCCGACGCCCTTGACCCCGAGCGGGTTGGTCGTCGACGCGGTCGTGGTGTTCGCGGTGTCGAAGCTGATCAGGTCGGCCGCCGTGGGCAGCGTGTAGTCGACCAGCGTGCCCGAGAGCAGCGTGCCCTGGTCGTCGTACGCGGCCTCCTCGTACAGGGCCTGCGCGATGCCCTGCGCGAGACCGCCGTGGACCTGGCCCTCGACGATCAGCGGGTTGATCACGTTGCCGACGTCGTCGACGCAGACGTACTTGTACAGCGAGACGAAGCCGGTCTCGGTGTCGACCTCGACGGCGCACAGGTGCGTGCCGTGCGGGAACGAGAAGTTCTCCGGGTCGAACGTCGCGTGGGCGTCGATGTCGGGCTCGATGCCCTCCGGGTAGTCGTGGGCGGCGAACACCGCGAGCGCGATGTCCTGGATGCCCACACCCTTGTCGGTGCCCTTGACGGTGAACTTCCCGCCCGAGAACTCGAGGTCGCCCTCGGAGGCCTCGAGCATGTGCGCCGCGATCGGCTTGGCCTTCTCGATGACCTTCTCGGCCGCCTTGACCACGGCGATGCCGCCGACCGCGAGCGAGCGCGAGCCGTAGGTGTCGAGGCCCTTGTACGACGACTGCGTGTCGCCGTGGAGGATCTCGACGTCGTCGAACGGCACGCCGAGCTGGTCGGCGACGATCTGCGAGAACGCCGTCTCGTGGCCCTGGCCGTGCGGGCTGACGCCGACGACGACCTCGGCCTTGCCAGTGGGCTGCATCCGGATGGACGCGGTCTCCCAGCCGCCGGCGCCGTAGTCGAGCGAGCCGAGGACGCGGGACGGGGCCAGGCCGCACATCTCGGTGAAGGTCGAGATGCCGATGCCGAGCTGCTTGACGTCGCCACGCCGACGACGCTCCTGCTGCTCTCGCCGCAGGCCGTCGTAGTCGAACATCTGCTTGGCCTGCTCGGTGGCCGCCTCGTAGTTGCCCGTGTCGTAGGTCAGCGTGCTGACCGTGGTGTACGGGAACTCCTCGTGCTTGATCCAGTTCTTCTCGCGGAACTCGAGCGGCTCCATGCCGAGCTCGAGGGCCGCCTCGTCCATCAGGCGCTCGATGCCGAAGGTGGCCTCCGGGCGTCCGGCGCCGCGGTAGGCGTCGGTGAGCGTCTTGGTGGTGAAGACGTTGGTGCAGTCGAAGCGGTAGGCCGGGATCTTGTAGATCGCGTTGAACATGAACGCGCCGAGGATCGGCACACCCGGGCCGACGAGGCCGAGGTAGGCGCCCATGTCCGCGATCAGCTTCACGTCCAGGCCGGTGATCTGCCCGTCCTTCGTGACGGACATGGCCAGCTCCTGCACCTGGTCGCGGCCGTGGTGGGCCGTGAGCAGGGACTCGGAGCGGGTCTCGGTCCACTTGACCGGCTTGCCCAGCTTGCGGGCCACCAGCAGCGTGAGGACCTCCTCGGGCGCGACGGCGATCTTGCCGCCGAACCCGCCGCCGACGTCCGGCGCGATGACGCGGATCTTGTGCTCGGGCAGGCCGAGCGTCAGCGCCAGCATCGTCTTGAGGATGTGCGGCACCTGGGTGGACGACCACATCGTCAGCTGCTCGCTGTTGGGGTCGACCACCGTGGAGCGCGGCTCCATGAAGACCGGCACCAGGCGCTGCTGACGGAAGCGGCGCCGCACGACGATCTGGTCGTCGTCCGACTCCGCCTTCTTCAGCGCCTCGGCGACGTCGCCGCCCGAGCCCGCCTCGCCGGAGTCGAACACCCACTGCGCGTTGGCGTTCGTCCCGATCTCGGGGTGCACGAGGGTGGCGCCGTCCTTGAGCGCCTCCTCCATGTCGAGGACCGGCTCGAGCTCCTCGTAGTCGACCTCGACGAGCTCGGCGGCGTCCTTGGCGATCGCCGCGCTGCGGGCGACGACCACGGCGACGCCCTCGCCGGCGAAGTTCACGCGGCTGCCCGCGAGCGCCGGGCGCTGCGGGGACTTCATGTCCTTGGTGATCGGCCAGGCGCAGGGCAGCTGCACCTGGTCGGCACCGATGTCGGCCGCCGAGTAGACCGCGACGACGCCCGGGACCTGCTTGGCCGCCGAGGTGTCGATGCCCTTGATGTTCGCGTGGGCGAACGGGCTGCGGACGACCGAGAGGTGCAGGAGGCCGGTGAGGGCCTGGTTGTCGACCCAGCGGGTGCGCCCCGTGATGAGTCGACGGTCCTCCTTGCGCCGCCGGTCCCGCCCGATCTCGGGGGCCGGGGTGCTCGGGTTCTCCGTCGTCGTCATCAGGCGCCACCCCCGGCCACGGGCTGGGCGGACGACTGCTGGGTGGCGGACGCGCCCGGCTTCATCTTCGACGCGGCGTCCTGGACGGCGCGCACGATGTTCTGGTAGCCGGTGCAGCGGCAGAGGTTGCCCTCGATGCCCTCACGGATCTCGTGCTCCGACGGGTCGGGGTTGTCCCCGAGCAGGTCGATCGACTGCATGATCATGCCGGGCGTGCAGTAGCCGCACTGCAGGGCGTGGTTGTCGTGGAAGGCCTGCTGCATGGGGTGCAGCTGCCCGTCACGCTCGAGGCCCTCGATGGTGAGGACCTCGGCACCGTTCGCCTGGACGGCCAGCACCGAGCAGGACTTCACGCTCATGCCGTCCAGGTGGACGGTGCAGGCCCCGCAGTTGCTCGTGTCGCAGCCGATCACCGTGCCCGTCTTGCCGAGTCGTTCCCGCAGGTACTGAACGAGCAGCATGCGGGGCTCGACGTCGTCCTCGTAGACGAGTCCGTCGACGGTGGTCCGGATGCGTGCCATGGACCTCTCCTCACTCGGCCGCCCGACGCGGTACCGGAGACCGACCGTCGTGCGCCGAGGACGTGGTGGCGTGTCCTGAACCGCGCCCGACCGCGGAGCGGTGACGAGCGCAGGTTGCCGACCACCTCCGGCGTGGTGGCGGACACATCACACCCCCCTCGCCGGACCAGCGCAACATCCACTGCGGGCCCACCTCGCGGTCATCCACACCCGGGTGGGAGCCCGTTCGGGCGCGGTTTCCGCAGGCGCGGGACAAGGTTGGGCGAGAGGCCGCTTCTGCGGCACGAGAGGCGTCGAGCGCGGGTGTGCGCCGCCCGAAAGAGACCGGTACAGGCAGTGCTGCCCCCCTCCGTTCGGAGGGGGGCAGCCGTCACGCGGAGCACACGCGACGCGACCGCCCGGAACCGGTCGTCTCAGCCCTTCGGCGACGTGGCCGCGCGCCCGGCCTCGAGGCGCGCCACGGGGATGCGGAACGGCGAGCAGGACACGTAGTCGAGGCCCGCCCGGTGGAAGAAGTGGACCGAGTCCGGGTCGCCGCCGTGCTCGCCGCAGATGCCGAGCTTGAGGTCGTGGCGCACCTCCCGACCGCGCCAGGACGCGATCTCGACGAGCTCGCCGACGCCCTCGGTGTCGAGCGACTCGAACGGCGACACCCCGAAGATCCCGGACTCGAGGTAGTCGGAGAAGAACGAGCTCTCCACGTCGTCGCGGGAGAAGCCCCAGGTCGTCTGGGTGAGGTCGTTGGTGCCGAACGAGAAGAACTGCGCGGTCTCGGCGATCTGGGCCGCGACGAGCGCCGCGCGCGGCAGCTCGATCATCGTGCCGATCTGGTGCTCGACCGGCTGCCCGTCCACCAGCGACTCCGGCTCGGCCACCACCTGGGCGATCTCCGCCGCGACGGCCTGCAGCTCCTGCACCGTGCCGACCAGCGGCACCATGATCTCCGGCAGCACGGCGATGCCCTCGGCGGCCACCACCGCCGCCGCCCGGGTGATCGCGCGGACCTGCATCGCGTACAGCCCGGGCACCGCGATCCCGAGGCGCACCCCGCGCAGCCCCAGCATCGGGTTCTCCTCGTGCAGGCGGCGCACCGAGGCCAGCAGCTCCTCCTTCTCCTCGGTGAGCTCGCCGCGCTCGCGGGCGACCGCGACCTCGACGGAGAGGTCGGTAAGGTCGGGCAGGAACTCGTGCAGCGGCGGGTCGAGCAGCCGGATCGTGACGGGCAGGCCCTCCATCGCCCGGTAGATCGCGGTGAAGTCCTCGATCTGCAGAGGGAGCAGGGCCGCCAGCGACTTCTCGCGCTCGTCGCGGGTCTCGGCGAGCACGAGGTGCTCGACGAGCTCGCGGCGCTCGCCGAGGAACATGTGCTCGGTGCGGCAGAGCCCCACGCCCTCGGCGCCGAACGTGCGCGCGGTCGCGCAGTCCTCGCCGGTGTCGGCGTTGACGCGCACGCGCAGCCGTCGGCCGGCGTCGGCGTGGCGCATGATTCGGTCGACCGCGGCGACGAGGTCGTCGTTCTCCGCGAGCCCCGTCGACCCCTCGAAGTACGCCATCACCGGGCTCGCCACCACGGGGACCTCGCCGAGGTAGACCTCGCCGTTCGTGCCGTCGATCGAGAGCACGTCGCCCTCGGACACCTCGCGGCCGTCGGGCAGCGTCAGCTTCTTCGCCCGGACGTCGACCTCGAGCTCCTCGGCGCCGCACACCGCCGTCTTGCCCATGCCGCGCGCGACGACGGCGGCGTGCGAGGTGCGTCCGCCGCGGCTGGTCAGCACGCCCTGCGCGGCGATCATGCCGTCGAGGTCGTCGGGCGTGGTCTCCCGGCGCACCAGGATGACCTTCTCGCCGTCCTTCGCGCGGCGCACCGCGGTCGGGGAGTCGAACACCGCCGTGCCGCTGGCGGCGCCCGGCGAGGCGTTCATGCCCGTGGTCAGGAGCTCCTTGTCCGCGTCGCGGTCGAAGCGGGGGAACATCAGGTTGGCCAGCTGCGCGCCGGTGACCCGCTGGAGCGCCTCGTCCATGTCGATGAGGCCTTCGTCGACGAGCTGGACGGCGACGGTGAAGGCCGCGGCGGCGGTGCGCTTGCCGACGCGGGTCTGCAGCATCCAGAGCTTGCCGCGCTCGATGGTGAACTCGATGTCGCAGAGATCGCGGTAGTGGTTCTCGAGCGTCGACATGATCTGGAGGAGGCGGTCGTAGGACGCCTTGTCGATCCGCTCGAGCTCGGTGAGGTGCAGCGTGTTGCGGATGCCGGCGACGACGTCCTCGCCCTGCGCGTTCTGCAGGTAGTCGCCGTAGATGCCCTGGGCGCCCGAGGCCGGGTCGCGGGTGAAGGCGACGCCGGTGCCCGAATCCATGCCGAGGTTGCCGAAGACCATCGAGCAGACGCTGACCGCGGTGCCGAGGTCGGCGGGGATGCGCTCCTGGCGGCGGTAGACGTTGGCGCGCGGGGAGTTCCAGGAGTCGAAGACGGCCCGGATCGCCAGGTCCATCTGCTCGCGCGGGTCCTGGGGGAAGTCGCGCTCGGCGTGCTCGCGGACGATGCCCTTGAACGTCTCCACCAGGGCGGCCAGGTCCCCGGCGTCGAGGTCGAGGTCGTCCGCCGTGCCCTTGGCCTTCTTCGCGGCGTCCAGCGCCTCGGCGAAGTGCTCGCCCTCGATGCCCAGCACCGTGGAGCCGAACATCTGCACCAGGCGCCGGTAGGAGTCCCAGGCGAAGCGGTCGTCGCCCGCCTGCGCCGCCAGCCCCTTCACCGAGTCGTCGTTGAGCCCGACGTTGAGGACGGTCTCCATCATCCCGGGCATCGAGAACTTGGCCCCGGAGCGCACCGAGACGAGCAGCGGGTCGTCGGCCTGCCCGAGCGCCTTGCCCATGGTCTGCTCGAGCGCGACCAGGTGCTCGGTGACCTCGTCGGCCAGCCCGGGGGGCTCGCTGCCCTCGGCGAGGTAGACCCGGCAGGCCTCGGTGGTGATCGTGAACCCGGGCGGTACCGGCAGGCCGAGGTTGGTCATCTCGGCGAGGTTGGCGCCCTTGCCGCCGAGCAGGTCCTTCTGGTCGCGGTCACCCTCGGCGAAGTCGTACACGAACTTGGTCATGAGGTGCGTTCCCGTCCCCCGGTGCTCCGACCGTGGAACTCTGGCACGCGCGAGCCCCTCCGGACACGTCCGAGCGGCCGGGCCTGACCGGTCCAGTGCTGGGACGTCAGTCTCTTGACACGAGCCGCCGGCGGGCCCAGTCGCGGTACCAGGACGGCAGGCCCGGGGCGTCGAGCAGCCGGGCCGCGCGGTCGCGGTGGTGGTGGTAGATGGCGAAGACCTCGGCGACCGTCAGCGCGTGACCGGGTCTCCGCGTGACCGTGAGCGGGTCGCCCGCGGTGATCGTCCCGGGGGTGACGACGCGGAGGTAGACGCCGGGCCGGTTCGCGGCGACGAACCGGCGCGGCATGGTGGGGTCGCCGGCGCGCAGCCCGAGCTTGAAGCACGGGATGCGGGGCTGGACGACCTCGAGCTCGGCGGTGCCGACGCGCCAGCGCTCGCCGATCAGTGCCTCGCGCAGGTCGTGACCGACCGTGGTGAGGTTCTGGCCGAACACCTGGTCGTCGAGCGCGCCGAGCTGGTCGCGCCACCACGCGAGGTCCTCCTCGCCGTAGGCGTAGACCGCCTTCTCCGGGCCGCCGTGGTGCACGCGGTCGGCCTGCTCGTCGCCGACGAGGTTCTCCGGGCCGACCTCGACCGGCCCGTCGACGGGATCCTTCCCGATCGCGGTGCTCGTGGTCTCGCCCGGTCGCGGGCCGGCGACGTCGCGGGAGCGGCCGATGGCGACGGTGCGGATCCTCACGGCGGCGCCTTCCCGGTCAGGTCGGGGCGCAGCGGGGCGACGGTGCGATGGCGCCACGCGCCCCACCAGAGCCCGGCGCCGTAGGCGAGATCGTCGAGGCGGTGGGCCACGACGTGCCCGAGGAGGTCCGTGGCTCCGGGCTCGCGGAACCGCACCCAGTCGGCGAGACCCTCGAGCACGGCGGCGGCCGCGAGCGCTCGGCGGACGCGTCGCGAGACGAGCGCACCGACTACGGCCGCGGGCCACCAGTGCCGCGTCAACGCCCCGGCGGCCTGCCACGCCGCGCCGCCGAGACCCCACGGCGCGAGCACGATGGCCAGGCGTGCGGCTGGCACCCACGTACGAGCGATGCGGCTTTGCTGGCGTCTGACGCCAGGATCACCACATCCTCGCTGCGGCGACACGCCGGTGTTGCCGCGTCGCGCGTCGTGCAGGCCCTTCGCGAGGCGGACCGTCGCGAGCACCGTCACCGCGCCCGCCGCCGCCGTGCTCCAGCGCCGCTGGACGCCCAGGAGCGTGATCGCGGCGGCGGTCCACGGGGCGAGCGCGACCGGCGGTACGCGGCGTGGGTGGCGGAGGGCGAGCGGAGCGGCGCCGGTGCCGTAGAACGTCTTGCGCGCGAGCCAGGGGCCGACGGTGTCGCGGTGCTCGTGCGCGACCCGCGAGGTGGGCTCGTAGCGCAGGCGCCAGCCCTTGCCGGCGACCCGCCAGACGAGGTCGACGTCCTCGGCGACGGGCATGTCCTCGGCGAACCCGGCGCCGAGCGCCTCGCGGCGCACGACCAGCGCGGCACTGGGCACGTAGGCCACCCGCGAGCGGGCGGTCACCGGGGCGGGACGCGCGCCGAGGTCGAGGCTGGAGCGTCGCTCCTCGTAGCGCGCGACGATCCCGCGCGCGATCGAGCGGGCGGCTTCCCTGACGGAGGGTGTCGGCGTGCCCGCCAGGCTGACGACCCCGGGCTTCGAGCGGTCACTCGGCGTGTCGTGAGTCGAGGATGTGGCGAGCCTGGCGTCAGACGCCAGCAAAGCCGCATCGCTCGCACCGGACCACGCCACGATCCGGGGGGCGGCGAGGGCGACGGCGGGGTCGGCGAGGTGGCCCAGGAGCGGGGCGAGCCAGCCGGGCTCGGGGACGACGTCGGAGTCGAGGAACGCGACGAGCGCGCCCGTCGACGCCGCGGCGCCCGTGTTGCGTGCGGCCGCCGGACCCCGCGAGACGTCGTGCCGCACCACGCGCGCTCCGGCGGACGCGGCGACCCGGGCCGTCGCGGCGGGGTCGGCGGAGCCGTCGTCGACGACCACGACCTCGCCCACCCCGGAGTCGACGACCGCCGCGAGCAGCCGCGCCAGCTCGGCGGGGCGGTCGCGCACGGGTACGACGACCGACACGGCCGCGGCGTCGGGCGCGTCGGCGTGCGCGGGCTCCGGGTGCGCGACGCCGGCGTCGGTGAGCAGGCGCGCCAGCGCCGCGGACGTCGGGTCGGTGACGACCAGCCGGGCGCCGGCGGGGATCCCCGACGGGCCCGCGAGCCGGTCGTACGCCGCCTGCGCGAGGTGCAGCACCCGCGGCGGCGACCCGCCGACCAGCGTCCGCCCGCCGTCGACGCGCAGGACGCGGCGGTCGAGGACGACCGACCAGCCCTGCGGCAGTCGCGCGGGGCGCGCGGGCGGGGCGGTGTCGGTGGCGGGGGAGGTGGCGATGGCCGGCGAGTCTAGGCAGCGCGGGCGCGCCGGTCAGCGACCGAGCACACGTCGCACGTCGTCGTCGGTGAGCTGGCCGAAGTGGTCGTAGGCGTCGCCGACGGCCCGGAAGTCGGCGGGCACGAGCAGGGCGACCACCGCGTCGGCGCGCTCGCCCAGGCGCTCCAGCGCCGGCGGTGACGCCACGGGCACGCCGAGCAGGAGCCGCGCCGGGCCGGTCGCGGCGATCGCGTCGAGGGCCGCGAGCACCGTCATCCCCGTGGCGACCCCGTCGTCGACGAGCACGACGTCGCGGCCCGCCGTCCGCGTGCGCCGGCCCGCGCCGTAGGCCTCCTCGCGGCGCGCCGCCTCCCGGCGCTCGGCGGCGACGACGTCGGCGAGCGCCTCGGGCGTGAGGCCGGCGTGGCGCAGCGCGCGGTCGAACCACACCGGCTCGCCGTCGACCGCCACGGCCCCGAGCCCGGCCTCGGGACGGCCCGGCGCGGTGATCTTGCGGGCGACGCCGACGTCGACCTCGGCGTCGCCCAGCACCGCCGCGGCGGCGACGGCGACCGGCACCCCGCCGCGCGCGAGCCCGATGAGCAGCGGGCGCTCGAGTCCCAGCGCGGCGAGCCGCTCGCCGAGCGCGCGGCCGGCGGCGGCCCGGTCGGCGAAGGGGCGGGGCACCGGCGGGAGCCTAGATCGCCCCGACGATCGACTTGGTGAGCTGGCTCAGGGCGACCGGCCGGTCGGGGGCCTCCTCGAGGCTCGCGGTGACGGCGACGAAGGCGAGCTCGCGGGCGCGTCTGCTGAGCTTGCCGACGACGCGGACGCGGCGGCCCGCGGGGGCCGGGCGCAGGTACTGCGTGGAGATCTGGTGGGTGACCGCGTGCTGCGCCGACGTCAGCGTCGGCAGCACCGCGAGGTAGCCGGCGAGCTCGATCGCGGCGCCGAGCGCGGCGGCGTGGGCGGTGGCGGCGGGGGTGACGGCGAGTCCGGCGACGGGGAGGACGACGCCGTCGAGCGGGGCGTGCGGGTCGACGAACTCGACGCCCAGCGCGTCGGGCAGCGCCACCGCGAGGGCGGCCTCGGCGCGGGCCAGGAGATCGTCGCCGGCGAGCAGTCGGGTCATGCCGCCCGAGTGTCCGCCGCAGCCGTGAACGGCGCGAGGACGGGCGTGGTCCGGGCGCGGACGTCCGGGCGCGGACGTCCGGGCGCCGGCTCAGGTGAGGCGGCCGGTGGCCTCGTCGACGGCCCAGCGCTCGACGGCCGTGACGAGCCCGGCGACCATCACCGACACCGTCTCCGCGCCCTCGGCCCCGCTCGCCCCGGTGGGGTCGCCGAGCACCCCGGACGGGCTGACGTCGCGCACCGAGCCGGCGGCGATGGCCGGCATGAGCTCGCGCAGCCGCGCGGTGTTGCCGGGCGCGGCGAGGTCCTCGCGGACGGCGTGCGGGGCGAGCGCGAGCATCACCGACGTCTCGTGGCGCCCGGCGTGGGCGTCGGCGCCGGGCACGCCGCACGGGAACCAGGCGACGTCGCGGCCCTCGGCACGCAGCATCGGCACGGCGACGCGCAGGGCGCCGACGTTGCCGCCGTGCCCGTTGACGAGCACGAGCCGGCGGGCGAAGCGGCACGCCGAGCGGCCGAGCTCGACGATCACGGCAGCGAGCGTCTCGGTGCCGATCGAGACCGTGCCCGGGAAGCCCTCGTGCTCCCCGGAGGCGCCGTAGGGCAGGGCGGGCGCCGTCGGGAGGCCGCTGCGGGCGGCGACGGTGGCGGCGACGGTGGTGTCGGTGCCCAGCGGCAGGTGCGGCCCGTGCTGCTCGGTGGCCCCGACCGGGACGAGCAGCACCGCCACGTCCTCGCACTCCGCCCACCGCGCGCCCCCGAGATCCACGCGCCCGACCCTACGCACGCGGGCCGGACGGAGTACGTGAGCGAAGTTCGGGGCCATCGCCCCGACGTCCGCTCACGGGAGCGAGCCGCCCGCCGCGGTGCCCTCGCGGACGGCGGCGGCGATGTCGCGGGGTGCGAGGCAGTCGCCGACGCGGACGACGGGCACGTCGGTGACCAGCTCCGGGACCACCGGCGTCGGCGGGCCCGCGTGCACCACCCAGTCAGTGGGCCACGGCGTCACCGTGCCCGTGAGGTGCTCGAGCACGTCCACCACGAGCCCCGGGCGCGCCGCCACCACGACCCGGTCGGTGAACGACGCGATCCCCACCTCGGCCGCGCGCCGGCGCCAGCGCTCGCGGTCGAGGGTCGGGGCGAGGGCGTCCGCGGCCACGAGCGCCGGGGTCAGCGTCGCGACGTCGGCGCCCCGGCGCGCCAGGAGCTCCGCGGTCGAGGTGGCCGCGTGCCCGCGCCCGGCGTCGACGACCAGCACGCGCCCGCGCGGCGCCACCCGCCCCGCGAGGACGTCGGTGACGTCGACGACCCGCTCGAGCCCGCCCGCCCAGGACGGGAGTGCGGGGCGGGCGCCGGTGGCGAGGACCACCGTGTCCACCCCGGACACGCTCGACACGGGCGACCGCAGCCGCACGGCGACCCCCCGATCGCGCGCCTCGTGCGCCAGGTCCGCGACGAGGTTCGCCAGCTCCCGGCGCTCGGGGGCCCGGGACGCGAGCGCGAGCTGCCCGCCGAGGACGTCGGAGCGCTCGGCCAGCGTCACCGCGTGCCCGGAGCGCGCCGCCGCCACCGCCGCCGCGAGCCCCGCGGGCCCGCCGCCGACCACGAGCACGCGCGCGGACCCGGACGCCGGAGGCGACACGACCGACTCGCGGCCGGCGACCGGGTTCACCGCGCACCCCAGTCGCTGGTTGAGCCCCACGCGCGCGATGCACTCCTGGTTGCACCCGATGCACCGGCGCACGCGCTCGCCGCGCAGCGCCTTGCCCGCGAAGGCCGGGTCGGCGATCTGCCCGCGCACGACGCCGACGAGGTCGCACGACCCCGACGTGACGGCCTCCAGCGCCTGCCCCGGCGTCGTGAACCGCCCGACGCCGATCACCGGCACCGACACCGCCGCGCGCACCGCCGTCGGCACGTGCGCGGCGTAGCCGGCCGGGACGCCCATCGGCGGCTCGATCAGCGGCAGGGTCCGGGTGGCGACGCCGACGGCGGTGTTGACGTAGTCCACGAGCGGCTCGACGGCCTCCGCGACCCGCACCGCATCGGCCGCCGAGAGCCCACCGGGCAGGCCTTCGTCGCCCTGGACCCGGACGCCGAGCACCCGGTCGGGCCCGATCGCCGCGCGCACCGCCCGCAGCACGGCGGTCAGGAACGGCAGCGCCCGCTCCGAGCGCGCCGAGAACAGCTGCCGGATCAGCGACGCCTGCGAGCACTGCACCTCGACACCGTCGAGCCCGCCCGCCGCGACGTGCGACGCGACCAGCCCGAACCCGTCCACCAGCCACGACAGGTCGCTGACGGGCCGCGGCACCTCCCGGAACATCGGGTCGGGCTCGTCGTCGGCGCCGTCCACCGGCGCGCGGGAGTAGATCGACGACGACTGCCCGCCGTTGTGCCCGAGCTGCGCGAGCACCAGCGCGCCGTGCGCGTGCACCGCGTCGGCGATCGCCCGGTACCCCGGCACGACGGCGGGGTCGGTGCCGTCGACGAGCTTCTCGTAGGGCCGGTCGGCGGGGTCGACGGACTGCTCCTCCGTGATCACCAGCCCGGCACCGCCCGCGGCCCGCGCGCCGTAGTACGCCGCGTGCTGCGGGGTCGGGCGGCGCGCCACCGCCGTGTTCGTGAGGTGCGCGGGGAAGACGATCCGGTTCCGCGCGACGAGGGGCCCGAGCCGGACGGGCTCGCCGAGGACGTTCACGCCAGCAGCCCCCGGGCCGCCGCCCGGCCCTCGCGGATCGCCTCGGCCACGGTCCGCGGCGCGACGGCGTCGCCGACGACGACCAGCCCCGGCCGCGAGGCGACCGGCACGCCGCGCCGCGGGCCCGCATCGACGAGAACGGCGCCGGGCAGCGTCGACGCCGCGCCCGTCGCGACGTCGACGACGCTCACCACGCCGCCCTCGAACGCCGTCACCGACGCCTCGGTCACCCGCCGCACGCCCGCCCGGGCGAGCCGCGCCTGGGCGTCGACGAGGTCGCCGGTGCGCGCCAGCCCCGGCCCGATCAGCAGGCCCGGCGCCACCACGGCGACCTCGCGGCCCTCCGCCGCGAGCCGTTCCGCGAGCGCCACCGCCGCCCCGTCGCCGACCGGGTCCTCGACGACCACGGGCCCGGGCGGCAGGCCGTCACGGAGCGCCGCGGCGATGGGCGTCCCGCGGCCCGGCCGGTCGACGCCCCCGCAGGCCAGCACGACCCGATCGAGATCGTGGGGGTCGTCCTGACGTTCGACGTCAGCGTGGCCGCCAGGCCGAGACACGCCGTGCTCCGGGTCCACGGCGACCCCGAGGGAGATCGGTACGCGCAGCGCCGCCAGCTCGTCGGCGTACCAGTCGACGAGCCGCGCGAACAGCTCGCGGCCGGGCAGCCCGGCCACGTCGCGCAGCAGCCCGCCCACCGCGTCGGCACGCTCCACCACCCGCACCGCGCACCCGGCCCGCGCCAGCGTCCGCGCCGCCTCCAGGCCCGCCGGCCCCGCCCCGACGACGAGCACCTCGCCCACGGAGCGCCCCACCACCCGCTCCGGCACCTCCGGCGCCGCCACCGTGCACGAGATCCGCGGGTTGCGGACGTCGCGCACCCGGCACTGCTGGTTGGTCAGCACGCACGGCCGCGGCGCGGACCCGGCGCGGGCCCGGGCGACGAGGTCGGCGTCGGCGAGCTGGGCGCGGGTCATCTCCACGACGTCGGCGTCCCCGGCCGCCAGCGCCGACTCGGCGACCTCGACGTCCACCACGCTCCCCGCCAGCACCGTCGCCACGCCGTCGACCCGGACGGCGCGACAGGCGGCCCGCAGGAAGCCCGGCGCCGTGTGCGCGTCCGGCCGCGTCGCGCCCACGGTCAGCGCCGACCCGCGCACCGGCACGACGAGATCGACCAGATCCGCGACCCGCTGCAGGAACGACCGCGCGACCTCGGGCGTGATCCCGGCCCACGGCGCCAGCTCGTCGACCGTCAGGCGCAGGCCGAGGACACGGTCGCCGACCGCCGCCCGCACCGCGGAGAGCACCTCGACCAGCACCATCGCCCGGTCGGCGCCGTACGCGTCGTCGCGCAGGTTGGTCAGGCCGGACAGGAACTGGCGCAGCAGCGCGTGCTGGCCCGCCTGGATCTCGACGCCGTCGCACCCCGCCTGCACGGCCAGGGCGGCGGACGACGCGAACACCGCCACCACCGCGGCGATCCCGGAGGACGACAGGACCGCGGGCACCTCCCCGCTCGCCGGGTCCGGCACCGCCGACGGCGCCCACAGCGGGCCCCGGGTGTACGCCGAGGACCCCTGTCCGCCCGCGTGCCCCAGCCCGGCGAGCACGAGCGTCCCGAACGGCGCGCAGGCGTCCGCGACCGCCGCCCAGCCGTCCCCGCAGAGAGGAGCCAGCGGCGCGTCCTCGTACGGATGGTCCTCGGCCACGACCGACGCGACCTCGGTGACGACGACGCCCGCGCCCCCGGCGGCGCGGGCCCGGTAGTGCGCGACGTGGTCGGGCCCGAGGGCCCGCGGCCGGTGCGGATCGGCCAGGTGCGTGACGTGGGGACCGAACAGCACGCGGCTCGGCGCGGTCCGCCGGCCGAGCACGATCTCCTCGCCCAGCACCCGCGGCACGCTAGCCGGACCCCGGACGACGGGGGAGACGACGTCTAGATTGTCCGGTATGTCAGGAGAGTTGACGGCGGGTGACGCCGACCGCGACGCCGTCGCCGAGATCCTCCGGACCGCGCTCGGCGAGGGCCGGCTCGAGCTCACCGAGGTCGACGAGCGGCTCGCGCGGGTCTACGCGGCGCGGACGTACGCCGAGCTCGAGCCCTTGGTCGCCGACCTCCCCGCGACACTCCCGTGGCAGCGGGCGGCGGTGCGGACCGACGACGAGAAGCCCCTCGTCATCACCGCGGGCTGGTCGAGCGAGAAGCGCACCGGGGCCTGGCGGGTGCCGTCGCGGATCGTCGCCGAGGCCGCGATGTCGGACGTCAAGCTCGACTTCCGCGAGGTGTCGACCGCGTTGCCGCGCATCGACCTCGAGATCAAGGGCGGGATGGGCAGCGTCGTGCTGGTCCTGCCCGAGGGCTGGTCGGTCGACACCGACCAGCTGCGCTCGGCCTGGGGCACGGTGAAGAACCGCCACCGGGCCGAGGCGAGGCCCGGCCGCCCGACGATCCTGGTCACCGGCTCGATCGGCATGGGCACGTTCAAGACCCGCGGGGCCCACTTCTACGAGTAGTCGCCCGCAACGGACACGGAGCGCCCACCACCATCACGCTCTGTGATGCCGTTACCCGTTTGTGACGTGGTCGACGGTCTTCCCGGTCGCGTTTCGCAGTCGGAGGCCGCGAGGTACGACCCCTGGCGGCCCGCGGCCGTGCACCACCACGCCACCCCGAGCGCGGGCCGGGAGGGGGACACCACCCGTGATCGCCACCGCGACCGGGGCGAGGCACGAGCTCCCGGGCACCGTCGGACCGCAGCGCGTCCCGGAGGCCCGGCTCGAGCACGTCTTCGAGCGCACCGCCGACGTCACGCCCGGGGCCACCGCGATCGAGCACGAGGGCCGGCCGACGACCTACGCCGACCTCGACGCCCGGGCCAACCAGCTCGCACACGTCCTGCGCGACCGCGGTGTGCGCCCCGGGGGCCGCGTCGCCCTGTTCCTCGAGCGCTCGCCGGAGACCTACGTCGCGCTGCTCGGTGCCCTCAAGGCCGGCGCGGCCTTCGTCCCGATCGACCCCGAGTCGCCCGCCGACCGCGTCGCGTACGTCCTCTCCGACGCCAACGTCGACCTCGTGCTCACCTCCGAGGCGCTGAGCCGCACGCCCCTCGAGCGTCCCTGGCTCGCCGTGGACGCCGAGGCCGCGACGATCGACCGCGCACCGTCGCGGCGCCCGGACGGTCGCGGCCCGCCGGGACGGGACGACCCCGCCGCGTACGTCATCTACACCTCCGGCTCGAGCGGGCGCCCCAAGGGCGTCGAGGTCGCGCAGTCGAGCATCACGAACTTCGTCGCCGTCGTGCCCACCGTCTACGACGTCCGCCCCGACGACCGGGTGCACCAGGGCATGACCATCTCCTTCGACTTCTCGATCGAGGAGATCTGGCCGACGTGGGCGGTCGGCGCCACGCTGGTGGTGGGCCCGAACGACGAGCGCCGTCTCGGCGCCGACCTCGCCGACCACCTCGAGCGCGCCCGCGTCAGCGTCCTCTACGCGGTGCCCACGCTGCTCGCCACGATCCCCCGCGACCTGCCCGGGCTGCGCAGCGTCCTCGTCGGCGGCGAGGCCTGCCCCGCCGAGATCGTCGAGCGCTGGGCGCGCCCCGGCCGGCGGATGCTCAACACCTACGGCCCCACCGAGGCCACGGTCACCGCCACCTGGTGCGAGCTGGTGCCGGGCCGGGCGGTGACGATCGGGCGCCCGCTGCCGACCTACGGCGTCGAGCTGCTCGACCCCGACGACACCGGCCACCGCCCCGTCCCGCCGGGCGAGGTCGGCGAGATCGCGCTCGCCGGACCGGGCGTCGCCCGCGGGTACGTCGGCATGCCCGAGAAGACCGCCGAGAAGTTCGTCGCCCACCCGGACGGCGGCGCCACCGTCTACCGCACCGGCGACCTGGGCCGGTGGACCGCCGACGGCGAGGTCGAGTACCTCGGCCGCGCGGACGCCGAGGTCAAGGTCCGCGGGCACCGGGTCGACCTCGGCGAGATCGAGAGCGTGCTGCTCGCCGACCCCGCGGTCAGCAGCGCGGTGGTGGCCCTGCACGAGGGCGACCTCGCGGCCTACGTCGTCACCACCGTCGTCGCCACCGACCTCACCACCGGCGTCGCCACCGACGACGAGCAGGCCCTCGCCGCGCGGCTCGGCGACCTGGCCCGCGGCCGCCTCCCGGCCTACATGGTCCCGACCACGCTCGACCTCCTGCCCACGCTGCCGACCCAGGCCAGCGGCAAGGTCGACCGCTCCGCGCTCCCCCCGCCCGCGGGCCGGCGCCTCGTCGCCGCCACCGGTCCGGTGGTGGCGCCGCGGGACGAGCTCGAGGAGGACGTCGCCGCGATCTGGGCCGAGGCCACCGGCGTCCCGGCCGCCGAGCTCTCGGTCGAGGCCGACTTCTTCGACGACCTCGGCGGGCACTCCCTGCTCGCCGCCACCACCGTGACGCTGATGCGCGAGCGCGGGGTCGGCGGGAGGGCGGGCGGGAGTGTCGCCGTCCGCGACCTCTACGCCCACCCGAGCGTGCGCGCGCTCGCCGCCCACCTCGCGACAGCGGGTGCCGGCGAGGCGACCGCGGCGGCCGCCCGCCCCGGACCGATCCGTCACCCCGGGCGCCGGGTCGCCGCCGCCGGCGCGGTCCAGGCGGTCCTGATCTACCTGCTGCTGCTCGCGGTCACCCTGCCGCTGAGCTGGGTGTACACGGCCAACGACGGCACCGTGTCGACGGGCGTGCTCGCCCAGGTGCTCGTGGCCGGCGCGGCGGCCTGGCTCGGCGTGCGCTGGGTGCTGCCCGTGCTGCTCGCCCGCCCCCTGGCCACCGGCATCCGCCCGGGGCGCTACCGACTCTGGGGGCCGACCTACCTGCGGCTCTGGGCGCTCGACCTCGTCCTGCGGCAGGCGCCGCTGCCGGTGCTGGCCGGGTCGCCGTTCCTCGCGCCGTACCTGCGGCTGCTCGGGGCCCGCGTGGGGCGCCGCGTGCACGTCGCGGCCACCGACATCACGCTGCCCCGCCTGCTGCACCTCGACGACGACGTGGCTGTCGGCTACGGCGCGGTGCTGCACGCGTGGGCGGTCGAGGACGGCTGGGTGGTCGTCGGCCCGGTCGAGCTCGAGCGCCGCGCGGTCGCCGGCGCGAACAGCGTGCTGTCCCCCGGCAGCCGCATCGGCGAGCGCGGGATGCTCGCCGAGCAGTCCGCCCTCGGGCGCAACGAGGTCGTCCCTGCCGACGCGACCTGGGCCGGTTCGCCGCCGCAGGAGGTCACGTCCCAGGACGCCGCGCTCGCCGCGATGCGCGCGGGCGGCCCGCTGCCGGGCTGGCGGGCCCGCCACCTGCCCGGCGCCGTCGCCGGGCTCGTCGGCCTCGAGCTCGCCGCGGTGCTCATGGTCGTGCCGTCGGTGCTGGTCGTCTGGGGCGCGCTGCTCGGCGCGGGCGTGCTGGCCGGGCTCGCGGCGACGCTGGTCGCCGGGCCGGTGTTCGTCCTGACCGTGTGCGCCGTGGTCGCCCTCGGGCGCCGCCTCGTCCTGCCGCGCACCCCTGTCGGCATCCACCTGGTGCGCTCGCCGCTGGGCCTGCGCAAGTGGGTCGCCGACGCGCTGCTGGCCTACAGCCTCGCGTTCACCAACACGCTCTACGCGACGCTCTACACCGTCCCGTGGCTGCGGCTGCTCGGCGCGCGGGTCGGGCGCGGCGCGGAGGTCTCGACGGCCGCGCACCTCGACCCCGACCTGCTGACCCTCGGCGACGACAGCTTCGTCGCCGACATGGCCAGCGTCGGCGCCGCCACCTACGCCGACGGCCGGATGCTGCTGCGCCCCACGCGGGTCGGCGAGCGCGCCTTCGTCGGCAACGCCGCGCTCGTCCCGTCCGGGGTCGGCACCGGCGACGGGTCGCTGGTCGGGGTGCACACCGTGCCGCCGCCCGCCGGCGTCCCCGACGACTCGTCGTGGCTGGGCTCGCCCGCGATGCACCTGCCCCAGCGGCAGGACTCCGGCGACTACGCCGAGGAGGACACGGTCCGGCCCGGGCGGCGGCGGGTCCGCCAGCGCCTCGCCGTCGAGTTCGTCCGGGCCACCCTGCCGGCCTCGCTGCTCGGGATCGGCCTCTACCTCTACCTGCTCGCGCTGTCGCTGGTCGCCCGCGGCCGCGACCTGCTGCCGGTCGCCCTCGGCGCGCCGCTCATCGCGCTGGCGGCGAGCGTCGCGGTCGTCGCCTACGTGGTCGCGGTGAAGCGCCACGTCGCCGGCACCTACCGGCCGCGCGTCGCGCCGCTGTGGGACCCGTTCGTGCGGCGCACCGAGCTCGTCACCGGGCTCTACGAGGCGGCCGCGGTGCCCACGCTGCTCGGGCTGCTGACCGGCACCCCGTTCCTGCCGGTCGCCCTGCGCCGCTTCGGCGCGCGCATCGGGCGGCGCACCTGGATCGCGACGACCTACCTCACCGAGTTCGACCTCGTCGAGATCGGCGACGACGCCGCCGTCGGCCCCGCGGTGTCGCTGCAGACCCACCTCTTCGAGGACCGCGTCATGAAGATGTCGACGGTGCGCGTCGAGCCCGGCGCCACGGTCGGCGCCCGGTCGGTCGTGCTCTACGACGCCACGGTCGGCGCGGACGTCGACCTCGACGGGCTCTCGCTGCTGATGAAGGGCGAGGAGCTCGGCGCGGGCGGGCGCTGGCGCGGCATCCCGGCGCGCGGCGTCGCGGAACCGGGGACGGCCGCGTGAGCGCGCTGGTGTACCGCGGGCCCGCGAGCCTGGCGGGCTGCCCCGAGGCGGTCGCGTCCGTGCTGGCCGCGTCCGGGCTCGATGTGCGCTACGTCGGCCCGGACGAGGACCTGGCCCTCACCGGGCACACGCTCGCCGGCGCGACGCTCTACGCCCAGCCCGGCGGCGGCACCCTGCGCCAGGGCTGGCGCCGGATGCGCCGGCACCGCCACGCCGTGCGCCGCTTCGTCGCCGACGGCGGGCACTACGTCGGCTTCTGCCTCGGCGCCTACCTGGCCGGCGCGACGCCCGGGTTCGGGCTGCTGCCCGGCGACACCGACCAGGCCCTGGACACCGAGGACGACCGCGTCGTCGAGGTCGACTGGGGCGGCACGCGCCGCGCGGTGTTCGCGCAGGACCCGGCGGCGCTGCTGGTCGACGGGCGCGCCGAGGTGCTCGCCCGCTACCCCGACGGGCAGGCCGCGGCAGCGGTCGCGCCGTACGCCGCCGGGCGCGTCGGCGTCGTCGGACCCCACCCCGAGGCGACCCGCGACTGGTTCACCGACGCCGGCCTGCCGGTGGCCCCGGACGCCCGCGACCTCGCCCGCGACCTCGTCGCGAAGACCCTCGCGTGAGGGCGTTGCTGCTCGTCCCCGCCGCGGTGCTCGCCGTGTCCGGCTGCGCCACCGCCCCCGCGCAGGCCGCGCCCTGGCCCGAGCGGCCGTCGGTCGACCTGTCCTACGACGTCGCCCCCGACCTGCGCAGCGCCACCGGCCGCGAGGCGGTGACCTTCACGCCCGACCGGCGGATCTGCGAGCTCGTGTTCCGGACCTGGCCGAACGCGCCGTCGCCGGCGTCGGAGGGCAACGCGCTGGCGGTCACCGACGCCGCGGTCGAGGGCCGCCCGGTGGCCCCGGTCGTGCAGCCGGCCGGCGGGGCCGGGACGCTGGTCGAGCTGCCGCTGCCCGCGTGCGTCGAGGCCGGCACGCCCGTGCGCGCCGAACTGGGCTTCGCGCTGCGCCTCGGGGTGGACGCCGACGAGCGTCTCGGGACCTCGGCGGGCACCGCGTGGTTCGGCTCGGCGTTCCCGATGCTCGCCTGGGTCCGCGGTCGGGGCTGGGTCCGCGACGACGCGGTGCGCATCCCCGGCGAGACCGCCGTCAGCGAGGAGTTCCGCCTCGACGCGCTGCGCGTCACCGCCCCCGCGGGGGCGGCGGTCTCCGGGGTGGGCCGCGCCGAGGGCACCGTGCCGGGGCCGCGTCCCGGCACCACCACGCACACCTTCCGCGCGGCCGGTGTCCGGGACGTGTCGGTCGCGGTGGGCGCCTACCGGGTGCTCGAGCGCGACGTCTCCGGCACCCGGCTGCACCTGTTCACGCCGGTCGCGGGCACCCGGGTCGCCCCGCAGCGCTGGGCCGACGAGATCGACGCGTCGCTCGGGCGGCTCGAGGACCTGCTCGGCCCGGTGCCGCAGCCCGACCTGTGGGTGGCGATCGCGCCGTCGCAGTCGTCGGGCATCGAGTACCCGGGCGCGCTGCAGTTCGGCGACACCGCCCCCGGCGAGCTGCGCGAGCTCGTCGCCCACGAACTCGCCCACCAGTGGTTCTACGGGCTCGTCGGCAACGACCAGGGCCGCGACCCGTGGCTCGACGAGGCGTTCACGACCTACGCGCAGGCCCGGGTCACCGGGACCGAGGGCAAGTACGCGGACGTCCGCGTGCGCGGCGATCTGGGCCTGCCCATGGCCGCGTGGGCCGAGCGCGGCTTCGGGCCCTACAACACGGGCGTCTACGAGCAGGGCGCCGCGGTGCTGCTCGCCGCCCGCGAGCCGGCCGGGGGCGAGGGCTTCGACGAGGCCCTGCGCGCCTACCTCGCCGCGAACGCCCATCGCGTCGCGACCCCCGACGACGTCGCCCGCGCCGTCGCCCACCTGCCCGCCGTGACCGACGCGCTCACCCGCGCCGGCGCGCTGCCCCCGATCCGAGGAGACCGATGACCGCCACCGCCGCGCACCGACGGGACACCGCTCCCGCGCCCCCGGAGCAGGGCCGCGTCCCCGGCGTCGACACCGCCCGCGGGATCGCGCTGCTCGGGATGATGGCCGTGCACGCCCTCTACGTCACCGACGCCCGGGGCGAGGAGACGTGGGTGGGGCTCCTGGTCACCGGCAACGCCGCGGCGCTGTTCGCCGTGCTCGCCGGCGTGGGGATCGCGTTCCTCACCGGTCGGGCGCGGGTGGGCGGCGCCGTGGGCGCCCGGCGCGCGGCCGCGTCGCTCTCCGCGCGGGCGGTGGTGATCGGCCTGCTGGGGCTGGCCGTCGGGGGTGTCACCGATCCCGAGGTCGCCACGGTCATCCTCGCCTACTACGCGGTGCTGTTCGTGCTCGCGATCCCGCTGGTGCTGCTGCCGACGCGCGTGCTCGTCGCCGCCGCGGTGCTGGGGGCGGCCGCGATCCCGTTCGCCTCCCACCTCGTCCGCGGGCACCTGCCCCCGCCGGACCTCGACAACCCCTCGCTGTCCTGGCTCGTCACCGACCCCGCCGAGCTGGTGCGCGAGCTCCTCCTCACCGGCTCCTACCCGGCGCTGTCGTGGCTGCCGTACCTGGCCGTGGGTCTCGCGCTCGGCCGGGCGCCGCTGCGCTCGCCGCGGCTGGCGGCCGGGCTCGCCGGCGGCGGGGTCGCCCTGGCGGCGGCCGCGTCCGGGGTGTCCGCCCTGCTGCTCGGGCCCGGCGGCGGGCTGGCGCGGATCACCGCGGCGTCCTCGGGCCTCGACCCGGCCGACCTGCGCGAGATCCTCACCGTCGGTCCCGACGGCACCACGCCCACGACCACGTGGTGGTGGCTCGCCGTCGACACCCCGCACTCGTCGACCCCGCTCGACCTCGCCCGCACGACCGGGATCGCGCTCGCCGTGCTCGGGGTGCTGCTGCTGCTCGACCGGGTCCGGCACCCGGCGGTCCCCGTCGTCCGGGCGCCCCTGGCCGCGGCCGGGGCGATGACGCTGACCTTCTACACGCTCCACGTGCTGTTCCTGAGCTCGCCGGCCGACGTCTACGACCCCGTGCCCGGCTACGTCGTGCAGGTCGTCGCGGTGCTGCTGCTCGGGCTCGCGTGGCGGGCGAGCGCGGGGCGCGGGCCGCTGGAGACGCTCGCCTCGGCGGCGGGCGTCCGCGCGGCGCGGTGGGCGACGCCGCGCCGATCGGCGGGTGCTCCCCCGGCGGGGTCGGGTCTGCCCCACTCCCCGGGTGGCCCGGGGGCCTCAGTCTCGTGATCGTCCCGCCCGCCCCGACCGCCGGAGACGACGATGACCTACCACCTCGGTGTCGACCTCGGCGCCACGATCACGACCGCCGCCGTCCACCGCGCCGGACGGGCGAGCGTGGTCCTGCTCGGCGAGTACAGCGCGGCGATGCCGTCGGTGCTCCTGTGGCCGGACGAGGGCGCGCCGCTCGTCGGTGACGACGCCGTCCGCGCCGCCGCCGACGCCCCGGGGCGCGTGGCCCGCGACATCCGCGCGCGCCTCACCGACCCCGCCCCGTTCCTGCTCGACGGCGCGCCCTTCGCCGCGAGCGCCCTGCTCGGGGTGCTGCTGCGCCGGGTCGTCGACCGGACCGCCGAGCGCGAGGGCGGCGCGCCCGACGCGATCGTGCTGACCCACCCCGCGACCTGGGGCGACACCGAGCGCGAGGCGCTCGCGGGCGTGGCCGCCTCCCTCGGGCTCGGCGCGGTCGAGCTCGTGCCGGCGCCCGTGGCCGCCGCCTGCGCGCACGCCGCGGAGCGGGCCGTGCCCGAGGGCGGGGCCGTCGCGGTCGTCGAGCTCGGCGTCGGCAGCGTCGAGGCCACGGTGCTGCGCCACCGGGCGGGGACGTCCACCGTCCTCGGGCGGCCCGAGAGCAAGCCGCACGAGCCGGACGCGGAGCCGGACGACCGCGTGATCGCCGACGTCCTGCGCCGCACGCTGGCGAGCGCCGGCGTCGCGCCCGCGGACCTCGACGTCGTGCTGCTGGTGGGCCGGTCGACCCGGATGGGGTCGGCGGCCGCCGTCCTCGGGGTCGAGATCGGCCGGCCGGTGACGGCGGGTGCGGAGCCCGAGCACGCGGTCGCCGCGGGGGCGGCGCACCTCGCGGCCCGGCGCAGCGAGGCGATGACCTCCCTCGCGCCCGTCGCGGCGGTGGGTCCGACACCGCGTCCGCGGCCGGTGGTCGCCGACGAGCCGGAGACGGGTCCGGTGCGGGTCGCCCCGGCGCCCGTGCCCGTGCCGCCTCCGTCGCCCCGGCCCCGGCGGCGGGGTCTGGTGACCGTCCTGGCCGCGGCGACGATCGTGCTCGGCGGCGTCGGCGGCGGCGCGTACGCCCTCGTCGGCGCGGCGGCACCCGCCGAGGCGGCCCCGCCGGCCGTCGTCCCGGCCGAGACCGTCCCGGCGCCTGCGACGACGACCACGCCGGCGCCGACGGCCACGGCCGTCGCGAGCACGACCGAGCGCGACACCCCGCGGACGCGCGAGGCGCCCCGCCGCCCGCGGAGCACGACGACGACCTCGTCGGCCTCGTCGAATTCGTCGGGCGGCTCGTCGGGCGGCTCGTCGGGTTCGTCGGGCTCCTCGCACCACGGCAGCGGCTCGCACGGCACGACCGACCCCCACGGCACCGACACGCGCCCCGACGACACCGACCACGGTGGCGACACCGCGCCGGCCCCCGCCGACCCGGCTCCCGCCCAGACCTGGTGACCGTGCCCGTCGGCTGCCCGGGGGCTGGGTCACCGGGCGCGGACGTGGGGCGTGCGGACGAGGGCGGCGCCCAGTTCGGCGGCGGTGAGCGGGGTGGGCGCGTCGAAGGCCTCGCGCACGATCGCGGCGCCGGTGAGGTCGTGGTCGGCGGTGTAGTCGTTGGTCACCACGACCGTCGCCAGCCCCGCCGCCAGCGCCGCGTGCAGACCCGGCCCCGAGTCCTCGACGGCCACGGTGCGGGCGGCGGCGACGTCGAGCCGCGCGAGCGCGAGCCGGTAGGCCTCGGGGTCGGGCTTGAGCGCCGCGACGTCGTCGCCGCACACCACCACCTCGGCGGTGCCCTCGCCGATCAGGTGCGCCAGGAGCGGCTCGACCCACGCCCGGCGCCCCGTCGTCGCGACCGCGAGGCGCACCCCGTGCGCGCGCAGGTCGTCGACGAGCGCCGGCAGCCCCGGGCGCGGCCCGATCCCGCCGCGGCGCACCACCTCGGTGAACAGCTCGGTCTTCGTGCGGTGCACGCGCGCGGCGAGGTCGTCCGCGTCCTCGACCCCGCGCTCCCGCAGCGCCGCCGCGACCCGCCGCCGCCCGCCGGTGATCGCGAGCAGCTCCCCGTAGCGCTCGGCGTCCCACGCGAGGTCCAGGCGATGCGCCGCGAACGCGTCGTTGAACGCGATCCGGTGCCCGTCGCGCTCGGTGTCGGCGAGGGTGCCGTCGACGTCGAACACGACGGCCTCCGGGAGACGGAGCGCAGCGGAGCTCGACGATCCGGGCGGCAGCTCCACGGTCCTCACCGCGCCGCCTCCATCAGGTGGTAGAGCAGCAGCAGCTGGGCGATCGCGAGCGGTTCGCTGCGCGCGTCGCCCAACGATCCACTCAGGCGCCCGAGGCACTCCGGGGTCTCGGTGTCGGGCGAGCCCAGCGAGGTCCAGATCGCCTTCTCCACCGCGATGCTCTCCTCGCGCGGCACGTACCCGTGCACGTGCAGCGACTCGACGGGCCGGCCGTCGGGGTCGCGCTCGAGCTTGAGGTGCATCGCCCGCGAGAGCCCGGGCTGGAGCGCCTCGGTGAGGTCGGGGTGGTCGATGGTCGGGCGCATCATCATCGTCGCCGACAGCGGCGTGTCCGGCGGGTCGTCCCGGCCCTCGATGGGCGCGAACCGCACCACGAGGTCGGCGTTGGCCCGCTGCGGGCGGATGTACGCCTCGGACTCGGGCTCGCGGCGCTCCAGCTCGGCGAGCACCTTCTGCTCGGTGTAGCCGCGCTTGCTCGTGTCCCGCGCGACCTTCCACCCGCGGCGGATCTCCTCGGGCGGGTCGAGGAAGACGGTGACGTCGAAGCAGGCCCGCGAGAGCTTGCTCCACAGCGGGAAGAGCCCCTCGACGATGACGAACTCGGCCGGTTCGACCAGCTCGGGGCGCACGAGCTCCCCGGTGCCGTGGTCGTAGACCGGCTTGAGCACCGGCGAGCCCGTCGCGAGCAGCTGCAGGTGCTGCTCCATGATCTCGAGGTGGTTGCAGTCGGGGTGGAGCGCGGTGAACGGCAGCTCCTTGCGCTCCTCCCGGTCGTAGGCGTGGTAGTCGTCGGTGCACAGCGACACGCACCGCTCGGGCCCGAGGGCCTCCACCAGACCCTTGGTCATCGTCGTCTTGCCGGCGGCGCTGTCGCCCGCGATCGCGAGCATCACCGGTCGACGGAACGGCGGCGCCTCGCCGGCGCGCCGGATGCGCAGAGACTTGTCGGGCACGAGGTCTCCCTTCCTCGACCGCGACGCTAGGCAGCCCGCGCCCGGCGCGACTCCCCCGTCACGGGGGGTCCGACGGGGGAGACGGGACCGCGGGGCGTCCCTAGGGTGGTCAAGATGACGGGGACCGCACCGCTGCGCGTGGTCCTGGTCGACGACCACGAGATGGTGGTCGCGGGGCTCAAGGCGATGCTCGCCCCGTTCGCCGGGCGGGTCCGGGTGGTGGGCAGCGCCAACAGCGCCCGCGAGGCCCTCGACGTCGCGGTGTCGCTGGCGCCGGACATCGTCCTGTGCGACGTGCGCCTGCGCGGCGACAGCGGCCTCGACCTGTGCCGCAGCCTGGCCGAGCGCGCGCCGGGCCAGAAGGTCGTGCTGCTCTCCGTGTACGACGACGAGCAGTACCTCTACCAGGCCCTGCGCGCCGGGGCGGCCGGCTACCTGCTCAAGCACATCGGCGGCGAGGAGCTCGTGCGCCACCTGGAGCTCGCCGCGTCCGGGACGACGGTCGTCGACGCGACGATGGCCGGACGCGCCGCGGCGTCGGCGGCCCGCCTCGAGCGCGACGAGTTCTGGCCCGGCGCGCACCTCGGGCTCACCCAGCGCGAGAGCGAGGTCCTCGCGCTGCTCGTCGCGGGGCACAGCAACCGCGCCATCGCCGCCGAGCTCGTCATCGGCGACGAGACGGTGAAGAGCCACGTGCGCGCGCTGCTGCGCAAGCTCTCGGTGCCCGACCGGACGGCGGCGGTCGCGGCGGCGCTGCGCGAGGGGGTGTTCCGGTGACCACCCCGAGGGGGCTCGGCCTCGCCGACCCCGAGCGCGAGAACGCCGTCCTGCTCGCGATCATCGAGGCCGCGACGCGCGGGCCGGGCGTCGAGCCGCTCGCGGCCGCCGTCGCGCGCGTCATCACCGAGGCCACCGCCACCGACGTCTGCTTCGTGCACGTCCTCGACGACACCGAGCCCTCGCTGACCCTGGCCGGCGCGACGCCACCCTTCGACGCCCAGGTCGGCGCGGTCCGGCTGCCCCTGGGCACCGGCGTGACGGGCTGGGTCGCGAGCCACCGCGAGCCCGTCGTGATCCCCGCCGACAAGCACGACGACCCGCGCTACGTCGCGATCCCGGAGCTGCGGGGCGAGCGCTACACGTCGATGGTGTCGGTGCCGATGGAGAGCGAGCCGGCGGGCCTGGTCGGGGTGCTCAACGTGCACACCGTGGCGCGCCGCGAGTTCGACGACCGCGACGTGCGGGTGCTGCGCACCATCGGGCGCCTGGTCGCCGGCGCCGTGCACCAGGCCCGGATGCACCGCATGCTCGCCGCCCGCGAGGAGGCGCACGGGCGCTTCGCCGAGCAGATGGTGGCCGCGCAGGAGGCCGAGCGGCAGCGCCTGGCGCGCGACATCCACGACGGCATCTCCCAGCGCCTGGTCACCCTGTCGTTCCACCTGGACGCGGTGCGCACGCGGGTCGACCGTGACGAGGCGGCGGAGGCGCGGGAGGACCTGACCGCCGCCTGCGACCTCGTGCTCACCACCCTCGACGAGGCCCGCGCGGCGATCGGGGCCCTGCGGCCGCCGGTGCTCGACGACCTCGGGCTCGCCGGCGCGCTCGCCGCGCTGGCCCGCGGGCTGCCCGAGGTGCGCGTCGTCCTCGACCTCGACGACCGCCGGCTGCCCGAGCACGTCGAGGTGGCGCTGTACCGGATCGCGCAGGAGACCCTGCAGAACGTGCTCAAGCACGCCGGAGCCGAGGAGGTCGAGGTGCGTCTCGAGGCGGGTGACGGCGCCGCCCACCTCACGCTGGCCGACGACGGCGTCGGCTTCGACCCGGCGTCGGGGACCCGCGGTTACGGCCTGGCCTCGGTGCGCGAGCGCGCGGACCTCGTCGGCGGCTCGGTGCGGGTGATCTCGCGGCCGGGCACCGGGACCACGGTCACCGTCACCGTCCCGCTCGAGGATCAGCCGGCCATCACTGAGTCATTGACCGAAGGGTCCGCCGGGAACACTTGATTGTCCTGCGCACGGTCGGCCCGCACCCTCGTGCCATGGCCGATCGATGGAGCGCGGGCGTCATCCCCTACGCGGAGATGGGGTACTGGCAGCCCGACTACGAACCCAAGGACACCGACCTGCTCTGCGCGTTCCGCGTGACGCCGCAGGACGGCGTGCCGCCCGAAGAGGCGGGCGCCGCGGTCGCCGGCGAGTCCAGCACGGCGACGTGGACCGTCGTCTGGACCGACCGGCTGACGACCTTCGAGCACTACCAGGCGAAGTGCTACCGGGTGGAGCCCGTGCCCGGCGTCGAGGGGCAGTGGATCGCCTACATCGCCTACGACCTCGACCTCTTCGAGGAGGGGTCGATCGCGAACCTGACCAGCTCCATCATCGGCAACGTCTTCGGCTTCAAACCGCTCAAGGCCCTGCGCCTCGAGGACATGCGCATCCCGCCGCACTACGTCAAGACGTTCCAGGGGCCGGCGCACGGGATCGTCACCGAGCGCGAGTACCTCAACAAGTTCGGGCGCCCGCTGCTCGGCGCCACCACCAAGCCCAAGCTCGGGCTGTCGTCGCGCAACTACGGCCGCGTCGTCTACGAGGCCCTGCGCGGCGGGCTGGACTTCACCAAGGACGACGAGAACATCAACTCGCAGCCCTTCATGCGCTGGCGCGACCGCTTCATCTCCTGCATGGAGGCGGTGAACAAGGCCCAGGCCGAGACCGGCGAGGTCAAGGGCCACTACCTCAACGTCACCGCCGCGGACATGGAGGACATCTACGAGCGCGCCGAGTTCGCGAAGGACCTCGGCAGCGTGATCGTCATGGTCGACCTGACCGTCGGCTACACCGCGATCCAGTCGCTGGCCAAGTGGGCGCGGCGCAACGGCGTGATCCTGCACCTGCACCGCGCCGGGCACGCCACCTACACGCGCCAGAAGAACCACGGCGTGAGCTTCCGCGTGATCTCCAAGTGGATGCGCCTCGCCGGCGTCGACCACATCCACGCCGGCACCGTCGTCGGCAAGCTCGAGGGCGACCCCGCGTCGGTCCACGGCTTCTACGACGTGCTGCGCAAGGGCCGCTACGACGCCGACCCGTCGAAGGGGCTGTTCTTCTCCCAGGACTGGGTGTCGATGCCCGCGACGATGCCGGTCGCCTCCGGCGGCATCCACGCCGGCCAGATGCACCAGCTGCTGCACCACCTCGGCGAGGACACCGTCCTGCAGTTCGGCGGCGGCACCATCGGCCACCCGATGGGCATCGCCTCGGGCGCCGAGGCCAACCGCGTCGCCGTCGAGTCGATGATCAAGGCGCGCAACGAGGGCAAGGACTACGTCACCGAGGGCCCGGAGATCCTCCGCGAGGCCGCGAAGCGCAACAAGCCGCTGGACATGGCGCTGTCGACCTGGGGCGACATCACCTTCGACTACGCCTCCACCGACACCGTCGACGCCACCCCGACGCCCGCCTGAGGAGGCCACCGTGCGCATCACCCAGGGGACGTTCTCGTTCCTGCCCGACCTGACCGACGACGAGATCACCGCGCAGATCGCCTACGCACTCGAGCACGGATGGCCGTGCTCGGTGGAGTTCACCGACGACCCGCACCCCCGCAACACCTACTGGGAGATGTGGGGCCTGCCGCTGTTCGACCTCGCCGACCCCGCCGCGGTGCTCGACGAGGTGCGCGCGTGCCGCGAGGAGCACCCCGAGCACTACGTGCGCGTCAACGCCTACGACGCGAGCCTCGGTCGCCAGACCGTCGCCCTGTCGTTCCTGGTGCAGCGGCCGAGCGAGGAGCCCGGCTTCCGCCTCGACCGCCAGGAGGGCGTCGACCGGCGCATCAACTACTCGATCCACTCCTACGCCACCGAGCGGCCCGCGGGCTCGCGCTACGGCGCGTCCGCGGGGCCGTCGACCCGCGGGAACGGGAACGGGAATGGCCGGCACTGACAACGGGCGGGTCTCCTTCGCGACGGGCGGGCGGGCCTCCCGTCCGTCCGTCGCGGAGCCGGAGACCCCGGCCGCGGAGGAGCCCGACACGACGCTGGCCCCCGACGCCGTCGTCGACCTCGACGCCGTGCGCAGCGAGGCCGGTGTCGACGACGTCCTCGACGCCCTCGACCGGGAGCTGGTGGGGCTCGCGCCGGTGAAGGAGCGGCTGCGCGAGCTCGCGGCGCTGCTGGTGGTCGACCGGATCCGCGAGCGCTTCGGCGTCGCCACCGACCGCCCGACCCTGCACATGTGCTTCACCGGCAACCCGGGCACCGGCAAGACGACCGTGGCGCAGCGCATCGGGGACCTGCTCAAGGGCCTCGGTTACCTGCGGCGCGGCCACCTGGTCACCGCGACCCGCGACGACCTCGTCGGCCAGTACGTCGGGCACACTGCGCCGAAGACCAAGGAGATCGTCGGCAAGGCGCGGGGTGGCGTGCTGTTCGTCGACGAGGCGTACTACCTGCACCGGCCCGGCAACGAGCGCGACTACGGCGGCGAGGCCATCGAGATCCTCCTGCAGGCGATGGAGGAGAACCGCGACGACCTCGTCGTGGTGCTCGCCGGTTACGCCGACCGGATGGCCACGTTCTTCGAGGCCAACCCGGGGATGCAGAGCCGGATCGCGCACCACGTCGACTTCCCGGACTTCAGCGCCGACGAGCTGGTGACCATCGCCGAGGGCATGGTCGCCGAGCAGGGGCTGGCGTTCTCGCCCGAGGCGCACACCGCGCTGCGCGAGTACCTGGCGCTGCGCCGCGAGCAGGAGTGGTTCGCGGGGGCCCGCAGCGTGCGCAACGCGCTCGACCGCGCCCGCATGCGCCAGGCCCGCCGGCTCGCCGAGGGCGGGGGCTCGATCGGCCTCGCCGACGTCACCACCCTCGAGGCCGCCGACCTGCGCGCCAGCCGCGTCTTCGCCGGTGGCCACCGGAGCTGACCCCTCTGTGAGCGAACTTCGGTGCTATAGCCCCGAAGTTCGCTCACATAGGTTCGGCGCGTGACCACCACCGCGCGCCTGCGGGCGTTCGTCGCGCTCGCCGACCAGGGGTCGGTGCGCGGGGCGGCCGCGGCGCTCGTGGTCACCGAGTCCACCGTGTCGGCCGCCGTGCGCGCACTCGCCGACGAGGTGGGCGTCGCGCTCCTGGAGAAGGAGGGCCGCGGCGTGCGCCTCACGGCCGCCGGCGCCCGCTACGCCGACTACGCCCGCCGCATCCTCGGCCTGCTCGACGAGGCCACGACCGCCGCGCGCGGCGAGGCCGACCCCGAGCATGGCCACGTGCGCCTCGGCGCGGTCACCACGGCCGGCGAGCACCTCCTGCCCGCCCTGCTCGCCTCGTTCCGCGCCCGCCACCCACACGTCGGCGTCGGGGTCGAGGTCTCCCCCAGCGCCGCGGTCTGGGCGATGCTGCGCCACCACGAGCTCGACGTCGTCGTCGCCGGGAGCCCGCCGGGCGACGTCGACGCGCACGTCCGCGCCCGCCGCGAGAACACCCTCACCGTCGTCGGCGCCCCCGAGGCGGCCGACGGCTTCGACCCGGCCACCGCGACCTGGCTGCTGCGCGAGACCGGCTCGGGCATCCGCGCGACGCTCACCGCGCTGCTCGCGGACCTGCCCGACGAGCCGCCGCGCATGGTGCTCGGGTCGCACGGCGCCACGATCGCCGCGGCGCGCGCCGGGCTGGGGGTGACGCTGGTGGCGCGCGAGGGCGTCGCGCGCCAGCTCACCGAGGGATCGCTGGTCGAGCTGACGGTGCCCGGCGTCCCGATCTCGCGTCCGTGGCACGTCGTGACCCACCCGGACGCGACGGCCAGCACCGAGCTCCTCGTCCGCCACCTGCTGGCGGACGAGGAGCTCGGCTGGCGTCGGGCGTAGTCCCTCAGGCCGCGACGGCCCGGTCCACCTCGCGGCGCAGCGCCTCGCGACCCGCGCCGGCCGCGGCCGGGTCGCCGCGCCAGGCGAGCAGCGCCGGCGACACGAGCGCCCGGCCGAACGAGAACGTCAGCGGCCACGGCCCGCCGCGGCGGCGGATCGCGGCGAGGTTCGCCGCGGCGATCACCGAGGGCTGGCCGCCGGAGAGGAATGCGACGCCGGCGAGCTCGTCGGGCACCGTCGCGCGCAGGGTGTCGACGGTGGCGCGCGCGACCTCGGCGGGCCCGGCGGTCTGCCGCGCGCCCTCGCCCGCGGTCACCATGTTCGGCTTGAGCACCATGGCGGCCGGGTCGACGCCCGCCCGGTCCAGGGCGCGGCACAGGGTGGCGAGGGTCCGCGCGGTCGCGGCGGCGCAGACCTCGATGCGGTGCCCGCCGGCGCTGAGGATCTCGGGCTCGACGATCGGCACGAGCCCGCCGTCCTGGCAGGTGCGGGCGTAGGCGGCGAGCGCGTCGGCGTTCGCCTCGAGGGCGAGGCTCGAGGGACGGCCGGCGCCGAGGTGCAGCACGGCGCGCCACTTCGCGAACTCGGCGCCGAGCTCGACGTACTCCGCGACCCGGTCGGCGAGTCCGTCGAGACCCTCGGTCAGCGTCTCGCCGTCCTCGCCGCCCTCGAGGGGCACCGTGCCGGTGTCGACCTTGATGCCGGTCTGGATCCCGGCGTCCGCGAGCGCAGCGGGGAACGGGCGGCCGTCGGCGAGGTGCTGGCGCAGCGTCTCGTCGCAGAGGATGACGCCACTGACGCCCGCCGCGAGGTCCTCGCCGGTCAGCAGCAGCTCGCGGTAGGCCCGGCGCTGCTCCTCGGTGGGCGCGACCCCGGCCTCCTCGAGGCGCCGCGACATGGTCCTCGGGCTCTCGTCGGCGGCGAGGATGCCGCGGCCCCCGGCGACGAGCCGCGCGGCGGTGGCGCGCAGCTCGTCGGTCACGGTGGACGTGGTGGTCGGGCTGGTCGGGCTGGTCGTGCTGGTCGTCGTCACGGCGGTCGTGGTCACGGCGGCCTCCCTCGGCGGTCCCGACCGACGCTAGGGACGCGCCGCCGCCCGGACGTCCCCTGCGCGGTGGACGCGAGGGGGGAGACCGGCGCCGGACGACTCGTCCTCGTCACGGTCCTCGCGACGAACGACCCGCTCGGCGCCCTCCTCGGCGCCGTGCTCGCGCTCGCGGTGGCCTCGATGCTGACGGTGCTCGCCGTCATCACCCTGGTCCGCAGCCGGGCCGGGTCGCGGCGGCGGGCCGGCGGCGCCACGGATCCCGGGGTACACCACCACGATCACGGCGGCTGGTCCGACTCAGGCTCGTCGTCGATCGACTCGCGGTCGTCGAGCGACTCCGGCTCCTCGTCGAGCAGCTCGTCGGACTGAGCCCTAGCCCTCGTCGACCACGGCCAGGATCGGGGACGGTCGGCCGGAGCCCTCGGCGACGCGATCGGCGGAGTGGACCAACCTCAGGCCCGGCGCGGACGTCTCCTCGTCGAGGACCCGGAGCGCCTCGATGAGGCAGCCGAGGAGCGCCTCGCGCGGCACGGTGCGCGAGACCCACACCTGGCGGGTGGCGGCGTCCGCGACCCACGCGGTCCGTCCCTCGAGCGGGACCCAGTAGACGCTGACGCCGGCCTCGGCCAGCAGGGGCAGGGCGGCCATCGGCTCCGGCGTCGCGTCCGGTGTCGCGGTCATACCGATCCAACTTGCTGATCATGGAAACGGATCAGGTCGGGGCGGCAAGTGACGTCATCCGGACCGCTCACGCGTGGCGATCGCATGAGTGCGTTGCGCTACTCAGGCCTCCACCGGCGCCGACGCCGCGAGCCGCGTCAGGATCGGGCGCACGATCTCGGCGTACTCGTGGAGGTGGGTCGCCGACGGGAGGTGGGCGCCGGGCGTCTCCACGAGCGGGGCACCGAGACCGACCGCCGCCCATTGCGCCGCCCCGTAGAGGCAGTGCAGGCGCGCGTCCGGGTCGCGGTTGTCGGCGCCGGCCAGCACGACGCTCGGCACGGTGATCCGCGCGAGCTGGTCGGGCGTGGGCAGGTAGCCCAGCAGCGGCTCCATCTCCGTGAGGGCGACCTCACCGTCGTCGAGCATGCGCTCCCGGAACGCGGGGTCGAAGGCCTCGTAGACGTCGTCCCCGTCGGCCCACCGCAGGAACAGCTCCATCGCCAGCCGGAGTCCGCCGCGCGGCACGGCGTCGGCCACGATCTCCTGCAGCCCCTCGATGGCCGCCCGTCCGGCCGGGGTCACCGTGAGGAAGGCGGGCTCGTGGAAGACCGCGCCCCGCAGCACCTCGGGACGACGCAGGGCGAGGCTGGTCAGGATCAGCCCGCCGCCGCTGTGCCCGTACCCCACGGCGGGGACGAGGTCGAGCGCCTCGAGCAGCGCCGCGAGGTCGTCGGCCTGCTCGTCGATCGTCGTCGTGGTCCGGTCCGCCGGTCGCGGGCTGCGTGACGTGCCCCGCCGGTCGTAGCTCAGCACGGTGAACTGGTCGGCGAGGAGATCCCCGATCTCCTCCCAGAACCCCGCGTCGCCCGGGGCGCCGGAGACGAACACGACGGGCGGGCCCTCCCCGCGCAGCTCGTGGTACAGCGTCGTGCCGTTCACCGCGATCGTCGCCATGCGAGGAGCGTCGCGCCTCGTGGAACCCCGGGGACCGACCGTGCGGGAACTGCGTACGGGCAGAGCTCACCCCGGCGCCGCGAGGATCGCCCGCGGCGCCGGGGGAGGTTCAGCCGACCCGGATGCCGGCGGGCAGGCGCGTGCCCTCGCCGGCGAGGGGGTCGGAGTCACAGGCGCGGTCGGGTCGCCGCACCGAGAGCGTCAGCGGCACCGGGCCGCTGCCACCGGTCGAGCTCGGCTGCGCTCCGTCTCCCGCGTCCCGGCGCGGGCCTCGCGTCGTCCGGTGCGAGTGGTCCAGCGAGGGCTTGGGGATGACGGTGTCCATCTCCAGCTTGGCCAGCTCGCGCTCCCCGTTGCCGAGCACGCACTCGGGGTCGGGGCCGTCGAGCGGCAGGCCGGTGAAGAACTTCGCCGCCATGCAGCCGCCCTGGCAGGCGTCGTAGTGCGAGCACTTCGTGCACGCCCCGCCCGACTGCGGCCCGCGCAGCTCGGCGAACAGCTCGCTCTCCTGCCACACGGTCTTGAACCCGCCCTCGGACCGGACGTTGCCGGCCAGGAACTGGTCGTGGATCGCGAACGGGCAGGCGTAGACGTCGCCGACCGGGTCGATCAGGCACACCACGCGGCCGGCGCCGCAGAGGTTGAGGCCCGGCAGCTCCTCCCCGAAGGCGGAGAGGTGGAAGAACGAGTCGCCGGTGAGGACGTCCTCCCCGCGCGCGACGAGCCAGTCGTAGAGCTGGCGCTGCTGCTCGCGGGTGGGGTGCAGCTCGTCCCACGAGTCGGCGCCGCGGCCCGAGGGGCGGAACCGGGTGATCCGCAGCTGGGCGCCGTAGCGGTCGGCGATGGCCTTGAAGGCGTCGAGCTGGTCGACGTTGTGGCGCGTCACCACCACGCTGATCTTGAACTGCCCGAAGCCCGCCTCGTACAGGTTCTCCATCGCGCGGATCGCGGTGTCGTAGGACCCGGGGCCGCGGACGTGGTCGTTCACCTCGGCCGTCGCGCCGTCGAGGGAGATCTGGACGTCGACGTAGTCGGTGGCCGCGAGCTGCGCGGCCCGCGCCTTGTCGAGCTTGACCCCGTTGGTGGAGAACTTGACGCCGACGTCGTGGGCGATCGCGTAGTCCAGCAGCTCCCAGAAGTCACTGCGGACCGTCGGCTCGCCGCCGCCGATGTTGACGTAGAAGACCTGCATGCGCTGCAGCTCGTCGATGACGGCCTTGCACTCCTCGGTCGACAGCTCGTTCGGGTCGCGCCGTCCCGAGCTGGACAGGCAGTGCACGCAGGACAGGTTGCAGGCGTAGGTGAGCTCCCAGGTCAGGCAGATCGGGGAGGTCAGGCCTTCGACGAAGTGCTCGACGAGCTTCATGTGGTGGTCTCCCCCTGTGGGCGAGGCTGGATCGTGCCCGCCTTCGCGAGGCCGGCCAGGGCCTTCAGGTACCGCTCCCGCTGTGGTGCGGGAACCTCGGCAGCCTCGAGGGCGCCGTGGACGTCGGGGTGGTCGGCGAGGGCCTCCACGACCCGGACCAGGAGCCGCGTCTTGAGGAACGACAGCCGCCGCGTGTGGAAGTCGTACACGAGGGCGCCGAACGACTCCGGACGCACCGAGACCGAACCGGAGATCCGGTACGGGCCGTCGGCGTCGAAGTCGTCGACGCCGGCAGGAGCCGTGGGACCGGCTCCCGCCGCCGTCGTCGACATCAGTAGACGCCGCACATACCGTCGATCGAAACCTCTTCCACGAGGGTCTCCTCGACCAGCTCCTGCTCCTCCATCGCGTCCTCCTCACCAGCGGGTGCCTCGGGTGCTGCGAACGCTAAGCGGCACTCGGTGCCACCGCCAGACTCGGTCCGGGTGGGAAACGCCCCTCCGAACGGCGGGGACGGTGCCCACCTCTCCGTGGTAGAGGATGGGTCCGTGGCGACGACGAGGAGTGCGCGGGCGCAGCGCCTCGAGAACGTCGCGCTCGAGCTGTTCGCGTCCCAGGGGTTCGACGAGACCACCGTCGACGAGCTCGCCGTGGCGGGCGGGGTCGGCCGGCGCACGTTCTTCCGCTACTTCCCCACCAAGCTCGACGTCGTGCTCGGCGAGCTGGACGACGGCCTCGCCGCGCTGGTCGCCGCGCTCGCCGGGGAGCGCGGCGACGACCCGGTGGCGGCCGCGCGCGCCGCCTTCCTCGCGATCAACCACTACGCGGCCGCCGAGCTGCCCGCCCTGCGCCGCCGCCTCGGGCTGATCGAGGACGTGCCGGAGCTCGCCGCGCGCGCCACGGTCCGCTACCGCGACTGGGAGTCCGCACTCGCCACCGACGCCGCCCGCCGCTGGGGCGAGGACCCCGCGTCGCTGCGCGCGCAGGTGTTCGGCCGGGCGGTGGTGGCCGCCATGCGCGCGGTGTTCAGCGCCTGGCACGCGCGGCCGGAGGCGGACGCCGACGCGCTGGGCGCCCTGGTCGACGAGGCGTTCGACGCGCTGTCGCGGGGGTTCGCGTCACCGTGAGCGTCGAGCTGATCGATCTCGACCCCGACTCGGCCGACCCGCCCTACGAGCAGCTGCGCGCGCGGGTCACCAAGCTCGCCCGCACCGGCGCGCTCGCCCCGCACACCCGGCTGCCCGCGGTGCGACGGCTGGCCGGCGACCTCAACCTCGCCCCCGGCACCGTCGCGCGCGCCTACCGCGAGCTCGAGGCCGCCGGGGTCGTCGAGACCCGGGGGCGCCTGGGCACGTTCGTCGTCGGCGGGGACACCGCCGCCGACCCGGCCCGCGAGCTCGCCGCCGAGTACGCGCGTCGCGTCACCGCGCTCGGCGTGTCCCGGGAACGCGCGCTGGACCTCGCCCGCGCGGCGCTCGCGGAGCCCTGACGACCCTCGGGCGGTCGTGATCGCCGGCCCGATGGGAACGGACCCCGCTACCAGGGCACCTCGGCCCGGTCCTCCCACAGCCGCCCGGTGGGCGCCGGGTCCGAGGGGCTGGAGGCGCGCCGGCAGAGCCAGATCGCCGTGTCCGCACCCTGGTCGATCGAGCGGGGCGCGTCGGGCCCGCCCATGTCGGTGCGGCAGTGCCCCGGGCACGTCGCGTCGACGAGCACGCCGCGACGGCCGAGGGCGAGCTCGTGGGCGAGGTTGCGGGTCAGCGCGTTGAGCCCCGCCTTGGCGACGCGGTAGGGCGCGAGCCCGCCCGCGGTGCCCGGGCCGGTGAGACGCCCGAGGCACGCGCTGAGGTTGACCACGCGCCCCCAGCGCCGGCGCGCCATCCCCGGCACCAGCGCGGAGACCAGCGCGAAGGGCGCGTCGAGGTCGACGGCGCGCACGTCACGCCACTGCGCGAGCGACGCGTCCAGCGTCTTCGAGCGGGGCGCGCTCATCACCGCCGCCGCGTTGACCAGCACGTCCACCTCGAGCCCCTCGACCCGGGCGGCGATGCCGTCGACGTCGGCGAGGTCGTGCACGAGCGCGCGGCCACCGAACGCGGCGACGGCCTCGGTCAGGGCGTCGCCGTCGCGCGCCAGACCGATCACCGTCGCGCCCGCGTCCGCGAGGCCCGCGGCGATCGCGCGGCCCAGCCCGCGGCTCGCGCCGGTGACGAGCGCCGTGCGCCCGGAGAGGTCCTCCACCACCGGACCGAGGTTCCCCGCGCCGGCCCCTTCCACCCCCGCAGGCTGTCGCGTACCGATGGCAACAACGAACCTCGCACAACGCCGCGGGGTGGGCAGGGTCTGAACCTGTCCGAAGGTGCAGGGCGGGCACCGTCGCCGTGGTCGGGATCACCGCGCGCCCCTGTCCCGGTGACCCGGGCCACCCCTAGCGTCGCGCCGGATCGCGAGGAGCCCGCCTGTCGGGGCGCGGCTCCCGGACCGACCACGACGAGAGGACAGCCATGCAGGTTGACGAGCTGCTCAAGCCGTTCCCGATCAAGGAGTTCCACCCCTTCCCGCGGGCGCTGCTGGGGCCCGGCTCGCACGAGATGATCGGCCCCGAGGCCCTGAAGATGGGCTTCAAGAAGACGCTGATCATGACCTCGGGTCTGCGCGGCACGGACATCGTCCACAAGATCTCCGAGTCCATGAAGTGGCACGGGATCGAGACGGTCATCTACGACCAGGTCGAGTCCAACCCCAAGGACTACAACGTCATGGACTCGGTGAAGCTGTACCAGGAGAACTCCTGTGACAGCTTCGTCTCCATCGGCGGCGGCTCCTCGCACGACGCCTGCAAGGGCGCGCGCGTCTCGGTGGCGCACGACGGCCGCAACGTCAACGAGTTCGAGGGCTTCAACCAGTCCGAGAACCCGAAGAACCCGCCGCACATCGCGGTCTCCACCACGGCCGGCACCGGCTCGGAGACCTCGTGGGCCTACGTCATCACCGACACCACGACCGACCCGAACAAGCCCCACAAGTACGTCGCGTTCGACGACGCCTCGGTGACCAGCCTGGCGATCGACGACCCGGTCCTCTACTACGACTGCCCGGTCGACTTCACCGCCCAGTGCGGCTTCGACGTGCTCGCGCACGCCTCCGAGCCCTACGTCTCGCGGCTGAACTTCGAGCCGAGCCTCGGCAACGCGATCCGCGCGATCGAGCTGACCAACGAGCACCTGCGCGAGGCGGTCTGGAACGGCCAGGACCTCCCCGGCCGCCAGGGCATGATGTACGCGCAGTACATCGCCGCCCAGGCGTTCAACTCCGGCGGCCTCGGGATCATCCACTCGATCTCGCACGCGGTGTCGGCCTTCTACGACACCCACCACGGCCTGAACAACGCCGTCGCGCTCCCCCGCGTCTGGGCGTTCAACATGCCGGTGGCCTACAAGCGCTTCGCGCGCATCGCCCAGGCCATGGGCGTCGACACCACGCACATGACCGACGTCCAGGCCGCGGAGGCCGCGCTCGCCGCGTCCATCCGCCTGCTGCGCGACGTGGGCATCCCGGAGAAGTTCACCGACGTCACCCAGGACTCGTACTCCAAGAACCGTCTCGGCCAGGGCCCGACGAAGTTCTACGAGAACGAGAAGACCATCACGGGCAACGACGCCGACGTGGACCGCATCACCAACCACGTCCTCGGGGACGCCTGCACGCCGGGCAACCCCAAGGAGTGCACCTTCACGACGGTGCGTCCCGTGGTCGACCATTGCCTCAACGGCGACCTGGACGACCTGCTCAGCTGATCGTCCTCGACCGGTGCCCGGTGAGGTCGGCGTCTCCCGCTGGCCCACCGGGCACCGGTGTGTTCCCCTCGACCTGCCACCTCAGGAAGGACCCCGCGTGACCAGCACGACCGAGCAGTCCGGCGCCGGTGCCTCGTTCCCCTTCGACACCGTCGACGAGGTCGTCGACGCGCTCGCGGAGCAGGGCTACATCGCCGACCGACGGCTGGCGACGACGGTGTTCCTCCTGACCCGGCTCGAGAAGCCCCTGCTGCTCGAGGGCCCGGCCGGCGTCGGCAAGACCGAGCTGGCCAAGATGCTCGCGCTGGCCACCGGCCGGCGCTTCCTGCGTCTGCAGTGCTACGAGGGCCAGGACGAGACCAAGGCCCTCTACGAGTGGGACTACGGCAAGCAGCTGCTCTACACCCAGATGCTGCGCGAGAAGATCGCCGAGATCGTCCAGGACGCCCCCGACATCAAGACGTCGGTCGAGCGGATCGCCAACCAGGACAGCGTCTTCTTCTCCGAGGAGTTCCTCGCCGAGCGCCCCCTGATGGAGGCGATCCGGTCCGACGAACCCGTCGTGCTGCTGATCGACGAGGTCGACCGGGCGGACGAAGCGCTGGAGGCCGTCCTGCTCGAGACCCTCGGCGAGTTCCAGATCTCGGTGCCCGAGGTCGGGACGTTCACCGCGGAGAACGCGCCCTACGTCATCCTGACCAGCAACAACACCCGTGACCTGGCCGCCGCCCTCAAGCGCCGCTGCCTGCACCTGTTCCTCGACTACCCGACCGCCGAGCGCGAGCTGGAGATCGTCCGCTCCAAGCACACCGGGCTGCCCGAGGCCACCGCGCGCGAGCTCGTCGAGGTCGTCCGCGGCCTGCGCGAGCTCGAGCTGCGCAAGGCGCCGAGCATCTCCGAGACCATCGACTGGGCCCGCACCCTCGCCGTGCTGGGCGTCGACGAGCTGAACAGCGCGATCCTCTCCGACACGGTCTCCGTGGTCGTCAAGTACGACAAGGACGTGACCAAGGCCCTCGGCGCCCTGCCGAAGCTCGTCGACCCGAACGCCGTGGTCGACGACGCGCACGGGCACGGCCACGGGCACGGCCATGGCCACGGGCACGAGGACAACGGCCACTCGAGCGGGCCCGCGCCGGCCACCTCCCGCCGCGTCGACGACGACGCCGACGACGGTCCCGACGGGCGGGCCGTGCGCGCGGCGAAGGACGAGGAGGGCCGGCACGCCGGGGTGTACGGCGCGCCGGGCCGGGAGTACCAGGAGCGAGCGCGCTCCGGCGAGACCGAGCCGACCAAGAAGCGCCCGGTGAGCTCGGGCCAGGGCAGCCGCTCCTTCGGCGCCGGCCTCGGCAAGCGCCGCGCGCTCTAGCCCCGGACGCCCGAGAGGAGGGCCTCGATGGAGGCCAGCATCCACCGCTTCGTCCGGCTGCTCCGCATCCGGCAGGTCCGGATCTCCACCTCGGAGGTCCTCGACGCGATGCGCTGCGCGCGCGAGCCCGGCGTGCTCGCCGACCGCGAGACGCTCAAGGCCGCGCTGCGGGTCGCCCTGGTCAAGGACATCCGCGACGAGCACACCTACGACGAGATCTTCGACGCGTTCTTCACGCTCGTGCGGATCGGGACCGAGGAGCGGGGCCACGGGCACGGCCACGGCCACGAGGACCTCTCCGACGACGGGAGCCTCGACGACTTCACGCTCTCCGACGAGCCGGCCGAGACCCCCGAGCAGGGGCACGACCACGGCGCACCGGTGGACATCAAGGAGTTCTTCGACCCCGAGGACATGGCCCAGCAGTACAACCTGCACCAGGAGGCCAACAAGATCGATCTCGCGGCGATGACCGACGAGATCGTCTTCTCGAAGGACGGGGCCCTCGACGAGACGGGCACCGGGGAGAAGGTCCAGATCGAGACCGACCGCCTGCACGGTGGCGGCCTGCCGGGCGACATCGCCACGGCCTCGGGCACCAAGGTCGACGCCGACCTCAACGTCGCCCAGCAGGAGGCACTGCTGGGCTGGCTGCAGGGCGTCGAGGACGGGGTGTCCGACGAGGGCGACGAGACCGACGCGATGGCGCTGCGACGCCGGTTGGCCGGGATGCTCGAGAACCTCCCAGAGGCCATCAAGCGCCACCTCGAGCGCCTCATGGAGATCGAGCAGCGGGTGATCGACGGCGGCCACGCCGACGAGGAGGCCCACCGCGCCGAGGTCGACCGCGCCGAGGAGCACGAGCGCCAGCAGCTCGAGGACTCCCTGCGCCGGCTGGCCAAGACCCTGCACGGCGCGCTGACCCACAAGCGCCGCGAGTCGACGCGCGGGCGCATCGACCCCGGCCGCACCATGCGGCGCAACATGCGCTTCGACGGCGTGCCGTTCCGGCCGGTGACGGTCGAGCGCACCGAGGACAAGCCGCGCCTGGTGATCCTCGCCGACGTGTCGCTGTCGGTGCGCGCCACCGCCCGGTTCACCCTGCACCTGGTGCACGGCCTGCAGGACATGTTCGGCCAGGTCCGGTCGTTCGCGTTCGTCGCCGACCTGATGGAGGTCACCGACCTCTTCGCCGACCACACCGTCGAGGACGCCCTCGGGCTGATCTTCGGCGGGGACCTCATCGACGTCGACGCCAACTCCGACTACGGCACCGCGTTCGGCACGTTCCTCGACGACCACGGGTCGGCGGTGAACCGGCGCTCGACGGTGATCATCCTGGGCGACGGGCGGGGCAACGGGAACGATCCGAACATGGAGGCGTTCGCCGAGATCACCCGCCGCGCGCGCGAGACGATCTGGCTGACCCCGGAGCCGCGGTACTCGTGGGGCCTCGGGGCCTGCGACCTGCCGCGCTACGCGGAGTTCGTCGACCGCATCCGCGTGGTGCGCGACCTCACCGGGCTCTCGGAGGTCAGCCACGACATGGCCGCCGAGATGATGGGACGGTGACCGGCCTGCACGACGCCCCGGCGCCGGACACCACGGGCACCGTGCTCATCGACCCCCTCGCCGCGCAGCACCCGGGCCGCTGGGAGGACGCGCGCGTCGTCGTGTGCCACGTCGACCGGGCGCCGGTGCCCGTGCGCCTCGTCGCCGCGCGCCCGCCGGAGCGGGTCACCGAGCACTTCGAGGTGCACCGGCCCGGCGAGCGCCTGCTCGTCCTGCACCGGCTGCGCCCCGACGAGCTCGACGACGACATCGCCGGCCTGATCGCCGGCGAGCTCTCCGGCCTCGTCACCTCGGCCGGCGACTTCGAGCGCGTCTTCACCGGCGTCGTGCGCTCGACGATCAGCGACCCGCTCACGGCCTGGTCGACGTTCTACGCCAACAGCCTCGCGGTGCTGCGCGATCCCCGGGCCCCCGTCGACCCCGCCGCGCCGCCCGAGTCGTCGCTGGCGGGCTTCGCCCCGGTGCACGAGCGGGCGCTCGCCGAGCTGCGGGGCCGCACCGTGCTCGACGTCGGCACGTGCTTCGGCTTCCTGCCCCTGCGCCTGGCGCAGGAGGGGTTCGAGGTGATCGCCACCGACCACACCCCGGGCACCATGGGCCTGCTCGGCGCCGTCGCCGCGCGCCGCGGCGAGGCCGTGCGCCCCGTCGTCGCCGACGCCCGTGCGCTGCCCGCCGCGCCGCGGTCGGTCGACACCGTGACCGCCGTGCACCTGCTCGAGCACCTGCCCGTCGCCGACACCGTCCCCGTGCTCGACGAGATGCTCCGCGTCGCCCGCCGGCGCGTGGTGGTCGCCGTGCCCTACGAGGACGTCCCCGAGCCCGTGTACGGGCACGTCCGGACGTTCGACCACGCCGCCCTGCACGCCCTGGGCGAGCGCACCGGGCACCCCTTCACGGTGTCCGACGACCACGGCGGCTGGCTGGTCGTCGACACCGGAGAGGTCGCCTAGCTCCCCAGGTCCTCGGGCGGCCGGACCTCGCGACGGAGGATCTTCCCCGTCGGGCCCTTCGGCAGCTCGTCGAGCAGCCAGACGTGGCGGGGGTACTTGTAGGCCGCGACCCGCTCCTTGGCGAAGGCGCGCAGCTCGTCCACGTCCACCTCGGCGCCGGGCCGCAGCGCGACGGCCGCGCCGACCTCCTCGCCGAGGTCACGGTCGCAGATCCCGACCACGGCCACCTCGGCGACCGAGGAGTGCTCGTAGAGGGCCTCCTCGATCTCGCGCGGGTAGACGTTGTACCCCCCGCGGATGATCATCTCCTTCTTGCGGTCGACGATGAAGTAGTAGCCGTCCTCGTCGCGGCGGGCGACGTCGCCGGTGCGGAACCAGCCGTCGGGGATCGACTCGGCGGTCGCCTCGGGACGCCCCCAGTACCCCTTCATCAGGCCCTCGCCCCGAATGGCGATCTCGCCCGGGTCGTCGCCGGTCACGTCGTCGCCGGCGTCGTCCACCAGGCGCAGCTCCATGCCCTCCACCGGCGTCCCGACCGAGCCCGCCTTGCGCTCGGCGTGCGGGTGGTTGAACGAGGCCACCGGCGAGGTCTCGGAGAGGCCGTAGCCCTCGAGCACGATGCACCCGAAGGTCTCCTCGAACTCGCGGAGCACCTCGACCGGCATCGCCGAGCCCCCGGAGATGCAGCAGCGCAGCGACGACACGTCGTACTGCTCGCGCCCCTCCACGTGCAGCAGGCCCGCGTACATGGTGGGCACGCCCTCGAAGACGGTCACCCCGTCCCGCCCGATCATGGAGAGCGCCTTCGCCCCGTCGAAGCGCGGCAGCAACGTGAGGCAGGCGCCGGTCCGCACCGCGGAGTTCAGGCCGCACGTCAGCCCGAACACGTGGAACAGCGGCAGGCAGCCCATCACCACGTCGCCGGGGCCGAGCTCGGTGAGGGTGGTCGCCGACGTGCGGGCGTTGGTCGACAGGTTCGCGTGGGTCAGCTCGGCGCCCTTGGGGGACCCCGTGGTGCCGGAGGTGTAGAGGACGACCGCGGTGTCCTCGTCGGCGCGGTCGACCGCGTCCCCGAGCGGGGTGACGCCCTCGAGCTGCGCGTCGTCGGGCCCGGCGGCACCGACGGCGATCACCTCGACGTCCCGGTCGCGCGCGGCCTCGCGGGCGGCGTCGGCGGCCTCGTCCCAGGCGAACACCACGGACATGCCGGCGTCGTCCAGGTAGTACTCGATCTCCCGGCCCTTGAGGAGCGGGTTCATCGGCACGACCACGCAGCCGGCCAGCAGGGCGCCGTAGAAGACGACCGGGAACGCCGGGACGTTCGGGAAGACCATCCCCACCCGGGCGCCCGCCCCGACGCCGCGCGCCCCCAGCATGCCCGCGACCCCGCGCGCGGCGTCGAGGAACTCGCGGTAGGTGACGGTCCGGTCGTCGAGGCGCAGCGCCGGCCGGTCACCGTGCTGTCCGGAGGTCTCGACCAGCGCCGTCGCCAGATTCGTCATCGCCGACTCCCGTGATCAGGGGTGCTCACCAGCCGCGATGCCCGCCACTGTGAGCAGCACCATGCCCCGTACGGTGCCGACCGAACCGCGCGCGTGCGCTCAGACCGGGCAGCCGCCCGCCCGCGCCGCCGCCTGGTCGTCGAGGCGGAACATCGGGCCGGTGTCGGTGGGCGCGTCGTAGTAGC
>NZ_JAQZAL010000028.1 GCF_028737205.1 Actinomycetospora lutea | reverse complement strand
GCGGCCACCCACCGATCACCCGACTCGCCTGCTGACAACGTGCCGGGTCACGACATCTAGCCGGAGCCCGGCCAGTGCGCCAGCGTGTGGATGTACTGCTGGCGCACGCCCTCGATGCGGTCGTCGAGGTCGTGGCGCGTCCAGTCCGAGATGTCGATCGGCGGCAGCACGGCCACCTGCACGACGCCCGGGTGGATGATCATCGCGTTGCGGCTCATCAGCTCGCCGGTGTTGCGGAAGACCAGCGGGACGATCGGCACGCCCGCCTGCATCGCCAGGTGGAAGGCGCCCTTCTTGAACTTGCCGGGCGTCGGCGTGGGCGAGCGGGTGCCCTCGGGCGCGATGACGATCGAGGTCCCGGCGCGCAGCCGCTCGACCGCCGGCTCCAGGGCCTTGCGGGCCTGGGCGTTGTCGGCGCGGTCGATGAACGCCGTCTCGAGCAGGCGCAGGAGCCCGCCGAAGAGCGGATCGTTGGCGAGCTCCTTCTTCGCCACCGGGGCGAAGTTGCCGCGCAGCAGGCCGCCGAGCACGAGGACGTCGAGCTGGCTCTGGTGGTTGAACAGGAAGACCGCCGGCTGGGCCTCCCAGATGTAGCGCGCGCCGTGCACGTCGAGCGAGACCCCGCTGGCCATGAGCGACAGGTCGCCGCCGAGGCCGATGCCGAGGTTCAGCCCGGCGCGCCGCGAGCCGCCCAGCAGCCCCAGCCCGAGGCCGGTGGCGAAGCCGCCCATCATCCCCGCGAACGTCGCCGCGGTGCGGGCGATCTCCACGGGCGTGGTCCACGGCCGGCCGGTGAAGTCGAGGGCGGGCCAGCCCCGCTCGGCGGCGGCGCGCCGCAGGCCCGCGGAGGGGTTGACCGCCGCCGGGTGGGCGACGGTGGCCAGGAACGGCACGTCCTCGCCGCCGTTGGAGTAGGCGAAGCTCGCGTCGAGGTCGACGTCGTGCGCGGCGGCGAACTCCTTGACCGCGGCGGCCTTGCCCTCGCCGTACGGGGAGCGGCCGTCGGGCCGGCCGGTCAGCGTGCCGTCCTCGCCCACCTCGACGGCGGTGTAGATCGTGTGCTCGACGCCGAGCGCCTTGGCGGCGGGCTCGACCTGGAACCGCGTCGCCGAGCTGGCCAGGACCACGGTGTGGCCCTTCTCCAGGTGCGCCCGGATCAGGCGCCAGGACTCGGGGTAGACGCTCGGGCCGATCTCGTCGCGGAAGAGCTTGTTGCCGATCTTCTCGAGCTCCTCGGGGGTGCGGCCCGCCCACGTGCGCAGCGTGATGCCGAGGAACTTGCGGAAGTCCTCCTCGCCGTGCAGGCCCTGCCACCCGCTGGCCAGCGTCTCGATGGTCGTGCGGGGGTGCAGGTCGAGACTCTTGACGTGGTGGCGCATGAACGCGGTGACCGAGTAGCCGGCGATCACCGTGCCGTCGAAGTCGAAGAACGCGCCCACCTCGGGCCCGTCGGGCGCGTCCAGGACGGCCTGCATCAGGTCGTCGGCGGTGACCGTCGTGCTGGTCTCAGGGTCGGACACCCGCGGACTCCTGTCGGTTCGTCGCGTCGGTCTCGTCGATGGCCACCACCCGCTCCACCACACCGCGGATCTCGGCGGCGAACGCGCGTCGCCGCGTCGCGAGGTCGGGCTCCCCCTCGGCGGGGGCGGTGTTCGGGGCGAGCAGCCCCCGGTTGGAGGCCAGCCGCAGCGCCGACGCGAACAGCTCCCGCGACAGCGACTCCGGCCCGTGCAGCTTGCCCTGCAACAGCAACTGCTGCCCGACGGCGGCGCAGCGCTCCAGCAGCTGGTCCTGGTCGACCGGGGTGTCGGGGTCGTGCTCCGCGAGCCGCTCGGCCACCACCCACTGGGCGTCGACGAACGAGCGCAGCACGCGGTGCGCGCACAGGAACCGGCTCTGGCGCAGCAGCTTGCGGGTGCGGGAGATGTCGGTGTCGTCGGAGCGCCAGTCGGGGTCGATGAGCGTCAGCTCGTCGATCAGCTCGGCGCGGAAGGTCTCCTTGTCGGGGAAGAAGAACTCGTACTTCAGCAGGTCACGCAGGTCGAGCGCGGCCTGGAAGCCCCGCGCGAGCGCGTCGCGGCCCGTGAGGTCGCCGACGTCGAGGATCGCGAGCTCGATGATCGCCCGGTTGACGAAGTGGTGGATCGCGGAGTTGCGGTAGAACGCCGCGACGATGTGGTGGCCGCTCTCGATCGAGAACACCGGCTCGGAGCCCTCGGTGTAGGCGCTGACGACCTTCTCGCGGCGCAGCGACAGCAGGGCCTCGGCGACGCCGCCGTTGGTGCGCAGCGACGCGATGCCGGTGTGGGGCAGTCCGCGGGCGTCGACGTAGTCGAGCACGGGCTCGACGACCCGGCGGACCTGCGAGAGCGTCAGCGCGCGGTCGCGCACCCCCAGCAGCGCCAGTGCCGCGAGCGCGATCGGCGTCACGGGCGTGACCCGGTTGATGCGGACGAACACCTCGAACGCGGTCTTCTGCAGCGCGAGCCGGCGGGCGGGCTGGTCCTCGACGGCCTGGTCGAGGTCGGCCTCGGCCCGGGCGTCGAGCGCGGGGTCGTCGGCCGCGGTCAGGGCGGCACGCAGCGACAGCGGCCGCCCGAAACTGACGTGCACCCCGCCGACGGGCCGACGCTGGGCGCGGGCGTAGCCCATGAGCCAGCGCAGGCCCTCCGGGGTCTTCTGGGCGCCGGTCTGCTCGGCGGCCATCTGGTGCACTTCCTGCAGCTGGTCGTGGATGATCGAGACCGGGACCAGGTAGACGTCCTCGGTGCGACGCCGCTCCACCGCGCTCGCCACGTCGGCCAGCAGCCCGTACTTCGGCGGGCGCAGCTTGCCGGTGCGGGTGCGCCCGCCCTCCATGTACCACTCGAGGTTGAAGCGCTTGGCGCACAGCCACGAGAAGTACTCGCGCACCACGGACTTGTAGACCGGGTCGCCGCCGAAGCTGCGGCGGATGAAGATGATGCCGCTGCGCCGGGCCAGCGCCTCGACGCCCATGATCCGCAGGTTGTCGCCGCCCAGGACGTGGTTGCGCGGGAAGTCGTTGCTGCGCAGCACGTCGGCGAGCACGAACGGGTCGGTGTAGGAGCGGTGCGAGGGCAGGAACACCAGCGCGTGCCCGGCGTTCAGCTCCCGTAGCGGCTCGAGCCCGGCGGTGTCGGCGTGCACCGTCCACGCCTTCTCGTGCATGGGGCGCAGGACCCCGGAGAACAGGTCGACGGCGGCGGGGTCGAGCGAGGCGACGATGCTCTCGAGGTCCTTGGCCGCCTCGGTCGCCACGTCCTCCTCGGGGCGCCCGGTCGACTCGGCCAGCCGGCGGATCTCACGGCTGAAGTGCGCCGACCCGACGATCTGGCCGGCGACCTCGCGCGGGACCTTGAAGCGGTTGCCGGTGAGCGCCCGCTCGGCGCGGTCGAGCGCGAGCGTGGCCTGGCGCGCGACGAAGCGCACGAAGTCGGCGGTGTCGGTGGCCGAGCGCTCGCGGCGGTGGCGGCGCATGAGCTCGTGGACCGTCGCGGGCCGTCCGACGACGACGCGGTGGTGCGGCGGCCCGCGGCGCGCCGCCCGGGCACGGGACCGCAACGCCCAGCCGCGCGTGAGGACGTCGGCGAGGCGCAGCAGCGTGCGGTCGGGCTCCGGGTCGGCCGACCACACCACGCGCACCGGCACGAGCAGCGGGTTGTCGCCGCGGGTCAGGCGCCCGGCGAGCTGCTCGCCCTCGGCCGGGAGCACCTCGATGCCCCGGCCGTTGCGCAGTCCGGACCGGATGCCGGCGAGCCAGCGGTCGACCAGGCGGCGCTCCACGCTCGACGGGGCGTCGACGAGGACGACCAGCGGCCGGTCGCCCGGGTCCGGGAGCGTCGCCGTGTCCTCGAGCGTGCTCAACGCCGCACCTCCGCCCCTCGCGACGTCGCGTACCCGGCGACGTGCCGCCCGTCGCCGCAGCTCCTGGTCCATCCGGACCCTACCCGGTGGGGTGGACCGGCGAGCCCCGGTCAGCGCGGCGGATGCGCCGCGTGCGACCGGGCGGGCGCGGGTCCGCGTCGATGAGTAGTCGGTCGGCAGCCCGTTCGCGGGCGGAGGACGGTGAGGCTCAGGCGGGGGCGGTGAAGCCCTGGGCGATCCGCGTGAACGCCCAGGGCTCCTGCTCGATCCCGCTGCAGTCGTCGGCCTCGTCCTCGGTGCCGGGGCACGAGCCGTTGTCCCGGGCGAGCGCCCAGAACCCGACGCCGCCGTAGCCGTTGCCGCGGGCGTCGTCGACGACGGCGCGCGCGTCCTCGGGCGACGTGGTCATGTCCATGTCGTTGCGCCCGAGCATGAACGTGACCGCGGTGCGGCGGCGCACGTCGGCGGGATCGCTCCCGGGCCACATCGCCTCGAGCTGGCCGACCGCCGTGCGCGCGGCGCCGGTCATCGCAGCGGCCCACGAGCCCTGGTACTCGAAGTTCATCACCATGAGGTTGACCCGCGCGGCGACCCCGGCGGTGGTGGCCGCCCGGACGAGGTCGCGGGCGTCCGCGCTGAGCCCCGCGGACACGCCGTCGACCTGCACGGTCAGCGTGACCCGCGTGCCGCGCTCGCGCTGGAGCAGGGCGAGCGCCTCGGCGATGCGGCGCGCGGACACCGTGCGGCCGCGGTCGGTCTCGACGTCGACGTCGAGGTGGTCGGCGCCGACCGCGTCGAGGGCGGTCGCGTAGGCGCGCGCCAGCGAGGGGGCGTCGGGGCAGGCCTTCTCGAGGTAGTCGCCCAGCGCGCCGCCCGAGGACACGGTCATGCGGCCGCCGCGCTGCTTCAGTCCCGCGATCCGGGCCATGACGGCCGGGTCGCGCAAGGCCGTCGTGCCGCCCCAGGTCGGCGCGCACGACCCGTCGGCGCCGGCGAGGACGAAGGCGAGCACCACGTCGGCGTGGCCGGTGGCGTCGGCCATGTCGGTCATGGTGGGCAGCGGCGGGGTGGTCAGGTCGACGTAGGGGGCGAACGCGACGGCGGGCAGCGGCCCGTCGGGGGCGGCGACCCCGGGGCGCCGCGGGGTGTCGGCGGTCGCCGAGTCCCCGGTCGCGGTCACGTCGGCGAGGGCGGGCTCCGGCGTCGGCGTCTCCCCGGTGACCACCGGCCCGGTGACGAGCACCGCGACCAGGGTGGCGAGCAGGACGGCGCGCAGCGACGGGCGTGCCGCCGGACGCCGGGTGCGGCTCAGGTGGCCTGGGCGTCGTTGCCCGCGGCGCCGTCGGTCTGGAGCTGGTTGCCGTTGCCCTGGCCCTCGTCGTCGTCCTGCTGGACCAGGGGAGCCTGCCGCTGCGGGGCGACCGGCACCACCGGCGCCACGACGGCCGGGCGCGGCGTCGTGCGGGGCACGCGCGGCGTCGTGGAGCGGGGCGTGGCGCGCTTGGTGGTGGTGGCGCGGGTGGAGCGCGCGGTGGTGGTCGGCTCGACCTCGGCGATGTTGCGGGCGTCGACCGTCGGCGAGACCGGCGCCGGCGGGGCCAGGGTCGGCGGCGGGAGCAGGGTCGGCGCGGCGGTCGGCCCGACCGGCCCCGCCACCGCGCCGACGGCGACCACGCCGACGTAGGACGCGCAGACGGCGGTGGCCGCGATCGCGGCGGTGCGCCAGCGCTTGGCGCGGCGGCCCGTGCCGTCGGCGAACACCGGCGTCGCCGGGCCCTGGGCGCTCGCGAGCGGCGGGGCGGGCGGGGCGATGACCGCCCGGTCCGCGCGGCGGCGTCCGCTCGGCGAGGCGCTGATCAGCGTCGTCGTCGCCCGGGCGGCGATCTCGGACGGGTCCGACCGGCGCGCGGCGGGGCGCTTGGCGGAAGTGGCGGGGGTGTTCGGGGTGGCCGGGCTGTCGGCAGCCGTCGTGCGCGTGGCGGCGGTCGCCGGGGCGTGCCGGGGGGTCGCGCGCGTGGCCGGCGGCGGGGTCACGACACCCGTGGGATCGGCCGGGGCCGGAGGCTGCGGGGGTGCCGGGCGGGCGGCGCGGGCCGGAGGAGCCGTGGGACGGGGGACCGGTGCCACGCCCGGGAGCGAGGGGTGGTCGCCGGGATGCGCGGGCCCGCCCGCGGCATGCGGCCCGGGGACGCGGGGCGCGGGGACGGCGGCGGCGCCGTCGGGGGCGTCGAGCCAGGGGCGCACGGCGGGGCGGGGCCCGGCGGCGTGCTCCGCGGACGGCGCCGGCTCGGCGGCCAGGATGTCGGCGAGGCGGGGCGTGGGGCGTCGGCGCCCGGGCTCGGGCGCCGCGGGCAGGTCGGGCACCGCGCGCAGGCGGCGGTCGGCCCGGGCGCCGGTGCCGAGGTCCGCTCCGGCGTGACGCGGGTGCTGTCCGATCGCCGGCGGTGCCGGCGCGTCCGCGCCGTGGGTCGCCGGCGAGACCGGTGTGGCCGGCGCGGCGTGCCGTCCGGCGGGCGGCTCTGGTGCCCGTCCGTGTCGCATGAGGTCCCCGATCGTGTGACAGCCCCCCGACAGGGTGATGCACAAGGGCCATCGTCCAGCGACATCGTGTCGTTACCGGACGGAGACCGACAAGTGCCTGGTGCGGACGAGGGATGAAGCGTCACTGGTCCGGAACGACGAAGGCCCCCATCCACACGGTGGATGGGGGCCTTGGACGGCGGTGTCGGGGTGGCGGGATTCGAACCCACGGCCTCCTCGTCCCGAACGAGGCGCGCTACCAAGCTGCGCCACACCCCGGAGGCGATCGCGCAGTCGAGACTCTACCTGTCCGCCCCCGAGCGGGCCGACGGGGGATGCCCCTCGCGCGCGGCCGGGGACGCGACCGCCGCGCCGGGACCCGACGCGCGCGGCACGAGCTCGAGCAGCGTCGCCTCGGGGCGGCACGAGAAGCGGGCCGGCGCGTACGGCGAGGTGCCCAGACCGGCCGAGACGTGCAGGCGCATGTGCTCGCCCCAGCGGGAGGCGCCCCGCGCCCGGGAGCGGTCGAGCCCGCAGTTGGTGACGATCGCGCCGTACCCGGGCACCCGCAGCTGGCCGCCGTGGGTGTGGCCCGCGAGCACCAGGTCGTAGCCGTCCGCGGCGAACGCGTCGAGCACCCGCGGCTCCGGCGAGTGCGTCAGGCCGAGGCGCAGGTCGCACGGCTCGTCGGCGGGGCCGGCGATGCGGTCGTAGTCGTCGCGGCCGATGTGGGGGTCGTCGACGCCGGCAGCGGCGATCCGTACGCCGTTCACGATCAGTGTGTGCCGGGCGTGGGTGGCGTCCTGCCAGCCGTGCTCGAGCATCGCCGCGCGCAGGTCGCGCCACGGCAGCTCGGGGCCGAGGACGCGGTGCTGCGGGCGGAACAGGTAGTGGCTCGGGTTCTTCGGCTTCGGCCCGTGATAGTCGTTGCTGCCCCAGACGACGAGGCCGGGCCGGTCGAGCAGCCCGCCCAGCGCCCGCAGCACCGCGGGGACGGCGCGCGTGTGGGAGAGGTTGTCGCCGGTGTCGACCACGAGGTCCGGCTCGAGCGCCGCGAGGCCCTCGACGAAGCGCTGCTCGAGGCGCTGGCCGGGCCGCAGGTGCAGGTCCGAGAGGTGCAGGACGCGCAGGGTGCGCCCGGCGGCCGTCACGGGGTCGAGCACCTCGAGCCGGGTCCGGCGCAGCGTGAACCACTGCCGCTCGATCCCGACCGCGTAGCCGAGGCCGAGCGCGCCGGCGGCGGTCACGCCCGCACCGACCCGCACGGTGCGGCGCAGCAGCCCACTCATCCGCCGGCCCCGTTCACCGCGCCGGCCAGGGGTGGCCCGCTCGGCGGCGACGGGGCCGCCGGCACCGTCCCGTTGGAGACCTGGATGGTGACGACCTGGTCGGGCAGCACCGAGCCGCGCGGGTTCTGGCCGACGACGGTGCCCGCGGGCGCGCGGTTGCCGACGGCCTGCTGCTGGACCCGGAACCCGGCGTCCTGCAGCTCCTCGGTGGCGTCGTCGGCCTGGTCGCCGACGACCTCGGGGACCTGCTCGTTCGAGCCGCCCTGCAGATAGCGCGGGCTCGTCGGGGGCAGCGGCGCGACGGGCAGCGGTGCGAACAGCGGGTTCATGGCCTTGAACCACGTCCGGGCCGGGGTGGTCCCGCCGAAGAGGTTGCCGTCGCCGCAGGGGAACGGCGGGCTGTCGCCGCCGCCGTCGCACAGCGTCCGGGGCGACGAGGAGTCGTCGAACGTGATGACCGCGCCCGCGTACTGCGTGTTGAAGCCGAGGAACGCCGCGGAGCGGTTGTTCTGCGTGGTCCCGGTCTTGCCCGACAGGGGCCGGGCCCAGCCGTTGGCGGAGGCCGCGGCGGCCGCCGTGCCGCCGGGCTGGTCGTCCTTGCTCAGCCCGGTCATCAGGGTGTCGGCCAGGGCGGGGTCGACCACCTGCTCGCAGGGCTGCTCGGCGACCGGCACGGGCGCGCCGCTCGTGTCGGTGACCGACTCGATGGGGCTCGGCGGGCACCACATGCCGCTGGAGCCCAGCGTGGCGCCCACGTTGGCGAGCTCGAGCGTGCTGGTCGGCGTGACGCCGAGGGTGAACGAGCCCTGGTTCTGCTCGCGGGCGGTGTCGGCGATCGACTCCCCGTTCGGTCCGGGATCGGCGAGCGATCGCAGGCCGAGCTTGACCGCCATGTCCACCACCGGGGGCACGCCGGTGGTCTCCATGAGCTTGACGAACCCGGTGTTCGGCGACTGCGCCAGCGCGTCGGTCATGCTCAGGAACGGGGCGAGCCCCTCCTCGGCGTTGCGCACCGGGAACGGTCGGCCGCTGCCGTCACGGTAGATCGGCGACGCGTAGCCGTCGGGCGGGATCGGCATCTGGTAGTTGATACCGAGCCCCTCCTCGAGGGCGGCGGCCGCGGTGAAGATCTTGTAGGTCGACCCGGCGCCGAGGTTGACCGGCTCCCAGGGCAGCCCGTAGCTGGTCTCCAGGGCGTCGCCGTCCACGCCGAAGACGCGGTTGGCGCCCATCGCGACGACACGGTGCTTGTCGCGGCCCGGTTGCACCGTGGCCATGACGTCGGCGACGTTGCGCTGACGGGCGGGGACCTCGTCGTTCAGCGCCTGCTGCATGACGTTCATGGCGTTGCGGTCGAGCGTGGTGCGGATGGTGTAACCGCCCCGGTTGATCTGCTCGGACGAGATGCCCGACTCGCCCAGGTAGTCGACGACGTACTTGCAGAAGAACGCCGCGTTCCCGGCGCCGATGCACCCGTTGGGCGGCGTGGCCAGCGGCTCGACGATCCCCAGGGGCGCGGCGGCCGCCTCCTGCGCCTGCTGCTGGGTGATCATGCCCTGGCCCAGCATCTGGTTGATGACCTCGTTGCGCCGGCCGGTCGCGGCCTGCGGGTGGCGCGTCGGGTCGAACTGGGTCGTCGACTGCACCATCCCGGCGAGCATCGCCGACTGCGGGATCGTGAGGCGGTCGGGTGTGGTGTTGAAGTAGGTCCGCGCGGCGGCGGCCACGCCGTAGGAGTTGTTGCCCAGGAAGACGATGTTCAGGTAGCGCTCGAGGACCTCGTCCTTGGCGTCGCGCTTGGTGCGCCCCGAGGCGAGTTCGCGCTCGAGCTGCAGGGCGACGCGGACCTCGCGCAGCTTGCGGGCGTACGTCGGCTCGGTGGCCTGCAGCCGCTCGGACTCGGTCTGCGCGGTGACGTAGAGCTGGTAGTTCTTGATGTACTGCTGCGTCAGCGTCGAGGCGCCCTGCTGGGTGGAGCCGGCGGTCTGGTTGGTCACCAGGGCGCGCAGCGTGCCGGTCCAGTCGACGCCGTCGTGCTCGTAGAACCGGCGGTCCTCGATGGCGACGATCGCGCCGCGCATGGCGGGCGACATCTGCTGCAACGAGACCGGTGTGCGGTTCTGCTCGTAGAGGTAGGCGACCGGGGCGCCCTGGTTGTCCGTGACGGTCGTGACACCGGGCAGCTGGCCCGCCGCGAGGTCCGAGGACGTCGCGTTGACCGTGTCGCTCGCGTCGTTCGAGAGCAGCCCCACGCCGCCGACGAAGGGGAAGGACATCCCGGCCACGATCACGCCGGCCACCAGGCAGACCGCCAGGAGTTTCGTGATCGGCCGGGCCGTCGCACCGATGTTCCGTCCGCCCCTCGCCACGGCGACGAGGGTACGCGGTGCGTCGTCGGGGATCTGTCGGTGCGGCGCCGTGGCGCGCGGGGCGGCGCGACCCCCCGCGCACGGATCGTGACGGATCCTTCCGATTTCGTTGTGGGGGGAACCGGGCGCTCCTAGAGTGCGTCAGACCCCAACGACGGGCTGGCCGCGCCCGGGGACCGATCCGGAGCGCGCACGGGGACCCACCTGCGGGGAGGTGTGTCCACGGATGAGGGGCCCGCACGGGGAACAGAGGGTGGGGACACGACGTGACAGGTGAGTCGATGCCGGCCGGCGCCGCGACCTCGATCGACTGGCGGCACTCCGCGCGCTGCCGTGACGAGGATCCGGACACCCTGTTCGTGCAGGGCGCGCAGCAGCGCGACGTCCGCGAGGTGTGCCGGGCCTGCCCGGTGCGCACCGAGTGCCTGGCCCACGCGCTGGACAACCGCATCCGCTTCGGGGTGTGGGGCGGCATGACCGAGCGCGAGCGGCGTGCGCTGCTCAAGCGGCGCCCCGACGTCATCTCGTGGGCGGCGCTGCTCGAGTCGGCGCGCCGCGCGGCGGCCGCGAGCCCGCCCGCGAACCCGCAGGTCCCCGCGGCGCGCGATCGCCGGGCGGCCCGCCCGGCCGTCGGGGGCACCGGGGCCACCGCACCGGCCGAGGCGCCGACCGCGCACGACGGCGGGCGCCGGCACGCGGGCTGACCTCAGGACGCCAGGCGGCGCCCGATCTCGCGCAGGCCCTCGAGGTCGTGCACGTCGGTGGCCATCGCGGGCACGTCGACGATCGGCACCGTGGGGTGCGCGCGGGTGAAGCGGCCGAGCACGCGGCGCTCGCGCTCCGCGGTCTCGACGCGGTCGGCGTGCAGGCGCAGCACGGCGGCCGCCAGCTCGGCGCCGGGAGGCGAAGCATCCTGGGGACCACGCCGATAGGGGAGCCCGACCCGATCGTCCTGCGCGGCCTCGAGCGTCTCGGCGGCCTCGCGGGCCCGGGCGCCCGAGAGCGTGGCGTGCACCGGGTGGGTGCGGTTGAGCACCAGGCCGGCGAGCGGCATGTGCTCGTCCGAGAGCCGCTCGACGAAGTAGCTGGCCTCACGCAGCGCGTCGGGCTCGGGCGAGGCCACCACGACGAACTGGGTGCCCGGGGCGCGCAGCAGCTGGTAGGTCTTGTTCGCCCGCTCCTGGAAGCCGCCGAAGAGCGTGTCGAAGGCCTGCACGAACGCCGAGGCGTCGGCCAGCATCTGCCCGCCGAGGATCGTCGACACGGCCTTGGCGAACAGGTTGAACGTCGAGCCGACGATCTTGCGGAACGCGTAGCCGCCGGCGCGGGCGGGGGCCGAGAGCAGCCGGATCATGCGCCCGTCGAGGAACGACGAGAGCCGCTGCGGGGCGTCGAGGAAGTCCAGCGCCGAGCGCGACGGCGGGGTGTCGACCACGACGAGGTCCCAGTCGCCGGTGGCGGTGAGCTGGCCCAGCTTCTCCATCGCCATGTACTCCTGCGTCCCGGAGAACGACGTGGAGATGGTCTGGTAGAAGGGGTTGTCGAAGATCGCCTGCGCGCGGTCGGGCGTGGTGTGCCCGGAGACCATCTCGTCGAAGGTCCGCCGCATGTCCAGCATCATCGCCTGCAGCTCGCCGTCGCCCGCTCCCGGCGGCAGCGCGCCCGGCACGGTGCGCGGCTCGTTGTCGAGCTCCTCGAGCCCGAGCGACTGCGCGAGCCGGCGCGCCGGGTCGATCGTCAGCACGACGACCCGCCGGCCCTGCTCGGCGGCCCGCAGCGCGAGCGAGGCCGCGGTGGTCGTCTTGCCGACGCCGCCCGAGCCGCAGCACACCAGCACCCGGGTGGCGCGGTCGGCGAGCAGCCCGTCGAGGTCGAGGTGGCGCGGCCTGCCCGAGCGTGTGGTGTCGGAGCGTGTGGTGTCGGAGCGTGCGGTGTCGGGGCGTGTCGTGTCCGCCATCAGCGCACCCCCTGCTCGCGCAGCAGCTCGGCGAGCTCGTAGATCCCGCCCAGGTCGACGCCCTCGGTGAGCTCGGGCAGCTCGAGCTGCGGCAGTCCGGCGGCGTCCAGCCCGGACCGCACGGCGGCCTCGACCTGGACCCGCTCGGCGTGCTCGACGGTCTCGCTGACCAGCCCGTCCACCTCCTCGTCCTTGAGGAACAGCCCCGCGGCCTCCAGCCCGGAGCGCAGCCCGGCGCCGAGGCCCGCGCCGGTGGCGGCCCCGGTGAGCGCGGTGGCCGGCAGGCGCGACGGCCGGACGCGGTTGACCAGGATCGCGCCCATCGGCAGCCCGGCCTCGCGGATCTCCGCGACCGTGTCGAGGGTCTCCTGCACGGGGAGGTCCTCGAGCTGGGTGACCAGGTGGACCGCGGTGCGCGAGGAGTGCAGCAGCTCGACCACGCCCTCGCTCTGGGAGTGGATCGGGCCGGTGCGCGCCAGCGAGCCCATCGCCTTGGTGACGTCGAGGAACTTCACGACGCGCCCGGTCGGCGGAGCGTCGAGCACGACCGCGTCGTAGAGCGGGACCCGCCGGCCGCCGCGGCGGTCCTCGCCGACGGTGCGCCCGACGCACTCCTTGACCTTGCCGGTGAGCAGGACGTCGCGCAGGCCCGGTGCGAGCGTGGTCGCGAACTCGATCGCGCCCATCCGCCGCAGGGTCCGCCCCGCGAGCCCGAGGTTGTAGAACATCTCGAGGTACTCGAGCAGGGCGGCCTCGGCGTCCACCGACAGCCCGCGGACCTCGCCGCCGTCGGGGGCCACCGCGATCCGCTGCTCCGCGTAGGGCAGGGGCGGGGTGTCGAAGACCTGGGCGATGCCCTGCCGGCCCTCGACCTCGACGAGCAGGGTCCGGCGGCCCCCGGCGGCGAGCGCCAGGGCCAGGGCCGCGGCCAGCGTCGTCTTGCCCGTGCCGCCCTTGCCGCTCACCACGTGCAGCCGGGCCTCGGCGAGGGCGGCGGGCCAGTGCTGATCGGTCACGCCGTCCACCCTAGGCCCGGTCGGCGGGCCCCGCGGGCGGTGCGCACGGGGTCCGGGTCACAGCGGGGTCGGGGGGCTTCTCTACCCTCGCCGCATGAGTGCCGAGGTCGTGAAGTGGGAGTACGCGACGGTGCCGTTGCTGACGCACGCCACCAAGCAGATCCTCGACCAGTGGGGTGAGGACGGCTGGGAGCTGGTCACCGTGCTCCCCGGTCCCACCGGTGAGCAGCACGTCGCGTACCTCAAGAAGCCGCGATCGTGAGTGACGGGAGTCGCCGCGGAGCGGAGCTCGACCCGAGCACCGGGCCGCACGAGCGGCTCCGGTCGCTGGGGCTGGAGCTCCCGCCCGTCGCGACGCCCAAGGGCGTCTACGTGCCGGCGCGGCGCACGGGCGGCCAGGTGTGGACGTCGGGCCAGCTGCCGCTCGTCGGCGGCGAGCTCCCGGCCACCGGGCTCGTCGGCGCGGAGGTCGACCCCGACGACGCGGCCGCCTACGCCCGCATCGCCACGCTGAACGCCCTGGCCGCGATCGACGCCCTGGTCGGGCTCGACGCGGTCGCGTCGGTGGTCAAGGTCGTCGGCTTCGTGGCCTCCGCGCCGGGGTTCGGCGGTCAGCCCGGTGTGGTCAACGGTGCCTCGGAGCTCCTGGGTGCGGTCTTCGGCTCGGCGGGTGAGCACGCCCGCTCGGCGATCGGAGTCGCGGCGCTGCCGCTGAACGCCCCGGTCGAGGTTGAGGTCGTCGTCGACCTCACGTGAGCTGGTGACGGACCCGCCCGGTACCCCGGGCGGGCCGGCGGGAGAGACGCCGCGGGCGGATCGGAGCGCAGAGCGTGGAATCGAGGACCGGGACCGGATCCTGGACCGCGTCGTCCAACGAGGCCGAGCGGGCGTGTCACGACGTCCTGCTGGCCATGGCCGGGCGGCTGCCGGACCGCCTGCTCTGGCGCCTCCGCGACTGGCTGTCCTGCGGCGCGCACGTCGCGCTGCGCACCGCGCTGCCCCGCGCGCTCCTGCGCCACCGGGTCGGCGTCACCGAGGACGAGCGGGCGCGCCTGCGCGCCGCGGTGCTCGCCTGGGGCGGGCCGGCGCGGCTGGTCGACGCGGTGCTGCACGTCGACGCCGCCCCCGAACCGGTCGCGACGTTCACCGAGCCCGGCGCCGGGCCCGGCTGGGACGACACCGACCTGGTGCTGCGCGCCCTCGCCCCGGTGACCGCCGGGGTCACCGCGATCCGCCGGACCTGGCGCGCCGGCTCCCCGGGGCCGGTGCGGATCGTGCTGGTGGCCGCGGACGCCGGCGCCGACCACGCCGCCCTCGCCGGCGCCGTGCAGCGCGCGCTGCGGGCCCGCGGCGAGGCCGACCCGTGCGTCGAGGTGCTCGGTCCGACGGCCGCCGCCGCGCCGTACCACCGGGCGGCCCTCGCGGCGTCCGAGGTGCTGTGGCGCTCCAGCGAGGGCCGCGTGCCCTCGCCCACCCGCGCCGGGCTCGGCGCGCAGGCCGGGGAGCTGGTGGGCCATGGCTGAGCGCGACATGACCGGCGAGGACCGCCCGGAGCTCGAGCGCCGGCGCGCCGAGGACCCGCCGCGGATCGGCCGCTTCGGCTTCGGCGAGATCGGGGAGCTCGGCGAGCTCGACGGTCTCGCCGGCGGCCGGGGCGACCTCGCCAACCTCCCGCCCTGGTCGGTCCGCGACGAGCGGGCCGGGGCCGAGCGCCCCGACCGCGACCCGGTCGCGCTCGCCGCCTGGCGCCGCGTCGCCGAGCGTCGCCGCCAGCGCGCCGCGGCGGTGGCGCCGGAGCTCGCGGGCCCGGTCGACGAGCCCGGGGGCGGCGAAGCCGATCCCGCGCCCGATCCAGCCGCCGTGCCCGAGGCGCCGAAGTCGCAGCGGCTGCTGGCCGAGCAGGCCCTCGCCGCGCTCGAGCGCGCGGCGCGGGAGGACCAGGCGCCCGACGACGAGCCGATCGCAGCCGCGCCGGCGCCGGAGGAGCCCGACGAGCCCGACGAGCCCGAGGCCCCGGACGAGCCCGAGGTCCCGGACGGCGCCGCCGAGCCGGCCGAGGACGCGCCCGAGCCACCCGTCGCGTCCGAGGACCCGTCCGACGAGGGCCTCGAGCCGTGGCTCGGGTCCGGACCCGTCGACGCCGAGGCGCGCGACGACCGGACCGGCCCGCCCGGGCGCCCCGGCGGTCCCCCGGGGGCCCGCGGCGGGCACGACCCGCGGCCCGGCGGCGGCCCGTCCGAGCCGGGCGGGCGCCACGAGGTGCTGCTGTCGCTGGCCGGGCGGATCGACGACGACGCGCTGACCTCGGTGCGCGAGCTCGTCGCCGTCGAGGACGAGGCCGCGGCCGCGGAGCTGCTCGGCGGCTGCCTGCTGGCCGCCGGTGCGGGCGTCACCGCGCGCGAGCACGCCGTCCTGGGGCGCTGGTTCGCCGCCTCGCGGGTCGACCCCGAGCTGGTCGACGCCCTGCCCCGCGACCCCGAGGCCGACCGGCGCGACGAGCACCGCTTCACCGCCGACCCGCCGTCCGGCGCCGCCGCGGCGGGCGGGGCGGGCGAGGCCGTCGCGCGGGCCGCCGCCCGCCTGCCCGGCGTGCAGCGGGTGCACCAGTGCTGGCGCACCACGCCGGCCGGCACCGCGCCCGGCCCGGTGCCGCACCGGGTGGTGCTCGTCGAGACCCGCTCGGCCGACGACTGCGAGCACGTCGCCCACCACGTGGCCCACGCTGCGCGGGGGCACGGGGCGGTGTCGGTCGAGGTGTTCGCGGCCGGCGCCGAGCTCCCCGCCTACCACCGCGCGGCCGTGCGGGCCGCCCGCCCGCTCGAGACCGGCCCGCCGTCCGGCGAGACGACGCTCGTGCGCCCCTCGGGCCCCTCGACCCGCCCGGCCGCCCCCGCGTCGTCGGCGTTCGCCACCGGCGGGTCGGCGAGCCCGCTGCGCCCCCGCCGCCCGGACCCCGCGCCCACGTGGCGCCGCGGCGCCGAGGAGGTCCCGCCGTTCGGGGCTCCGGCCGGCGAGGAGGTGCCGCCGTTCGGGGTGGCGACCCCGACCGCCCCCGCGGGCGAGCCCGACGACGCGGTGACCGGCCCGGCCGAGCTCACCGCCCCGGCCGAGCTCACCGAGCTGGCCGAGTCCGTCGAGCCCGTCGAGGAGGAGTACCGCACGGTCGCCGCCGCCGGTCGCGACCCGCTCGAGCGCACCGCCCCGCCGGAGGAGCGGCCCGGGACGGTCGACGCCGCGGAGCCCGAGCATCTGGCCGAGCCGGCCGAGACCCTGGCGACACCCGCGGCGCCCGCACCCCCCGAGCCCGCGCCGGTCGACCTCGACCCCGAGGACACCGCCGAGCGCATCGCGGCGCTCTGGCGCGTGCCGCCGCCCGACGAGATCCTCTCCGACCAGCACCCGATCTCGAGGTGGAGCGACGGCCCGGTCGGCCCGACCTTCGGTCCCGCCGAGGACGAGCCCGTCACCACCGCCCAGGAGCGCCCCGCGTCGCCGCGGGACGCTGCGCCGGTCGACCCCGACGCGGCCACCGGCGACATGCCCGCCGTCGCCCCGGCGCCCGACGCCGCCCACGCCGGGCCCGCTCCGCACGACGCCCCCGCCGCGAACGGGCGGGTCCGGCGCGCCCGGCACAGCCGCCACGAGACCGGCGAGCTCGAGGTGCCGGCCGACCTGACGGCCCCGGCGGCGCCCACGAACGGCCACCGGCACGGCCCCGGCGCCGACGGCCACGACCGCTCCGGCGAGGCCGCCACGGGCCCGGTCACGCGCCCCGAGCAGCCGGCGGCCCCCCGACCCCCCGAGCACCCCGAGCCCCCCGAGGCGTCGGCACCCCGGCCGCCGGCCTCGTCGGACCCGGACTCGTTCGACGTGCAGCTCTCCGATCGCGAGCGCGAGCTCCTCGCGCGCCTGCACGAGGAGCTGGCCTCCCGGGAGCGCCTGGCCCCCGAGAGCCCGGACCCGCTGCTCGGGCGCCCGCCCGCCGCGCCACCCGGGTCCGAGGACGCCACCGCGCCACGTCCCCGCCCGAACGGCCCGCCGCCGGGGCCGGGCCGCTCCGGTCCGTGGCAGGGCCCGCCCCCCGGGGTCGCCGGAACCAACGGTGCCGGCACGAACGGGCACGGTCCCGTCAACGGTCACGGCCTGCCGCGTCGAGCAGACCACGACGACGAGGACGGACCCCCGCGCGACGCCTAGATCGTCCCCGGCGGCGAGGAGACGCCCATCGCTCCTCCACCGCGCTGTCGTGCCGTTCCCGCGCCTAGGGTGCGGCGGGTGACCACCGATCTCGTCGACCTCCCCCCGCGGTTCGGGATGGACCGTCCCGCGTTCGAGAAGCTCGGCACGCGCCCGCCGGGCGAGCTGCGGGCGGCGACCTCGGTCATCCTCGCCCGCGACGGCGCCGGCGGACTCGAGGTGTTCCTGCTCCAGCGCGCGGACGGGATGGCGTTCGCGGCGGGCATGTCGGTGTTCCCGGGCGGCGGCCTCGACGCCGGCGACCGCACCGCGCTCGCCGACGGGCTGGTCGACGCGGGCACGGCGGCGGAGGCCGCGGCGAGCTGGGGGACCGGCCCCGAGGACGCGGCGGCGCTGCTCGCGTGCGCGGCCCGCGAGACCTACGAGGAGACCGGGGTCCTGCTCGCCGACGACGCCCTGCCGGCGCCGGGCACCCGCGAGCGCCTCGCGGCCCGGGAGATCGGGATGCGCGACGTCGTGGGGCACCTCGCCGCCGACCGGCTGCGGCCCTGGGCGCGCTGGCTCACCCCGGAGCCGATGCCGCGGCGCTACGACACCGCCTTCTTCGTCGCCGCCGTCCCGGAGGGCCAGGAGCCCGACGGCGCGACGAGCGAGGCGGTCGGGGCCGGGTGGTGCGCGCCGACCCGCGCGCTGCGGGAGTGGGACGAGAAGGACCGGGCGCTGATGCCGCCGACGTGGGCCGTCCTGACCGAGCTGGCTGCGGCGCCGGACGTCGCGTCCCTGCTGGCCGCGGCGGCCGACCGGCGCCCGCGACCGGTGACCCCGAGCCTGCGGCCCGCCGGTGAGCGGGTCGGGATCGCGGTGCCGGCGCACGCGATCGGAGCGGCCCGGTGAGCGGGCGCCTCGTCCCCGGACCCGACACGGCGCCGCACCCGGCCTACGAGCAGCTGCGCCCGGTGACGGAGGCCGCGTCGGTGGTGCTCGCCGACAACCCGTCGCCGATGACCCTCGACGGCACCAACACCTGGATCCTGCGCGCGCCGGGCCAGCCGGGGTGCGTGGTGGTCGACCCGGGTCCCGAGGACACGGTCCACCTCGACCGCCTCGCCGCGTGCGGGCCCGTCGAGCTCGTGGTGCTGACCCACCGCCACCTCGACCACACCGAGGCGGCCCGCACGTTCGCCGAGCGTGTGGGCGCGCCGGTCCGGGCCCTCGACCCGGAGCTGAGCCTGGGCGCGGAGGGGCTCGGCGCGGGGGAGCGCCTCGCCGTCGCCGGACTCGACCTGCGCGTGCTGGTGACGCCGGGCCACACCGACGACTCGCTGTGCCTGGTCGTCGACGACGACGGCAGCGTGCTCACCGGCGACACGGTCCTCGGGCGCGGCACCACCGTGCTCGGGGACTACGACGGCGCGCTGACCGACTACCTCGCCTCCCTGCGCGGCCTCGCGGAGCTGCCGCCCGGCACCACGCTGCTGCCAGGGCACGGCCCGGACCTCCCCGACGCCGGCGACACGGCGCGGTACTACCTCCGCCACCGCGAGGAGCGCCTCGACCAGGTGCGCGCGGCGCTGCGCGAGCTCGGACCGGCGCCGTCGCCGCGCCAGGTCGTCGAGATCGTCTACGCCGACGTCGACCGGTCGCTGTGGCCGGCGGCCGACCAGTCGGTGGCCGCGCAGCTCGCGCACCTGGGCCGGGTCGACTCCTAGCGCAAGCCGCTCAGGCGCCGGTGGCGATGAAGTCGAGGAGGTCGGCGGTGACCGCCTCCTTGGCGGTGACGTAGAGGCCGTGCGGGCCGCCGGGGTACAGGCGCAGGCGGGCCTTCGGGAGGAGCTCCGCGGTCGGCCTGCCGGTGATCTCGAACGGGGCGGACGCGTCCGCGTCCCCGTGCACGACCAGGGTCGGCACCTCGACCCGCGTGAGGTCCTCGGTGAGGTCGGTGCCGGCGAAGGTCCGCAGGCAGGCGATCTGCACCTCGAGCGGGGTCCGCAGGATCGTGCGGACCCCGTCGTCGACCAGCGCCTGCGACACCCACGCCCCGGTGCCGCGGGTCGCGAAGTACGCGGGCGCCCCGTCGGCGAACCACGCCGGGCGGTCCGCGCGCAGGTCGGCGACGAGCGACGCGACGAACTCCGGCCCGACGACCCCGACCAGGTGGGGCGTCATCGCGCCGACGAGCACCGCGCGGGCGACGCGGTCGGTGCCGCGGGCGAGCCAGCGGACGGCCTCGCAGGTCCCCATGCTGTGGGCGACGAGCGTGACCTCGCGCAGGTCGAGGTGCGCGGCGAGGGCGTCGACGTCGCCGGCCAGGGTGTCGAGGTCGTACCCGGAGCCGGTCACCTCGGACCGTCCGTGGCCGCGGCGGTCGGGCGTCACGCAGCGGTACCCGGCCTCGACGAGCGCCGAGACCTGGTACTCCCACATGGAGGCGTCGAGCGACCAGCCGTGGAGCAGCAGGACCGCGGGACCGGTCCCGACGTCGGTGTAGGCCAGGTGGGCCCCGTCCGGGGCGGTGAAGGTCGGCATGCCGAGAAGCTAGGAGCGGGCCGGGGCGTCGGCCTTGTACGCGAGCGACACGTCGACGTCGCGCGCCCGCAGCCCCGAGGCGCTGCGGCCGACGAAGCGGACCATCGCGTGGGCCAGGTGCGGGTGGTCGTGGTAGTCCAGCAGCCCGACGACCTCGAGCGGGGTGCGGCCCTCGCTGAGCAGCACTGCGGCCGCGCGGGCCCGCTCGATCTGCGCGATGGCGCGGTGGTTGAGCCCGGTCGCGGCCCGGATGCGCCGCTCGCGCGACCGCGCGGTGATCGGGGTGCTCCCGCCGCGCAGGACGTCGTCGACGAGCGGGTCGCGCCGCAGGACGCCGGCGCGGACCAGGCGCTCGACGAGCAGCTCGGCGTCGTCGAACGCCGGCGCGGCCCACTCCTCGCCGCGCAGCACGAACCGGCGGGGCGCGGTGCTCGGGCACGGGACGGTCGCGTCGACCAGCGCCGGCGCCGGGAGGTGCGGCATCGAGGTGCCGTGCGCGAGGACGATCCCGACGGCGGTGAGCCCGGCCGGGACGTCGAGGGTGGCCGGGCGGGTCTCCGGCCCGCGGACCTCGACCTCCACGGCCCCCGGCCCGCCCCAGACGACGATCTCCTGGTGCGCGCCCGCGACCGAGGCCATCGGACCGCCCGCCGCGACGCTGCGCCACACGAGGTCGAGGTACGGCGAGTCCGACGCCCGGACCTGCAGGTCGAGCATCCGGGTCATGCCCCGACGGTAGTGGGCGGCGCGACCCGTTCCGCCTGTTCTGCCTAGCGGGCCCGCCGGGCCAGGCGGTCCGGCTCGAGGATGAGGACGCTCTTGCCCTCGAGGCGCAGCCAGCCGCGGGCGGCGAAGTCGGCGAGCGCCTTGTTCACGGTCTCGCGGGACGCGCCGACGAGCTGGGCGATCTCCTCCTGCGTGAGGTCGTGCGTGACGCGCAGCAGGCCGGCCTCCTGCGAGCCGAAGCGCTGCGCGAGCTGGAGCAGCGCCTTCGCGACGCGGCCGGGCACGTCGGTGAAGATGAGGTCGGCGAGCAGGTTGTTCGTGCGGCGCAGCCGGCGGGCGACGACGCGCAGGAGCTGCTCGGCGATCTCGGGGCGCTGCGCGATCCACTCGCGCAGCGCGTTGCGGTCCATCGTGTAGGCGCGCACGTCGGTGACGGTCGTCGCCGTCGAGGTGCGCGGCCCCGGGTCGAAGATCGAGAGCTCGCCGAACATGTCCGACGGGCCGAAGATCGACAGCAGGTTCTCGCGACCGTCCGGGGACCGGCGGCCGATCTTCACCTTGCCGGTCGACACGATGTAGAGCCGGTCGCCGGGCTCACCCTCGTTGAAGATGACCGTCCCGCGGGGGAACTCCACGCGCTCGAGGGACTCGGTGAGCACCTCGATCGCGGCAGGGTCGACCCCCTGGAAGATCCCGGCCCGCGCCAGTACCTCGTCCACCGTGCGCTCCTCGCCCACTCTCATTCCGACCGCGCGCGGGCCCCGGGCCCCTCGGCCCGCGTCCGCACCTCTGTGTCACCAGTCACGTTCGCCGCCGCAGCATAGTCACGTCCGTCCCCATGATCTCGCCACGGCGTTCGCCGGGACCCACCGCCTCGGGGCTGATCCCCCGGGCCGGGGCCCGGCGTTCGCCCGATCGGACCATCATAGCCCCGAGATCCCGTCGCGTCGCTGCCGTGAGTGAGCGTCAGGCTCGGTCCCGGGTTCGCCGCGGACCCCCGCGCTTACCGAGGTTCCGCAGCCGGAAGAGCTGGAGCGCGCCGCCGATGCCCTGACGGAACAGGGCCTTGACCTCGTCGGGCCGGGCGCGCTCGAGGAAGTCCTCGACCTCGTCCTCGCGCACGGTGCCCGACCGCAGGCGGGTCTCGAGGCGCTCCATGCCGAGCGCGAAGACCATCACCAGCAGAGGGATGAGGATGGCGAACCAGGCGGTCATGGTCTGCGCATCGTCCCGCACCGACCTGCGGCGTCACGCACCGGGGCCCCGTCGGGCGTGTCGCGCGACCGTCCCGACCAGCGCGTCCGACCCCGCGCCGGATCCCGGGAGGGCCGGGCACCGGCCGAGCGCCGTCGGGTCGCGTCCTACCCTGGGTGGGTGAGCAGGGCAGCCCGCGCCGTCGGGGACGAGAGCCGACTCGCCCTCGTGCGGAGGGCCCGGCGGATCGACCGTGAGCTGGCGGTCGCGCACCCCGACGCGCACTGCGAGCTGGACTTCACCTCGCCGCTCGAGCTGCTGGTCGCCACCGTCCTGTCGGCCCAGACCACCGACGTGACGGTCAACCGCGTGACGCCGGGGCTGTTCGCCCGCTACCCGGACGCCGCCGCGTTCGCGGGCGCCGACCGCGAGGAGCTCGAGGAGATCCTGCGCCCGACCGGCTTCTTCCGCGCCAAGGCGGAGTCGGTGACGAAGCTGGGCGCGGCGCTGGTCGAGCGCTTCGACGGCGTCGTGCCCGCCCGCCTGGAGGACCTCGTCACCCTGCCCGGCGTCGGGCGCAAGACCGCGAACGTCGTGCTCGGCAACGCGTTCGGCATCCCGGGTATCACCGTCGACACGCACTTCGGACGCCTCGCGCGCCGGTTCGCGTGGACGACGTCGGAGGACCCGGTGCAGGTGGAGAAGGAGGTGGGCGAGCTGATCCCGCGCAAGGACTGGACGATGCTCTCCCACCGGCTGATCTTCCACGGCCGCCGTGTCTGCCACGCCAAGAAGCCGGCGTGCGGCGCCTGCTCGATCCGGCGCGACTGCCCGTCGTCGCAGACCGGCGAGCTCGACCCGGTCAAGGCCGCGAAGCTCGTCAAGGGCCCGGACGCCGACCACCTCCTCGCCCTCGTCGGCCTCGAGCGGTGACCCGCTCGGAGATCCGGGCCACGCTCGTCGTCGTGGTGCTGGTCGTCGTCGGGGTCATCGCGCTGTGGCCGCGGGAGTCGGCGCCGCCCGCGGCGGACTCCGCGTCGGTCCTGCAGCCCGCCCCGGACGTGGGCCCCGACGAGCCGGGCGCGCTCGCCGACGCCCGCGCCGCCGCCGAGCTCGCGCCGTGCCCGACCCCGGTGCCCGGCGCGGCGCCGGTCGGCGCGCTCGCGGGCGTGACGCTGGAGTGCCTGGGGGCGCCGGGGCCGGTCGACCTCGGCGCCGCGCTCGGCGGGCGCGACACGCTGGTCAACCTCTGGGCGTCCTGGTGCGCGCCGTGCCGCGAGGAGATCCCGGCGCTGCAGGCGTACGCCGCGCAGCCCGGTGCGGTCGCCGTGCTCGGCGTCGACGCCGCGGACCGCGCGAGCACCGCGCTCGGACTGCTCGAGAGCCTGGGCGCGCGCTACCCCTCGGTCAGCGACCCCGGCCAGGTCGTCGGGCCGCGGGTGGGCGCGCCGCCGATCCTGCCCGCGAGCGTGCTCGTGCGCGCCGACGGCAGCGTCGTCGACATCCCGCCGCAGGTGCTGCGCACGCCCGAGCAGGTGCGCGCGGCCGTCGACGCGGCGCGGGGGGCGGCCCGATGACTCCCGAGGACGTCCGCCCCGACGCCGCGCCGGACTGGCTCGCGCCGCTGGTCGAGGCGTGCCGCCGGCTCGGTCCCGACGATGTCCCGTTCCGCCGTCGCCTCCTCGGCACCGCGCCGAACGGGCGCCGCGCCGCGGTCCTCATGCTCTTCGCCGACGACGGCCGCGGCCCCGAGCTGCTGCTCACCGAGCGGGCCGCGGAGATGCGCGCCCACGCGGGCCAGGCGGCGTTCCCCGGCGGGGCGATCGACCCCGAGGACACCGGGCCGGTGGGCGCGTCGCTACGCGAGGCGCAGGAGGAGACCGGCCTCGACCCGGCCGGCGTCGTCCCGCTGCTGACGATCCCACCGCTGACCATCCCGGTCACCGGCTTCGCCGTGACGCCCGTGCTCGCCCACTGGGCGCGCCCGTCCCCGGTGCAGGTCGTCGACCCCGGCGAGACCGCCGCGGTGGTGCGCGTGCCCATCGCGACGCTGGCCGACCCGGGCACGCGCTTCCGTGTCACGGGGCCCTCGGGATACACCGGTCCTGCGTTCGCCGCAGGAGGATTGCTCGTCTGGGGCTTCACGGCCGGCCTCGTGGACTGGATGCTCACCCTGGGCGGGTGGGCGAGACCCTGGGACGGTTCCGACGTGCGTGACCTCGACGAGGTGTGGGCGCAGCGGCACGACCTGAGCTCGGCGAGCACCGCGCACCCCGCACCGACCGGGCCGGACACGGCCGAAGGAGGGCCGATCCGGTGAGCTGGGTCGACGTCGTCGTCGTGCTGCTCGCGATCGCCGCGGGCATCTCGGGCTGGCGCCACGGTCTTGCCGTGGCCGCCCTGAGCTTCCTCGGTGTGCTCGGCGGCGCGCTGCTGGGCCTGAAGATCGCGCCCGCGATCGTCGACACCTTCGAGGGCACCACATCGAAGATCGTCGTGAGCGTGCTGCTCGTGGTCGCGCTCGTCGCGCTGGGCGAGACCCTCGGGGTCTACCTGGGGCGGGCGCTGCGCGACCGCATGCGCCTGCCCGCCGTCCGCACCGTCGACTCGTTCTTCGGCTCGATCCTGCAGGCGCTCACCGCACTGATCGTCGCCTGGCTGATCGCGCTGCCCCTGGCGGGCTCGTCGGAGACCGCGCTCGCGTCCTCGCTGCGCGACTCGCGGGTGCTCGCCGGCGTCGACGCGGTCATGCCGACCCCGCTGCGCCAGCTGCCCAACGAGCTGCGCGCGCTGTTCGACGCGTCGGGCTTCCCGGACGTCCTGAGCCCGTTCTCGTCGACCCCGATCGCCGACGTGCCGCCTCCGGAGCAGGCGCTCGTCGAGGACCCCGTGGTGCAGCAGGCCCGCTCCAGCGTGCTCAAGGTCCGCGGCCGCGCGCCGTCGTGCCAGCGCGCCCTCGAGGGCACCGGGTTCGTCATCGGCGAGGACCGGGTGATGACCAACGCGCACGTCGTCGCGGGCACCGACGAGGTGTCGGTGGAGGTCCCGACCTCCGACGGCGACGCCCGCACCCGCTCGGCGCGGGTCGTCTACTACGACGACGAGGTCGACGTCGCCGTGCTCGCGGTGCCGGGCCTGGACGCCGACCCGCTGGAGTTCGACTTCGCGAGCGCCGAGACCGGCGACAACGCGGTGGCGCTCGGCTACCCGCTCGACGGCCCGTTCTCGTCGTCGCCGGCGAAGGTCCGCCAGCGGATCCAGCTGCGCGGCCCGAACATCTACGAGAGCGAGACCGTCACCCGCGACGTCTACACGATCCGCGGTCAGGTGCGGTCCGGGAACTCCGGCGGCCCGCTCGTCGACCCCCAGGGCCGCGTGATCGGCGTCGTCTTCGGTGCCGCGGTCGACCAGGGCGACACCGGCTTCGTCCTCACCGCCGACCAGGTCCGCCCGGCCCTCGACGCCGCCCCGAACGCGACCGGCCGCGTCAGCACCGGTTCCTGCGCGGCGTAGCGGGAGTCGCACACCGGTGTGCGAGCGATGCGCCATCGCTGGCATGTGACGCCAGGATCGCCACATCCTCGCCGGCGCGACACGCCGATCAGGGGGTGTCGAGGAAGTCCAGCAACGCGTCGGTGACGTGCTGGGGCGCCTCCTGGTGCGGGAAGTGCCCGACGCCGTCGAGGGTCCGGTGCTCGTGCCCCGCGTCGCACCACCGGGCCGAGGCACGGGCGACCCGGTCGGGCACCCACGGGTCGGCGCCGCCGTGGATCTGCAGCACGGGCACGGTGACGCGACGGTCCATCGCGGCGGCGTAGCGGGCCCCGTCGGGCCGGAACTGCGAGCGCACGCTCCAGCGGAAGCCCTCGAGCGCGGTGTGCGACACGCGGGGCAGGAGCATCGCGGCGCGGTGGTGGGCGGCGACCTCGGCGAACTCCGGCGCGGCGGCCCAGTCGGGCCCGGAGCCGGTGCGCAGCAGCTCGGCGACCCACGCGCCCCCGTCCGCGCGCACCCGCCGCTCGGGCACCCGCGGCGGCTGCAGCGACACCAGGGTGCGCAGCGCGGGACCCCAGGGACGCCGGCGGGCCGCGGCCCGCAGCGCGCGCGGGTGCGGCGCGGCGACGACGCCCAGGCGGGACACGATCCCCGGGCGCAGCGTGGCGAGCGTCCACGCGACGGCCCCGCCCCACCCGTGGCCGACCACGCTCGCCTCCCGCGACCCGAGCGACCGGACGAGGCCGGCGGCGTCACCGGCGAGCGTCCACAGGTCGTAGCCGCGGGGCGGCCGGTCGGAGTCGCCGTAGCCGCGCAGGTCGGCGGCGGCGACCCGGAACCCCGCCGCGGCGAGCGCGGGCAGCTGGTGGCGCCAGGCCCACCAGAAGCCCGGGAACCCGTGCAGCAGCAGCACCAGCGGCCCGGACTCCGGGCCGGCCTCGGCGACGTGCAGCTGGATGCCGTTGGCCGAGACCGTCCGGTGGCTCCAGGGGCCGGGGATGTCGACGGCGGACCCCGCGGTCACGCCGGGAACGGTGCTCAGGCGGCGTCGGAGCGGCCGCGACTGAACACGGCGACCGACTCCTTGGCGGTCTCGATGGTCCGCTCCGGCGCCTTGATCCGGCGGACCTTGAGGTAGCCGAGCAGCCCCATGAGGCCGGCGAACAGGATCATGAGCCCGAACGTCACCGCGTAGCCGGCCCACTGCTGGGTCGGCCAGATGAGGTTGAAGGCCTCGGACACCGCGATGAACAGGAAGAAGAGGCTGAACAGCGCGACGACACCCGCGACGACGAAGAAGACGCTGCCCTGCACCCCCTTCTTGACCTCGGCGGTGATCTCGGTCTTCGCCAGCTCGACCTCGGCCCGGACGAGGGTCGAGACGTGGGTCGTGACCTCCTTGACGAGCGACCCGACGGAGGCGTCGCCGTCCTGGCGCACGGGCTCGGCGTGGAGGGGGATCGACGGCACGATCGGCGGCGTGGACGAGCCGCTGGCCGGCTGCTCGGGGCGGGTCACGGGCGCTCCTGGCGGTGTTCGGTCGCTCGGGTCGGATCGTCGAGCGGGTGCTGAGGACGGTCATCGTGCCACGTCACCGGCGGTACTCCGCGCCACACGGGGTGCCGTCCGCTGATCACGCTCGGCCCCGGTCTTCCCCTCGGCGCCGGTGCGTACTCCGCCGATTACCCCGAACGGGGCTACTCGCCGGTCGGGCGCCGGCGCAGCGCCTTCACCGCGCCCTGTCGGCGCTTGCTCTCGAGGCGGCGGCGGCGCGCCGCGCGGGACGGCCCGGTGGGGCGGCGGTCGGGCGGGTCGGGGGCCAGCGCGTCGCGGACCAGGGCGGCGAGACGATCGCGGGCGGAGCGCCGGTTGCGGCGCTGGGAGCGGTCGTCGGCGGCGACGACGGTCAGGACGCCGTCGTGGAGACGGCCGGCGAGACGCGCGAGCAGCCGGTCGCGGTCGGCGTCGCGCAGCGGTGCCTCCCGCAGGTCGACCGAGAGCTCCACGCGCGAGTCGGTGGTGTTGACGCCCTGCCCGCCGGGTCCGCCCGCGCGGGAGAAGCGCCACTGCAGCGAGGCCGCGGGAAACACGACGTCGCGGGTGATCCGGAGATCACCCGCGACGTCGGTGCTCGAGGGTTCCGCCGGCGGCACACCGGCAGGATGCCCGCTCAGCTGCGCGGGCCCACCGGCAGCACCGTGCGGCCCCACGTGGCGTTGGTGACCACGGCGGCGGAGGCGTACCAGGCGATCAGCGCGGACAGCAGGCCCACGAAGCCGCCCACGGTGGCGATCGCGTCGGCGCCGGTGAGGTCGCCGACGGCGAGCAGCGCGAACGTCAGGAACAGCGTGGCGAACACGCCGACCAGCGCGCCCGTGGTGCGCAGCGACGCGATCAGCATGTAGAGCGTGAAGATGGCCCAGCCGACGAGGAAGAGGCCGGTGGCGGTGGTGATCCCGGCCTCGGGGACGCCCTTGGCCTGCATCTCCGGCTCGATGACCTGGACGTAGGCGGCGAAGGCGAGCCAGAAGGCGCCGTAGGAGCAGAACGCGGTGGCGCCGAACGTGTTCGCCTTGCGGAACTCCCACAACCCGGCGACGAACTGTGCGATCCCGCCGTAGAACAGGGCCAGCGGCAGGACGGCGGGCTCCAGGGACTCGGGGGCCAGCCCGGCGTTGAAGAGGCTGAGCACGAAGGTGGTCAGCGCGAAGGCGGCCAGGCCGAGGGGTCCGGGGTCGGCGATGCTCTGGGTCGGGTCTGCGGGTGCGGGAGCGCGTTCCGGCGTCGTCCTCGTGGTGCGCTCGTCGCGCATCTCGGTCGTGCTGGACATGGGGGCTCCACTCCGTCGGCTGTGCTGCGGGTCACGTGGGCCCGGGGCTGCCCGCATTCGCGATCGGGATAATCCGAAGCGATTGACCGGACCGATACAGGTCCGTTCGGCGGTTGCCAGGACGGCCGTTCGGACGTACGGGATGAGCTGTGACGTGGGCCGTCGGGTCCGTCCTGCAACCATGGTCCGTCGTGGCCGACCCGCTGGAGCCCCTGACCCGCCTGCCCGGCGTCGCCGACGACGCCGCCGCCGTCCGCGAGGCGCTGACGACGGTGCACAACCACCGCGCGAACCGCCGCGGCTGGCCCGCCACCGCGGCCGAGGCCTCGGTCCGGGCGGCCCGGGCGTCGGCGAGCCTCGACGGCGGCTCCGCCGAGCTGCCGGCCGACGGACCGGTCGACGACCCTGTGCTCGCCGGCTCCCTGCGCGTCGCGGAGGCCCTCGGGGGGCTGCTGTCGGCGTGGCGCTCGGCCCCGCGGCAGGCGCTCGCGCGGCTGCACGTGCTCGCCGCCGCCGACCTGCCGGGGGTGACCGACGACGACCTCGGCCGGCCCCGCCTCGACGCCGGTGTCGGCGAGCGCCTCGACGCCCTCGCCGGGCTCGTCACGGGCGGGACGTCGGTGCCCGCGCCCGTCCTCGTCGCCGTCGTGCACGGCGAGCTGCTCGCCCTCGCGCCGTTCCCGACCGCGACCGGTGTCGTCGCACGCGCCGCGGCCCGGCTCACCGCCGTCGCGACGGGCCTCGACCCCAAGGGCCTCGCCGTCCCCGAGGTCGGGCACTACCGCGCCGCCGACGAGTACCGCGCCTCGGTGGCGGCCTTCGCCACCGGCGAGCCGGACGGGCTCGCGCGCTGGTTCGCCCACTGCGCCCGGGCCTGGCAGGTCGGGGCCCGCGAGGGGCTCGGCATCGCGGACGCGGCGGCCGCGTAGGCACCGGACGGCCGCCCCGGTTGGGGCGTCCGGCCGCAGGTCGCGGCCCACCGCGCGGCGCGGCCATCCCCACCCCGGCCCGCCGTCCACAGGCCGGATCCCGACGCTCACGGCGCCGGCCCGCCGCGCGGCAGCGTGCTCCTCGTCAGGCGACGAGCGGGGAGGACACGGGCGATGACGGCGAGGGCGGCGAGGGGTGGCACGGCCGAGCGGCGCGTGGTCGTGATGACCGACGACGAGGAGCTCCTCGACGAGGTCGTGCGGCTCGCGGCCGCCGCGGAGGCCGAGCTCGAACGGGTGCCCGACGCGGCGGGCCTGCGGCGCCGGTGGCACACCGCCGCGCTGGTGCTGGTCGACGAGGCCGCCGCGCGTGCCGTCGGCCCGCTGCGGCTCGGGCGCCGCGACGGCGTGGTGCTGCTGTGCCGGGGCGATCCGCCGGGCTCGCTGTGGGAGCACGCGGTCGGGGTGGGCGCCGAGCACGTCGTCTCGCTGCCCGAGGGCGAGGAGTGGCTGGTCGCCGAGCTCGCCGACACCGGGCCCCGCGACGACGCGCCGCCCGGGCGGGTGGTCGCGGTGGTCGGCGGGCGCGGCGGCGCCGGGGCCTCGGTGCTCGCGGTCGCCGTCGCGGCATGTGCCCGGACCCGGGGCACGCGGGTGCTGCTCGTCGACTGCGACCCGCTCGGCGGGGGTCTCGACCTCCTCGCCGGCGCCGAGGAGCTCGAGGGCCTGCGCTGGAGCGGGCTCGCGCTCGGCGGCGGGGGCGGCGGCCGGGTGGCGGCCGCGTCGCTGCACGAGGCGCTCCCGTCTCCCGACGGGGTGCTCACGGTGCTGGCGTGCGACCGGGCGGGCACGGGTCCGGACCCCGGCGCGGCCGTCGCCGTGGTCGAGGCGGGGCGGCGGGGCGGCGAGGTCGTGGTGTGCGACCTCCCGCGCCACCCCACCGACACCGCACTGGCCGTCGCCGACGTCGCCGACCTGGTCGTCGTGGTGGTGCCGGCCGAGGTCCGTGCCGTCGCCGCGGCCGGCCGTGTCGTCGAGCCGCTGGCCGAGCGCGGGGCGGTGCTGCGCCTGGTGGTCCGCGGGCCCGCGCCGGGCGGGCTCGACGCCGACGACGTGGCGAACGCCCTCGGCCTCGCCGTGCTCGCCTCCGTGGACCAGGAGCCCGGCCTGGGCCGGGCGCTCGACCAGGGCAAGGTGCCCGGCCTGCGCCGCGGGCCGCTGCAGGACGCCGCGGAGGCCGTCCTCGACGCGCTCGAGGCCGTCGCCGAGCGGGGGCGGGCGGCATGAGCACCGCGCCCGGGTCCGCGCCGACCGCGCTGGTCGACCGCGTCCGGACCCGCCTGGTGACCTCGGGCGGGCAGGCCGGCGTGGGCGAGCTCGCCGCCGCGGTGCGCGCCGAGGCCCGAGGGGTCGTCGGCGACGCCGACGTCCTCACGGCCGTGCGCGGCCTGCAGCGCGAGCTGGTCGGGGCCGGGCCGCTCGAGGACCTCCTGCGCGAGCCGGGCACCTCCGACGTGCTCGTCACCGCGCCGGACGCGGTGTGGGTCGACCGCGGCGCCGGCCTCGAGCGCACCGCGGTCTCCTTCCCCGACGAGGACGCCGTGCGCCGCCTGGCCCAGCGCCTCGCGAGCGCCGCGGGCCGGCGCCTCGACGACGCCAGCCCGTACGTCGACGCCCGCCTGCCGGGCTCGGGCGTGCGGCTGCACGCGGTGCTCGCGCCGGTCGCGGCGGACGGCACGTGCGTGTCGCTGCGCGTGCTCCGCCCGGCCCGCCACGACCTCGCGACCCTCGCGGCCACGGGCACCCTCGACGCCGACGGCGCGGCCCTGCTGCGCGCGGTGGTGGCCGCGCGGCTCGCCTTCCTCGTGGTGGGCGGGACCGGGTCGGGCAAGACCACGCTGCTCTCGGCGCTGCTCGGCGAGGTCGCGCCCAGCGAGCGCATCGTGTGCGTCGAGGACGCCGAGGAGCTGCGGCCCGTCCACCCCCACGTCGTGCGGATGGTGTCGCGCCCGGCGAACGTCGAGGGCGCCGGCCAGGTGCTCCTGCGCGACCTCGTGCGCCAGGCGCTGCGGATGCGCCCCGACCGGCTCGTCGTCGGCGAGGTGCGCGGCGGCGAGGTCGTCGAGCTGCTCGCGGCCCTCAACACCGGCCACGACGGCGGGGCGGGCACGGTGCACGCCAACGCCCCGCGCGAGGTGCCCGCCCGCCTGGAGGCCCTCGCGGCGCTCGGCGGGCTCGGTCCGGCCGCCCTGCACAGCCAGCTCGCCGCGGCCGTGCAGGTGGTCCTCCAGGTGCGGCGCGGACGCGACGGCGCGCGGACCCTCGACGCCGTCGGCATCCTGCGCCGCCGCGACGGGGCCGGCGAGGTCGTCGTCGTGCCGGCCTGGACCCGCGGCGACGGCTGGGCGGTCGGGCGCGCCGACCTCGCGGCGATGCTGCGCGAGCGCGGGGTCGCGCCGCCGTGGGAGGACGCGCCCGACCCGCAGGGCCCGCCGGAGCCGCCCGACCCCGCGGCACCGGTGCTCGCCCCCGCGCGGCCGCCGCGAGCCGTGTCCGTGGCCGCCGGTGTCGCCGTGCTGCACCGGGAGCCGGCGTGAGCGTGGTCCTGGCGCTCGTCGCCGCGGCGCTCGCGACCTGGCCGGCCCCGAGCGCGGCGCGGCGCCTCGCGACCCCCGCGACGCCCCGCCGGGGCCGGCCCGCGCTGTCGGGACTCCTGCGCCGCCGTGCCGTCCTGCTGCCCGGAGCGGCCGTCCTCGGGCTCGGCGTCGCCGGCGTCGGAGGGGCGCTCGCCGCGGTCGTGCTCGCCGCGACCCTGTCCCGGCACCGGGCGGCCGCGGGTGCCGAGCGCGAGCGCACCGCCGCCACCGGCGCGCTCGCCGAGGCCCTGTCCTCGTTCGCCGCGGAGATCCGCGCCGGTGCGCCGCCCGCCACCGCGGCCGCGTCGGCGGGCGCGGACGCGCATCCCGCCGCGGCACGCGTGATGACGCTGCTCGGGGCCACGGCCCACCTGGGCGGCGACGTCCCCGCCGCCCTGCGCGCCGCGCGGACACGGGAACCGGCCCTCGGGGCGCACCTCGACCGCCTCGCCGGGGCCTGGGCGCTCGCCGACCGCCACGGCATCGCGCTCGCCGGGCCCGCCGGCGCCGTGGCGCACGACCTGCGCGCCCGCGCACGGATGGCCGGCGGGCTGCGGGCGCGCCTGGCGGGGCCGCGCGCGACCGCCGCGGTGCTGGCCGGGCTTCCGGTGCTCGGGCTGCTGCTCGGGGAGGGCATCGGCGCGCGGCCGTGGGCGGTGCTCACCGGCGGGCTCGTCGGCCAGGGGCTGCTCGTGGTCGGGGTCGGGCTGGTGTGCGCCGGACTCGCGTGGACCGAGCGGATCGTCGCCGGGGTGACCCGGTGAGCGTCCCGGTCGGGGTGGCCTTCGCCCTGGTGTCCCTGGCCGCCGCGCTCGTGGTGGCGCCGGGCCCGGTCGCGGCCCACTGCCGGACGGCGCCGCCAGCCCCGGCACGGCGCGCGGCCCGGGAGGGCCTGGTGCCCGGTCTCGCGCTCGCCGCGGTGGGCCTCGCCGCGCTGGCGGCCGGGGCCGGCATTGCCGGTGTGTTCGTGCTCGCGGCCGGCGTCGCCGTGGTCGCCCTGCTGCCCCGCTGGCGGGCGCACCGGGCCCGCCCGCGCCCCGACCCGCTGGCGCTCGCGGGGGCGTGGGACCAGCTCGCAGCCTGCCTGCGCGCCGGGCTCTCGCTCGATCGCGCGGCCCGGGCCGTCGTGCCGGTGCTGCCCGCGGCCGCCGGCGAGGCTCTGGGCCGCGTGGCCGACCTCGTCGCGCTGGGCGCCGACCCGGCCGCGGCCTGGGCGCCCGCGCTCGAGGTGCCGGACACCGTGCGCCTCGCCCGCGCGGCACGTCGGTCGTCGCGCAGCGGAGCCGCGGTCGCCGACGTCGTCGAGGCCGTCGCCGCCGATCTGCGCGCCGAAGCCGCCGACGCCGTCGAGGCACGCGCTGAGCGCGCGGGCGTGCTCGTCACCGGGCCGCTCGGCCTGTGCTTCCTGCCGGCGTTCCTGGCCCTGGGCATTGTCCCGGTGGTCGTGGGGCTCGCCGGACCGCTGCTGGAGCAGCGATGAGGCCGCCCGCCCCGCCGGGGCGTGGGAGGAGAGGAGAACCCCATGACCGCACCGACCGCACCGACCGCACCGACCGCACGATCTCGCCTGCGGGACCGCCTGGCGCACCTGCGCGACGACGACGCCGGGATGTCGACGGCCGAGTACGCGATCGGCACCGTGGCCGCCGCGGCCTTCGGCGCGATCCTCTACCAGGTCGTCACCGGCGAATCGATCGTCGGCGCCCTCACCGGGATCGTGCAGCGGGCGCTCACCAGCACCTTCTGAGCGACGACACCGGCTCGGTCACCGTCGAGGCCGCGTTCGCGGTCGGCACGCTCGTCGTGGTGCTGGGCGTGGTCCTCGCGGCGATGGGGGCGGTGGTGCTCCAGCTGCGCTGCGTCGACGCCGCCACCGAGGCGGCCCGGTTCGCGGCGCGCGGCGACGAGGACGGCGCCCGGCTCGCGGCGCAGCGGCTGCTCCCCGGCGGCGCGGAGGTCGTCGTCGACGTCCGGGGCGACGACGTGGTGGCCCGTGTCCGCGCCGTGCCGCTGGGCTCGGCGCTGCCGGGCGTGCGCGTCGGCGCGGAGGCGCTGGCGTCCCGCGAACCCTCGCCGGTGGCGCCGGCCGAGGGCCCCGATCCGCTCCCCGGCGAGCCGCCGGAGGTCGACGCCGGGACGGACCCGGCGTCGGCCTCCGGACCGGCCTCCGGACCCGCGGTGAGCGGCGGCGGCGGGGGTGCGCGGTGAGCGGCACGGCGGGCGGTCGACGAGCGGTCGACGACGCCGGGTCGGCCACGGTGCTGGCGGCGGCCGCGGTGGGCGTCCTCGTGTGCCTGCTGGGCCTGGGCCTGCAGGTGGGCGCGGCCACGCTCGCCCGGCACCGGGCCGAATCCGCCGCCGATCTCGCTGCGCTCGCCGGTGCCCGCGAGGCCGTACGCGGGGCCGATGTGGCCTGTGAGCGGTCCCGGGAGATCGCGGCGGGCAACGGCGCGCGGCTCGTGGACTGCGCCGTCGAGGGCTGGACGGTGAGAGTGATCACGGCGGCGCGGTGCGCCTGCCTGCCGAGCGTGTCCGGTGAGGCGACCGGGCGAGCCCGGGCGGGTCCGGTGGCGCTCGGCGGGCCCCCGTCCGGTCCCTCGGTGGTGACCCGTGGCGACCGGGAGGTGAACGGGCCGGGACGAGCGGAGGGCGGCCCCGGGTGAGCGGCGGACCGGGTGGGCGATCGGGCACGGGCCCGCTGCCCGTAGCGCGCTCGCCCGCTGAACGGGGCCGACCGTCACGCTCGGCGTGTGATCACGGCCGATGGGCGATGACGGGTGGCGAAGTGACGTGTGCGGGCCGTTACTGGTCACAGCACGCCGGGAGCAGGAACCGGTCCAGGAGGAAGCCGATGCAGTGGTGGGACAGCTATCGAGCCGTCTACGGCACGGAGCTCCGCGCTGAGGCCATGGTGCTCGCCGACCACGGCTGGGCCGTCGTCCCGGGCACGTTCCCGCAGGGCGAGGTCTGGAGCGGTTGCCCGGACGCCTCCCAGGACGGGCCGTGCCCGGTGCTCGACGACTGGGCGCGCAAGGCGTCGACCGACTGCGACCAGATCGCCGACTGGTGGTCCGGCCTGCCCTACTCGATCCTCCTGCCCACCGGGCTGACGTTCGACGTGCTCGAGGTCCCCGCCACCGTCGGGCGTCGCGCCGCCGCCGTGCTGCGCGCGGTCGGCGTCCCGGTGCCGATCGCGGCCACCCCGACCGGGGAGTGGCTGTTCCCGGTCCTCGCCGGCGAGCCCCTGCGCCCCGACCTCGCCGAGCGCGCCGGCATCGTGCTCCACGGTCGCGGCAGCTGGTTCGTGGCGCCGCCCTCCACCCACCCGCAGGGGTCGGCGCACTGGCGGGTCCGGCCCGCCGCGTGCGGCTGGAACCTGCCCGACCCGTTCCGCGTCCAGGACGCGCTGGTCGAGGCCGTCGCCCAGCGCCCGGCCGTCGCCGGCGGCGGGTCGACCTACCGCCTCGCCACCGTCGCCACCGGGGTCCGCTCCTAGCGACGGCAGCACCGACCACAACTCCACACTTCGGGTCCCCTCGGGGCGCCGCCGGATCCGCGAGGCCGAGCAGGCCGCGCCCGCCGCCCCACCCGAACCGCACGCCGACGCGCCGGTGCACCCGTCGCGACCGACGCGGTCGGGTCCGGGAGGACCCCGCGGCGGTGGGCCGCCCGCGACCGCGTCGCGCGCCCACCGCCGCCCCATACGGCGCCGCAGGCCGGGTCGAGCCCCCTCCCCGGCCTGCGGCGCTCCAGACCTCGCCGCGGGTCGGGCCGGAGATCCCCCGACCCGCGGCGGAGCCAACGTCAGTCCGGTCCGGCGCCCAGCCGCCCCAGCACCGCGTCGAGGACGAGGATCGCGCCGGACTTGTCGAGCGGGTCGTTGCCGTTCCCGCACTTGGGCGACTGCACGCAGGACGGGCACCCCGAGGGACACTCGCAGTCCGAGATCGCGGCCCGGGTGGCCGTGAGCCACTCCCGCAGGGCCTCGTGGGCCCGGTCGGCGAAGCCTGCGCCGCCGGGGTGGCCGTCGTGCACGAACACCGTCGGGTGCCCGGTGTCGGGGTGCAGCGCGGTCGAGACGCCGCCGATGTCCCAGCGGTCGCAGGTCGCCACCAGCGGGAGCAGCCCGATCGCCGCGTGCTCGGCGGCGTGCAGGGCGCCGGGCCAGCGCGCCGGCACCAGACCTGCCGCCAGCAGCGCGGACTCGGTCAGCGTGTACCAGACCGCGCGCGTCCGCAGGGACCGCGCGGGCATGTCCAGCGGGTTCGAGTCGAGCACGCGCCCCGTGGGGAGCTTGCGCAGGTAGCCCACCACCTGCTCGGTGACCTCCACCGAGCCCAGGCAGACCTGCAGCTCGCCGTACCCCGCGCACTGCTCGGTCTCCTCGACCGAGATGTCGATCACGGTGCGGGCCTGGGTCGTCCACTCCGGGTCCTCGGCGTGCACGTGGGCCAGGCCCTCGTCGAGGTCGAGGGCGTCGACCACGTAGCTCTCGCCCTGGTGCAGGTGCACCGCGCCGGGGTGGACGGTCGCCGGCGCGGTACCGGGGTCGACGGTGCCGAGCATCCGCCCGGTGTCCGACTCGACGAGCACGACCTGCTCGCCGCCGCTGCCCCGGATGTCGACCCCGGCGTGCGGCCGGTCGGTGGGGTGCGACCAGAACCAGCCACCCCGGCGCCGGCGCAGCAGCCCCTCGGCGACGAGGTCGTCGACCACCGCGAGCGCCGCATCGCACCCCAGCGCCGACACGTCGTCCCGCGTCAGCGGGATCTCCGACGCCGCGCAGGCCAGGTGGGGCGCGAGCACGTAGGGGTTGGTCGGGTCGAGCACGCAGCGCTCCAGGGGCGCGCCGAGCATCGCCCGGGGGTGGTGCACGAGGTAGGTGTCGAGCGGGTCGTCGCGGGCGACGAGCACGACGAGCGCGTCGTCGCCCGAGCGCCCGGCGCGTCCGGCCTGCTGCCAGAACGACGCCCGCGTGCCCGGGAACCCCGCGACGACGACGGCGTCCAGGCCCGCGATGTCGACCCCGAGCTCGAGCGCGTTGGTGGTCGCGACGCCCCGCAGCGCACCGGTCAGCAGTGCCTGCTCCAGCTCGCGCCGCTCCTCGGGGAGGTAGCCCGCCCGGTACGCCGCGACCTGGGCGGCGAGCTGCGGATCCACCTCCGCCAGGACCCGGCGCGCCCCGAGCGCCGTCAGCTCGGCCCCGCGCCGCGAGCGGACGAACGCCAGCGACCGGGCGCCCTCGAGCACGAGGTCGGCGAGCATGCGCGCGGTCTCCGCGCCCGCCGAGCGCCGCACCGGCGCGCCGTTCTCGCCGGTGATCTCCTCGAGCAGCGGCGGCTCCCACAGCGCGACCGCCCGGGCTCCGCGCGGCGAGCCGTCGTCGGTGACTTCCACCACGTCCAGACCGGTCAGCACCGAGGCCGAGACGGCGGGCTCGGAGACCGTCGCGGACGCGAGGACGAAGGTCGGGTGCGCGCCGTACCGCGCGCAGACCCGCCGCAGCCGGCGCACGAGCAGCGCCACGTGCGAGCCGAAGAGGCCGCGGTAGGTGTGGCACTCGTCGATCACGACGTAGCGCAGGCGCCGCAGGAACGTCGTCCAGCGTCCGTGCCGCGGCAGGACCCCGCGGTGGAGCATGTCGGGGTTCGTGAACACCCAGTTGGCGTGCTGGCGCACCCAGTCGCGCTCGGGGATCGGGGTGTCCCCGTCGTAGGACGCGGCACGCACGCCCTCGACGCGCAGATCGTGGACGGTGCGCAGCTGGTCGGCGCCCAGCGCCTTGGTCGGCGAGAGGTACAGCGCGGTGGCCCGCGGGTCCGTGTGCAGCGACGACAGCACCGGCAGCTGGTAGGCCAGCGACTTCCCCGAGGCCGTGCCGGTCGAGACGACGACGTGCTCGCCGGCCCACGCGTGCTCGGCGGCGGCCGCCTGGTGCCCCCACGGGCGCTCGACGCCGCGGGCGAGGAACGGGGCGCGCACGGTCTCGGGGACCCAGTCGGGCCAGCCGGCAGTGCGCCCGTCGCGGGCGGGGACGATCTCGGCGTGGGTCAACGGGCTCTCGCCGGAGGGGGTGCCGGCGAGCACCCGGCGCAGCAGGTGCGCGCCCCGCGTGTCCCCGGGCAGCGCGGCGGGCCCGTCGACCAGCCCGTGTTCGCCGCCCACGCACACCGACCCTGACACAGGCCCCGCACTCCCGCTCTCGTTCGTGAAAGAAACGCACCTCACAGCGCCCGGGGGAACTGCCGTGAGACCAGGTGACGCCCACCTCCTACACTGCGGCACCTGTCCACCACCCGGTGTCCTCGGGTCGGTGGCCTGGATTCATCACGCGCCGAGGTCGCCGCGAGGCCTGGCCGGGCGCGTCGAGCAGAAGTGCCAACCGGGAGGCTGGATGCAAGCGTCCGTCCTCGCCGCGGGGATCTCGTTCTCCGCCGGCGACAACATCGTGGTCGTCGTGGTGGCGGTCGTGGCCGTCATCGCGCTGATCATCGGCGTCGTCCTGCGCCAGCAGGTCCTCGCGGCCGACGAGGGCACGCAGGGGATGCGTGACATCGGCCGCGCGGTGCAGGAGGGCGCGAGTGCGTTCCTCACGCGCCAGTTCAAGACGCTCGCACCGTTCATCGTCGTGGTCTTCCTGGTGCTCTTCGCGCTGCCGGCCGGCAGCACGGGCGAGCTGATCGGACGCTCGGTCGCCTTCGTCGTCGGCGCCCTGTTCTCCATGGCGATCGGCGCGCTGGGCATGAACCTCGCGACCCAGGCGAACATCCGCGTCGCCGCCGCGGCCAACGAGCCGGGCGGGCGCGACAAGGGCGCCAAGATCGCGTTCCGCACCGGCGGCGTGGTCGGCATGGCCACCGTCGGTCTCGGCCTCCTGGGCGCGGCGATCGTCGTGCTGATCTTCGTCGAGGAGGCCCCGCGCGTCCTCGAGGGCTTCGGTCTCGGCGCCGCCCTGCTCGCCATGTTCATGCGTGTCGGCGGCGGCATCTTCACCAAGGCCGCGGACGTCGGCGCCGACCTCGTCGGCAAGGTCGAGCAGAACATCCCCGAGGACGACCCCCGCAACGCCGCGACGATCGCCGACAACGTGGGCGACAACGTCGGTGACTGCGCCGGCATGGCCGCCGACCTGTTCGAGTCCTACGCGGTCACCCTGGTCGCCGCGCTCATCCTGGGCTCGGTCGCGTTCGGCACGCTGGGCCTGACGTTCCCGCTGATCATCCCGGCGATCGGTGTCCTCACCGCCATCGTCGGCGTGTTCATCACCCGCACCCGCGAGGGCGAGAACGCGCTGCGCGCCATCAACCGCAGCTTCTACATCTCGGCGATCATCTCGATCATCGCCTGCTCGTTCGCGGCGTTCTACTACCTGCCCTCGAGCTTCGCGGAGCTGCCCGGCGTCGACGCCGAGCGCATCGGCGACCTCGCCGCCGCCGGCAACCCGCAGGTCATCGCCGCGGTCGCCGTCGTCATCGGCATCGTGCTCGCGATCATCATCCTGTCGCTGACCGGCTACTACACCGGCACCGAGACCCAGCCGGTCAAGGACGTCGGCACGAGCTCGCTCACCGGTGCAGCGACGGTCATCCTCGCGGGCATCTCGGTCGGCTTCGAGTCGGCGGTCTACACCGCGATCGTCATCGGTGCGGCCGTCTACGGCTCGTTCCTGCTCTCGGGCTCGGTGTTCGTCGCGCTGTTCGCCGTCGCCCTGGCCGGCACCGGCCTGCTGACCACGGTCGGCGTCATCGTCGCCATGGACACCTTCGGCCCGGTCTCGGACAACGCGCAGGGCATCGCCGAGATGTCCGGCGACGTCGAGGGCGCCGGTGCGGACATCCTCACCGAGCTCGACGCGGTCGGGAACACCACGAAGGCGATCACCAAGGGCATCGCCATCGCCACCGCGGTGCTCGCCGCGACGGCGCTGTTCGGGTCGTACAACGACGCGATCACCCAGGCCTACAGCGAGGCGGGCCAGGCGCTCGGCGACATCTACAACATCACCGCCCCGAACATCCTCGTCGGCGTCGTCATCGGCGCGGCCGTGGTGTTCATGTTCTCGGGTCTCGCGGTCAACGCCGTGTCCCGCGCCGCGGGCGCCGTGGTCTACGAGGTGCGCCGCCAGTTCAACTCGATCCCCGGGATCATGCAGTACCGCGGCGGCCAGGGTGAGGGTCGGCCCGAGTACGGCAAGGTCGTCGACCTCTGCACCCGTGACGCGCTGCGCGAGCTGGCCACCCCGGGTCTGCTCGCGATCCTCGCCCCGATCGCCGTCGGCTTCGGCCTGGGCGTAGGTCCGCTCGCCGGCTACCTCGGCGGCGCGATCGCCGCGGGCACGCTGATGGCCGTGTTCCTCGCCAACTCCGGTGGTGCCTGGGACAACGCCAAGAAGCTGGTCGAGGACGGCAACCACGGCGGCAAGGGCTCCGACGCCCACGAGGCGACGATCATCGGTGACACCGTCGGTGACCCGTTCAAGGACACCGCCGGCCCGTCGATCAACCCGCTGATCAAGGTCATGAACCTGGTCTCGGTGCTGATCGCCCCGGCCGTCGTGGCCCTGTCGGTCGGCGTGGACGCCAACCCGGCCGTCCGGATCACCATCGCCGTCGTCGCGGTGATCGGGATCGCGGTGGCGATCTACGTGTCCAAGCGCCGCTCGACCGCGATCGCCGACTCCAACCAGGACGCGGCGGCTCCCGCCCAGGCCTGAGGTCCGGCGCAGTACTGAGTGAAGGGCCCCTTCGGTCGATCTACTCGACCGGAGGGGCCTTCGCTCGTTCCTCACCGGGGCACGACGCCGTCACGCGGCAAGGAAGCGGGCCGGTGGTGTCGAGGGCGGCCGCCCCGATCGCGTCGAGCTGCTCGACCTCCGGCGGGGTCATGGGACTGCGGACCGTGTGCGGCGCGGCGGTTCCGCCGTTGGTTCGAACGCGTGTTCTAGGCTCCGCGGCCGTGGGGCAGCTGTCGTTCTGGTCGGCGGACGCCCGTCCGCGCGCCCTGGGCGACCTGGAGGGGCTGCTCTGCGGGCCCGGACGCGCCGAGCTCTTCGGCCGGGGCTCGGCGGCGCGGCTGACGATCGTCCTGGGACCGGAGCCCGAGCCGGAGCCCGAGCCGGAGGACGCGGACGTCGAGGAGGACGAGCCGCCGATCGACGACGCGCCCGACCCCGTTCCCGCACCCGACGCGGACGTGGAGGGGCCCGCCCTCGACCCGGACGAGCTCGCCCACCTCGACCTCGACCCCGACGAGATCGCCGCGCGCCTGGGCCGAGGGGGCGGGTTTCCTGACGATCACCGCCAGTACGCCGCCTCCGGCGCGGCAGCTCTCGCTCCGCTTCGTGCCGCAGGTGGCCGCCACGCCGACGACCACGCGGAGCCCGACCCCGAGCACGCCGGCGTGTCGCCGCCGCGAGGATGTGGCGATCCTGGCGTCACACGCCAGCGACGCCGCATCGCTCGCACCCCTGACCACGTCGACGACCCGCTCCTGGCGTGGCGCGTGCGGGCGCTGTGCTGCGCGCTGCGGGCGCGGGGGGTGCCGGCCGAGGTCGGGCGTACCGAGGACGGGCGGCCGGAGGTCCGCACGGCGTTCCGGGCCGATCTGGCGGGCCTCGCCCGGGCCTGGACCCGCGGCGGGGGAATGAAGCGCGTTCCCGAGGGGTTCGAGCTCGACGGACCGCGGTTGCGGCTCTGGGTGCTGGCCGCCGGCGCGCTCGACGGGACGGCGTACACGCTCGGGCTCGACCCGGACGCGCCGGGATCGAGTGACCGTCTGCTCACGGCGAGTCGTCACGCGGGCCTCGGTGCGACCCTGGCGGGCGCGGCGAGGACCCCGGTGCTGCGTATCGTCGGGAGGCGCCGGCACGGTCGTCTCGGCGAGCTGCTGGGCCGCCCGCCCCGCGATCTCGCCGACGGCGTCTGGCCGGTGTGAGCCCGCCGACACCGGCGCGCACACCACCCGAACGGTCCGCTGACCAGCACCGATCGGTCCAGGATCCCGGTCGCCGGACCGGGGGACGACAGCTGTCACCACCCGCGTGCCGACCCCGGACCACCGGTAGCGCCTGGCGCAGCGGACACCGTGAGGCACACTGGCGGCGAGTGGCGACCCGCCATGAGTACGACGAGACGAGGCATGCCCGTGGCACCGACGAAGGGCTCGACGACGGCACGCAGCGCGACGACCGAGGCCGAGACCCCGACGCAGAACGGGTCGACGGCCGGGTCCGGCGCGCGCGCGAAGTCGGGTGCGAAGTCCTCGGGCGGCGGCCGGAAGACCGGTCGCGGCGGCGCGACGCCCGCCGGCGACGGCGGTCGCCGGCTGGTGATCGTCGAGTCCCCGGCGAAGGCCCGCAAGATCGCCGACTACCTGGGCTCGCGGTACATCGTGGAGTCCAGCCGCGGCCACATCCGCGACCTTCCCCGCGGCGCCGCCGACGTGCCCGCCAAGTACAAGGGCGAGTCGTGGGCGCGCCTGGGCGTCGACGTCGACAACTCCTTCGAGCCGCTCTACATCGTGACGCCGGACAAGAAGTCGACGGTCACCGAGCTCAAGGAGGCCCTCAAGGAGGTCGACGAGCTCTACCTCGCGACGGACGGCGACCGCGAGGGCGAGGCCATCGCCTGGCACCTGCTCGAGACGCTCAAGCCCAAGGTGCCGGTCCGGCGCATGGTGTTCCACGAGATCACCGAGTCGGCGATCCAGGCGGCCGCGGCCAACCCCCGCGACCTCGACCAGGACCTCGTCGACGCGCAGGAGACCCGGCGCATCCTCGACCGCCTCTACGGCTACGAGGTCAGCCCCGTGCTGTGGAAGAAGGTCATGCCGAAGCTCTCGGCGGGCCGGGTGCAGTCGGTCGCGACCCGGGTCATCGTCGAGCGCGAGCGCGAGCGGATGGCGTTCGTGTCGGCCGGCTACTGGGGCATCGACGCGGTCCTGCGCTCCCTCAAGGAGCAGGACTCCGCCAACACGCCGACCTTCAAGGCCGGTCTCGTCGAGATCGACGGCGCGCGGGTGGCCACCGGCCGCGACTTCGACTCCCTCGGGCAGCTCACAGCCAGTGAGAAGTCGGGCGCAGCGGGCGTCCGCCGGCTCGACGAGGCCAGCGCGCGCCGCCTGGCCGAGGCGCTGGCCGACCGCGACTTCACGGTCTCCTCGGTCGAGGAGAAGCCGTACACGCGCAAGCCCTACGCGCCGTTCATGACCTCCACGCTCCAGCAGGAGGGTGGGCGCAAGCTGCGGTTCTCGGCCGAGCGGACGATGCGCACCGCGCAGCGCCTGTACGAGAACGGCTACATCACCTACATGCGCACGGACTCCACGACGCTGTCCGACACCGCGATCAACGCCGCGCGCAGCCAGGCCCGCGACCTCTACGGCGCCGAGAACGTCGCCGAGAAGCCGCGCCAGTACACGCGCAAGGTCAAGAACGCGCAGGAGGCCCACGAGGCGATCCGGCCGGCGGGGGAGTCGTTCCGGACCCCCGGCCAGGTCGCCGGTGAGCTCTCCAACGACGAGTTCCGCGTCTACGAGCTGATCTGGCAGCGCACGATCGCGAGCCAGATGCGCGACGCGCGGGGTACGACGATGACCGTCCGGATCCACGCCTCGGCCGCCACCGGCGAGGAGTGCACGTTCTCCGCGTCCGGGCGCACCATCACCTTCCCCGGCTTCCTGCGGGCCTACGTCGAGACCGTCGACGAAGAGGCCGGCGGGCAGGCCGACGACGCCGAGAGCCGGCTGCCGCGCCTCGAGAAGGACGAGCGGGTCGCTCCCGACGAGCTCGAGCCCTCGGGGCACAGCACCAACCCGCCCGCGCGCTACACCGAGGCGAGCCTGGTCAAGACGCTCGAGGAGCGCGGCATCGGCCGTCCCTCGACCTACGCGTCGATCATCAACACGATCCAGGAGCGCGGCTACGTCTGGAAGAAGGGCAGCGCGCTCGTCCCCAGCTGGATCGCGTTCGCGGTGGTCGGACTGATGGAGGCACATTTCGGTCGCCTCGTCGACTACGACTTCACCGCCGCGCTCGAGGACGAGCTCGATGCCATCGCGGCCGGCGACGCGCAGCGCGAGACGTGGCTGTCGCACTTCTACTTCGGCGCGAACGGCAACGGCAACGGTGCCAAGGCTGCCAACGGGTCGAGCACGTCGCACGGCGAGGGCGTCGAGGCGTCCATGTCGAACCTGGGCGGGCTCAAGAAGCTCGTCGGCGACAAGCTCGAGGGCATCGACGCCCGCGAGGTCAACTCGCTGCGGATGTTCGCCGACGAGCAGGGACGCGACGTGGTCGTGCGCGTCGGCCGGTACGGGCCCTATCTCGAGCGGATCGTCACCGAGGACGGCGAGGAGAAGTCCCAGCGGGCCAACCTGCCCGACGACCTCCCGCCCGACGAGCTCGACCTGGCGCTCGCCGAGGAGCTGTTCGCGACCCCGCAGGAGGGCCGCTCGCTGGGCACCGACCCGGAGTCGGGCCACGAGATCCTCGCCAAGGAGGGCCGCTTCGGGCCCTACGTCACCGAGTCGCTGCCCGAGGGGGTGAAGGAGAAGCCCCGCACCGGCTCGCTGTTCAAGTCGATGACGCTCTCGGAGATCACCCTCGAGGACGCGCTGAAGCTGTTGAGCCTGCCGCGCGTGGTCGGCACGGACCCGGACTCGGGCGAGGAGATCACCGCCCAGAACGGGCGGTACGGGCCGTACCTCAAGAAGGGCAAGGACTCCCGGTCGCTGGACAGCGAGGACAAGCTGTTCACGGTGACGCTGGAGGAGGCCCAGAAGCTCTACGCCCAGCCCAAGCAGCGGGGCCGGGCCGCGGCCAAGCCGCCGCTCAAGGAGCTCGGCACGGATCCCGCGTCGGGTGAGCCGATGGTGGTCAAGGACGGCCGGTTCGGGCCCTACGTCACCGACGGCACGGGCGTGAACGCCTCGCTGCGCAAGGGCGACGACGTCGAGACGCTCACCGACGAGCGGGCCGCCGAGCTGCTGGCCGAGAAGCGGTCGAAGGACGGCATCAAGCCGGGGGCCAAGAAGGCCCCGGCCAAGAAGGCGCCCGCGAAGAAGACGGCCACGAAGACCGGCGCCGCGAAGAAGACCACCGCGAAGTCGGGTACGGGCACGAAGCGCGGGACGCCGACCAGCTGACGCCCCGGGACCCGTGTCCCGGGGACACGGGTCCCGGCCGGCTCACGCCACCCGCGCGGCGCCGGCACGCGCCATGTCGCGTCCGGCGTCCCCGGCCAGCTCGTGGGCGCGGGCGCGCACCTGGTCGGCGAGCGGGCGCAGCTCGGCCATCGCCGGGACGGTGTCGGCGAGGGTCAGCTCGGCCTCGACGAGGGTGACGTCGCCGCCCCAGACGTCGGCGAGGATGCGCACGATCCAGCCGGTGGCGTGGTCCCAGCCGGCGCGCGGGGTGCCCTCGCCGTAGCCGCCGCCGCGCGCGATCACGAGCGTCACCGGCGTGCCGGCCAGCGGCGAGGCTCCCGGGGCGAACCGGGGGTCGGTGATGAGCAGGTCGATCCACATCTTGAGCTGCTGCGACACCCCGAAGTTGTAGAGCGGGGTGGCGACGACCAGCGCGTCCGCCTCCTCGACCTCGTCGGCCAGCCGGGCTGCGAGGTCGACGGCGGCGCGCTGGTCGTCGCTGCGCTGGTCCTCGGGCGTGAACCCCGCGAGCGCCGCGGTGGGCCAGGCGTCGGCGGGCACGGGATCGGTGCGCAGGTCGCGGCGCACGACGGTGCCGCCGGGGTGCTGCTCGAGGTAGGCCCGCTCGAGCGTGTCGGCGACCTCGCGGCTCACCGAGCCCGCGGTGCGGATGCTGCTGTCGAGACGGAACAGGGTCACGGGGTCCTCCGGAGGAGCAGGACGAGCTGTCACCAAGATGTTCTGTCGCACAGACGTTCTTGTCAACAGACGTGCTCGGCGGCCGCTAGTCTGTGTCCATGACCACCCCGCGCGTCGAGGCCGACCTGGGCTGGGCCCTGGGTCGGGTCACGCGCGCGCACCTGCGCACCGCGCAGGACGTGGTGTCCGACCTGCCGGGTGGGCCGCGCGGCTACCACGTGCTGGCCGGCCTGGAGGACGGTCCGCCGCGCACCCAGCTCGCGCTGGCCCGCTCGCTCGGCGTCGACCGGACGGTCATGACCTATCTGCTCGACGAGCTCGAGGGCGCCGGCCTCGTCGCCCGCCGGCCCGACCCGGCCGACCGGCGCGCGCGCCAGGTGCTGCTCACCGACACCGGCCGCGCGCGGCGCTGCGAGCTCGAGCGCCGGCTGCGGGAGGCCGAGGACGAGCTCCTGGCCCCGCTCGACCCCGCCGAGCGCGACCAGCTGCGCTCCCTGCTGCAGCGGCTCGCCCTCGGGTCGGACGGCGCGACCCCCTGCCAGGTGGCGGCCGAGATCCGCGAGATGCAGGCCGACGGCACCTGCTGAGCGACACCTCACGACCCGGATGCCCGCCGCGGCTACCCTGCGGAGACGGTCGGGGAGACGCGAGGGGTGACCGACGATCGACGAGCAGCCCGCTGCCGAGGGGACCGGCGCGCCGTCCGCGACGCACCGTATCCGCAGCGTGCTCGCCATCCGCCCGTTCCGCAGGCTCTGGGCGGTCACCGCGGTCGCGAGCTTCGGCGACTGGCTCTCCCTGCTGGCCCTGACCGCGCTCGCCACCCAGCTCACCACCGGCTACCAGGCCCAGAGCTTCGCGCTCGGCGGCGTCGTCGCGACCAAGCTGCTGCCCGCGCTGTTCATGGCCCCGCTGGGCGGTGTGCTGGCCGACAAGTTCGACCGCCGCACGGTGATGGTCACCTGCGACGTCCTCAAGGCGCTGCTGTTCCTGTCGATCCCGCTGGTGGGGTCGCTGTGGTGGCTGTTCGCCGCGACGTTCCTCATCGAGCTGTGCGCGCTGGTGTGGATCCCGGCCAAGGACTCGTCGGTCCCGAACCTGCTCAAGCGCTCCGACCAGATCGAGACGGCCAACCAGCTCTCCCTGGTGATGACCTACGGCGTCGCGGTCATCAGCGCCGCCGGCGTGTTCGCGCTGATCTCGAAGTCGGGCAACATCGGGGGCTGGCACCCGAGCCCGACCACCACGGTCTACCTCGCGCTCGTCGTCAACGGCCTCGCCGCGCTGCTCACCGCGGCCACCGTCGCCTTCCGCATCCCCGAGATCTCGGGCCGCAGCGCGGAACGGCGCGCCGCCGCCCCCGGCCTGCTGGCGATGCTGCGCGACGGCATGCAGTTCGTGTCGACGACGCCGCTGGTGCGCGGACTCGTGGTCGGCATCGTCGGCGCGTTCGCGGCCGGCGGTGCGGTCATCGCCAGTGCCCGGCTCTACGCGACGAGCCTCGGCGGCGGGGACGCGGCGTACTCGGTGCTGTTCATCGCGCTGTTCACCGGGCTCGCGCTCGGCATGGCGCTGGTGCCGCGGTTCTCCCGGCGGATGCCCCACCACCGCCTGTTCGGGGTGGCGATCGTCGGAGCCGGGACCTCGCTGCTCGCCGTCGCCGTGGCCTGGCACCTCTACCTCGCGCTCGCCACCGTCGTGCTCGTCGGCTTCTTCGCCGGGACGGCGCTGCTCACCGGGCTGACGATCATCGGCGCGCAGGTCGAGGACGCGGTGCGCGGGCGGGTCGTCGCGTTCGTGCAGTCGATCGTGCGGGTCGACCTGCTGGCGTCGATGTCGGTGGTGCCGCTGCTGGTCGGGCTCGTGCAGTCGCGGACGCTGACGCTGTTCGGCCAGACCTCGCAGGTCGACGGCACCCGGTTCGTGCTCTTCGGCGCCGGGCTCGTCGCCGCGGCCGTCGGCGTGCTCGCCTACCACCAGATGGACGACCGGCGCGACCGCACGATCCTCGCCGACGTCAAGCGCGCGCTACGCCGCAGCCGCCACGGCGAGCCCGGCCTGCTCGTGGCCGTCGAGGGCGCCTCGGGCACCGACACCGCCGAGCAGAGCGAGCGCCTCGTGCGCTGGCTCGGCGAGCAGGGCGCCGACGTGGTGCTCGCCGGCCGCAGCGCCGCCGACGCCGCGCGGGTGTCGGCGGCGGTCTCCGCGAGCGGGCTCGACGGGCAGCGCGCGCGGGCGCTGGTCGCCGCGGCCGTGCGCGCCGACGTGCTCGCCCACGAGGTGCTGCCGGCCCTGCGCGCGGGCCGGGTCGTCGTCATCGAGGGCTTCCTGGACTCGCCGCTGGCCCGCGTCGGCGACGAGCTCGACGCCGCCGACCTGCAGCGTCTCGGCGCGTGGGCCACCGGCGCGGTGCGCCCCGACGTCACCGTCCTGCTCGACCGCGACCCGAGCGTCCGCGACCCGGCGCCGGTCACCGGGGGCATCGTCGACACCTGGCAGGTCCAGCGCACGCTCACCGAGATGGCCGCGGCCGACCCCTCCCGCTACCTGCGCGTCGACGCCGACGGCGACCCCGCCGTCGTCGCGGCCCGCGTGCGCGAGCTGCTCGCCCCGCTGGTGGCGCGGGTGCTGTCGGCGCGCGAGGAGAACGCCCGCGCGAGCTAGGGGTGGCCGGCACCGCGAGCCCCGCGACCGCGTCGGGGCGCGCCGCGACGTCGAGCGTTGTCCACCGGCCCGGGGAGGCGGTCAGCCGGCGCAGGTCCTCGGGGACGGACATCGTGGCCGCAGCGTGCCGGCACGTCCCGGTGGTCCGCGCCGCTCCGTCGGACCGGTGGGGCATCATCGACGGCGTGAGCGTCTGGTCGCAGGTCGTCGGTCAGCCCGCCGCGGTGGCGGAGCTGCAGGCCGCGGCCGAGCGCGGGGCGCGGGTGCGCTTCTCCGACGAGCTCGACGACGGCGCGCCCGAGGAGGGCGTCGGGGCGGGGATGACGCACGCCTGGCTCTTCACCGGCCCGCCCGGCTCGGGGCGCTCGGTGGCCGCGCGGGCCTTCGCGGCCGCCCTGCAGTGCCCGTACCAGGGGTGCGGCGAGTGCCCCGCGTGCCACACCGTCATGGCCGGCACCCACGCCGACGTGCGCGAGATCGTCCCCGAGGGCCTCTCGATCAGCGTCCGCGAGGTGCGGACCACCATCGACGTCGCCGCCCGCCGGCCCACCACGGCGCGCTGGCAGATCGTCATCGTCGAGGACGCCGACCGGCTCACCGAGCAGGCCTCGAACGCGCTGCTCAAGTCGGTGGAGGAGCCGGCGGAGCGCACGGTGTTCCTGCTGTGCTGCCCGTCGGAGCACCCCGACGACATCTCCGTGACCATCCGCTCGCGCTGCCGCGCGGTCCGCCTGCGCTCGCCCGCGCCCGAGGCGATCGCCGCGGTGCTCGTCGAGCGCGACGGCGTGCCCGAGGCCGACGCGACGTGGGCGGCCTCGGTCTGCGGCGGGCACATCGGGCGGGCGCGCCGCCTGGCGCGCGTGCCCGAGGCGCGCGAGGAGCGCGACGCCGTCCTCGCCCTGCCCCGCGCGCTGCGCTCGCCCGCCGACGCCTTCGCCGCGTCCGACGCCATGGTCGGCGCGGCCGAGACCGAGGCCGCCGCCCTCGCCGCCTCCCGCGACGAGGCCGAGCGCGAGGAGCTCGCCGTCTCCCTCGGCGCCGGCGGGACGGGCAAGGGCACCGCGCAGGCCCAGCGCTCGGCGCGCGCGGCGGAGAAGGACCTCGAGAAGAAGCAGAAGTCGCGGCTGACCCGCACCAAGCGCGACGCCCTCGACCGTGCGCTGGTCGACCTCGCCGGCTACTACCGCGACGTCCTCGTCCGCGGGGTCGGCGCCTCGGTCACGTCGACCCACCCCGACCGCGCCACCGAGATCGGCAACGCCGCCCGCGACAGCACGCCCGAGGCGTCCCTGCGTCGCCTCGAGGCCATCCTCGCGTGCCGCGACGCCCTGGCCGCGAACGTGAAGCCCGAGATCGCGATCGACGCGCTCGTCACGGCGCTGCGCGCGGGCTGAGCCCGCCGCGGTGGCGCGGGCGTCGGCGAACGGGCTAGCGTCCCCGCCATGCCGGAATTTCGGAAAAGCGGATTCACGGTGATGGCCCTCGCCGTCGCGCTGCTCGTCCCCGTCGCCTGCTCGCCGGGCGGGGACGTCGCGCAGGCGCCCGCGTCCGTGCCGGCGGCGTCCGTGCCCGCGAACCCCCCGCGGCCCGCGGACTGCGCGCCGGCCCCCGCCGCCGATCCGACGACGGCCGAGGGCTGGCTGGGCATCACGGCGGCGACACCCGACGACGTCGGCCTGGTGGTGGACGACGGCCGTGGCGCGGTCGTCTCGCACGCCCCCGGCGCGCAGATGCCGATCGCGTCGGCGGCCAAGGTCGTGCACGTCGCGGCCTACGGCCGAGCGGTGGCCGAGGGCCGGCTGCGTCCCGACGAGCAGGTCCGCGTCGGCGACTGGGAGAACTGGTACCTCGCCGCCGACGCCGGAGCGCACGTCGGCGCGCTGGACGCCCTCGGCATCCCGCGCGACGGCCTGCAGGGTGCGCTCGACCCGAATCGCACGGTGACGCTGCAGCAGGTGGTGGCGGCGATGGTGCAGTTCAGCGACAACGCCGCCGCGGACCTCCTGCGCGACCGCCTCGGCGACCAGGAGCTGGTCGGCGCGGCCGCGAGCGGCGGGTGGCGCGACCTCGACCTGCCCTCCGAGCTCGGCGCGCAGCTCGCCCTGGTCCGCCCGCAGGAGGCGCCGCCGCTGTCGGCGCCGCGCTCGGTCCGGGGCCCCGCGGAGCTCGCGATGGCGCAGCGCTTCGCGTCCGACCCCGCCTACCGCGAGGACTCGCGACGCCGCCTCGCCGCCCGGGCCGAGGACATCGAGGCGTTCCTGCTCGAGAGCGAGCGGTGGGCGCGCTCGACGTCGACGGGCTCGGCGGCGCAGCTCGCCGGTCTGTGGCGCGCGGTGATCAGCGGGTCGTTCGGGCCGGGGGCGGACGTGGCCCGGGCCGAGCTGGAGCCCGATGCGCCCCGCCCGGACGGGCAGGTCCGCGCGATCAAGGGCGGATCGTTCCCGGGCATCGGGACCATGGCGCTGAGCGTGCGCCGGCCCGACGGCACGATCGGCATCGGCGTGCTGCTCGGGCGGGGCTTCGCGCCGGGCACGGCCCTCGACGAGGTGGCCACCGGTCAGCTGCGGCTGCTCGTCCAGGCGGTCGAGGGCCCGGCCGCGCGGTCCCGTGTGCTCTGCGCGGCGTGACGCAATGACCGGTCCCGACGCCGACGCGCGCCTCGACGCCCTCGAGGCACGCGTCGCCGCGCTCGAGGAGCGCGCGGGCGGCCCCGCGCCGGTCGACCCCGGCCGCGAGACGGGTGAGATCGGCTACCACGGCGACGTGCGCCTGCAGGAGGACCGCGGGCCGGTCACCTGGACGATCGGGTACGACGCCGCCGCCACCCTCGGCCTCGCCACCGGCCCGGTCGCCGAGGTGCTCGCCGCCCTCGGCCACCCGGTGCGCCTCGCGCTCGTGCGCCGCCTGCTCGCGGGGCCGGCGGGGACGGGCGAGCTGGTCGAGGCCGCCGAGCTCTCCTCCTCCGGTCAGCTCTACCACCATCTGCGGACGCTGACCGCCGCCCGCGTCGTCGAGCAGGACGGCCGGACCTACCACGTCCCCGACTCGGGCGTCGTGCCCGTGCTCGTCGCCCTCCTCGCGGCCGCCGACCTCGCCGGCACCCTCCGCTGAACCCTGCGTCGCACCCGGGGTGAGTCAGCGTGGGGGGCGCTGCTGACGTTGGACGTCAGGAAGGCCCCCGCTCGCCTTCTGCCGCGCGCGGTAGGCCGCCACGTTGGCGCGGTTGCCGCAGAGGTCGGGCATGCAGTAGCGCCGCCGTCCCGGCCGGCTCGTGTCGATGAAGACGCCCGAGCAGGTGTCCGACGCGCAGTCGCGGAACCGCTCGGGCCCCAGCGTCCGCAGCGCGCCGAGCACACCGACCCCGCCGATCAGGGCGAGCCGGTCGGCCAGCGTGGCGTCCGCCGCCGGCCGCGCGATCCACTGCAGCCGACCCCGCTCGTCGGGCTCGAGGCCCACCGTGCCGAGCCCCCGCCCGACGAGCACGGACGCCTCGCGCTCGATCGCCTCCTCGTCCCGCAGGTCGAGCACGGCGCGCAGCCGGTCGCGCAGCTCGTGCACCGCGGCGAGGTCGCCGTCGCCGGACAGCCCGTATGCACCGACGAAGGCGGCCAGCGTCGCGTCGTCCGGGAGCTGGTCCTCGCCGTGCCACACCCCGGGCGCGGTGTTGACGAGCTCCGTCGCCAGACCGGCCGCCGCCACGTAATCGTCAAAGACCGCTTGCATCCCTTACGCACTCCTCGTAGAGTAAGGCTCATACCGATAGTACAACCCTGTCGAGGAGGGCTCGTGGCCACCGATCTCGCGACCTGGGCGCTGCGCGACCGCGTGGCCCTGCCCACCGGCACCATCGCCGTCGACGTCCTCGGCGCCGACCGCCCCGGGGTCCCCGTCGTCCTCACGCACGGGACGCCGTCCTGGTCCTACCTCTGGCGCTGCGTCGCGCCGGCGCTCGCGCAGCACCGCCCCGTGCACCTCTGGGACCTCCCGACCTACGGCGACTCCACCGGCGAGCAGCCCTCCGTCGACGGGCACGCCCGCACACTGGCCGCGCTCGTGGAGCACTGGGGGCTCGACGCGCCCGTGCTCGTCGGGCACGACATCGGCGCCGCGACCACCCTGCGCGCCCACCTGGTGTACGGCGTCCCGGCACGGGCCCTCGTCGTCGTCGACGCCGCCGTCCTGTCGCCGTGGGTCACCGGGGCGACCCAGCACGTCCGGGCGCACCTCGACACCTACCGGGAGATGCCCCATCACCTGTTCACCGCGATGATCACGGCGCACCTGCGCACCACCGTGGCCGGCGCCCTCGCCGACGACGCGGAGTGGGCCTACCTCGCCCGCTACGCCGGCCCGGAGGGACAGCAGCGCTACCTCGACCAGGTCGCCGGCTTCACCGAGGACCACACCCGCGACGTCGTCGCCCGCCTCGGCGAGATCGCCGTGCCGACCGACGTCGTGTGGGGCGCCGAGGACACCTGGATCCCGCGCACGGTGGGCACCACGCTGCGCAACGCGTTGCCGGAAGCGCAACTGCACGTCGTGCCCGGCGCCGGCCACTTCCTTCCCGAGGAGGCGTCCGACACCTTGATCGATCTTTTCGCCGGGATCCTGCCCTGCGGTGCCTGACGTCACAGGACACCGAAGTCCACGCCATGCGTCTATGGATATGTACGACGAACAGCGTCGCCGGACCGTCCCGTCCGAGGCGCACGATCTGGGAGTTCACGATGACCACCCGCGCCGCCGGTAGCACCCCGGCAGCGACCGCCCTGCCCGTCCCCACCCCCCGCGAGACCCCCGACGCCGAACGCGTCCTGGTCGTGGCCGCCCGACCCGACGCCGACGGCCTCGCCGCCGCGCAGGTCTATGCCGACCGCGTCGGCGGCGAAGCCACCCACGCCGGCGACTCCGGACTCGACGCCGCCGTCCGTGAGGCGTCGAAGGTGCTCGTGCTCGACCCCGGTGCCATGCGTGCGCGGATGACCCGCGACCGCGCCTTCACGGCGACGGCCGCCCCGGCCGCGCGCCGCCGGCTGCTCACCCGCCTCGCGCCCTACCAGGAGCGCGTGAGCTGGCTCAGCCGCCCGGCCTAGAGTCTGCGGTTCGCGAGGACCGGCAGGGTCGCGCGGACCTCGGGGATCTGCTCGGGGTCGACATCGACCACGAGCAGCCCCGGCTCCGCGCCGAGCTCGTCGATCGTCACGCCGAACGGAGACGCCGCCAGGCTGTGGCCGACGCCGCGCGGGGCCTTGCCGGGGTCGATGCCGCGGCTCGTCGGGTCGGCCTGGTCGGCGGCGAGCACGAAGGTGGTCGCGTCGAGTGCCCGGGCGCGGACCATGAGCTGCCACTGCTCGACCTTGCCGGGCCCGGCGCCCCAGCTCGCCGGCAGCAGCGTCACCGTGGCGCCCTGGTCGGCGAGAGCGCGGAAGAGCTCCGGGTAGCGGATGTCGTAGCAGGTCGCGAGGCCGAGCGTCGTCCCGTCGACGGTCACCGTGGTGGGCTTCGAGCCCGGCGCCACGGTGTCGGACTCCCGGAAGCCGAACGCGTCGTAGAGGTGGATCTTGTCGTAGGCCGTGTCGATCCCGCGGCCGGTGACGAGCAGCGTGTTGGTGATCCGGCCGTCCGGGGTCGGGGTGAACATGCCCGCCACGATCAGCACGTCGTGGCGCTCGGCGATGCGCCGGACCTCGTTCGCCCACGGGCCGTCCAGCGGCTCGGCGACGGGCTTCAGCGGCACCCCGAACCGGCACATCGTCGCCTCGGGGAACACCACGACCGTCGCGCCCTGCTGGGCGGCGAGGGCGGCGTGGTCGGCGACGATCTCGAGGTTCGCCGACGGGTCATCGGTGGCGAGGATCTGGGCCAGGGCAACGCGCATGCACCGTGTATACCGGGTGTGTGGACGCGACGGCCTACCTGGCGCGGATCGGCGCGGGCGCCGACGACCCGCTGGACGCGCTGATGGCGCGCCATCTCGAGACCGTGCCCTTCGAGAACCTGTCGGTGCACCAGCGCGACCGCGTTCCGCTCGAGGACCCCGCGCTGGTCGAGAAGATCGTCGACCGTCGCCGCGGCGGATTCTGCTATGAGCTCAACGGCGCCTTCGCGTGGCTGCTCGGCGCGCTGGGACGGGAGGTGTGGCGCTGCTCGGCGCGCGTCGCCACCGACGACGGGTTCAGCTTCCCCGGCGACCACATGGCGCTCGTGGTCGACCGCACCACCCTCGTCGACGTCGGGTTCGGTCGCTTCGCCGTCGGCCCGATCGACCTGGACTCCCGCGACGAGCAGCCGGACCGCGCCGGCGTCTTCACCGTCCGCGACGCCCCCGACGGCGAGTTCGACATCGTCTGGGACGGCAGGACGCAGTACCGCCTCGACCCGCGCCCGCGGTCACTCGCCGACTTCGTCCCGATGGCCTGGTGGCACCGGACCTCGCCGACGTCCCCGTTCACCCAGGCCCTGCTCGCATCCCGCCTCACGCCCACCGCGCGCGTGACGATCTCCGGTGACCTGTTCATCGAGACCCCGGACGACGGCGAGCGCACCGAGAAGAAGCTCCCGGTCGACGAGCAGCTCGCCACCTACCGCGACACCTTCGGCATCGTCCTCGACGCCGTGCCCCCGGCGCTCTGCCCGCCGGACTGACTCACCGCGCGGTACCGACCCGCGCTGCCGGCACGACGAGCCCCGTCGTTCCCGAGTACAAACGGGCACGTGGCAGTGGCGACGGCGGCGACCTTCGTGTGGCTCGGCATGGTGCTGGCGATCTCGTTCCTCGAGGCGCCGTTGAAGTTCCGCGCGCCCGGGGTCACGACGGTCATCGGCCTCGGCATCGGGCGCCTGGTATTCCGGGCGCTCAACGTCGCCGAGCTCGTGCTCGCGGTCGCCGTCATCGTCGGTGTCGTGCTCGCCGGCGTCCCGGCTGCCCAGGCCGTGCTCGTCGCGGTGCTCGTGGTGCTGCTCGTCGTGCAGCTGGCGATCGTGCGCCCGGTGCTCAACCGCCGTTCCGACCGCGTCCTCGCGGGCGACGACCCGCCGCGCTCCCGGGCGCACCTGGCCTACATCGCGCTCGAGGGCGCCAAGGTCGTCGCGCTCGTCTGGCTCGGCGTCCTGCTGCTGGTCGCGGCGTAGACCCGCCCGATCGTCGCGGTGGAGCCCTGCCCTACACTGGCACGCACTGCCGCCTTAGCTCAGTCGGCCAGAGCAACGCACTCGTAATGCGTAGGTCTCGGGTTCGAATCCCGAAGGCGGCTCCGCAGGTGAGGGCCCTGTCGCAGTGCGGCAGGGCCCTCCTTTCGTTCGTTCTGTGGCCTCCTTCGTGGCCTCCTTCGTGACCTCGAGCCCGTCTATGGTGCTTTCGTGGCCCCCGCGAAGACCCGCCAGCGTGGCTCGATCGGCTGGCTCCCCAGCGGGTCGGCGCGGGTCAAGGTCTACGCCGGGATCGACCAACTCACCGGCGAGAAGATGTGGCTCCGCGAGACGGTGCTGGCACGTGCGACCCGGCGCGAGACCGAGCGGGAGGCCGAGAAGGTCCGGACGCGTCTGCTGAACCAGGTCGACGAGCGGCGCAACCCCCGAACCGGCGCTACAGTCCATGAGCTCATAGACCGGTACCTCGAGGTCGTCGATATCGACCGCAAGACTCGAGCTGGCTACGGCGGCAAGATCGAGAAACACATCCGCCCAGAGCTCGGGAAGCGGCAGGTCGGAGCGGTCAAGGCCGAGCACATCGAGCGCCTCTACGCACAGCTCCGTCGGTGCCGTGATCACTGCAACGGTCGGGTGTTCGTCCAGCACCGCACCGACCACCAGCATGCGTGCGACGAGCACACCAGCCGCCGCAAGTGCGCGAAGGTCGCGCAGGGCGATCTCGAGGTCGAGTGCCGGTGGTGCGAGAGGGCATGTAGGACGCATACCTGCCGTCCCCTTGCCCCTGGGAGCATTCGTGTCGTCCACGCGATCCTCAGCGGCGCCTTCGGTCGTGCTGTGCGCTGGGGATGGATCGCGGTCAGCCCCGTCGATCAGACCGAGCCACCCGGCACACCGCGGCCGAATCCAGACCCGCCGACGCCCGCCGAAGCTGCCCTACTCCTCAAAGAAGCATGGGACGCCGATCCCGACTGGGGCACGCTCGTGTGGCTCATCATGACGACCGGCTCGCGTCGCGGGGAGGTTTGCGGCCTGCGCTGGTCACGGCTCGACCTCGACCACGCCGGCGTCGCCATCTTCAAACGAAGCACCGGACAGATTGGTGGTCGTGTGTGGGAGAAGGACACCAAGACCCACCAGGACCGACGTGTCACGCTAGACCTCGAGATCATCGAGGTACTCAAAGAGCACAGAGCTCGCTGCGAACAGCGTGCAACCGAACTCGGCGTCTCCCTCGCCCCTGACGCTTACGTCTTCTCGCCATCGCCCGACGGCTCCACGCCCACCAAGCCGGATAGCGTCACACAGCGATACCTCCGCCTTGCAGCGCGGCTCGGGATCGCCACCCGGCTCCACAGCTTGCGGCACTACTCCGCTACCGAGCTCATCGCTGCTGGCGTCGACGTCCGCACCGTCGCTGGCCGACTCGGCCATAGCGGCGGGGGGTCAACAACCCTGCGCATCTACACGGCATTCGTCAACGAGGCCGACCAGCGAGCGGCTACAGCGCTCGCCGATCGACGGGTCCGACCGCCGAATCGTCGGACACCGACGGAGCGCGCTGCGGCCTTTCCCGAGGACTAACAATCCTCCTGAAGGCTGTCGCGGCCTCTAGTCCGAGGACTAGATTTTCAAGGCCGAAGCTCCGCCGATATCAGCAAGAAGAGCGGTCTTACGAAGTTCTTCTTCCACCAGGCGACTTCTCGGAGCCATTCTGCTGGCGGATGCGGTTCCGACAGACCGCTGATCAGGAACCCTGCGTCAGTGATCGCCTGCGAGTAGAACTCGAGCGGGCGAAAGTTCATGTGGACCTCAGCGGGGGATTCTAAGCCCGCTACAACGAAGGGCTGATCTACGCGCCGCTCGGAGAAATACGTGGCAACCGGGATGCTGCCAGACGCGTCGCGCTCAGCGTGGGCTGTGTAGAAGCATGGGTGAAGCATCAGGGCGACCAGTCGACCGCCAGGGCGCAGCACTCGGCCCAACTCGCGTAACGCCGACGCCGGGTCGGCCACGTCGCTAAGAACGTGGTTGCACACGGCGATATCGAAGGTCGCATCAGGTTCCGGAAGGTTCTCCAGGTTTGCGACCTTATAGTCGATTCCAAGTGTGCGGGCGTCGGGGTGATGTCGTGCAGACGCAATCAATGTCTCCGAGGTGTCGACGCCCACCACTGATGCTCCGCGCTCTGCGAGCAACCGGGACATATAGCCTTCGCCGCAGCCACCGTCCAAGACTCGCGTGCCGGAGCAATCGCCTACAGCGTCTAACACGCTTCCATCGGTCAGCTCGGTTCGGTATCTGTCGAGCTGCTCGCGGATGATCTTTACCCAGAAGTCGGCGTTGGCGGCGTAGGTGTCCGCCGGGCTACCAGGCGTAGTCAAACTTGGTGCCTCCGAGCTCCCGATCGTCTTTGCCTAGCTCGGAGAGGATAGCGTCGCAGGCTACGCCCGTCTCTGGGAGTGCGACGCGTTCCCGTCTCGCTGCGAGGCGAGCGCCGAGCTCGTCTCGCCTCAAGCCGAAGGTGCCGTCGCGGCCAAGGAGCGTCGGTAGGGCTGTGAGGGCTAGATACAGCAGGTACGCATCGTTGTAGGTCTCGATCTCCCGGATGATCTCAGGAGCAGTCTGTCTCATCAGCAATGACCGGGGAAGGGAGAAGTCTTGCGACGGCTTCACGTCGTGGCAGTAAGTGGGGAACGCCCACTCCTCCACCATCTTGAGCAGCTGTGATTCGTCGACCTTTCGTGAGTAGGCGAACGCTATCTCGGGATCGTTCGTCGAGATGAGTCGACCCATAGTGGAGCTACGGAAGGCAAGTGCGGTGTTGCGGTTGAGGTCGGGCGGCAGTGCTCGCGGCGTCTCGCCAGTACTTAGTGATAGATGGTGGAGGAGGTTTGCCTGCGCAAGGATGGCGTGGAACGAATTGGGCCGCTCGCCAAGCTCGACCGCCATTCCCAGGGCGGCAGCGTGCAGAGGGGTAGCGTCGACAAGTAGGGCTCCGATAGCAGTGGACCCGAAAACAGCACCCATCGCATAGTCCTGGTCGCGTCCCCAGAATCTGGCAAGATGAGCGGCCGCCTGCTTGGCGTCCCCATCAAGAACGCATGCTGCGGTCTCTAAGGCATTGCTGAGGTATTGCTCAGGGACCCGTTTTTCGCTCGCTAGTCTCCCGAAGGTTGCCGTGTCGACTTCCACGCCCTTCGAGCTGAGCCTGTCTGCGAGTCGGCTTCGGCGGTCGGCGAGTGAGTAACCGAGGACATACTCACCGACCCCAGGTAGCGCCCCGACAAGGGCTTGAAGCGTTCGGCCCTTGATCCTGTCAAGCCAGTCTGGGTCGTCCCATAGCCGGCAGACCGTGCTCTCGTCTAGCCCGGCTAGGAAAGCGACGTCGGCCATGCCGAATCCAGAGGACTCGGCTATCCGGGCCAGTGAGCGGGGCGAGATCGCCATAGTTTGCACCTGCAAATCTGGAAGATCTTACGAGCAACCGTAGCACGCGGCTTGCGGCGACTGATGACACTTGCGCACAAGCAAGTCCCTTAAGCCTCAGCGTCCACCGCCTGCCACCAGCAAGGATCGATGACTGGCATCGACTCCCTCCCTGACTCTCGATGCACAGACGCCGCCATCTCGGGCCAGCGTCCGCAGCGAGGAGTCAGCGTTGTCGATCAGAAGCAGTGAGAGGGCACCGACGTTCTACGACGTCGCCGAGGTCGCGCAGATGCTCAAGATGTCGCGGATGACCGTCTACCGGGCAATCAGCTCCGGTGAGCTTCGCGCGGTTCGAATCCGGGGTCGTTGGCTGATCCCCGGTCCCGTCATCGACGCACTTGTGTCAGGAGCCATCGAAGGGGGTGCTTCCTGATGTCGAGCGTCGGGCTATTGATCTTATTCGCGATCCTGGGCGCGTTCATCTGCGCCAAGACTCGGTCCGCCGCCGGCGCGGTGGTGTTCTCCCTCGTTGCCCTGGTGCTGTTCATCGGTACGCCGGTCGGGCAGGGGCTACCGGCAGCGATCGGCGGGTTGATGTCGGCGCTCGATCAGGCCACCACGCCGGCTCTCGAGGGCGCGGCGGGAGCACCCGCGGACGGCTAGAGACCGCCCGTGGCCGGGGCGCTCAAGGCCGCGGGGCCGAGGAAGCAGGGCGAGTCGCCGGGGGCGACGCCGCGCCGTGGTGTCCCGCCGAGTGTGAGCCGGCCGTTCCTCCGGCTTCAAGGGCGCCGGTGGCGCCGCTGCGCGGCCGGACTGCGTCCGGCCCTTGACCCCGGAGACCTCGACGGCCGGCGGCGCCCGCACGCGGGGTGGAGGCAGCCAGGACGCCTCCACCCGCCTTTCGGCGGGACCCAGAACCACCCAGCTGCGCGACGGGCGCGGCTGACCAGTCATTGAGGAGAAGTCATGAACGAGACCACCCTGACCATCGTCGGGAACCTGACCGACGCCCCGGAGCTGCGGTATCTGCCCAGCGGCGCAGCCCGAGCGGGGTTCACCGTGGCGTCGACGCCGAGGCGTTTCGACCGCCAGTCCGGCGAGTGGACCGACGGGGATGCGCTGTTCCTGCGCGCCGTGGCGTGGGGCGCGCTCGCCGAGCACGCCGCGGAGTCGCTGTCCAGGGGCGACCGGGTGGTGGTGACCGGGCGGCTGCGGCAGCGCTCGTTCGAGACCGCCGAGGGTCAGCGCCGGCAGGTGATCGAGCTCGAGGTCGACGAGGTCGGGGTGTCGCTGCGCTACGCCACCGCCCGCCCGCAGCGCATGTCGGCCGTCGCGCCCGCTGCTCGGAACGGGGCGGCGGAGAGCGGTGACGACTCGGTCGACCACTTGGTGGACGAGCTGGTGGGCGGCGATGACTGACACGAACTGGCAGGCATGGGCGGCGTGCCGGGGCGTCGACCCGGAGCTGTTCTTCCCGGAAGCCACCGACCAGACGCTGGGCCAGGTGCTGGACGACGGGCGGGGCGGGGCGGCGGCGAGCGACTCGTTGGTGGGCCGGCAGGTGGAGGCGGCGAAGGCGGTGTGCCGCGGCTGTTCGGTGCGGGAGCGGTGTCTGGTTGAGGCGCTCGAGCGGTTGCCGTACGGGATCGCGGGCGGGATGACCGAGCAGGAGCGTCGACGAGCCCGGGCGCAGCGCGAACACGCGACCGTGCGTGCCGGGCGGCGCAAGCCGCGGTGGCTGGCGCTGCTCGAGGCCGGGTCGTCGCCGCTGGAGGTGGCCAGGGAGTACGGGGTCAGCGCCCGCACCATCGCGCGGTGGGCCGCCCGCGTGCCTGCCGAGCTGCGAGCTGAGCGGCCAACGAGGACTGCGGGGGGTGGCGCGCGGTGAGCGCGCTGGAGGTGAGCCGCCGGGAGCAGGCGGCATGGTCGACCCGCGAGCACGTGCGCCGGGTCGCGGTCACCGCGTTCGACACCACTGAGCAGCAAGAGCCGATCGAGGGCTTCCACGGGCTCTCGCGTCCGGTGCTGGCCGATCCGCTGGCCGGAGTGCGGGCGGGGCGGCTGGTGGCCGAGGTCGCGGCGGGCGCGCTGCGGGAGTGGGCGCTGCGCGCCCGCGGGGCCGGGCACAGCTGGGACGCCGTCGGCCAGGCCCTCGAGCTCCCCACAGCTCAAGAAGGAAGCGCGCGGGAGGAGGCGGCGTGGGAGTGGCTCATCGAGCACCGACCGCCACCCCCCACGGCCAGCGCCAGCGCCACGGCCGGCGCTGACGCCGGCTGTGGGTCGGTCTCGGCGGTGTGGACGTGCACCACGTGCCGGGCGCGGGTGCGTGACAGCGGCCCGTTCGCCTCGCATCCCGACGACCGCGAGCAGGGCCACGAGCACGACTGCGCTCGCCGCGCCGCGGCCCTAGAGGCCTGGCAGCGCCATGCGGGCGACGGCGAGGACGACGAGGACGGCGACGAGGGAGGAAGCGATGCGTAGCCGGCGAACGGCCAGTGCGAGCGGGGTGTTGGTGCTGGGGGAGCAGGTGCACGCGACGCTGCCGCTGCTGCTGGGGGTGGAGCTGGTCCGCGCCGATATCGCCGCGGCGGTGCTCGGGGTCGGGCTCGGGGAGGTGCCGTGCGGCGGCCCGATCACCTGGGCGCTGCTGATCGACGGCGCGGTGGCGGGCCGCACCGACGAGCCGTTGACCGATGACGCCGCCCAGGACTGGGCGCGCCGCATGCTCGGCGAGGGGACGCGTTTCCAGCTCGCCCACTCCGGCGGCGGCTACTGGCTCACTGACACCACCGACCTTCCCCAGCCCCCCGACCTCCGCCAGCGCCTCGAGCTCCCGGGGTCGTCGAGCACGCACGGTGGGTGGTCACGGTGATGGCGACGCTGCTGATCCTGGTGCTGCTGACCGCCGCGACCGCGCTGCTGCTGGCGCGGGGCGCCCGGCTCTGGGCCTGTGTGCCGGGCCTGCTGGCCCTGTTGCCGACGCTGACGCTGCTGCAGGCCGTGTCGTGGCCGGCGCTGCTCGTCGCCGCCGTGTTGCTCGCGGTGGTGGGCTGGCACCGCTGGTCGCGTAGCCGGTCCATCGTCTCCCGCTGGTCGGCGCGCTCGCGGCGCCGCGCCGGGGTCGCTTCGACCCTGGATGTGGCGCGGCATGCTGGCACGGTCGCCACCCGCCGGCGGGCGGGCACGGTCCGCCCGTCGCTGGCGCTGCTGTCACGGCGGGAGCGGCTCGGGGTGCCCACGACCGCGGTGGGGGTGGAGCTGTGCCGGGTCGGGGTGCAGCGGGTGTGGTCCTCGGTCGAGGACGTGACCCTGGTCTTCGGCGGGCCCAGGACCGGCAAGACCGGCTGGCTGGCCGGCCGCGTCCTCGACGCGCCCGGCGCCGCGGTCGTCACCTCTACCCGCACCGACCTGCTCGAGCTGTGCGCCCCGATCCGGCAGCACAGCCGGGGGCCGGTGTTCGTGTTCAACCCGGTCGGGCTCGGCGGTATCCGCTCCACGATCAGCTTCGACCCGCTGACCAGTTGCACCGACCCGGTGACCGCGATGGAGCGCGCCACCGACATGGTCGCCGCCACCTCCCGAGCGAGTCACGGGGACGCGGAGCGGTGGGACGCCCAGGCCCGCCGGGTCCTGGCCGCCCTGTTGCACGCCGCCGCACTCGGGGGCGGGTCGATGCGCGACGTGCTCGGCTGGGTGGCCGACAACGACCGCGCCTCACGTGAGGTGCCGGCGCTGCTGCGCCGCAGTCAGGTGGAGACGTTCGGCAAGGCCGCCGAGCAGTTCGTCACCACCAACGACCGCACACGCACCTCGATCACCAACTCGATCATGCCGGCGCTGGGGTGGCTGAACCATCCCGACGCGGCAGCCGCCGCGGCGCCGACCGATCAACCGTTCGACGTCGAGGCTCTGCTCGCCGGGCGGGCGACGGTGTTCCTGCTCGGCGCGGAGGAAGCCGACACCGGCCCGTTGGTGTGTGCGCTGACCGGGCACATCGCCCGCGAGGCCCGCCGCCTCGCCACCGCGAAGCCGGCCGGGCGGCTCGATCCGCCACTGCTGCTGGCGCTGGACGAGGCGGCGCTCATCTCGCCGGTGCCGTTGGAGAACTGGACTGCGGACATGGGTGGGCGCGGGGTCACGATCATCGCCCCGTTCCAGTCCCGCGCTCAGCTGCTCGCCCGCTACGGGGAGCACAAGACCGCCACGATCCTGAACAACACCGGCTCGGTGCTGCTGTTCGGCGGCACCCGCGACCAGGCCGACCTGCAGTTCTGGTCCACCCTGGCCGGGGAGCGCGACGAGCGGATCACCACCACCGACCTCCACGGCCGCGTCGCGAGCCGCACCGTGCGGAAGGTGCTGGTGCTGGCGCCGGCGCAGCTGGCGAACCTGCCCGCGGGGAAGGTCGTGGTCTACCGGCGCGGTATCGCTCCGGTGATCGGGCGGGCGCGGATGGCCTGGACCCGCCGCGACGTCCGCGCCCTGCACGCCCCTGTGCAGGCGATCGGGTGGCGCGGCCGGTGGCGGCGGGGGCGGGCGTGGGTCGAGGTCGGCCTCAGGGCGCTGTGGCGCCGCGCCACCACCCCCAGGCGAGGGGAACCGGCACCGCCTGCGCGCCCGGAGCCGGAGTTCGGCCGGGTACCGCTGGTGATCGACGTCGAGCCCGTCGTCGACCCCGTCATCGGCGAGTCGCCTAGCCGTGCCGGGTCGTGGCCGCGGTGACCACCCAGGAGCCGATCTCGGAGTCGACGAGGGAGCCGACCCCGAGCTTGCAGCGGCTGCTTGCGACCTGGCAGGCGTGGAACAGCCGGGACGTCCTCGCCCAGGCCGCCGCACGCGCGGCCAGCAGCGGCGACTCTGACCGAGCCGCACTGCTGCAGGGGCTGCTCGATGAGCAGCAGGCGCCGTCAGCGACCCCGTCAGCGATGGAAGCACTCGCCGCCCAGCACCAACTCCCGAGTCGGCTGGGCGGGTGGCAGTGGCAGACCGTGGCCGCCGCCCGCAGCGAGGGCGCCACCTGGCACGACATCGCCGCTGCCACCGCCACCACCCCCGACGATGCCGAGTTCACGCACGTCGCCGCGCTCGAGCGCGCCGAACAGGCCGCAGCCGCCGCCGGGGTCGCCTTCAACGACGCCCGCTACCGGGCCGCCGAACCCGACAACGAGCGCGACGACACCACCTCACACGACCACGCCGACGTCGAACGAGGCGCCGCTGCTGCAGGAGAGACCGCCATGACCGAGCCCACCGATCCCACCGACCGCCCGACGGCGACGGCGGCTGGCGCCGATGCGACGGGTGTCGCGTGGGCGACGCCTGATCCGACGCTGCCGCTCGCGCAGCTCTCGGAGCGGGAGCTGATCGCCCGCGCCGAGTACTGCGACGAGGTCGCCCATTCCGGTAGTCCCGCCGATCAGGCCGGCGCCCTGCGCGAGCTCGACGCCACCTGGGACGAGGCCGAGCGCCGGGCGCACGGTCTCCCGGCGGTCAGCGTCCCCGCGCAGGTCGCCGGCTACATCGGGCTGGTCCGCGAGGACTACGACCACGCCCTGGCGGCCGAGACCGCTACCTGGCGCCGCCAGCTCGACGCCGCGCTCCAACCCCTCGAGATCGACCCCGAGCGTGACCTCGACCTCGGCGAGGTTGGTTCTGGTGGCCTGATCCCCACGGCGCACGATCTTGATGCCGAACGCGCGAAGGCCGACCCTGCGTTGGTCGACACCGGGTGGGCGTGGGGCCGCTACGCGGGGCGGGAGCTGACCCTCACCGAGCGAGCCGACCGGGCCCAGAGCATCGCCCAAGGCGCCGGAGTCGACGTAGCCGGATACGACCCGGACACCGACATCTACACCGACCCCGCCACCGGGCAGGTCGTCCGCCTCGACAGGCACCAGACCGACCCTGGGGCGGATTCGGCTCGCGGCGAGCATGCAGCCGACCACGAGGCCGTCGAGGAGAACCAGGCGGACGTGGGGGACTGGGACACGGCGGCCGCGATCGCCGAGCGCGACGGCTACGTCGTGTTCGACCCGACCGTCGCGGGAGGCTTCCGCCCCCTGGCCGCCGCCGAGCGCGCCACCCTGGCCGGCCAAGCCCCTACCGACCATGCCCTGGCAGACCAGGCCTTGCCTGACCATGCACTGAGCGACCAGGCGCGCGCCGCGGGGCCGGAACGTTGGACCGCGGCCGAGCACGAGGCCTACCTCGACGCCCGTCCGGGCGCGAGCACGAGCTACAACCCGGCTGCCGAGTACGGCGACCCGGACTGGCGCGAGCCGGCCTCCGACGACGAGGCCACCGCCCGCACCACCTGGCTGGGCGAGAACACCGCTCCCGCTTCGGGGTGGCGGTCGCGCCCGTTGACCGCGGTCGAGGACGCGCTGCAGGACGCGCAGGAGCGCGCGGTGCTCTCCGACCGCGCCCACGACTCCGACCCCTACGCCTGGGCCGAGTACCACCGGCTCCAGGCCCTCGAGAAGCTCGCCCCGATCCCCGAGCGCGACGCGCTCGACGAGCTCCAGCGCGACGAGCACGGCGAGCCCGACACCCTCGCGGCCCCCGACTGGCCCCGCGCCGATGACGCGGCTCCCGACGAACCGGTCGACGAGGTCGCCCTCGACAGCCGTCACTACCGGCGGAGCACCGACTTCGGCCAGGCTCCAGACTCCGACGATGGAGATCGCCTGCGGGCCCGGCTCGAGGACGTCCGTGCCCGGCTCACCGCCCGCGACGCCTTCACCGGCCTCGCGCCTGGCGCCGACCTGCGCAGCGACGCAGGTATCAACGCAGGTGTCGACGCGAGCGTCGAAGAGCAGAGGCGCGAGCAGCGAGCACGGTGGCACGTGGATGACCGCGCGTCCGCCCCCGCCGAGGCCGGCGGCGACGGCGACGGCGGCGAGAACGGGTCGCCGGGGTGGTTCCGGTGAGCCGCCGCCCCACCAGCCAGTCCGGCAGCGGGGAGGGGGAGTTCGCGCGGGTCGAGGCGCTGGCCGGGTTGGCCCGGGAGGTCGACGGGCTCCGCCGCGGGCTCGACGCGCTGATCGGTACCCCGACCCGGGTCGACGACCTGGCCCGCACGGTGGCTCAGCTCGCCGATGCCGTGGCCGCCACCCCCGCCCGCCCGGGTCCGACGGTGGCGCCGTCGTGGGTGACCGCGCCCACCGACCCGGCAGCAGCGGCGCAGCTGCTCGAGGGGTTGTGTCGGTGGCTGCACCGGGTGTTCCTGCGCTACCCCGACGGGGTCGCGGTGCTGCCCGAGTGCTGGCTCTGGCACCCCGAGGTCGTCGAGGAACTGCTGTGGCTCTCCCACGCCTGGCGTGCCGCCTATGAGGAACGGGGCGCGTCGGTGCAGTTGGCCGGGGACTGGCACGACCGCCAACGCCCCGGGGTGGTGCGCCGGCTCAAGACTTCGGTGGGGTCGTGCTCGCGGGAACGTCATCAGACCCGCGCGGGCTGGTCCCAGGCCCCGACCGGTGCGACACCGGTGCCCGGTCTCGACGCGCTCGGCTCGATCGCCGCGTGGTGGGCCGACGGGCGCGATCAGGCGCCTCCCGAGCCCACCCCCGATCAGGAGACACGTGGTCGGGGCGGGATCGGGACGCACCTCCACGGCCCAGCGAACAGCGCCACCAGCGGGACAGCGAACGGGACGGCGAACGGGGCAGCCGGCCGCGAGGGGCGGTGGTCACGGTGACCGGCGCCGAGGCGGGGGAGACCCGCGCGCAGCGCCGCGAGCGCGAGCGCGCGGAGCGCGCCCAGTGGGACTACCTCACCGAACGGCTCGGGGTCCTGTGGCCGAACTACGACTGCTTCTGCGGAAGCCTCGACGACCTGCGCCGCACAGTTGCCGAGCTGGAGCGCAAAGCCGCCCGTGGTCGCCCTGCTCGCGAACGCACCGACCGTGCACGCAGTGCGCGCGGCACTGACGCGGCGGCACCCGCCCCTGCACGCCAAGTCTCTTCGGTCGCGCGGGCGGGGTTGCGGGCGAACCGGCAGATCAGCGAGGACATCGAGCAGGACCAGTCGCGCCGCGAGCAGCTCACCAGCTGGCACACCGCCGACCGCGCCCTCGAGCACGGCAGCGCCGACGACGATGGCGCGGGTTGAACCCGATGGACGACGTCGACTCCGAAGGCGAGCCCGGAGCAACCTCCCGCCGTGAGGCTGGAGTGGGCGCCCTGCTCTGGCTGCCCGGGCTGGCGGTCGCGCTTGGCGCGGCCGTGGCCACCGCTCACGGCCTGTTCGAGGTAGCTGTCGCCGCCCGGGTGCCGGCTGGGATCGCCTGGCTCTACCCGCTGATAACCGACGGGCTCGCGCTGGTCGCCTACTCCGCCACCGCGCGCCTGCGCGACGGAGCGGCCCGCTACGCGTGGACGGTTGTCGTCACCGCGGCGGGCCTGTCCGGGCTCGCCCAAGCGACTTACCTGGCCGGCGGACCCACCGTCGAGGTCGCCCCCGCGCTGCGATTCGGGGTCGGCGCCTGGCCCGCCGTCGCCGCCGCCGTCGTCGCGCACCTGCTCTACCTGCTCGCCGCCGCGAGCCCCCGTGCCGTTCAGCCCGAACCCGTTCACCGGACATCGTTCAACGCCGCCGCTGTACAGGCGCACGTCCAGCCCGGCGTCGTTCAGCCCGAGCCCGGCAAGGACGCGGAGCCGCTGGGCGCCGAGCTCGCCGACGACGACCGATCGGCTGTCTTGCCCCCGCGGCCGGCGGCCTCGCCGGCCCGCGACCGGGCCGAGGCGGCCGCGTCGCGCCACGCCCAGCGCCACGGCGCCTGGCCAACGGTCACCGAGCTCGAGACCGCCGCCGAGGTCTCCCGCGGCACCGCCGCCGCCGCGCTCAAAGCACTCCGCGACCGCCCGCTGCCCCTCCGTCTGATCAACACCAACACGAACGACCCCACCGACGAGGCCCAACCATGAACCCTCAGCAACCGATCACCGCGACCACAAGCACGAACCAGAGCCACGACGAAGAGCAAGAACCAAGACCACTTCCCGACACCGATCACTACACCGAACAGACGACACGACACGAGCAACAAGACTCAGGAACGAAAAGATCAAGGGAAAGATCAGAAGACGCACACCTAGGCATCACGATCCGAGGGGCCGGGCCGGCCTCCGGCCGCCCGCAAGAGCCGCCTACCGCCGCCGTCCTCTCGGACACCCTTCCGTCGATCTTCACCGGGTCGTCCGGATGCTGAGCGTCTCGTCCGGCTACTCGCCGGAATATCTGCTCAACGAGGTCGCGACGGGCCGCGAGTCCTACTACACCGGTGCGGTCACCGACGGCGAACCTCCGGGTCGCTGGTGGGGCTCCGGCGCGGAGAAGCTCGGCCTGAGCGGGCTCGTCGACGCCCAGGACATGCGTGGGCTCTACGAGCGCTTCCTCGACCCACGCCACGAAGGGTTCGCCGACCCGGACCGGTGGGACGAGGTCCCGACCCTCGGCCACACCGGCCGCCGCTACGCGACCGAGGACGAGTTGTACGCCACCGCGCTTGAACGCGAGTCTGACGCTTCCGCTGAACGCCGCGCTGAACTACGGGTCGAGGCGGGCAAGCAGGCTCGGCACAACGTCGCCTTCCTCGACGCGACGTTCAGCGTTCAGAAGAGCGTGACCGTGCTGCACACCGCGTTCGAAGCCGAGGAAGTCAGGGCTCGAGCAGCCGGCGACGAGGACGCCGCCGCGGCGTGGGGCGAGTACCGCCAGGCCGTGGAGGACGCCATCTGGGCGGGCAACAACGCCGCTCTCTCCTATCTGCAGGACAAGGCCGGTTACGCCCGGGTCGGACATCACGGTGGGGCAGCCGGTCGGTGGGTCGACGCGCACGGCTGGGTGGTGGCGTCGTTCTTCCAGCACGACTCGCGCGATCACGACCCGCAGCTGCACATCCACAACCCGATCCTCAACCGCGCCCCAGGCGACTCCGACGACGAGTGGCGCACTCTGGACTCGCGCGCGATCCACAAGTTCCGGCCCGCCGCGGCCGCGGTCGGCGAGCGCACCACCGAGGAGCACCTCGCCCGCGCGCTCGGGCTCCGGCTGGCCATGCGCCCGGACGGCAAGGCCCGCGAGGTCATCGGCATCGACGACACGGTCACTGACCTGTTCTCCTCGCGGCGCCGGGCGGTCACCGAGAAGGCCGCCGAGCTCATCGCCGAGTTCGAGGCCCACCACGACCGCGACGCCAACGGCCTCGAGCGCGACCGGCTCTCCCGGCAGGCCACCATGGCCACCCGGAAGGCGAAGTCCCACGACGGCGAGACCCGCAGCCAGTTCCTCGACCGGGTCGACACCCAGCTGCGCGGCGAGGTCGCCGGCGGGCTGCGCGCCGTTGCCGACGAGGTCCTCAAGGCCCGCGACGAGGACCGGCCGGTGGCGGGCGAGTGGTCACCGAAGGAGGTCCTGGAGACCGCGCTGGCCGACGTGCAAACGCGCAAGGCCGCCTGGACCCGTGCCGACCTCACCCGCGCGATCAACGACGCCCTGCCCGACACCCTCGGCCTGACCGACGGCCAGGACGTCGCCGGGCTGCTGGACTGGCTCACCGACGAGGGACTCGACCTCGCCACCCCACTGGACGCCGCCCGCCCTGGTGACGACGCCCTGCCCGACGAACTGCGCCTGACCAGTGGCCGGTCGGCCTACGACGCCCCCGGCGCGAAGCTCTACGCCACTCCCGAGCACGTCCACACCGAACGCGCGCTGACCGCCGCCACCCGCCGCGGGGACGCCAGCGCGACACCGACCACGGTCGCGAACCGCTTCCTCGGACAACTCCGCGAGTCCGGCCTCGAGCTCGGCGTCGACCAGGCCGCCGCCGTCCGCGGCGTGCTCACCTCCGGCGCGCGGATCGAGACGCTGGTCGGGCCGGCCGGCACCGGCAAGAGCTTCGTCGTCGGCACCCTCGCCAAGGCGTGGTCCGACCCGGAGCTGCGGGGCAGCTCTGCGGGCCGAGTGGTCGGGCTGGCCAGCAGCCAGATCGCTACTGGTGTTCTTGCCGACGAGGGCCTCGACGCCCGCAACGTGAAGCGCTGGCTCAACACCCAGGGCCGCCTCGCTGTGGGTGGAGAGGTCGATGACGCCGCGACGTGGCGGCTGCGATCCGGTGACCTGGTCGTGGTCGACGAGTCGGCCATGGCCGACACCACGGCACTGGCCGCGATCTACGGGCACGTCGAGGCCGCCGACGCCAAGCTGCTCCTGGTCGGCGACCACCGCCAGCTCGCCGCCGTCGGCGCCGGCGGCGAGATGGACCTGCTCGCCCAGGCCGGCGCCCGCTACGAGCTCACCGAGACCCGCCGCTTCCGCGAGGATTGGGAAGGACCCGCATCCCTGCGGCTGCGCGACGGCGACGAGACCGTGCTGCGCGACTACCACCGCCACGGGCGACTCATCGACGCCGGCACCCTCGAGGATGCCGAGGCCTCCGCCAGCCGCGCCTGGCTCGCCGACACCCTCGCCGGGCACCGGTCGGTGCTCGTGGTCGACACCAACGACCAGGCCGACCGCCTCTCCGCCGCGCTGCGCAGCGAGCTCATCCGTCTCGGCTACGTCGACCAGCACGGCGTCCGCCTCGGACGTGACGGCAACTACGCCGGAGTCGGCGACCTGGTCGCCGCACGCAGGAACGGCTGGGAGCTGGCGGGCCACGAGGGGAACAAGCAGGGTCCGATCAACCGCGAGACCTACCGAGTCACCGCCGTCAGCGAGGACGGTGGGCTCACCGTCGCGCGCGTGCACGGCCGCGAACCCAATGGTCGGGATGTCCTCGGCGAACCGATCTCGCTGCCGAGCGACTACGTCGCCGCCGATGTCTCCCTGGCCTACGCCGGCACCGTCCACGCCACCCAAGGCGCGACGGTCGAGACCAGCCACCTCGTTGCAGGACCTGGAACCAGCCGCGCTGCAAGCTATGTGGGGCTCACTCGCGGCCGGGACGCCAACACCGCCCACGTCGCCACGATCACCGGCCCTACCGACCCCGCACAGGGGCTCACCACCGACCACTCGCTGCACCGAGACCCCGTCGCCGTTCTCGCCAGCGTCATCGCCAGAGACGACCACGCCGACTCCGCCTCCGCGCTCGCCACCGCGACGGAGTCCGCGGCTGACTCCGGCAGCACCCGCACCGCTGGTGAGCTGTTCGCCGACGCGGCCCACCTCGCCGCGACCGAGCGCACCGGCCGCTGGCTCGACGCCCTCGCCGCCGCCGGCACCATCACCGACCACGACCGCGCACGACTCGCCGCCGAGGACGGCGCCGCCTCGCTCACCCGCATCCTGCGCCGTGCCGAGATCGCCGGCCACGACCCCGACACCGTGCTGCGCGAGGCCCTCGCCGACCGGCCCCTCGACGGGGCCCGCAACCTCACCAACGTCATCCACGGCCGCATCCGCGACGCCCACACCTTCGACCCGACCGGGCAAACTTGGGCCGACTGGACCCCCGCCACCGGACACGCCGACTGGGACCGCTACCTCACCTCCCTCGCCCAGGCCGCCGACCGACGCAGCGCCGAACTCGGCCAGCAGCTAGCGGCCACCCTGCCGCGCTGGCTCACCGAGGCCCTCGGTCCCGTCCCCGAATCCCTCGCAGACCGCGGGCAGTGGCAAGACCGAGCCAGCGCGGTCGCCGCCTGGCGCGAACTCAGCGGCCACGACGACGCCGAGGACGCCCTCGGCCCCGCACCTGGGCCGGGCAAGGTCGAGGCCTACGCCGCCTACCGCTCCGCCTGGCGCGCCCTCGGCCGACCCGAGATCGACCGCGAAGAGCTCGAGCTCTCCGACGGCCAGCTCCGCGTCCGCGTCCGTGCCCACGAACGCGAAGCCGCCTGGGCACCCCGCTACGTCGCCAACGAGCTCGCCGGCACCCACCAAGCCGCCACCCGCGCCGGGCACGACGCCCAGGTCCGACGCGCCGAAGCGGGCGCCGCCACCGAGCCCGAGGAGCAGACTCGCCTCAGCGCGGAGGCGGAACAGACCGCGACCCTCGCCTCCACCCTCGAAGCACGCGCCGCCGAGCTCAACGACGTCGACGAAGCCCGTTCCCGGTGGCTCGCCCACACCGCCGGCACCCGATCCGCCGCCGAACGAGCCAAGGCCGAGCTCGCCGCCCGTCACGCCGACGACGAACCCGAGCAGCGCACCACCGCCGCCGAATGGCTCGCCGCCCATAGAGCCGCCATCGCTGACGACGAGGCCCACCGCGACGTCACCGAGGACGACGTCACCGATCGACCACACGACCTCGACGAGCAGACTCCCGAAGAGAAGCAGCCCGACGATGAACAGGCGAAGGCCGAGCCAGCCGAGGCCGAAACAGCCGAGGACGTCCACGCCGACGACGAACAGGCCGAGGAGCCGACCGAGGTCGAGCCGGCTGGACCCGACATCCGCGAGGTGGTGTCATCGGAGCCAAGGCCCGTCGCCGAGGACCACGTCCGCGTACCGACCGCCGACGAGACCTCGGCCGCGGTCGGGAAGGCCAACCGGGCCTTGGCCGAGATCCGTGCCCGCGACGAGGCCGACGCGAAGGCCGAAGCCGACCAGCGCGCGGAGCAGCTCGCACAGTGGCGAACCCGTGACGAACTGGTCGAGACCTCGAACGACACCATCGAGCCGAACGACCACGTCGAGTCGGACGACGTCGGGGACCTCGACGAGGTCGACACATAGTCGCCCGAGGTCAGAGTTCGGCCGGGACCTCGGCGTCGAGGGGCGGAGGGCCCTGGCGACGCCATGCCCACCGCAAGGTCGCCCGGACCCCCTCACACCATCCGGGGCGCGATTGCGTGAGCTCTGGGCGCGTCTCCGCGAGCCGCTCAGCAGCGAGGAACTCCGCTTCGATCAACTCCTCGTACGCCAAGGCCGTCCGATGAGTCGCTGGCGCCGGCGTCGGGTCAGTCAGGCCGTTCGCCAACCGCGACGGTGCCGTCGCGAGCCACCGGCACGTCGTGGCCACCCCGGCCGCGTACCAGCCCTGGCCACCGCGGGAGAAGTCCTCGTGATCCCGGTCGGACGCCGCGCGCCACACGGCCACGAAATCGGCGTGTGGCACGCAGATGTTGCCTACCGGGATCGCCGCCACGTCCGCGTCGGTCACGTCCATGCTCGACACGGTGACACTCGGGACTGACAGGCGGAAGCACGAGAGCCTCGAGAACGTCCGGGCGGCGCAGCTGGCGTCGATCGACGCAGCAGGTCCGGACCGTCGAAGAGCGCCATGGCGCGAGTCCGGCGCACTATTCGAGCGGCCGGCGACGCGGGTTGAACAAGGAGCGCGGTATCAGGCCGGATGAGCGCCTGGGCGCGACCTTGGGCACCGCCAATTGGGTGCTCCTTGCGGCCTCTAGTCCGTTTGGACGCGTAACAACTTCGACGTCATGCCCGATATGATTGCGGCACACCACTTGATCAAGGGGGCTCTTCCCGGGATGCCGAAGTCGACGACTTGGGAACTGCCAGCCCACACTCGCGCGAAACACGACCTGTTGAAGTACTACCTCGGGGGTTGGTTTCCCATCCTCAGCAGGTACAACGAACGTGTGGTGTTTCTCGACGGTTTTGCCGGACCTGGTGTCTACCAAGGAGGCGAACCGGGGTCGCCGCAGATTGCGCTCGACGCACTACTCAAGCACAACTACTTCCCGCAGATGTCAAACAAGCAATTTGTCTTTATCTTCAACGAGATGCAGGCCGACCGATGCGATAGCCTCGCCGAGATCGTTGCGGAGTTCCAGCGTCAGAACAGCCCCTGGCCCAATAATGTGGGCGTCTCCGTTAACAACTCCAGCTTCGAGGAAGTTGCCAGCGAGATGCTCCAGTACCTGGAGCAACAAAAGGCAAATCTGGCGCCCACCTTCGCCTTTGTCGATCCATTTGGCGTTAAGGGCATCCCCATGGCGTTGCTGGCGCGCCTGCTTGCGTTCCGGCAATGCGAACTGTTCGTCTACTTCGACTTCAACACGGTCAATCGTTTCGCCGCGGCCGGCAACATTGACGATCGCCTGACCGAGCTGTTCGGCACGGACCTCTACAAGAACGCCCGCGATCTGGCGGGTACAGACCGGAAGCTCTTCCTGCACAACCTCTATCAAGATCAGCTCAGAAGTGTGTGCGGCTTCCCCTACGTGCACAGCTTTGAGATGATCAGAGAGGACGGCAAGACCGGGTACTTCCTCTTCTACGGGACCCGCAGCGTCACAGGACTTCGAGTGATGAAGGACGCGATGTGGCGGGTCGATCCCGGTGGAGGGCAAAAGTTCTCTGACTTCTTCGCGGGCCAAGACGTACTCTTCGACGTCGAGGTTGATACCTATCCGCTGAGACTTGAGTTGCAGAGCCACTTTGCGGGGAACTTGGTGAGTGTAGAGGAGCTTGAGCAGTATGTCCTCGTGAATACACCTTACGCAGCGTCTCATCTCAAGAGGCTCACCCTAAAGCGGCTCTTCCGGATTTAGAGTGCAAGAGATCCACAGTGCAGCAGCGACCGGATGCG
>NZ_JAQZAL010000027.1 GCF_028737205.1 Actinomycetospora lutea | reverse complement strand
CGCAACGCCTCCGCAGCGACCGGATGGATGTTCTCCAGGAGCAGCGCCTTCACGCTAAGAGCGTAAGACTCCGACGCCCTGTGTCACGTCCTCCGGATCGGTCCACCCGTACGGCAGATCGGTGAACGATGCCGACGGTCACCGGGGTCGCCGTGTCACCCCGTCGCGCCAGCATCTCGCCACCGCGCGCGCCGCGGCGCCGGCGCGGGGGAACCGGCGACGGACCCCGCGAGGGGCACGGGGTCCGTCACCGGCGACTCAGCCGAGCAGGGGCTTCACCTTGGTGCCGAAGTCGTGCACGCCCTTCTCGAAGTCGTCGAAGGTGAACATCATCCCGGCGACGCCGGACATCTTGGCGACCTCGTCGACCTGCCGCGCGATCGTCTCGTACGACCCGACGAGCGTCGCCATGTTGAAGTTGACCGCGCCCTCGGGGAGGTTGATCGTGCGCGCGGTCCCCGACCCGTCGGCCGTCTTGTCCTGGCCGCCCTCGTCGGCCATGTAGCCGAGCGCGCCGGCGTCGGCGCCCTCGTTGTAGGAGCGCCACTTCGCCTGGGCCTCCTCGTCGGTGTCCGCCATGATCGCCATGAACAGCGGCAGCGACCGGACGTCCCGGCCGGTCTCCTTCGCGAACGAGGCCAGGCGCTCGGTGGGCTGGCGGTACACCTCGGGGTCGTTGACGCCGGGCGAGAGGATGAAGTTGTAGTCGCCGTACTCGGCGCAGAACCGCATCCCGCGCTCCGACTGGCCGGCGCAGACGACGTCGACCTTGCCCTGCGGACGGGGCGAGAGCACGCAGTCGTCCATCGTGAAGTACTGGCCGTCGAGGGTGCAGCGGCCGGTGTCCCACAGCTCCCGCATGATCTTGACGTACTCGGTGGAGTAGTCGTAGCGGTAGCCGAAGTAGTCGTCCCCGGGCCACAGGCCCATCTGCTCGTACTCGCCCTTGGCCCAGCCCGAGACGATGTTGACACCGAAGCGCCCGGGCGCGATCTGGTCGATGGTCGACGCCATGCGCGCGACGAGGGCGGGCGGCAGCGTGAGCACGGCGGTCGAGGCGTAGAGCTTGATCCGGTCGGTGACCGCCGCGAGGCCCGCCATCAGCGTGAACGACTCGAGGTTGTGGTCCCAGAACTCGGTCTTCCCGCCGAACCCGCGCAGCTTGATCATCGACAGTGCGAACGCGAAGCCCTGGCGCTCCGCCTCCTGCACGACGTTGCGGTTGAGCTCCCACGTCGGCATGTACTGCGGGGAGTTCTCGGAGATGAGCCAGCCGTTGTTGCCGATCGGGATGAAGACGCCGAAGTCCACTTCGGGACCACCTTCCTGCGGGGTCAGGAGACGGGGACGGAGAGCGCGCGCAGCGCCGGGACCACCTCGCGGGCGAGGAGGTCGAGGGACGTCCGCGCCGCCTCGACCGGCATGCCGGCCCAGTCGGTGCGGAACACGAAGTGGTCGACGCCGAGCTCGTCGCGCCACGGGAGGAGTGCGGCGGCGCAGTCCTCCGGAGACCCCACCACGAACCGGTCGTGGGCGAGGTCGTCGTAACCGGAACGGAACGACTCGGCTCCGGGCATGACACGGTCCTGGCCCCAGTCGGCGTAGACCTCGTATTTGTTCGCCAGGTACGGCATGGCGAGCTCGAGGGCCTGCTCCCGGGTGGGGGCGCAGAACACCTCGCGGATCAGCGGGAGCTCGCCCAGCGGACCGCGCCCGGCCGCCGCCCGCTCGGCGTGGAAGAGCTCGAGCTGCCGGGCGATCGTGGCCCGGGTCGCGTGCGGATTGATCATCCACGTGTCGGCGAGACGGGCTGCCCGCCGCACCGCGCCGTCCGAGTTGGCCGCCATCCAGATCGGGGGGCGCATCGGTTCCGACGGCCTCGCGGCCGGCCGGAAGGTGGCGCGGACGCCGTCGAGGCGGCACCACGGCAGGTCGGCGGACACCGCCTCGCCGCGCCACAGCCCCTCGACGATGCGGAGGTTCTCGGTGAACCGCCGGACCTTGTCCCCGGGCGGGATCCCGAACGCGTCGTACTCGACCTGCCGGTAGCCCAGCCCGACGCCGAGGATCGACCGCCCCCCGGCGACGACGTCGAGACCCGCGTAGGCCTCGGCGGTGTCGACGGGGTTGTGCAGGGCGAGCAGGTGGATGCCGGTGCCGACGGCCATGTCGCCGGCCTCGGCCGCGAGGCGCGCGAGCCACGGCAGCGGCTGGATGTGCGCCATCGACTCGGCGAGGTGGTGCTGCCCGGCGAACACGGAGTCCAGCCCCGCGTCGCGCGCCGTGCGCACCAGGGAGAGCTGCTCGTCGAGGGCGACGAGCGGGTCCCGGCCGGGCGGCTGCTGGTGGGTCAGGAAGACCCCGGCGCGCACCCGTCGCTGCTGCTCAGACACCGCGACAGGCCTCCGCGAACTCGGCGGCGGGGCGGTCGTCGCCGAGCCCCAGCACGGCGTCGCGCACGCGGTCGGCGGTGGCGGCGTCGGCCACCCGCCCGATCGACTCGGCGAACTTCTCGGCGATCTCGGCATTGGTCAGCGGGCGCCGGTCGTGGCCGCGGTTGACCTGCTCGCGGTGCGCGACGACGCGGCCGTCGGCGAGCTCGATCTCCACCCGGCCCGAGTAGGCGTCGGGGAACAGGCCCTCGTGGTCGTCGGTGACCTCGACGCGGCGGGCCAGCGCGAGGATCTCCGGGTCGCCGAGGGCGTCGTCCTCCAGCTCGGCCAGCGTGAACCGCCCGCGCGACAGGGCCGCCGACACCACGAACGGCAGGCTGAACTTGGCGTCGTACTCGTCGCGCGGCGCCCACTTGTTCGCGGCCGGCTGGCACACGACCTTGCCGGGCACCGGGTGGATCGCGCAGCGGATCGCGCGGACGTCGGCGGGCGCGATGCCGTGCTCGGCGCGCAGGAGCAGCGCCGCGTCGGCGAACGCGTGGTTGAAGTGGCAGATCGGGTAGGGCTTGACCGCGGTGCGCATCAGCTCCCACTGCGTGCCGAGTCCCTCGGCCACCGCCTCCGGGCGCGACGCACGAGCCGTGAGATGGGTGTTGTACAGCCCGAAGCGACCCTCGTAGACCGCGGCGGGGCCGGTCCAGCCCGCGCGGGCGAACGCCGCCGCGGTCAGCCCCGACATCGCCGCCCAGCCCGGGTGCAGCCGCTTGGTCCAGGAGCCGTCCTCGAGGAACTCCAGCAGGCCCGCCGACATCGACCCGACGACGCCCTGGGCCGCCGCGATCCCCGCGGCGTCGAGCCCGGAGAGCTTGCCGGCCGCCACGGCGGCGCCGAACGCCCCGGCGACGGCGGTCGGGTGGAAGCCCACGTCGTGGAACCCGCCGGCCCCGCCCAGCCCGACGCGCGCGGACACCTCGACGCCCAGGACGTAGGCCGCGAGCAGGTCGCGGGTGCTCGCCCCGGCGACGGTGGCCGCCGAGATCGCGGCGGGCAGCGCGGCGGCGGAGACGTGGGTGACCGCGGGGATGTGGGTGTCGTCGAAGTCCATGCCGTGCACGAGCACGCCGCTCAGCACCGCGGCGTCGCGCGGCGAGAGCCGGTCGGGCATGCCGAGCACCGGGTGGTCGCCGCCGCCGAAGGTCGCCAGCGCGTCGCGTGCGACCTGCGGGAACCGGTAGGCGGTGGACGCGAAGGCCAGCCCGACCGCGTCGAGCACGAGGTACCGCGCCCGCTCGAGGACCTCGTCGGGGATGTCCGCGGCGTCGAGCCCCGCGGCGAACGCCGCGACCTCACCGGCGAGCGCGGTCCGGGTGGGGCTCTCCAACGTCACGGGCGGGCTCCCTTGCGGCACGCAGCGCAGCGGAGCTGCCGCGCCGGAGGTGGATGGTGTGGTGACTGGCCTCACAGGACCATACGTCAGACGTTTAGGGCGCGGAAGGGGGTGCTGTGGTCGGCCGGGCGCGGTGGTGGGCGGTCCGCTCCTGGAACACGCGCGCCGCCCACAACGCGAGCGCCTCGCGGTGCGGCGCGGCCACGAGCTGCGCCGAGACCGGGCAGCCGTCGGGCGCGAGGCCCGTCGGCACGGCGAGCCCGGGTGCGCCGGTGAGGTTGCCGAGCATCGTCGAGCGCGACTGGGCGGCGTAGAGCGGGTACTCCTGCCCGTCCACGACGACCGTGCCGTCGGGCAGGCGCGGGGCGGTCGACGGGCAGGTCGGCACGACGAGCAGATCGGCGCCGGCGAACACCGCGTCGAGCTCGCGCTGCAGCTCGACGCGGAACTGCAGCGCGCGCAGGTAGTCCACGGCCGGGGTGACGATGCCCTGGCTGATGCGCCGGACCACGACGGGGTCGTAGGTGTCCCAGCGGTCCGCGTCGACGCGGTGCAGCGTGGCCGCCTCGGTGAACACGATCTGGTAGCCGATCGTCAGCGCGTCGCCCGCCGACGGCACCTCGCCGGGCACGACCTCGGCGCCGGCGGCGACCAGCTCGTCCACGAGGTGATCGACGCCCGCCTGCACCGCGCCGTCGCAGAGCTCGGTGAACGCGCCGCCGGGCACCGCGAGGCGCAGGCCCTCGAGGTCGGCCCGGGACGGCACGTCGAGCGGTGGCAGCGGCTCGCTGCGGGGGTCGGCGCCGTCGGGGCCGCGCAGGACGCCGAAGAGCGTCGCGACGTCCCGGGCGCTGCGGGCGAGCGGGCCCACGCTCTCGGTGGTCCACGACAGCGGGAAGACCCCGGTGCGCGGGATCGCGCCGGCGGTCGGCTTGAGCCCGGTGAGCCCGCACCACGCCGCGGGCAGGCGCACCGAGCCGCCGACGTCGGTGCCGAGCGCGAACGGGACCGCGCGCGCCGCGACCGCGGCCGCCGACCCCGTCGACGACCCGCCCGCCCAGCGCCCGGGGTCCCACGGGTTGCGCACCGCGCCGAAGCGCGGCGGGTGCGGCCCGCCCACGGCGAACTCCGTGGTGGCGTCCTTGCTGACCGGGATCGCGCCGGCGTCCTCGAGGCGGCGCACGACGGTCGCCGAGGCGGTCGCGGGCGCATCGCCGTCGAGGCCGTGGTTCCAGGAGCCCTGGGTGGTCGGCACGCCGGCCACGTCGATGACGTCCTTGACCCCGAACGGGACGCCCTCCAGCGGGCGCGCGGTGCCCTCGGCCCAGCGGCGGGCGGACTCGCGGGCCGCCGCCCGGGCGCGGTCGTCGAGCCGGCGGATCGTGCAGTTCAGCGCCTCGTGGGCGGCCTCCAGCCTGCTCAGGGCCTCGTCGACGGCCGCGACGGGATCGGTGTCGCCGGCCGCGTAGGCGTCGAGGAGGTCGGTGACGTCCGGGCTCACGGTCGCACCCACCGATCGCCGTGGGCCGGATCCGCCGCGCCGTCCGGCGGCAGCGGGCGCGACCGCAGGCGGGCCGCCGCGGGTTCGGAGGCCTCCACGGCCGCCCGCATCACGTCCACGATCTCGTCGTCGACGCGGTAGCCGAGGCGGGCCGCCAGGACGGCGAGCTCGTCGCGATCCGGCACGCTCACCCGATGGTCGCCTTCCCCGCCAGCAGCGACCGCGCGACGACCGTGCCGAGCATGTCGTTGGTGCCCTCGCCGATCGACATCAGCGGGGCGTCGCGGTAGAGGCGCTCCACCTCGAACTCCGTCGAGTAGCCGTACCCGCCGTGGATGCGCATCGCGTCGGTGGCGCACTCCAGCGCCGCGTCGGACGCGAAGATCTTCGCCATGCCGGACTCGGTGTCCATCCGCACGCCCTCGTCCATCCGCGAGGCCGCCCAGTAGGTCATGAGGCGCGCTGCCTGCAGCTTCACGGCGATGGCGGACAGGCGCAGCTGCACGGCCTGGAAGTCGCCGATCGGCTGCCCGAACGCGCTGCGCTCGCGGGCGTAGGACAGCGACTCCTCGTAGGCCCGCTGCGCGATGCCGACCGAGCGCGCGGCGATGTTGATCCGCCCGGTCTCGAGTGACGACAGTGCCTGCTGCAGCCCGCGCCCCTCGACGCCGCCGAGCAGCTGCGACGCCGGCACCCGCACGTCGTCGAGCACCACCTCGCACGACTCGGTGCCCTTGTAGCCGAGCTTGCCCATGTCCTTGGTGATCTCGAGACCGGGCGAGTCGGCCTCGACGAGCAGCATGCTCATCCCGCGGTGTGCCGGCGACGCCGTCGGGTCGGTCTTCACGAGCACGGGCAGCGGGTCGGCGTGCCGGGCGTTCGTGATCCACATCTTGGTGCCGCGGACGACGTAGTGGTCGCCGTCCTTCTTCGCCGTCGTGGTGATGCTCTGCAGGTCGGTGCCCGCGCCGGGCTCGGTGAGCGCGATCGCGGTGCGCCGCTCCCCCGTCGCGAGCTCGGGCAGGTAGCGCTGCTTCTGCTCGTCGGTGCCGTGGCGCGCGATCATCCAACAGGACACCGAGTGGCTGCCGAGGATGCCGGCGATGCCCATCCAGCCCCGCGAGATCTCCTCGAAGGTCAGCGCGAACGAGACTGTGTCCGCGTCCAGACCGCCGTACTCCTCGGGCACGGCCAGCCCGAACAGGCCGAGGTCGCGCATCCCCTTGACGATCTCGGTCGGGTAGCGGCCCTCGTGCTCCCAGTCGCGCGCGACCGGCACGATCTCGCGGTCGACGAACGACCGCAGCGTCTCCCGGAAGAGCCGTTGCTCGTCGTTGAGGCGGAAGTCCATGTCACGGCTCCTTCGGGGTACCGAACGCGCCGGCCGCGCGCAGGGCGTCCAGGCGCTCGTCGTCGTAGCCGATCCCGCGGAGCACGGAGTCGGTGTGCTCGCCCATCGCGGGCCCGCCGCGGGCCGGGCGGGTGTCGTCGCCGGGCGGCCCGACGCGCACGGGCGAGCGCAGCGACCGCACCGTGCCCCAGTGCGGGTGCTCGGTCTCGGCGATGAGCCCGCGGGCCGCGGTGTGCTCGTCGGTGAGAGCCTCGCCGACGTCGTGGATCGGCGCGCACGGGATGCCGGCGGCCGTCATCGCGGCGATCCAGGTGGCGACGTCCCGGCCGCGGAACAGGTCCTCGAGCAACGGCACGAGCACGTCGCGGTGCCGGTCGCGGTCGCGGAAGGTGATGAAGCGGGGGTCGGTGGCGAGGTCCGGCTGCTCGAGCACCACGGTGAGCCGCTGCCAGAACTTCTCCTTGGCGCACCCCACGACGAGCCAGCCGTCGGCGGCCTCGAACGCCTGGAACGGCACGAGCGAGGGGTGGGCGGAGTGGTGGGTGCGCGCCGGCTCGTAGCCCGCGGTGAGGTGCCAGGTGGCGGGGTAGGTCAGGAGGCTGACGGCGGTGTCGTAGAGGGACAGGTCGCAGTCGGTGCCGACCCCGTCCCGGCGCGCGGCGTGGATGCCGGCCAGCAGCGAGATCGCGGCGACGAACCCGCCGCTGTAGTCGACGAGCGACAGGCCCGCCTTCTGCGGTGCCCCGCCGGGCTCGCCCGTCAGCGACATCCACCCGCCGAGCGCCTGCAGGACGTAGTCGTAGCCGGGCTCGGTGGCGCGCGGCCCGGTCATCCCGAACCCGGTCAGCGAGCAGCAGACGATCTGCGGGTTGACGTCCTTGAGGTCGGAGTAGCGGATCCCGAGCTTCGCGGGCACGTCGCCGCGCAGGTTCGAGTACACGGCATCGGCGCTGCGCACGAGGTCGTGGAACACCTCGCGGCCCGCCGGCGTGCGGATGTCGAGCAGCACCGAGGACTTGTTCTTGTTGAACGACTCGAAGAACAGCGAGTCGCCGTCCTGCGCATACGGCGGGACGTAGCGCCCGACGTCGCCGCCGGAGGTCGGGTCCTCGATCTTGACGACCTCGGCGCCGAGCTCGGCCAGGTGCATCGAGCCGAACGGCCCCGCCCCGTACTGCTCGAGCGAGATGATCCGGATGTCCTCGAGCGGCGTCACTGCTCGTTCTCCAGGGAGAGCGGGACCTCGGCCTGCGGGAAGTGCGAGGCGGCGCGCGCGGCACCGCGGCGGTGCACGTAGAAGGCGCGCTTGAACGTCAGCACCTCGACGCCGTCCTGGTTGAGCCCGCGGCTGCGGACCCGCACGATGCCGGCCTCCGGGCGGCTCGACGACGCGCGCGTCTCGAGCACCAGCGACTCCGACCAGAGCGTGTCGCCCGCGAACACCGGGTTGCTGAGCCGCAGCTCGTCGATGCCGAGGTTCGCGAAGGCGTTCTGGCTGGTGTCGGACACCGACTGCCCGAGCACGATCGAGATCGTCAGCGGCGAGGCCACGATCATCCGACCGAACTCGGAGTCGGCGCCGACCTGGGCGTTGAAGTGCGCCTGGTTGGTGTTCATCGTCAGCAACGTGAACCAGGTGTTGTCGGTCTCGGTGATCGTGCGCCCCAGCGGGTGCTGGTAGACGTCACCGACCACGAAGTCCTCGAAGAAGCGCCCCTGCCACCCAGCGACCACGGCCATGCGGGGGACGCTAAACGTCTGACGTTTTCCCCACAAGCGTCGACCGACCGTCTACGCTCATCGACGTGCCTGCGCAGCCGCCCACGTCCGGCACGACCGGCGCGCCGGCACCCGTCGCCCACCTCCGGGTGCAGCGTGTCCGCCCGGCCTACCGGCAGGTGGCCGACGAGCTGCGGACCCAGATCCTCGCCGGGGCACTCCCCGCGGGCACCCGGCTGCCCAACGAGGCCGAGCTGGGCCGGGCGTTCGGGGTCAGCCGCAGCACCGCGCGTGAGGCGCTGCGGGTGCTGTCCAGCCAGCACCTCGTCGAGACCCACCGCGGCGTGCAGGGCGGCACGTTCGTCAGCGAGCCCGACCCGGCGCGCGTCGTCGAGGACGTGGGCAGCGCCCTCGGGGTCCTGGTCATGACGCCCCGGCTGCACGTCAGCGACCTCCTCGAGGCGCGCCTGCTGCTCGAGCCCGCCGCCGCCCGCCTGGCGGCGCAGCGCGCCGACACCGAGACCGTCGAGGCCGTCCGGGCCGCCGCCGCGGCCCCGCGCGACGACCGCGATCCCAGCGGCTTCGTGGGCCACCTCGACTTCCACACCACGCTGCTCATGGCCACGGGCAACCTCATGCTCACGCTCATGGGCCAGCCCGTGAACGACGTCCTGCGCACGCGCCTGCGCCGGGCCGGGATCGAGGCGCGCGAGTGGGACAAGGTCGACGCGTGCCACCGCGAGATCGCCGAGCACATCGCCGAGGGGCGCGCCGGCGACGCCGAGGAGGCCATGCGCGACCACATCGTCGAGCTGCGCCGGCTCTACGAGCGCGATGGCATCTGGGCCTGATCCGGAACCGACGGTGGTGGTCGCCCGCCGATCCTCGGTCTCCGGTCGAGGTCGATCCAGGCCGGCGGGGTGAACCAGGGTCGGCCGTGGATCATCTCGACGCGCCAGTGGCCATGGTGGAGCAGTCGGTGGTGGTGCGAGCAGAGCAGCACCAGGTTGTCGAGCGCGGTGACCCCACCGTCGACCCAGTGGTGGACGTGGTGCGCGTGACAGCGGCGGGGTCGGCGGGTGCAGCCGGGGAAGGCGCAGCCGCCGTCGCGGACGTTCAGCGCCCGCCGGATCGCGTCGGTGACGGCGCGGGAGCGTCGCCCCACATCGAGGGGTTCGGAGCGGCTGCCCAGCACCACAGGGATGACCTCGGCGTCGCACGCCCACCGGCGCACGGTGTGCACGTCGACGAGGGCCTCGTTCGTCAGCGTGCCGTATCCGCCCGCCCGCCGGAGCCACCGGTGGTCGATGGTGATCGTCAGCAGGGCCCGGCCGGCGGCCGCCGGCGCGGACGTCCGCTCGGGGCGCCGCGGCGCGGGGATGAGGGCGCCCTGGGCATCGTCGGGCTCGGGGGCGTTGGCGTCGGGCTCCCTCGAGTCGGCATCGCCGCCGCCGTCCGGCGTCCCGTCGCGGCGGGTGTCGGTGATCAGGCCGTCCGGGCCGTGCGCGGCGGCGAACAGCTCCTTGAGCGCGTCCGCCCGGCGTGCGGGCAGGTCCCGCGGGTCGTCGGGCCCGGCCGGGGTCGACATGACGTCGAACCCCTCGTCGATCATCGCCGCGGCCGCGGCGTCGGCGATGACGGCCCGGAGGTCCAGCGTGCCGTCTCGGCGGCGCAGCAGCTGCACGCCGTCCGACCGGCCCGCCCCCGGGTCGGGAGCGGCACCGTCCGGGTCCAGCCGCGCGAGCAGGCGATCCGCCGCCTTGCCCAGCCCGCCCGGCGAGAGCTCGCGGGCCTGCTCCGCAAGCACATGCTCCGCCTCCGCCACCACCTCGCCCTCGAGGTGCTCCACGGCCGCGAGGCGTCGCATGACCCGGCGGATGACGGTGACGTGCGCCTCGCTGATCGTCCCCGCCGACAGGGCCTCGGCAGTGTGCGGGAGACGCGGCGGCAGGGGTTCGCCGGACAGCGCGGGCCGGGGCACGAGATCGCGGGCCTCGTCGACCAGCCGCACCGCCTCCGCGCGGTCGCACCGCGCGAGGTCCTGGACGAGACGCTCGACCAGCCGATCGCCGGTCCGGTCGGCGATGCCCTGACGATCGAGCTCGGCGACCTCCACGAGCAGGCGGTAGTGCTCGGCGTTGCGGGCGGCCAGGCGCGTGCGGGTGCGCTCGAGCAACTCCCGCTCGACGGCGCCCACCCGTTCGCTCACGTGTTCGAGTCTATCGCGAATCGGCGTCATTCGCGACATCGACGTCAGTCACGACGACCGGGAGACCCAGCGCGCTGGTGATCGTGGGGCGTTCCTGACGTCGAACGTCAGCGTGGCCGCCAGCCGGAACACCCCACACCCCGCGCCCGCCACGGCGCGTCGCGCGAGCGACCATGCGGCGATCCTGGCGTGAGACGCCGGCAAAGCCGCAGTGCTCGTATCCGAGCGCGTCCTTGACCCTCGCCGCCCGCCCCAGGACGGTCAGGTCGTGGGTGCGCGCAACCTCATGTCTCACGCCATCACCGTCGACGACCTCCCGGCGTCGACCGCCGAGTTCGTGCGCGGGCAGGGGCGGGCGCGCGGGCTCGCGGATCCGCTCGGCGCCGTCACCCACGGCCTGCGCACCGAGGAGGAGACGATGAACCGGGAGTCGCGCGGCGGCCCGACGTCGCAGCGGTTCGTCGTCGAGATGCTCCTGACCCCGGAGCTGCTGATCGTCGCCCACCGCCAGAGCGACGACGCCGACACCGACCCCGGCGCGCGGGTGCGCTTCCACCGCCTCGACCAGGTCGGGCTCGCCGACACGGGCTCCGAGAAGGCGGTGCAGGCGCGGCTGGCCATGCCCGCGAAGTCGATCCCGGTGACGAGCACGCCGCTCGGGGGCGCGAAGCGGGCGACGTACCAGCTCCCGATCGCCATCGACCCCGACGTGCAGCGCTTCCGCGACGCCCTCACGGCAGCGGTGGCGCAAGCACAGACGTGACCTCAGCTCGCCTGCCGGTACCCGGTGGACCGCCCCGGCGGGATCGACTCCAGCCAGGACGAGAAGCCGGTCAGCGCGTCGGCGCCGATCGCGAGCTCCCACTCCCGACCGCCCTCGCGGCAGGACAGGACGGTGGAGCCGGGCGGGTGCATCTCGCCGGCCACGGGGGCGCGGCGGTCGACGATCTCGAGGCGGGTGCGGTCGAGGACCACGTTGGGACCCGAGCGCAGCCCGCTGATGCGGTACCAGCGGAACTCGTCGCCGCGGTAGCGCCCGAGCCCCGAGTGCCAGCCGCGTCCGTCCCCGGCGACCCGCTTCTCGCGCAGGGCGACGTCGACGCCGCCCCTGCGCAGCAGCCGGACGCGGCGCAGCAGCAGGAACAGGACGACGAGCAGCACCGCGAGCACCACGATGGCCGCCAGCTCGGCGATCATCATGGTCCCCACCGGTGCTGCTCGCCCTCCCTCAGTGGCCGGGGTTCTCGCCCGCGGCGCGGAGGCGGGCGCGTGCCCGCGCCGCCGCGATGGCGGTGTCGTCGACGTCGTCGCCGCCGCCCTCGGCGCGCTGCAGCTCGTCGCGCGCCGCGGCGACGTCGATCTCGGAGGCCAGCTCGGCGAGCTCGGCCAGGATCGTCACCGACTCCGCGGTGACCGAGAGGAACCCGCCGAAGACGGCCGCGTGGAACGCCTCGCCGTCGGTCGGGTCGATGCGCACCACGCCGGCCTCGTTGAGCGCGGCGATCATCGGCTGGTGCCCGGGCAGCAGACCGATGTCGCCCTCGACCGTGCGGGCCGAGACGAAGTTCGCCTGGCCCGACCACAGCCGCTTCTCGACACCGACGATGGCGACCTCCATCTCGGCCATCAGGACTGGTACTTCTTGATGTTCGCCTCGACGTCGTCGAGACCGCCGCTCATGGCGAACGCCTGCTCGGGCGCGTTGTCGTACTCACCCTTGGTGATCTTGTCAAACGCCTCGACCGTGTCCTTGACGTCGACGAACGAGCCCGGCTCGCCGGTGAACTGCTCGGCGGCGTACATGTTCTGTCCGAGGAAGCGCTCGATCCGGCGCGCGCGGGCGACGGTGAGGCGATCCTCCTCGGAGAGCTCGTCGATGCCGAGGATGGCGATGATGTCCTGCAGGTCGTTGTAGCGCTGCAGGATGCGGATGACCTCGCGGGCGACCCGGTAGTGGTCCTCGCCGACGTACTGCGCGTCGAGGATCGTCGAGGTCGAGGTCAGCGGGTCCACGGCCGGGAAGATGCCCTTGGCGAACACCGACCGGGAGAGCTCGGTGGTCGCGTCCAGGTGGGCGAACGTGGTGGCCGGCGCCGGGTCGGTGTAGTCGTCGGCGGGCACGTAGATCGCCTGCATCGAGGTGATCGAACGGCCGCGGGTCGAGGTGATCCGCTCCTGCAGCTCGCCCATCTCGTCGGCCAGGGTCGGCTGGTAGCCCACCGCCGAGGGCATGCGGCCCAGGAGCGTCGAGACCTCCTGGCCGGCCTGCGTGAACCGGAAGATGTTGTCGATGAACAGGAGCACGTCCTGCTCCTGCACGTCGCGGAAGTACTCCGCCATCGTCAGCGCGGAGAGCGCGACGCGCATGCGGGTGCCCGGCGGCTCGTCCATCTGACCGAAGACCAGCGCGGTGTCCTTGAGGACGTCCGCCTCGCCGAGCTCCACCCAGAGGTCGTTGCCCTCACGGGTCCGCTCGCCGACGCCGGCGAACACCGACGTGCCACCGAAGTTGCGGGCGATGCGCTGGATCATCTCCTGGATGAGCACCGTCTTGCCGACGCCGGCGCCGCCGAACAGGCCGATCTTGCCGCCCTCGACGTACGGGGTGAGCAGGTCGACGACCTTGAGGCCGGTCCAGAGCACCGAGGTCTTGCCCTCGAGCTGCTCGAACGGCGGCGGGTCGCGGTGGATGCCCCAGCGCTCGGCGTCCGAGGCGTAGCCCGGCTCGTCGAGGCAGTCGCCGAGGGTGTTGAACAGGTGGCCCTTGACGACGTCGCCGACGGGCACCGAGATCGGGCCGCCGGTGTTCGTCACGTCCTGGCCACGCACCACACCGTCGGTGGGCTGCATGGAGATCGTGCGGACCTGGCCGTCGCCGAGGTGCTGGGCGACCTCGAGCGTCAGCTTCTTGGTGGTGTCCCCGAGCGTGACCTCGATGGTCAGCGCGGTGAACAGTTCGGGCACCTCGCCGCGCGGGAACTCCACGTCGACGACGGGCCCGAGGATGCGGGTGATGCGGCCGGCGGCGCCCGAGGAGCCCTGCTCGGTGCCCTCGGCCGTGGCGGTGGACTGGGTCATCGTCAGCTCCCCTACTCGGCGAGGGCGTTGGCGCCGCCAACGATCTCGCTGATCTCCTGCGTGATCTGGGCCTGGCGCGCCTGGTTCGCCTCACGGGTCAGGTTGTCGACCAGGTCGTTGGCGTTGTCGGTCGCGGCCTTCATGGCGCGCTGCCGGGCCGCCGACTCGGACGCCGCGGCGTCGAGCAGCGCCGCGAACACGCGCGCGCGGAGGTACTTGGGCATGAGCCGGTCGAAGAGCACCTCGGGCTCCGGCTCGAACTCGTACTCGGCCTCGCGCTCCTCGGAGCTCGACGAGGACTCCTCCTCCGAGGACCCCTCGTCGTCCAGCTCCAGCGGAGCGATCTGCCGGGACGTGACGGTCTGGCTGGCGACCGAGTTGAACGCGGTGAACACCACGTGCAGCTCGTCCACGCCGTCCAGGCCCTCGGCGTCCTCGGGCGGGACGAACGAGGTCGAGCGGGACGACCCGCCCTCCTGCTGCTCGTCGTCGTCCGAGGGGCGCTGCACGGTCTCCTCGCCGCCGGCGAGGAACGTCGCGGTCAGGGTGTCCGCCGCCCGGGTCGCGTTCGGGTAGTCGGGGACCTCGGAGAAGCCCGTCCACTGCCCGGACAGCTCCCGGTTGCGGAAGCGGAAGTACGCGACGCCCTTGCCCCCGATGACGAACAGCGAGGTCTGCTTGCCGGCGTCGGACAGCTCGCGCAGGACCCGCTCGGTCTCGCGCAGCACGTTCGCGTTGTAGCCGCCGCACAGCCCGCGGTCGCTGGTGACGACGAGGACACCGGCACGGCTCGGCTCCTCGCGCGCCACGAGCAGCGGGTGGTCGCTCGCCCCCGCCTTCGCCGCCGTGGTCAGCACGTGGGTGAACTCGTCGGAGTACGGACGCGCCGCCTGGACGCGGGCCTGCGCCTTCGCGATGCGCGAGGCCGCGACCATCTCCATCGCCTTGGTGATCTGGGCGATGTTCTTGGTCGATCGGATGCGCCGTCGCAGGACGCGGAGGGATGCAGCCATCGGACCTAGCTCTCCGAGCTCTTGTCGGAGGACGAGTTCGACGACGAGCTCGACGACGAGCTCGAGGAGGAGTTCGACGAGGCGTCGGGCGACGAGTCCGAGTCCTCCGCGTCGGCCGAGGTCTCCGAGGACTCCGAGGGGCCCTCGTCGGAGTCGGTGCCGGACTCGTTCTCGCCGAGGAGCTCGCCGGTGCCGCCGTCGTCGGCGACGCCCTCGCCCGACCCGGTCGAGAACTGTTCCTTGAACTCGGAGACCGTCTTGGTCAGGCGCTCCTCGTCCTCGTCGGAGAGCTGGCCCGACTCGCGGATCGAGGAGAGCACCCCGCCGTCGCGGCGGACGTGCTCGAGGAACTCGGTCTCGAAGCGGGCGACGTCCTCCACGGGCACCGAGTCGAGGTGACCACGGGTGCCGAGGAAGATGCTCACGACCTCCTCCTCGACCGGGTACGGCTCGCCCTGGCCCTGCTTGAGCAGCTCCATGAGGCGGGCGCCGCGGTCGAGCTGCGCCTGGCTGGTGGCGTCGAGGTCGGAGCCGAAGGCCGCGAACGACTCGAGCTCGCGGTACTGCGCGAGGTCGACGCGCAGGCGGCCGGCGACCGAGCGCATGGCCTTGACCTGCGCCGATCCGCCGACGCGCGACACCGAGTTCCCGACGTTCAGCGCGGGCCGCTGGCCCTGGTTGAACAGGTCGGCCTCGAGGAAGCACTGGCCGTCGGTGATCGAGATGACGTTCGTCGGGATGTAGGCCGCGATGTCGCCGCCCTTGGTCTCGACGATCGGGAGGCCGGTCAGCGAGCCCGCACCGAGGTCGTCGGAGAGCTTCGCGCAGCGCTCGAGCAGCCGCGAGTGCAGGTAGAAGACGTCGCCCGGGTAGGCCTCGCGGCCCGGCGGGCGGCGCAGCAGCAGCGAGATCGCGCGGTAGGCCTCGGCCTGCTTCGACAGGTCGTCGAAGACGATCAGGGTGTGCTTGCCCTGGTACATCCAGTGCTGCGCGATCGCGGAGCCGGCGTACGGGGCGATGTACTTGAAGCCCGCGGGGTCGGAGGCGGGCGCGGCGACGATGGTCGTGTACTCCATCGCGCCGGCGTCCTCGAGCGCCTGGCGGACACCGGCGATCGTGGTGCCCTTCTGGCCGACGGCGACGTAGACGCAGCGGACCTGCTGCTCGGGGTCGCCGGTCTCCCAGGCCTCGCGCTGGTTGATGATCGTGTCGGTGCAGACCGCGGTCTTGCCGGTCTTGCGGTCGCCGATGATCAGCTGGCGCTGGCCGCGGCCGATCGGGGTCATGGCGTCGATGGCCTTGATCCCGGTCTGCAGCGGCTGCTTGACCTCCTTGCGCTGCACGACCGACGCGGCCTGCAGCTCCATCTCGCGCTCGCCCTCGGCCTCGATCTCGCCGAGGCCGTCGAGCGGCTGGCCGAGCGGGTCGACGACCCGGCCCATGAAGCCGTCACCGACCGGCACCGAGAGCACGCGACCGGTACGCGTGACCTGCTGCCCCTCCTCGATGGTCTCGTACTCACCGAGGATGACGACGCCGATCTCGCGCTCCTCGAGGTTCTGGGCCAGGCCCAGGACCCCGCCGGGGAACTCGAGGAGCTCGTTCGTCATCGTCGAGGGCAGACCCTCGACGTACGCGATGCCGTCACCCGTCGAGGTGACGATGCCGACCTCCTGACGGGTCGAGTCCGCGGAGTACGAGGAGACGTAGTCCTCGATCGCGCTACGGACCTCGTCGGAGGTGATGGTCAACTCGGCCATGGCTTCCGCTCTCGCTAGTCGTTAGGGGTCACGTGCTGGGGGCTCGGGCGAGCCGGCTGTTCAGCCCAGTCTCCGGCCGAGCTCGTCGAGCCGGCCGGCCACGCTGCCGTCGATGACCTCGTCCCCCACCTGGATCACGAGACCACCGACCAGACCGGGGTCGACCTCGAGGTGCAGGGTGATGTCCCGACGGTAGATGCGCGTGAGGGCATCGGCCAGTCGTCGTTGCTGCTGGTCGGACAGGGTGATCGGGGATCGGACGGTCGCGACCGACCGCTCCCGGCGCTCGGCCGCGAGCTCCGCCAGCCGCTCGAGGCCCTGGGCGACGCCGTGGGCCACGGGGTGGGCCACGAGCTGGGCGGCGAGCTTGCGGGTGGTCGGCTCGGCCTTGTCGGCCAGCAGCGTGTCGAGGACCCGCTGCTTGCCCTCGGCGTTCGCCGCGGGGTCGCCGAGCAGGCGCTCGAGGTCGGGCTGCGCGGCGACGATGCGCCCGAGACGGAAGAGCTCGTCCTCGACGGCGTCGAGACGGCCGTCCCGCTCGGCCGAGGCGAGCAGCGCCTCGCGGGCGACGATGCGCAGGCCGGCGACGAGGTCGTCGGGACGCGACCACGCCGACGACACCGCGGTGCGCACGACGTCGGCCGTGGCCGAGGTGACCTGCTGGCCGATCAGGCGGTCGGCCAGGCCCTCGCGGTCCTCCGCCGAGCGCGACGAGTCGGCGAGGGTGCGCCGGAGCACCGCCTCGCGCCGCAGCAGGTCGGCGACCGCGTCGAGCTGCTCGGCGACCGTGCCGAGGTCGCCCGCCGACGCCTGCCCCGTCGACTCCTCGAGACGGCGGCGCGTGGCCTCCAGCGCGTCACGGCTCGCGGCGTGGAAGTCGGCCAGGAGGCCTCCGGACGCTGTGCTCATGCGTCAGCTCCGCTCCGCTGCGTGCCGCGACTCATGCCTGCGCTCCGTTCCCGCTGGTCCCGCTGGTCCCGCTGGCACCGCTCGTACCGCCCATCGCCTCGAGCTCGTCGAGGAAGCGGTCGATGCTCCGGCCCTTGCTCGCGTCGTCGGACAGCGCCGACTCCACGATCTTCCGGGACAGCTCCACGGACTCACGCCCGGTCTGGGCCCGCAGCTCCGCGATCGCTCGCGAGCGCGAGGCCTCCAGCGACTGCCGACCCTGTGCGCGGACACGCTCGGCCTCGTCCTGGGCCCGCGCGTCCATGTCCTGCCCGATGCGTTCCGCGTCGGCCCGGGCGTCGTCCCGGATGCGCGCGGTCTCGTCGTCGACCCGGGCCAGCCGCTCCCGGCTGCGCGCGAGCTCGGCCTTGGCGTCGGCCTCCATGGCCTCGGCCTTGGCGATGCCGCCCTCGATCTGCTTCTTGGTGTCGTCGTGCGACGTCACCACGTTCGGCCACGCGAACTTGCCGATCACGTACACGAGCAGCGAGAAGGCGATCAGGCCGACGATGATCTCCGCGACGTGCGGGAACGCGGCGTACGGTTCGCCCGCCGGCTGCTCGGCAACCAGCACCTCGATGGCACTCAAGTGTTCACCTCCCGCCCCTCCGGCGACCGGTCAGGGGGAAATCAGATGGCGAACGCGAGCACCAGACCGATGATGGCCAGCGCCTCGGAGAGGGCGAAGCCGATGAACGCGATGGTCTGCAGCTGGCCACGGGCCTCCGGCTGGCGGGCCACACCGTTGATGAACGCCGCGAAGACGATGCCGACGCCGATACCGGGGCCGACGGCGGAGAGGCCGTAGCCGACCATGTTGAGGCTGCCCTGAACCATGAGGGGTTCCTTTCCGGTGTTCGTTCTCTGATCGGGGGGAAGGACGGCGCCGGTGGTTGCGGCGACCCAGTTCGTCGTGGTGCGCGCTAGTGCTCGTCGGCCAGCGACGCACCGATGTACGACGCCGTGAGGACGGTGAAGATGTAGGCCTGCACCACCTGGATGAAGGCCTCGAAGAACGTCATGACGATCGCGAAGAGGAACGCGAACGGCGACAGGACGTTGAGGACGAGGTCGTCCGCGACGGTGAGCATGTACTCACCGCCGAAGATGAAGACCAGCAGCAGCAGGTGGCCGGCGAGCATGTTGCCGAACAACCGCAGCGAGAGCGTGACGGGCCGCAGGATGAAGTTCGAGAGGAACTCGATCGGGGTCAGGATCACCCGGACCCACCCCGGCACGCCGGGGGGCCAGGTCATGAGCCGGACGTAGCCGCCGAAGCCCTGCTTCTTGATGCCGACGTAGTTGTAGATCAGCCAGGTGATGGCCGCGAGCGCGTACGCCATGCCCGGGTGCGAGAACGACGGGAACTGCACGAACGGCAGGATCCCGAAGACGTTGTTCACCAGGATGAACGCGAAGAGCGCGACCAGGTAGGGCACGTACTTGCGGAACTCCGGGCCGATGTTGTCGCGCGCGATCTGGTCGCGCACGATGCCCTGGAACTTCTCCGCCAGGAACTGCAGCCGGCCGGGCACCACCTTCGGGTCCTTGGTCGCCAGCGCGAAGAACCCCCACACGAAGATCCCGGCCACGATGAACTGGATCGAGACCTTGTCGAACCACTCGAGGACCGGGATCCCCTCGAAGATCGGGGGGAGGTTGAAGTCCTCGACACCGGGCGCCTTGAAGCCCTCGGCCGGGGGCTCGGGCGGGACCGGCGGCGCCGGCACCTGCGTCAACAACGACGAGATCACCCGTGCTGCTCCTTCCGGTCCTCCGGGCCGGCGGGTTCACCGGGTCGAGGGGGGTCGGGGGGGACGTAAAGGTATCGGATGTAGATCAACGCGAAGGACGCCGCCCCACCGGCCAGCAGGCCGATGAGGAGGAACCACCGCGTCGAGAGCAGTGCGTCGAGTACCCATCCCAGGCCGCCGAACACCAGAATCCCGGTGATCAGGTGGGAAAGGACCGTCCACGCCTCGGACGGCGAGTGGTCGGACCCCTGCGGAGGGGTGCGTCCCGCATCTCCGCGGAGGCTGTCCTGCGCCATCGAGGCGCACCATATCAGCAGGTTCGTCGCAGTCACTACGGGCCGTCGGAGGCTCTACCCCTGGTCGGGGGACCTGGACGACGCAGGTCACACCGCGATCGTCGGCGTGCGGAGGCGCGCGAAGGCGATGACCTCGCCGACGATGAAGGCGATGGCGGTCGGCCCGAGGGCGAGCGCGGCGATGCGCGTGTCGACCACGCCGAGCGCCTGCAGCACGAGGAACACGACGAGCAGCAGGCCGAGCTTGCCCATCATGCTCACGAGCGCGGCGGCCATGACGACCATCGGGTCGGCGGCCGCGGTCCAGCGCATGACGAGCGGCCCGAGCGAGCAGACGGCGATGACGACGACGGCGCCGACGATCGCCGCCACCACCCCGGTGACTCCGGCGAGCAGGCCGGCGACCAGCGCGGCCAGCACCGCGACGATCACCGCGGGCCACAGGCCGCCGCGCAGCATCGCCCGGCTGGCCTCGAGGACCTGCGCGGTCGTGGCGGGGGTGGCGTGCGGGGTGGCGGACGGGGTGGCGGACGGGGTGGCGGACGGGCCGGCCGGCGGGGACTGCGGGGTCGGGTCGGGCGTCTCGGGGCTGGTCATCGGGGGTGTCCTCTCGGGGAGCGCCGGTCAGGCGCGGGCGCGCAGGCGCGGGACGGCGGAGGCCAGGACGGCGACGAGCACGCCCGCGGTGACCATCCAGACCACCAGGAACGCGTTGTCGACCAGCGCGAGGGCCACCGCACCGAACGACAGCACGCCCGCCCACAGGTAGATCAGGAGCACCGCGCGGCGCTGGGAGTGGCCGATCTCGAGCAGCCGGTGGTGCAGGTGCATCTTGTCCGGCGCGAAGGGGCTGGTGCCCGCGCGGGTGCGGCGGACCACGGCGAGCAGCAGGTCGAGCAGGGGCACGAACACCACCGCGGCGACCACGATCAGGGGCGTGACCAGCGCGAGCGCGCCGGTGGCGCCGGTGGTCGAGTAGTTGGTGCGCCCGGAGGCCGTGGTGGTGGCCGCGGCGAGCGTGAGCCCGATGAACATCGAGCCCGAGTCGCCCATGAACAGGCGGGCGGGCTGGAAGTTGTGGGGCAGGAAGCCCGCGAGGGCCCCGGCCAGGACGGCGGCGATGAGCGCGGGCGGGTAGGCGTTGACGTCGCCGTTCTGCTGGCCGAGCAGACCGAGGGCGAACGCGCAGGTCGCGGTGGCCGCGATGGTCCCGATGCCGGCGGCGAGCCCGTCGAGCCCGTCGACGAAGTTCATCGCGTTGATGAGCAGGACGCACAGGAACACCGTGATGAGCACGCCCTGGTCCTGGCCGAGCAGCAGCACCGACCCGGTGCTCCCGCCGGTGCCGCCCCACGGCAGGTAGATCGCGGTCCACTGCACGCCCATGAGCACGAGCACGCCGGCGGCGGTCGCCTGGCCGGCGAGCTTGGTCAGCGCGTCGAGCCCGAACCGGTCGTCGAGCACCCCGACCAGCACGATGACCCCGCCGGCGACGAGCACGGCGATGGTCTCGTTCGAGTAGTCGAAGGCCCGGCGCAGCACCGGCAGCTGCGAGGCGACGAACACGCCCCCGACGACGCCGAGGTAGATGCCGACGCCGCCGAGGCGCGGGATCGGGATGGTGTGCACGTCGCGCCCGCGCGGCACGGCGATCGCGCCGATGCGCAGCGCGAACCGGCGGACCAGGCCCGTCAGCAGGTAGGTGACGACCGCGGCGGACAGCCCGACCAGGAGGTACTCCCGGATCGGTAGCCCCATCGGGGCGAAGTCCGCTGACGGGCCCACGGCTCCCGAGGGTAGTCCCGGCACCGCCCGGGCAACGCCGGTGGACCCGTGTCGCGCCGGACTACCGCGCGTACGCCGGGAAGCGCGACACCAGGGTGCCGACCTCCTCGCGCACGTCGGCGAGGGTCTTCTTGCCGACCTCGGTGGCCTCGTCGGCGGTGACCGCGGAGGCGATGAGGCGGGCGACGTCGCCCATCTCGGCCTCGGTCATGCCCTGCGTGGTGATCGAGGGCGAGCCGACGCGGATGCCCGACGCGGTCATCGGCGGCTGCGGGTCGTACGGGATGGCGTTCTTGTTGAGCGTGATCCCGGCGAGCCCGCTGCGGGCCTCGGCCTCCTTGCCCGTGACCCCGAGCGGCTGCAGGTCGAGCAGCGCGAGGTGGGTGTCGGTGCCGCCGGAGATGGCGCGCATCCCCTGGGTCTCGAGCGCGGAGGTCAGCGCCTGCGCGTTCGCGATGACCTGGCGCGCGTAGCGCTGGTAGTCCTCGGTGGCGGCCTCGGCGAGCGCGACGGCCTTGCCGGCCACCGCGTGCATCAGCGGGCCCCCCTGCAGGAACGGGAACACGGCCTTGTCCAGGGCCTTGGCGTGCTCGGCCTTCGAGACGAGCATGCCGCCGCGGGGCCCGCGCAGGACCTTGTGCGTCGTGAAGGTGACGACGTCGGCGTAGGGCACCGGGCTGGGGATCGCCCGACCGGCGACGAGGCCGATGAAGTGGGCGGCGTCGACCCAGAGGATCGCGCCCGCCTCGTCGGCGATGGCGCGGAACTTCTCGAAGTCGATGAGGCGCGGGTAGGCCGTGGCGCCCGCGACGATCATCTTGGGGCGGTGCTCGAGCGCGAGGTCGCGCACCTGGTCGTAGTCGATGAGCCCGTCGTCCTCGCGGACGGTGTAGGGCACCGGCTCGAACCACTTGCCCGAGAAGCTGACCTTCGCGCCGTGGGTGAGGTGCCCGCCGTGCGGCAGGCTCATCGCCAGCACCTTGTCGCCGGGCCGGCAGAACGCCGCGTAGACGGCGAGGTTGGCGTTGGCGCCCGAGTGCGGCTGGAGGTTGGCGTGCTCGGCGCCGAACAGGGCCTTCGCGCGGTCGATGCCGATCAGCTCGGCCTGGTCGACGACCTCGCAGCCGCCGTAGTAGCGGCGGCCCGGGTAGCCCTCGGCGTACTTGTTCGACAGCGTCGACCCGAGCGCGGCCAGCACCGCGGGGCTGGTGAGGTTCTCGCTCGCGATGAGCTGGAGTCCGCCGCGCAGCCGGGTGAGCTCGTCGTCGACGACCTGGGCGATCTCGGGATCGACGGCCTGGAGTGCGTCGTAGTCCGGGCCCCAGAAGTGCTGCGAGTCGGCTGCCATGTCGGGCCACGTTACCGGCCCTTCACCGGGCCGGGCTGCCCCCGTGGTAGCTAGCTCACAGGCCGTCTCACAGGGTCACCAGGACGCCGACGACCCGCGAGACGTCCTCGGCGCTGACCGCGCCCTCGCGGCGCAGACGCGGTGTCTCGCCGGTGAGGTCGACGATCGTCGAGCCCACGCCGGACGCGCAGACCCCGCCGTCGAGGTAGACCTCCACGGCGTCGCCGAGCTGGTCGCGGGCCTCCTGCGCCGTGGTCGCCGGCGGCTGCCCGGAGACGTTCGCACTGCTCTGGGCCATCGGACCGACCTCGCGCAGCAGCTCCAGGGCCACCGGGTGCAGCGGCATGCGCAGCATGACCGTGCCCCGCGTCGTCCCGAGGTCCCAGGCCAGGCTCGGCGCGTGGGGCAGGACGATCGAGAGCCCGCCCGGCCAGAACGCCTCGACGAGGTCGCGGGCCACCGGCGGCACCGCGCCGACCAGCCCGTCGATCGTCGACCAGCTGCCCACGAGGACCCCGAGCGGCATGTCCGGTCCGCGGTGCTTGGCGGCCAGCAGGTCGGCGACGGCGCGCGCGTCGAACGCGTCGGCGACGATGCCGTAGAGGGTGTCGGTGGGGGTCACGACGAGCCGGCCCGCCCGCACCGCGGCCGCTGCGGCGGCCAGCCCCGTGGGTCGCGTCGCCGGATCCTCGCAGTCGTACACCGTGGCCACGGTCCCGAGCCTAGGACGGTCGGGCAGCAGTCCGGCGCCCGGTGGCGACGCGGGGGCGTCCCGCGAGGTCCGGCAGCGTCGTGACCTCGGTGAACCCGGCCGCGGTGAGCACATCGCGCACGGCGGCCGGGTGCGAGTCGTCGTGCTCGACGCCTACCGCGCCCCCGGGCCGGAGCAGCCGGTGGGCCAGCGCGGCGACGGGCCGGATGACGGCGAGCCCGTCGGCGCCGGCGAACACCGCCCCGTGCGGGTCGGCGTCGACCTCGGGCGGCACCGCCGGCCCCTCGGGGACGTAGGGCGGGTTGCACACCACGAGGTCGACGGCGCCGTCGAGCTCGGTGAGCACGCCGGGCGCGGTCACGTCGGCCTCGTGCAGGACGACGCGCGAGCCGGCCAGGTTGCGCCGGGTCCAGGTCAGCGCGCCGGGATCGACCTCGACGGCGTGCATCGCGGCGTCGGGGCGCCCGCGGGCGATCGCCAGGGCCAGCGCGCCGGTGCCCGTGCAGAGGTCGACGACGACGGCGGCGGGCCGCCCGAGCGCCCACTCGAGGAGCACCTCGGTCTCCGGACGCGGGACGAACACCCCGGGCCCGACGGCCACCTCGACCGGGCCGAGCACCGCGGTCCCGAGCAGGTGCTGCAAGGGCTCGCGGGCGGCCCGCCTCGTCACCAGGTCCTCGAGGGCGCTCTCGTCCTCCGGCGGGTCGGCGAGCAGGAGCCGGCCCCGCGGGACGCCCAGGACGTGGGCGACGAGCTGCTCGGCGTCCGCCCGCGGGGAGGCGACCCCGGCGTCGGCGAGGCGGGTCGTGGTGCGGGCGAGCAGGTCGCGCACGGTGCTCAGGAGTGAGTCGCCTCGTCCGCGGCGCGGGACATGCGCTCGGAGCGGTCGGCCGCGCGCAGGGCGTCGAGCACCCCGTCCAGGTCGCCGTCGAGCACCCGGTCGAGGTCGTGCGACTTGTACCCGATCCGGTGATCGGAGATCCGGTTCTCGGGGAAGTTGTAGGTGCGCACGCGCTCGGAGCGGTCGACCGTGCGGACCTGGCTGCGCCGGTCCGCCGACGCCTGCGCCTGCTCGGCCTCGTCGGCCATCGCCTGCAGCCGGCTGCGCAGCACCTCGAGGGCGCGCGCCTTGTTCTGCAGCTGGGAGCGCTCGTTCTGGCAGGACACGACCACGCCGGTGGGCAGGTGGGTGATCCGGACCGCGGAGTCGGTGGTGTTGACGCCCTGCCCGCCCTTGCCCGACGAGCGGAAGACGTCGACGCGCAGGTCCTTCTCGTCGATCTCGATCGCCGAGGCCGCCTCGGCCTCGGGGTAGACGAGCACCCCGGCCGCGGAGGTGTGGATGCGGCCCTGCGACTCGGTGACGGGCACCCGCTGGACGCGGTGCACCCCGCCCTCGTACTTGAACCAGGCCCAGACGCCGTCCGGGTCACTGCCGGGCGCGGTCACGGTGACGGTGACGTCCTTGTAGCCGCCGAGGTCGGACTCGGTCGCCGAGAGCACCTCGACCTTCCACCCGCGGCGCTCGGCGTAGCGGGAGTACATCCGCAGCAGGTCGCCCGCGAACAGCGCCGACTCCTCGCCGCCCTCCCCCGACTTCACCTCGACGACCACGTCGTTGGCGTCCGCGGGGTCGCGCGGCACGAGCTGCTCGGCCAGGCGCGCGCGCAGCGTGTCGACGCGGGCCTCCAGGTCGGTGGCCTCGGCGGCGAACGCCGGGTCCTCCCGGGCGAGCTCGCGGGCGTCGGCGAGGTCGGCCTCCGCGGCGCCCAGCTCGCCGATCGTGGCGACGACCGGGGAGAGCGCCGCGTACCGACGCCCCAGCGAGCGGGCGAGCGCGGCGTCGGCGTGCACGTCGGGGTCGGCCAGGCGCGCCTCCAGGCCCGCGTGCTCCTCGAGCAGCGCGGTGACCCCGGGCGAGGACGTCATGCTGCTGGTCATCGCCGACCTCCCTCCGACCGGTCCGTCCATGCAGAACGCCCGCCACCCCCGCGCGGTGCGCAGGGGCGACGGGCGTCGCGGGGGCTACTTCTTGTTCGGGGTGCGCTTGCCGTAGCGCGCCTCGAAGCGGGCGACGCGGCCACCGGTGTCCATGATCCGCTGCTTGCCCGTGTAGAACGGGTGGCAGGCGGAGCAGATCTCGACGGTGATGTTGCCGCCCGGCTTGGTGCTGCGGGTGCTGAACGAGTTGCCGCAGCTGCACAGCACCTGGGTCTCGTGGTACTCGGGGTGGATGCCGCTCTTCACGGATCGGGGTCCTCTCGCGTCGTGGTCGCCGGGTCCCCGTCGTGCCTGGGGTGAACCGGAACCGAGGTGTGCGGGCCATTCTCGCAGGACCGCCCGCTGTGCCGCACAACCACCTCGGGGGTCACGTTGTTCCCGTCCGCTCACGCCGCCCGGGTGGCCACCACCTGCTCGTCGAGGCCCGCCGCCTCGGCCTCCGCGGCGTCGAGGATCCACACGTACTCGTTCTTGAGGCGGCCGCCGTCGCCGGCGAAGACGCCGGTCCGGAAGGGGTAGACGCCGACCGTGGGCTCGGTGCCCGGCGAGCTCGTCCGGATCGCGTTGTCCAGGTCGCGGTTGGCCCGCCGGAGGGCCGCGAGCAGCCGGTGGGCGGCCGCGGTCGGGTCGGGCAGCGCGTGCCCGTCGGCGAGCTGCAGGGCCAGGTGCAGGCGCCGGTCGCCGGCGCGGTCCTCGTAGGACACGACGCGGTGGTTCTCGACGGCGGCCACCAGCTCGGGGTCGCCGGCGACGGCGTCGCGGACCCCGTCGGGCGGGACCACCGCGCCGTTGTAGTCCACGGAGTGGTCGCTGCGGCCGTACTGCAGCAGCAGGGGCAGGTCGAGCACCCGCTCGTCGAGCACCGCGGTGAGGCCGGAGCGGCGCAGGACGGGCAGCACGTCGCGCATCCGCAGCACGTGCCCGCGGTCGTGGATGTTGTAGCGGATGCGGGGGTCGACGTTCTGCGGCCGCGTGATCGTCACGACGAGCTCGCCGGCCTCGTTCTCCTCGACGAGGTAGGCGTAGGGGTTGAACTGGAAGATGTTCGGCAGCACGCCGTACTCGTCCTGGCGGGTCAGCGCCGTCGCGAGCGCCGGGTCCGCCGCGATCGCGCGGCGCAGCGCGATGGTGAACTCGGTCTCGACGGCGATCGAGATCTCGAGGTCGCTGGCGCCGTAGGCCCCGACGACCTTGCGGGCGCGGCGCAGGATGTGGTCGCGCATGCCCTCGCTGATCCCCTCGCCCCCGAAGGCGCAGACCACGTCGTAGGCCGACCAGTCCAGCCGGTCGTCCTCGAGCAGGCCCTTGAGGAACGGCGGGTAGCTGGTGATCACGTAGGTGTAGCCGGGGCCGAACTCCCGCATCGTGTTGATGATCTTGTCGCGGTCGGGCCCGCAGGACTTGATGGTCGAGACGCGGGTCAGCGCCGCGGTCACGTTCATCCCGGTGGCCCAGGCCCCGAGCGAGAAGGCGTTGATGACGAACACCGGCCGGTCCGGCGTGGTGTGGCGCAGGAAGCCGACGCGCAGCACCTCGCGCGACGCCCGCCGCTCCACCGGCCCGCGCACCCAGCTCGTCGGGGTGCCCGTCGAGCCGGACGACTCGTCGACGACCACCCCGCGGCGCGGCAGACGCCCGCCGACGCAGCGCTCGGGGATCGACCAGCGGGTGATGTAGGTGCTCTTGTCCGTCTCCGGCAGCGCGTCGAAGGCCGCGGCCGACGCGCCCCGCTCGGCGAGGAACCGGCGGTAGGCGGGGACCCGGCGCGCGGCGCGGGCGGCGGTGCGGGCCGCGCGGCGGCGGCCGAGCCACCAGCGCAGCCGCTCGAACCCGGGGGCGAGCAGCAGGGCGTGGGTCCGCGGGGAGCGCCCGAGCAGGTCGACCAGGAGCTCCTGGAACCACCAGAGGATCCTCACGACGACGCCCCCGCCCGCACCTCGTCGACCAGCATCGCGTCGAGGCTCCGGCGCCAGGCGCGCGGCGGCGGCTTCCCGGTGCCGTAGCGGAAGAGCATCCAGGCCATGCGGCCGCCGGTCTCCTCGATCCCGGTCCGGTCGACGAACGCGGCGTGCGAGCGCGGGTTGGTGATCACTGTGCCGAACGGGTGCAGTTCGACGCCGTGGCGGGTGAACGCGAGCCAGATCCGCAGGAAGCAGCGGCCGGCCTCGACGTGGTCGCGCGGACCGTCGAACGGGCCGGTCAGCCAGCCCAGTTCGCGGACCCCGCGCATCGTGCCCAGGTACACCCGGCGGAAGAGACCCCCGACGACGGGCAGGTCCCACAGCCACCGGTGGCGCATCGCGATCCGCAGCGGCGGCCCGGGGATGCCGAGGTCCTGCTCGCCGGTGCGGCCGAACTCCTGGCCCAGGTCGGCGGCGATGGCGGCGACCTCGGCCAGGACGGCCGGGGCCACACGGCGGCGGTCGTAGGGGCGCCGCGAGGTCCGGCGCCGGCGGAACGCCGCCATCTGCTCGCGCGCCGCGTCGGTCACCAGAGTGGGCTCCAGCGCGACAGTGCCCAGGAGGTGGAGGCGCTGCGGGGAGGCGAAGTCCATCGCGGCGAGGTCCAGGTCCTCGCGGACCGCCCAGCCGTGCGCCGCGGCCACCGTCGCGAGGGCCTCGAGGAACACCCCGGAGCAGACGTGCGCGAACGGGATGCCGAAGTTCTCGGCGGGCAGGCCGCGGTCGAGGTCGTAGAAGAGCTCCGCGCGCCGGTCGTCGTGCACGCGCACGACGACCGGCTGGGAGTTGTGCGGCGAGGGGTAGCGGCGCGCCTCGTCCAGGATCGCCGTCCAGGGGCCGGGCAGGTCGGGGGCGACGGGCTGGGCTGTCATGCCCCGAAGCCTGCTGGGGCACCCTCCCCCGCCTCGCCTGTAGGACTACTCAACTCCCGGGGCCGCCCGTGGACGGACCAGCGCGAGCGGCTAGTCGTCGTCCTTGCCGGGTGTCGTCTTGGCCACCTGCATGAGGAACTCGATGTTCGTCCGGCTCTTGCGCAGGCGGTCGAGGACCAGCTCGATGGCCTGCTGGGAGTCGAGCGCGGCCAGCACGCGGCGCAGGCGGTGGGTCACCGCCATCTCGTCCGGCGAGAGCAGCAGCTCCTCCTTGCGCGTGCCCGACGGGTCGGGGTCGATCGCGGGGAAGATGCGCTTGTCGGCGAGCTTGCGGTCGAGCTTGAGCTCGGCGTTGCCGGTGCCCTTGAACTCCTCGAAGATCACCGTGTCCATCGTCGACCCGGTCTCGACCAGCGCCGTCGCGAAGATGGTGAGCGAGCCGCCGTCCTCGATGTTCCGCGCCGCGCCGAGGAAGCGCTTGGGCGGGTAGAGGGCGGTGGAGTCGACACCACCGGACAGGATGCGCCCGGACGCCGGGGCCGCGAGGTTGTACGCCCGGCCGAGGCGGGTGATCGAGTCGAGCAGGACCACCACGTCGTGACCCATCTCGACCAGGCGCTTCGCCCGCTCGATGGCCAGCTCGGACAGCGAGGTGTGGTCCGACGGCGGCCGGTCGAAGGTCGAGGCGATGACCTCGCCCTTCACCGAGCGCTGCATGTCGGTGACCTCCTCGGGCCGCTCGTCGACGAGCACGACCATGAGGTGGACCTCGGGGTTGTTCGTGGTGATCGCGTTGGCGATCGCCTGCAGCACCATCGTCTTGCCGGCCTTCGGCGGCGACACGATCAGCGCGCGCTGGCCCTTGCCGACCGGCATGACCAGGTCGATGACGCGCGTGGTCAGCAGGTGCGACTCGGTCTCGAGGCGCAGCCGCTCGTTGGGGTAGAGCGGCGTGAGCTTGGTGAACTCGGGCCGGCGCTTCGCCTGCTCGGGATCGAGCCCGTTGATCGAGTCGATGCGGACGAGCGGGTTGAACTTCTGGCGGTTCTGCTCGCCCTCGCGCTGCTGGCGCACCTGCCCGGTGACGGCGTCGCCGCGGCGCAGGCCGTGCTTGCGCACCAGCGACATCGATACGTACACGTCGTTCGGCCCCGACGCGTAGCCCGAGGTGCGGACGAACGCGTAGTTGTCGAGCACGTCGAGGATGCCGGCGACGGGGATGAGGACGTCGTCGTCGCGGACCTCCGGCTCGCCGCCGCCCTGGCCGCGCTCGTTGCGCTCGCCGCGGTCGTTGCGGTTGCGGCGCCGGTCGCGGAAGCGCCGGCCGCGCCGGCGGCCACCGCCCTCCTCGTCGTCCTCGTCGTCGTCGCCGCGCTGGTTGGTCTGCTGCTGGCCGCCCTGCTGCTGGCCACCCTGCTGCTGGCCGCCCTGCTGGCCACCCTGCTGGCCGCCCTGGCGCTGGCCGCCCTGCTGCTGGCCGCCGCCCTGGCCGTTCTGGCCGTTCTGGTCGGGACGGCCGCCCTGCTGGCGGTCGCGGTCGCGGTCGCGCTCGCGCTGGCGGCGAGACCCGCCCTGACCCCGGCCGCCGTCACCGTCGCCGTCCGGCGTGGTGTCGGTGCGCTCGGTGGAGGGCGCGCTGTCGGTGGGCGCGTCGGTGGCGGTGGCCTCGGTGTCGGCGGCGGCGGGGGCGTCCGCCGACTCCACGCCCGGGCCCGCGTCGCGGCGGGAGCCGCGACGGCCACGGCGCGACGACGTCGGCGCCTCGGACGGGGTCTCGGCGGGGGCCTCGGTCGCGGTGGCGGCCGCGGCCTCGGCGCCGGGGACGGCGTCGGACGCGGCGGTCACCGCACTCGCCTCCGGGGCGGGCGCGCTGCCGTTGGCAGCGGCGGCCGGCTCGCCGGCCTCCGCCGAGGGCGACTCGCTGCTCGCTCCGGGCGGCGGGCCGGAGGCGGAGGTCGCGCGGCGGCGACCGCCACGGCGGCGGGTCGGCGCACCCTCGTCCGCGGCGCCCTCGGCCGGGGCCTCGGCGGGCGTCCCGGCGGCAGCCTCGGTGGGCGTCGCCGCCGGGGCGGCGTCGTCGCCGAGCGGGAGCTGGTCGCCCCCGCCGGACTGCCGCTTCTTGATCTCGGCGATGAGGTCGTTGCGCCGCATCCCCGTGGTGTCGGAGACGCCGAGCGAGGTCGCGAGGTCGCGGAGCTCGGCGAGCACCATGCCGGACACACCTCCCCGCCGACGCCGCTCGGGCGCGGGAGTCGCAGCGCCGTCGGCGCCGTCGGTGGAGATGACGTCGGTTTCGGTCACGCAGGTCCTTCCTGACCGGCCCGGGGACCACCCGGGCCAGCGGACGTGTCCGCCCCGCACACGGCGGGGCTGCTCGCGGGTGCGCTCCGGCCCGGCGGACCGACGGGAGTCGATCTCGGGTGGGAGAGCCCGCGGAATTCTCTTGCAGCGATCATGAATGTCCGTCCGCCGGGACGACCCGACGGCTGGGGAAGAGGGTTGGCCCCGAGCGAAGCGGGACCTGGGCGCCGACGCGCCTCGCGCGTGGTCGCTGTGGGCTCAATGTAGCCCCCGCCCCTGTCACCGGCAACAACCACCCCCCGCGTGCCGCAGCCGGGCGGGCGGCCGCGGACGACCCTGCCCGTCGGACGCGGTCAGACCACCTCGGCGCGGGCGCCCTCGGTGTCGACGGCGAGCGGGCGCACCGTGAAACCGGTGGTGTCGAGCCCGTCGGGCAGCCGGCCGTCGAGGGTCAGCGCGAGCACCGTCGGCCCGGCGCCCGAGACGACCGCGGCGACACCGGCGGCGCGCAGCTCGTCGACGACGGCGGCGGTCTCCGGGTAGGCGGGCCGGCGGTAGGGCTGGTGCAGGCGGTCCTCGGTGGCCGCGAGCAGCAGCTCGGGCTCGCTGGTCAGCGCGTGCACCATCAGCGCCGCGCGCGCCGCGGTGAACGCCGCGTCCGCGTGCGGGACGCGGTCGGGCAGCAGGCCCCGGGTCGCCTCGGTGGAGCTGGACCGCTCGGCGATCAGCACCACCGGACGCAGCGCCGGGTGCGGCGTGAGGTGCGCGGCGTGCCACGCCCCGTCGTGTCCCCAGCTGACGACCAGTCCGCCGTACAGGCACGCGGCCACGTTGTCGGCGTGGCCGTCGAAGCCGGCCGCGAGGTCCAGGACGGTGGCCTCGTCCAGCGGGTACGTCGGGGACAACAACCCCCGGGCCGCGACGATTCCCGCCACGGCGGCGGCCGCCGACGACCCGAGCCCGCGGCTGTGCGGGATGACGTTGCGGCACCGCAGGCGCAGCGACGCCCGCGGCGCCCCCGCCCGGTCGAACGTCGCGTGCGCGGCGCGCAGCACGAGGTGGCGGCCGTCGCGGGGCACCCGCGCCGCGCCCTCCCCCTCGACGTCGACGGTGCACCGGTCGCCGTCGCCGACCGAGAGCTCGACCTCGTCCCACATGCCCAGCGCCAGGCCGAGCGTGTCGAACCCGGGCCCGAGGTTGGCCGACGTCGCCGGCACCCGGACGCGCACGACGGTGCCCGCGGGCGGGGCCGCCTGCTCGCCGGCCCCCCGCGCCACCTCCGCCCCGGCGCTCAGCGCAGCCCCAGGGCGTCGGCGACGGCGTCGACCTGCGGCGGCAGCACGACGGGGTCCGGCGCGTCGGCGAGCGCGGTCGCCGGGTCCTTGAGGCCGTGGCCGGTGACGGTCGCGACGATCAGCTGGCCGGTGTCGAGCCGGCCGCCGCGCGCGCGGGCGAGCAGCCCGGCCACCGAGGCGGCCGACGCCGGCTCCACGAACACGCCCTCGCGGGCGGCCAGCAGCCGGTAGGCCTCGACGATGGCGTCGTCGTCGACCGCCGTGATCTCGCCGGCGGACTCGTCGCGGGCGGCGATCGCGCCGTCCCACGAGGCCGGCGACCCGATCCGGATGGCCGTGGCCAGCGTCTCGGGGTCCGCGACGGGGGCACCGTGCACCAGCGGGGCGGCGCCGGCCGCCTGCACCCCGAGCATGCGGGGGGTACCGGCGACGACGCCGTCGCCGGCGTACTCGGTGTAGCCGCGCCAGTAGGCGGTGATGTTGCCGGCGTTGCCGACCGGCAGCGCGTGGATGTCGGGCGCGCGCCCGAGCTGGTCGCAGATCTCGAACGAGGCCGTCTTCTGGCCCTCGATGCGCGCCGGGTTCACCGAGTTGACCAGCGCGATCGGGTACTGCTCGGCAGCGCGGCGGGCGAGCTCGAGGCAGGCGTCGAAGTTGCCCTCGAGCTGCAGGATGCGGGCGCCGTGCACGGTGGCCTGGGCGAGCTTGCCGAGCGCGATCTTGCCCTGGGGCACGAGGACCGCGCACGTCATGCCCGCGCGCGTGGCGTACGCGGCGGCCGAGGCCGAGGTGTTGCCCGTCGACGCGCAGATGACGGCCTGCGCGCCGCCGGCGAGGGCCTCGGTCATCGCCACGGTCATGCCGCGGTCCTTGAACGAGCCCGTCGGGTTCGCGCCCTCGATCTTGAGGTGGACCTCGCAGCCGGTGAGCTCCGAGAGGTGCGGGGCCGGCAGCAGGGGCGTTCCGCCCTCGCGCAGGGTCACGACCTCCCAGCCGGGCTGCACGCGGGGCATCCGCTCGCGGTAGGCGTGGATGATCCCCGGCCACTCGACACGGGCACCGACGGCGCCCGACACCACGCCCGTCACGATCCACCCCCCAGCTCGGTCACCGGACGGCCGAGCCCCTCGACCCGCAGCACGCCGGCGACGCCGTGCACGGCGTCGAGCCCGGTGAGCGCCTCCACCGTGGCCGCGAGGGCGGCGTCGGGGGCGGAGTGCGTCACGATCACCAGTGTGGCGTCCTTCGGGCCCGGCGCGCCATCGTCCCCGTCACCCGCGCCGCCGCCCCGGCCCTCCTGGCGCACCGTCGCGATCGAGACCCCGTGCTCGGCGAAGACGCCCGCGACCTGTGCGAGCACGCCCGCGCGGTCGTTGACGTCGAGCGCGACGTGGTAGCGGGTGTGCGTGTCGCCCATCGCCAGCACCGGCAGGGCGGCGTGCGCGGTGTCGCGGGGGCCCCGCCCGCCGATGACGCGGTTGCGCGCCGCCGCCACGAGGTCCCCGAGCACCGCGCTCGCGGTCTGCGGGCCGCCCGCGCCCTGCCCGTAGAACATCAGCTGCCCGGCCGCGGCGGCCTCGATGAACACCGCGTTGTAGGCGCCGGAGACCGAGGCCAGCGGGTGCGAGCGCGGGATCATCGCGGGGTGCACGCGCGCGGACACGTGAGGACGGGTCGAGCTCCGCTGCGCTCCGTCTCCCGGCCCGTCGGTCTGCTCGCAGATCGCCAGCAGCTTCACCGTGCACCCCAGCGCCTTCGCGGCGGCGATGTCGGCCGCGGTGACGTCGCGGATGCCCTCGCGGTGGACGTCGTCGGCGGTCACGCGGGTGTGGAAGGCGAGGCTCGCGAGGATCGCGGCCTTGGACGCGGCGTCGTAGCCGTCGACGTCGGCGGTGGGGTCGGCCTCGGCGTAGCCCAGCCGGCCGGCCTCCTCGAGCGCCTCGCTGTAGTGCGCGCCCGACGACGCCATCGCCGAGAGGATGAAGTTCGTGGTGCCGTTGACGATCCCGGCCACGCGCACGATGCGGTCGCCGGCGAGCGACTGCTGGATGGGGCGCAGCAGCGGGATCGCCCCGGCGACCGAGGCCTCGTAGTAGAGGTCAACACCCGACTCGTCGGCGGCCGCGGCGAGCGCCGCGCCGTCCTCGGCGAGCAGCGCCTTGTTCGCCGACACCACCGACTTGCCGTTCTTCAGCGCCGCGAGCAGCAGCCCGCGCACCGGCTCGATGCCCCCGACCAGCTCGACGACGACGTCGACCTCGTCGCGGCTCACCAGCTCGGCCGCGTCGGTGGTCAGCAGGTCGGCCGGCACGTCGGGGTGACGCTGCGGGCGGCGCACGGCCACCCCGACCAGGCGCAGGGGCGCGCCGACGCGCGCGGCCAGCTCGTCGGCCTGCTCGGTGAGCAGGCGCACCACCTGCGAGCCCACGACACCGCAGCCCAGGAGCGCGATGTTGATCGAGCCGGTCACCTACGACACCTCCAGTCGCGCCAGGTCGTCGAGCGTCTCGCGACGCAGCAGCGGGCGCGACGTGCCGTCCGCCACGGCCACGACCGCGGGCCGCGGCACCTTGTTGTACGCGCTCGCCATGGCGTAGCAGTAGGCGCCCGTCGCGGCGACCGCGACGAGGTCGCCGGGCGCGAGGTCCGCGGGCAGCCAGCAGTCGCGCACCACGACGTCGCCGGACTCGCAGTGCTTGCCCACGACGCGGGACCGCACCGGGAGACGGAGCGCAGCGGAGCTCGACCCATCGACGTCGGGCGCCGAGGCCGCCGACGCCGCCGAGCGGGAGACCACCCGGCAGTCGTAGTGCGCGTCGTAGAGCGCGGTGCGGATGTTGTCGCTCATCCCGCCGTCGACGCTGACGTAGCGGCGCCGGGCGCCCCCGCCGAGCTCGACGTCCTTGACCGTGCCGACCTCGTAGAGCGTCACCGTGCCCGGCCCGACGATGGCCCGGCCCGGCTCGACGGCGATCCGCGGTGGCGCGAGGCCGACGCGCGCGGACTCCCGCTCGACGATCGCGCGCAGCTCACCGGCCATCCACGCGGGCGAGCGGGGGTGGTCGGCGACGGTGTAGGCGATGCCCATGCCGCCGCCGAGGTCGACGGTGTCCAGGGCGTCGGCGACCTCGGGGTCGTCGGAGCCGTGCTCGTCGCGCAGCTCGGCGAGCAGCCCGATGACCCGGCGAGCGGCCAGCTCGAAGCCGTCGGCGTCGAAGATCTGCGAGCCGATGTGGCTGTGCAGCCCGACGAGGTGCAGGCCCGGCGACTTGAGCACCCGGCGCACGGCCTCGGCGGCGTCGCCCGCGGCCAGCGAGAACCCGAACTTCTGGTCCTCGTGGGCGGTCGCGATGAACTCGTGGGTGTGCGCCTCGACCCCGACGGTCACGCGCACCATGACCTCGGCGCGCACGTGGCGCTCGCGGGCGAGCTCGTCGAGCCGGGCGATCTCGACGTAGGAGTCGAGCACGATCGCCCCGACGCCCGCGTCGAGCGCGGCGGCGAGCTCGTGGCGGCTCTTGTTGTTGCCGTGCACGGTGATCCGCTCGGGCGGGAAGCCGCCGCGCAGCGCGGTGAGCAGCTCCCCCTCGGTGCAGACGTCGAGGCCGAGGCCCTCGTCGGCGACCCAGCGGGCGATCTCGGCGGTCAGGAACGCCTTGGCCGCGTAGTGCACGAGCGACGGGTCGCCGTACGCCGCGGCGTGCTCGGCGCACCGCGCACGGAAGTCCGCCTCGTCGACGACGAACAGCGGCGTGCCGTGCTCGCGGGCGAGGGTGGTGACGTCGACGCCGGCGAGACGCACGACGCCGTCCTCACCGCGCACGGCGTGCCGGGGCCACACGGCGGCGGGCAGCACGTCGAGCGCGGCGGCGTCCGGCGGGCCGGCGCCGTCCTCGTGCTGGGGGATGACGTCGGCGTGGAGGGGCCCGGCGGGGTGGGCGCGGGTCATCGGCGGATCCAGCTCTGTTCGTCGGACGGGTGGGTCACATGCGCTCGGGCGCGCTCACACCGAGCAGGTCCAGGCCGTTCGCGAGGACCTGGCGCGCCGCGGAGCACAGCGCGAGCCGTGCCGTGTGGATTCCCGCGGGCTCCTCGTCGCCCTGGGGCAGGACGCGGCAGGAGTCGTAGAAGCGGTGGTAGGTGCCCGCCAGCTCCTCGAGGTAGCGCGCGACCCGGTGCGGCTCGCGCAGGCCCGCGGCCGAGGAGAGCACGCGCGGGAACTCGCCGAGCGTGCGGATGAGGTCGCCCTCGCGGGGGTGGGTCAGCAGCCCGAGGTCCGGGTCGTCGGCCGAGACGCCGAGGTCCGCGGCGTTGCGGGCCAGCGAGGACAGCCGGGCGTGGGCGTACTGCACGTAGAACACGGGGTTCTCGTTGGTGCGGCTGGAGATCAGGTCGAGGTCGATCTCGAGCACCTGGTCGACCGAGCTGCGCGCCAGCGTGTAGCGCGCCGCGTCCACGCCGACGGCGTCGACGAGGTCCTCCAGCGTGATGATCGTGCCGGCGCGCTTGGACATCCTCACCGGCTCGCCGTCGCGCACGAGGTTCACGAGCTGCCCGATGAGCACCTCGACACGCGCCGGGTCGTCGCCGAAGGCCGCGGCCACGGCCTTGAGCCGGTGGATGTAGCCGTGGTGGTCCGCGCCCAGCATGTAGATCGCGAGGTCCGCGCCGCGGGCGCGCTTGTCGCGGTAGTACGCGATGTCGCCCGCGATGTAGGCCGGGCGCCCGTCGGACTTGATGACGACGCGGTCCTTGTCGTCGCCCTGCGCGGTGGAGCGCATCCACCACGCGCCCTCGGCGAAGTAGAGGGCGTCGGAGTCCTTGAGGTCCTGCACGGCCTGTTCGACCGCGCCCGAGCTGTGCAGCGCGAGCTCCGAGGACCACACGTCGAAGTGGGTGCCGAACGACTCGAGGCTCGCCCGCATCTCGTCGAGCATGATCTGCACGCCGAGGCGCTTGAACGCGGCGAGCTTCTCCGCCTCGGGCTGGTCGAGCACGCCCTCCTCGGTGTCGACGACCTTCTGCGCGACCTCGCCGACGTAGGCCCCGCCGTAGCCGTTCTCGGGCACCGGGCGGCCCTCGGCGGCGGCGATGAGCGACTCGGCGAACCGGTCGATCTGCGCGCCGGCGTCGTTGACGTAGTACTCGCGGGTGACCGCGGCGCCCTGGCTCGCCAGCACCCGCCCGAGCGCGTCGCCGACCGCGGCCCAGCGCGTCCCGCCGAGGTGGATCGGGCCGGTGGGGTTGGCCGACACGAACTCGAGGTTGATCGCCTGGCCGGTCAGCGCGTCGGTGTGCCCGTACCCCGGGCCGGCGGCGAGGACGTCGGCGACGATCCCGCCCTGCGCGTCCGCGGCCAGGCGCAGGTTGAGGAAGCCCGGGCCCGCGACCTCGGCCGCGGCGATCCCGTCGGCCTGCTCGAGGGCCTTCGCCAGCCAGCCCGCGAGGTCGGCCGGGGGCACGCCCGCCCTCTTGGCCGAGCGCATCGCGAGGTTGGTGGCGTAGTCGCCGTGCTCCGGGTTGCGCGGACGCTCCACCGTGACCGTCTCGGGCAGCACCGTCGTGTCGAGGCCGCGCTCGGTGAGCACGTCCACGGCGACGGCGCGCAGGAGGTCGGCCAGGGCTGCGGGGGTCACCCCGTGGATTCTAGGGACCGGCGCCCGCGGGCCCTCGGGCCGGAGTGGCCCGGCGGACGATCACGGGGGGTCACCGGCGCGTGACGGCGTCTCCGTAAACTCGCGGGCATGGCGAGTGGAGGGTCCGGTCGGCGGTCCGGGTCGAGTGCCGGCCCGGCGCGGGGCAAGGGCGGGAGCGGGCCCCGCGGCACCGGTCAGCGCGGCACCGGTCAGCGCCCCGACGGACAGCGCGGCGGCGGGCAGCGCAGCGGCGGCGGGCAGCGCCCGAACGCGAAGCGCGGGCCCAACCCGGTCACCCGCGGCAAGCGACCGGCCGCCGCCACGCGACGTCAGGTGCCGTGGCTGCTGATCGGCGCGATCGCCGTCATCGTCGTGCTCGCGGTCGGCGTCATCGGCTTCGCGCTCAGCCGCGAGAGCGAGGTCAGCGCCTGGCACCCGAGCGACGACAACCGCGACCCGTCGCTCGCGATCCCCGGCATCGTCACGGGGCAGTACGCCGGCCAGCAGCACGTCAACGCCCAGCAGCGCGTCGCCTACGACCGCTCGCCCCCGTTCGGCGGCCCGCACGACGCGTACTGGGCGGCCTGCAACGGCGTCGTCTACCCGACCCCGGTGCGCACCGAGAACATGGTCCACTCGCTGGAGCACGGCGCGGTGTGGATCGCCTACAACCCCGACCAGATCTCGGGGCCGGCACTGCAGGCGCTCACGGCGAAGGTGCAGGGCCAGGACTACACGATGATGTCGCCCTACCCGGGCCTCGACCAGCCGATCTCGCTGCAGTCGTGGGGCCACGAGCTCAAGCTCGCCGACCCGAACGACCCGCGGGTCGACCAGTTCATCTCCTCGCTGCGCCAGAACCAGTACACCTACCCCGAGGTCGGGGCGAGCTGTGACGCGCTCGGGCCGGGCTACTTCGACCCGGACAACCCGCCGCCCTTCGACGCCTCTCCCCCGCCGCCGGACGCGGTGACGATGGACGGGCGCGGGGCCCAGGCCGGGAACGGGGGCTGATCGTGGCCGCCGGCACGGAGACCTCGTCGGACACCGACACGGACACCGACACCGACACCGACACGGGCACCGAGATGGGCACCGACACCGACCGCGTCGACCCGCCGCCCCCCGGCGACGACGGTGACGACGGCGGTTCGGGTGACGGCGGCTGGTGGTCGGCGAGCCCGACGTGGGCGAAGGCGGTCGTCGCCGGTGGCCTGGCGCTGCTGCTGGTGCTCGTCGGCGTCATCGGCGGGATCGCGCTCGGGCGCTCGACGGCCACGACCTACGGGCCCGCGGAGGGCTCGGTCGACGTCGGCTTCCTGCAGGACATGGTCGTGCACCACGGCCAGGCGGTCGAGATGGCCGTGTGGGCGCGGAACAACACCACCGACCCGCAGGTCCGCCAGATCGCCTTCGACATCGAGTCGACGCAGACCTCGCAGGTCGGGCGCATGGAGGGCTGGCTGACCCTGTGGGGCGAGCCGCTCCGGCCGCCCGGCGGGCAGTACATGGGCTGGATGGGCATGCCGACCCCGTCGATGCCCGGGATGGCGTCGCCGGACGACCTCGCGCGGATGCGCGCCGCGACCGGCCGCGACCTCGACGTCGCGTTCCTGCAGCTCATGCTGCGCCACCACCAGGGCGGCCTGCCGATGATGCAGGCGGCGGCGTCGCAGGCCTCGGTGCCCGCGGTGCGCGCGCTCGCCCAGAGCATGGTCGCGTCGCAGACCGCCGAGTCGGCGACGATGACCCAGATGCTCGCCGACCGCGGCGCGGCCCCCCTCCCGGCCCCCGCCGACCCCCACGCCGGCATGGGCCACGGGATGCACGGCGGCTGACCCGGTACGAGCGATCCGGCATCGCTGGCGTGTGACGCCAGGATCGCCACATCCTCGCTGCGCGACACGCCGACGTGGCGGTCCTCGGCGATCACGACCCGAGCCGCGCCCGCACCTCCGCCTCGGCCGCAGCGATCGGGCTCGCGGCGACCTCCCGGTGCAGGGCGTCGAGCTGCTCCCCCGCCTCCGGCCGGCTCCACTCCCGCGCGAATGCCCCGGACAGGATGTCGTCGTGCATCACGCGGGCGAACCGCGCCGCCAGCTCGCCCTGCTCGTCGAGCGCCGTCAGCGCCCGCAGCTGCCCGTACTGCGAGGTCCGCGAGTGCAGACCCAGCTGGCCGAACAGGCCGGCGCGGGCGACGTGCGCGAACACCTCGGCGGGCTCGGCGGACAGGTAGAGCTCGTTGAGCACGGCCTCCTCGCTGAACCCCGCCTCGATCGCGACCCGGTGCGCGGTGCGCACGACGTCGAGGATCGCCGGCCACACCGCCTGCTCGCTGAACAGGTCGAGCGCGGCCTCCTCGCGCGCGCTGGAGACGATCGCGCCGCCGAGCGTGCCCCCGATCGCCCGCGCCACCGCCAGCGTCGTCTCCCACGCGCGCCCGGTGGCGTCGCGCTCCACCGACACGAAGCACGGGAAGCCGTGGCGGTCGACGTAGCGGTCGCGCACCGCCGCGCCGATCATGCGCGGGGCCACCATGACGACGTCGACGCCCTCGGGCACCTCGAGCAGGCCGAAATGCCAGTTGTAGCCGCTCGCGACCACGAGCGTGTCACCCGCGCGCAGGCCGGGCGCGACCTCGGTGCGCACGAGGTCGGGCTGCACCTCGTCGGGCACGAGCAGCAGGGCGATATCGGCGACCTCGGCCGCCGAGGCGATCGGGCGCAGGTCGAAGCCTTCCTCGCTCGCCGCCGTCGCGTACTCGTCGTCCCGGTTGCCGACGACCGGCGTGTGCCCGGAGTCGCGCAGGTTGGCCGCCTGGGCGGCGCCCTGGTTGCCGAACCCGATCACCGCGAGGGTGCGTCCGGACAGGGCGGCGAGGTCGGCGGCGTCGATGCTGTGGTCCTGGTGGATCGCTGCGTGGGCCATCACCCGAGCGTCGGCGCTCCGCGGCCCGTGCGCTAGGCTCAAGAACGGTTCGCCCCCGTAGCTCAGGGGATAGAGCACCGCCCTCCGGAGGCGGGAGCGCAGGTTCGAATCCTGCCGGGGGCACCAACCGCTCACCAGCGGAAACGTCGTTGACTCGTTATCGCCTCGAGTCCGCGTGGCACGGTTCGTGGCACGAGTGTTCCTAGGCTCTGCTCATGGCATCCCGGACACGTCGCAAGCGCGGCTCCATCTCAGAGCTTCCGAGCGGATCGTTCCGCGTCACGGTGTCGGCCGGCACCGATCCGCTGACCGGCCGTGCGCGGCAGCTGCGCGAGACGCACGCGTCGTACCAGGAAGCGGAGAAGGCCCTCACCCGACTCCAGGGACAGGTCGACGACGACCGCCACCCGAAGTCCGAGATTACGGTGCGACGGGCCATCGAGCAGTGGCTCGATGTCGTCGAACTCGAAGACACCACACGCGAGCGGTACGACGATCTGATCCGCATCTATGTGCTCCCAACCTTCGGCGCTCTGCCTGCGGCCCGTCTCGACGCCGAGCTCCTCGAGCGCTTCTACGCGCGTCTGCACCGCTGCCGCGTCCTGTCGTGCAACGGCAAGGCTCGGGGAGGCCACGTCTGCCGACCGCTGAGCACGAGCACCACGCGCAAGGTGCACTACATCATCCGCGGAGCCCTCGACCGAGCCGTTCGATGGCGGCACCTGGGGATCAACAAGGCGGCGATGGCCGAGGCACCGGCACCTCGCCGTACCGAGCCCGATCCACCCAGCGCTGACGAGGCGGCTCGGCTACTGAACGCCGCCTTCAGCGACCCAGAATGGGGCCTCCTGCTCTGGCTGACCATGCTCACAGGACCGCGGCGCGGCGAGGTCTCCGCACTCCGGTGGCGGCACATCGACTTCGATCGCGGCCTGCTTTGGGTGCACCAGGCCAATGCTCAAACGAAGGCCGGCTTGAAGGAGAAGAACACCAAGACGAACCAGCGGCGCAAGGTCGCTCTCGACGAGCACACTGTCGAGCTCCTGAGAGCACACCGCGAGCTGTGGCGTGAGCGCTGTGAGCAGCTTGGGGTGCCGCTGAGCCTGGATGCCTTCGTCTTCTCCCCCGCGCCCGATGGCACCGCTCCCTATCTACCGCGAGCCATCAGCCAGCGCTACCGCCGGCTCGCGCTGCGGCTCAAGTTGCGCAGCACCCGGCTGCACTCCCTCCGGCATTACTCGGCTACCGAGCTCGTCGCTGCCGGCGTCGACATTCGTACCGTCGCCGGCCGCCTCGGGCATGGCAGCGGTGGCGCGACCACGCTCAAGGTTTACGCCGCCTGGGTCGACGAAGCGGACCGACGAGCGGCCACGACCATGGCGACCGTCCTCCCCCGACCCGTCCCGCAACCGGCACTGCGGCGAAGCCCGTACGAAGACATTGCTGAAGGGCTCCGGACGATGATCCGTACCGGTGAGTTGAAGCCGGGCGAAGAGCTGCCCACCGTCGCGGAGGTCGCCGTCGCCAACACTGTCGCCGTCGGCACCGCGCACCGAGCTCTTACGGCGCTCAAGGCTGAGGGCCTCGTTGCGGTGTCACGTGGACGTAGGGCTGTCGTGCTCGACTCAGCTAGTGCACGGCTGACTAGCAGCTTGTAAGAACGCGCGAAGGCGTACCTCAGGGCGTCTACCAGGGCCTTCATTGTCATCGGCGTGTCTCTGGAGGCTTCACGAGCCTTCGTAGCCCGTAGTTCGCACCACGATTCGCATCACGGCCGAGATCATCACGACGGAGCAGGAGTGGCAGTCGCTCGATGGTGGCGCGACGACCCTGCCCGCCGATGGTCGACAACTCGAACCTCCAACCACTCTCCTACAAGGTGGCTGCTCGGCGCCGTGCGGCGTGTCTGGCGCTGGCGAGCGCGGTGACGGTCAGCGTCAGCGGGTCCCGCGTCCACGGCCTCATGACGATCGACGGTAGGAAGTGCGGCCTGCCAGCCGAGGCGATTCTCGGGGCACCTGGGGCGCTAGCGTGGCCCCCATGTGCCGCCTGTTCGCCCTGCACGCGGGACCCCATGACGTCCCCGCGGAGTTCTGGCTGCTCAGCGCACCGGACTCGTTCGCCGCGCAGAGCGAGCGCAACGCCGAGGGGTTCGGCATCGCGGCGCTGAGCACCCGCGACGGGCTGCTCCTCGTGCGCAACCCGGTGAAGGCTGGCGACGACGCGATGTACCGGCAGGTCTCTCAGCGCGTGCGGGCCAGCCAGCTGCTGGCCCACCTGCGCTACGCGAGCACCGGCGCGGTCTCGCTGCCCAATACGCATCCCTTCGTGATCGACAATCGGATCTTCGCCCACAACGGCGTCGTCGGCGACCTTCCCGAGCTCGAGCGCCGGATCGGCCCGTCGATGGCCATGGTCGGCGGCGACACCGATAGCGAGCGGTTCTTCGCGTTCCTGACCTTGGCCGTCCGCGACGCCGGGGGCGACGTCGGAGCCGGCATCGTCGCCGCGGTGCACGAGCTCGCCCGCGAGATCGAGCTCTACAGCCTCAACTTCGTGCTGGGCTCGAACGGGCACCTATGGGCGTTCCGCTATCCGGAGCACAACCCCTTGTGGATGCTTCACCGCGCGCCCTCCGACGAGGCGCTGGTCCACGACGACGCCGCGGGCACGTTGCATATGCACTCCGACGCGGCCGTGGACCACCCGGTCGTCGTGATCGCCAGCGAGCGGATGGACGCCCGGCCGGGCTGGGAGGAGGTCGCGGTGGGCGAACTGGTGCATATCGGCCCTGACCTCACCGTCGAGCGTGAAGTGATCATCGACGAGCCGCCGTCGAAGCCGATGGTGCTCTCCGGCCACGCAGCACGCACGCAGTCCTACGAACGCGACTGATACCCGGCGACCACCCTCCTCCTCCGCTGGCTCGTGTCGCGGCCGAGGGCGAGGCCGACGACCGAGAGCAGGCGCGAACGCGACGTAGCCCGCGGCGGCGGCCAAGCCGAGGTCCGCCTGCAGGAAGGTGAGCAGCAGCGGGGCGACTGCACCGCCGAGGACGCCGGGACGACCATGCCGCAGCGCCGGCGATCTGCGCGGCCGCGAGGTGCGCCCGGGTCGGGGGGAGCGCCAGGCCGTCTCGACGGGCGTGACGGCTCGGGACCAGCGGAGGCGGGAGATGTCCCGGCGGCCGCCGTCGGGGCAGGGCCGCAGGGACGATGGCGACGTCGAAGGACCAGACGGCCGGATCCCCCCCCCCCCCGCGTCCGACAGCCCGCGCGTGTGGTCGGAGGACGGCAGCTGCGGAGCGCGAGCGGCGACCCCGTTCCGCTTACTCTTGGGGATGAGGGTGAGCCGGAGGTGATGAGATGCCGGACGTCACCTGGTGGGGGCACTCGACCTGCACGATCGACGACGGCGGTGTTCGTGTCCTCACCGACCCGCTGTTCTGCTCCCGGCTGGGGCACCTCCGCCGACGCCGGGGACCGCTGCCCGACGACCGTTCCCGGCACGCAGATCTGGCCGTCGTGTCGCATCTGCACGCCGATCATCTCCACCTCAGGTCACTGTCCCTCCTGCCGCGGCACACTCCCGTGGTGGTCCCGAGCGGCGCGCTGCGCGCCGTGCCCGGGCTGCGACGGCTGCGCGACCGTGAGCTGGTCGAGGTCGGCCCGGGCGACACGGTCCACGTGGGGGACGTCGCCGTCGAGGCGGTTCCGGCCGAGCATGGTGGCCACCGGTGGCCCTGGTCTCGGCGGTGGGCACCTGCGCTCGGATACGTCGTCAGCGGGAAGGCCCGCACCTACTTCGCCGGCGACACCGACTGGTCGGCCCTGGTGCGGGAGGCGGTTGGGCGTTGCGACATCGCGCTCCTGCCGGTCGGTGGCTGGGGCCCCACGTTGGGTCCCGGGCACCTCGACGCAGTGCGCGCCGCCGGCTTCCTGGCGGAGTTCGACGCCCACCACGCCGTTCCCGTGCACTTCGGCACGATGTGGCCGACCGGCCTCGGAGCGGTCCGCCAAGACCGGTTCAGCTACCCCGGAACGGAGTTCGCCCTGCAAGCGTCCCGCCTGCGTCTCCCCTGCTCGGTGCGAGAGCTGCAACCCGGAGAAACGGCACGGCTCGAATTGCCCGATCGGCGCCGATGACGACGAGCCGGGTCGGGGCTGGCCGGGCGCGGGTGAGCAGACGGGTCAGTAGGTGCGCCGCAGTCGCATATCGAGGGGACGACCGTCCGGGTCGAGGAAGGACCTGTAGATCGGGGCGGTGAGCCAGCGATGCCGGGCGGGCAGCTTGCCTCCCTGACCGACGGAGTGGCTGCGCATCCGCCCGGCCGGTCGGGGTCCCCGACATCCGCCGTCATGCCACGCGTCGAGCTCGGCAGCGCTCTTGCGAACGGTGTCCGCGGCCCGAACGGGGTCGAGCAGGTCATCGTCCTCGTCAAGGTCGAGGTGTTCGCGCATCAACGTGAGACGCAGCTCTCGGGCGAACCGGCGGGCTCCGTCCCCGAGCCTACCCGGATCGGTCGGAGCGCGCCGGTCCCGTTCGGAGTCCAGCACTGCTGCCGTCAGCTCCGAGTCGTGCGTCCAGGACCTCGTGTTGAAGTTGTCGCTACCGACCGCTGCCCACACGTCATCGACAATGCACAGCTTGGAATGGACGTACACGGGGAGGCCCTGCAGGTTCTCGACATCGAGCACCTGCACCCGCTCCCCGCCCGCCTCCCGCACCATGGCCACGGCCTCGGAGTGTCCCAACATCGCCGAGTCGTTGTAGAACTGATTCTCGTTGTCCGGCCGTCGCGGGACTACGGCGATCAGATGCAGTCGTGTCGAGCGCTGGAGGGCGGCGGCGAAGATGCGGGCGACGTCGAACGACCACAGGTACTGGTCCTCGACATAGATCAACTGCTCCGCTCGGCCGAGCGCCTTGGTGTAGGCCAGGGCGATGCTGCGTTCCCCCCGCGGGGCATACGGGTAGCGGGGTCGACGGCGCGGATAGGTCCGCAGGAGCTGAACGGCGCACGTACCGGTTACTGGAGGGGCGGGTGACGCCGGCGGAAGCGGCGAGCCGGAGCGGGGAAGGCCGTGGATCCGGTCAGGAATCACGTGCCAGGGCAGCCGCGACACCGCTGCCGGGTTCTGCCACCGCTCACGGAACGTCTCCTCCGCATCTCGCACCGCCGGACCCTGCAGCTCCAGTTGAACATCGTGGTAGGCGGGATTGGGCCCGTAGACGGGGTTGGCGCCCACGCTCTGGCGATCACCGCGGTGGACGGCGTTGTCACGGCTGCCGTGGTCGAGGTCGATCCCGCCGAGGAACGCCACATCGTCCTCGGGACGGGCGGCGTGGCGGACGACGACCATCTTCTGGTGGTGGCAGCCGAACGGAAGCACCCGCTGGTCCAGCAGCACCTCACCGCCCGCCGCGTTCACGGCGAGGGCGAGCTTCCGGTTCGGACCCGCCTGCGAGCCCACCACGCCGGTGTGGGCGTGCCAGAGCAGCCCACATACCCTCGCCCCACGATTCGCCGCCCCCGCCAGCGCCTCGACGACCGTCGGCCCGCCCTCGGCGAGGAGCTCATCAGCATCCCCCCGCCAGCCCACGAAGTGCACCGAGTCACCGTCACCCGCCGCGGCCAGCTTTCTCGCGACGGCGTCGTAGTACGCACATCCGTGCACCAGCGGGCGGACCTTGTTGCCCTCGGTCCACGCCCGGAGGCGAGTCGCCCCGTTGCCACGCTCGAGCTCCGAGAGGAACCAGTCCCCAACCGAGCCCTCCCGTGGCTGCCCGATCCCGAGAGCCGATCGCACCCGCGGCAGGAGCTCCTCACCGTTCGGTGCCCCGACCACTGCCGCACTGACACCCCGGGCCAGGGAGGACAGTTCGACCTTCGAGCGATCGAGGTCGAACACCTGTCGGAACCCGATCACCGCGACACGGTCCGGCCGGCGGCGTGCGAAATCGAAAAACACCTGCGGGTCGTGCCCCCCATCATCCCCGAGGAGCACCCATTGCGCAGACGGCATCCGGTCGGCGAGCTGTTCGATTCGAGCAAGCTTGCGCACCCTGCTGCCCCCGACAACCCATCGCGGCACGCAGCTACGGCCAACCGTCACCAGCGTGCCCGGCGGATAACCGTCACGTCCCAACACGGTCGTGATCGGCCGGGCCATCACCTTCGAAAAGGCCGTCACGTAGACCACCGGCGCGCCGCCCAGATCAGCCGAAAGGGCACGGACGAGGCGGGGCATGGCCAGCATCGAACGACGATCGCGAAGACTGGTCGTGCGCAGGGCCCTGATACGCCCCAGCTGACGACCCAACGACCCCCAACGCAGCACACCATCCACATCGAAGATCACGCCACAGGCATCGCCGCTCGGCATCGTCAAACCCTAGTCGTAAGCCCGGTGAACCGTCTCCTCGCAAGCGGAAGGGCAGGCCGATCTTGCGCGACGACATCGCCGGTCGCGGGCGGTGAGAAAGGGGCGAGCGGCGGCCGTCCCCGCTCGCGCAGCTCGCACGGGCCAAGGCGTGGGTGGCCGGGCCGCCGGGAACAATGACCGTGACCCGGGAGCCGCCCGCGACTCGGACATCATCCGTCGCGGACGAGGCCTCGGCCCGGCGCCGGGGCAAACCTGAGCAGCCCCGATGACAGCGCTGGTGTGCCCAAGGAGGCACGCGGCACTTCGCGCAGCACCGTCACGCCCCGACCGCGTCCCGCACCATGGCCGGCACATGACCGCCCCGCCATCTCCCGGCACCGACGGTCGTGCGCTGCTCCCGTCGCGAGCAAGGGCCCGTGACGGTGGGCGCGCACGCGCTTGTCTGTGATAGTGGGTCATGGTCGACGTGGGCTGGGAAGAATTCCGGGTCGAGGTCCAGGGACACCCGGTCTTCGTCCGCAGGGGTCCGCAGGTTCCCGGCTCGGTTCCGCTCGTGCACGTGCACGGCTTCGCGGTCTCCGGCAGCTACCTGCTTCCCACCGCCCGGGCGCTCGCACACCGTGCGACGACGTTGGTCCCCGATCTGCCGGGCTATGGACAGAGCGCGGCGTGGGGTCACGTCCTGGGAATCCCCTCGCTGGCGTGGGCGCTCCTCGAGGTTCTCGACGCGGTCGATCTCGAGCGCGTGGTCTTGGTCGGCAACTCGATGGGCGGGCCGGTGAGCCTGGAGGTCGCGCACAGCGCACCCGACCGCGTGGCCGGGGTTGTCCTCGCCTCGCCCGCGGGCGGGATGCACAACCAGCCGCTCACCCGGGCACTCGTGCAACTCGCGCGCGACGTGCCGCGCGAGAGCCCGTGCATGGCTCCCGTCGTGCTCCTCGACTATCTGCGCTTCGGGCCTGTCAACGCCCTGCAGCTGTTCGGCGAGCTCATGCGCTTCCCCTCGCTCGAACGCGTCCTGCGGACGCCGGTGCCCACGCTCGCCGTGATCGGCACCCGTGACCCGCTCATGCCGCCGTTGTGGCGGGTAGAGGAGGTCGGCCGCCTGGCGCCGCCGCACCTGAGGATCGCGGTGATCGAGGGCGCGGCGCACGCGATGAACTTCAGCCACCCCCGCGAGCTCGCCCACGTGATCGGCTCCTGGCTCGACGGCCGAGAGATCACGGAAGACCCGGACGAGCCAGGGCTCTCGAGGGTCCTGGGGATCCGGCGCGGAGGCCTGTGATCGCTGAGCTGCCGCCGCATCGCCAGTGGCCTCCATGTTGGTAGGCCGAACTCACCAGGGTGGCTCTCATCTCGTGCTACATGGCCGGCCTCCGAGGAAGGGTCGCGCCGGACCGAGGACTTTGCTCGATGACGTTCCGGCCTCACCCACGTCGGATGACGACGGCGCGGGCTGCGCCCCCGGACAATGAGGACCCCGCCTACCCCCCAGGCGACGTGACCGAGCACCAGAGCCGCGAGCCCGCGGCATTGACGATCGGGTGGAGGCCGATGAGCGAACCACCCGGTGACGATGTCGCTGCGCGCGGACACCCGCCGGGAGGGCCACCGCTGAGCCGTGTGGCCGCAATGGTCCTGGTCGGCGTCCTGGTCGTGATCGCCGTCGTCATCGTGCTCCTCGTGGCCTACCGCGCCCGCCAAGCGCTGCTGCTCGCGTTCACCGGCTTCTTCCTGGCCGTGGGCTTCGAGCCCGGGGTCGCCTGGCTGACGCGCCACGGAGCGCGCCGCGGTCTGGCGGTCACGCTGATCGCCCTCAGCGCAGTGGCCGTGGGCGCGGTGCTGGTGGCGGTGCTGGTCGTGCCCGGTCTCCGGCAGATCGGCGATCTCGTACAGGCAGCGCCGCAGGTGCTCGACCGGCTCGCCGCGCGCTTCGGGGGCTCGTCGACGGCCGTCGGCGCGACGCTGGCGGACCCCGCCACCCATGCTGCGGTCTCCGAGGTGAGCCAACAGGTCGGCCAGCTGCTGGCCTCGGCCCTGACCGCCGTCTTCAGCGCCCTGGGCCTGCTGCTCGGTGGAGCCGCGGCGGCGCTCACGACACTCGTCCTGTTCGTGTACTTCGGGCTGGCGATGCCGCGCATCCACGCCGGTCTCGCGCGCCTGCTCGGCACGCCCGACCGGGTGGACACGCTCGACGAGGCGCTGGCCCGGGTCGGCGGCTACGTGTCGGGACAGGTCCTCGTCTCCCTCATCGCGGGCGGGACGTCGTTCGTCTTCTTCCTGATCGCCGGGGTGCCCTACCCCGCGCTGCTCGCCCTGGTCGTCGCGCTGTTCGACGCCCTGCCCCAGGTCGGCGCCTTCTTCGCCTCCCTCATCGGCACGGTCGTCGCCCTGTCGCAGAGCTGGGGGCTCGCCGTGGTCACGCTCGCCTTCTTCTGCGCCTACCAGGCCGTGGAGAACTACCTCATCGCGCCCAGGGTCTTCTCCCGCACCATCGACCTGAGTCCGCTCGCGGCCTTCCTCGCGGTCCTGGTCGGAGCCTCGTTTGGAGGACTGCTGGGCGCCCTCGTCGCCCTGCCCGTCACCGCCGCAGTCAAGATCGTCCTGGCGAGGTCGCTGGCCGCGCGTCGCTCACCGACGACACCGCGGAGCGAGGTGCGCCCGGCAGGACGCGCGGCCCGCCGGCGGCGGCCCGCACGTCCTGCGGCGACGGTCAGCGCCGTCGGCGGGCGACGAGCCATCCGGCGGCGAGCCCGAGGACCAGGGTGATGGTCAGTGCCACCCACAGCGGCATGAGCACGACCGGGATCAACAGTCGGATCTCGGTCGGGTCGCGGTTCTCCAGCACGAAGACCACCGCGACCGCCAGGAGCACCAGCGCCACGACGCGGCGCGACGTGGATCCGTTCCTGCTCGTGCCCGAACCGCGTCCGGTCGTCGGCGGGCCGCCGGCGACCGGCCCGTGCGTCGTCATGGCGTACTCCTTCCCCTGTCGGTGCAGGACGGGCCGGTCAGGCGGAGACCTCGCGCAGGGCCTTCTCCTGTTCGGCGGAGAGGTTGGTCTGGATGAGCTCTGCCTGCTGGCCGCCGAACGATGCGTGGACCTTGTCGAGCACGGCGTCGGACGTCATGGCGAACAGGGCGGACGTGCCCGGCGTGACCTCGTCACGGACGCGCTTGATGAAGTCGTCGTCGATGCCCACGTCGCTCAGCGACCCACTCAGTGCGCCCATCGCGGCACCGACCGCCGCACCCAGCAGCGGCACGAAGAAGATCAGGCCGAACAGCATGCCCCAGAACATGCCGCCCATGGCCCCGGTGCCCACGAGGTTGTGCAGCTGACGCGTCTCGGGCCTCTTGGCCCCGTCCTCCCACGACACCGTCGCCGCGTCGTGCACCTTGATCAACTGCTGCTTCTCCAGCGACTGCAGCGTGCTCACCGCACTGTCGGCACCGCCGGCGGTCGGGAACTTCCACACGGTCAAGGTGGCCATCTCACGCACGTCCCTTCGACTCGAGGACCGGGCCCGACCAGCATCGGAGGAGGGCCACCGGCCGGGCGTCACCCCGCGGGGATGACCTGGGCCCTTTCGCGAGAGGACAGGCGACTGGGCCACAGTCCGCTCGGGGTGGCCTCAGGAGGCCGGCTCCGACCCGTCCGGTGCCTGCCCGAGGAGCGCCTCCTCGGGCAGCTCGGGCACGGAGCGCAGCTCGAGGACCTCCAGGCCGAAGGCGTGCAGCCGGGCCAGGACGCCCTGGACCTGCGCCCGGTCGACGACGTCGCCGAGCAGGACGGTCTCGACCGGCGCCTCGCTCACGTCGAACCCCGCGAAGTCCGCGCGCACCTCGGGGGACAGGCGTCCGAGGATGCGGAGCTCGTAACGGGTCGCGGTCATGGCGCCGACGATGCGACCGCCCACGACCGACCGCGTCATTCGAGGAAGGTGGCTCCGCCCTGCGGCTGTCGAGGCGCCTCGACATCTTCGTGGCAAACGGCAACGGAGAGCTGAACGCGTTCGCCGCGCAGGCGGCGGGTCGCGACTACGTCGTGCTGAACAGTGAGCTCTTCGCCAACCTGTACGCGCACAACCGCGACGGCCTGCGCTTCGCCCTCGGTCACGAGCTCGGGCACATCCGGCTGCACCACGTCTCGCTCTGGTACCAGATCGCCGTCGCCTACTCGTCACGCATCCCGATCCTCGGTGCCACCCTGTCGCGGCTGCGGGAGTACTCCTGCGACCGCCACGGCGCCGCGACGTCCCCGGACGGCGCCGCCGGGCTCGTCCTGCTCACGTCCGGACGGCACACGGAGAGGGACGTCGACGTGGCCCAGCTGCTGGAGCAGGGCCGGCTCCTGCGCGGCTTCTGGGTCGGTCTGGCCCAGCTGCCCCGATCGCACCCGTTCACCGTCCGGCGTCTCGACCGCCTGATCGAGCTCGGTCTCCTGCGCGCGGCCGCTCCGCTGGTGGTCGTGCCGACGCACGAGCAGCCGGCAGACTGACGGTCAGCCGCCGAGGACCGTGTCGCTCGCCCCGCTCTGCTCGGGGTCGCGCAGGCGCATCATCCCGAACGTCAGCAGGACACCGAGGGAGCCCGCGATCAAGGGCACGAGCAGCGCGGCCTGCAGTGCGGGCGGCCGGGCCTCGGTGTTGATGCGCACCACCTCGTCGCGGGCCGCGGCGGGCTCGTCGGCGAGGAGCTCGGTGAGCCCGGTGTTGCTCATCACCTGCGCGTCGTGCTCCAGCACCGCGGCCACACGATCCTGGTCCACGGGGTCGAGCACGGTGCTCGCGCGCGTCTCCGTGGTGAAGGTCGTCGCGAGGACCGCGAGCATCACCGCCCCGGCGAGGGCGAGTCCGAGTGACAGCCCGAAGGACCCGGCCGCGGAGTTCACACCCGCTGCCTCGCTCGCCCGTTCCTCGGAGATCGGACCGAGGGTGTAGGCGTTGAGCTGGGACACGAGCAGCCCGAACCCGGCGCCGACCACCGCCAGCGGGAGCAGGAGCGCCCAGCCAAAATCAGCGCGCGGAACGAGCGCGATGAGCGCGACGTTGCCGGCCACCAGCAGCAGGAACCCGACCCGGACGACGGTGGCCGGGCGCCGGCGCCCGGTGCGTCGCCCCGCGGCCAGGGCGACCACGAACATGGTGAGCGAGAGCGGTGCGAGCGACAGCCCGGCGAGCAGCGCGCTGTACTCGAGGACCATCTGCAGATAGATCGGCAGGGCGATCATCGTGCCGCCCAGCGCGATCTGCTGGAGCATCTGCTCGCTGATGCCGAGCCGGAACCACGGCGACGCGAACAGCCCGGCATCGAGCAGCGCAGGCTGACCGCGCCGACGCCGCCGCACGAGCCACCCGGCGAGGAGCCCGAGCGCGGCCACACCGACCAGCAGCAGCACGCCGACGGCCTCGCCACCCTCCTGCCAGACCAGGATGCCGAGCACGATCCCGCCCATGCCGAGCACCGACAGCACGGAGCCGACGAGGTCCACCCGCCGCGGCCCGGTGTAGGGCGCGTCCCGCACGAGCCGGATGCCACTGAGCACCCCGGCGATGACGAGGACCTCGAACGCGAACCCGAGCCGCCAGGTCAGGACGGTCGTGATGAACCCTCCCAGGAGGGGGCCGACCGCAGCCGCGATCGCCGCCGCCGCACCGACGAGGGCGTAGACCCGCTTGCGCGCCGCACCCTCGAAGTTGCCGTGGATCAACGACTGCATGGCGGGCAGCAGCAACGCGGCGCCGAGACCGCCGATGATCGCCCACATCACGACGACAGCGGTCAGGCCCTGCGCGAGGGTCATCGCCAGCGCGCCGGCGGCGTAAGCGAGGAGGCCGAGGACGTACGCACGGCGACGGCCGATCAGGTCACCGACCTTGCCCCCGATGATGATGAACGCCGCGGACACCAGGGCCTCCAGGGCGATCGCGGACTGCACGCCGCTGACGGTCGTCCCGAGGTCGCGCACCACCGCGGCGATCGAGACGTTCATCAGCGACGTGTCGACCACCAGCACGAACATCGCCATGGCCAGGAGCAGCGCGAGCAGCCGATCGTGCCCGTGCGCCGCGACGCGCTCCTCGCTGACGGCCTCGGCCATCGTGACCCCCCACCCCGGGACCCCGTCCGCGTCGATGGTCGGACTCCGTCCTCGCCACGGCCTCACCCGGGCCGGGTGGTCCGAGGCGGCACACGGGCGCGGGCGCGACTCCGCGGATCACCCCTGGTGGAGGAGGTCTGTCCTAGTCGGGAGGTCGATCGTGGGTCCGGTCCGGACACGAGCGGGACGGAGATCGCCATGGCTGCGACGAACGGCGACGGTGCGGGGTCCCCCGGTCCTCCTCGCTCCCCCGTCGACCCCGCCGCCGCACCACGTGTCCGTCCGGACTGGGTGGTCTTCGGCGTCGCCGGCGCGCTGGCGCTGCTGTTCGTCGGCTGGGGTGTCGTCGACTCGACGTCGCTCGCCTCGGTCACCGGCACGCTGCTCGACGGGCTCATCCGGGCCGGGGGCTGGGGATTCAGCCTCGCCGCGCTCGGTTTCGTGGTCTTCGCGCTGTGGTTGGCGTTCAGCCGCTACGGCCGCATCCGCCTCGGCGGGGACGACGAGCGCCCGGCGTTCCGCACCTCGTCCTGGGTGGCGATGATGTTCAGCGCCGGCATGGGCATCGGGCTGATGTTCTACGGCGTCGCCGAGCCGCTCGCCTTCTACACCCAGCCCCCGCCGGGATCGGTGCCCCCGGGTGACGAGGTCGAGGCGCTGCGCACGGCGATGGCGACCTCGCTGTTCCACTGGACGCTGCACCCATGGGCCATCTACGCCGTGGTGGGCCTCGCCATCGCGTACTCGACCTTCCGCCGGGGCCGCCGACAGCTCATCAGCTCGGCCTTCGTGCCGCTCATCGGGCAACGGCTCGCGGACGGGTGGCTCGGCAAGCTCATCGACATCATCGCCATCTTCGCGACCGTGTTCGGGTCCGCGGCCTCGCTCGGACTCGGCGCCCTGCAGATCGGCGGGGGGCTCGAGGCCACCGGGCTCGTGGGGACCGTCGGGAACGCGGTCCTCGTTCCCATGATCATCGTGCTCACCGCCGCCTTCGTCCTGTCGGCGGTCTCGGGGATCGCCCGGGGCATCCAGTGGCTGTCGAACATCAACATGGTGCTCGCCGGCCTGCTCGCGCTGTTCGTGTTCGTCCTCGGTCCGACGGTGCTCATCCTCGATCTCCTGCAGACCGGGCTGTCCGCCTACTTCACCGACTTCTTCGAGATGGCGGGCCGCTCGGAGGCGACCGGCGGCCAGGCGATGCTCGACTGGCTCGGCAGCTGGACGATCTTCTACTGGGCGTGGTGGATCTCCTGGACACCGTTCGTGGGGATGTTCCTGGCGAAGATCAGCCGCGGCCGCACGATCCGGCAGTTCGTCGGCGGCGTGATCCTGGTGCCGAGCGTGGTGAGCCTTCTGTGGTTCGCCATCTTCGGCGGCTCGGCGATCTACCAGCAGAAGACCGGGCTCGACCCGGCCGCGGCCGGCACCGAGCAGCAGCTGTTCGCGGTTCTCGCGCAGTACCCGGCAGCCACCTTCACCGGCCTGCTGGTCATGGTCCTCGTGGCGATCTTCTTCGTGTCGGGGGCGGACGCCGCCTCCATCGTCACCGGCACGCTGTCCCAGCACGGCACCGACGAGCCGGCCCGGTGGGTCGTCATCTTCTGGGGCACGATGATGGGCGCCGTCGCGGTCGTCATGCTGCTGGTGGGCGGCGAGGACGCACTCAAGGGTCTCGAGAGCCTCACCATCCTCGTCGCGGCACCCTTCGTCGTGATCATGGTGTTCCTCTGCGTCGCCCTCGCCCGCGACCTGCGCCGCGACCCGCAGGTGCAGCTCGAGGACAAGGGCAGCCGGCTCGTCGAGCAGGCCGTGGACGACGGCACCAGTCGCTACGGCGACTACTTCACGCTGCGCATCGAGGCCGTCCCCGGCGCCCGACCGAGGTCCCACGCCGGCCATGCCCACACGACCCCGCCGGACGGCGACATCGGGTCGGACGTGACGCGGCGATAAGTCAGCCCGGGCCCGCTCACTCGTCGTCCCACGTCAGGACGAGTGCCCTGAGAACGACCACGCCCAGGACGACCATGAGGATCGACCAGATGGGCTGCGCCGGTAGCCACACCAGCTGGACGATGATGCAGAGCCCGACGACGAGCATCCCGTTGAACCGCGCCCAGCCCGGCGGGTCGTGGCGCAGCAGAACGACCCCGGGGAGCAGGACCGCGGCACCGACGACGAGGTGCACCGAGCCCCACACGGTGAAGTCGATCGACATCACCGTGCCGTCCACCGATCGATAGGTCGCCGGGACGAACAGCGCCAGCAGGCCTTCGGATGACGGAGAACGCGCCGACGATCACCATCAGCAGGGCCCCGAGACGTACCCACCTCTCCTCGTGGACCGTTCCCCCTACCGAGCTGTTTCCGGCACGCCGATCGATCGCGTCGACGTCCGCGTGCTCCATCATGGTCGGCTCCTCTCACGAGCACCTCTGCACGACGTCACCCTCGACCCGCGGTGGGCGCGTCGGCCCTCGTTCGCGGTGGATGAATCGGGCCGCTCGTCGTCGCCGTCGACGCAACGGCACGTCCTACCGGATCACCGCACGGAGAGTGGCGAGCTGTTCGGGCTCGTAGCCGGTCGGCGGCAGCACCGCCGTCCAGCCGTCCACGTAGCGGGAGACGTAGTTGTGCCCGTGGCCGGGGACGTCGACGGCGAAGGGCAGGTCGGCGGTGACCTGCCAGAAGGTCACGAACGGAATCCAAACGACGCCGTCGAGGACGTCCGCTCCGGGGGGTTCGTCGATCCAGTCCGGTTCGTGCAGGGCGAGGCGCGGGCTCCACCAGACGATCGGATCCGACGGGTTCATCATGTACAGCACCCGGTCGGGCCACGGTCGGTCGACCGGCGGGATCGGTGCACCGGGGTCGCCGGCGAAGCGCACGATCCGCCCCTGGCGGTAGACCGGCTGCACCTCGAGGCTGCCCGGATCGCGGTGGTCGGTGAACTCCCGGAACAGCGGGTTGAAGTTCGGCGGGCCCGCGAACAGCACGCCGTCGGCGCGATTGGCCATGTCGTACTCGCCGCTGAAGCCGGCCTCGGCGCCGAACGAACCGAGGCTCTCCCCCGCGAAGAACAGGCGGGGCCGCGCCTCGGGCGGCATCGACGACCACACGCCGTAGACCGCGTCGACGAGAGCTCGACCGGCCTCGCGCGCCTTGGACTGGTCGACCAGGTAGGACATCCACGACGGCAGGTATGAGTACTGCAGCGCGATCGTGGCCGAGTCGCCGTGGGTGAGGTACTCGAACGAATCGACCAGCGCGGGGTCGACCCACCCACTGCCCGTCGTGACGACGACGAGGAGATGGCGTCGTGCCAGCCCGCCGGCCCGCTCCAGATCCCGGACCGCGAGGGCGGCGCGTGCCTCGGCGTCCGGAGCCGAGTCGAGCCCGGCGTAGGCACGCACCGGAGCGACGGCCGGGAGCCCGCCGACGCGAGCGATCTCGTCCGGGGTGGGGCCGAGCGCGGCGAAGTTCCGCCCCTCACGGCCCAGCGTCTCCCAGGGCACCAGCGATCCCGACCCGCCGGAGCGCAGCCCGCTCGACGGGGCCGTCACACCCTCGGCGGTCGTGGTGTTGTGCACCGAGAACGCGCTGTTCGCCGCGGTGACCAGACCGTCGAGCAGGAGGCCGGTCACGATCAGGTAGGTCATCCCCGCAGCCAGCAGCCACCCGAGGGTGGTCGCCGCACGGCGACCGATCCAGTGGGCGAGCAGACCGGCGAGTCGGCGGTACACCCAGCGCACGCCACGGCAGATCAGCAGCAGGACTGTGAAGACGAGTGCCGCGACGAACGGCATCGCCACCAGGAGCCCGAGGTCGACCGGCTCGGCGCCGACGAGCCGACGGATCTCGGACTGCCAGACCTGGCCGAGCACCACGGCACCGGCGAGGACAGGCACCGCGGTCGCGGCGAAGACCTTCCACGACCTCGGGTGGGGCTCGCGCGCCTCGCGGTCGGCGAGTCCCCGCCAGATCGCGGCGACGAGCACACCGAGGCCGTAACCGATGACCGCCGTGATGCCCCAGACCAGCCCCTGGACGACGCTGCCCCGCGGGAGCAGGGACGGGGTGAACGAGAGGCAGCCCAGCAGCAACGCGCCCCAGCACCCGGGGAGGGTCAACCGCCGGAGGCGACGTCGCGGGGCTACCTCGCTCCCCAGGTCGTCACGGCCGGGTTGCCGGTCCACGGCGTCGGTCAACATCGACGACCACCGACCGCGGCGCGCGCGACGGTCACGATCGGTGCTCCCCCTCGCCGGCCACCCACGCCGTGGCCTGCGCGAGCTCGGCGACCGGGAACGCCCGAAGCTGCCCGGGGACGAGCGCGGAGAGCACGCGGAGTGCAGGCCCGAGCCAGTCCTGGTCGTTGACGACGGCGACGCGCTCGTAGGACGTGGCGTGGCGCGCCGCGAACTTCAGCTCCTCGGCCAGGGCGTCGCCCTCGTACTCGCGCAGCTCGGGACCGAGGAGGTAGAGCAGCCGGATCCTCCTGCCGGCGGCGACCTCCCGGCGCAGCACGGGCTCGACGATCTCCTCGAAGTCGTCGTCGTCGACCCTGCCGACCGCCTCGAAACCGACCGCGCCCGCAGGCATGTCCGCGATCTCCTTGAGCATGCCTCTGCCTCTCCGCCGACGACGCTCGCTCGACTCGATCGACCACCTGGTCGGGCCTGTTCGTGCTCCCACCGTGGGCCCCACGGCGCCGAGCCGACCTCATCCACCGCGGGTGATCCCCACCGGCTTCGGCCGCGGGCGACGCCACCTCACCCGCCGCGGGCGACCCGCACCAGGCGGGTCCTGCACGATCCTGTTCCACCGACCCACGTACGCCCTCGAGCCGGCGTTCCCGTGCAGTACTCCGAGAACGGACAGCGATGGTCGGTCCGAGAGGTTCTCCCGCCGGGCCCTCCCGAGCGCTCGCCGCCCGGGCCCGCTGCGCCGCCGTGGCCGCGCTGGGGGCGGGACTGGCCGCCCTGGCCGTCGTGGTGGCCGGGCTCCTGCGTGAGCCGTTGAAGCTGCCGCTGGCGGTGGCGGCCGTGGCCGTCGCGGTGGTGGCGGGCTGGGACGCCCTGGTCCATCGCGGAGCGCGGAGGTACGCATCGGGAGCAGTCGTCGTCATGGCTCTGGCCGGCAGCGTGCTGGTGCTCGACCTGCACGCCCTGGCGCGGCTCGCCACGGTGGTCGCCCTGGTGCTGATCTCCCTGGCCGCTGCCCGCGTGGCGCTGTCCGACGCCCGTGACACCGCCGCCGCCACGACCCGATCGGTCGGAGCGGCCGCACGCGGTGCGCTCCTGATGAACCCCCGATCCGGGGGAGGCCGGGTCATCCGCTTCGACCTCGAGAACCAGGCCCGCCGCCGGGGCATCACGCCGATCCTCCTGGAGCCCGGCGACGATCTGCGCGCCCTGGCCGAGCGCGCCGTGGCCGACGGCGCCGACGTGCTCGGCATGGCCGGCGGAGACGGCTCCCAGGCACTGGTCGCCGACGTGGCCCGACGCCACGGGCTACCGATGGTGTGCGTGCCCGCCGGGACCCGCAACCACTTCGCCCTGGACCTGGGGCTGGACCGCGACGACGTGGTCGGCGCCCTCGACGCGTTCGGCGAGGCCGTCGAGCGGCGTGTCGACCTCGCCGGCGTGGGAGACCGCGTCTTCGTCAACAACGCCTCGCTCGGTGTCTACGCCACGGTGGTCCAGTCCGACGCGTATCGAGCGGCGAAGATCCGCACGACGTCGCAGATGCTGCCCGACCTGCTCGGGCCCGACGCCCGCGGATTCGACCTGCGCTTCGATCCGCCGGACCAGGATCGCCCGATCCGGGCCGACCTCGTCCTGGTCTCCAACAACGTCTACCGCGTCGAACGACTCAGCGGCTTCGGGACCCGGGCACGCCTCGACGAAGGAGTCCTGGGGGTCGTCACCCTCACCCTCGACACCACCGCCACGGTGTCCGGCCTGCTGGCCGCCGAGCTCCGCGGCGACCTCCACCGCCACCCCGGCTTCCGCCAGTGGAGCACCCCGGAGTTCACGGTCGACTCCGGGGACGAGCTCATCGACGTCGGGGTCGACGGCGAAGCGCTGCAGCTCGCACCGCCCCTGCACTTCCGGTCGTTGCCCGCCGCACTCCGCGTCCGGGTCCCGAAGGACCGTCCGGCCGTGGCCCGACCACCGTTGCCGCGGCCCGGTGAAGCCTCGGTCGAGCTGCTCCGGCGAGCCGCGGGACGACCGCCGCGCCGCACGCAGGCTTTGTGACGAGGGATGCCTCGAGGCGCCGCGACTCCCGCAGCTCACACAGCGGACGAGACCAGGCGGTACAGCTGTCGGACGCACCTGACCCGCCGGTCCGTCGGTGAGCCCTGTCGACGGATGTGGCTGGAGTCAAGGACGAGCACCGCCTCGATCTCGTGCCACGTCCGGACACGCACGATCATCCAGTCCTGCGTCTGCGCTGGCCCGGGTGGGCGGAGACGAAGGTGTGCTGGTTCCGAACGGGAGTGTCCGACTGACGGTGTAACGCTCGGCCGAGCGCCTTGGTGTAGGCCAGGGCGATGCGGCGTTCCCCCCGCGGGGCATACGGGTAGCGGGGTCGACGGCGGGGGGTAGGTCCGCAGAGTCCGGGGTGCGAGCGGCAGCGGGGTTCCGTCCCGTCGATAGTCTCCGTCCATGCTCCTACTCGGCCTCATCTTGTTCGGGATGCTCGTCGGTGCTGCTGCGCAGCTCATTGTCGGCCGATCGGCCCGGGGTGTTGAGTGGGGGATCGCCCTCGTCGCAGGAATTCTCGGGTCCTTCATCGGTGGTCTTCTCGCCAGTCTGATCGCCGGTGACGGTCTGGCCTTCCGTCTCAGCGGGATCATCGGTTCGGTGGCCGGTGCGATCATCGTGGTGCTCGTGTTGCAGTGGTGGCGTGGGCGGAAGGCGGTTTCGCGTCGTTAGCGCTGGACCGCTCACGAGGCGGATGTCGGACTGCGAGAAGGCGTCATCCCCGTGTCCGGTGAAGTGGGCCAGGCCCCGCTGCCGCCGCGGGGGCGGGTTGAGCTCAGGCGAGCGCCTTGGCCTTGACGGACTCATACTCCGCCTGCGTGAGGGCTCCGGAATCGAGGAGCGCCTTGGCGCTTGCGATCTGCTCGGCCGGGCTCTGGGAAGTACCTGCAACCTTCTGGATGTACTTCTCCTGCTCGGCCTGCCGCTGGGCAACCGCCGCCCTCTGTCGCTCGGTCATGCTCCGGCCCCGCGCAATGAGATATATCAATGCGCCCAGCCACGGCACGAGGACTAGCAAAATCACCCAACCGGCCTTTGCCCAACCGCTGAGCGAGCTGTCGCTGAACAGGTCGAACAGGCACCGGAACCACACCATCAGTGCGGCGATCCAGATGAAGAACCAGAAGCTCCACAAAAGAACTTCTCCGAAGTCGGTTGTGATCGCGTCCATGGTCATTCCTTCTCGGCATCGGCCCACTTACCGTCGATAAGCGGTGCGTCTCAGCGTGCCAGACCCGAAGGCCGTGGTCAGGGAAAGGAAGGGCGTGTCGGCGGCCGCGACGCGGGTCAGCGGCGCAACAGTCACCCCACGTCAGACATGCGCGCAGCCCAGGCGGGTTTTCGGATGTCGACCGCCTGGAGAAGCCGGGTGTGGCAGACACCTGCGGCGAACGCGATCCGCCCGCTGGGCGGCGACGTCGAGCGCAGCCTGCGACCTGATCCGGTAGTTGAACAAGTTGCGGAAGCATCTGAGCACGGGCGGTCGTCATGGTCCGGACGGCGCGGCACCGCCAGGATCGAGGTTTGGTGGGTCCGTGGTCGGCCGGGCCGGTGCGGGAGGTTCGGCCCGATGACGTCTCGCGCGCACGCGTTTCCAGCTGAGGTCCGCGATCACTCCGATGAGGACGATGACCAGCATCGCGATGACCGAGCCGGGGTCGTTGATGATGGTCGAGATCAGGAACGCGACGAGGGCGATTCCACAGGTCAGGACCGCGAGGATGAGGAGGGTGAGACTCGCTCCGGTCTCGTGACGGACCCGGAGGTGGGCGGCGGTGGCCATCATGAAGACCAGCAGGGCCACGGCGCTTCCGATCGATGCGATGGCGGTGAGGTCGAAGCCGGTGGCCAGGATCAGGCTGAGCGCCGCGGCGGCGAGGAGGCCGACCGAGGCCTTGCCGCCGACGCGGTGACTCATGAGCGGCGGCATCTGGCCGGTCGCCGCGAGCTGGTCGCACAGGCCGACGGCGGGGTAGAGGCCCGCGTTCGTCGCCCCTGCGGTCGCGAACAGGGCAGTGACGATCATGAGGACGTAGCCGAAGTCGCCGAGCGTGGGTTGGGCCGCCACCGCGAGCGCGGTACCGCCGGAGGAGATCACCTCGTCGACCGGCAGGGTGCCGAACACTCCGAGTGCGATCGCGACGTAGATGACCGTGGCGATGCCGAGCGCGAGGTACATGGCCCGGGGGAGTTCCCGCGCCGGCTCGCGGAGATCCTTGGCGGTGAACGTGATGATGCCGAACCCGAGGAAGGCGAAGAACGTCAGCGCGACGCTCGCGACGATGTCACCCAGCGGGGGGTAGCCCGAGGGTGCCAGCAGAGACGGGTCGATGGTGAACAGCGTGACGAATGCGAACAGGACCAGGATGGTGAGGACGACGTAGACGATGACGGTCTGCGCCTTGGCGACGAGCTGCGAGCCGACGATGTTGACCCCGGCCATGACGATCAGGACGAGCGCGGCGAAGATCGTTGCCCAGGTCTGGTCCCTGTCCGCGAACGCGGCGCTCGCGTAGGTGCCGAAGGACACCGCGACCATGGCGGTGACGACGGAGTTCGCCACATAGGTCAACCACGCGGTGACGCCGGTGAGGTGCCCGTCGCCGAACCCCCGGGCGAGGTACTCGAACAGTCCCGCGCCCGAGGGGTAGCGCGCGCCGAGTCTGGCGAACGAGTAGCCCTGCAGGCCCGCGATTGCGCCCGCGATGAGGAACGACACCCACACCGCCGCACCGGCCACCTCGCCCGCGGCGCCGAGCAACGCGAAGATCCCGGCGCCGACCATCGCGCCGACGCCGATGAAGGACGCCTGCCGGACGGTCAGGTACTTCCGGGTCGCCGACGCCTCGGTCATCACGGACCTCCGACGACCGGAGCGGCCGGTTCCCCGGCCGCCGCCGCCCGAGTGCCGGCGCGGGCGGCGATGTTGGTGCCCGCGACGCCGCCGACGATGTTGGCGAGGTCGGCGAGCGAGCCGATCGCGGCGCGGCCACCGGTCCTGTTCGCGAAGCGGGTCGCGGCCTCGACCTTCGGTCCCATCGATCCGTCGGGGAACTCGTGGCGCGCCAGCTCCTCGGGCGTCACGTCGTCGAGCCTGCGTTGCTCCGGTGTGCCGAAGTCGAGGTAGACGGCGTCCACGTCGGTCGCCATGACGAGCAGCTCTGCGCCGATGTCCTCGGCCAGCAGCTCGCTCGCGAAGTCCTTGTCGATGACGGCCTCGACGCCGGCCAGCGGGCCGGACGAGCCGTGCATCGTGGGGATCCCGCCGCCGCCGGCGCAGACGACCACGCTGCCCCGCTCGATGAGCCAGCGGATCGGCTCGATCTCGACGACCTGCCGCGGCGTGGGAGAGGGCACGACGCGACGCCAGGCGGACCCGTCCTGTCGGAAGTCCCAGCCGTTCGCCGTCGCCAGCTCGTCGGCGACGTCCTTGCGGTAGGTGGGACCGACGAACTTCGTCGGGTTCGTGAACGCCGGGTCGCCGTGGTCGACCGTGATCATCGTGAGAACCGTGACCACCGGCCGGTCCGGCGGCAGCGCGTTCCGCAGCTCCTGCTGGATCAGGTAGCCGATCATCCCCTGGGTGCCCGCGTCGAGGACGTCCAGGGGATACGGCTCGGCGCCCTTGTAGGCGTCGGCCTGGAGGGCCAACAGGCCGACCTGCGGCCCGTTGCCGTGCACAACGGTCACGCTGTGCTCTGCCGTCAACGGAGCGATCGCTTCAGCGGCGATGCGGACGTTGCGGCGTTGTACGTCGATGGTCATGGGGTCGGAGCGCTGCAGGAGCGCATTCCCGCCGAGCGCGACCACGATCCGCATGTCGGTCTCCGTTTCGGGTTCATCGGTAGGAGGAAACGTGGGCGGGTTCGCTCATGCGGTGGCGCTGTGCCCCGATGACTCGGGCGGGGCGGTGTCAGCGGACCGTCCGCGACGGATCGCCTTGCGGATCTCGGAGGCAACGACGACGGAAAGTGCGACGGCCGTGCAGATGAGCCACTGCGGGAGATCCAGGCTGGTCGTCTCGAGGAGCTTCTCGAACGGCTCGAACACGGTCGAGAGGATGAGCGTCAGGATCGACACCCCGGTGGCGATGTTGAAGGTCTTGTCGGAGAAGGTGTCCAGACTGAACACGGTTCTCCGCTCATCCCGGGTCGCGATCGAGAAGAACAGGGCGAACAGCGAGAAGGTCACGACGCCCATGGTGTGGGCGATCGGCCGGGTGTAGACCACCTCGGCCCAACGGATGACGCCGAGAGTCCCGATCCCGACGATCAGCCCGACGATGACGAGCCAGACCATGAGCGCCCGGGGCAGGATGGGCTGGTCGGGCTGACGGGGCTTGCGGTCCATCAAGCCCGCGGCCGGCTGGCCGTACCCGAGGCCGATGGCCTGGAAGAGCAGGGTCGTGAAGTTGATCCACAGCGTCTGCAGCGGCAGGAACGGCACACCGCCGGCGATGGTGAGGATGCCGGCGCCGAGGAAGGAGAAGATAAAGCCGAACAAGCATCCGATCTGGAACCGGATGTACTTGATGAGGTTGTCGTAGAGCCCTCGCCCGAGCTCCACCGCCTTGACGATCGTCGAGAAGTCGTCGTCGGTGAGGATCATCACCGCGGCTTCCTTGGTCACCTCGGTGCCGGTGATGCCCATCGCGATACCGATGTCGGCCTTCTTCAGCGCGGGGGCGTCGTTCACGCCGTCGCCGGTCATGGCGACGATCTGGCCCCGCTTCTTGAGCATGTCGACGAGGCGGACCTTGTGCTCGGGGGTGACCCGGGCGATCACCCCGATCCCGTCGATCGCGGCCAGCGCCTCCTCGTCGCTCATGGCCCCGAACTCCGCACCGGTGATCACCCTGCCGTCGATGCCGAGCTGGCCGGCGATCGCCTGCGCGGTGACGGCGTGGTCGCCCGTGATCATCCTTACCGTGATCCCTGACGCCTTGGCCGTGGCGATGGATGCCTTCGCGGAGGGGCGCGGCGGGTCCACGATCCCGACGAGGGCGAGCATCTCCAGGCCGCTCACCAGCGGCAACAGGTCGGCACCCGAGTCGAAGACGGCAGGATCGAAGTCCTTGCGGGCGGTGGCCAGCACGCGCAGGCCCTGCTCGCCCAGACGCCGGTTCTCGGCCAGGTAGAGCTGCTTGAAGTCGTCGTCGGCGGGCACCGGCCCCGCATCGGCGTCGAAGACGGTCGCGGCTCGGGCCAGCAGCTGATCGGGAGCGCCCTTGACGAAGCAGCGGACCACGTCCCGTCCGGAGTCGTCGGTCATCCTGTGGAACGTGGCCATCAGCTTGTAGGCGGCGTCGAAGGGGAGCTCGGCGATCCGCGGGTACGCCTGCCGGGTCGAGGCGGCGTCCACGCCGCCCTTGGCCGCCAGCGCCACCAGAGCTCCCTCGGTCGGATCGCCGATCATTTCGCCATCGGACAGGACCGCGTCCGACGCCAGGACCATCGGCATCAGGAACTGGTCCAGCGGGATCTCGGCCTGCCCGGCCACCCGCGTGATCTTCCCGTCCGTCGAGTAGCCCCGGCCTTCGATCGAGTACCGGCGGCCCACGACCGCCATCGCGACCGCGGTCATCTGGTTCAGCGTGAGCGTCCCGGTCTTGTCCGAGTTGATCGCCGACGTCGACCCGAGGGTCTCCGTCGACTGCATCCGCTTCATGATCGCGCCGGCCTTCGCGAGTGTCTGCGTGCCGTAGGCCAGGATCGTGGTGACCACGGCGGGCAGGTTCTCCGGCAGGGCGCCGACGGCGAACGCGATCGCGGCGGTGAAGACCATGGCGAAGGCGTCGCCCCGGGCAAGGCTCAGCGCCACCGAGATGACCAGCGCGATCCCCGCGATCCACAGGATCTGGCGGGTGAGCTTGTCGAGCTGGCGGGTGAGCGGCGTCTTGACGGTCCGTTCCGCGGCCAACATGCCCGAGATGTGGCCGACCTCGGTCGCCATCCCGGTCGCCGTGACCGTGAACTCCCCCGAGCCGCGGGTCACGTTGGTGTTCATGTAGACCATGTCGGTCCGGTCCCCCAGCGGCGTGCCGGCCCCCTCCACCGGCTCGGTGCCCTTGGACACCGGCATGCTCTCGCCCGTGAGCGCGGACTCCGCGACCTCCAGGGTCGCTGCGCGCAGCAGCCTTCCGTCGGCCGGGACGATGTCACCCGCCTCGATCGCGACCACGTCGCCGGGGACGAGCTGCTCGGCCGGGATCTGCGTCAGCTCGCCGTCACGCATGACCCTGGCCTTGACGATCATCATTTTCTGCAGAGCGGCGACCGCCGCCGCGGCCTTCCCCTCCTGCCGCAGGCCGAGGACAGCGTTGAAGAGCGTGAGGAAGAGCAGCACCAGGCCGGTCTCGAGCTCCCTGACCGGGTAGAGGCTCACGACACCGGCCACCAACAGCACGATCTGCATCGGATCGGCGTACTGGCGGAGGAACGCTCGCCAGCGGGGCTCAGCCTTGCCCTCGGCGAACTTGTTCGGGCCGAACCGCTGGGCACGCGAGGTCACGTCGGCCGCGCTCAGGCCACGCTGCGCGTCCACCCCGTGGGCCTGCAAGACCTGGTCGGCACTCAGTGCGTGCCAGACCTGCTCGTCCGTTTCCCGCGCCAGGTCGGACCCCGGCACCTTTGCTTGCCTGGTCACGTGACTCGCACCCGCGCCCCGGCGACCCGGACATCGCTGCGTTGTCCTTCGATCGTCATGGGCTCGGAGCGCTGCCGTATCGCATTCTCGCCGAGCGCGACCACGATCCGCATGTCGGTCTCCATTTCGAGTTCACCGGTAGGAGGGAACGTGGGTGGGTTCGCTCATGCGGTGGCGCTGGGACCGGTACACCGGAATGCCGAGCAGCAGCGCTGCGGCCGCGAGCAGGAACGGGGCCCAGTAGAGCAACAACGACTGCCCGGTGTTGCGGGAGTACCAGATGAACAGGATCGAGAACACCAGCGAGAGCACCGCGACGATCACATCGCGGGTGAACCGGCGCCCCTCGAGCGCGCGCCGGTCGGCCAGGCGCCACTTCAACTGGGCGAGCGCGGAGAACGCGTACGGGATCGCGGCGGTGATACCGGTCATCAGGACGAGCGTGGTGAACACGTCGGCTCCGCTCGCGCCCAGGTAGTTCACCACGACCGCCACGGAGGCGAGCACCGTGGACATGACGATGCCGAACGAGGGCACCCCGGCCTTCGAGATCCGCTGGAACCGCGCGGGGAACAGGCCGTCCTTCGCCGCGGCGAGCGGCATCTCCGCGCAGATCATGGTCCAGCCGTTGAGCGCGCCGAAGCCTGAGATGATCACGGCGATTGCCATTACGTTGCCGGCCCAGGAGCCACCGAACATGGTGTTGGCGGCGTCGGAGAAGGGTGCGGTCGCCTCGGCCAACACCGGTGTGGGCAGGATGCCGAAGACCGCGATCAGCGAGAGCATGTAGACGACCGCGGTCGCGAGCGTGCCGAGGATCGTGGCGCGCGGGATGTTCCTGTCGGGGTCGTGCACCTTCGCCGCGGCGACGGCGGCAGTCTCGACACCGAGGTAGCTGAACAGTGCGATCGCCATCCCGCCGCCGATCGCCACCCAGGTGCTCTCCCCACTGACGTTCCAGGGCGAGTAGTTCGCAGTGCTGATGAAGAACAGCCCGACCGTGGACATGAAGGCGAGCGCGACGAATTTCACGGCCGTGGTGGTGACCTGGACCGCGCCCATGTTCTTCACGCCGGAGAGGTTGATCGCCGCAGGGATCCACAGCCCGATCAGGACGAGGAGCACCGAGAACAGCGCATTGTGCTCGGTGTTGATGAAGTGCTCCACATAGAGCACCCAACCGACCGCGATGGCGGCGTTACCGGCCCACGCGGTGATCCAGTAGGACCACGCGTTGGTGAACCCGAGTGGATTGCCGAACGCCACCCGCGCGTACGCGTACGGCCCACCATCCGCCGGCAACCGACGTGACAGCGCGGCGAACAACAACGCCAGAGCGAGCGCCCCGACCGTGGTCAGAGCCATCGAGACGAGACTGATCGGACCGTAGGTCGCCAACGACGTCGGCAGGTTGAACACCCCGACACCGATGATGGACCCCACGATCAGCGCGGTCGCCGAGGTGAGGCCGAACCGATGCACCTGGCCACCGGCCGGATCCTCACCCGACGAAGGCTCCGACGCCGCGCGACTATCGACCGAATCAGCCATGACCCACTCCGTGGTTCGCCACGAGCATCTACCGACGGTGGACGCCGTCACCACCGAAGTCTCGTCACCGGCCGTGACACGACCTCCCCCAAGGAAGGTGAGATCCAACCCGCCCGACCTCACGACACCCAGCACAGAGCGACGATCCCCCCGCCGAGGGCCACCATCAGCGCACGGAGAGCCTCTCACTCGACCCCCGTTCGCCGGCCGCCCCAGCGACACGGCCTCGGCGTTCGTCGACCTCCGAAGCGGATCAGCACGCTCCCTCACCTCGTGCGGGTGAGGGCACGCGCACGGCCCGTGGTGTCCACTTCGCGTCGACTGCCGCTCCTACTCGTGGAGGCGACCGTGGCACTCGGCGTGTACTCGGAGGTCGGAAGACTTCGCAAGGTCATGGTCCATCGCCCGGGTCTGGAACACCGGCGGCTCACACCGTCGAACGCCGAAGAGCTGCTCTTCGACGACGTCATCTGGGTCAGCAGGGCCAAGTCCGAGCACGACACGTTCTGCGAGGTGATGCGCAGTCGCGGCATCGAGGTCTTCCACGTCGAGCAGTTGCTCGCCGAGACCCTGGCCAAGCCCGAGGTCAAGGACTGGGCGGCCGACCACATCCTCAACGAGCGCGAGATCGGCATCACCGCGGCGCAACGGGCTCGCGCCTGGGTGCAGACGGCCGACCCGGCACTCGCCGCGGAGTTCCTCATCGGCGGGATCACGAAAGCCGACGTCGAACAGAACGTCGGGCTCGAGTGGGAGTCCGCCGACCCCACGAGCATGCTGCTCCCACCGCTGCCGAACTTCCTCTTCCAGCGAGATCCGTCCTGCTGGATCTACGACGGCGTCACGCTCAACCCGATGACCAAGCCTGCGCGCAAACCGGAAACGATGATCATGGAGATGATCTACCGATTCCACCCGATGTTCGCCGCGGAACGCTTCCCCGTGTGGCTCGGCGGGGTCGACGAGAACTGGGGCCGCGCGCACGTCGAGGGTGGTGATGTACAGCCGATCGGCAACGGGTCCGTGATGATCGGCATGGGGGAACGCACCACGCCGCAGGCGGTGCTCTGGATCGCCCGCTCGCTGTTCAGGAACGGGTCGGCGAACCAGGTGCTCGCGGTCCATCTGCCGAGATCGCGCAGCTACATGCATTTGGACACGGTCATCACCATGTGCGACCGCGACGTCGTCACGATGTTCCCGCAGGTGGTGGGAGGTGCACGCACCTGGTCGATCCGGCCGGGCGAGTCGGCTGAAGATCTGGTCGTCGAGGAACAACAGGGCACCCTGCCCGATCTGATGGCCCGCGCACTTGGTGTGGAGCGGATGCGAGTGATCGAGACCGGCGGAGATGCCTTCGGCGCCGAGCGTGAGCAGTGGGACGACGGGAACAACGTCGTCGCGCTCGAACCCGGTGTCGTCGTGGGCTACGAGCGCAACACCGGCACGAACACCGCGCTGCGCAAGGCGGGCGTCGAGGTGATCACGATCGAAGGGTTCGAGCTCGGCCGCGGTCGGGGCGGCTCGCACTGCATGACCTGCCCGATCGAACGCGACGCCGCGTTCTGATCCGTGAGGAGCACCTGATGGCATTCAACCTGCGTGGTCGCAGCTTCCTCAAGGAGATCGACTTCACCCAGACCGAGCTGCGATTCCTGTTGAGGCTCGCCGATGCGCTGAAGTCGGCGAAGTACGCCGGTACCGAGGTCAAGACCCTGGACGGCAAGGAGATCGCGCTCGTCTTCGAGAAGACGTCGACGCGTACCCGTTCGTCGTTCGAGGTGGCGGCCTTCGACCAGGGCGCTCACGTCACATACCTGGATCCCTCGGGTTCACAGCTGGGCCACAAGGAGTCCGTGGCGGACACCGCCTCCGTGCTCGGTCGCATGTACGACGCGATCGAGTTCCGGGGCAGCGCGCAGGCCGACGTGGAGGAGCTGGCCGCCCACGCCGGCGTACCGGTCTACAACGGGCTGACCGCCGAGTGGCACCCCACTCAGATGCTGGCCGACTTCCTGACCATGCACGAGGCCAGCAACAAGCCCTACGACGCGCTCACCTACGCCTACGTGGGCGACTGCCGCTTCAACATGGGCCGCTCGCTCCTCGTCATGGGCGCACTGATGGGCAGCGACGTGCGGCTCGCGGGCCCCGAGGAGCTGCACCCGCCGAAGGACGTCGTGGACCAGGCGGCCGAGATCGCCCGACACACCGGCGCACGGATCACCGTGACCGACGACGCCACGAGCGCGGTGTCCGGCGTGGACTTCATCCACACCGACGTCTGGGTCTCCATGGGCGAGGCCAAGGACGTCTGGGCGGATCGGGTCCGGGCCCTCACCCCGTACCAGGTGAACCGGGCGCTGCTGGACAAATCGGGGAACCCCGCGGTCAAGTTCATGCACTGCCTGCCGGCGTTCCACGACACGAACACGGTCGTCGGCCGGGAGATCATGGAACACACCGGCATGGAGTCCGGGCTCGAGGTGACCGGAGAGGTCTTCGATTCGGCGGCGAGCATCGTCTTCGACCAGGCCGAGAACCGATTGCACACCATCAAGGCGATCCTCGTCGCCACCCTCGGCTGAGAGGCCGACGATGGTCACCGGAACCGATACCGTCGACGACCAGGACGCAGTGCCGGTGAGGCCGTGGTTCGCGCAGGACGCCGGCAGCGTGGTTGCCGCGATGGAGAGCGACGCCACGCGCGGCCTGCCCGGCGCTGAAGCGACGGCACGGCTGTCGCGGTACGGGCCGAACCGGATCTCCCGCGAGAAGCCGCCGTCGGTGTTGAGAGTGGCGCTCGCGCAGCTTCGCGACCCGATGAACATCATGCTCGTCGCCGTCGTGGTGGTGAGCGTTCTCATCGGCGAGGTCTCGACGTCCCTCATCGTCGGGTTCCTCATCGTCCTCAACGTCGTTCTCGGCGCTCGGCAGGAGCTGAAAGCCCGGGCCAGCGTCGAGGCGTTGTCGAAGATGCAGGTACCGCACGCGAAGGTCCTTCGTGACGGACAGGTCGCCGAGGTACCGGCCGGCGATGTCGTGCCGGGCGACATCGTCCAGCTCGAAGCCGGTGACATCGTCCCTGTCGACGGCCGCATCATCCGGTCGGCGACGCTCGAGGTGCAGGAGGCTGCGTTGACGGGCGAGAGCGCGCCCGTGCCGAAGGATGCCGGTGTGCTGGCGGTCGCGGACGTGGCCGGCGGTGACGTGCCGATCGGCGACAGGTTGAACATGTTGTTCCAGAACACGTCGGTGACGAGAGGCACGGCGGCGCTCGTCGCCACCGCGACCGGCATGCGGACCGAGATGGGCCGGATCGCGGAGATGCTGACCTCGGTGACCCGCGCACCCTCGCCCCTGCAGAAGGAGCTGGGGACGCTGACCAAGGTTCTCGGCATCGTCGCGTGGACCGCGGTCGCGTTCATCGTGGTCGTGGGTGCCGTACGTGGCTTGGGCCTGAGCGATCTGCTGCTGCTGGGAACCGCCATGGCCATCTCCGCGATCCCGACCGGGATGCCGGCGTTCGTCTCCGCGTTGCTGTCCCACGGCGCGAAGCAACTCGCCGGGGCCAAGGCGATCGTCAAGAACCTGACCGACGTGGAGACCCTCGGCTCGACGAGCGCCATCAACACGGACAAGACCGGCACCCTCACCCTGAACGAGATGATGGTGTCAACCCTCTACGTCGGCGGCACGTGGTACGAGGTGGAGGGCGAGGGATACCGCAAGTCGGGGGCGATCACATCGATCGCGGGGGCGGGTACGCCGGACTTCACCCATCTCGCGCTCGGACTCGCGCTGGACAGTGACGCCACCGTCGGCGAGGACGGCAGCGTGGTCGGCGACCCGACCGAGGCGGCGCTGGTCGTGCTCGCTGCCAAGCTCGGAGTGAGCGCGGAGGAGACCCGACTGGCCTACCCGCGACTCGCCGAGGTGCCGTTCGACTCGGAGTACAAGTTCATGGCCACCTTCCATCGCTTCGATCTGGGTGGCCAGGAGCGGGTCGTCGAACTCGTCAAGGGAGCACCCGACATGGTGCTGGCCCGTTGCCGTGAGGAGGGCGGCCCCCTCAGCGGGTCGCAGGTACCGATCGCGAACGCACGGGCCGGCATCGAGGCCGCGAACGAGCGCATGAGCGAGAAAGGATTGCGGGTGCTGGCATTCGCCGCTCGGATCGTCACGGCCGAGGAGATGACGGCGATCACCGCGGATCCGATGTCGTTGACGCACGAGCTCGCGTTCGTCGGGATGGCCGGCATCATCGACCCGCTGCGCGCCGAGGCCAAGAGCGCAGTCGGTACGGCTCTCGCGGCGGGCATCGACGTGCGCATGATCACCGGCGACCACGCCGTCACTGCCGAGGCCATCGGCCAGCAACTGCACCTCGGGCCCGGCGCGATCAGCGGCCGTGACCTGCAGGCACTGTCCGACGAGGAGCTCACCGCGCGGCTGCCGCAGCTGCACGTCTTCGGTCGCGTCTCCCCGCAGGACAAGCTTCGCCTCGCTCGCGTGATGCAGCAGCAGGGGCTGGTCGTCGCGATGACCGGCGACGCGGTCAACGACGCCGCCGCGCTGAAGCAGGCGGATATCGGCGTGGCGATGGGCAGTGGCAGCGAGGTCTCCAAGGAGGCGGCGCGAATGATCCTCACCGACGACAACTTCGGCACGCTCGTCCACGCGGTCGAGATCGGTCGGCGAGTTTACGAGAAGGTCGTCGCCTACGTCCGGTACCAGATGACCCAGTTGCTCTCGTTGGTGTTGTTGTTCGTCGCCGCCACCGCATTCGACGTCAACAGTGGCGTCGCGCTCACCCCCTCGATGATCCTCTATCTGCTGTTCTTCGTCACCGTGGCGGGCGTCGTGATGATCGCGATCGATCCTGGCGACCCGCACACGATGCAACGGCCTCCGCGCGACCCGGAGGTGCCGATGACCAACCGCAACGCGGTCGCGTCCTGGGTGCTCTACGCCTCGGTCATGTTCGTGGCTGCGTTCATCCCCCTCGTCGCCGGCCCGGACGAGCCGAGCCCGGACCGGCCGAGCGCATCGATGACGATGACCTTCGTCGTCATGGGTCTCGGCACGGTGTTCAACGCGCTCGCCAACCGCCGGGACCCCGCGAGCGGCCTGACCCCGCCCATCCTGGGTGTCCTGGTGATCGCGGCAGTTCCCGTCGTCCTCATCATCGCCGCGACGCAGGTCGGCTTCCTGCAGAACAGCCTGCTGACCCGACCTCTCACGGGCGGAGAGTGGCTTGCGTGCCTCGGCCTCGCGCTGGCACTCCCACTCGTCATCGAGAGCGCCAAGTGGGTCCGGCGCCGAAGGACAGCGTCACCCACGACGATCGACGTCCACCACGCCGTCGCCCCATCTCGCGCGGCTCCGACCGGCACGACCTCGAGCGTTCTCGGCGCTTGAGGAATCCTCCGGGGTGACGATCGCCGGATCAGTCATGGTGGATGTTCCGCGCCGCCCCGCAGGACCCGCCCCTCTCCCGCCCGCCACCCGCCGCGCCTGCTCCCCGGGATCGGGACGTCACTCGAGGACCGAACGGGAACAACGACGGTGCGAGTGCGGGAGGCCGGCATGGATGTCGCGGCGGTGGCCGTGGTCGCAGCGACGATCTTCGTCTGGGGTGTCGTGTCGGCCCGGCTGGAACGGGCGGACCTCACGGCCCCGATCGTCTTCGTCGCGCTCGGCGCTGTGCTGGCCGGGCTGGGCCTGGTCGACACGCCGGCGGCTCCGGAGAGTCTCAAGCCGCTGGTGGAGGTGACCCTTGTCTGGGTCCTCTTTTCCGATGCTGCTCGGATCGGCGTCTCCGGCCTCCGTCACGACCTCGGCCGCTACGTCCGGCTGCTCGGCTTCGGCCTCCCCCTGACCATCGTCCTGGGGTGGGTACTGGCGGTCTGGCTCCTCCCCGGCCTCGACGTGTGGCTCGCCCTGCTCGTCGCCGCGGCCCTGGCCCCTACCGACGCGGCATTGGGCGTCCCGGTGGTGACGAACGCGGCGGTGCCGTCCCGAATTCGTCGACTGATCACTGTCGAGAGCGGCCTCAACGACGGGATCGCCACTCCGATCGTCGTGGTCGCGATCGCCGGAGCGGCGTCTGCAGAGGGACTGCACGGTGCCGGCCCCGGAGAGGCGCTGCTCGAGCTCGCGGTCGGGGTGGTCGTCGGCGTCGCCCTCGGCGCCGCAGGGGGCGGCCTGCTGCGGTGGGCCCGGCGCAGGGGATGGGCCGCGGAAGAGTTCTCCGGTACCGCGGTCCTCGCTCTCGCCCTCGGCGTGTACGCCGGTGCACTCGTCGTGGGCGGGAACGGCTTCGTCGCCGCGTTCTGCGGCGGGCTCGCCTTCGCCGGGGCCGCGGGCCGGCGCGGCCCCGCAGAGGTCCGTTTCCTCGAGGAGGCCAGCGGTCTGGTCTCGCTACTCGTGTGGCTGGCGTTCGGCGCCATCGCGATACCGATCATGCTCGACGGCCTGGGCCTGACCGTCGTGCTCTATGCGGTGCTGAGCCTGACCCTCGTCCGCATGGTGCCGGTCGCGATCGTCACCGTGGGCGCCGGTCTCGACCAGGCAACGGTGCTGTTCGTGGGCTGGTTCGGCCCCCGCGGCCTGGCATCGCTGGTGTTCGCCCTGCTCGCGCTGGAGGAGCTCGGCCCGGATGCCGCCCGTCCTGTGGCCGCCATCGCGGTGACCGTGCTGCTCAGCGTCATCGTCCACGGCGCCAGCGCTGCACCGCTCGCAGCGTGGTACGGCAAGACAGTTGGTGCCAGGGAACACGAGCCTGAGGGCGCGCTCCCTGGGGTGCCCCTCCGCGGATTGCCGCGACGTCGTGACCCGGAGCCCGAAGACGGGCGTGGGTCGACCGAACGATGATCGTGCCCGCCGTCCGCGCGGCCGGGGTCAGTTCGTGGCGACGCGCCCAGGGTGCGCCCTCGCCGGTGAGCACGACCTTGACGTGCTTCACCGCCTCGCGGGCCAGCCCCAAGTTCGGCACCGCGGAGCGCGCCAGCGCCGGGGTCGAAGTGCTCGAAGACCGTCACGGCCTCGTCGAGCGCCTCCTCGAGGTCGTGCGGGGTCGGGACGATCTGGGATTTCTTCCCATCGGTTGATCGGCAACTCGAGAAGAATCAGACCACGATTCGCAGGTGATGTAGGCGGGCTCGCTCACAGTCACGCGTTGCGTGACGGTTCAGTGGAGCTGGGCCTTGAGCACGATGATCCCCACACCGACCACCACCGACAGGGCGACCGAGCAGAGACGGAACAGCCCGGATCGGTGCGACCCACGGGCCTCGATCAGGTGCAGAGCACCAACGTCAGGACTCCCAACCACAGGGCGACGTCGACGGCGGTCGGCATCGAGAACCCGATCAGGTCGCCGACCAGCAGGAAGACGCCGGGCGCGGCAGCCATGGAGCAGGCGCTCAGCTCGTGACGGACCTCGACGGCCGGCAGTGCACGCACCGAGGCCAGTGCCATCGAGAACAGCCCGGCGTAGGTCTCCCCGAGAAGATCGCGAGTCCCGCGTTCCCTGTGCAGCGCGACGAAGGAGTCGAGCCGGTCATCCTCGAATTATGGCGAAACAAGATCGCCCGACGGCAGGCCGCGCGGGAGCTGCCCATTCGCGGTGAACGTGGCGTCGGTGGCCAGCACCTCGGGCGGCGTCGTCGCACGCCCACGAGTGCGCGGCTGACCGTCCTCGCCCTCCGCGTCGGAGGAGCTCCAGTGACCGCACCCCAGGTCGGCGTCGCCCTGCACGCATCGATCTCGGCTCTGTGAGTGGCACAGCGGAAACGCCATCGAATCCATCAACTTCCAGCTCCGGAAAATCACCAAGGCCCGCGGCCATCTTCCCCTCCGAGGAAGCGGCGATGAAGCTCATCTACCTCGGACTGCGGAACATCTCCAGTAACCGCGGAGGTGAATCAGGACCCCACACCTACGGCTGAAAGATTGCGCTCAACGCCCTCGTCGTCCACTTCCCCGGGCGCCTGAAACGGCTCTTCCGGAAATGGAGTGCAGCTGAGGGTGTGACCGTTGCGGGAGCTGGGGTCGTGTCGCTGCGGTGAGGCGGGCCCCGGGAAGTTGATGATGA
>NZ_JAQZAL010000026.1 GCF_028737205.1 Actinomycetospora lutea | reverse complement strand
CGAAGCCGCCGCCATGGCCCGCGTCCCGCTCGCGGGCACCACCTGGATCCCGGGGGTGACCCGATGACCGCCGACACCGCCGAGGTCGTCATCGTCGGCGGCGGCCTCGAGGGCTGCGCCGCCGCCTGGGCGCTCGCCGAGCGCGGCACGACCGACGTCGTGATCGTCGAGCGCTCCACCGTCGGCTCCGGGGGCACCGGCAAGTCCTCCGGTGTCGTGCGCTGCCACTACGGCGTCTCCTCGCTGGCCGCCATGGCGACCCGCGCGCTGGAGGTCTTCGAGAACGCCGACGAGGTACTCGGCGAGGACGTCGGGTTCCACCAGACCGGCTACGTCGTCGGCGTCGGCGAGCAGAACGTCGACGCCCTGCGCGCCTCCATGGCCGACCAGCGCGCGGTCGGCGTGCGCACCGAGGACATCGACGCGAGCGAGGTCGCCGCGCTCTGGCCCTCGGCCGACCTCGAGCCCTTCGCCGCGTTCGCCTGGGAGGAGCGCGGCGGCTACGGCGACGCCTACCAGACCGCGCAGGCCTTCGCGGGCGCCGCGCGGCGCGCCGGGGTGCGCCTGCGCCAGAGCACGACGGTGACCGACCTGATCACGAAGGGCGGCGCGGTCACCGGCGTCCGGCTCGCCGACGGCTCGGAGATCCACACGGGCACGGTCGTGCTCACGGCGGGCCCGTGGTCGGTGCCGCTGCTCGCCGCCCACGGCATCACCCTGCCCATCACCGTGCACCGCGAGCAGATCGTGCTCATCGACCCGGGCGCGGACCTCGGCCCGGTGCCGGTCTTCTCCGACCTCGTCTCGCTGCAGTACGTCCGGCCCGAGAGCGGCGGGGAGATCCTGTTCGGCAACTCCGACCTCGCCGAGCTCGAGCCCGCCGACCCCGACCGCTACTCGAACCAGGCCACCACCTCGTTCCTCGACCTGGCGGTGGAGAAGGTCGGCACGCGGTTCCCGGGACTGGAGGAGGCGGCGATCGCGTCCACCTACGCCGGTTGCTACGACGTCACCCCGGACTTCAACCCGGCCATCTCCGCGACGGACATCGAGGGGCTGATCGTCGCGGCCGGGTTCTCCGGGCACGGGTTCAAGATCGCGCCGTCGGTGGGCCGGCTCGTGGCCGACCTGGTGACGGACGGGACGAGCCGCGACCCGGACATCCCTGAGTCGGACTTCCAGCTCTCCCGCTTCGCCGAGGGGGAGCTGCTGCGCAGCCCGCACCCCTACGTGGGGGCCGGCGAGATGCGGTGACGGCATACTCCTGGTCATGAGCCAGGAGGACGGCGCCCCGGGCATCGACCCCGTGTCCGGGGGCCCGGCGGCCCGCGAGGTCGCGGAGCCGTCCCCCCAGGAGGGACGCCTCGAGCGGGCCATCGGCGCGGAGGTCCGGCGGCTGCGCCGGGCGTCGGGGGCCACGCTCGCCGAGATGTCGGTGCGCACCGGCATCTCCAAGCCGATGCTCTCGAAGATCGAGCACGCCCAGACGTCGTGCAGCCTCACCACGCTCGCGCGCCTGGCCGACGCGCTCGACATCCCGGTGACCGCGTTCTTCCGCGGCGCCGACGTCGAGCGCGAGGCCGTCCACACCCGCGCCGGGGCGGGCGCGCGGATCGTGGCCCGCGGCACCCGGGTCGGCCACGACTACACGCTGCTGGGCGGCCTGCGCGGCCAGCACAAGCGCATGGAGGCGCACCTCGTGACGCTCACCGAGCGCAGCGAGGAGTTCCCGCTCTTCCAGCACCCGGGCACCGAGCTGCTGTACATGCTCGAGGGCCGGATGGTCTACAGCCACGGCGAGTCGAACTACGAGCTGCTGCCCGGCGACGCGCTCCAGATCGACGGCAACGGCCTGCACGGCCCGCGCGACCTGGTGGAGCTGCCGATCCGCTTCCTGTCGGTCGTCGCGCACCCGGACGCCGGGATCGAGGAGTAGGTCAGCCCTCGTCGAGCAGGTGCAGGTCGTGCGCGACCCGCACGAGCTCGGCCCGCCGGCCGCAGCCGTGGCGGCGCAGCATCGACGCCACGTGGTACTTCACGGTGTGCGAGCTCAGGTGCAGGCGCTCGCCGATCTCGTGGTTGCTCTCGCCGCGCCCGATGCCGTGGACGATCGCGAGCTCGCGCTCGCTGAAGGTCGCCGACCCGGGGGCGGCGCGGCGCCGCTGCAGCAGCTCGCCGGCGATCCGCGGCTCGAACCAGCTCCCGGCGGTGACCACCTCCCGGAGTATCCCCGGCACCCGGCTCACCGAGGTCTCCTTGAGCATGTAGCCCGACGCGCCGGCGTCGATCGCCTGGGCCAGCAGATCGCGGTTGCCGTAGGCGCTGAAGATCACGACGGCCGGGGCGTCGGGGGCCCGGGTCAGCGCGCGGCACAGCTCGATGCCGCTGCCCCCGCCGCGCTCGCCGATCCGCAGGTCGACCAGGGCGACGTCCGGGCGGGTGCGGGCCACGAGCCCCTCCCCCTCGCCGAGGGTGGTCGCGGCGCCGAGGAACTCCAGGTCCGGCTCGCGCCCGGCGAGCGCGCGCAGCCCGTCGTGGACGACCTCGTGGTCGTCGACCACGCAGAACCCGATCATCCCGAGGGCCGGGTCGCCACGACCGCGTGGACGTGCGTGCCCGCCGGGACCGCCGGAGTGATCTCCAGCCGTCCGCCGACCCCCTCGACGGCGGCGTGCATGGCCCGCATCCCGAAGTGCGCGCCGCCGCGCGAGCCGCTCGCCGGGTCGAAGGTGCCGTCGTCGGCGACGTGCAGGGCGATCACGTGCGGGGAGGTCTCGACGCGGACCGTGAGGTGGTCGCAGCCCGAGTGCCGCTCGGCGTTGGTCACCGCCTCCTGCCCCACGCGGACGAGCGCGTCCGCGGCGTCCGGGTCGAGCTCGAGGTCGACGCCGTCGAGCTCGAGGACGCGCACCACGTCGCGGTCGGGCACCAGCGCGATCCGGTCGAGGATCTCCGAGGCTGCCACCGACCCGACGCGCGGCGCCGAGACCAGCAGCTCGAGCTCGCCGCGCAGGCGCGCCATGCAGGCCTCGGCGGCGCGGGCGATCGTGTCCAGCCGCGTGGCGGTGTCGTCCTCGGCGACGCGGTGGCGGGCCTGCTCGGCCTCGAAGCCGATCGCGACCAGCCCGCGCACCACCGAGTCGTGCAGGTCGTAGGCCACCTGCTCGCGCACCGCCCGCTCCAGCGCGCGGGCCCGGTCGGCGTCGGCGTAGCGCCGCCGCACGCCGGGCGCGGCGTGGCCCGCCAGGTCCTCGAGCAGCTCCTCGTCGACGCTGGTGAAGGGCCGCATCCGCCGGTCGCCGATGTAGAGCACGGCGGCGATCTCGCTGCCCACCGACACCGGCGCCGCCATGGCCGACACGATCCCCTCGTGGCGCGTCTCGTCCACCGGCGCGGCCTCGAGGCGCCCGTCGGCGGCGTAGTTCGCCGAGCAGACCGGCCGGCCGAGCCGCCAGGCGAGCCCGCCGAGGCCCTGGCCGTGCTGCACGCGCAGGCGCCGGAAGGGCGCGGTCCGGATGCCGAGCGCCTCGTCGAAGACGTAGGTGCCCGACCCGTCGACCGGCACGGCGAGGTAGGCCACCTCCGCCCGGAACAGCTCGCGGGCCGAGGCCAGGATCGCGGTGAGCACGGCCGGCCCGTCGCCGCTGGCCACCGCCGCCTCGGCCATGGTGCGGGTGGCGGCGCGCAGGTCGCGGCCCAGCGCCAGCGACCCGGCCTGCCGTCCCCGGCGCACGGCCCGCCCCACCGCCTGGCGGTAGTGGCGCCGCAGGTCGTCGTCGAGGACGGCGTCCGGGTCGCCGAGCGCGGTCGCGAGGTTGCCCACGACCACCGCGCCGTGCCCGTAGCGGTCGCGCCCAGCCAGAGGGCCTGGGCGTCGAAGTCCGTCCCCAGGTTGACGGCGATCTTCTTCCCGGGCGGCAGGTGCAGGTGTCCCACGGTGTCTCCTCGATCAGGACGGTGACGACTTCTCGGGCGTGAGCTTGATGACGTGCTCGGCCTCGGCCTCGATCCGCGCCCGGCTGTAGAGCAGCGGGAAGGCCTCGCCGCGGCTCCAGGGCTCGAACAGGTCGGTCAGGTGCGGGTCGTCGAGGCGGCCCGACTGGCCGGGGGCGTTCATGGCCAGCGACGCGTCCCACTCCCCGACGTCGACGACCAGCCGGAACGTGGCCCCGGCGCTCTGCACGAAGTTCGGGCCGTAGGCGGTGTTGCCGACGGTGTCGCCGCTGCCGCCACGCGGGGCCGGGCCGGCGGACAGCCGCTCGGGCGCCACGCCGGGGAGCCGGTGGCGCAGCGGGTGGTGGGCGTGCGCGACGTGCAGCGAGCCCCACGCCCACGCCGCGCGGTCGGGCCCGAGCAGCGCGGAGACCTCGGCGACCGCGGCGGGCAGCGTCGCCGCCACGACCGCCGCCAGCTCGTCGTCCGGGCGACCGTCCACCAGGTCGAGGTCCACCCGGGCGTCGGCGAGCAGGTCCTCGGCCGGGGAGATGCGGGCGGTGACGGCGTCCGCCTCCCCCGCCCCGACCACCCGCGACAGGGCGTCGCGCAGCAGCGCCGGGCGCAGGTGGCGCCGGTACCACACCTCGAACAGGGCGGCGGCCGCCGAGTCGGGCGCGAGCACCGCGTCCCAGCCCAGCAGCAGGTCGAGGCCGTCCACGTCTGCGCCGGCGCTCACCCCGCGGACGCGCTCGAGGATGCGTCGGGCCGGCACCGACAGGAAGTCGCTCTGCAGCGCGACCATGCTCTCCGGCGTCGCGTCGGTGACCTCGGCGAGCACCTCGTCGAGCCGGTTCCGGCGCGACGGGGCGTACCAGTCGTAGGTGATGTGGCGGTCGCGCGGGAAGTCGTCGGGCAGGTTGCACTCGTTGGCCGTGGCCAGGAAGCCCTGGGGCGGGTCGACGATGCCGGGCAGCTGGTCGGCGTCGTAGAACCCGGCCCACTCGTAGCGCCCGTCGCCGGGCACCGGCAGCGTCCCGTCCCAGTTGGGGCGGATCGGGGTGAGCCCGCCGGTCTGCCAGGCGATCGTGCCCGAGGGGTCGGCGTAGACCTGGTTCTCCGGCGGCGCGCCCCAGCGGTTCATGGCGGCGGCGAACTGGTCCCAGTTCTGCGCGCGCATGTAGTCCATGGAGCCGAGGTAGGGCGCCATCCCCGGCTCGAGCCAGGCCGCCCGCACCGCGTAGGCGCGCCCGGCGTCCTGGTGGATCACGGGTCCGTGGCGGGTGAACAGCAGCTCGGCGGTCACCGGGTCGCCGTCGCGGACCGCGATCGTCTCCTCGAGCCGGCGCATCGACTCCCAGCCGCCGTCGTAGCGGTAGCGGGTGGGGTCGTCGGGGTCGGTCTCGTAGACGTAGAGGTCCTCCTGGTCGATCGCGAAGATCGTCAGGCCGAACGCGATGCGGCCGTTGTGCCCGATGGAGATACCGGGCAGCGCGGGCTCGCCGCCGCCGATGACGTCGAAGCCGGGCGCGGACAGGTGCGCGATGTAGCGCAGGCCGGGCAGGGCCGCGGCCGCGCGGTGCGGGTCATTGGCCAGCAGCGGGCGGCCCGAGCGCGTGCGCGACCCGGCGAGCACCCAGTTGTTGCTACCCTCGGGCAGGACGTCCCCCTGCGGGTCGGTCTCCGTGGGCGGCCCGAACACCGGCGCGGAGGTGGCGAGGTCGTACACGCGCAGCACGTCGTCGGGGATGGCGGCGAGGTCGAGGCCCTCGGGGACCTCGAGCGGGCGCGCGGGCTCCCGGCGGCGGCGCAGCTCCTCGACCTCGGCGGGCAGGTCGCGCAGCGTCCGGGCCCGGGCCACCTCGTCGCGGACGTTGTAGAACAGGCCGTGGCTGCGGATGCGCGCCACGTCCTCGGGGTCCCAGAACGCCGGCTCGTAGCCCAGCGCCCGGAACTCCGCGGGCAGCAGGTCGGGGTCCTCGCGCGTCAGCGCGACGAAGGCGTTGACGCCCTCGACGAACGCGGTGGAGGCGCGCTTGGTGTCCGAGCCGTAGGCGAGCCACTCGGCGCGCATGTCGCCGCGGTAGAGGAACAGCCGCGCCGCGCGGTCGCGCTCGGCGTGCTCGGCGCCGAACACCTCGGCGAGCCGGCCGAGGCCGCGGCGCCGCCAGAAGTCGATCTGCCACAGGCGGTCGCGGGCGGCGTTGAAGCCCTGCACGCGGAACGCGTCGTAGGTGCTGGCCGCGTAGATGTGCGGCACGCCCCACCGGTCGACGAGGATCTCCGCCGGCCCGGTGAGGCCCGGCAGCACGTGCGAGGTGCGGGTCGCGTCAGCCACGGTCGTGAGTGAAGCAGGGACGGCGGTGGCCGGGCGGCCATGGATCGACTGGCCGTTCGGCTAACCGGCGTCGGTCAGAACACAGCCAGATCAGAAGACGATCGTCGAGTGCCCGTCGAGCAGCACCCGGTCCTCGCAGTGCCACCTCACGGCGCGGGCCAGGACGGTGCGTTCCACGTCGGCGCCGCGGCGGGTGATGTCGGCGACCCGGTCGCGGTGCGAGATGCGGGCGACGTCCTGCTCGATGATCGGGCCCTCGTCGAGGTCCTCGGTGACGTAGTGCGCCGTGGCCCCCACCAGCTTCACCCCGCGCGTCTTCGCCTGCTCGTAGGGTCCGGCGCCGGCGAACGCGGGGAGGAACGAGTGGTGGATGTTGATCGCGGGCACGCCGATCCGCTCGAGGAACCCGCCCGTGAGCACCTGCATGTAGCGCGCCAGCACCACCAGGTCGACCCGACCGGCGAGCAGCTCGGCCTGCTGCCGCTCGGCCTCCGGCTTGGTCTCCCTCGTGACCGGGATGTGGGCGTAGGGCACGTCGAACGACGCGACCTCCTTCTGGAGGTCCGGGTGGTTGGAGACCACCTGCACGACGTCGATCGGCAGCTCCCCGCGGCGCCACCGCCACAGCAGGTCCAGCAGGCAGTGGTCGTAGCGCGACACGAACAGCGCGACGCGCGTCGGCACCGACGCGGCGCGCATCCGGAACGACATCCCGAAGCGCTCCGCGACCTCGGCCGCGAACTCCTCCTCCAGCGCGCCGAGCCACAGCGGGAGCTCCGGCACCCGGAACACGATGCGCAGGAAGAACCGCCCGCCGGCCGGGTCGGTGGTCTGCTGGTCGGACTGGACGATGTTGGCCCCGCGCGCGTGGAGGAACCCGCTGATCGCCGCCACGATGCCGGGCCCGTCCTCGCAGGAGACCAGCAGCCGGCCGACGTCGGGGTCCGGCAGGGAGGCGTCCATGGTCAGCTCCAGGGGAACGGCGAGTGGCTCGTCGGGTGGAGCTCGCCCGCCTCGTAGCGACCGAACCGGAAGGGCTCCAACAGGTCCTGCGGCTCGCCGAGCAGCTCCTTGGCCACCAGCGCGCCCACACCGATCATCTTGTACCCGTGGTTCGAGTCCGCGATGACGTAGGCGTTCCCGCGGAAGGAATCGAAGACCGGGAAACTGTCCGGGGTGAACGCGCCGAGCCCGCCCGAGGGCTCCTTGCGGTAGACGTCGCGGCGGCCCTCGAAGCGCTTGTGGCACACCGCGAGCGCGGAGGTCCACATGCGCACGAAGTCCTCGCCGACGACGAACTCGGGGCTCGCGGTGCCGTACGGGTCGACGGCCACGGTGTCCGCCGGGCGCCCGACCCGCTCGGGGGACGCCCCGCCCTGCACGCCGCCGAAGTGGAAGTCGGGCTTGTAGTAGATGCCCCAGATCTGGTCGGTGATCAGCTCGCCGTCGACGTCGTCGTGGAGCGGCGCGTCGGAGTCGACGTGGATGACCGGCGGGAACTCGCCGCGGTTGTCCATGAACTCCTGCGGGTCGATGCCGAGGATGCCCTCCTGCAGCGCCCAGTAGGTCCACATCGGCACCTCGGGCACCATCCGCCCGTCGGGCATCCGCACCGTGATCGTCGACGGCAGCTCGAGCATCGACCAGAGATCCCGGATCCAGGGCCCGACCGCGGCCACGAGGTGCTCGCAGTGGATCGTGCCGGCGTCGGTCTCGACGGCGCTGACCCGCCCGTCGGCGAACTGCAGGCCGGTGACCGTCACGCCGGTGACGATCGAGGCGCCGGCGGCGCGCACCTTCTCCTCGAGCCCGCGCAGCGAGGCGACGTTGTTGGCGTAGCCTCCGCGCTTCTCGTGGAGGATCACCGAGATGCCCGGGGCCTGCCAGTCCGAGAACATCTCGCGCATGTACTCGTGGCAGGCGTCGACACCCTCGACGAGCTGGGAGTCGTAGCCGATCGCCTGCTGCTCGGCGTGGATCTGCACGACGTCGGCGTGCATGGCCTCCGGCGCGGCCTGGACGTAGCCGACCCCGTGGTACGAGAAGGCCTCCGGGTCGGACTCCCACACGTCGACCGAGTGCGCCATGAGCTTGCGCATCGCCGGCTGGAAGTAGTTGTTGCGGATCACGCCGCACGCGACGCCCGACGCGCCGGCCCCGACGGCGGTCTTGTCGATCACCAGGACCTCGCTGCCGTCCCCGAGACCGCGTTCTCGCAGCTCGGTGGCGAGGTGCCAGGCGGTGGACAGCCCGTGGATGCCCGCGCCGATGATCAGGTACCGGATGTCCGAGGGGACCATGCTTCTCACCCGTTCCGACGGTTTATCGTCGTCGCGTCGGCTATTGCCCTCAGGGCAATGCCGTTTCACCCTGGGAGACGAAATTAACATGGCCCGCACCGGGAGACCAGCAGATCGGCAGGTCGAGTCCGTCCAGAAGGCGATCGCCGTCCTGGACGTGCTCGCGGCGGCCGGCGAGGAGCTCGGCACGAACGAGATCGCGCGGCGGACGGGGATCAACGCGAGCACCGTGTCGCGCCTGCTCGCGACCCTCGTCGTCCCCGGGCTCGTCCAGCACCACCAGGCCAGCGGGCGCTACGGCCTGGGGATCCGCATCCTGCAGCTGGCCGGCGCGGCCCGGGAGACGCTCGACATCCGCCGGATCGCGCGCCCCTCGCTGGAGGACCTCGTGGCCGTCAGCGGCGAGACCGCCACGCTCTCGGTGCCCGGCGAGCACGACGTCATGACCCTCGACTTCGTGCAGAGCCCGCAATCGGTGCGCAGCGTCGCCGAGATCGGGCGCAACAGCGTGCGGCACGCGACCGCCGTCGGGAAGGTCTTCCTCGCCCACGGCGGGCGGGCGCCCGACGAGCTGACGCGCTTCACCGAGCACACCATCACCGACCGCGGCGTGCTCGAGCGCGAGATCGCCACGATCCGGGAGCGCGGCTGGGGTGTCTCGCGGGCCGAGCGCGAGCCCGACCTCGTCGGGGTGGCCGTCCCGGTGCTCGACCGCGACGGCGACCTCATCGCGATCCTCGGCGTCCAGGGCCCGCGCGGCCGGCTCGACGAGCAGCGCGCCGAGGTGCTGGCCGGGACGCTGCGCGAGCACGCCCGCACGGTCGCCTCGGCCTTCTGAGGGCTGCCTCCCAGGATCAGCGCACCGCGGTCAGCCGCGCCCCCGCCCACGGCCCGGCGACGGTCTCCTCGGCGGCGAGCGCCTGGCGGTAGTACTGCTGGGCCGCCGCGACGCCGGCCCCGGCCCGGAGGGATACGCCCGCGTCGAGCAGCGCCATCTCCGCCCCGGCGAGCGCGGTCAGGCAGGAGACCTCGTTGACGTCGCCGAGGTGCCCGATGCGGAACACCTTGCCGGCCACCCGGCCCAGACCGCCGCCGAAGGACGTCCGGTAGCGGTGGTAGGCGATGCGGCACACCGCGGCCCCGTCGACCCCGTCCGGCACCCGCACCGCGGTCACGGTGTCCGAGTACCAGCGCGGCGACACCGCACACAGGTCCAGGCCCCACGCCTTGACGCCCTGCCGGACGCCCTCCCCCAGCCGGTGGTGGCGCGCGGCGACCTCGTCCATGCCCTCGTCGAGGAGCCGGTCGAGCGAGGCCCGCAGCCCGTGCAGCAGGGAGGTCGGCGGGGTGTAGGGGAAGTAGCCGACGTCGTTCGCCGCGATCATGTCGCGGAACGCGAAGTAGCAGCGCTCCGTCGTGGTGGTCTCGGCGGCGGCCAGCGCCTTCTCGCTCAGGCCGAGTATCGCGAGGCCCGCCGGGAGCATGAACCCCTTCTGGCTCCCGGCGACCGCGACGTCCACCCCCCAGTCGTCCTGGCGGAACTCGATCGACGCGATCGACGACACGCCGTCGACGAAGAGCAGGGCGTCGGACCCGGCGGCGTCCATCGCGCGCCGCACGGCGCGGACGTCGCTGGTCACGCCCGTGGCGGTCTCGTTGTGGGTGACGAAGACGGCCTTGATGGTCGGGTCGGCCCGCAGCGCACGCTCGTAGGCCTCGACGGGGACACCCTCGCCCCACTCGACGTCGTGGCACACGACGTCCAGACCGAGCCGCTGCGCCATGTCCGCCCACAGCGTGGAGAAGTGGCCGTGCCGCGACATCAGGACCCGGTCGCCGCGGGAGAGGCAGTTGCTGATCGCCGCCTCCCACGCCCCGGTCCCGGAACCGGGGTAGAGCAGCACGCGGCCCTCGCGCAGCCGGAACACACGCTTGAGGTCACCGAGGAGCTCGAGGACGAAGTCCGGGAAGTCGGGCGCCCGGTGGTCCTCCATCGGGACGTTCATCGCCCGCCGGACCACCTCGGGCACGGTGGTGGGGCCGGGGACGAACAGGTGCGTCGTACCGATCTTCACGGCCGGACCTCCTGACGGGCGGCGTGGTGCACCACGACGCTAGGTCGCGCGGCGCCGCCCCGACTCCCCCGTCACGGGGAGACGCCGGGGGGAGCCGCGACGTCCGGCGACGGGCCCGCGGGGAAGCGCGTGACGCCGTCGGGGTGGTCGTGGTCGTAGTGCTGCTCGTCGGTGCAGAAGATGTGGGCGATCGCCCGCAGCCCGCGCGGGTCGTCGAGGGTGCCGGCCGGGATGCTGATCGTCGGGCGGCCCGGCGCGACCCAGAACATGCTCGACCCGCACCGCGTGCAGAAGCCCCGCTCGGGCCCGGCGTCCACGGCGAACCACCGCAGCGACTCCCCGCCCCGGATCGTCACGCGGTCGCGCAGGGCGCACGTCATCGCCGCCCCGCGACCGTGCCAGCGCCGGCAGTCGGCGCAGTGGCAGATGATCACCTGTCGCAGCGGGCCGGCCACGTCGTAGGTGACCGACCCGCACAGACACCGCCCGGTGCTCACTCCTTCCCGAGGAAGGTCGTCAGCGAGTCGTCGTGCGCCTCCCACCAGGCGGTGTGGTGGATCGGGGCCTGCGTGCCCGTGCAGGGCGAGGAGAACCCGCGGTCGCGGTAGCCGATGATGCTCTCCTCCTTGTCGTGCTCCCACTTCTTGAAGTGGGCCCGGGTGAGGTCGAGATCGAAGTCGGGGTAGTCGGTGCCGGCCATGAGGTCGGCGATGTGGTCGGCCTGGAAGTCGATCTGCGCGAACGGGTCGGGCAGCGCGTCCTCCCGCGCCCGCCACTCCGCCACGTCCTTGGCCATCTCCTCGCGCGAGGGCAGGTCGACGCGGCCCAGCACGAAGTCGCGCGCCACCCAGGCCTCGGCGTCGAAGAGGGTGAACGTATAGAACTGGTCCTGCATGCTCAGGTACATCATCTTCGGGTTGTCGATCCAGAAGATGCCCTTGTAGAGGTCCGGCGGGTAGAGCACGTTCGCCGTCCGCAGCCGCAGGTCGGAGGCGACGAACGGGAAGTGGTGCTGGTAGCCGGTGCACATGATGATCGCGTCGACGTCGCGCGAGCTGCCGTCGCTGAAGTGCGCGGTCCGGCCCTCGAGGCGCGTGAGCAGCGGGACCTCGGAGATCCCGTCGGGCCACGGGAAGCCCATCGCCTGCGAGCGGTAGCTGATGGTGACGGTGTTCGCGCCGTACTTCTTCGCCTGCAGCGCGATGTCCTCGGCGGAGTAGCTCCCGCCCACGACGAGCAGGTCCTTGCCGGCGAACTCCTGGGCGTCCCGGAAGTCGTGGGAGTGCATGATGCGCCCCGGGAAGCGGTCGAAGCCCGGGAAGTCGGGGAGGTTGGGCACCGAGAAGTGCCCGGTCGCGACGATGACGTAGTCGAACTGCTCCACCCGCGAGGCACCCTCGGCGAGCGCCTCGACGGTGACGTCGAAGGTGTCGCGGGTCGCGTCGTACTCGATCCACCGCACGGCCGTGTCGAAGGCGATGTGCCGGCGGACGTCGCTGTTCTCGGCGCGGCCCTTGATGTAGTCGAAGAGCACCTCGCGCGGCGGGAACGACGGGATCGGGGTGCCGAAGTGCTGCTCGAAGGTGTAGTCGGCGAACTCGAGGCACTCCTTGGGCCCGTTCGACCACAGGTAGCGGTACATGCTGCCGTGGCACGGGTTGCCGTACTGGTCGAGGCCGCTGCGCCACGTGTAGTTCCACAGACCGCCCCAGTCGCTCTGCTTCTCGAAGCAGACCAGCTCCGGGACGTCGGCGCCCGCCGCGCGGGCCTGCTCGAACGCGTGCAGCTGCGCCAGCCCGCTCGGTCCGGCACCGACGATGGCAACCCGTGTCATGGACAGTCCTTCCGGTGGTGGTCGGCCGCGTCAGGAACGCGGGCGTTCCTTGTCGGGGTCGTAGAACGGGAACCGGACGACCTGCGCCGGGATCCGCTTGCGGTGGCCGTCGAGCTTCCCGACCTCGACCTCGGTGCCGATCTCGGCGTGCTCGACGGCGAGCCGGCACAGGGCGATGTTCTTGCGCAGGATCGGCGAGCGGGTCGCGCTGGTGACCACACCGACCTGGTGGCGCCCGACGTGGACGCAGTCGCCGTGGTGCGCCGGCTCGTTGCCCGCGAGCTCGAGGCCGACCAGCCGCCGCTGCGGGCTCGCCTTGCGCGCGACGAGCGCGTCGCGCCCGACGAAGTCGTCCTCCTTGGTCTTGAGCGGCACCGTGAAGCCGACGCCGGCCTCGAAGGGGTCGACGTGGTCGTCGAAGTCGTAGCCGGCGAAGACCAGGCCCGACTCGATGCGCAGGACGTCGAGGGCGTCGAGACCGAGCGGGAGCATCCCGTGCGGGGTGCCGGCCTCCCAGACGGCGTCCCACACCGCCGGACCGTCGGAGGGGTGGCACCAGATCTCGTAGCCGAGCTCGCCCGAGTAGCCGGTCCGCGAGACGACCACGGGGATGCCGCGGTGGTCGCCGAGCCGCCCGATGGTGAACCGGAACCACGTCAGGTCGCCGAACGCCGGCTGCGTGCCCGGGGTCCAGATCAGCTCGCGCAGGATGTCGCGGCTCAGCGGGCCCTGCACGGCGATGTTGTGCATCTCGTCGGTCGAGTGCTTGACCCACACGCGGTCGAGCCCGAGCCGCTCGGCCTGCTCGCGCAGCCAGGTGCCGGTGTACTCGTCCCCGCCGACGAAGCGGAAGTTGGTGTCCGCGAGCCGGAACACCGTGCAGTCGTCGATCATCCCGCCGGTGGAGTTGCAGACCGCCGAGTACACGACCTGGTTGATCGAGAGCTTGCGGATGTTGCGGGTGACGCAGGCCTGCAGCAGCGCCTCGGCGTCGGGCCCGAGGACCTCGAACTTGCGCAGCGGCGACAGGTCCATCACCGCCGCCCGCTCGCGGCAGGCCCAGTACTCGTCGATCGCGCCGTGGCCGTCGAAGCTCGTCGGCAGCCAGTAGCCGCGGTACTCCGTGAACTGGCGGGTCAGGGCCCGCGTCCGCGGCGCGAAGGCCGTGTCCTTGGTCAGCGACGCCGGGTGCTCGGGCGTGGGGCGGTGCGCCATGGCCATCGAGAACTTCCGTTCGGCGGAGTAGACGCGGAGGTGGACGTCGGTGGGCGTCCAGGCGTTGGCGGGGTCGATGTCGTCGGGGCAGGCCGAGGTCGCGCACACGAGGTCGACGCCCGCGCGCATCAGGACGTAGTCGCCGGGCCGTGACCACGGCTCGTCGAAGATCAGCTGGTTCTGCGCGTCGAACGCGGTGTTGTAGAAGAGGTTGAGCGCGGGCCAGCCGGCGCGCTCCTCGATGCCGTAGGGACGCAGCTGCGCGTTGAAGTTGTCGGTGCAGTTGACGTGCCCGAAGTAGCCGAGGTCCTCGTAGTACTTGGTGTTGCAGGCCAGGCCGAACGTGTCGTGGCGGCCCACCGTGTCGCGGACGATCTCGACCAGCGGCTCCATGTCCTGGTCGTAGAACTTCCCGTGCAGCCCGGGCTGCGGGTAGGCCTGCCCCATGAAGTACCGGGTGGCGGTCGCGTCGAGCCCCCGCTCGCGGCCCTCCTGGAGACGGTGGGCGTGGAAGGCCAGGAAGTCGGAGCACTGCCGGCCCTCGACGTCGAGGATCTGGATGTACTGGCCGGCCTTCACCTCGTAGCTCAGGGCCGTCGCCGCGTCGACGCGGACGTCGAGGATCGGCTCGGCGAGCGGCGGGGGCAGCGGCGGGACCTCGGCGACCCGCGGCTGGGCGCGCCGCACCTCGAGCACCAGGTCCGACGGCGGGTTGCCCGTCGTCTCGTCCACCGCCATCGACCCGGCCGGTGCGGCGACGAGCACGATGCCCGGCCCCGCCGCGCGCAGCGTCTCGCGCGACCCGGCCGGCGACCACTCCCCGAACAGGTACGCCGCGCGGAGCTCGGAGGGGTCGAGCCCGTGCGCGACGAGGGTGGCGAGCACCGGGTCCTCGATCGCGTGCGGCGACGCGTCCGCGCCGAGCGCCCGCAGCGTCGTCGCCGGCGCGTCCGCGGTGAGACCGAGCAGGTCCCGCGCGGCCGCCCCGTGCTCACCGAGGGCGGTGACCTCCGCCCGCTGGCGACCCTGCCGGTCGACGACGGTGATCTCGTCACCGCCGTGCACCCGGACGGCCGTGATGCCGCCCGGGCGGACCCAGTAGGTCTCGACCCCGGGCACCGCCTCGAGCAGGCCGGGCAGCCGCAGGCGCCGGGACGGGATCAGGGGCGTGGTCGGTGCAGCCATCGGCGCTCCCCTACAGGCGGCGGACGAACAGCCGCGCCATGACGAGGGCGGCCACGGGCAGGCCGATGAACAGGATGGTCGCCAGCACGGGGCCGGCGGCGTAGGCGAAGAAATCGCTCATGCGGGCACTCCTCCTCGGTTCGTGGCCAGACCGGACTGCGCCATGCGCTCGCGTCCGAAGTCGGTGAGCGCGTACTTGAACAGCACACGCTCCTCCCCCTGGGTGCGTTGCGGGTCGACGGTGGCCTCCTGCTCGCTGAGCAGGCCGCCGGCGTAGAGGTCGACGAGCGTGAGCCGGACCGTCCCGCGCCAGTAGGCCCCGGAGACGCCGTACTCGGACTCCACCGCGTCGATGACCTCGTCGGTCCACAGGGCGCCGCGCTGGGCGAACAGCTGCAGGACGTACCCCTTCATGTGCATCACCGGGTCACGCCTCCTGCCGGGCCGAGGTGGAGGTGCGGGTCGAGCGCGCGGGCACCGCGCGCAGCACCTCGAGGACGTCGCGCTTCTCGGTGAAGAGCACGAAGCTGCCGACGACGGCGATGAGGCCGCCGATCACGAACTCGAGGCCCGGGGGCTCGAGGGTGAAGACGTAGAGCCAGACCAGGGCGAGCGGCCCGTACAGCGCGGCGATCGCCTGGCCGCGGCCGACCCCGATGAGCGGGAACGACTTGTACCAGGACACGTAGCAGAACCCGAAGGTCAGCCCGAGCAGCACGAGCAGCAGCAGCACCGTCGGGCTGGCGAGCGCCGCGCCGACGGTCGACCAGAACGTCGCGCCGGCGGCGATCGAGCAGATCGGCACCACGATGACCAGCCAGATCGCGACCTCGGCGGTGAAGCGCAGGGTCAGACCGACGTCCGGGTCGCTGACGTCGAGGGCGCGTCCGGCGATGGCGCCCTCCAGGCCCCACCCGACGATGGCGCACACGCCGCCGAGGTAGCCGAGCCAGGCGCCGCCGCCGGCGCCGCTGATCTCGCCGAGGATGCCGGGCGCGAAGATCACGACCCCGCCGAGGACGATGACGACGATGCCCAGCGCGGCCCGCTTGGTGATCGTCTCGCCGTACCAGGCGCGGGCGGCGAGCGCCCCGACGATCGGGTAGAGCAGCGCCGCGACGGCGGAGAAGCCGGCGCCGATGTAGGCGATGGCCACCACCGAGCCGAAGATCGCGAGCATGCCCGCGAGCCCGGCCGGGAGGTACCAGCGCGAGATCTTCACCTGGCGCAGGGTCCGGCCGTAGTCCTTGGTCTTGCCCAGGACCGCGACCCAGACGGCCATCGCGATGAGCACCGCGACGGCGTTGAGGATCGTCACGACCACGGCGGCGAGCAGGTAGCCGCCGCCGCTGGTGGGCGCGTCGACGAACGGCGACTCGGCGTAGATCACCGAGCCGGGGACGTACCAGGCGCCCCACAGCACGGCGCACGTCAGGGCCCAGATGAAGCCCCACCGGACCTGACGGTTGCGGTACTCGTTCCGGAGCTCGTCGATCTCCGTCGGACTCGTCATGGTCACCTCCGGAGCAGACGGCGCCGACGGCCGGACACCGTCGTGGTGACGGGGTCCGGGTGCGCAGAGGCGCTGCTGCGGTCGATGTGCGAGCCGTCGGGCCGGGTCATGGGGTCGTGCTGGTGACGGTCCGGGCGGCCTCGGGATGTGACCCAGATCATGACCCCTCCGTGAGGCCGATGTAAAGCCCCAGTGGACGCCGTTTCCTTCTAGTGACGCGATGGTCAGCCCTCGGGAACGAGGCCGACGAGCGTCGTCGTCTCGATGCCGTACTCCTCGCCCGCGTCGAGGAGCGCCTCGGACAGGAACTGGCCGGTGGAGCGCTCGCAGTGCAGGAGGAACGACGGCGTCCCGTCTCGGTCGTCGCGCACCACGTCGGTCACGACGGTGGCGACCGACGAGCGGAAGGCGCCGCCGTTCGGCACCACGGCGTCCTCGACGTCGACCGCGCAGACCTTCGCCAGCACCGACGGCGCCCGCGACCCGGTCAGGCGCATCAGCGCCCGGCCGTGGGTGAGGTCGATCAGCGAGACGAACTCGGGCCGCCCGCTCACGGTCCGCTCGATCGCCGCGACCGTCGCCGCCGCCGTCCCGACGGGCCCGACGACGAGCCACTCGCCCGGTCCGGAGCCGACCACGAGCGCCGTCCCGCCGCCCACCTCGGTCCGGGCGGCACGCCCGGAGGACGTCCCGAGCACGCTGCCCGGCGCACCGGTCACGGGCCCCTTCACGAGGACCTTCGCCAGCGGGCTCTCGTCGGAGAGGACCAGGTCGGCGACGCTGCGGCGGGCGTCGACGACCCACCCGGAGCGGGTCGCCGCGACGCGCGGTTCGAGCGCCCCGCGGGCCAGGGGGCCGGGGGCGGTCCCGTGGGTGTCAGACACGCTGTCGCGCCCCTTCCGGATCGACGTGGGCGAGGCCCTCGATGACCGTCGCCCCGATGTCCCGGCCGTCGACCAGGCGCACGGTGACGACCGTGCCGGGCGCCGCGAGCGCCGGCTCGAGCTGACCGAGACAGATGGACCGGCCGAGCGTCGGCGACATGCGGCTCGAGGTGATGCGCCCGGCGATCCGCCCGTCCGCGGCCAGGATCTGGCTCGCCTCCTCGGGCACCGTCGTGCGGTCGTCCGGCTGGAGCGCGACGAGCTGCGTCGTCACGCCCTGCTCCTGCTGCCAGACCAGCTCCGGCTTGCCGACGAAGTCGTCCTTGTCGAGCTTGATCGCCCAGTCCAGGGCGCCGCTGTAGGCCCTGGTGAGCCCGTCGGTGTCCTGCCCGACGATGAAGTGGCCCTTCTCCAGGCGCAGGATGCGCTGGGCCTCCACCCCGAACGGCTGCACCCCGAGGTCGGCGCCGTGGGCCATGAGCCGTTCCCACGCGTGCAGGCCGTACGAGGCCGGCACGTGGATCTCGTAGGACAGCTCGCCGGTGAACCCGATCCGCCACAGCACGCAGTCGTCCACGCCGGCGACGGCGCCGGTGCGGACCTGCATGTAGCCGAACGCGTCGGCGGACAGGTCGACATTGGTGAGCCCGGCGAGCAGCTCCCGGGAGCGGGGTCCCGCGACGTTGATGCTCGCGTAGGCGGTCGTCACCGGGGTGACGTGGACCCGCCAGTCCGGGTGGGCGGTCTGCAGCCAGTCCTCCACCCACTCCCACACCGTCGCCGCCCCGGACGAGGTGGTCGACATCAGGTAGTGGTCCTCGCCGAGGCGGCCGGTGACCCCGTCGTCCATCACCACGCCGTCCTCGGCGCACATCACCCCGTAGCGGACCCGTCCGATCCCGAGCTTCGACCACTTGTTCACGTAGAGCAGGTTGAGCAGCTGCGCCACGTCCGGCCCGCGCAGGTCGAGCTTGCCGATCGGGGTGACGTCGATGATCCCCACCCCGGTGCGGACGGCGCGGACCTCGGCGGCCGGGTCGCCGTAGTGCTCGGGGCGGATCCACTGGCCCGCGACCAGGGGCGTCGCCCCGTGGCGTTCGTGCCAGCTCTGCATCGGCGAGTACCGCACCGGCTCGTGGATGCGGCCGGCGAGCGCGCCCAGCGTGACCGGCGCGTACATCGGCCGCCAGGTCGTCGTGCCCGTCTCGGCCATCGTGCGCCCGGTCGCCGCCGCCACGATCGCGACCGTGTTGACGGTCTCGAGCTTGCCCTGGGTCGGGCCCATCGTGACCGTCGTGTAGCGCTTGACGAGCTCGATCGAGTCGTAGCCCTCCTTGACGGCGATCACGAGGTCCTTGGACGACACGTCCTCGCAGAAGTCGACGAACCCGTGGGTGGAGCCCTGGAACAGCTCCGGGTGGTCGGCGGGCGCGAGGACGGGGACGTCGACCGGGGTGGGGTCCGGATTCGGCAGCGCCGGGGCGTCCCCGCCCCGGGTGGGGACGGCCTCGCCGATCGCGCGGGCCCGGGCCGCGGCGCGGCGCGCGGCCTCGCGCCCGATCGCCGTGGCGTGGGCGACCAGCTCGGTCACCGTGCCGTCGCCGACGATGCCGCCGGTCGCCAGCACGTTCTCCGGCATGCGCTGCGGGTCGGGCAGGAACCGGGCCGCCTGCGGCCGGTACACCGGCCGGTCGCCCGCCATGTTGAGCAGGGACGTCGGCGCGGTCCAGCCGACGGCGGTGACGAGGAGGTCGCACGCGATCCGCGCGCCGGTGGACAGCTCCACCCCGGTGACCTCCGAGCGGCCGGTGGCGCGCACGACGGTGTCGCCCGCCCGCGCGTCGACCACGGCGGCGATCTCGACGCCCGCCCGGCGCAGGTCCTCCACCGCGGCGTCGCCCTCGGGGTTCGCCGTCAGCACGACGGCCCGCGAGCCCGGGCGCACCGCGTAGAGGTTGATCAGCCGGCGCACGGCGGTCGAGAGCATCACGCCGGGCAGGTCGTTGCCCTCGAAGACGTAGGGGCGCTCGATGAGACCGGGCGCCACGATCATCGTCGCCGCGCGTGCCTTGATCAGGCGCTCGAACACCTGCGGCAGCCCGCGCTGGACGATCGAGAGCCAGTTGTCGTCGAAGCGCCCGCTGACCACGGAGTTCGTCAGGACCTCGATCCCCGGCTCGGCGGCGACCTGCGCGCGCAGGTCGCGCAGCGCCTCGCGGTCGTCGGCGTCGCCCCACCGCAGGTGCCCGCCCAGCTCGTGCTCCTCCTCGACGAGCATCACCCGCGACCCGGCGAGCGCCGCCGCGACGGCCGCCGCCATGCCCGCGGGCCCGCCGCCCGCGACCACGACGTCGGGGTGGGCGTAGCGCTTGTCGAAGGTCTCGCCCGGCACGCCACCGGACACGTCCGCCGTGATCTCGCCGGCGTGCACGAACCGGCGCAGCACCTTCTCGTAGAGCGGCCACAGGCGCTGGGGCTTGATGAACGTCTTGTAGTAGAAGCCGGGGGCGAGGAAGCGGCCCGCCAGCCCGTTGACGGCCTTCACGTCGAACTTCAGCGAGGGCCAGGTGTTCTGCGAGCTGACGACCATCCCGTCCTCGACGAGCCGGTGCCCGCCGCGCACGTTCGGCTCGTCGCCGACCTGGACGCTGCAGCCCGGGTCGAGGAAGTCGGCGGTCAGCAGGCCGCGCGGGCGGTGGTACTTGTAGCTCCGGGAGAACACGCGCTCGCCGGACGCCGCGAGCGCCGAGGCGATGGTGTCGCCCCGGAAGCCGCGGTGGGTCACCCCGTTCCAGGTGAAGGTCACGGGGCGCCGGCGGTCGATCACCTCGCCCGGCTGGGGGGCGAGCCGGCCCGGCCGGGCGCGGGTGGTGGTCGGGGTGGGGTCCGGGGTCGTGAGGCTCATCAGCCGTCCTCCGTCGCGGTGTCGAGGGCGGACCGGACCTCGTTCGTCCCGGTGTGCCGTTCGACCGTGATGTAGCGGCGGCAGCCGGCGCGGTGGTACCAGCCCTCACGCGACCACCCGAGGGGGTTGGTCTGCGTGTAGAGGTACTCCCGCCACTGCTGCGGCGTCGCCGACACCGGATCGGGGCGCGCACCGGTCGCCCCTCCGTAGCGGAACTCCGTCGCGTTCCGCGGCCCGCACCACGGGCACGGCAGAAGCATCATGGGTCATCACCTGCCGGATCGGTCGATCGGTCGGATGGGCGGGGGCATCAGTGGCCCACCGCGGCGGCGCCCTTCTCCCCGACGAGGCGCCCGTCGGCGAAGCGGTCCAGCCCGAACGAGGAGATGATCTCCGGAGGCGCCCCGTCCGCGACGGTCGCGGCCATGGCCTCACCGGAGACCGGGCCCGCCTTGAACCCGTACGTGCCCCAGCCGACGTCGACGTAGAAGCCCTCGACCGGCGTCGGGCCCATGATCGGGCTGTAGTCCGGCGTCATGTCGCACAGACCCGCCCACTGCCGCAGCAGCCGCATCTTCGACAGGGCGGGCATCAGCTCGAGGACGTGGCCGGCCACGCCCTCGGTGAACTCGAGCGACCCGCGGATCGAGTAGGAGGCGAAGGGGTCGACGCTGGCGCCGAACACGAGCTCGCCGCGGTCGGTCTGGCTGACGTAGACGTGCAGCGTGCCCGACACGACGACGGTGTCGAGGAACGGGCGCACCGGCTCGGTCACCGCCGCCTGCAGCGGGAAGGTCTGCACCGGCATCGACACCCCGGCCATGTCCGAGATCAGGCTCGCCCACCCGGCCGTGCAGTTGACGACGGCCTTCGTGGCGATCCGCCCGCGGTTCGTCCGCACGCCGGTGACCCGGCCGTGCTCGACGTCGATGTCGGTGACCTCGGTGAGCTGGTGGATGTGCGCGCCGTTCGCGTCCGCCCCCCTGGCGTAGCCCCACACCACCGCGTCGTGCCGGACGATGCCGCCCGGCGGGTGGTAGAGCGCCCCGAGGATCGGATAGCGGGTGTCGGGCGAGGTGTCGAGGTAGGGCACCAGGCCCTTGACCTCGTCCGGCCCGATGACGTCGGAATCGACGCCCTCGTGCTTGTTGACCTCGCTGCGCCAGCGCATGGTCCGCAGCGACGCGTCGTTGTGGGCCAGGGTCAGGTGCCCGCGCTGGGAGAACATGACGTTGAAGTTCAGGTCCGCGGCCAGGTTCTCGTAGAGCTTCACCGACCGGTCGTAGAACCGCACGCCCTCGGGGGTGAGGTAGTTCGACCGCAGGATCGCGGTGTTGCGCCCCGACCCGCCGGAGCCGATGTAGGCCTTCTCCAGGACGGCCACGTTCGTGATGCCGTGGTCGCGGGCCAGGTAGTACGCCGTGGCCAGGCCGTGGACGCCACCACCGATGATCACGACGTCGTAGCTGTCGCGCATGTCGTGGTCGTGCCACGTGCGCGGCCAGTCCCCCCGGGACAGCCCGTGCTGCACGAGGCTCCACGCCGAGTAGCCGCGCAGCTTCGCCGGCCGGTGACCGTTGCCGTTGCCGTTCGCGGACCGGTGCCCGTTGCCGTTCATGGAGTCGTCCTCGCCTCGGCGTCTCGAGGACCACCCCTCCGGCACCCGTCGAGCGGGAGGGGGTGGTGTGACGCAGACCGTACGAGGCTGGTGAAACAGTGTCCACCCCGAGTAGACAAGGCCGGGCGCCGCCTCCGTGACGGACCGGGCGACATCGATCCCACAAAGTTTGAGGCAGCCGGTTGTCTCCCCCAGGTGAACACGGTCTACTCACTGTGGCCGCGCTCACGAGGTCCACACCGGACCGTGACCCGGGAGGGCAGTGTCATGCCTACCGACATCGAGAACTTCGTCGCCCAGGACGGGCGCAAAGAGGCGATCGAGGAAGTTCGACGCAAGATCGACGAGGGCGACGTCAAGTACATCTATTACCAGTTCGCCTCGGTCACGGGCCGGATCATGGGCAAGGGCGCGCCCGCCGACCACTGGGAGCGCTTCACCCAGAAGGGCTTCCAGCTCGTCTACGGGTCAACGGCGAACCTGTTCACCGACCGGCACGGCGAATACATCGGTTACGGGGCGGAGGCCACCGAGCTCGTCGGCATGCCCGACGTCGAGACCTTCCAGGTCCTCCCGTGGGACCCGAAGACCGCGCGGGTGTTCTGCACGCTCTTCCGCGGCCGCGAGGAGCCCGAGGACCCGGGCTCGTTCCTCACGTCCGACTGTCGCGGCAACCTCAAGCGCATCCATCGTGACTTCGAGGAGCGCACGGGCTTCCATCTCAAGATCGGCACCGAGCCCGAGATGATGTGGCTCAAGACCAATCCCGACGGCACGCCCTCCGTCGACGGCATGACCAAGCCGTACTGCTACCACATCGACCAGTTCAGCGAGCTGCAGCCGTTGATCCACCGGATCATGGAGTACAGCAGCGCGATGGGCCTCGACATGATCCAGGGCGACCACGAGGACGCCCCCGGTCAGCTCGAGCTCAACTGGCAGTTCGACCGCGCCGAGCTCACCGCCGACCGCCTGACGACCTACCGCCAGATCTGCCGGCAGGTCGGGCGCGAGTTCAACGCCTTCCCGTGCTTCATGCCCAAGCCCTTCACCGGGGTGTCGGCGAACGGGTGCCACCACAACATGTCGCTGTGGGACCGCGGTGAGAACAACGTGTTCCTGCCCGACGGCGACAACCCCCGCCTGCCCAGCAAGATCGGGCTGGCGGCCATCGGCGGCGTCCTCGAGCACCTCTCCGCCCTGACCTGCATCACATCCCCCACGGTGAACTCCTACCGTCGGCTCTGGGACGCGGGCTTCTGGGCCCCGCTCTTCGCCGACTGGGGATTCCAGAACCGCACGACGGCACTGCGCGTGAGCTCGCCGGACCGGTTCGAGTACCGCTCCGTCGATTCCGCGGTGAACCCCTATCTCTCCTTCGCGGCCCTCCTCAAGGCGATGGGCGACGGGATCGAGCGCAACCTCGACCCGGGGCCCCCGGAGGAGCGCAACATCTACAACGCGATGGCCGAGGGCAAGGAGGTCCGGAAGATCCCCATGAACCTCGGGGACGCCCTCCGGGCCCTCGACGCCGACGAGGTCGTGCGCAGCGCGATGCCGGGCGACATGTACCGCGTCTTCGAGCACTACAAGCGCGACGAGTGGGAGCGGTTCTGCGCCGCCGTCACCGACTGGGACGTCAAGGAGTACCTCGACATCCTCCCCTGACCGCACTGCCGAGATCACACGAAGGGAGAACGACATGTGTGGGATCGCAGGAATCATCCACACCGACGGGCCGGGCGACGTCGGTGCCGAGATGACGAAGATGCTCCAGTCCATGAAGCACCGTGGGCCGGACTCCGCGGGATACGCCCTCTACGGCGAACCGTCGGAGCTCGTCGTGATGCGCTTCAAGCTCGCCGACCCGAACGAGACCTCCGACTTCGACTACAACGAGCGCCTCGAGCGCAACCGCCGTGAGGTCGAATCGCGGCTCTCCAAGATCGGGGCGACGGTCGACCGCGTCGAGGGTGAATCGGCCTACGCGTACCGGGCGACCTTCCGCTACGAGGGCGAGCTGAAGCCCCTCGCCGACTACGTCGAGGACATCCGGGGCTGCGAGGTGCTCTCCCTCGGGCACTCGCTGGAGATCGTCAAGGACCTGGGCGACGCGCAGACGGTCGCCGACCAGTACCACCTCGACAGCTTCCGTGGGACGCACGCCATCGGCCACGTCCGGATGGCGACCGAGTCGGACGTCGACATCGCCGGCGCCCACCCGTACTGGGCCTACCCCTTCTCCGACGTCGCGGTGGTGCACAACGGCCAGCTGACGAACTACCACCAGTGGCGGCGGCGCCTCGAGCGCAACGGCCACCGGTTCCAGTCCGAGTGCGACTCCGAGATCATCGCGGTCTACCTGGCCGAACGCCTCGCCGACGGCACGAGCCTCGAGACCGCGATGAAGCAGAGCCTCGAGGACCTCGACGGGGTCTTCACCTACCTGGTGGTCACCGAGGACAGCCTCGGCATGGCCAAGGACGCCATGGCCGCGAAGCCGCTGGTCCTGCACGAGGGCGAGAACCTCGTCGCGCTCGCGTCGGAGGAGAGCGCCATCCGCGCGGTCCTCCCCCAGGAGATCGACTCCTACGACCCCTACGAGTCGGAGGTGCTGGTGTGGTCGCGATGAACCCGCCGACGGACCAGGAGACCCGCGGCCGCAACGACATCCGCGGGCTCGCCGAGCCCGACGCCGAGGCCCCGAAGGTGGCCCGCGTCGAGGGCGGGACCGCGACGTTCGACGCCGCGGACCTCAGCCCCCGCCTGGTCAATCTCGAGCTCCGCCGGCTGATCTACGCCGAGGGCATCCGGGAGGTCAGGATCGAGAACCCCGGCGCCAAGCACTCGATCGCCGTGGGCCTGCTCGCCCGGTGCCGGATCACCATCAACGGCAGCCTCGGCTACTTCGGTGCCACGCTCGGCGACGGCCCGGAGATCCACATCACCGGCCGCGTCGGCTGGTCGGTCGCCGAGAACATGATGTCCGGCGTCGTGGTGATCGACAAGAACGCGGGCTCGCTCACCGGCGCCGCCATGCGCGGGGGCGACCTCGTCGTCCGCGGCCACGTCGGCGCCCGGACGGGCATCGACCAGAAGGGCGGCACGATCGTCGTCGGCGGCAACGCCGGGTCCATGACCGGCTTCATGATGCAGCGCGGCCGCCAGATCATCTGCGGCGACGTCGGGCCCGGCATGGGCGACTCCATGTACGACGGCGAGATCTACGTCGGCGGGACCGTCGCCGCGCTCGGGGTCGACTGCATCGAGGCCGAGATGACGCCGGAGGACGAGGAGCTGCTCGACCGGAAGCTCGGGATCTACCGCATCGACCGGCCGGACACCTTCCGCAAGTTCGTCTGCGGCAAGCAGCTCTACAACTACGACAACCTCGAGCCGTCCGAGCGCAAGCTCGTCCTGTGAGGGAGAGGGCCACATGACCGACGAGATGGCGAGCTCCGAGAGCATGGGGCTGGGCAAGAGCAGGATCTTCACTCCCGAGGTCATCAACGACATCCACGTGAAGGCCGATCTCGGCCGCTACCGGATGCGCGGGGGCGGCATCTTCAAGAAGATCCCGCACTGGGACGAGCTCGTGTTCCTGCCCGGCACGCTCACGCGCTTCGTGATCGAGGGCTACCGCGAGAAGTGCACGACGAAGACCGTCCTCGGGTCGCGGTTCGCCAAGAACCCGCTCGTGCTCGACATCCCGATCTACATCACCGGAATGAGCTTCGGCGCCCTGTCGCTGGAGGCCAAGATGGCCCTGGCCAAGGGCGCGTCGATGGCCGGCACGGCGACGTGCTCGGGCGAGGGCGGCATGATCCCGCCCGAGCGCGACTTCTCCACGAAGTGGTACTACCAGGTCATCCAGAGCCGTTACGGGTTCAACCCGCACCACCTGATGCTCGCCGACGCCGTCGAGTTCTTCATCGGCCAGGGCTGCAAGGTCGGCATGGGCGGGCACCTCATGGGCCAGAAGGTCACCGAGCAGGTGGCCGAGATGCGCTCGCTGCCGGCCGGGATCGACCAGCGCAGCCCCGCGCGGCACCCCGACTGGCTCGGGCCCGACGACCTCTCGCTGAAGATCCAGGAGGTCCGCGAGGCGACGGACTACCAGGTCCCGATCCAGCTCAAGCTCGGCGCCTCCCGCGTCTACGACGACGTGCGGATGGCCGCCAAGTGCGGGCCGGACGTCATCTTCCTCGACGGCGCCGAGGGCGGCACCGGGGCCGGCCCGCACATCGCCACCGAGGAGACCGGCATCCCGCTGCTGGCCGCGATCCCCGAGGCCCGCCGGGCCCTCGAGGACGTCGGCCTCGCCGACGAGATCGACCTCGTGGTGGCGGGCGGCATCCGCAACGGCGGCGACGTCGCGAAGTGCATCGCGCTCGGCGCGGACGCCATCGCGATCGGCAGCGCCGCGCTGATGGCCCTGGGCTCGAACAAGGAGGTCGAGGGCGCCGACTACCAGGGCACCTTCGGCGTCTCGGCGGCCGAGTTCTACCACTGGCACACCGGCAAGGACCCGGCCGGCATCACCACGCAGGACCCGGAGCTGCGCAAGCGCCTCGACGTCGACGAGGGCGCCACGCGCGTCTACAACTTCCTGCACACCCTGACCCTCGAGGTCCAGATGCTCGCCCGTGCCTGCGGGAAGACCGACGTCCACAGTCTCGAGCCCGAGGACCTCGCGGCGCTGACCACCGAGGCGTCGGCGATGGCCCGGGTGCCCCTGGCCGGCACCAGCTACATCCCGGGGGTCACGGAGTCGCAGACCCTCGAGGAGATCAAGACCCTGCTCGCCAAGCACGTCGCCAACGACGGAGGAGGCTCGGATGTCTGACGGGACCGCGGGCTCCGCCGCGCAGCACGACCCCCAGAAGCAGTTCGACCTGTCGCAGCGGCGGCTGACCACCCGCCAGGGCATCGACACCGAGGAGCTGACCGGACGGACCTTCCCGTACCAGTTCGATCCGGGCCTGGTCGAGGACATCGACCTGCTGGCCGCGACGCCGGGCGACGACCTGAACTGGCTCGAGGACATCCACCTCATGGAGGAGGACGGCATCCCGGCCGTCTTCGACCGCTACACGAACGCCTTCCTCAAGATTCACTTCGACATCCCGTCGGGGCGCGAGGACGAGTTCGCGCGCAAGGTGCTCATCAAGCACCTCCAGGAGGGCAACTCCTACGGGATCTGGCTCAAGCACCAGCACGCGAAGTTCCCCCAGCCCGAGCTCGGGCCGTGGCTGGAGGGATCGGCGACCGTCGGCGAGAACTGGACTCCTCCCACCGTGGAGCGGTGGGACAAGACGTTCACGTTCTGATCCGGCACGGCGCGGGTCGGGCTCGGCGGGGCGATCGGTCCCGCGGGGTGGATGGACACCGGAATCCTTCCGGTGTCCGTCCCGACCTGCGCTGATGCGGCGGACCCCGTGTCCGGGCGTCGATCTCGGCGGATCTCGGCCCGGCAGTTGTCTCGCCTGGTGAAACGCGGTCTACTGCCACACACCGAACTCATACCCGCTCCCGCAGCGCCGCACGAGGCGGCGGGGGCCCGAATCGAACATCCGCAGAAGGGCAGATCCGACGGCTCGCGGCCGAGACTGCCGCACGCTGTTCGACGTCGCTCCGGGACTCGATCCGCACCGGGCTCCTCGTCCGGGGTCGGGTGGGACGGGGCAGCGGCGCGAGGGTCCGGAGACGCCCACAGCACCGACTGACGCATCGCGCAGGACGGAGGAACGGGCGATGACCGAGACGACGCGGGACCCGGAACCGGATCGCACGCCGAGCTCGTCGGGCACGACCACGGACGACCCCGGCGGCCTGCACCGCACCCTGGACTGGAAAGGGGCCTTCTGGATCGCCAGCGGCGTCCCGGCCCTGGTCCTCTTCTCCATCGGCACGATCGCGGCGACGGTCGGCGCCCCGTCGCCGCTCGTCTGGACCGTGTCCATCATCTTCGGCCTGCTCCAGTCGTTCGTCTGGGCCGAGATCGCGGGGCTGTTCCCGAGCAAGTCCGGTGGCGCCTCGGTGTACGGGGCCATGGCCTGGGTGCGGTACGCGAAGCCGGTCGCTCCCCTGTCGGTGTGGTGCAACTGGCTGGCCTGGTCGCCGGTGCTCACCATCGGGTCCGGGCTCGCCGCGGGCTACGTCCTGACGGCGCTCTTCCCGGCCGAGGCGACGATCAACACCTGGTCGATGACCCTGCTCCCGCTGGGCTTCATCCAGGAGGACCTCGAGGTTCGCCTGAACGCCCAGTTCATCATCGCGGCGCTGTTCCTGCTCCTCGTCTTCGCCCTCCAGCACGGCGGCATCCTGCGCGCGGCACGGGTGCAGACGGTGATCGGTCTCGCCGTCCTCGTGCCGCTGCTCGTCATCGGTGTCGTGCCCCTGATCACCGGCGACGTGGTCGCCACCAACTTCCAGCCGTTCGTCCCGCTCTCCGGGGCCTGGGACGTGAGCGGGTGGACGCTCTTCGCCGGCGGGCTCTTCCTCGCCGCGTGGTCGGCGTACGCCTTCGAGACCTCGATCTGCTACACCGCCGAGTTCAAGAACCCCGGCCGCGACACGGTGCGGGCGATCCTCTCGGCGGGCATCGCGTGCCTCGTCATCTACACGCTCGTGCCCTTCGCCTTCCAGGGCGTGCTCGGTGTTGACCGCCTGACCCAGGACGACATCGTCGACGGCAACGGGGTCGGCCAGGCGATGACGGTGCTCGTCGGCGGCGGTCCCGTCATCGCGAACCTGCTCATCGTCATGCTCGTGCTCGCGCTGCTGCTGACGATCATGACGACGATGGCCGGCTCGTCGCGGACGCTGTACCAGGGGTCGCGCGACGGGTGGCTGCCCCGCTTCCTCTCGCGCACCAACCGGCACGGAGCGCCGACGAGCGCGATGTGGACCGACCTCGTCTTCAACCTCGTGCTGCTGCTGCTCAGCGACATCGTGTTCGTGCTCGCGACGTCCACCGTCTGCTACATGATCTTCAATTTCCTCAACCTCAACGCCGGCTGGATGCACCGCGTCGACAACCCGGACGCGCCACGGCCCTACCGCGCGCCGACGGCGCTCATCGCGATCGGCACCGTGCTCGCCTTCGTCAACGCCCTGCTCCTGGGCTGGGGCGCGGACGTCTTCGGCGGCGGGGCCTTCGTGACCGGCCTGGTCGCGGCCGCGATCATCGTCCCGGTCTTCTACTACCGCCACAAGGTCGTCGACAAGGGCGTCTTCCCCCCCTCGTTCAGCGACGACCTGCCGAAGGAGAGCGGACAGGGCGGGGCCGTCGCGCTCCCCCGGCGCGCCGGCGTGCGGCCCTATCTCGTGCTGGGCGGCGGCGTGGTCATGGTGATCATCGGCCAGTTGCTCGCCGCGGCCGGGAGCTGACGGGGCGGCACGGCGATGATGGTCGAGAGGTCGTCCCCCACCGCCGTCATCGACGGGAGGGCACGGGCGCGGTCGCTCCAGCTGCAGGTCGCGTTCGACGTCGAGCGGCTCGCGGGCCTCGGCGTGCGCTGCGGGCTGGCCACCGTGCTCGTGGGGTCCGACTACGCGGCGCAGGCTTACGCCCGGCGCCTCGCCCGCGCCGCGTCGGCGGTCGGCATCGTGCACCGCCATCACCCGCTGCCGGAGAACACGACGCGGGAGGAGGTGCTGGAGCTCGTCGTCGGGCTCGGGGCGGACCCCACCGTCAGCGGGATCCTCGTGCTCCGGCCCCTCCCCCCGCACCTCGACGAGGGCGAGATCTTCACCGCGCTCGACCCGGCGAAGGACATCGAGGCGGTCCACCCCGAGAACGCGGGGCTGCTCGCGCTCGGGACGCCGCGCTTCGTGCCCTCCACCCCGGCGTCGGTCTTCCACCTGCTCGACGCGTGGCTCGACGAGGTGGGCGTCGAGGGCGAGGCCTTCTACGGCGCGTCGACCATCTGCGTCGTCGGGCGGAGCAACAACGTCGGCAAGCCCGCCGCCACCCTCGCCGCGGAGCGGGGCGCCGTCGTCGTCACGTGCGACGAGAACGCCAGCCGGACCGGGCGTCTCGCGCAGTACACGCGTCTCGGCGACGTGCTCGTCGTGGCCGCCGGCGTCCCCGGGCTGATCGGCGTGGAGCACGTCGCGCCCGGCGCGGTCGTCCTCGACGTCGGCATCAACCCGGTGCGCGACCCGGTGACCGGGCGGACTCGACTCGTCGGCGACGTGGACCCCGCCGTCGCGGCCGTGGCCCGTGCCGCGACACCCGTGCCGGGCGGGGTGGGGCCGGTGACCGACGTGTGGTTGGTGCAGAACACGGTGCTCGCCGCCGAGCGGGCGGCGAAGCGCCGCTGATGACTCCTCAGGGGCCTCCTCAGGGCACCGGCGGCATGTGGCCGAAGCCGGTGACCGTCAGGAAGGTGATCGGGAGCTGCACCAGCTCCGACGGGCCGTGCGGACCCTCGCCGTCGAAGATCAGCGAGTCGCCCGCGTGCATCTCGTACTGCGCGTCGCCGTGCACGTAGCGCATGACCCCGTCGAGCATGAAGAGGAACTCGGTGCCCGGGTGCTGGAAGAGGGGGAAGACCTCGCTCGCCTCGGTGAGCGTGCACAGGAGCGGCTCGAGGCGCTTGTGCTGGCCGCGCAGCGCCCCGAGCATCCGGTAGACGTGCCCGACGTTGCTGCCCCGGCGTGAGATCTCCGCGCCGCGTCCGGCCGGCGTGAACACCGCCTCGCGATCGGAGTCGATGCCGCGGAACAGCGCGGTCACCGGGATCTCCAGAGCCGCGGCCAGGCGGGAGAGGACCGAGAGGCTGCACGAGGTCTGCGCGTTCTCGATCTTCGAGAGCATGGCCTTCGACATGCCGACCCGGCGCGCCAGCGACGTCATCGTCAGGCCCTTGGCGATCCGGTACTCCCGGGTGCGGGAGGCGATGACGTGCTCGAGCTCACCGAGACCCGGGGCGGTCGGTTCCTCCGGCACGGCGCCGGGCTCCGCCGCCCCGGGGTCGTCGGTCGCAGAGGTCACGAGCCCAGAGTAGTCCGCGCGCCCGCTGAGGAAACGCCGTTCACCATCCGATCGACCAGCTGAGCTGCCCGTTCGCGGGACTCGGGCTGCCGCCGGTCGGTCTCGGCGAGCAGGGCCGACCGATCCACACCGACCGACGTGAGGGCCCCGGCGTACTTGGCCGCCCACGCCCCGGCGCTCTCCGGCGTCGCCTCCGGGTGGAACTGGACGCCGAGATGCGGGCCCTGCCGGAACGCCTGCACGGCGACGTCGGTCGTCGCGAGCAGCTCGGCGTCGGGCGGGCAGTCGAACGCGTCGAGGTGCCACACGAGCCAGGGCCCGGGCCCGACCACGTCGGGGGCGACGCTGTCGACGTCGAGCCACCCGATCTCGGGGCGGTCGAGCGGGCGGACGCGGGCACCCAGGACGGTGGCGAGCAGCTGCGCGCCGAAGCAGACGCCGAGCACCGGGACCTCCGCGGCGACGGCGTCGGACAGGAACGCCCGCTCGTCGGCGAGGTAGGGGACCGCCGCGTCGAGCGTCGAGTCGTCGGAGCCGAGGGCCACCACGAGGGCGTAGCGGCGCGGGTCCGCGGGGCGATCGCCGTGGGAGAGGTGGGCGACCTCCACCGGCAGCCCGAGCTCCCGCACGCGATCGCCGAGGTGGCCCGGCCCGCAGTCGTCCTGGTGCTGCAGGAACAGCACCCGTCGGTCCTCGCTCATCGTTCCCGTTCCCCGTGCCGTCGTACGTCTCCTGTCAGGAGCCGCCGTCCACGCTAGGTCAACCCGGACGGGGGCGGCATCGTGGGCTCAGCCACCGATCTCGGTGGTCGGCCATGCCCTCGTGGACGCCGGTCGGGGACCCGACCCCGGCGTCCACGAGGCGTTCGTGTATGCAAGATGCGGGTTTCCTCGCCCCTCGCTGCATGTGCGGCGCGGGGATGTGCCCTCGGGTATACAAGAGCCCTTGTGCTGATGACCCGGATCACTGCACGCTGTCCTCCCAGGAGCCCGCGCGCGGCGGGACGGGAGAGGCGGGGACATGCGTCCGACCGAGCAGATGGCGCCCACGTCCGCACCGCCGAGGACCGGCCTCTCGCCGGGCCGCACCGCGTTCGTGTGCATGATCGGCACGCTGGTCGAGATCTACGACTTCATCCTGTACACCTTCGTCGCCGCGCTGGTGTTCGGGCCGCTGTTCTTCCCCGGCGCGCAGCCCTGGCTCGGGACGCTCGCCGCGCTGTCCAGCCACGCCGTCGCGTTCTTCGTGCGGCCGCTGGGCGCCTGGGTCTTCGGGCGTCTCGGCGACCGGTGGGGGCGTCGCGGCGCGCTGGTCCTCTCGCTCTCGCTCATGGGCGTCGCGTCCGCCGGCGTCGGCCTGCTGCCCACCTACGCCGCGATCGGCGTGGCCGCCCCGGTGCTCCTGGTGGTCCTGCGCCTCGTCCAGGGCCTCGCGGTCGGCGGTGAGTGGGGTGGCGCGGTCGCGGTGGCCGTCGAGCACGCGCCCCCGTCGCGCCGGGTGCTCTACGGCTCGCTCCCCCAGGTCGGCTCGGTGCTCGGTCTGGCGCTGGCGGCCGCGTCCCTGCTGGTCGTGGCGTCGGCGGTCGACGAGGAGACGTTCCTGTCCTGGGGCTGGCGGGTGCCGTTCCTCGCCGGGTTCGTGCTCGTCGCGCTCGGCATGGTCGTCCGGCTGCGGCTGGAGGAGACGCCGGACTTCAAGCAGACGCGCGACGAGGTCCCGGCCACCTTCGCCGCCACGATGCGCGAGGCCGGCCGGCCGATCCTCGCGGTGACCCTCTCCTGGCTCGCGATCATCGTCGTCGTCTACGCGCTGATGACCGGCCTGCTCGCCTACGCCAAGAGCTACGTCGAGGGCGTCGACGCGCACGACGTCCAGATCGGCCTGGTCCTGTGCGGCCTGCTGCTCGTGCCCTACACGATCGGCGCGGCGCTGCTGGCCAAGAAGGTGTCGCGCGAGCGGCTCGTCCTCGTCGCCGGGATCTTCACCGTCGTCTGGGCGTTCCCGGCGTTCGGGCTGGTCGCGACCGGCGAGCCGGCGCTGCTGTGGCTCGCCATGGCGATCGGCGTGATCCCCTACGGCCTCGGCAACGGCGCGCTCCCGTCGCTGATGAGCGACGTGTTCCCCGTGCGGCTGCGCTACACCGGCGTCGCGGTGTCCTTCGCCCTCGCCAACGTCATCGGCGGCGCGCTGCTGCCGCTGCCGGCGCTCGCGCTGGTCCAGACGTTCGGCGGCTCGTCGGTGCCCCTGGCGATCGCGCTCGTGCTCGGCGGCCTGGCCTCGGTGGCGGGCGTCGCGATGCTGCGCCGCCTGCCGCGCTACCCGGCCGGCTCGCCCGGTCCCGAGCTCTCGGCCTCGTCGGTGGCGTCGCCGTGACCGTCGATCCGCATCGCCGCCCGCGCCGCCAGGATGTGGGCCCGCATGAGGTGGCCCGCCCAGGGCGCGTTGCCCGCCCGCAGCGCCTCGACGAGCTCGTGGTGGTGGGCGGCGCTGCGCACGAAGTCCTCGGGGCGGAAGGCGCTGTAGCGCGCCGCGACCGCGGGCACGTCGAGCAGCCCGTGGACCATCGCCTCGAGGCGCGGCCGCCCGGTCGCCGCGGCGAGCGCCAGGTGGAACACGCGCGCGTTCTCGGCGAAGGCGACGAGGTCGACCGTCGACGCGGCGACCACCGCGTCCCCCTCGTCGCAGAGCTGCTCGAGCGTCGCCAGGTCGTCGGGCCCGATGCTGCCGGCGGCCAGCTCGGCGGCGTGCGACTCCAGCACGACGCGCAGGTCGAGGATCTCCTGCTGCATCTCGGGGCGCCAGCGGGCCACGCGGGCGGCCCGGCGCGGCGACACCTCGACCAGCGACTCCCCCGCCAGACGCCCCAGCGCCTCGCGCACCGGGGTGCGGCTGACCCCGAGCCGCTCCGCCGACTCGACCTCGGGCAGCGGCGTCCCCGGGGGGAGCACCCCCTCGAGGATCTCGCGCCGCAGCCGGCGATAGGCCGTGTCGGCGCGGTTCACCGCAGCTCCACGGCCCGGGACCTTATCGACACCGAGGCCATCGACCAGCAGACAGGAGCACGTGCATGACGGCGTACGCCGCCGACGACCGGGTCGCCGACCCGCAGACCGCCGAGCCCGCCGCCGGCGCCCTCGCCGGCGTCCGCGTCCTCGAGATGGGGCAGCTGCTCGCCGGCCCGTACTGCGCGCAGCTGATGGCCGACCACGGCGCGGACGTCGTCAAGATCGAGGACCCGCAGCGCGGCGACGTCATGCGCCAGTGGGGCCAGAAGGCGGACGACCGCTCGCTGTGGTGGCCGATCGTCGCCCGCAACAAGCGGTCGGTGACGTGCGACCTGCGCACTCCCGAGGGTCGCGAGATCGCGCGGAAGCTGGCCGGCGAGGCCGACATCGTCGTCGAGAACTTCCGCCCCGGGACCCTCGAGCGCTGGGGCCTCGACCACGCGACGCTCGCCACCGAGCACCCCGGGCTGATCATGGTGCGGATCAGCGGCTACGGGCAGACCGGCCCCTACGCCCACCGCGCCGGCTACGCGTCGATCGGCGAGGCGATGGGCGGGCTGCGCCACCTCGTCGGCGAGCCCGACCGGCCGCCGGGGCGCTGCGGGATCTCGCTCGGCGACACGCTGACCGCGATGTTCGGCGCACTCGGCGCGCTGGCCGCGCTCGAGCACCGCCGCCGCACCGGGCTGGGGCAGGTGGTCGACGCGTCGATCTACGAGTCGGTCCTGGCGGTCACCGAGTCCCTGATCCCGGAGTGGGTGCTCGCCGGCCACGAGCGCACCCGCACCGGGGCGACACTGCCCGGCGTCGCCCCGAGCAACGTCTACCCCACCGGCGACGGGGGCAGCGTGCTCGTGGCGGCGAACATGGACACGGTCTTCCGCCGCCTGGCCGGCGCCATGGGGCGCCCCGAGCTCGCCGACGACGAGCGCTTCGCCACCCACGGCGCGCGCGGGGCCCACGCCGAGGAGCTCGATGCGATCGTCGCCGCGTGGACCTCGACGCGGACCGCCGACGCCGTGCTCACCCACCTCGAGGAGCACGGCGTCCCGGCGGGGCCGATCTACCGCGCGCAGGAGATGCTCGCCGACCCGCACTTCCGGGCACGGGAGTCGATCCTGTCGATGGCCGACCCGCGCTTCGGCGAGTTCCCCATGCAGAACGTGTTCCCGCGGCTGTCGGGCTCGCCCGGCGAGGTGCGCTGGCTGGGCCCCGAGCTCGGCGAGCACACCGACGAGGTGCTCACCGAGCGCCTTGGCTACACCCCCGAGGCCGTGCGCGAGCTGCGCGCGGCGGACGTCATCTAGGAGTGGACACCGTGACCGACGAGTTCGACGCCGCCGGCTACTCCAGCCACGACATCGGCTTCGGGCGGCGCGCCGCGATGCTGGTCGTCGACTTCCAGCGCGCGCTGACCGAGGGCGAGTTCGCGCTGGGGCGCAGCCCGTCCGTGCGCGACGCGGTCGAGCGCAGCGGCCCGCTGCTCGACCGCGCCCGGGCGCTCGGGGTCCCGGTGCTGCACACCGCCGTCGCGTTCGACGGCCCCGCCGACCTGGGGCGCTGGAAGATGCCCGAGCTCGGGAAGATCACGCCGGGCTCGGCGGGCGCGGAGATCGACCCCAAGGTCTGGCACCCGACCGACGAGCTGGTGATCAAGAAGGCGCCGTCGGCGTTCTTCGGGACCCCGGTCGCGTCGATCCTGCGCTACTGGGACGTCGACACCGTCGTCGTCCTGGGCTGCATGACCTCGGGCTGCATCCGCGCCTCGATCGTCGACGCCTTCTCCCACGGGCTGCGCACGATCGTGGTCGGCGAGTGCTGCGGCGACCAGCAGCAGGAGGCGCACCGGGCGAACCTCGCCGACGTGGGCCGCCGCTACGCGGACGTCATCGGCGTCGACGAGGCCGTCGCGGGGCTCGAGGCGATCGCCGGTGCCTGAGATCGTCGTCGACGGGCGCCGTCTGTACTACGAGGTGCACGGGGCGGGCGAGGACCGTCCGCGGATGGTCGCCATGGGCGGCTGGGGCACCTACTGCCACGGCCGCCTCGGCGACCTCCCGCGCGCGGCGGTCGCCGACTTCGAGGTCGTCGTCCTCGACTACCGCGGGCTGGGCGAGAGCGAGGACCGCCCCGACGCCGAGGCCTCCACCGGCTCGTACGCCGACGACGTCGCCGCGCTGCTCGACCACCTCGGCGGACGGTCTGACACCGCGGTGCACGTGCTCGGCATGGTGGGGATGGGCGCCTGCATCGGCCAGGAGCTGGCGATCCGGCGCCCCGACCTCGTGCGCTCGCTGTTCATGACCGGGTCCTGGGCGTACGCCGACGCCGCCCTGTCCGACCAGCTCACGATGCTGCGCCGCGTGCACCAGGAGCTGGGGTTCGCGGCGTTCCAGATGCTGTGCGCGTCGCTGAGCTTCGCCCCGGCGTTCTACGACCGGCACCGCGACCGGCTGCTCGGTCCGGCCGGGGCGTGGGGCGATCTCGCCGGGCACGCCGACGCCCACGGCCGGCTCGTCGAGGCGTGCCTGGGCCACGACACGCGCGAGCGCCTCGGTGCGATCCAGGTCCCGGCGTTCGTGCTGCACGCCGGCCGCGACCCGATCACCACCGTCGACCACACCGGCCTGCTCGCCGAGCTCCTGTCCGACGCCCGGGAGGAGACGTGGTGGGACGCCTCGCACGTCATCGCCGGCAAGGAGCAGAAGATGCGCCTCGACGCGCTGCTGCGCGCGTTCTACGCGGAGGTGGGCGAGCTCGCGCCGGCGTCCTGACCGCCTGCCGTCCGGGCGGGAAGTACGTATCGGGCGGCGCCGGGTCGGGGGCGTCCCATGGCGGCATGGAGTCTAAGGGGAGTTCGTCGAACCGGGAGACGCTGGAGGCCGTCACGGCGGCGTTCAACGCCCACGACCTGGACGCGATCATGGAGTTCTTCGCCGAGGACTGCTCGCTCGACATGCCGCGGGGTCCCGATCCCTGGGGGCGGCGTCTCGTCGGCCGGGCGGCGGTGCGGGAGGGCCTGGCGAGCCGCTTCGCGGGGCTGCCCGACGTCCACTACGGCGACGACCGGCACTGGGTGAGCGGCGACCTCGGCGTCTCGGAGTGGCTGCTCACCGGCACCACCCCCGACGGGGACGAGGTGCGTGTCCGGGGGTGCGACCACTGGGAGTTCCGCGCGGGGAAGGTCGTCCGCAAGGACTCCTACTGGAAGATCGTCGACCCGGGGTAGGTCAGGCGTCCCCGATCACGCGGTGCGGCCGTCCGTGCAGCTGCCGCCGGACGTTGACCACGAGCTGCACGGTCGCGACGACGGCCAGCAGGGTCCAGATCGCCGCGGCCACGGAGACCACCGTGGCGGCGGCCGTCGGGACCACGCCCGCCGCGAGCAGCGCGAGGCCGCCGATCACCAGGCGCGCCGGGCGCTCGGGGAAGCTCACCAGCCCGACCCCGCCGACGCCCTCGGCGGCCGCCCCGCCGCGGATCGCCTCGTCGAGCACGGTGAGCACCGCGGCCGCGGCGCACAGCGGTCCGGGCGCGCCGAGGGCCCACAGCCCGGCGACCATGCTGAGGTCGCCGACGCGGTCGACGAGCTGGTCGACCACGCGGCCCCAGGCGGTCGCCGAGTCGGTCAGCTCCGCGACCGCCCCGTCGACGCCGTCGAGCACCGCGACGACCACGACGAGGACCGCGGCGAGCAGGGGCCAGCGCCCGCCGAGCGCGGCGACGGCCCCGACGGCGACCGCGCCGAGTCCGCCGACCAGCGTCACCCGGGTCGGCGGCACGCCGCGGCGGGCCAGCGGGGCGCCGAGGAAGTGCGCGATCCGCAGCCAGGCGCGGGCGGGTCGCGAGGAGCGGACGTCGTAACCGCCGTGGGCCCGCGACCAGCGGTCGACGTAGCCCTCGTGGTCGTCCGGGTCCACCCGCATCACCCCGGCCAGCACTCTAACCGTCAACGTCCGGACAGCCGGAGATCCGCGACCACCGGGTCGTGGTCGCTCGCCCCGGTGTCGCGCACGGTCCACGAGTCCTCGACGTCCCAGCGGCCCGGCTGACCGCCGACGAGGATCCAGTCGAGGCGCAGCCGCCCGCCGTGGAACCGGCGCGCCACGGCGGCGTCGACCCGGCCGAACCCGCGGAAGGTGTCCTCGTCGCGGACCGCCGTGTCCTCGAACCCGTGCTCGAGCAGCGTCCGGTGCGGCGGCGAGCCGGGCGGGCAGTTGAAGTCGCCGGTCAGCACGGTCGGGCGGGGGTCGCCGAGGCGCCGCAGGAGCAGGTGCGCGCTCTCCTCCCGCGCGCGGTCGCTCCAGTGGTCGAGGTGGACGTTGACGTGGCGGAAGGTCGCGTCGGTGCCGCGGACCGCGAAGCTCGCCCAGTTCAGGGCGCGGACGTTGCGGGTGCCCCAGGACGCCGACGACGCCTCCGGGGTCTCGCTGAGCCAGAACCCGCCGGTGTCGAGGAGCTCGAGCCGGTCGCGGGCCCAGAGGATGGCGTTGTACTCGTGGCGCCCGCCCAGGCCGGCCGCGGGGCCGAGGACCATGTCGTAGCCGGTGAGCTCCTCGCGGTAGGTCGCGAGCGCCGCCTGCTGGAGCTCCTGCACCCCGAGCACGTCCGGCGCCTGCTCGCGCACCGTCGCGACGTTGGCCGCGGCCCGCCGCGACCACCGGTTCCGCCCGTCGATGGGCGTGGAGAAGCCGCGGATGTTGAAGCTCATGGCCCGCAGGCGCGTCGTCTCCCCGATGGCCCCATTCAATAGGTCCGCTGCAGGCGCGCGCGCATCGGGCGCCCGTCGGGGTCGAGCACCATCCGGTAGGCGGGGCCGGTGATCCAGCGCCGCCGGAAGGTGATCTCCACCTGTTCGTGCACGGGCGTGTGGCGGCGCAGCCGGCCCGGCGGCCGCGGTCCCTGCGCCCCCGCGCCGTGCCAGGAGTCCAGCGCGGCCGCGCGCGACCGCACGAGCGCAGCGGCGTCGTCGGGGTCGAGGATGGGGTCGTCGTCGGCCAGCCCGAGGTGCTCGCGCATCAGCTCGAGGCGCAGCCGGCGGGCGAAGGTCCGGGCGCCGTCGCCGAGGCCGCCGGGGTCCGCGGGCGCCCGCCCGTCGCGCTCCTCGTCGAGGACCGCGCAGACCAGCTCGGAGTCGTGGGTCCAGGACCGTGTGTTGAAGTTGTTGCTGCCGACCGTGGCCCACACGTCGTCGATCACGCACACCTTGGCGTGCACGTACACCGGGCTCGCCTCGTCGTTCTCGACGTCGAGGATCTGCACGCGGTCGCCGCCGGCCTCGTGCACCATCGCCATGGCCTCGGCCTGCCCGATCATGGCCGGGTTCGGGCCGGCGTCGCGGTGCGGGCGCGGGACGACGGCGACGAGGTGCAGCCCGGGGGCGCGGCGCAGGGCGGCGGCGAAGACGCGGGCGACGTCCGCGGACCACAGGTACTGGTCCTCGACGTAGACCAGTCGCTGGGCCCGTCCCAGCGCCTTGATGAACGCGCGGGCGACGCTGCGCTCGCCCCACGGCGCGAACGGGGTCGGCGAAGTGCGGCGCGGGTAGGTGCGCAGGACCTGGATCGCGCACGAGCCGCTCGCCGGCGGGTCCGGGGTCGGCGCCGGGAGCAGGGACCCGTGCCGGGGCAGGCGGTGGACCAGGTCGGGCACCACGTGCCAGGGCAGCCGGACCAGCGGCGTCGGGTCCACCCAGCGCTCGAAGAACACCTCGTGGAGGTCCCGGACCACCGGCCCGCGCAGCTCGAGCTGGGCGTCGTGGCGGGGGTCGCGGTCGTAGGCGTCGGCGGCCGCGCTGGACTGCGGGTCGCCGCGGTGCGCGATGTCGTCGCGGGCGCCGAGCACGAGGTCGATGCCGCCGACGAAGGCGACGTCGTCGCGGGGGTCGGTGTCGTGGCGGACGACGACGAGCTTCTGGTGGTGGCTGCCGAGCGGGCGGATGCGCTGGTCGAGCAGCACCTCGGCGCCGACGGCGCGCAGGGCGGCGGCGAGGCGGCGGTTCTGCGTGACGTGGTAGCCGAACGCCGACAGGTGGGAGCGCCACAGCAGCCCGCACACGCGGGCCCCGCAGCGCGCCGCGTCCACGAGCGCGTCGGCGACGGTCGTGCCGTCCTCGGTGAGCCGCTGGTCGCCGTCGCCGCGCCAACCGAGGAAGAGCACCTGGTCCCCGGGTCCCGTGCGGGCGAGGCGCTCGGCGAGGACCCGGTAGTAGGCGGTGCCGTGCACGCGCAGGCGCACGTCGTTGCCCTCGGTCCACGGGCGCAGACGCGTGGCGGGGTTGCCGCGCTGGGCCTCGGTGAGGAACCAGTCGTCGATCCGCGGCTCCCGCGCGTCCCGCCCGAGGCCCAGGACCTCGCGCAGGCCGGGCAGCATCTCCTCGCCGTTCGGGGCCTCGACGACCGGCGGGCCGTCGCCGTCGGTGCACGTGGACGCGTCCGCGACCCCGAGCAGGCGGCGCATGGCGATCGCGGCGACCCGCCCCGGGTGGGCGTCCGCGAAGCCGGTGAAGAGCGCCGGGTCGTGGCCGGCGTCGTCGCCGACGAGCACGAAGGACATGTCGGGGCGCTGCTCGGCGAGACGGTCGAGCGTGGCGCGCTTGCGGTCGAGGCCGGCACCGAACAGCCACCCCGAGAACAACGACCGTCCGGCCATCAGCAGCGTGCCGCGCGGGTACTGGTCGTGGCGCAGGGCCGCGCGCAGGGGACGGACCAGCTTGTCGGGCAGGGCGGTCAGGAAGTACACCTCGGCGGGCGGGTCGTCCTCGGCGAGCACCGCGAGCACGCGCTGCATGCCGAGCAGGGAGCGCCGGTCGCGCGGTCCGTGCGCCACGAGTGCCCTCAGCCGGCCCCACTGCCGGCGGATCGGCGCGATGCGCATGACCCCGTCGACATCGTAGACGACCCCGAGCTCCCGCGATCCCCCGGTCGTCACGCTTCGCATCGTGGCGGCTGGGCCGAACGGGGACAAGCGCCGGCGGTGTCGGACCCCGGCGCCATCATCGGCGCATGACCAGCTGGCGCGATGTCGAGAGCGCGGTGCCGGAGTTCGCAGCACGGGTCCGCGCGCTGTTCGACGCCCACCGCCACAAGACGCTCGCGACGCTGCGCGCCGACGGCTCGCCGCGGATCTCCGGCATCGAGACCGCGTTCGACGACGGCGAGCTGACCTTCGGCTCGATGCCCGCGGCCCGCAAGGGGGCCGACCTGCGCCGCGACCCGCGCTTCGCCCTGCACAGCGCCACCGTCGACCCCGTCGACGGCCAGGAGGCGCAGTGGCCCGGCGAGGCCAAGATCGCGGGGCGCGCGGTCGTGTCGGGCGAGGTCACCGAGGGGACGGGCGGCGACCTGTTCCGCGCCGACGTCACCGAGGTCGTGCACACCCACCTGGATCCGCGGGCCACGCTCCTCGTCGTCGAGTGGTGGACGCCGACGCGAGGCCTGCGGACGGTCGAGCGGGAGTAGCGGTCAGGCGGCCGCGGTCTCGCGGCGCCGGCCGAGGAGGGCGACGAGGAACAGGATCGTCCCGACGACGACGAAGCCCGCGCCGAGCAGCCAGATCTCGACCGACTGCTGGGTGAGCAGCACGATGCTGGCCACGATGGCGAGCACCGGCACGACGGCGGGCACCCGGAAGTGGTCGTGCGGCACCCGGTCCTTCTTGAGCACCAGGCACGAGACGTTCGTGGAGATGAGCACGAACAGCAGCAGGAGCACGGTGGTGTCGGCGAGCGTGCTGATGGTGCCGACGAACAGCAGCGCACCGTTGGCGATCGCCACCAGAGCGATCAGGGAGAACACCCAGCCGGGGATCGGCAGCCCCGACGCGGTGATCACCTCGAGCAGCGGACCGGTGGACTGCGCCATCACGTTCGGGTCGACCACGATCGCGGACCCGAGCGCGATCAGCAGGTAGACGAGACCGGCGGTGCCGACCGCCCCGAAGAGCGCCCGCGGGTAGGCCCTGCTGGGCTGCTTGACCTCCTCGGCCATGTTCGCCGCGGCCTCGAAGCCCAGGAACGAGAAGAACGCGACGACCGACGCGGCGAAGGCGCCCGTGAGCAGGGGCTGGTCCGGCGACGGCGTGAGGATGCGCGACGCGTCGCCGCCCCCGCTGCCGAGGACGTCGGCGGGCAGGGCGACCAGCGTCGTGAAGTAGTCGCCGGAGAAGGCGTTGGCCAGCAGCGCGGCGGTGACGATCCCCGACGAGAGCATGAAGAAGCCGACGATGAAGGTGAGGAACGGTGTCCTGTAGGCGCGCTCGGCGTAGCGCGCGGCGCCGCCGGCGTGCGGGTACTTGCTGATCATCTCCGCGTACGTGCCCGCGGTCAGCAGCGCCACCACGAGCGCGATCACCAGCGGGAGCCACAGCACGCCGCCGACGTCCTCGGCCATCGTGCCGACGAGGGTGTAGATCCCCGCGCCGAGCGTGTCGCCCACGATGAAGAAGAACAGCAGGACAGCGCCGACGTTGCGCGCGAGCTTGGTGTCCGGCGCCGTCTGCTCGCCCGCTCCGGTCTCGGCCATCGCCACATCGTCCGTGACGCGCCGCAGTTACGCGCCTCCAGACCGTGACGAGCTCACGCGCTGATCACGGCGGCTCCCCCGTCGCGCTGGCGACGAAGCAGTACCGGTTGAGGCTGAACAGGTAGTCGGTGCCGCGGGAGCGCAGGTCCGCGGCCCAGCGCGCCACGTCCTGCTCGGTGAGGCCCTGCCGGCCGGTGACGAAGGCGCCGATGGTGTCGATCGTCCCGGCGCTGTAGGTGTCCTCGGCGTACACCGGGTTGAACACCGGGATCAGCCGGCGGTCGGTGACCCGGAACCCGGCGCGCTCCAGCAGGCCGGGCAGGACGCGGGGCAGGCGCGGGTCGACCAGGTGCTCCTCCCACGCCGCCATGACGCGCCGGTGCAGCTCGCGGTCGGCGGCGTGCCAGACCACCGAGTCCCAGTCGGTGTCGAGGACGACGACGCGCCCGCCCGGCCGCAGCACCCGCCGCGCCTCGACGAGCGCCCCCGCGACGTCGACGACGTACTCGTAGACCTGGGTCGACACCACCGCGTCGAAGGACCCGGCCGCGTAGGGCAGGGCCTCCGCGCCGCCCTCGTCGATGCCGACCCAGGCGACGTCGGCGCAGCGCGCGAGTGCCACCGCGTTCATCGCCGGGCTCGGGTCCAGGCCCCGCGCGGAACCCGCCGGACCCACCGCCTCGGCGATCGCGCGCAGCAGGAACCCGGGTCCGGACCCGACGTCGAGGACCTCCTCGCCGGCGAGCGGGGCCAGCAACTCGAGCACCTGCTCGCGCTGCCCGATCACGTCGGGCGTGGCGTACACGCGCTCGATCCGCCGGGCGCCCTCGTCCCCGAACTGCAGCAGGGTCATCGACAGCCTCGCTCTCCCGGGGAAGGGGCAACCATAGGGACGCCGACCCCTCCCCGGGGCCACCGTTCGGACGCAGATCAGCGACGGGGCTCCGCGCGGAGAGACGTCCGCGGCGATCACGGGCGCGTCGGTCGGACGTCCGCGCGGTGTCGGGAGTACGATGGTCGAGACGGCACGCCGTCCGCTGCTCGTTCTCGGGCAGTGGCACAGCGAGCCCGACCGATGGCGCCGGATCCGACGCGCCGTCCGGGAACACGCGGCGTCGCCGCGGACCCGCGGTCCGGCTCGCGCCGCAGGGGGCCACCCCGGCTCTCCGCGGGTCCATCACGCACGACGTCTGCACGTCGTGCCGGAGGAGGCACATGGCTCGTCGAGGCCAGCCCCAGTCCCGGGGCCGCCGCGGCAACCCCGGTCGCCCGCAGAACGGCCGTCGGCGCGAGGACGTCGTCTCGGTGCTCACACGCGCGGTCGACGAGATCGGCGCCGCCCTCAAGAAGGGCCGGGCGACGGCAGCGACCCGCACCAAGTTCCAGGCGGTCGCGCTGCTGCTGCGCGACGAACGCGCCCGCATCCGGGCGAACGAGGACCTCAGCGACGCCCGTCGCACCGAGCGGCTCAAGAAGCTCGACGACGTCGCGACGTCGCTGGCCCGCACGGCCGTCCGCGACCAGGCGCTCCTGGCCCTGCTCGGCGAGGACGCCGTCGTCTCCGACGAGGCCCGCTCGCTCGAGCGCGACATGATGCGCCGCGCGGGCATCACGCCGCCGCGCGAGGAGGCCCCGCCCGCCGAGGAGGAGGAGCCGGCCCCGGCGCCCGCCAAGCAGGGCGTGGTGCCGCAGTCGGTCGTGTCCCGGCAGATGGCCAACCCGTTCCTGGCCCCCGACTTCTCGGCCGCGCGCCCGACCGCGGCCCGCCCGACCCGCCTCGACGGCTGGGAGCTGCTCGACCCGCTGCTGCGCTCGTTCGAGCGCGCCGGCGACGGCGCGGCCTGCATGGCCCTGCCGACGTCCGGCTCCCGCAAGGCGGCCGGCGGCAAGGAGCTCATGCCGCACCAGGCGGGGGTCGTCGCGGCCGCCGCGGAGGGCCACCGCACCTTCCTGCTCGCCGACGAGCCCGGGCTGGGCAAGACCGCGCAGGCGCTGCTCGCGGCCGAGGCGGCGAAGGCATATCCCCTGCTCGTCGTCGCCCCCAACGTCGTCAAGACGAACTGGGTGCGCGAGGCCGGCCTGTGGTCGACGCGGCGCAAGGCCACCGCGATCCAGGGCGACGGCGAGAACGTCGACGGCTTCGCCGACATCGTCGTCGTCAACTACGAGGTCCTCGACCGGCACGTCGGGTGGCTGCGCGACTTCGGCTTCCGCGGGATGGTCGTCGACGAGGCGCACTTCATCAAGAACAAGACCTCGCAGCGATCGCAGCACGTGCTGGCGCTCTCGGAGAAGATCCGGTCGTTCAGCGCGGACCCGCTGCTCATGGCGCTCACCGGCACGCCGCTGATCAACGACATCGAGGACTTCCTCGCCATCTGGGAGTTCCTCGGCTGGATCGACGTGAAGAAGCCGGTCGGAGCCCTCATGGACGCCCTGACCGAGACGGGCCTGACCCCTGCCGACCGGGGCTTCTACCCCGCCGCCCGCCGGGCCGTCGTCGACCGTGGAGTCGTCCGCCGCCGGAAGATCGACGTGGCCGCCGACATCCCGGCCCGCCGCATCGCCGACCTCCCCGTCGAGCTCGACGGCCCGACGGGGCGCTCGATCCGCGCGGCCGAGCGGGACCTCGCCCAGCGGATGGTGCAGCGCTACACCGACGCGCTCGCCGCCCGCGACTCCGGCCCCGTCGAGGGGATCGACCACGACCTCGTGGCCCGCGTCGCCACCTGGGAGCAGAAGGACGCGGCCGGCGCGTCGAACGGCGACAACGTCTTCAGCATGATGCGCCGCATCGGGCAGGCGAAGGCGACGCTCGCCGCCGACTACGCCGCCCAGCTCGCCCGCAGCTCGGGCAAGGTCGTGTTCTTCGCCAAGCACGTCGACGTCATGGACGCCGCCGAGGATCTGTTCGCCAAGCAGGGCGTGCGGTACTCCTCGATCCGCGGCGACCAGACCCCCACCGTCCGGCAGCGCAACATCGACGCCTTCGTCGAGGACCCGGACGTCGCGGTCGCCGTGTGCTCGCTGACCGCGGCCGGGGTGGGCATCAACCTCCAGGTGGCCTCGGACATCGTGCTCGCCGAGCTGCCCTGGACCGCCGCGGAGCAGACCCAGGCCATCGACCGCTGCCACCGCATCGGCCAGACCCAGCCGGTCACGGCCTGGCGCATCCTCGCCGCGCAGACCATCGACGCCCGGATCGCCGACCTGCTCGGCGAGAAGGCCAACCTCGCCGCCGTCGCCCTCGACGGGTCCGACGAGGAGCTCGGGACCTCGACCGACGCACAGCACGCGGCGCTCGTCGCCCTGCTCACGGAGGCCCTGACCACGACCGCCTGAACAGGCCCGGTGCGTCCGTCCGGCCGTTGACGGTGCTTCCGCCCGAGCGCGACAGTGCTGGTGGACCACCTCCAGACCACGGGCGGGAGCGTCGGCATGCTGACCACGGACCTCTGCCGGACCCTGGGAGTCGAGCTCCCGATCTGGAATGCGGGGATGGGCGGTGGTCTGGCCGGTCCGGCCCTGGCCGCGGCGGTGTCGAACGCCGGCGGGCTCGGCGTGCTGGGCATGGGCGGGCTGCCCGAGCCGGTGGTGCGCGAGCAGCTCCGCGAGGCGCGCACGCTCACCGACCGGCCCCTCGGCGCCAACCTCATCCTGCCGCTGCTCCCCGACGACGCCCCGGTCGAGTGCTGCCTCGAGGAGGGCGTCTCGGTGCTCGTCCTGTTCTGGGGCGACCCGGGCCCCTACGTCGAGCGCGCCCACGCGGCCGGTTCCTGGCTGGTCGCCCACGTGGGGTCCGCCGACGAGGCCCGCGCCGCCGCCGACGCCGGCGTGGACGCGGTGATGATCCAGGGCGTCGAGGCGGGCGGTCACGTGCGCGGCGTCGAGGGGCTGGCGACCGTCCTGCCCGCCACCGTCGACGCCGTCGCGCCGCTGCCGGTCGTGGCCTCGGGCGGCATCGGCGACGGCCGCGGGGTGGCCGCCGCGTTGGCCCTCGGGGCGCAGGCGGTGTCGCTCGGGACGAGGTTCCTGTGCAGCGACGAGTCCCGCGCGGCGTACAAGGACCGGGTGGTCGCCGCCACCGGGGCCGACACCATCCACACCAAGCTGTTCGACGTCGAGTGGCCCGACGCGGCGCACCGGGTGCTGCGCAACCGGATCGTCGAGGAGTGGCTCGAGGCCGGGTCGCCGGCGAGCGGCCAGCGGGCCGGCGAGGGCGAAGTCACCGGCAAGATGCCCGTCGGCGGGCAGACCGTCGACCTGCCGCGCTACAGCATCTTCATGCCGATGGACGGCTTCGAGGGCGACCTGGACGCCTCGGTGCTCTACGCCGGGGAGTCCTGCTCGCTGGTGTCGGACGTCCGGCCCGCCGCCGAGATCGTGAGGACCCTCGCCGCCGACGCCGACGCCGCGCGCTCGGGCTGACTCCCCGGCCGCCGGGATGCGGTGGGCACCGTTCTCCGACCGCTCGCCACGGCGGCGGAGGTTCCTCCTCGCGGTGACCGCGGTCGTGCTCGTGACGGCGACGCTCGTGACGGGCGTCGTCGTGCGCGAGTGGGGCGTGCCCGCCGCCGCGGACCCGCTCGACAAGGGTCCGGTCGTCCTGGTCCCCGGCCACGGCGGGGCCCGCGACGTCCTGAACGGCCTGGCCTTCCGGCTGCGCATCGTGGGCCGGCCGAGTGTCGTCATGACGCTCCCGGAGCACGGGACCGGCGACCTGCGCGCCCAGGCGGCCGCGATCGACCGCACGGTCCGCGACCTGCTGCGCCACGGCGCCACCACCGTCGACCTCATCGGCTTCTCCTCGGGCGGCGTCGCCGTGTGGCAGTACCTGGCGACCGGGCGGACCGCGCCGGCGGTGCGCCGCGTCGTCACCCTCGGCTCCCCGCTGCGGGGCACACAGGTCGCCGCCGCGGCCACGGTCCTGGCCCCCGAGACGTGCGAGCAGGCCTGCCGCCAGCTCGCCCCGGGGAGCGCGCTGCTCACCGACCTCGCCACGCGGCCGCGGCCGGCCGTCCCGTGGCTCTCGGTGTGGACCGACGCCGACGAGGTCGTCGTGCCGCCCGACTCCGCGGCGCTGCCCGGCGTCGCGGCGGTCCGCCTGCAGGCGATCTGCCCGGCGGCGCGGACGCCGCACGCCTCGCTGCCCGGCTCGCGGCTGGTGGTGGGCCTCGTCCTGCGGGCCCTCGGGACCCGCCCGCTCCCCCGCCCGACCGAGGCGGACTGCGTGACGCTCCACTCCGAGGGCGTCGGCTGGCCGGTCCTGGTCGGGACCGAGTGACGAGTCGGTCAGCCGAAGAAGACCGCCGCCTCGGCGTAGAGGGCGGGGTCGACGAGCTTGAGCTGCTCGGTCGCCTCGCGCAGCGGCACCATCGTGATCTCGCTGCCGCGCAGCGCGGTCATCTGGCCCCACTGCCCGCTCGCGACGGCGTCGATCGCGTGCAGGCCGAAGCGGGTGGCGAGCCAGCGGTCGCGCGCGCTGGGCGTCCCCCCGCGCTGCACGTGGCCGAGCACGGTGGTGCGGGCCTCCTTGCCGGTGCGCGACTCGATCTCGTGGGCCAGCCAGTCGCCGATGCCGCCGAGGCGGACGTGGCCGAACTCGTCCTTCCCGCCCGAGGCCAGCACGGCCTCGCCGCCCTGGGGCATCGCACCCTCGGACACGACGATGATCGGCGCGTAGTCCAACCGGAAGCGGCTCTCCACCCAGGCGCAGACCTGCCCGAGGTCGAACCGGACCTCGGGGATGAGGATGGCGTTCGCTCCGCCGGCCATGCCCGAGTGCAGCGCGATCCAGCCTGCGTGGCGGCCCATGACCTCGACGATCAGCGCGCGGTGGTGGGACTCGGCGGTGGTGTGGAGACGGTCGATCGCCTCGGTCGCGATGTTCACCGCGGTGTCGAAGCCGAAGGTGTAGTCGGTGCCGGAGAGGTCGTTGTCGATCGTCTTCGGCACCCCGACGACCTTGACGCCCTTCTCGTAGAGCTCGCTCGCGACCCCCAGGGTGTCCTCCCCGCCGATGGCCACCAGCGCGTCGACGCCGAGGGACTGGAGGTTGCGCCGGATGCGCTCGACGCCGTCCTCGATGGCGAACGGGTTGGTCCGCGACGAGCCGAGGATCGTGCCGCCGCGCGGGAGCAGCCCGCGCACGGCCGGGATGTCCAGCGACCGGGTCTCGGCCTCCAGCGGACCGCGCCAGCCGTCTCGGAAGCCGAGGAACTCGTACCCGTACTCGGGGACACCACGCCGGACGATGGCCCGGATGACCGCATTGAGACCGGGGCAGTCGCCGCCACCGGTCAGCACACCCACGCGCATCCGCCCGTGCTCCCGTCATCGATCCAGAAGGTCCGCGGCGCCATCATGACGCAGGTCACCGTGCGCCGTGTTCGCCGGGGCAGGTGCGACGGGCGGGCTGGTCGCGTGGTGGTGGTGGTGGCGGCGGGGCTGCCCGGGCCGGTCCTCGAGATCCTCTCCGGCCGGGGCCGACGTCGCCTACGCCGCCAGCGTGACGGCCGGGCCCGCGAGCCCGGCCAGGTGCTCGTCGAACACGACCACGCCCCGCTTGAGCCGGCCCTCCCGCATGTCGGCGAAGGCACGGTCGATCTGGTCGAGTTCGTACGCCTTGGTGATCATGCGGTCGAGCGGCAGGGTCCCCGCCGTGTACTGCCGCAGGATCGACGGGATGTCGATGCTGGGCCGGGACGACCCGTAGAGGCTGCCGGTGATGATCTTCTCGTCGCGCACGAGCTCCGGGCCGGGCAGCGAGGGCCGGGCGGCGACGTCCGGCATACCCACGCACACGATGGTGCCGCCCGGGATGGTCGCGCCGAACGCCTGGCCGAGGATGCCCTCTCCCCCGGCGGCGTCGATCGCGTAGTCGACGCCGCCGCCGCTGAGGTCGCGGAGGCGCTCGACGAGGTCGTCGGAGGGGACGAGCCCGTCGGTCGCCCCGAACGCCACCGCCTCCTCGAGCTTCGCCGCGACCGGGTCGACGACGATGATCTGTCCGGCCCCGCTGACGCGGGCCGCCATCACCGCGCTCAGCCCGACGCCGCCGGCGCCGAACACCACGATCGAGCTGCCGGGGGTGACCCGGGCCTTGTTCACGACGGCGCCGTAGCCGGTGAGGATGCCGCAGCCCACCAGGCTCGCGACGGCCAGCGGGACGTGGCGGCCGATGGGCACGGCGCTGGAACCGGGCACCACGGTGTGGGTGGCGAAGGTCGACAGGAACGAGTAGTGGCTCACCGGCTCGGTGCCACGGTGCAGGCGGACGGTGCCGTCGAGCAGCGTCCCGGCGAGCAGGGCGGGGGCCGCCGCGCTGCACAGGACCGGCCGTCCCGAGACGCAGTGGCGGCACACCCCGCAGCTGGGCATCCACGAGAGCGCGACGTGGTCGCCGACGGCCACGTGGGTGACGTTCGCCCCGATCCGCTCCACGACACCGGCGCCCTCGTGGCCGAGCACGCACGGTGCGGGCGACGGGATGCGCCCGGTGTGGGTGTGCGCGTCGGAGGCGCAGATGCCGGTGGCCGCGAGCCGCACGAGCACCTCGTCGGGCCGCGGATCCGACAGTTCCAGCGTGACCGTCTCCAACGGTTCGTCGGGGCAGGTCATGACCGAGGCGATGATTTCCATCCGCCCTGACTCCGTTCCGGCGATCGCGGCCGGGTCGAATCGCCGCCCCGTCCGGAAAGGACCGGCGAAGGGCGAGAGGACAATTCTCCACGGAGACGGGAATGCGACCGTTCCTCCGACGGCACCGATTCTGCACGACGCTGGTCGTCGACGGCAGTGACAGCTGCTCCAGTCCTGGTTCAGCATCACTTCATGCCGATCGACCCGCACCGCCTCCTCGTCCTGCGCGCGGTGCACCGCACCGGCAGCGTGCACGCGGCGGCGACCGCCCTGCACCTGACGGCGTCGGGGGTGTCCCAGCACCTGGTGCGGCTCGAGGCCGAGGCGAAACTGACCCTGCTCGACCGCACGCAGCGCGGTGGCGGGCGGACCGTCCGGCTCACCGAGGCCGGTCTGGCGCTCGCCCAGCGTGCCGACGACGTCGCGGTCGCCCTGGCCGAGGCCCAGCGCGAGGCCGAGCGCCTGCGGGAGGGCACGTCCGGCACGGTGCGCATCGGCGGCTTCGCCACCGCGCTGCACCACCTCGTCGTCCCGACCCTCCAGCAGCTCGCGATCACCGACGCGGCACTCAGCGTGCAGGTGATCGAGGTGAACGAGACCCAGGGCGTCAACCTGCTCCGCGCGGGCGAGCTCGACCTGCTCATCGGTGAGCGCTACGTCGACCGGACCAGCCCGGCGACGCCGTACCCCGGTCTCGTCGAGGACGAGCTGTTCCGCGAACAGTTCCGTATCGCCGTGCCCGGGGTGTGGGCGACCCCGGGCAGCATCGAGGAACTCCTCGCCGGCACCTGGGTCACGTCACCGAACGACCGACCGACGCGCCAGATGCTCGACCGGCTCTGTCGCGAGTACGCGATCCGACCCGGTCACCAGCACATCTGCACGGAATCGCAGACGATGCTGGCACTCGTGGCCGCGGGACTGGGGGCGGCCATCGTCCCCGACCTCACCCTGTCGCACGGGCACACCGCGGGCGTGAGCATCTTCGCGACCGCCGTCGACGTCGGATCCCGCATCCTGACGGTGACCGGTTCCCGGCGCGAGAGCGGCACCTCGGCACCCCAACGGTTCCTGGCCACCCTGCGGGAGGTGACCGGGAGGGTGACGTCCGCCGGGATCGCGGGGTGACGCGGTCACTAGGGCACGAGGGCCGTCGCCTCGATCTCGACGAGCATGTCGGGGAAGGCGAGGCGGGCGACGCCGAGCAAGGTGCTGGCCGGCTGGATCCCGGCCTTGCCGAGGCGTTCGACGACCAGGTCCCACGCGCCCAGGAGCGCGTCCGCGTCCGTGGTGAAGTAGTTCAGCCGCACGACCTGGGACATGTCGGCGCCCGCCTTCTCGAGCACGGCCTCGAGGTTGTCGAACGCCTGGGCCACCTGCGCGCGCATGTCGCCGACGTGCAGGGTGTCGCCCTCGGGGCCCGACGAGGCCTGGCCCGAGCAGAAGACCCACCGCGAGGGGGGTGCGGCGGCCACCGCCTGGGCGAAGCCGAACTGGTCCTGCCAGGTCCACGGGCTGATCGACTGGTGCGGCGTGCTCATGGCTCCCCCCTCGGGCTCGGTCGGGGGGCCAGCCTGGGCGCTCCGAGGACAGCGAGGGGTCGCGGCGCGACAACGATTCCCTCAGGCGGCCCACGGGTGCAGCGCGCTGCGGTGGAACACCAGCGGGCCGTGCTCGTCGTCGACGAGGACCTCGTTCACCCGGCACACGGCGATGAGGTGGTCACCGGCGACGACGTCGTCCACGACGCTCACGGCGAGGGCCAGCGGGGCGCCGGTGACGAAGAGCGCGGCCCCGTCCCGGCGCTCGGTGGCGACGTCGCGGAAGCGGTGCTCGGCGGGGCCGGCCAGCGCGCGGGCCACGCCCTCGTGGTGCGCCCCGAGGACGCTGATCCCGAGCTGCGGGGCCCGCCGGAGGGCGGGCCAGGTCGTCGACGCGGTCCGCACGCAGATGCTGACCAGCGGCGGGTCGAGCGACACCGGGACGAAGGTGCTCACCGCGAGCCCGACGGGGGCGCCGTCCACCTCGGCGCACACGGCGACCACGCCGGTCGGGAAGCGACCGTAGACCTGGCGCAGGTCGTCGGCGGCCAGCGGCACCCGGACCCGCGCCGGGCCGGTCACGCGCGCCCTCCGTCGTACTCGACGTGGGCCCGCACGGCGGCGTCGTCCGCGGTGAGCCAGCCCTTCGACCGCGCGTAGTCGATCATCTTCGCCCAGCGCTCGTCCCAGTCCGGCGCGTCGGCGCCGGCCCGGGCGCGGGTGCGCAGGGTCTCGACGTCGAGCAGGGCGTCGTCGGTCTGGAGGTGACCCGTCCCCGTCCCGCGCAGGGCGGCGTCGACGGCGTCGGCGGGCAGCGCCGTCGCCACGTGGAGGCTGGTGCAGTCGTCGGGTTCGGCCACGCGGGCCGCGTCCGCGGACAGCTGGACGATCACGTCTCGGTTCCTTCCGGGTCAGCTCCGCGGTCGCTGGTCGACGACGCGGCGGGCCTTGAACGTGGTCTCGGGCAGGGTCCCGGGCTCGAGCAGCGTCACGGGCACGCGGATGTGGACGCTGCGCCGCAGGGCGTCCTCGATCCGGCCGACGAGCTCCTCGCGGTCGACCGCCTCGCTCGCCGCACGGGGCGTGAGCTCGGCCTCGACGGTCATCTCGTCGAGCGCGCCCGCCTTGGTCACCAGGATGCGGAACTCGGGACCGAGCTCCGGGACGGTGCGCAGGCCGGTCTCGACGGCGCTGGGGAAGACGTTGGCGCCGCGGATGACGAGCATGTCGTCGAGGCGGCCGAGGATCCCCTCGGGCAGGCGCGGGTAGGTGCGCCCGCACGGACACGGGTCGGTGGCCAGGTACGTCTCGTCCCCGGGCGCGAACCGGATCATGGGCTGCGACGCGCGCCAGAGGTGGGTGTAGACGACCGCGCCGCGCTCGCCGACGGGGACGGCGGTGTTGAGGTCGTCGACGGCGACAACCTCGGTGAACACCTCGTCGGTGATCAGGTGGGTGCCGGTCCCGGCCTCGCAGCCCACGCTGGTCTGGAACGGGTACATCTCCGAGGTGGAGCCGGCGTCGCTGGCGATCGCGCCCCAGCCCTCCTCGATGATCTTCCGGGTGCCCGGCAGGCTGCCCCCGGGCTCGCCCCCGACCAGGATGCGCCGCACGCTGCTCGCGGCCAGGTCGATGCCGAGGCGCTCGGCGACCGAGAGCAGGTGGATGCAGTAGGACGGCGTGGCGCTGAAGACCGTCGAGCCCAGCGCGGTGATCAGCTCGAGGTGCCGCTCGGAGTCGGTGACCCCGAGCGGGAAGACCGTGGCGCCGATCCGCTCGGCGCCCTGCACGACGCCCCAGCCGCCGAAGAACAGCCCGAACGGGAAGCCGACCTGCACGAGGTCGTCGGGCCGGATGCCCGCGCACCACTGCGCCATGGCGTGCACGTCGGCGGCCCGCTGCCAGTCGCCGTGGGAGACCGCGTACATCGTCGGCGTCCCCGAGGTGCCCGACGAGCCGTGGATCCGCGCGATCTGGCCCGGCGCGAACTCGGGGGTGTAGCTGCCGAACGGCGGGTGCTCGCGCTGGTCGGCGATGAGCATCTTCTTGGTGATCACCGGGACCTTCGCCGTGAAGTCCTCGAGCGAGCGCACCTGGTCGGGGTGGAAGTCGTGGGCGTCGTAGAGGCGCCGGTAGAACGGGAGCTCGGTGTAGACGTAGTGCAGCTGGTGCTGCATGCGCTCGAGGACGATGCGGTCGCGCTCGGCGGGGTTGCGGGTCTCGCGCTCGGCGTCCCAGAAGCGCGGGAACCCGCGGTCGTCGACGGCGACCGCCTGCGGCCGTGCCTCGGTGGTCACGGCGCCGGCCGCGCGACGATGCCCTGCGCCTCGGCGACGTCCCAGTAGGAGTGCAGACCGCGCACGTGCTGGCCGCCGTCGACGGGGATGAAGTGGCCGGTGATCCGCCCGGCCGCCGGGGACATCAGGAAGAGCGCGACGTCGGCGATGTCGGAGGGCTCCTGGTGCCGCGGCGGACCGACCATCGTGCGGTCGAGGAACTCCTGGCCGATCCGACCGACGGTGAAGCCGGCGCCCAGTGGCGTGTTGACGGTGCCGGGCCCGATCGCGTTGACCCGGATGCCGTGGCGCCCGAGCTCCCCGGCGCACACCTTGGTGAAGTTCATGACGCCGGCCTTGGCGGCGCAGTAGTGCCCCAGGCCGTCGGTCGCGGCGATCGCGTTGAGCGACGAGATGTTGACGACCGAGCCGCCCCGACCGGCGGCCAGTGCCCGGCGGGCGAACGCCCTGGTGCACAGGAACGTGCCCTTGAGGCAGGTGTCGACGATGAGGTCCCAGTCGTCCTCGCTCGTGTCGATCACCAGCGACAGCGACGCGGTACCGGCGTTGTTGACGAGGTGCTCGACCGTGCCGAAGCGGCTCTCGGCGAGGTCGAACGCGGCCTCGACGTCCGCCGCGACGGTCACCGAGCCCTCCGACCAGGCGAGACGATCGCCGCCCGCGAGCTCCTCACCGGCCGACTTGATGTTGGCCGGCTCGATCTCGAGCCCGACCACGTTCGCACCGCCCTCGAGCAGCGCCCTCGCGATGCCCTTGCCGATGCCGCTGCCGGCGCCCGTGACCAGGGCGGTCCGACCGGACAGGTCCACGCTGACTCCTTCGGGTCGTCACGACGGCGCGCGGGACCGGCGCCGGGGGGAGGCGCCGGCCCCACGCTCACGCCGGCTGTCAGCCGGCGCTGCCCTTGGTGTTCCACCCGCCGTCGACGGGGAGGATCTCGCCGGTGCAGAAGGCGGCGTCGTCGGAGAACAGGAAGGCCGCGGCCGCCGCGATGTCCTCGGGCCTGCCGAGACGCGGGATGATGTGCGCGGCCTCGAAGTTCTTCTTCATGCTGTCGGTGATCCCCGCGAGGATCGGGGTGTCGATCGTGCCCGGGCAGATGCAGTTGATGCGGATGCCCCGGGGCCCGTACTCCATCGCCGCCTGCTGGGTCAGGCTCACGACGCCGCCCTTGGCCGCGGAGTAGGCCGCGAGGTTCTCCAGCCCCTTGAGCGCGGCCATCGAGCCGATGTTGACGATGCTCCCGCCGCCGTGCTCGAGCATCCGCGGGATGGCGGCCTGCATGCCCAGCCAGACCCCGCGCAGGTCCGTGCCCACGACGTGGTCCCAGCCGATGTCGTCGAGGTCGACGACGTTGTCGGGGCCGAAGGTGTTGGTGACCCCGGCGATGTTGCCCAGCATGTCGAGCCGGCCGTGCCCGCCGATCGCCTCGTCCATGAGGCGCTTCCAGTCGTCGCGCTGGCGGGTGTCCATGACGATGTGGGACGCCTGCCCGCCGTCGGCGACGATCTGCTTGGCGGTGGAGTCGTCGTCCTGCAGGTCACCGATGATCACCGTGGCGCCCTCGGCGGCACAGCGCAGGGCCACCGCACGCCCGATCCCCTGCACGCCGCCGGTGATGACGGCGACGCGGCCCTCGAGGCGCGTGATCCCGGGCGCCATCAGGCGATCCCCAGCGCGACGTTGGCCATCCTCTGGCGGCGGGCCATGCGCTGGTTCGCCTGGAAGTTCGGCATGACGTAGCGGGCGAACATCTCCAGCGAGCGGTTCCACTTGTCGGTGGTGACCCAGTCGCGGCAGTTGATCAGCAGGGTGCCGAAGCCGCCGGTCTCCTCCTCCAGCTCCTGGATCTGGCGGGTGCACTCCTCCGGGCTGCCGACGATCCAGGGGATGTTCTCGACCATCCAGTCGAGCGTCAGGTCCGCGTCGGTCATCCCGTCGCCGATCTTCATCAGGGCGCCGAGCCCGAGACCGAACAGGTAGTCGTAGGAGAGCTTGACGCCCTCACGGATGTCGCGGAGCGCCTGGTCCTTGTTGTCGGTCACGTAGACCTCGCGCACGACGCGCCAGTTCTCGCGGGTCACGGACTCGGCGATGCCCGCGCGGTTGCCGGCCTCCAGCATCGCGGCGCCCATCGCCTTGAGGTCCGGGGCGTCCATGTACGTGCCGTTGTCGGTCGGGGCGAAGTGCACCGACAGCGGCTTCCAGCCCTTCTCGCCGCACTTCGCGTAGTTGTGCGTGCCGGTCAGGCCGGCGATCGCGAACGGCGGCACGTCCTGGTACGGACCGACCTGCAGCTGGCGGTCCTCGTACTTCCAGTACACGCCCTCGTAGCTGACCGGGTCCTCGGAGGTCAGCAGCTGCCAGATGATCTCCAGGGCCTCGTTGGTGCGCGGCGCCGCCTCGGAGGGCTCCAGGCCGAACAGCGCCTTGTCGGTCGGCAGCCCCCCGCCACCGAAGCCGTACTCGAGCCGCCCGTGCGTGAGGTGGTCGAGGAACGCCAGGCGCTCGGCGACCATGAAGGGGTCCTGGTACGGGAGGTTCACCACGCCCGTACCGAGCCGGATCGTGTGCGTCAGCGCCGAGGCCTTGGCGATCATGAACTCCGGCACCGGCACGTTCTCGTACCCGCCGGTGTGGTGCTCACCGATCCAGTACTCCGAGAACCCGAGTCGCTCCGCCTCGACGATCGCGGCGAGGTCGCGGTCGTAGGACAACGTCCAGTTCTCGATCGGCGGGTGCTCCGGCATCGTGAAAAAGCCGAACTTCATCGATCGTCCTCCTGGTCGACTCGAGCGCGCTCTGCAGGGCGGGGGGCGGGTTGGCAAACGAAGGTTTGCCATCGGCGATGAAGCACACTGTGGTCTGCCTCACCAGCAGTGTCAAGACTCGGACCGACAGGCCGTCGTTAACCTCCTGACGCCGCACGAAACCTGCCGTCGTGGGAGTTGTTAGCCGACTCATCGTTTGCTTACATGGTCGGCAGTCGAGACGCAGGAGTTCTCATGTCCTCTCCGACGGGCGGCGATCCGCGCCCGGAGATCCACCGCACGGCGCAGGGCGACTGGGTCGTCGTGGGCCGGCGCTGCCGGGCCTGCGCCGAGCCGGTGGCCTACGCGTGGCCGCGGTGCCCGGCGTGCGCCGCCGCGGTGGAAGCTGCGCACTTCGGCCCCCGCGGCACCGTCTGGAGCAGCACCGTGGTGCGGATCGCCGTGCCCGGGCACACCCCGCCGTACTCGCTGGCCTACGTCGACCTCGACGACGGGCCGCGGGTGCTGGCCCACGTCGCCGGCGACGAGCCGGCACCGATCGGGCGGCCGGCGTGGCTGGTCGGCACCTCGGACGCCGGCGACCTGCAGGTGGAGGTGGACCGGTGAGCGCGTCCGTCGCCGTGGCCGGGGTGGGTACCTCGCACTTCGGCCGCCAGCCCGAGCGCGACCTGGTGGCGCTCGCGTGGGACGCGGTGCGCGAGGCGTTCGACGACGCCGGGGTCGAGGCCGTCGACGCGGTCTGGGTCGGCACCGTGTTCGCGCCCGCGGGGGTGGCCCAGCGCGTGCTGCGTGCCATGGGCATCACCGGCGTCCCGATCATCACCGTGGAGAACGCCTGCGCGAGCGGCACGACGGCGTTCGTCGAGGCCCACGAGGCCGTCCGCACCGGGCGCTACGGGCGGGTCCTCGCGCTCGGCCTGGAGCAGATGAGCACGGCGTTCTCCGGCGCCATCACCCCGGAGACCACCGACCCCGAGGGCCGCGCGGGGCTCGCCATGCCGGCGATGTACGCGATGAGCGCCGCCCGCTACCTGCACTCCGGCGCGGCGACGGCCGAGCAGCTCGCGGCGGTGTCGGTGAAGAACCACGCGCACGCCGTGCACAACCCCCGCGCGCAGTACTCGGGCCGCTACACCGTCGTCGAGGTGCTGGCCTCGCGCATGATCGCCGACCCGCTGACGCTGCTGCAGTGCTGCCCCACGTCGGACGGCGCCGCCGCCGCGGTGCTCACCGCGGCGACCGGCGGCGCCGGCGAGGTCGTGGTGCGCAGCGCGGCACTGCGCAGCGGGGCGCCGTGGAACCACCGCTCCCCCCACGTCTGGGGCCACGACGTCGTCGCGGACACCGCCCGCGACGCCCTGACCGCCGCCGGTCTCGACGCCGCGACCGACGTCGACGTCGTCGAGGTCCACGACGCCTTCACCATCGGCGAGATCGTGACCACCGAGGCGCTCGGCCTCGTGCCGCCCGGCGACGGCGGCAAGGCCGCGGCCGGCGGCGTCACCGCGCTCGGGGGCGCGCACCCGGTCAACCCGTCGGGCGGGCTGCTCTCCCGCGGCCACCCCCTGGGCGCCACCGGCCTCGCGCAGCTCGCGGAGATCAGCTGGCAGCTGCGGGGACGGTGCGGGGCGCGCCAGGTCGACGGGGCGCGCCTCGGGCTGGTCGAGACCATGGGCGGCGGCGTGTCGGTGCTCGACGGCAACTCCTGCGTCGTGACGGTGCTGGAGGCCCGGTGACCCGCCGGGGCGAGCGCAGCGACGGAGGGACGCTCCAGCACATCGACCTCGAGCGCGCCGACCTGCTCGGCGACGAGGCGGTGGCCGACCCGTACCCGCTGCTCGCGGCGCTGCGCGAGCACGACCCCGTGCACTGGAGCACGAAGTACCGCTCGTGGTTCATCACGCGCCACGGCGACGTCGCCGCCGCCCTGCGCGACGAGCGGTTCTCCTCCGACCGGATCACGCCCTACCGCCGCGCCAAGCTCGAGGGCCCCGACGCCGACCCGCGGGTGCGCGCCGCGTTCGAGGTGCTCGAGGGCTGGATGGTGTTCAAGGACCGGCCCGACCACCTGCGGCTGCGCCGCCTGCTCAGCCGCGCCTTCACCCCGCGCGCGGTCACGCGGATGACCGCCTCGGTCGAGGAGATCGCCACCGAGCTCCTCGACGGGATCGTCGCGCGCGGGACCGGCACGGTCGACCTCATCGGCGACTTCGCGTACCCGCTGACCGCCTCGGTGATCGCCGACATGCTCGGCGTGCCCCGCGAGGACCGCGAGCAGTTCAAGGACTGGTCCGACCAGATCACCGGGCTCGTCTTCGGCGGCATGGGCGACGCGACACGGCACGCCGTCGGCGCCGAGGGCATGGCCGAGCTGACGTCCTACCTGTCGGGCCTGGTCCGCGACCACGAGCGCCGGCCCGCCGACGACCTGATCTCCGCGATGATCAGCGCTCGCGACGACGAGGACGCGCTGAGCCACGACGAGGTCATCGCCACCGGCGTCCTGCTGCTGTTCGCCGGCCACGAGACCACGACGAACCTCATCGGCAGCGGGATCCTGGCGCTGCTGCGGCACCCCTCCCAGCTCGCGCTCCTCCGGGAACGGCCCGAGCTCGTGGGCGGGATGGTCGAGGAGGCCCTGCGGTTCGACGGCCCGGCGAAGACGGTCGCGCGGGTGATGGGCGACGACGTGGAGCTGCGCGGGCGGCACCTGCGCCGCGGCGAGCGCGTGTTCCTCAGCCCGTCGTCGGCCAACCGCGATCCCGCGGTGTTCGCCGACCCGGACACCCTCGACATCACCCGCGAGAAGTCCGGCCAGCTCGGGTTCGGCATCGGCATGCACTACTGCCTGGGCGCTCCCCTGGCCCGCCTCGAGGCCTCGATCGCGATCCCCCGGGCGTTCGCGCGCCTGCCCGACCTGCGGCTGACCGACGAGCCGCTGCGATGGCACCCCGTCCTGCTCTCGCGCGGCATGCAACGCTTCCCGGCGCAGTTCTCCACCCCCTGAAAGACGTCACAGCCGACCCGGAGTCCCCCATGCCCCGTCCCAGCCGCTGGCCGGAGATCCTGCAGGCCGCGGGCCAGGAGTTCCGCGAGCACGGGTACGAGAACGCCACCCTCGAGGGCATCGCCACCCGCGTCGGCATCCTCAAGGGCAGCGTCTACAACTACGTCGACAGCAAGGAGGACCTCCTCCTGGCGGTGGTCGAGCAGCCCGCGCGAGCCCTGCTCGACCAGCTCGACCGGCTGCGCGCCGACACCGCCAGCGGCGTCGCGGTCCGGCTCCGCGAGCTGGTCCGCATGCAGATCAGGATCTTCAGCGAGTACTACCCGGCCGCGTTCGTGTACCTCGAGCACCTCGGCCGCCTCGAGCAGTCGGCCCGGTTCGCCGAGTTCCGACAGATGGACGCCCGGTACATGGCCGCGGTCGAGGCCCTGGTCGCCGAGGGTGCCGCGTCCGGCGAGTTCTCGCTCGCCGCCGAGCCGCGCATCGTCGCGCGGGCGATCGTCGGCATGGTCGACTGGATGCAGCACTGGTTCACCCCGCACGGCGAGGAGGACGACCTCCGCCTGGCCGACCAGCTCGTCGCGCTCGCCCTCGGCGGGCTCGCCGCCGGCGGCAGCATGCGGGCCATGCTCGGCGCACTGCCGGAGCCCCTCCCCGAGCCCCTCGCCGAGCCCCTCTCCGAGCCCCTCTCCGAGCCCCTCGCCGAGCCCGTCTCCGAGCCGCTCGCCGCGGAGGCCTCGTCGTGACCGGTCCCGACTTCCGCCTCGACGGGCGCGTCGCCCTGGTCACCGGGGCGTCGTCCGGGCTCGGCGCCCACTTCGCCGCGGTCCTCGCGCGCGCCGGTGCGGACGTCGTGGTGGCCGCCCGCCGCCGCGAGCTGCTCGACACCGTCGCCGAGGCCGTCGTCGCCGAGGGCCGCCGGTGCCTGCCCGTCCCGACCGACGTCACCGACGCCGCCCAGTGCGACGCCCTCGTCGACGCCGCGGTCCGCGAGCTCGGCGGCGTGCACGTCCTGGTCAACAACGCCGGCACGGGCTACGGCGGCCGCAGCGAGCGCGACGACCTCACCCGGACGGCACGCCTCCTCGAGGTCAACCTCCTCGGCGCCTACCAGATGGCCGTCGCCGCGGGCCGGGCGATGATCGCCGGTGACGGCGGGTCGATCGTCAACGTCTCCTCGGCGCTGGCCCTCGCGACGACCGACGTCCCGCAGGCCGCCTACTCGGCCTCCAAGGCCGGGCTGCTGGGGATGACCCGCGACCTGGCGCGCCAGTGGGCCCGTCGCGGCATCCGGGTCAACGCCCTGGCGCCCGGCTTCTTCTCCTCCGAGATGACCGCCCCGCTGCTCGCGCACGAGCGCGGCGCCGCGAGCGTCCACGCCGCCACGCCCCTCGGCCGCGTCGGGCGCCTCGACGAGCTCGACGGGCCCTTGCTGCTCCTGGCGTCCGACGCCGGTTCCTACATCACGGGGACCACGCTCGGCGTCGACGGCGGCATGGCGATGCACTGAAGGGAACACGTGGTGCGAGGAACGCTGGGAGCCGAGTTCGCGGCCGCGCTGCACCGGTACCGGGACCGCGTCGCCGTCGAGGCGGGCGGGCGCCGCTGGACCTTCGGCGAGGTCGACCGCTGGTCCCGGGCCGTCGCCGCCCAGCTGCAGGCCCACGGGGTGGCGCCCGGCGACGCGGTCGCGCTCCACCTGCAGAACGGCGCCGAGTTCGTCGTCGTCGACGTGGCGGTGGCGCGGCTGGGGGCGGTGAAGGTGCCGGTGAACCCGCTGCTCCCGGCGGACACGGTCCGGCACATCGTCGCGGCCACCCGGGCGCGCGTCGTGGTGGTCGACCCGGCGCTGGGCGTCGAGCTCCCGCCGGACGTCCCGGTGCTCCTGGTCGACGAGCTCGCCACCGACGGCGCGCCCGAGCTCCCCGCGCTGTCCATCGGTTCCGACGCGCGGGCGGCCATCTACTTCACCGGCGGGACGACCGGGCGCCCCAAGGGCGTCGTGCACACCCAGGCCTCGGCGGTCGCCGTGCAGTACGCCCAGCTGCTCGAGGCCGAGATCGTGCAGGACGACCGGCTGCTGCTGACCACCCCGCTGGCCCACGCGGCCGGTCTGTTCGCCCAGTCCGCGCTGCTCCGCGGCGCGACGAGCGTCATCGAGCCCGGGTTCGACGCCGACCGGGTGCTCGCCGCGCTGCGGGATCGCGGCATCACCTGGACCTTCCTCGTGCCGACGATGCTCTACCGCCTGCTCGATGTGGTCGGGGCCGTGGACGGCCCGGAGGACCTCGGCCTGCGCACCGTCGTCTACGGCGCGGCGCCGATCACGCCCGGCCGGCTCGCCCGCGCCCTGGAGGTGTTCGGGCCGGTGTTCGTGCAGCTCTACGGCCAGACCGAGTGCCCGAACTGGGGCACCCGCCTGGCGAAGGACGACCACGACCCGGCCCGCCCCGACCTGCTCGACTCGTGCGGCCGGGCGTCGATCATGGCCGACGTCGCGATCGTCGACGAGCGGTTCGCGCCGCTGCCGGCGGGCGACACCGGCGAGGTCTGCCTGCGCTCCCCCTACGTCCTCGAGGGCTACCTCGACGACCCGTCGGCGACCGCGGACGAGTTCCTCCCGGGCGGCTGGATCCGGACCGGCGACGTCGGCTTCCTCGACGAGGCCGGCTACCTGCACCTGCGGGACCGCCACGCGGACATGGTCATCAGCGGCGGGATGAACGTGTACTGCCGCGAGGTGGAGAACGTGCTCGCCGAGCACCCGTCGGTCTCGCAGGTCGCCGTGATCGGCGTGCCGCACGACGACTGGGGCGAGGCCGTCCACGCGGTCGTCGTCGCGGCGGGGGCCGCCGATCGGGACGCGATCGTGACCTGGAGCCGGGGCCGGCTGCCGGCGTACGCGCGCCCGAAGTCCGTCGAGCTCGTCGACGACCTCCCCGTGACCCCGTTCGGGAAGGTCGACAAGAAGGTGCTCCGCGCGCCGCACTGGGCGGGACGGGACCGCGCGATCGGCTGAACCTCAGCGCGCGGCCGCGACGATCACGTCGACGGCGTCGTCGGCCGGGGGCAGCGCGTCGATCTCCTCCGCGACGCCGCGCGCCACGGCGAGCGGGGCGGGGTCGGCGAGCACGTCGGTGATCGCGCGCCGCAGGTCGGCGGGGTCGATCGCGCTGGTCGGGGCGCCGGGGTCGCGGGGACCGACCGCGAGGCCCGCGCCGCTCCGCGACGCGGCGCGCGTTGGCCGGCTGGTCGGCGAACAGCGGCGTGATCACGAGCGGGACGCCGGCCGCCAGCGCCCCGAGCGTCGTCCCCGACCCGCCGTGGCAGACCACCACGCGCGCGCTCCCGAGGACGTCGGCCTGCGGCACCCAGCGGGCGACGTGGACGTGCGGTCCGGGCGGGGCCGGCCGGTCGTCGTCGATCCCGTGGCCGGTGGTGAGCAGGACGCGCGCCGGGAGGTCGGCCACCGCCTCCAGCGCGACGTCGTAGATCGGCGCCGCGGTGGGCACGCCCGCGGCCACGCTGCCGAAGGTCACGTAGACCAGGGGGCCGTCGTCGCCGGCCCAGTGGTCGGGCAACGGCGCCGGTGCGGCCCGGGGCAGCCGGAAGCGGTGGGTCGGCGACGGGTCCGGCCCGTGCCCGGCGTCGAGCGACGGCGGGAAGAAGGTCAGGTACGGGGTCGCCGTGATGCGCGCGGTCAGCCCCGGGCGCCACGCCTCGACCGCGTCCGCCGCGAGCTCCGTCATCTGCTGCTGCGCGGAGATCAGCCCGACGCCGACCTGGACGTGCGGCACGCCCTCCTCGTCCGCCACCACCGCGGCGGCGAACTCGGCGGGCTCGCGGACGACGACGTCGGGCCGCCAGGTGCGCACGGTCTCGCGCACCGCGGGGAGCATCGCGCGGACGTTCAGCGTCGCGAAGACCTGCCCGACGACCAGACGTTCGGCCTCGGCGACGGACACGTGCGGCACCCGCGCCCACACCGGCCCGAGCTCCGCGGGGTCCGGCACGTCGCCCGACGCGAAGGGCAGGCCCTCGCGCTCCGCGGTCGCGGCGAGCTCGGGCGGACCGATCAGCGAGACCTCGTGGCCGGCCCGCCGGCAGGCCGCGGCGATCGGGAGCAGCGGGGTGACGTGCCCGGCCCCGCCCGTGCTCGCGACCAGGATCCGCATGGAGCACGGTAGCGCCGATCGTCCTCGCCGGTAGCGTCTCCGAGGTGACCGATCCGGGGCCCACCCTCGAGGAGCTGATGGTCGGCGTCGAGGGCCTGGCCCTGCTCCGCACGCTCTACGCCGACGCGGGCGAGGCGCGCGCGGCGCGTCTCGCGGAGACGCGGGCGGTGCTCGAGAGGGGGGCCGCCGAGCGCCTCGGCGTCGAGCTCGACCTCACCGACGGCTACGCCCGGTGGGCGGCCACCTACGACCGGCCGCTGCGCCTCTTCGGGCTCGAGGAGCCGCCGATGCGCCGGCTGCTCGACGCGCTGCCCGCCGGGGCGGTCCTGGACGCCGCCTGCGGCACGGGCCGGTGGTCGGCGTACCTGGCCGGCCGCGGCCACACGGTCACCGGCGTCGACCAGTCCTCCGCCATGCTCGCCCGCGCTCGCGCCAAGCTCCCCGACGCCCGGTTCCTGGACGGGGAGCTGACCCGCCTGCCCCTCGCCGACGCCTCGGTGGACGCGGCCGTCTGCGCCCTCGCGCTCGTGCACGTCGAGGACCTCGGGGTGGCGATCGGCGAGCTCGCCCGGGTCGTCCGGCCCGGGGGCCGGATCGTCATCAGCGACGTCCACCCGTTCCTGGTGATGCTGGGCTGGCAGGCCCAGTTCCCGACCGACCAGGGCCGTGCCTTCATGCGCCTGCACGCCCACCTGCCGTCCGACTACGCCACGGCGGCCCTGCGCGCGGGTCTCACGGTCCGCGGCCACGAGGAACCGCGCCTGACCGCCGAGGCCGCCGCCACGCCCACCGCCGAGCTCGTCCCGGACGCGAACCGCGACGCCTACGTCGGCCTGCCCGGGGTGCTGGTCTGGGAGTTCGAGCGGTAGCCGCGCGGCTCGCCCCGTCGCGGGGCAGCGGTGCTCCCGTCGCGGGCCGCACGCTGGTCCGCTCGTCGGTACATGGCGCGCATCGCGTTCCCGCGGACCCCAGGGAGGGCACCGCATCGTCATGTCCGCACCACTGGTCGACCCCCGCCCGAGCGAGGCTCCCGGGATCCGCAGCAGCGACGGCACATGGATCCGGACCTGGGACAACGGGGCGGCGGGCCTGCCGGTGGTCATCAGCAACGGGCTGGGGGCGCCGCCGTCGGCGTGGCCGCTGCTCGCCGACCCGGCGTGCGGCGTGCACGCCGTCTCCTGGTACCACCGCGGCCTGGACGCCTCGCAGGTCCCCGCGGACCTCGACCGGATCGCCGTCGAGGACCACGCCACCGACCTCGAGGCGGTGATGGACCACGCCGGGATGGACCGGGCGCTGCTGCTCGGGTGGTCGCTCGGGGTGAACGTGGCCTTCGAGTTCGCGCGCCGGCACCCCGAGCGGGTCGCCGGCATCCTCGCCGTCGGGGGCCGCGCCGGCGACCCGTTCCACATCCTGTTCGGCCCCACCGGCGTGCTGCACGAGCTGCGCGAACCCCTCGGCCGGGCGGGCGCCTGGGCCCTGCGGTGGCTGGGCCCGCCCGTCGTCGCCGGCGTCAGCGCGACGCTGCCCCCGGTGCTGGACGGCACCGAGGCGCTCCTCGCCCTCTCCGGGCTCCGTCCGCCGCCGGGACTGCGGGCCACCAGCGCCGTGATCCGGGAGTTCGCCACCCACCCGTGGGCCTGGTACTCCGAGCTCGTGCTCGCCGCGGGCGACCAGGAGCCCATGGACACCGCCTTCGCGACCTTCCCGGTCACCGTCGTCGCCGGCATCCTGGACAACCTCGCGGCCGCCGACGACCTCCAGCGGACCGCGCAATCGCTCCCCGACGCGCGGTACGTCCCGCTGCTCGGCGGCCACTTCCTGCCGCTGCAGTTCCCGGGGCGGCTGCACCAGGAGCTGCTCGACCTCGCCGACCGCAGCGACCTCGCCGTGCGGCGCTGACGAGGATCTCCCGGGCTCAGGCCGGGTCGGGCGGAGCCACCATCACCGCGCACGGCCCGCGGCGCAGGAGGCCGTGCATCTCGTCCGCGGACCGCGGCCCGACCTCGCCGACCACGAGCAGCTGCGCCCCGAGCGCCAGACGGCGCACGCCGGCGAGGTCGTCCCAGACGACCGGGTCGGGCGCGCCCACGGCGGTGGCCGGGCGGAGCGTCCGCGGCACCGCCCGCAGCAGGGCGACGCGGTGACGGCGGGCGGCGTCGGCGGCGAGGGCGAGGACGCGCGCGTCCCCGGCCGTCCCGCGCAGCATCGCCACCACCGGGCGGGCCGAGGGCGTCGACGCCCACGCGCCGGTGCGCCGCGGGGGCACCACGACGACGGGGCACCGGGCGCTCGCCAGCACGGACGCGAGCGTGTGGTCCCGCGTCGCCCGGGGATCGTCGCCGGGTCGTCGCCCGCCGACCACGAGCCGGTCGGCGCGCGCGGAGAGCGCCGCGAGCGCGGGCCCGGCCGCTCCCTCGGGGCGGGCGACGGACACCGACAGATCGGGCGCGACGGCCGCCGCCGTGTGCCGGGCCCGGCGCAGGACCGTCGGTCCGCGCCCGGCGCCCTGCTCGCCGCCGGCTCCGACGTGCACCAGGTGCAGCCCGACGCCCCGTCGAGCGGCCTCGCAGGCTGCCCAGCTCACGGCGGTGAGCACGCCGAGCGACCCGTCGACGCCGACGACGACCGGGCCCTGCGACCGCGTCCGGGGCACCAGCGGGGACGGCACGACCGATGCCGTCACCGCAGGCCCGGGCACCGCGCGTGCGACCACCGCCCTGCTCCTCCCGACCCGTCCGCTGCGGAGTCCTCTCCGTGACCCCAGGGTCGCTCGCGCGGTGCGGCCGTGAGTGGTCGCCGGATGACAATCCGGTCACGCCGACTTGGCGTGACCCGACAACGACGCGGTGGGTCAGGCCGGGTCCTGGTCGAGCGCGGCGAGCGCGACGATCATCGCGAGGCGCTGCTCCGGGCTGCTCGTGACGAGGTGGGACAGGGCGTCCATCCGCCGCAGCCGGTAGCGCACGGTGTTCGGGTGGACCTCGAGGGACGACGCGGTGGCGGCGACGTCGCCGTGGGCGCCGAGCCAGGCCCGCAGCGTCTCGACGTAGTGGGTGCCGTGCTCCCGGTCGTGGCGGCGGAGATCGGCGACGGGGCCGCGGTCGGGCACGCGGCCGGCGGCGGCCACCGCGGCCAGCCGGCGCAGCACGATCCGGTCCCAGGACTCGTCGTAGGCGACCGGCGGGCCGTCGGGATCGGCGGCGTGCAGGGCCAGGCACTCGTCGGCCTCCCGGCGGCTGGCCGGCAGCGACGCCGCGTCGGCCGTGCCGCCGACCCCGGCCACGAGGCCGACATGGCCGGGCAGGCCGGCGCGCACCGACTCCACCCAGGCCCGGGCGCGGTGCACCTGGTCGTCGGAGGCCGGGAGCACGGTGTAGACGGTGTTGGCGAACAGGGCGCTGCGGCCCGGCCGGGACCAGCCGAAGCCGGTGGTGACGTGCTCGAAGGTGAGCAGCACGCCGGCGTGCTGCTCGTCCTCCACGTGGGCCTGCAGCGCCACGACCCGCAGTCCGGTCGGCCCCAGCCCCAGCCGGCTGATCATCGCGTGGGCGTCGCCGCTGCCCTCGAGCAACCGGGCGACCATGTCGGACTCCACCTGCCGTTCCAGGTCGGCCGACGCGCGCGAGCGCAGTAGGTGCAGCGCGGCGGTGCGGGCGCCGTCCTCGAGGACCCGGCGGCGGGCCTCGCCGAACGGGGTGCCGGTCTCGGCCCAGAGCGAGCCGAGGAGCTCGCGCCCGGCGCGCACCGCGACGACCATGCGGCCGCCGAACCCGTCGGCGGGCGAGGGTTCGACGAACAACGGGGCGTCGGACGCGGCGAGGTGGCGGAACACCCCGCGCTCGGCGAACACCGCCCGCGCACGGTCGGGCAGGCGCCGGCCCAGGATGGTCTGGGAGCGCACCGCGTCCACCGCCCCGTCGGAGCTGGAGTACGCGAGCACCCGCGAGAGCTGGTCCTCGATCATCACCGACGTGCCGTCGAGCGCCGCGGCGAGGGTGTCGGCGAGCGCGAACAGGTCGGTCGGCCCCCGGCCCGACTCGGTCTCCCGGCCCTCCAGGACCAGTCCGTAGGCCAGGCCCGTGAGGTGGCTCCAGGACACCGCGGGGTCGGCCAGGACGACGGCGATGCCCGCCGCCTCGGCCGCCGCGACCATGTCGGGCTCCACCGGCGACGGGGCGCGGACGAGCAGCGCCGTCGCTCCGGCCCGGGCGGCGAGGTCGACCGCGTGCGCCGGCGAGTCGACCCCGATGGCCAGGAAGACGTCTCCGGAGGCGGTGGGCGTCTCCGTCGGGTCGTGGACCACCAGGCTCCGCAGGAGCGCGTCGCGCGACCGGGCGCCGGCGACCAGCCGGGCGCCGCTGCCGGCCAGGACGTTGACCAACCGGTCCAGGGTGATCATCCAGACCTCCCGTTACCCATGGTGGGGCGACAAGCTCCGCCTCCGAGATTGTCACTCCTGTACAACGGGCCGGCACACCCGCCGGCGCACCCTGGACGTCGAGCGCCCCGGCCGGGCGCTCCACCACGATCGAGGAGGAAGGCAGTGGACGTGCAGGCAGAGGCGATCGCGCGGCAGGAACGCGAGACCCGGACGTTCACCCGCCGGACGCAGATGGTGATGGGCGTGGAGGGCGCCGTCGCCCTGGCGCTCGGTGGCGCGGGGGTCGTCGCGGCGCTGGTGGCGGACACCGCCACCGCCACGGCGGCGGGCATCCGGCTGGGCCTGCCGCAGTTCGCGGGCCTCGCCGCGCTCGGGGCGCTCATCCTGGTGACCCTGCGGCGCCCGGTCGCGCTGCGGCGCGTCGCCCTGATCGCCGCGACCGTGGCCGCGGCGATGTTCGTGTCCGGCGCGGTGTACTACCCCCACGGCGTGTGGGACATGAACGTGGCCGGCATCTTCCTGCCGGCGGTGATCGCGCTCGGGGGCTTCGCCGAGTTCGTCTTCCTGGGCAGCGCCAACTTCGTCACCGCGCCCGGCTCGCTGCCCGACCGCCGGGCGGAGGTCGCCCGATGATCGCCGTACTGCCCGGGCGGACGCCCCATCCGCCACCGGCCCGTGACGGGGAGGGGTCGCTGCTCGCCGGGTACGACGGGTCCCGCGAGGCCGCGAGCGCCATCGCCGTGGCCGCGCGCCTGCTGCCCGACCGCACCGCACGGGTGGTCCACCTGTGGAACCGCCCGGACGCCGGGTCGGACCTGCACCGCCGTCTCGCGGCCCGTGCGCGCACCGCCGACGACCTGACGCGGCGGGTCGAGCGGGAGGTCGCCGACGTCGCGAGGAACATCGCGGCGGGCGGCGTCGCCCTGGCGCGGGCGGCCGGATGGACCGCCGAACCGCAGGTGGCCGGGGTCTACGGCGGCGAGGGCCTCCAGCTCGCGCGTCTGGCCGAGGAGATGCAGCCCGCCGCCGTGGTCGTGGGCTCCCGTGGCGAGCGGGGCGTCCGGGCGTTGCTGCGCAGCGTCTCGACCGTGACGGCGAAGCTCAGTCCCGTCCCGGTGCTGGTCGTGCCCCCGCTGCTCGCCGAGGAACGCGCGGCCACCGTCGCGGGCCCGGTGCTCGTCGCCCACGACGGATCGGACGGCGCCGAGCGCGCCCGCGCGGCGGCCGCCGCGCTGTTCCCGGGACGGACGCACCTCACCGCGCACGTCGACGCCTCGCTGCCGGGAGCGGGCACGACCGCGACCCCGCCGGGAGCGCGGGCGCTGCGGGCCGACGGCGTCGGGCCACGGGCCGTCGCGGACGCGCTCGCGGACGAAGCTGCGGCACGGGGCTCGGGCGTCATCGTGGTCGGCTCGCGCGGCCGGTCCCTCGTGCGCGAGTTGCTGCTCGGCAGCGTGGCCCGCGCGGTGCTGCACCACGGGCACCGGCCCGTCCTCGTCGTCCCGCCGGCGGGCGGGGCATGACCGCCCGCCCGACCGTGTCGGTCGGCGCGGGCCGGGATACCTCCACGATCGGCCTGGTGGAGTCCGGCGACGCCCCGGTGAGCTCCTCGAACCGGTCCTGCCGTCAGCGTGCGCTCCACCGATCGGTGGCGGTGTCCCGGCGACGGGCCGTGCCCGCCCCGCCCAGCGACCGGCGCGGAGCCGTCTCCTTGCTGCGCCGCAGAGCCGCCTCGAGCCGGAGGTGCGCCCACCGGGGCTCCTCGACCTCCACGACGACGCGGTGGAACGGCCGCCCGCTGAGGTAGACCACCACCAGCTCGGCCCCCCGCCGGACGGCCCAGAGCTGCCGGCGCTCGCCGATCCCCCACGCCCCGGTGCGGAGCCGGCCGGGCCACCACAGCCCCGGGGAGGCGAGACGGGGACTCGAAGCGAGGGCGTCGGCCCGCGCGAGCACCCGCGTCCCCACCACCCGCTCGAACGGCACGAACAGGTCCCGCCCGCAACCGGCGACCAGGTCGATCCCGCGGAACCGGACCGTGAACCCGGTCGACACGATGTCGAGACGAACCGCCATCCCCCACCTCAGGTCTCTCAGGGCCGGGCACGGCGCCCGTCCCGCGTGGACCACCCCCCGCACTCTCGACGGGCGGACCGGTTCGTCACCGTGTCGGCGCAGCGGCGCCCGGGGTTACGACATCCGGGGAACGCGGGGCGATGTTGCGCCGGTCGGCGGCACGCGCCCGGGTTCATGCGGACGCCGCTCCCCGCGCCCGGGGGTCATGCGGGCAGCGTTCGGCGCAGGGTCCCGGTCGGCGACCCGATCGGGCGGTGCGGTGGCCGAGCCTTGCGGGCCCGACCGCCGGGCGGAGGGCCCGGCGGTCCGCAGGCAACGCAACCTGCTGGTTCGTCGGCACCAAGCTCCCCACAGAGACGTTTCTGTGCGCAACGATCGGCAACGCAACTCTTGTCACGGCGAGGACCAGGGGGCTCCCGGCACGATCATGGGACGACATCGCGACTCGGGCGCGGGCACGCGTCCCGTGCTGCCCGTGTCCGCGGGCGAGGTGCGCTCACACCGCCGCCCGCCGGGTCCGGCGCGGGCCCGGGCGGTCTCCCTCGTGACCGTCGGCGCGCTGGCCGGCGGGGTCGCCATCGCCACTACCGTCGCGCCGTGGTCCCGTCAGGAGCCGCCCGGACCGGACACCACCCCCGGCGGGCTCCCCGCGGCACCGAGCCCGGCGCCCGGCGTGCCCTCCGCGCCGGCGCCCGCCACGACGACGCCCGTCCAGCCCGCCGCCGCCCCGTCCCCCGATCCCGCGCCCCCGGTGGCCGCCCCGGCCCCGGATGTGTGGGTCGCCGACGGCCGGGACGCCTTCCGGAGCACGCCGTGGAACTCGGTGGACGCCGCGCCGCCCCTCGTCGACGGTGGCGAGGTGTCGGTCCACCTGAGCGGTCGCGGGCAGCGCAGCGAGATCGAGCCCGCCGTCCCCGCCGTGCGCGAGGGCGACCAGCACGACGTCGTGGTCGCGGTGCGGCTCGACGGGGCGTTCGCCCCGGACAGCGGCGCCCGGCAGGTCATCGCCCGGTGGGAGAACGACAGCCCGGGACGCGCGCCCCTCGAGCTGCGGGTCGACGGCGACGACCTCGTCCTGCACGGCGGCGAGGGCCATCCCTCGGGCCCCCGGACCTTCACCCGCACGCTGGGGCACGCCCCGATCGGCGAGTGGACGCAGTTGCGGGTGCAGATCCGCTTCTCCGCCGACCCGGACAAGGCCGAGGTCAGCGTCTGGCGCGACGGCCGGACCGTCGTCGAGGACCACCACCCCCCGGGCGGCACGCTCTACCCAGGACAGCAGAGCTACCTCAAGGTCGGCCTGCACCGGGACCGGACCGTCGCGACGACCAGCTCGGTGAGCTTCAGCGCGTGGCGCATCGAGCACGGGCGGGCCCGATTCGAGCCGAGCCCCGCGGCCCGGACGACCGAGCCCGACCGCGACGACGACCGCCCCACGCGGACCGTCGAGCGGGACACGTCGTCGCGTGACCACCCGGACCGCGACGGCCGGGCCGAGGCCTCGTCCTCCGCGCGCACCACGTCGCCGGGGCGTACCACCGACCGCACCGACCGCACCGACCGCACCGACCGCACCGAGCGCACCGAGCGCACCGAGCGCACCGAGCGCACCGAGCGCACCGAGCGCGAGCGGGCGCCGAGCACGCCGGCGCGCGACCGGGCCACCTCGTCCGCGGAGCCGTCGGAGCGCGACGAGTCCGGGGACCGCCCGGCCTCCGCCCGCCGTGCGGAGCCGGCGGAACGCACCTCCGGCCGGCACGCCCGCTCCACGACGGCGTCGGACGCGCGCGGAGACTCCGCGCGTCACCGCGCCTCGGACGACACCGACGGCGGCGCGAGGGACGACCGGGGCGGGGAACGGGCGCGGTCGAGAGCAGGGTCCTGACCGGCGGGCGGGCCACCGCGCGGAGACCCGCGGCCATGGCCGACTTCCGGGGACCACCACCGTCGACGCTGCCGACGAGCGCCGGCGCCCTCGACTGGGCGACACCGACCTCGGAGTCGAGACCGACGTCGGACGAGGTCATCCGGCGTCAGGACGGTCCGCAGGGGATCGTGGTGGGGAAGACTGCGCCGCCCCGCGGCTAGCATCGGCGCATGGACCCCGCCGACGACGGCGGCCGCGACGTCGTGTGGCTGCGTGGCATCACCCCGCGGGGCAGTCGCCGGGCCGAACCGCTCACGTTGGCGCGCATCGTGGCGGTGGCCGTGGCCGAGCTCGACGTCCACGGCGCGGAGCGGCTCACGATGCGACGGCTCGCCCAGCGGCTCGAGGTGACGTCCACGGCGCTGTACTGGCACGTCGCCACCAAGGACGACCTGCTCGACCTCGCGCTCGACGAGGTCCTCGGCGAGGTCCCGATCCCGGACGCCGACGACCCGCGGGCCGCGGTGCGGGCGCTGCTCGGTGACTGGCGGGCGGTGCTGCTCGCCCACCCGTGGTCCCCCGCCCTGCTGGGACGGCCGCTGCTGGGGCCGAACATGCTCGCGCGCACCGAGTTCCTGCAGGCGACCCTGACGCGCGCCGGTCTCGCCGGACGTGACCTGGCGGCGGCGGGCAGCCTGCTCTCCCAGTTCGTCATCGGCGCCGCGGTGACCGAGAGCACCTGGCGCCGCGCCCAGGACCCGACCGCGCTGAGCCGGGTGCAGGAGTACCTCGCCGCGCGGGCGGACCTCTACCCGACGCTCGACGGGTCGGGCTTCGTCGAGCGCTCGCGCTGGACCGAGGACGAGCTCTTCGCGCTCGGTCTCGACCGGGTGCTCGACACCGTGCTGGCGTGACGCACGGCAGTCCTACGCCTCGAAGGCGGCGGTCTGCCGGTAGAGGCCGGGGTGGTGCGCCGCCCGGCGCATCACGGACCCCTCGGCGGCCCGGGCGACCGCGTCCCGCATCTCCGGGTTCGCGGCGGCGTCGCGCCAGGCCTGCTCGCTGTCCCACTCCGCGACGTTGACCAGCTGGAACCGGGTCTCGTCGGAGACGGCCTCGTGGAGCCGGGCGCCGCGGAAGCCCGGCGCGGCCGCCATGACCGCCCCGAGCCGGCGCCACTCGGCCGTGAAGTCCTCGAGATCGTCGCGGGCGATCTCGAAGACGTTGATGAAGGTGACGGGTGCGCTCGCGGTCATTGACCAATGGTAAGTCGTAGACCATTGGTCAAGGAAGGGGGCCGAAGGACGACTTGACTTCACAAGTCTGTGAACCTACCGTCGGCGCCGACTTCACAGATCGGTATAGGAGGCGGGTCATGACGCGCGAGCTGCCGGACGGCACCACCTGGGTCCTGCCGGAGACCGTCGAGACCGACGACGGCGTCGTGCGCTGGGCGCGGCTGGGCGAGGGCGGGGACCCCGTCGTGCTGGTGCACGGCACCCCCTACTCCTCGTACCTCTGGCGCGACGTCGCTCCCGCGCTCGCCCGGACGCGGACGGTCTACGTGTTCGACCACCTCGGCTACGGGCAGTCCGACAAGCACGAGGGACAGGACCTGACCCTGGCGGCCCAGGCGCGGCGCTTCGCCCGGCTGCTGGAGCACTGGGACCTCGACGAGCCCAGCGTGGTCGCCAACGACATCGGGGGCGCGGTCGTCCTGCGCGCGCACCTGCTCGAGTCCGCCCGCTACCGCGACCTCACCATCTTCGACGCCGTGAGCGGCGGCCACTGGGAACGTGGGCTCTTCGCACTCATGCGCGAGCACCCCGACGTGTTCGCCGCCCTGCCCGGCTACGCCCACGAGGCGCTCGTCGCCGCCCACCTGCGCAACGCCAGCCACCGAGGCCTGCGCCCGGAGACCCTCGAGGCCTACCTCGCGCCCTGGCGCGGCGCCGAGGGCCAGGCCGCCTACTACCGGCAGTACCGCCAGCTCGCCGAGGCCGACACCCGCCCCTACGAGCCGATGCTCGGCGACATCACGATCCCCGTGCGCCTGCTGTGGGGGCGCCACGACCGCATCCTCCCGCCCGAGTACGGCACCTGGCTGCACGAGCACGTGCCCCACTCCGAGCTGCACTGGATCGAGGACGCCGGCCACCTCCTGCAGGAGGACGCCCCGGCCCGGCTCACCGCCCACCTGCTCGCCGCCGTGAGGCCGGCTCGCTGACGGTCCGGATCGTCCCGATCGACAACGGGGCGTCGCCCCTTTCCCGGTCGCCTCCGTGGCCCTACTCTTGGTCCATTCAGACTAGCGCTACCTAGTCATCAGGGGGATCGTCGTGGGCAACTCAGTGATGGGCGACCTGTCGAGCCAGTTGCGTGTGGCGCTGCACCGCGTCCAGGACTGGCCGTACCCCGACCAGATCGACCACGGTTTGTACCAGGCCTACATGAAGACCCCGCACGACGTCGGCGGAGAGCCGGACGCCCCCGCCTTGTTCGAGGACAAGGAGGAGGAGCAGTGGGAGCTCAACACGTTCGTCACCTGTGAGGTCCTGGGATGGCGGGGCATCTGGACCTCGGAGGAACGCCGGAGGATCGGGAACGTCGACCTCGGGCGGACGAACTACCTCGGCCTGCCCTACTACGGGCGCTGGCTGTGGGCGGTCGCCCGCGTCCTGGTGGAGAAGCGGCACATCACCCTCGGCGAGCTGATCGAGCGGGTCAGCGAGGTCCGGGATCGTCACGCCGACGGCAGCGGACCCCTCGACGCCGCGCCCCGCACGACCGGGGACGTCGAGGCGGTCGCCCGGAACCGCCACCACCTCGACGCGGTCGGCAAGGGTGATCCGCAGTGCTTCGCCGGCACGGCGGGCACGCCCGCGTTCGCGGTGGGCGACACGGTGTCCGTGCGCGAACTGCCGACGATCTTCTATACGCGCACCCAGGAATACCTGCGGGGCGCGCGCGGAACGGTGGCCAAGGTTTCCTACGAGAGCCTGGCGCCCGAGGACGAAGCATTCGATCGGGAGGACCAGGAATCGGAATGGTTCTACATCGTGCGCTTCCGCATGGCTGACCTCTGGGAGGCGTACACGGGGTGCGCGAACGACACGCTCCAGGCCGAGATCTCGGAGCGCTGGCTCCGACCGGCGATCTAGCCACCGACAGCGGCCACAGGGACGAGGAGGGACGGGGATGGCGGACACGGACCGGGACGGATCGGGGCACGGCACGCACGAGCACGCCGGCACGGCGCCCGTGGTCGAGGAGGTCACCGACTTCGAGGTGCTGGAGATCGCGCTGCGGGAGCTCGCCATCGAGAAGGGCCTGTTCACCGCCGACGATCACCGCCGCTACACCGAGCACGTGGAGCAGCTCGAGCCGGCTGCCGGGTCACGGTTCGTCGCCAGGGCCTGGCTCGACCCGGACTTCAAGCGACTGGCCCTGGACGACGCCATCGCCGCGTCCCGTGAGATGGGCATCGACTGGCTCCACCCGACCGGCTTCGGCACCCCCAGTGACTTCACCGCGTTCGAGCTGCTCGAGGACACCCCGACGGTCCACCACGTGATCGTCTGCACCCTGTGCTCCTGCTATCCCCGCCCGATGCTGGGCATGTCACCGGAGTGGTACCGGACGCCGAACTACCGGCGTCGCATCGTGCGCTGGCCGCGCCAGGTCCTCGCGGAGTTCGGTCTCTACCTGCCCGAGGACGTCGAGGTCCGCGTCGAGGACTCGAACTCGAAGCACCGGTTCATGGTGCTCCCGGTCCGGCCGGACGGGACGGAGGGGTGGAGCGAGGAGCAGCTCGCCGAGATCGTCACCCGCGACTGCCTGATCGGGGTCGCCCTGCCCAGGCCGGGGGTGACGTCGACCGCGAGCCGACCGGTGCATCCCGCGATTCGTCCGGTCCACGGCGACTAGGGCACGGGAGACCGACATGACGACCGACCACGACACCTCCCCCACCCGGGTGCCGACGCTGGAGCACATCGTCGAGCGCGGACAGACGTGGGAACGGATGGCCGCGCGGTATCACGTCACCCATCCGGCGCCGCCCTGGAAGTCCAGCCTCGACGCCATGTGCGACGCGCTCGACGAGGAGGGCGCCGCGCTGCCCCTGCTCACTCGCCGCGACGACGAGGACCGGATGTCCCGCGAGGTGTACACCGCCCTGCCGTACCCCGAGAACCAGCTCGTGGCGCTGGCGCACTCGCTGGTGACCCGGAACGTCATCGACGAGGAGGAACTGGCCCGTCGGATGGAGGCGGTCCGCGCGCGACTCGACGCGGCCGGGGCCTGACCCGCTGGACGTCTCGGGGTACCACCGGAAGGCGCACCAGGTGGGCGTCACCGACGGTGCACACTGCACCACGGTCATCGGGGTCGGGCCGTCCTCCTAACGGTCCTCGCTGCCGTCCGCGGCCGTCGCCCGCGCCTCAGGACCCTCCCGCACCGCGAGGAAGATCCCGGCGGCGGCGCAGAGCACCAGGATCCCGATGACGATGCCGATGAACGGCACGGCGAAGCCGGCGTCCACCTGGTCGGCCGAGCTCGCCGCGAGCTGGAAGAACGCCAAGCACTCCGCGGCAGCGGACGCGACGACCAGCAGCGGTGCGAACACCAGAACGTAGATCCTGATCGCGTTGACACCGCCACCGAGGAGGCCGCCACCCGCAGCCGTGAGGGCCGCCAGGACGGCGCGCGTGAGCCGGCTCCGCGGGACGCTCCACTCTCTCCCATCGACCTCGAGGCCGACACGACGCTCGCTGTCGACCACCCGTGCGCGCACGGCGAGCCGCAGGAAGCCGGTCTCGACGCTGAGGATCAACAGGAGCGCCGGGATGACCTGCGCTGCCGTGCCGTAGAACTGGCCGAGGTCCTGCGAGAAGCCTTCGTTCGGATCGGACATCCATCCAACCTCATCCGCTCACGGTGGGACGATCTCGACCACCCACGCACAGGCTACGACCCGAGTCTTCCCGACCGGCGTTCACCGCTCCGCGGACGAGCACAGCGGTGCGCGTCCGAAGGGATTCCGGCTCCTCCGGCACATCCGGGGCTACCTCACGGACTTCGGGCGCGCAGTTCGGATCCAGCAACCCGCACGGCGACATCGTGAGACTGCGACGCCTGTGGAACAACGGCCAGCTGAAGCTCGACCAGGTGAACGAAGGGTACGAAGACCCGGCCGAGGGCCGCCTCATTCGTGGGGTGATCATCCACGAGTGATCGTGGTTCCGAGTGAGCTGCAGAAGGTCGAACGCCACCACCGGCGCACTGATGCTGACGACGGCTGAAAGCTGACCCCGTGGCGACGGGTGAATCTAGACCCCTTTGCCGTTAGTGAGGGGTGCTGAGCGTGGAGGACTGGGCGGAGATCCGCCGGTTGCACCGGGCTGAGGGGATGCCGATCAAGGCGATCGTGCGCCAGCTCGGGGTCGGTCGGAACACGGTGCGTCGGGCGCTGGCCGCGGACGCGCCGCCGAAGTATCAGCGTTCGGCGAGGGGCTCGATCGTCGACGATGTCGAGCCGCGCGTGCGGGAGCTGCTCGCTGAGTGGCCGACGATGCCGGCAACGGTGATCGCCGAGCGGATCGGCTGGGACCGGTCGTTGACGGTGCTCAAGGACCGGGTTCGGGAGCTGCGCCCGCAGTATCAGCCGCCGGATCCGGCCTCGCGGACCGAGTACCGACCCGGCGAGCTCGCTCAGTGCGACTTGTGGTTCCCGCCGGCGCGCGTGCCGCTGGGAGCCGGGCAGGTCGGGTCGCCGCCGGTGTTGGTGATGGTGTCGGGCTACTCGCGGATCATGACCGCGCGGATGTTGCCCTCCCGGCAGGGTCCGGATCTGCTGGCCGGGCACTGGCATCTGCTCAGTGGCTGGGGTGCAGTGCCGCGGGCGCTGGTCTGGGACAACGAGTCCGCGGTCGGCTCCTGGCGCGCCGGGCGCCCGGCCCTGATCGAGGCGATGAGCGGGTTCCGGGGCGCGCTGGGGATCAAGGTCGTGCAGTGCCGCCCGGGCGACCCGGAAGCCAAGGGCCTGGTCGAGCGGGCCAACAAGTACCTGGAGACCTCGTTCCTGCCGGGCCGCGGGTTCAGCTCGCCGGGCGACTTCAACGGTCAGCTCGGGGTCTGGCTGGCCCGGGCTAACCAGCGCCACCACCGTCGACTCAGCCGCCCGCTCGACCGCTGGAAGGCCGACCGAGACGCGATGGTGGCGCTGCCGCCGCTCGCGCCGGCGAGGGCAACCTCGGGCTGGACGACCAGCCTGCGCCTGCCGCGGGATCACTACGTCCGCCTCGACGCCAATGACTACTCGGTGCACCCGAGCGCGGTCGGGCGTCGCGTGGTGGTCAGCGCTGACCTCGAGCAGGTGACGGTGACCCTCGCTGAGGGTCGGGCCGCGGCTGGGGAGGTTGTCCGCGTCGCCCGCCACGACCGCTGCTGGGCCCGCCACCAGACGATCACCGACCCAGTTCACGCCGATGCCGCGGCCCGGTTGCGTCAGGCCCGCCGCGATCAGCCGGTTGCGGCCGCGCACGACGAGGTCGCCTACCGCGACCTCGGCGACTACGACCGCCTCTTCGGCCTGGTCGACGACATCGACAACGACATCGACGCGCAGGCTGTCTGATGCCGCCGAAGAACGCAGGCGCCCCCGCGACCAGTAGCCGCAACGTGGCCTCGGAGCTGGCGTTCCTGACCCGGGCGCTCAAGGCGCCCTCGCTGGCGGCCGCGGTCGAGCGTCTCGCCGAACGGGCCCGGACCGAGAGCTGGACCCACGAGGAGTTCCTGGCCGCCTGCCTGCAACGCGAGGTCGCCGCCCGCGAAGCTCACGGCGGCGAGGGCCGCATCCGCGCCGCCCGCTTCCCCGCCCGCAAGTCCCTCGAAGACTTCGACGTCGAGCACCAGCGCTCCCTCAAGCGCGAGACCCTCGCCCACCTCGGCACCCTGGACTTCATCACCGCCCGCGAGAACGTGGTCTTCCTGGGCCCGCCGGGCACCGGCAAGACCCACCTCGCGATCGGGCTCGGCGTCCGCGCCTGCCAAGGCGGGCACCGCACCGCCTTCGCCACCGCCGCCGAATGGGTCGCCCGCCTCGCCGAGGCCCACCACGCCGGCCGGCTCCAGGCTGAGCTGGTCAAGCTCGGCCGGGTCCCGCTGCTGATCATCGACGAGGTCGGCTACATCCCCTTCGAAGCCGAAGCCGCGAACCTGTTCTTCCAGCTCGTCTCCTCCCGCTACGAACAAGCCTCGCTGATCGTCACCAGCAACAAGCCCTTCGGCCGCTGGGGCGAAGTCTTCGGCGACGACGTCGTCGCCGCAGCCATGATCGACCGCCTCGTGCACCACGCCGAGGTCGTCTCCCTCAAGGGCGACAGCTACCGACTCAAAGACCGCGACCTCGGCCGCGTCCCCACCGCCGACAAGACCACCGACTGAACATCAACAACCACCGAGAGGGGTCCACTTTCGGGCGTCGCCAGGGGGTCCAGATTCAGCCGCCGTTGACAACTGATCCGCGAACTGGTCATCGACCCCCACCGCGACCACCAGCCAACCCGACCCAGAAAGCACGAAACCCCGAACCCGTGAGGGCTCGGGGCTATGCCGATGTCCTGAGACACCACAACGTGGGCGCGGCAGGATTCGAACCTGCGACCGACGGCTTGTAAGAACGCGAGAAGGTGTGTCTCTAGGCTCCTACCAGGGCCTTTGTTCTCGCTCGCGTGTCCCTGAGGGCTCCACGAGCCGCTCGTAGCCCTCAGTTCGCACCACGACCCGCACCACGCGGAGCGATCTTGTGCTCTCGGCGGCGGGGCCAGAACGCCCATCTGCCAGTTCGACTCGAGGCAGGCTTCCTTCTCGTCAGCGGCAGCTTCGAAAGTGGCTGGGCACCCCGGGGCCAGCCAGCGAGCGTTGAGCTACGCACTACAAGAACTCTCGTCACCACCAACGGCGTGCTCGGTGAGGCCAACGGTGCACGTCATCAGGCACACCGTGCACACCCCAGCCCACGGGTTAACGCGGTTTGAGGCCACGAAGGAGGCCACGTCAGGGCATCGGTGGCCCGCGCGATGCCGCGCCCGGAGGGTTGTCACGGACCAGGACCCCCGGTACTCAGCCCCGCTCGTGGGAGGACCTTTCACGTGAGCGCGGACCCACCCGGTCGACGATCAGAACAGGCAGGACCTCGGCCAGCCCGACTTTGACGAGCTGTTCCTGATCTGCGATGGGGAGGACGACACCTACCGCTGGTTGCACCGCCGCCACCAGGCGCATACCGCCGCACCGCAGCTGGCTGTACCGACGTTCGGCCGACGAGGATCCGGCAGAGGCAGCCTCCATGCCGTGCGGCGGGTGTCAACACTGCCGCTCACCGGGCCGCACGAACCCGGCCAGCATCGTGCCGATCAGCAGTTGCGCGGTTCCCGTGGTGACCACCGGATCGGCGGCAGCGAACGCTCGCAGCTCCGCCTCGTCGGCGGCATCGATCACGCCGAGCCCGAAGGAGCCGGTCTCGTCGAGCACGGGCCCGAACACCACCATCTGGCCGGAGTCGATGTAGGGCTGCCAATGGGCCGCGTGGCGACCCATGATCTCGCGTTCCTCGTCGGTCATGTCGAGCGCGAAGTTCGGACGAGGAGCCTGGAGTCTGAGCACGAACGTCGTCATGTCGTGCGCCCTCGATCTGGGGTCAGCTCGACGGTCACGCCGGTCACGCCGGTCATGGCGTCGATCGTGGCAGACCTCGGGGCGTGTTCCGGGGTCATCCCCGGACTCCGCTCGATGGCCACATCAGCCGGCTGCCCACGCCGCCGGTCGGGATACGGCACGAGCTGGTGGCCGGCCACGAGTTTCACTCCCACCACCATCAGGCCGATCAGGAGGTTGACCAGCCCCGACAGCAGCGCAGCCAGCAGGCCCGCTCCCATCCGGCGCCCGAGACCGAACCCCCAGACGAACATGAGCGCGAGATCGACTGCGGCGGCGAGGTAGAGGGCGGTCACCAGCGGCAGCACCCCCAGGGCCGCCAGCCCGATCATCAGCAATGGCCCGATGGCGGCCGTGAGCAACGGGCTTGTCCGGAACAGCAGAGTCTTCAGATCGCGGCCGCGGGCGACCTGCCCGTGCACCGCGGCGTGTGCTTGTTGGTCGGCCGCGATCGTGGCCAGCCACAGGCCGACGCGGGCGCCGCGACCGCCGATGCCGCCGCCACCGCGCTGTCGGACTCAGCGAGCGCGAGC
>NZ_JAQZAL010000025.1 GCF_028737205.1 Actinomycetospora lutea | reverse complement strand
CTCCCTCGATCAACCCGACACGCCGCCGCACACAACGTCTCGGGTCACGACAGCTAGACGCCCCTCCGCCGGCGATCTGCCCGTCACGCGACGGAGGAGCGGGACGGGCCTGGGCCGTCGCTTCGGCGGCTAACGACCCCGGAAGTCCGGCGCGCGCTTCTCCTCGCGCGCGCGGCGGCCCTCGGCGAGGTCCTCGCTCGCCCAGCAGGCGTCGAACGCCGCGGCGACCTCGTCGGGCACCGGCGCGTCCTCGAGCAGGCGGGCGACGGCGAGCTTGTTGTAGGCGAGCGTCAGCGGGGCGAGGGCCGCGATCTCGCCCGCCCAGGCCAGCGCGGTGTCGCGGTCGCCGACGCGGTCGACGAGCCCGGCGGCGCGGGCCGCGTCGTGGTCGAGGCGCTCGCAGGCGAGCAGCAGCCGCCGAGCCGCGCCGCCGCCCGCGACCAGCGCGAGCCGGCGGATCGTCCAGGGGTCGACGGCGAGCCCGAGGGCGGCGGTCGGCAGGCCGAACACGGCGGCCTCGGCGCAGACCCGCAGGTCCGCGGCCAGCGCGAGCTGCGTCCCGGCGCCGATCGCCGGCCCGTGCACCGCGGCGACCACCGGCACGGGCAGCTCCACGAGCCGGTGCAGCATGCCGTAGAGCGCGGCGAGGAAGTCGTCGTCGCCGACGGTGTCGAGGTCGGCGCCGGAGCAGAAGGCGGTGCCCTCGCCGGTCACCACGAGCACCCGGGCCCCGTCGGCGACGGCCGCGTCGACCGCGGCGTGCAGGTCGCGGCAGTGCGCGGTGTCGAGGGCGTTGCGGCGCTCGGTCCGGTCGAGACGGATCTCGTGGACGTCTCCGTGGCGCTGGGTCGCGATCACGGGCCGATCATCCCCGGGCGACGACCCGCCGCGCGACCACACCCCACAGCCCGCTCGCCGTGGCGTCCGGTCCGGGAACCTCGCCGTCGGCGCGCCAGTGCGGCGCCGAGACCCACCCGGGCCCGACGACGGTGAACCCCTCGAGCCACGGGGCCATGTCCCCCGGCTCGCGCAGCCGCGGCGCGTAGCTCCAGCCGCCGTGGTTCATGGTGGCCCACTCGTGGATGTCGGGCCGCGCCCTCGACGTCAGGTGCGAGACGGCCAGGCCGCTGCCGGGCGCGAGCGCGTCGGCGTACACGCGCACGGCCCGGGCGGCGGCCGCGTCGTCGTGCAGGTAGTGCAGGACGCCGACGGCGAGCACGCCGACCGGGCGCGAGAGGTCTAGGACGTCGCGGACCTCCGGCGCGGCGAGCACCTCCGCGGCGTCCCCGACGTCGGCGTGCAGGACCGCCACGCCCTCCTCGCCGTCGAGCAGGCGCCGGGCGTGGGCGACGGTGCGGCGGTCCCGGTCGACGTAGGTGACCCGCGCCCCGGGGTGCGCGCGCCGGGCCCGGGTGTGCACGTGGTCGACGGTCGGCAGGCCGGACCCCAGCTCGAGGAACTGGTCGATCCCCTCGGCGCACCAGTGGTCGACCACGGCCGCGGAGAACCGCCGGTGGCCGCGGCACAGCGCGTTCATGCCCGGCATGACGGCGTCGACCTCGGCGGCGAACTCCCGGTCGACCTCCAGGTTCTCGGTGCCGCCGAGGTTGAAGTCGAACACGCGCGCCATGTTCGGCGGCGTCTCCTCGTCGTCCTCGCCGATCTTCTCGGCGGGATACAGATCGTCCACGGTCCCTCCCCCCGTGACCATCCTCGCCCACGACCCCTCCACACCGTCGTTGCGGCACCCCGCCAGGCAGGATCCGGGCATGACCCCGACCTCGCCGCGCCGCTCGGACCCGGCCCCGGAGATCCCCGATGCCCTGTTCGCCGACCCCGCGGCCGAGGCACGGTGGCGGGGCCGCTTCACCGCGGCGCGGGTCTCGGTGCCCGACTGGGCCCGCGACGCCCCGGACCGCAGCGTCTACTCGTCGAACGCCACGGGGACCTGGGAGATCTACGCCTGGGACCGCGCGAGCGACACCCACCGGCGCGTCACCGACCGCCCGCAGGGCACCCGCGGCGGCGCCGCGAGCACCGACGGCACCGCGATCTGGTGGTTCGACGACACCGACGGCGACGAGTTCGGGGTCTGGGTCTGCGAGCCGTTCGAGGGCGGGGACGCGGCGCCCGCGATCGCCGGCGCGGCACCGGGCTATCCCGCCGGGCTCGAGCTCGGACGCCGCACGGTCGCCGTCGGCTGGTCGACCGACGACGGGTCGACGCTCGCCGTCAGCGAGGACGGGGCCGAGGCGCGCGTCGTCTACACCCACACCGAGGACGCGGGGATCGGCGCGCTCTCGCGCGACGAGACGCTGCTGGCCATCTCGCACGCCGAGCACGGCGACTCGCGGCACCCCGCGATCCGCGTGCTGCGCCTCGCCGACGGCGCGGTCGTGGGCGAGCGCCACGACGGCGAGGGGCCCGATGGTCAGGGACGAGGCCTCGACCCCCTCGAGTTCGCGCCGGTCGAGGGCGACCAGCGCCTGCTCGTCGGCCACGAGCGCCGCGGCCGCGACGAGCTCCTGATCTGGGACCTCGCCGCCGACACCGAGACCGAGGTGGCGATCGACCTGCCCGGCGACCTCACCGCCGGCTTCTACCCGGACGCCTCCGCCCTGCTCGTCGCCCACACGCGGGCGGGCCGCACGACGCTGCACCGCTACGACCTCGCGACCGGCGAGCTCACCGACCTCCCCACCGCGCCCGGCTCCGTGGGCGGCGCCGACGTGCGCCCCGACGGCACCGTCGAGTACGGCTGGTCGTCGGCGGCGTATCCGTCGTCGGTGCGCGCGCTGCGCCCCGACGGCACCGACACCGAGCTGCTCGCCCCGCCCGGCGACCGGCCCGCGCCGTCGGTGGCGCTCGACGACGCCTGGGTCGACGGCCCGGCCGGGGCGGTGCACGCCCTGTGGACCCGCCCGAAGGGCACCACGGGCCCGGTCCCGACCGTCTTCATGATCCACGGCGGGCCCCAGGCGGCCGACGAGGACCGCTGGTCCCCGGTGCGCGCGGTGTGGGTCGACGCGGGCTTCGCGGTGGTGCACGTGAACTACCGCGGCTCGTCGGGCTACGGGTCGGCGTGGCGCGACGCCATCGAGGGACGCCCCGGCACCACGGAGCTCGAGGACATCGCCGCCGTGCACGACTGGGCCGTGTCCACGGGGCTCGCCGACCCCGCCGCCTGCGTGCTCGAGGGCTGGTCGTGGGGCGGCTACCTGACGCTCCTGGGCCTGGGCCGCCAGCCCGAGCGCTGGGCGGTCGGGTGCGCGGGCGTGCCCGTCGCCGACTACCTCGCCGCCTACGAGGACGAGATGGAGCCGCTGCGCGCGTTCGACCGCTCGCTGTTCGGCGGCGCACCCGACGAGGTGCCCGACCGCTACCGCGAGGCCTCGCCGCTGACCTGGGTCGACGCCGTCCGCGCGCCGGTACTCGTCCTGGCCGGCGAGAACGACCCGCGCTGCCCCATCCGCCAGATCGACAACTACCTCGACGCCCTCGACGAGCGCGAGGTGCCCTACGCGATGGTGCGCTACGACGCAGGCCACGGCTCGCTCGTCGTCGCCGAGACGCTCGCGCACACCGTCGCCGAGATCGCCTTCGCCCGCGAGGCCCTCGGTCTGCCGGTACCGGCCTGAGCGCGGCGGGCGGCCGGGTTCTGAGCGAAGGGCCCCTTCGGTCGACTAGTTCGACCGGAGGGGCCCTTCGCTCAGCAACGGGTGACCCGCGTGGCTCAGACCGTCTTGGCCTGCCACATCCAGTGGGCCTCCTCGAGCTTCGCCGTGTGGGCGATGAGCAGGTCCTGGGTCACCGGGTCCGGCTCGTCGGTGACCGCGATGCGCTCGCGCATGCGCGCGATGAGCGTCGCCAGGGTCGCGACGACGGCCTGGTTGACGTCCTCGACCTTGCGCCACCCCTCGTCGGTGGTGGGCAGGCCGCTGCTCTTGGCGACGGTCTCGGAGCGCCCGTCGGGCGACACACCCAGCGCGGCGGCGCGCTCGGCGACCTCGTCGGCGTAGGTGCGCGCGAGGTCGACCAGCTCGTCGAGGTGCAGGTGCGCCTCGCGGAAGTTGGTGCCGACGACGTTCCAGTGCCACTGCTTGGCGGTCAGCGACAGGTCGACGTAGTCGACGAGCGAGTCCTGGAGCACCGTGCCGACGGTCTGCTGGGCGTCGTCGGAGAGCGGGCTGGTGATGGGGTTCGTGGTGGCCATGCCGTACAGCTCCTTCGCTACCGTTGTTTGGAACGGTTCCAATCTAGGATGCCCCTCGACGGGCCCGAAAACCACCACGCGGCCCGTCTCGGGGTGTGAGACGGGCCGCGTGAGGTGAGGCTGGGCTCAGGGACTAGCTCTGGCTGAGCACCTTGTCCTGCTTGCCGGTGAGCTCGCGGACGCGGTCCTCGACGCGCTGCCCCATGCCCTCGTCGATCGACTTCCAGTAGTCGAACGCGCGGGCCAGGACATCGTCGCCGACGCCCGCCGACAGGTGGCCGGAGACGTTCTCGACGAAGCGGTCGCGCGCGGCGTCGTCCCAGACCTCGAGCATCATCGTGCGGGCCTGGACCTCGTCGGTGTCCTCCGGGTGCGCGACGTAGGCGAGGCGCTGGATCTCCCCGTCGGAGTACCACGAGGGCGGCTGGATGGTCTCGGTCGTCTGCGGGCCGCCCTTGGTGTTCGGCGCGTAGACCGGGTCCGGCGCGTTCACGACGCGCATGGCGCCGGCCACCGTGTACGGGTGGGCCTCGGTGCCCTGCGGCGCGTTCACCGGGATCTGCTTGTAGTTCACCCCGAGGCGGGCGCGGTGCGCGTCCGCGTAGGAGAACCCGCGGGCCAGCAACATCTTGTCCGGCGAGAGCCCGAGCCCCGGGGGCTGGTTGTTCGGCTCGAACGCGACCTGCTCGATCTCGGTGTGGTAGTCGACCGGGTTGCGGTTCAGCGTCAGCGTCCCGACCTCCTGCAGGGGGTAGTCGCCGTGCGGCCACACCTTGGTCAGGTCGAACGGGTTGAACCGGTAGGTCTTGGCGTCCTCGAAGGGCATGATCTGCACCTTGAGGGTCCAGCTCGGGAAGTCGCCGCGCTCGATGGCCTCGTAGAGGTCGCGCTGGTGGTAGTCGGCGTCCGCCCCGGCGAGGCGGTCGCCCTCCTCCTGGGTCAGGCACTCCACGCCCTGGTCCGAGATGAAGTGGTACTTCACCCAGAACTCCTCGCCGGCGGCGTTGATCCACATGTAGGTGTGGCTGCCGTAGCCGTTCATATGGCGCCAGTCCTGCGGCAGGCCGCGGTCGCCCATCAGCCAGGTGACCTGGTGCTTCGACTCCGGCGACAGCGTCCAGAAGTCCCACTGCATGTCGTGGTCGCGCAGACCGTTGCGGGCCAGGCGCTTCTGCGAGCGGATGAAGTTCTGGAACTTCATGGGGTCGCGGATGAAGAAGACCGGCGTGTTGTTGCCGACCATGTCCCAGTTGCCCTCGCGGGTCCACAGCTTGAGGGCGAAGCCGCGCGGGTCGCGCCAGGTGTCGGGGCTGCCCCGCTCACCGGCGACCGTCGAGAACCGGATGATCCCCTCGGTGACCTCGCCGGGCTGGAACACGGCGGCCTTGGTGTAGGCGGTGACGTCCTGCGTGACCTCGAACTTGGCGAACGCGCCGCTGCCCTTGGCGTGCGGCTGACGCTCGGGAATCCGCTCCCGGTTGAAGTTCGCCATCTGCTCGATCAGGTAGTGGTCCTGGAGCACCAGAGGACCGTTGGCCCCGACCGTGGCGGAGAACTCGTGGCTCGGCGCCGGGATCCCGGCGTCATCGGTGGCGTAGGAGCGATGCGTATTGGTCACGTTCGCCTCTCAGCGTGGTGGTGGGCTCTCGTGCAGGACCGCGACGGCGCCGCGGACGGCGCGCCGAGATTCCCGAGTACCCGCTCCGGCCGCGACGCACGTCGGGCACGTCCCCCAGAAGACGACCTCGGCCTCGTCGACGACGAAGCCCCCGGTGTCCGACGGGGTCAGACACGGCCGCTGGTCGACGATGCAGTCGACGTCGGCCGTCGCGCCGCACGAGCGGCAGACCACGTGGTGGTGGTTGTCGCCGGTCCGCGTCTCGTACAGCGCGGCCGAGCCGGCCGGCTCGATCCGCCGCACCAGGCCGGCGTCCACGCAGGCGGCGAGGACGTCGTACACGGCCTGGGTGCTCACCGACCCGAGACGGGCGCGCACCGTCGACGCCACGGTCTCGGCCGTGGAGTGCGGGTACTCGCCGAGGACCCCGAGCACCGCCTGACGCGGCGCGGTGACCCGCAGGCCGGCGGCCCGCAGGCGTGCCCGCGGGTCGGCGACGTGGTGGCGCGGGTCCGGGGCCGGTCCGGCCTCAGGCACGACCGGAGCGAGGTCCGCGTCGTCCTGGGAACCGGTCGGTGGCGTCATATCGACCCACGTTGCCACCCAGACTGGAACGGGTCAAGAAAAGGGGAACCGGGTCACGTCGGTCAGCTCCGGACGAGCTCCTCGGCGATCTCGTAGGTGTTCAGCGCCGCGCCCTTGCGCAGGTTGTCGCCGCACACGAAGAAGTCGAGGGTGTTCGGGAAGTCGAGCGCCTGGCGGACGCGGCCCACGTAGGTCGGGTCCTCGCCGACGACGTCGGCCGGCGTCGGGAAGCGCTTCGCCTCCGGCTCGTCGACCAGCACGATCGACGGCTGGGCCGCGAACACCTGGTGGGCGGTGGCCACGTCGACCTCGGTGTCGAAGGTCGCGTGGACCGACAGCGAGTGCGTGGTGACGACCGGGACGCGCACGCAGGTCGCCGACACCTTGAGGTCGGGCAGCCCCAGGATCTTGCGCGACTCGTTGCGGACCTTGAGCTCCTCGGAGGTCCAGCCGCCGTCGCGCAGCGAGCCGGCGAACGGCACCACGTTGAGCGCGAGCGGGGCGTTGAACGGCGACTCGGTCGACAGACCGGCCGACGCGATCGCCTCGGCGACGTCCCCGCGCCGGTGCCCGACGCCCTTGCCCGCGACGGCCGCGAGCTCCGACTGCAGGCGGTCGATGCCCTCCTGGCCCGCGCCGGACGCCGCCTGGTAGCTCGCGACGACGAGCTCGCGCAGCCCGAACGCGCGGTGCAGGGCACCGAGCGCGGCCATCATCGACAGCGTCGTGCAGTTCGGGTTGGACACGATGCCCTTGGGGCGCTCGTGGGCCTTGTCGGCGTTGACCTCGGGCACCACCAGCGGCACCTCGGGGTCCATGCGGAAGGCGCCGGAGTTGTCGACCGCGATCGCGCCCTTGGCCACCGCGACCGGCGCCCACTCGGCGCTCACGGCGTCGGGGACGTCGAACATCGCGATGTCGACGCCGTCGAAGGCGTCGGGCGAGAGCGCGACGACCTCGATCTCCTCGCCGCGCACCCGCAGGCGCTTGCCGGCCGAGCGGGGCGAGGCGATGAGCCGGATCTCGCTCCACGGCACGCTCTCGCGCGCGTCGATGATGTCGATCATGACGGAGCCGACCGCACCGGTGGCCCCGACGATGGCGAGTGTGGTCACGGCGTCCTCCCGGTCCAGTTTCGCTGCGCTTCGTGTCCCACTATCGCCCCGTTCCTGCGTGCACCACGGCCTCCTCGTCGCCCCCGAGGTCGAAGGCGGAGTGGAGTGCCCGCACGGCGTCGTCGAGCTGGGTGTCGCGGATCAGCGCGGAGATGCGGATCTCCGAGGTGTTCATCATCTCGATGTTCACGCCCGCGACGGCGAGGGACTCGCAGAAGGTGGCGGTGACGCCCGGGTGGCTGCGCATGCCCGCGCCGACCAGCGTCACCTTGCCGACGTGCTCGTCGTAGAGGACGTCCTCGAAGCCGACCTCGGCCTTCATCGCGCTCAGGGCCTCGACGGCACGGGGGCCGTCCTTGACCGGCAGCGTGAAGGTCACGTCGGTCTTGCCCGTCTGCAGGTGCGAGATGTTCTGCAGCACCATGTCGATGTTGACCTCGACGTCCGCGAGCGCGCGGAAGATGCGCGCCGCGTACCCGGGCTGGTCGGGGACGCCGACCACGGTCACCTTCGCCTCGGACCGGTCGTGCGCCACGCCGGTGAGGACCGCCTGTTCCACGCTGAGCTCCTCGATGGACCCGACGATCGTCGTGCCGGGCTTGTCGTTGTACGACGAGCGCACCCGCAGGGGCACGCTCTCGCGGCGCGCGTACTCGACGGCGCGCAGGTGCAGCACCTTCGCCCCGCACGCGGCCATCTCGAGCATCTCCTCGTAGGTGATGGTCTCGAGCAGCTTCGCGTCGGGGACGATGCGCGGGTCGGCCGAGTAGACGCCGTCGACGTCGGTGTAGATCTCGCAGACGTCGGCCTTCATGGCGGCGGCCATCGCCACCGCCGTGGTGTCCGAGCCGCCGCGGCCCAGGGTGGTGATCTCCTTCGAGTCCACGCTGACGCCCTGGAAGCCCGCGACGAGCGCGATGTGGTCCTCGGCGAGTGCGGCGTGGATGCGGCCGGGCGTGACGTCGACGATCCGCGCGTCGCCGTGCTTGCCCGTGGTGATCATGCCGGCCTGGGAACCGGTGAACGAGCGCGCCCGCCCGCCCTGGGCGTTGATCGCCATGGCGAGCAGCGCGTTCGAGATCCGCTCGCCGGACGTCAGGAGCATGTCCAGCTCGCGCGGCGGCGGGCTGGGGTGCACCTGCGTGGCGAGATCGGTCAGCTCGTCGGTGGTGTCGCCCATGGCGGAGGCGACGACCACGACGTCGTGCCCGTCCTTGCCGGTGCGCACGATCCGCTCGGCCACCCGGCGGATGCGCTCCGCGTCCTGGACGGACGAGCCGCCGTACTTCTGGACGACGAGTGCCACCGCGACGGACCTCCACGACCTGGTCGGTGAATCACGCCGACCCTATCCGAGGCAGAACCCGTCACGAGGTGGGAGCAGCCCCACTCCCGGCGCGTGGTGTCCCTACGGCGCGATGGCGTTGAGCAGCTTCGACACGACGATCCCGATCACGATCCACACGACGGCCGCGAGACCGAAGTTGAGGATGATCCGCAGCGATTCGCTCGCGGGGATGAACAGGTCGCCGATGCCGAGCGTGAGGTTCGACGCGAGGTCGCTGAAGAAGATCGTGATGCCGTTGGCGGGGTTCGCGCCGGCCACCGAGAGGATCACGTGGATCACCAGGATGGCCGCGAAGAGCACGGTCAGGATGCGGATCACCGAGGCGGCAACCGTCAGGACCTTACGGGTGAGCGCGCGCAGGTCCTCTCCGGTGTGCGAACGCCGCTGTTCGGAGGTGTCCGTGCTCGCATCCTGCGCCATGCGGGTCATGATGGCACGCCAAGTGACCCGTCGGTAGCCAGGGTTGCGACCTGTGTCACGAGCGGTTCGTCCTCGCTGCTCACCGGCATGATCAGCAGGTCAACGCGGCCCCGGACGGGCGCCCGGGGTACCGGGCCGAGGTCACGCGGGTCTACCGTGGAGCGCGATGTCTCGCGCGCACGCAGTCCACGGACTGCTCCTTCGCCGCCGCGGCGGGGTCTGAACAGACCGGCCCCTCGCCGCGGGTGATGCGCGCTGCCGGTCGCCATCCCTCGCAGTGCAGCAGGCAGGAGCGCGACATCCCATGAGCATCACCCCGGGTTCGCCCGTCAACGACGAGCCCATCGCCGACATCCGCTCGACGGTCGTCCATCCTGACGGCGACATCCCGGCCGACCAGCCGGCGTGGAACACGCAGCGGCCGAGCCGCATGCCGGTCCACCGCTACCAGCCCTTCGCCGACGTCGTCGAGAAGATCTCGCTGCCGGACCGCACGTGGCCGGAGAAGGTCATCGACAAGGCGCCGCTGTGGGGCGCGGTCGACCTGCGCGACGGCAACCAGGCCCTGATCGACCCGATGTCGCCGGCCCGCAAGCGGCGCATGTTCGACCTGCTCGTGCGCATGGGCTACAAGGAGATCGAGGTCGGCTTCCCCGCCGCCTCGCAGACCGACTTCGACTTCGTCCGCGAGATCATCGAGCAGGGCGCCGTACCCGCCGACGTCCGCATCCAGGTGCTCACGCAGGCGCGCCCCGAGCTGATCACCCGCACCTTCGAGTCGCTCGAGGGTGCCCACTCCGCCGTGGTGCACCTCTACAACTCGACCTCGATCCTGCAGCGGCGCGTGGTCTTCCGCTCCGACCGCGACGGGATCACGAAGATCGCCGTGGACGGTGCTCGCCTGGTCCGGGACGAGGCCGAGAAGCGCCCGGACACCGACTGGCGCTTCCAGTACTCGCCGGAGTCCTACACGGGCACCGAGCTCTCCTACGCCAAGGAGATCGTCGACGCGGTCGGCGACGTCTGGGAGCCGACGCCGGAGCGCCCGATGATCGTGAACCTGCCGGCCACGGTGGAGATGGCGACGCCGAACGTCTACGCCGACTCCATCGAGTGGATGCACCGGAACCTGGCCCGGCGCGACTCGATCATCCTGTCGCTGCACCCGCACAACGACCGGGGCACCGGCGTCGCGGCCGCCGAGCTGGGCGTCCAGGCCGGCGCCGACCGTGTCGAGGGCTGCCTGTTCGGCAACGGCGAGCGCACCGGCAACGTCTGCCTGGTGACCCTGGGCATGAACCTGTTCAGCCAGGGCATCGACCCGCAGATCGACTTCTCGGACATCGACGAGGTCCGCCGCACCGTCGAGTTCTGCAACCAGCTGCCCGTCGGGGAGCGCCACCCCTGGGGCGGCGACCTGGTGTTCACCGCGTTCTCCGGCTCGCACCAGGACGCGATCAACAAGGGCTTGCAGGCGATGGCCGTCGAGGCCGAGGCCGCCGGGCACGCGGTCGACGACCACCGGTGGGAGGTCCCCTACCTGCCCATCGACCCGAAGGACGTCGGCCGCACCTACGAGGCCGTCATCCGCGTGAACTCGCAGTCGGGCAAGGGCGGCGTCGCGTACCTGATGAAGACCGAGCACCAGCTCGACCTGCCGCGGCGTCTGCAGATCGAGTTCTCGCGGCGCGTCCAGGAGGTCACCGACTCCGAGGGCGGCGAGGTCTCCGCCAAGGAGATGTACGACATCTTCACCGAGGAGTACCTGCAGCGTCGCGTCCCGCTGGAGCTCGTCAGCTCGCGTGTGCAGACCCACGACGACGGCAAGGCGGAGCTCAGCGCGACGCTGAAGGTCGAGGGCGACCTGCACGAGGTCACCGGGGTCGGCAACGGCCCGATCGCCGCCTTCGTCGACGCACTCGCGTCGGTGGGCTACGACGTGCGGGTCCTCGACTACGCCGAGCACGCCATGTCCGCCGGCGACGACGCGCGCGCCGCCGCCTACGTCGAGGCGGCCGTGGGTGACGTGGAGGTGTGGGGCATCGGGATCGACGGCTCGATCCTCACGGCCTCGCTCAAGGCCGTCGTGTCGGCGGTCAACCGCGCGATGCGCTGAGCAAGATCTTGCCTGCGCGGGCCGGACGGTGATCGGCGACCCGTGTCCCCGGGACACGGGTTCGCCGGTCCGCCCCGCCGGACCGGCGGCGGATCCCCCATCGGGCGGGGGACCCGCCACCGGGGCCGCGACACCGTCGCGACCAGCTCTAGCCCGGCAGGTCGAACTCGCCGGCCTTGACGCCGGCGACGAACGCGCTCCACTCCGCAGGCGTGAAGCGCAACGCCTCGGACGACTTGGTGTCGACGACCCGCACCTCGTCCTGATCGAGCGCCACGCCGACGCAGCTTCCGTCCGTGCAGAAGCTGCTGGTGCGAACGATCACTGAGACCCCTTCTCGAGGCGAGCACGGTGCGCGGGAGTCTCTCGGACGCCGACGTGGCCGGTGCAACGACCCCCGGGCTAGAGATCGCCGATGCGCCGAACGGCGTCCTTCATCAGCGCAACGGAGTCCTTCTCGGGGAGCGACGCTCGGTGGATCGCGGCGAGACGGGCGATCCGGTCCTCGACATCGTCGGCCGCCGCGAAGAACTCCCCTGCGGGGCCGGGCTGCTCGAGCCACACAACATCGTCGACGTCCGGTTCCGAGAACTCGAGCTTGGCGAACGAGTCTCGGCTCGACGGGAGCAGGCCCGCCGAGTACGGCAGCACACGGACCTCGACGTGCTCGGCCTCGGCCACGGCGATCAGGTGCTCCACCTGCTCGCGCTGGACGCGAGGGGAGCCGACGACACGATGGAGCGTGGACTCGTCGAGCACGCAGGCGAAGGACAGGCCATGGCCTGCCGCCAACGCCTCCTGACGCCGCATGCGCACCTCGACCAGACGCTCGATCGCGTGCGACGAGGAGTGGGAGCCGTAGTTCGCCTGGAGAACGGCCCGCGCGTAGTCACGAGTCTGGAGGAGACCGTGCACGATGTGCGGCTCGTAGGCCGTGAGCCCGCGCGCGTCCCACTCCAACTCGACGTAGGTGGCCATCGCCGGCGGCATCACATCGCGGTAGCTCGACCACCACATCCGCGCCTGCCCCGACTTCGCCCAGTCGAGGAAGCGCTCGCGCTCATCGCCCTCGGGCACGCCGTAGACCTCGAGCATGTCGCGCACGTCGCGCCAGCGGGGCACGCCCTTGCCGTTCTCGAGGCGGCTGATCTTCGACGGCGAGCATTCGAGCTTCCGCGCGACGTCCTCGAGCTTCAGACCCGCGCCTTCGCGGAGGCGTTTCAGCTCGCCCCCGAGGCGGCGGCGCGTCACCACGGGGCCGGGTGACCAGGTCATCGAACCGCCTCCGGGGTCGGGCGTGTCGCCGGCTCCCCCCGTGCCGGTGTCAGTCTGCACACGGTAGACCGCGGACGGCCATGCCGTCACGCAATCGTTGTGTGCAATTGCAGAATTCGCTTGTGTGGTGGTCTGGCACACAGCACTCTCAGGAGGACCGGAGCTGGAACGCCGGAGCCGTGGTCCGCACAACGGACCGCACGACTCGACGGGAGGCACTGATCATGGAAGCAACGGGGGGCGAGCGCCGACGGCGCCGCCGCGGGATCACCCGCGCCGTCCGATGACCGCCATGACGATCATCGTGGCGGTGGTTGTCTTCTGGACCCTGTTCGTGGTGGGTGTGCTCGTGGGCATCTCGATGCACCGCGAGGCGACGCGACGTCGCAGCGCCCGCCTCCACCGCGCCGAGATGGCGCTCGACAAGGACGTGATCGTCGCCGGCCGCACACCCGCGCGCGGCCGGGACTTCCGCGTCTGACCGGCTAGAGGGCGCGGCGACCGGCGAGGGCGCGGCCGAGCGTGAGCTCGTCGGCGAACTCGAGGTCGCCGCCCATGGGCAGACCGGACGCCAGCTTGGTGACCGTCAGGCCCGGGAAGTCGCGCAGCAGGCGCACGAGGTAGGTGGCCGTGGCCTCGCCCTCGGTGTTGGGGTCCATGGCCAGGATGACCTCGGTGATCTCCGGTTCGTCGCCGGCCCCGCCGATGCGGGTGAGCAGCTCGCGGACCCGCAGCTGGTCGGGCCCGATGCCCGAGAGCGGATCGAGCGCCCCGCCCAGCACGTGATAGCGACCGCGGAACTCGCGGGTGCGCTCGACGGCCATGACGTCCTTGGGCTCCTCGACGACGCACACGAGCGCCGCGTCGCGCCGGGCATCACTGCAGATGCGGCAGCGGGTCCGCTCGGAGACGTTGCCGCAGACCTCGCAGAACACCACGCCGACCTTGACCTTCTGCAGGGCCTCCTGCAGGCGGGTCACGTCGGCCTCCTCGGTGGCGAGGAGGTGGAACGCGATGCGTTGGGCGCTCTTCGGGCCGATGCCGGGCAGCCGGCCCAGCTCGTCGATGAGGTCCTGGACCGGCCCCTCGAACACGGCTCTCCTCGGTCCGGCTCCCCTATCGGCGTGCTGTGCTGGATGCTACGCGTCGGGGGGACTACTGGCCCGGCAGGCCCAGCCCGCCGCCCATGTCCCCGAGCCCGCCGGCGAGCGGGCCCATCTTCTCGGCCTGCAGGTCGGCCGCCGCCTGGGCCGCGTCGGCGAGCGCGCCGACGACGAGGTCCTGCAGCGTCTCGACGTCGTCCGGGTCGACGACCTTCGGGTCGATCGTCACAGCGCGGATCTCGCCGGCGGCGGTCTGCGTGACCGTGACCAGGCCGTTGCCCGCCTGGCCGGTGACCTCGGCCTCCGCCAGCTCCGCCTGGGCGGACATCAGCTGCTCCTGCATCGCCTGCGCCTGCTGCAGCAGCGCGCCCATGTCCATGCCTTCAGGGTTCTGACCGGGTTGCACGTCACCAGCGTAACCACGCCGCCGCGCTCGCCGCCGCACCCCGCGACCAGGCAGGCTCGACGGCGATGACCACCGCGCGCGACACCCTGCTGCACCGCCTCCTCGACGCGACCACCTGGCGCGCCTTCGACGTCGACGCCGAGGGCCGGATCCTCGCCGGACACGACGCCTCCGGGTCCGTCCAGCTCGTCGAGCTGCGCCCCGACGGCGGGCGCGTGCCGCTCACGGCGCTGCCCGGCGCGGTCGCGGGGCGCTACCTCCCGGGCCGGCGCCGCGTCGTCGTCTCCCACGACGCGGGCGGCAACGAGCGGGCGCAGCTCTCGCTGCTCGACCCCGACGCCGTCACCGACCCCGTCGGCGAGGACGGGCTGACGCCGCTCGTGCACGACCCCGAGCACATCCACGGCCTCGTCGAGGTCCTCGAGGGCGGGCGCGTCGTCTACGCCACCAACCGCCGCAACGGGGTCGACTTCGACCTCGTCGTCCGCGACGTCGACGCCGGGCCGGAAGACGACGCCGAGACCGTCCTCTACGACGGCGGCGGCATGGTCGGCAACGCGGCGATCTCTCCGGACGGCGCCCGGGCCCTCATGACCCGCCCGGGAGTCCCGGCGCTGAGCTCGCAGGTCCTGCTGCTCGCCGGCGACACCGTCACCGAGCTCACCGACGCCGCCGAGCACGCCCGCTACCTCTCCCCCGAGTGGCTGCCGGACGGCGACGCCGCCGTGATCACGACCGACTCCGGCCGCGACCACCTCGGCGTCGCGCGTCTCGACGTCGCGACCGGCGCCCTGACGTGGCTGGTCACCGACGACGCCCACGACGTGTCCGCGCGCCTGTCGCCCGACGGCCGCCTGCTGCTCGTGGTCACCGACGACGACGGCGCGAGCCGGCTGGCGGTGCACGACGTCGACGGCACCTTCCTGCGCGCGGTGGCGCTGCCCCCCGAGCTGCGCGGCGGGGTCGCCGACTTCCTGACCGCGCCGCGCTGGGCGCCGGACTCCACGGGGCTCGCGATCATCTGGACCGACCCCGCGACGCCGGCCGACGTCCTCATCGTCGACGCCGGGCGCGGGCGCGCCGCCGTCGCCGCCTCGTCCCGGGAACCCCTCGCCGCGACACTTCCTCCTGGCCTGGACCTCGTCGACCCCACCAGCCACGGCGTCCCGACGCCCGACGGCGAGACGGTGCCCTGCTTCGTCTACTCGCCGGCACGGCCGACGGGGTCGAGCGTGACGATCGTGCACGGCGGCCCGGAGGGGCAGTCGGTGCGCTCGTTCTCGGCGATCGTGCAGGCGCTGGTCGGCGACGGCCACACGGTGCTGGTGCCCAACGTGCGCGGGTCGGTGGGCTACGGGAAGCGCTGGTACTCGCTCGACGACGTCGAGCGCCGGCTCGACTCGGTGGCCGACCTCGCCGCCCTGCACGCCTTCCTGCCCCGCCTCGGGCTCGACCCGGCGCGCGCCGCGCTGTGGGGCGGGTCGTACGGCGGCTACATGGTGCTGGCGGGCGTCGCCTTCCAGCCCGAGCTGTGGGCCGCCGGCGTCGACATCGTCGGCATCTCCTCGCTCGTGACCTTCCTCGAGAACACCTCGCCCTACCGTCGCGCCCACCGCGAGCGGGAGTACGGCTCGCTCGAGCGCGACCGCGAGTTCCTCGAGCGCGCCTCGCCCCTGAACCGCATCGGCGACGTGCGCGCGCCGCTGTTCGTCATCCACGGCGCCAACGACCCGCGCGTGCCGCTCTCCGAGGCCGAGCAGGTCGCCGCGGCGGTGCGGGCCAACGGCGTCGAGGTCGAGATGGCGGTCTACGACGACGAGGGCCACGGGCTGGCCAAGCGCGTCAACCGGCTCGACGCCTACCCGCGGGCGGTCGCGTTCCTGGGACGGGTGCTCGCGGGGTGACGCTCGCGGGGCCACCGGCCACGCGATCCATCACCGGCGCTCACCGCGCGTTCATCCCCCGACCCGACGACTGGGTTGCGGTATGGGCGTGTCTCAACGCCCCCGGGTCCTCGTCCTCAGCGCCGCGATCGGCCAGGGCCACCACGGCGCCGCCCGCGAGCTCGTGCGGCGGCTCGACCGCCGCGGCGTGGACGCGCACGTGCTCGACTGGACCGACCTGCTCCCCGCCTGGGGCCGGCGAGCCCTGCGCGACCTCTACGCGCCCTCGGTGCGCCACACCCCCGCGGTGTTCGACCGGATCTTCACCGACCTCGAGCACCCGCGGCGGCCGGCGAGCGTCGTCACGCGGCGGCTGACCACGCTCGCCGAGGAGCCCGTCCTCGACGCGGCGCGCGACGTGGACGCCGTGGTGGCGACCTACCCGCTCGCCGGTCAGACCCTCGGCGCGCTGCGGGCGGACGGGCGCCTCGCCCTCCCGGCGCTCGCGTACCTCACCGACCCCGCCGCGCACCGCCTCTGGTGCCACCCCGGGCTCGACGAGCACCTCACCGTCACCGAGGCCACGGCCGCCGACGGCGCCCGCTACGGCGTGTCCCTGCGCAGCGTCGGGCCGCTGTGCGCGCCGCGCTTCTCGCGCCCCGTGCCCGTGGCGACCCGCGGCCGGGTGCGCCGCGAGCTCGGCGTGCCCGAGGACGCCCCGACGGCGCTGCTCGTCTCGGGCTCGCTGGGGGATGGGCGAGGTCGAGAGGACGGTCGACGCGCTGGGCCGGCACCCGCGGGCGTGGTCGGTCGTCGCCTGCGGGCGCAACGCGCGGCTGCGCGCCCGGCTCGCGGGACGGGAGCGTGTGGTGACGCTGGGCTGGCGCGACGACGTCCCCGAGCTCATGGCGGCCGCCGACGTGCTCGTGGCCCTGGTCGCCGGGGCGGCGGACGCGTCACGCTCCTCGGTCCACCACGGTCGCGGCGGGCGACGGCGCCGCGGGCGCGCCCCGCAGCGGTCGCTCGCCGCGGCGGGGTAGCCGTGCTCGCGGCGCTGCTCGCGGTCGCCTCGGCCGCCGCGGCCGGGGCGGCGGTGGTCGCCCAGCAGCGGGCCACCCACGAGCTCGGCGGCGCAGCCGACCGGCGGCTCCTGCGCCGGCCCTGGTGGCTCGCCGGGACGGGCGGCTCGGTCGGGGCGAGCGCCCTCCAGGCGGTGGCCCTGGCCGAGGGCCCGGTGGTCGTGGTGCAGGCGCTGCTCGCGACGGCGGTCGCGTGGACGACGGTCGGCGAGTCCCTGCTGGCCCGCCGCCTGCCCGGGGGCGGCCCCCTGGTCGGTACCGGGCTCGCGGTGCTGGGCCCGCTCCTGGTGGTGGTGCTGCTCGGGCCCGTCGCCGCGGCGGGCGGCGTCGACCTCGCGAGCACCCCGGTGCTGCTGAGCCTGGTCGGCGTCGGGGCGGTCGTCCTCGCCGGTCTGGTGTGGGCGCCGGCGCCGGTCGGGCGGACTCGGCCTCGCGCTGGCCTGCGGGGCGGGCTACGGGCTCGCCGCGTCCCTGCTCGCGGTCGTCGCCCGCGACCCCGCGGCCGTGCTGACCGACCCGCAGCACGCCCTCGCCGCGGTGCTGCTGCTGTGTGTCGGCCCCGCGTCGTTCGTGGCGAGCCAGCGGGCGCTCGCCCGGGCCCGCCGCGCCGGGCCGGTGGTGACGATCGTCCTGCTCGCCGACCCGCTGGTCGCCACGGCCGTCGGCGCGACGTGGTTCGGCGAGCGCATCGCCCTCGACGCCCCGACCACCGCCGGGATCGTGCTGGCCGCGGGCCTCGCCGTCGTCGGCGTCCGGCTGCTCGACCCGGCGCCGGCCCGCGGCGGTGCGCTGAGTCGCTCAGCGCCCGTCGACCCGCCGGGCCCCGAGCTGCGAGGTCAGCAGCTCCATCGCCGCCTCCTCGGGGTCGACGCGCACCCCGGCGCCGGCGCCGCCCTGGTCGGCGGCCGCCTCGTTGTACATGTCCTCCTCGGTGACCTCGCCGTCCTCGGGCGGCGGCTCCGGTGGCGGGGGGACCTCCGACGGCCCGGGGGCATGACGACTCGGCCGGCGGATCTCGCGGGGCCCCGACTCGCGGGCCTGCTCGCGCGGCGCCTCCGCCGGGCGCTCGGGCGCCGGCTGCTCCTGGCGGGGCCGCTCGGGGCGGCGCGGCGGATCGGGACGCTGGCGGGCGGGCTCAGGGCGGGCGCCACCGCCCCCGCCGCCGTCCCCGGTGCCGTGGACCGCCTCCACCCGCCACTGCCCCGACAGCACGGCCCCGAGCGCCGCGGCGACGTGGTCGGCCCGGTTGGGCTGGGAGAGCTGGCGGGCGAGCGGCGGGGTCGGCATGCCGAGCGTCACCGTGGTGCCCTCGACCGCCGTGACCGTCGCGTTCTGCAGCAGCGCGTGCGTGGGCTTGTTGCGCTCGCGGACCTGGTTCATGACCTCGGGCCACACCCGCCGCAGCCCCGCCGCGTCCATGGCACCGGCGGCCGCCGGCCGGGGCGCGTCTTGCCGGGGCGCGTCCTGCCGGGGCGTGTCCTGCTGGGGTGGCCGCGCCGGGGCTCGCTGCGGCTCGCGGGGCGCCTCGCGCGGGGTCTCCCGCGGCACGTCCCGCGGCGGGTCGTCGCTGCTCGCCACGGTGGCCGTCGGGCGGTCGGTGGGCGGGGCGACGGTGGCGTCCAGGTCGTCGGCCCGCGACGCCTGCCGGGACGTCGTCTCCCGGGATGCGCCGTCCTCGGACTCGCCGCCGCGCTGCGACGGGCGCGTGAAGCGCGCCGGCTCGTCGGCACCCTCGGCGCCGGGTCCGGCCGGCGCCCCCGTGGCGCCCAGCGCCAGCCGCCGCTCGACGCCCTCGAGGCGCTGCACCATCGCCGCGTCCTCGGACGACGCCGCGGGCAGGAGCATCCGCGCGCAGACCAGCTCGAGCAGCAGGCGCGGCGCCGTGGCGCCCCGCATCTCGGTGAGCGCGGTGTGCACGAGCTCCGCGTGCCGCGCGAGCGCCGCCGGACCCAGGCGCTGGGCCTGGTCGACCATGCGCTCGAGCTCGTCGGCGGGCACGTCGACCAGCCCGCGCTCCCCGGCGTCCGGGACGGCCTGCACGAGGATGAGGTCGCGCAGCCGCTGCAGCAGGTCGGCCGCGAAGCGCCGCGGGTCGTGCCCGGCCTCGACGAGACGGTCGACCGCCCCGAACACCGCCGGCCCGTCCTGGGCCCCGAGCGCGTCGACGACGTCGTCGAGGATCGCCACGTCGGTGACGCCGAGCAGGCCGACGGCATGCGCGTAGGTGACGCCGGCGTCGTCCGCGCCGGCGAGCAGCTGGTCGAGCACCGAGAGCGAGTCGCGCGCCGAGCCTCCGCCCGCGCGCACGACCAGCGGGTAGACGGCCGGCTCGACCGTCACGCCCTCGTCGGTGCAGATGCGCTCGAGCAGCCCGCGCAGCGTGCTCGGCGGCAGCAGGCGGAAGGGGTAGTGGTGGGTGCGCGAGCGGATGGTGGTGAGCACCTTGTCCGGCTCGGTGGTGGCGAAGACGAAGATGAGGTGCTCGGGCGGCTCCTCGACCACCTTGAGCAGCGCGTTGAACGCCGCCGTGGTGACCATGTGCGCCTCGTCGATGATGAAGACGCGGTAGCGGGAGCTCACGGGGGCGTAGGCGGCCTTGTCGCGCAGGTCGCGCGCCTCGTCGACGGTGCCGTGGCTCGCCGCGTCCATCTCGGTGACGTCGAGGGAGCCGGGGCCGTTGGGGGCCAGGGCGACGCAGGAGTCGCAGACGCCGCACGGATCGGGCGTCGGGCCCTGCACGCAGTTGAGCGAGCGGGCGAGGATGCGTGCGCTGGAGGTCTTGCCGCAGCCGCGGGGCCCGGAGAAGAGGTAGGCGTGGTTGATGCGCCCGGCCAGCAGGGCGGTGCGCAGCGGGTCGGTGACGTGCTCCTGCCCGACGACCTCGGCGAACGTCGATGGTCGATACCTGCGGTACAGCGCCAGACTCATGGGTCCAGCTCCCCTATCGGCGTGCTCCCCTTCTCGCTGCGTGTCCCGGCCACGACGGCGAGGCTACGCGGGGGGTCCGACGGCGAGGGGAGGGTCCCGGAGACGAAAGGGGACCCCGCGCACCCGCCAGAGCCCGCTGACCCTTGCTGCCTTCCGGCCCTGGGGGAGTTCACAGGATGGACGCCGCGCGGGGTCCGGTGCCCACTCTAACGGAGACGGGCGCCGGGACCCGGCCCCCGGGTCGGCCCGCGCGCACGCTGTATCGTCTCCCGCGGAGGATTGGCCGAGCGGCCTAAGGCGCACGATTGGAAATCGTGTTGGGCTCACACCCTCACGGGTTCGAATCCCGTATCCTCCGCACCCGCTGAGCAGCGGAAACGCCGGCCGAGCCCGCGAGGGCCCGGCCGGCGTCGCTGTCTCAGCCCGACGTCTCGCGACTGCCCGACGTCGCGCGCCGCGCCGGCCGCGACGACCCGGACGGCCGCTTCGCGCCCGAGCTGCGACGTCGCGGCGAGCCGTTCGAGCCCTTCGACCCGGTCGACGCCGGCCGGGTGCTCTCGTCGAGTTCGGTGTCGGTCCCGGTGTCGGTCCCGCTGCCGGTCCCGCTGTCGGTCCCGCTGTCGGTCTCGGCGCCGGTCTCCGGATCGGTCCCCGGATCGGTCTCCGTGGCCGCCTCGGTGACGGCCTCCGGGTCGCCGATCACCCCGGCCTCCTCGCCACCCTCGACGCCGCTCCCGCCCCGCTCCGCCTCGAGGTCGTCGGCGACGTCCACCGCGTCCGTCTCCGCCGCGAGGACATCGGCGATCTCCTCGTCCCCGGCGTCGGCGGTGTCGATCTCACCCCCGACCGGTGGGACGCTGCCCGGGCCGTCCTCCTCGCGGGCCGGTGGCGCGTCGGTGATGCGGGGGACCCCGCCGCCCGACCCGGCCGCGCCGCGGTCGTCGTCGCGCGGACCCGCGCGCCGCGCCTGCACCGTCGCGGACAGGCGCTCGGCGCCCTCGGCGGCCTTCTCACCAGCGCGCTCCCCCACGTCGAGCACCGGCGCCGCCGACCGGATCAGGGCGACGGTGAGGCGGCGCTGGGAGTCGAGCACCTCGCCGTAGATGCGGAACACGTCGTCGCACCAGTCCGCGACGGCGTCGGAGATCATCGGCGGGTGCCCGCCGAACTGGTCGGAGGCCATGGCGCCCTCCCGTCCTCGTGCCGGCGCCGTCCCGCGGGGTGGAGACGGCCAGGAACGCCGGGTGGTGCCCGCCGGATCCGTCCGCCACGCGGAATGGGCGGGAATCGGCGCGGAGTCAGGCCGATCGGCGCAGCGGGCCCCGCCGCCCGCCCCGGGGGCCGGGCGCCACCCGCCGGGTCGCGCGCCTCGACCGGCGACGCGCCGCCCCGGGCCCCGTCACGTTCCGCCGCGATGACACCGTGTGGTCCGTGCGCGGATGCCTCATCAGCCTGCTCGTGATCGTCGCCGTGGTCGTCGGCGTCGACTTCGGCGCGCGGTGGGTCGCCGAGGACCGCGTCGGGGCGGCGCTGCAGGACGCCCTGTCGCTGCCCGCGCCGCCGGACGTCGACGTGCGCGGCTTCCCGTTCCTCACCCAGGCCCTGTCCGGGCGCTACGACGACGTCGGGCTCTCGGCGCCGGGCATCCAGTACGGCGAGCTGCGCGACGTCACGCTGACCGCCGACCTGTCCGGGGTGTCGCTGCCGACGGCGAGCCTGATCAACGGGCAGGTCCGCGAGATCCCCGCCGAGCAGGTCGTCGCCTCGGCGCGCGTCAACCCGACCGACCTCGCCCGCCTGCTCGACGTCGGCGACCTGACGATCGAGCCCCTCACCGCGGCCGACCTCGAGCAACTGCGCGCCGACGCCGCGGCCGACGACTCCGGGGCCTCGGGCAGCAGCAGCGCCCTGGCCGACGTGGACCCGGCGAACGCGGTCCGCCTGACCTCGACGAGGACGATCGGCGGCCAGCCCGTGCAGGTCCAGGTGGTCGCCACCTTCCGGCTCTCCGGCGGCCGGATCACCCTGCAGGCCCGCGACATCCGCGCCGAGGGCGGCGCGGGCGCGGCCGGGCAGGTGGCCGCCGCCGCGCTGCGCCGCCAGCTCTCGGGCTTCTCGACGAGCGTCGACCCCGGCCGGCTGCCGTTCGAGATCACCGCGACCGAGCTGCGGGCGGAGAACGGCGAGCTGGTGGTGTCGGGGACCGCGCAGGACGTCGACCTGCTGGCCCGCCCGGGGTCGTGACCGGGCGCGCTGACACAGTGAGCCGCATGTCGGACATCCGCTGGGGCATCGCCGGGCCCGGCCGCATCGCCGGGAAGGTCGCCGAGGACCTCGCCCTGGTGGACGGCGCCGTCCTCGCGGCCGTCGGCTCCCGCTCCGAGGAGCGCGCCCGGGCCTTCGCCGAGACCCACGGCGCCCCGAACGCGCGGCCCCACGGCTCCTACCGCGCCCTCGTCGACGACCCCGAGGTCGACGTCGTCTACATCGCGACGCCCCACCCGCAGCACGCCGAGCTCGCGGTGGCCTGCCTCGAGGCCGGCAAGGGGGTCCTGGTCGAGAAGGCGTTCACCGCCACGCTCGCCGGCGCCTGGCGGGTCGTCGACACCGCGCGCACCCGCGGGGTGTTCGCGATGGAGGCCATGTGGACGCGCTTCCAGCCCGCCGTCGTGCGGATGCGCGAGCTCATCGCGCAGGGCGAGATCGGCGAGCCGCGCTCGGTGCAGGCCGACCTCGGCACGGTGCGCGACGTCGATCCCACCGACCGCCTCTTCGCCCCCGAGCTCGGCGGCGGCGCGCTGCTCGACCTCGGCGTCTACCCGGTGTCGTTCGCGCAGATGGTGCTCGGCACCCCGGACCGCGTCACCGCGCTCGCGTCCCGCGAGACCACCGGCGTCGACGCGGACGGGGCGATGCTGCTGGCCTTCCAGGAGGGCCGCTACGCCACCTTGCAGACGTCGTTCCACAGCCCCTCGCCCGGCCAGGCGCGGGTGTTCGGGACGACGGGCTGGATCGACGTGCTCCCCCGGTTCCACCACCCGACCACGATCGTCCTGCACCACGACACCAACGACCCCGGCGAGACGATCGAGCTGCCGGCCACGGGCGCGGGCTACTTCCACGAGCTGGTCGAGGTCACCGAGTGCCTGCGCGCCGGCCGCGTCGAGAGCACCGTGATGCCGCTCGACGACACCCTCGCCGTCCAGGGCGTGCTCGCCGAGGCCGGCGATCAGCTCGGCCTCGTCTTCCGGGAGGACGACGCCGGAGTGTGACGCGGGGTCCTACCCTGCACGCGGGCGGCAGGAGGTGCCATGGCCGATCGTGAGCAGGAGACAGCCCGGGGCACGTCCCCGCACACGTCCCCACATAGTGGCCTGCGCCGCGCCACCACCGAGCGGGCGATCCTCGACTGCCTCGCCGCCGAGGACGGCCCCCTCACCCGCGCCGAGCTCTCGCGCCGCACGGCGATCTCGCCGCCCGCGATCAGCGAGGCGGTGCGCCGCCTGGAGGCCGACGCGGTCCTCGTCGCGGTCGGCCCGCGCTCCGGGGTGCCGGGCGCCGTCGCCACCCTCTACGACCTCGCCCCCGGCGCCGGCGTCGTCGTGGCCGTCGAGATCAACCGCACCGTGGTGCGCACGGCCGTCGGCGACCTCGCCGGCCGCAGCCTCGAGCGCGCCGACCACGACCCGCCCGACGACGGCCGCGTCGCCCCGCGCCTGCAGGAGGTCCTCGCCGCGCTGGGCGAGCGCTGGCGCGCCGACGGGCGCCCGGTGCGGGCCGTGGCGGTGTCGATCGCCAACCCCGTCGACCCCGCGACGGGCCGGGTGGTCGAGCTCCACGAGTCCGCCTTCCCCGCCGGGGTGGTCGGCGTCGAGGACGTGCACGACATCGACCCCGCCATGGTCGTGCTCGACAACGACGTCAACTTCGCCGCGCTCGCCGAGCGCGACCACGGCGCCGCGGTCGGGACCTCGACGTTCGCCTACCTCTACGTCGGCGAGCGGCACAGCGTCGGGCTCGGGCTGGTGCTCGACGGGGTGCTGGTCCGCGGCGCCCGGGGGCTCGCCGGCGAGATCGGCTACCTCCCGCTGGGCGAGGGCTCCGGGCGCTTCCGGTTCGGCGAGGCCGTCGCCGCCCACGGCCTCACCGCCGCCGGCGAGGTCGACGACGCGACGCTGGAGCGGGCCGGGCGCACGCTGGGCGAGGCGGCGGTGGCCGTCTGCGCGTGCGTCGACCCCGCGATGCTGGTCCTGGGCGGCCCGGTGGGCCTCATTCCCGGGCTGCGCCCCCGGGTCGAGGCCACGGTCACCGAGCTGGCGCCGCGCGCGGTGCCCGTCGTCGCCGGGGCGCTCGGCGAGAGCGCGCCGCTGTGGGGCGCGCTGGCCGAGGCGCGGCGCCGGGCGTGGGAGAGCCTGGTCTCGGGCCGCGGTTAGCCCCGGATCCAGCGCGCCGCGTCCTCGACGAGGGCGCGCTGCGCGGCGTGGTCGTCCCGGGCCGCCGACGCGGCGTCGCGGTGGGTGTCGAGCAGGACGTGGGTGGCGCCGAGGTCGCGCAGGTCCTCGAGGTCGGCGCGGATCTGGTCGGGGCGGCCCTCGCCGGCGAGGCGGTCGTCGTCGGGCCGGCGCTCGGCGGTGGGGTGCAGCACGACCCGCGGGGCGAGCGCGGGCACGGGGCGCCCGGCCTCCTCGGCCGCCGCCTGCAGGGCCGGCAGCCCGGTCGCGCGCAGCCACCCGGCGGGCGAGCGCAGCGGGTCCCAGGCCCCGCCCAAGCGGACGGCCCGCCGTCGCGCCGGAGCCCCGTTGCCGCCGATCCACAGCGGCGGGTGCGGACGGCGCCGTGGCCGGGGCCGGGTGTCGACGTCGGTGAACGCGACGTGCCGCCCGGCGAAGCTCACGACGTCGTCGGCCCACAGCGCGAGCAGCGCGTCGAGGTACTCGTCGGTGATCTCGCCGCGGCGCGACGGGTCCACGCCGAGCGCGGCGAACTCGTCGCCCGCCCAGCCCACCCCGACGCCGACGATGAGGCGGCCGTCGCTGAGCTGGTCGAGCCCGGCGAGGCTGCGCGCGGTGAGCAGCGGGTCGCGGTAGGGCACGACGAGCACCGTCGTCCCCAGCTCGACGCGGCGCGTGACGCCCGCGAGGTAGCCGAGCAGCGTCAGCGGCTCCCAGAACGGGCCGGGGTAGGCCGCGGTGACGTCCGGGGTGGCCGCGACGTGGTCGCCGACCATGAGGAAGTCGAACCCGCCGTCCTCGACGACCGCCGCCCAGGCGCGCAGCGACTCGGCGGTCGCCGCGGGGCCGAAGTTGGGGACGGTGACGCCGACCTTCATCGACACACCGCGGCCGGTTCCCAGGTCATCGCGACCGTCTCCCCCGAGCGCCGCGCGCGCTCCGCCGCCCAGACGATGCGGTGACTGGTCAGCGCCTCCTCGAGACCGGTCAGGTTGCCGGCCGGATCGTCGTCGGCGACCGCGCGCAGGAAGACGCGGACCAGTTCCTCGTCGCCCTCCTGGTGCGGCGCCCGGCCGTCACCGACGCTCACCGTCTCGACGGCCCGGTCGGGGTGCGCGCGGAAGTCGTGGAAGCGCAGCACGCCCCCGTTCGCCTCGACCGCGCCGTGGGTGCCGAACACCCGCGTCTGGCGCGGGGCCTGCGCGGAGAACGCGGTGACGGTGTGGGTCGCGGTGATGCCGCTGTCGAACTCGAACGCGACGACCTGGTGGTCGACGACGTCGTTGTCGCACCGGTACACGCAGCGGCCGTACGGGCCGTCGCGCAGGGCCTCGTCGAGGGCCTCGGGCGTGGGCACGTCGGTGACCGCGCCGAGCAGCTGGTGCTCCCAGTCGGGGTCGCCGAGGCACGAGCGGTAGATCCGCGGCGCGGAGTACGGGCAGGTCGGCTCGACCGCGCAGTCCAGGCACCGGGTCCCCGCGCCCTCGGGCCGGCGGTCGGAGCGGAAGTGGCTCAGGCGCCCGAAGGACGCGAGCCGGGTGGGCCGGTCGCTCACGAGGTGGGTCAGCAGGTCGATGTCGTGGCTGCACTTGGCGAGCAGCAACGACGACGCGAGGTCCTCCCGGCGCCACGACCCGCGCACGTAGGAGTGCGCGAAGTGCCAGGTGCCGACGGGCTCGAGGTGCTGGACCGACACGAGGTCGCCGATCCGCCCGGCGCGCAGCGCGGCCACGAGCGCGCGGGTCGAGGGCGCGTAGCGCAGCGGGTGGGAGATCGTGAACTGCACGCCGGCGCGGCGCACGGCCTCGGCGACGCGCCGGGCCTCCGGCTCGTCGGGCGCGATCGGCTTCTCGCAGAGCAGGTGCACCCCGCGCTCCGCGAAGGCGACGGCCGGGTCGGCGTGATCGTGGTCCTGGGTGGCGATGACGACGACGTCGACGCGGTCGGCCCCGCGCTCGGCGAGGTCGGTCCAGTGCGCGAACCGGGCGGCGGCGGGCACGTCGTGGGTGTCGGCGAGCCGCTCGCGCCGCTCGCGGACCGGCTCGGCGATCGCCGTGACCCGGCCGCCGACGCGCGCCACGGCGCGGGCGTGCAGGCGGCCCCGCCCGCCGGCGCCGACGATCCCGACGCGGACCGGACCTGACCCGAGGCTCACCCCGCGCTCCTCCCTCTCGCCGCATGCCGCTGGTCCCCCCGGACCTCCCATCCTGCCTCGAACGGGGGACGGATAGGTGCCGGTGACCGCGGCCACCCGGCCGCTCGTCCGTGCGGGCGACACCACGTTTAATGATCTTGACAGTCACCCGTTACGTTCGCGTGACCCACTTCGTTACTCCTTCAAGCTCCCCACCACTGCGGCGATCGGCTCCTCCGGATTCGCCCGAAGGGACCTCCATGCCGGCCAAGCACCGCACTGCCCCGCGTCCATCACGTCGTCCGGTCGCGAACAAGAGTTCCGCGGGCGCGCCCGGCGGCATGCAGCGGCGCCGGTTCCTCGGCTACCTGATCGCCGCGCCGACGCTGGCGGTCGGGGTGAAGCTGACCGCGGACGGCGTGCTCGAGGCGCAGGCGCTGCCCTCGCCGACGCCCGAGGTGTCGGAGGTCTACGACCTCTCCGACCTCCTGCTCGACTCCACCCGCCCCACGGCGAACCTCATCACGATCGTGGTGAACGAGGACGGGACCGTCTCGTTCAGCATCCCGCGGGCCGAGAGCGGCCAGGGGATCACCACCACGGCCGCCATGCTCATCGCCGAGGAGATGGGCATCGACGTCTCCGACGTCAACGTCACCCTCGCCGACGCGCGCCCGGAGCTGCTGTTCAACCAGCAGACGCAGGGCTCGGCCTCGGTCATCTCCATCTACACGCCGGTCCGGGTGGCGGCGGCGCTGGCCCGCGGCCAGCTCGTCGAGGCGGCGGCGACGATCCTCGGCGACGAGGCCGAGAACCTCCGCACCACCGGCGGCCGGGTGCTCTCCACCGCCGGCTCGAGCGTCCCCTTCGCCGAGCTGGCCGCCGCGGCGGCGAACTCGGTGACCCGCGAGGCGATCACCGAGCTCAAGCCGGTCGACGAGTTCGAGGTCATCGGCACCCCGCAGCGCCGCGACGACGTCCTCGCCGCGGTCACCGGGCGCAAGAAGTACACGATGGACCTGGACGTCCCCGAGGCCCTGCCGACCATGATCGCCCGGCCGCCGACGATCAAGGGAACCGTCGAGTCGGTCGACAACCTCGCCGAGGTCAAGGGCATGCCCGGGGTCACGGACGTCGTGGAGATCTCCACCGACGCCGAGCCCGGCCGGGGCACCACGTCCTCGGCGGTGGCGGTGCGCGCGCGCACGTTCGGGCAGTGCATCGACGCGGTCAACGCGCTGGACATCACCTGGGGCGGCGGCAACGTCGACGACGAGTCGGACGCGACGATCCTGGAACAGCTCCGCGCGGCGGACGCGCCGGCCAACCTGCCCTCGCCGGGCCCGTTGGACGAGGCCGGCGGGGTCCTCCCGCTCGTCACCGAGCCCGCGACCGGCGCCCTCGACGGCGTGGGGGCGGTCGAGACGATCGACCAGGAGTTCGTCTTCTACTGGCGCAGCAACGCCGCGATGGAGCCGAACGTCGCCATCGCCGACGTCCGCGACGGCGAGGCGGAGATCTGGACCCCCAGCCAGATCCCGATCGTCACCCAGTCCCAGATCGCCCAGGTGCTCGGGATGACCCCGGGGCAGGTGACCGTCCATGTGCCGCGGGGCGGCGGCGCCTTCGGCCGCCGCCTCTTCAGCGACGTCGCCCTGGACGCGGCGCGAGTGTCCCAGGAGATCGGCAAGCCGGTGCGGCTCATGTGGCACCGCGCCGACGAGTGCCGGGCCGGTCGTGTCCACCCGATGTGCATCTCCCGGGTGCGGGCCTCCTTCAGCGGCAGCGAGGTCGTCAGCTTCGAGCAGCGGCACACCAGCGTCGCCACCGACTACACCGAGTCCTTCGGCGACATGATCACTTCGCAGGCCGCGAAGCTGCCGTTCGCCAACGAGCTCACGCTCTCGCAGACGGTCTTCCTGCTCACCGCCAGCGTCCCGTACGACCTGGGGGCGATCGCGCTCGGCTACAACGAGATCTTCGACTTCGACCGGTTCGCCACCGGCAGCGTCCGCAACCTCAACAACCAGGACTTCCGGCCCGCCCAGGAGCTCATGGTCGACCAGCTCGCCGCGCGGATCGGCGAGGACCCGATGGAGTTCCGGCTCGAACGCGTCGAGGACGAGCGCGCGAAGGCGTGCCTGGAGACGGTCCGCGACGAGGGCGACTGGGGTCGCGACCTGCCCGAGGGCGTCGCGCAGGGCGTCGTCGTGCACAACGAGTACAAGGGCTCGGTCGCCGTGCTCGTCGAGGTCGACACGCGCACCGCGACCGCGGAGCGGGAGATCGCCGGCGCGACCACCGGCCCCCGGGTCACGAAGGTGACCGTCGCGGTCGACGTCGGCCTGCCCATCAACCCGCTCGGCCTCAAGGCGCAGATGGAGGGCGGGGTGATGACGGGCATCGCCCACGTCTTCACCGGCAGCCTGCACCTGCGCGACGGCAACTTCCTCGAGGGCAGCTGGGACGACTACCGCTACACGCGGCACTGGAACGCCCCGCCGGAGATCGACGTGATCGTCATGCCGCCCAGCGGCGATCGTCCCGGCGGCGCCGGCGAGCTCGCGGTGGGTGCGGCGACCGCCGCGGTGGCCTGCGCCTACGCCCGGGCCGTCGGCGAGATGCCGACCAGCTTCCCGATCGGCCACACCAAGGACGTGCCGTTCGAGGTCAAGCCCGTCGTCCCGCCGCTCCCCCCGTCGCCCGTGGACGGCCTGACGGCCTACCCCACGCCGTCCGCCGCCGGCCCGGCGTTCAACCCCGCGAGCTGAGGAGCCCCGCATGCCTCCCCACACCTTCAAGGTCAACGGCCGACCGGTCACCGTCGAGGTCGAGGACGACGTGCGCCTGCTCTGGGTGCTGCGCGACCTCCTGAAGATCAACGGCCCGAAGTACGGCTGCGGCATCAACGTCTGCAAGGCCTGCACCAGCCACATCAACGGCCGCGCCTTCAACCCCTGCTCGGTCCCGGTGGGCCAGATCCGGCCCACCGACGAGATCACCACCATCGAGGGCCTGCCCGACACCGTCGGCGCCGACCTGCACCCGATGCAGGAGGCGTGGATCGACCGGGACGTGCCCCAGTGCGGTTACTGCCAGCCCGGCCAGATCATGGCCGCGGTCGACCTGGTCAAGAAGGTCCAGGCCGAGGGCGGGTCGGTCACCGACGACGACATCGACGAGATCCGCAACATGTGCGCCTGCGGCACCTACGCCCGCATCCGCGAGGCCATCAAGCAGGGCGCCGAGAACATGTGAGTCCGGCGCCGTCCGCTCCCCCGCACGCTCCCCGGAAGGAACCGTCATGACCGGAGCCCTGAGCCCGTCCCACTGGCTGATCATCCTCGTCGTCCTGCTGCTGCTGTTCGGCGCGAAGCGCCTGCCCGACGCCGCCCGCGGCATCGGCCGCTCGCTGCGCATCTTCAAGGCCGAGACCTCGGCGCTGACCGAGGACGACACCCAGAAGACCGCGACCAAGGAGCTCCCGCAGGACACCGCGGCGGCGCCCGTCGAGGCCGTCCCGACCCGGACCTCGAACGGCACGACGGTCTGACCCCGTGCCCACGCTCACGCACCGCCTCACGCGGTGGTGGCCCGGACGGCGCCGGGACCCCGAGGCGACGATGTCGTTCCTCGACCACCTCCTCGAGCTGCGCCGCCGCCTGGCCTGGGCGCTGGCCGCGATCGCCGTCGGCACGGTGGTCGGGTTCGTCTGGTACGAGAACGCGTTCCCGGGCGTGCCGAGCCTCGGCTCGCTGCTCATCGAGCCCTACTGCTCGCTGCCCCCCTCGGCGCGGGCGGGACTCAACGGCACCGACTGCCGCCTGCTCGCGACCGGCCCGTTCGACCAGTTCCTGCTGCGCATCAAGGTCGCGGCGACGGCGGGGGTGGTGCTGTCGGCCCCGGGGTGGCTCGGCCAGCTGTGGGCGTTCGTCACCCCCGGGCTGCGGCGCGCGGAACGGCGCGGGGCGGTGCTGTTCGTCAGCACGGCGTCGGTGCTGTTCGCGGGCGGCGCGGTCCTGGCCTACCTCGTCGTCGCCCAGGCGCTGAGCTTCCTGCTCGGGATCGGCAACTCGGTCCAGACGACGGCGCTGCGCGGCGACGAGTACTACTCGCTCGTCCTGTCGCTGATGGTCGTGTTCGGCGTCGGGTTCCTGACCCCGCTGGTCGTGGTCATGCTCAACCGGGTCGGGGTCGTCTCGTACCGCAAGCTCGCGAGCTGGCGACGCGGGATCATCTTCGGCGCCTTCCTCTTCGCCGGGATTGCGACGCCGGGCGGTGACCCGATCTCCATGGCCGTCCTCGGCGCGGCGCTCTGTGTGCTGCTCGAGCTGGCCATCCAGGTCTGCCGCCTCCACGACCGCCGCCGGGCCCGTCGCCGCCCGGGCTGGGAGGACCTCGACGACGACAGCCCGTCGCCGCTCCCGGACGCCGATCCCGACCCGCTCTCGACAGGGAGGTGACCCGTGCTCGGACTGGGCATGGGTGAGCTCGTGCTGCTCGCCCTGATCGGGTTCTTCGTCATCGGCCCCGAGCGCCTCCCCGGTGCCATCCGGTCGCTGGCCCGCGCCGCGACGCAGGTGAAGGGCTACGCGGCGTCGGTCCGGGAGCAGGTCGACACCGCGGCCGACCTCGCCGAGGTCCGCCGCCAGCTCGACGAGCTGCGCGAGCCGCTCGCCGAGATCCGCTCGGCGGACCCGCGCCGCGCGGTGCGGGAGGCGTTCCGGGACGTCCCGGCGCCGGCGGTGCGCAGCCGCCGCTGACGGGGTCACGGGCGCCAGAGCGCGCCCTCGATCGCCTCGGCACTCCCCGGCGGCGCGGCGCGCAGCGACCGGAGCGCGTCGAGGTGCTCGGCCATCGCCAGCGCCGAGACCGCGGCGTCGAAGGCGTCCTCGCTCGCCACGACGTCGTCGCGCAGCGCCGCGGGGATGCGCGGGTCCGCGCGCACGGCCCCGCGTCGCGCCGCCGGCGAGCGCTTGACCACCAGCCCCGTGTGCACGCGCGGGTAGATCTCCACCAGGGTCGCGGGCCCGGCGTCGTCGAACGGCCACACCGCGAAGCCGGCGGCGCGCAGGCGCGCGAGGTGCGGCATCCCGCGCAGCGAGCCCGTGCCCACCGCGCCGGCCCCGCCGATCTGGAACGTCGAGGTCGGGGTCAGCCCGTCGGCGCGGACGGCCTCCTCGGTGACGCGGAACCGCGGTCGCGCCGGGTCGGCCGGGGGCCGCGGCGTCGCCCCACGGCCCCAGAACGGCGGCCGGCACTCGCGCAGCCAGCGCTCACCCTCGCGGCCCACGAGCTCCCACAGCGCGGCCACGTCGCCGCACCCGTGCTCGCGCGCGAACCAGGCCGGCAGCGCGAACGAGAAGTCGAGACCCGCGACGACGGGCCCGGACGCCGCGCGCTCGAGCAGGAGGTCGGCGACCCCCGCGCGGTCGAGACCGGCCCGGACCGCGAGCAGGCGGCCCGGGCGCGCGGTCGCCACGCGGATGCGCCGGTGGGCTGCCCGTGCGTCGCCGGACCAGTCGATCGCGATCGCCTCCACGCCCCGGCTCTCCCGTCCCCGGCTCCGCACCGTTCCTCCTGTCCCGAGGACCGTTCGGCGCGCACCCCACCGCCCGTCCCGTTCACTCGACCGCCACGCTTTCCGGTGGCCCTTCGTCGCACCGATTGCCGGCCCCCGGAGAGCGGGGTTCATCGCAGCTGCAGATGTGCCGAACGGTCTCTTTCGTTCACCCATCGCGAGGAGACCCCTCATGTTCCGACGCTCTGCCTCGATCGTCGCGTTCTGCGGCGCCGGGCTGCTCGCCGCCGCGCCGTTCGCGGCGGCCGACCCCGTGGTCGTGGACGACGACGACTGACGGCCCGCGGCGGACCGGGCGGCACGAGCCGTCCGGCCCGGCCCGGGGCGGGTGCTAGCCGACCAGGACCCGGCTCGGCTCGGCCGCCGACGCCGTGATCGCCGGGAGCCGCAGGCGCACCGCCGTGCCGACGCCGGGTCGCGTGTCGACGTGGACGTCGCACTGCGAGCCGAACGTGGCGTGCAGCCGGCGGGACACCTCGGCGATGCCGCCGTGGCGGCGGTCGACCTGCGAGGCGGTGCGCGTCGCCTCCGGGCCCATGCCGGCGCCGTCGTCGGACACCGTGATCACGCAGTCGGACCCGGAGCCGGAGGCGAAGACGCTGACCGAGCCGCCGCCCGGGACCGGCTCGATGCCGTGGCGCACGGCGTTCTCCACCAGCGGGGCCACGACGAACGGCGGCACGAGCACGTGGCGCACCTCGGGCGCCACCGCGACCTCGGCGCGGAGCCGCTGCCCGAAGCGGGCCTGCTCGAGGGTGAGGTAGCGCTCGGCGTTGTGGAGCTCGTCGCCGACGGTGGTGAGCTCGCCGCCCGAGCGGAACGAGTAGCGCGTGAAGTCGGCGAACTCGGTGAGCAGCTCGCGCGCCCGGCCCGGGTCGGTGCGCACGTACGAGGCGATCGCCGTGAGCGTGTTGTGCACGAAGTGCGCCGAGAACCGCGAGCGCAGCGCCGACTCCACGTCCTCGGCGGACGGCACGGCGACGACGTCGGCGGGCGTCGCGGGGGTGCGGCGGGTGGGCACCTCGGCGGTCTCCAGGTCGTCCAGCTCCAGGTCGGTGTCGACCACGGGCGCGGAGAGCACCGGCGCGGCGACGGTGGCGGGATGGGCCGCGCGCAGGCCCTGCCAGGTGGGCCGCTCGAGCAGGCCGGTGGCGGTCCAGCGGCGGTGCTCGACCTGCCCGACCAGGCGGGGCGCGAGCCAGTGCACCGCGCCGCCCTCACCTTCGGGCAGCGCGGTGGCGAACGGGCTGACCTCGCGCTCGAGCGGCGTGAGGATCCCGTCGAGCTCGCGGCGCGCGGCCGCGGTGACGCCGGTGACGACCCGGCCGGAGTAGCTCAGCCCCGACTCGCCGGGCACGCCGACCAGCAGGGCGCCCACGGTGCCGGGGCGGTCACGGGCGGGGATCCAGCCGCCGACGACGACGTCCTGGGTGCGCCGCACGGGCGCCTCGATCCAGCTGCGCGAGCGCCGGCCGACCTGATAGGTCGACTCCAGCCGTTTCGCCACCACACCGTCGAGCCCGTAGCGCCGCGCGGTGCTCACGACCGCGTCGGCGTCGACACCGGTGAAGGACGGCGGGATCACGACACGGCTCCCGGAGAGGTCGAGCTCGGCGAGCAGCTCGCGACGTTGGCGGTAGGGCAGCCGACGGGTCGAGGCGCCGGCCACCTCGAGCACGTCGAAGACGTAGAAGGACACGGGCACCCGGGCCTGCAGGATCTCCGAGGGGTGCGCGACCCGGGCGCGGCGGCGCAGCTTGCCCGCGCTCGGGCGCCCGACCCCGTCGAGGGCCACGACGACCCCGTCGAGCACCAGACCCTCCGTGCTCGTCCAGGGCGCCGACACCCCGAGCTCCGGGAAATGCGAGGTGACGTCGCGGCCCGCCTCGGTGACGAGGACCAGACCGTCGGCGCCCGTGCGGGCCAGGCAGCGCAGCCCGTCCCACACGAACTCGAACGCCCAGCCGGCGCCGCGCGGGATGTCGCCGGCGCTCGCGAGCATGGGTCGCCCGGGCGAGGCCTCGCCGGCGGTCGTGCCGAGGGCGGCGCCCGAGAACCCGAGGGTCGCCACGTCCGTCATCGGCGCCTCCTCCCCGACCCGTCGCGCTGCCCGCCGACGACGTGATCGGCGGCCTGTTCCACGGTAGTCGCGCGGTCCGACGCTGACACCGTCGTCGCGGACGCGGCACGCGCGGACTGCGACCGGGGACCACCGAGCAGCGACGAACGGTGGAACGAGGGGTGGCGTGCGGATGAGGACCCGTCAGCCGGCCACCAGGCCGATCGCGACGACCGTCGACGGCCGCGCGGGCACCGGCCCGGTCGGCTCGATCGACACGGCCCAGCCGCGCGGTCCGGGGTCACCCGGGAAGGCGGGCCCGTCCGGTGCGGCGAGCGGGCGTGTCATCCCGTCGTCCGGGTCCATCACCGCCACCGCCTCGGGCGTGTTGCCGGGCCGCCCGGTCGCCCAGACCACGTAGTCGCGGGCGTTGCCCGTGGGCGGCAGATCCAGGGCGACCAGGCGGACCGGCGTGCTCGCGTCCCCCGGGTCGACGAGGACCGCCGCGGGCGTGCCCGTCTCGGAGCGCAGGATCGTGGTGCGGGCGCCGGGGTCGCGGGAGCGGGCGTCGCCGACCACGCGGTCGGCCTGGTCGGCCAGCGCCGTCACCGGGTCGTCCGCGGGCGTCGACCGAGTCGGCAGGACCCCCTGGGCGACGATCAGGCCGACCCCCAGCACGACGGCGGCGACCAGCCCGCCCACCGCGGTGAGGACCCGGCGCCGGCGGGGCTCCGGGGCCGCGACGGGGTCGGGCGCGGGGGGCGCGGGGGGCACGGGGGGCGCGGGGACCGCGGGCCGCGGACGGCGTCCCGGCTCCGCGCGGGCCGCGTCGAGGACCCGCCGGCGCAGGTCGTCCGGCGGCTCGAGCGGCGGCACCGCCCGGCCGAGCGCGGCCACGACGTCCAGGGCCTCGTCGCGGGCCCGCCGGCAGACCGGGCAGTGCGGCAGGTGGGCCTCGAGCGCGCGGTCCTCGTCGGGCTCGAGGGCGGAGAAGGCGTGGCCGACGGCGTCGTCACGCCGAGCGCAGGTGGTCACGCGAAGTCCCCGAGGGCGTCGGCGGCCGAGGCCCCCAGCACCGGGCCGAGCAGCACCCGCAGGCGCGCGACACCGGCGAACATGCGGGACTTGACGGTGCCGATGGGCACGCCGGTCAGGCTGGCGACCTCGCGCTGCGAGTAGCCGCCGTAGTAGGCGAGCCCGAGGGCCGTGCGCTGCTCGGTGGGCAGCCGGTGCAGCGCGGCGCGCACCTGCTCGCCGATCACCGAGCCGAGCGCCTGGCGCGCCGCCGACGGTCCGGCCGCCGGCACGCCCTCGTCGGGCTCCCCGGTCGTGGGGTGGTGGCGCCGGCGGGTGGCCTCGCGACGCACCGCGTCGACGGCCTTGTGGTGCACGAGGGTCATGAGCCAGCTCGCCACCGTGCCGCGCCCGGGGTCGAACCGGCCCGGGTCACGCCACAGCGCGAGGAAGACCTCCTGCACGACGTCCTCCGCGAGGCCCTCGTCGCCGCAGATCCGGCGCGCGAGCGAGTACGCGGGCCGCCCGTAGCGCTGGTACAGCTCGTCGAGCGCGGCCTTCTCGCGCTCGCCGAGCCGCAGGACGAGCGCGGCGTCGGCCGCCGCCGCGCCACCCTCGGCGACCGGGGTCGCGGCGACCTCGTCCTCGCGGACGGGGGCCAGGGGTGCCGTCACGGGCAGGGCCACCTCGACCACCACGGCCACCTCCTCGTCGGGTTCCTGGGCACCGTTCGCCCAGGGGACGCCGACGGTTCGGCCGTTCGGAGTGTGTCGGTGGGGCGAGGTCACCCGGGGCCGTGGCTCGTGGCGAGCTCGGCGCGCAGGTCGTCCCGCGCCTGCTCCAGCGCCCGGAGCCGGCGGCCACGGGCCGGGACGCGCTCGTCGGCCAGCAGGAACGCGATCTCGCCCTCCACCGCCGCGAGCCGGTCCCGCGCGGCCGCCCGGGCCACCACGCGTTCCGCCTCCCGCGCGACCTCGCGGGCCGCAGCACCGATCCCCAGCACCCGCCGGGCCCGCTCGAACCAGTCACGTCGGAGTCCCATGGGAGATACTAAACCGGTTCAAACGGGAGGCTCGCAAGAGGTTCGCCGATGTCGATCGAGGTGCGGTTGTACCGGTTCACTTCTCCGTCGACTCCCGGACGGCCACCGAGGTCGGGGAGAATCACGACGTGGAGACCGACGGGCGCCGGGGCGGGCGGGTCACGCTCGCGACCGTCGCCGACGCGCTCGGCGTCTCCCGGGCGACGGTCTCCAACGCCTACAACCACCCCGAGCGGCTCAGCGCGGCCCTGCGCGACCGGGTCCTGGGCACCGCCCGCGAGCTCGGGTACGCCGGGCCGCACCCCCTGGCCGCGACGCTCTCGCGGGGCCGGGTGAACGCCCTGGGCCTCATCTACGAGGACCCGATGTCGTTCGCCTTCAGCGACCCCGCCGCGGTGCTCTTCCTCCAGGGCGTCAGCGAGGTCTGCGAGGACGAGGACCTCGCGCTCGTGCTCATCAGCGGCGGGCCGGCCGGGGCGGTCGCGCGCGTGGCCCTCGTCGACGCCGTCATCTGCTACTGCGACGTGCCGATCGACGGCAGGCTCGCCGCGATCGTCGACCGGGGCCTGCCCTTCGTCGTCGTCGACGGGCCGCGTCTCCCGAACGCCGGGCACGTCGGCATCGACGACCGCCGCGGCGCCGCGTCGGCCGCCCGCCACCTGCTCGACCTGGGCCACACCCGGCTCGGTGTCATCGCCATGCCGCTGGTCGACGACGGGTGGGAGGGCACCGCGGACCGGGACCGTCAGGACCGGGCCCGCTACCGCGCCTCCCGCGAGCGGCTCATCGGCTACCGCGAGGCGGTCGAGGCCGCCGCGCAGGACTGGTCGGCCGTCGCGGTCGAGGAGCGCGTCCCCTACGGCCGCGACGCGGGCCGTCGCGCGGCGGCCGCCCTGCTCGCCCGCGACCCGGCGCCCACCGCCCTGCTCGCGATGAGCGACGAGCTCGCCCTGGGCGCGCTGGCGGCGGCCGCCGACGCGGGGCTCTCGGTGCCCGGCGACGTCTCGGTCGTGGGGTTCGACGACGTCCCCGGCGCCGCCGACGCGCACCCCGCGCTGACGACCGTCCGCCAGCCCCACCGCGAGAAGGGGCGCCGCGCCGCGGAGCTGCTCCTGCGCCCGACCGCGACCGCCGACGAGCACCGGCTGCCCGTCGAGCTGGTCGTGCGCGCCTCCAGCGGGCCCCCGCCACACCGGTGAGCGACCCCTCCGAACGGAGGGCCCGCGGACCGTCCGCGCAGACACCGTGCGCGGCGCGACGCGCGGATAGGCTGCGATGAAGCACGTCACGCGGAAGGGTTTCCATGGCTGGTCAGTGGTTCGAGTCCGTCGCCGAGGCACAGCGGCGCGCCCGCAAGAACCTCCCGAAGTCGGTGTACGGCGCCTTGGTCGCCGGCAGCGAGGCCGGGGCGACGCTCGAGGACAACATCAACGCCTTCCGCGAGCTGCAGTTCCTGCCGCACGTCTGCGACCTGCCGTTCGAGAAGGACCTGTCCACCACCGTGATGGGCCAGGAGATCTCGCTGCCGGTGATCATCTCGCCCACGGGCGTGCAGGCGGTCAACCCGGAGGGCGAGGTCGCCGTCGCCCGTGCGGCCAAGCACGCCGGCACCGCCATGGGCCTGTCGTCGTTCGCCAGCCGGTCGGTCGAGGACGTCATCGAGGCCAACCCGACCACGTTCTTCCAGATGTACTGGGTGGGCGACCGCGAGACGCTCGCCGCCCGCGCCGAGCGCGCGAAGAAGGCCGGCGCCAAGGGCCTCATCGTCACCCTCGACTGGTCGTTCTCCCACGGCCGCGACTGGGGCAGCCCGGCCATCCCGGAGAAGATGGACTGGAAGACGATCCTCAAGTACATCCCCGAGGGCGCCACCCGCCCGAAGTGGGGACTCCAGTTCCTGCGCTCGGGCAGGATCCCCGACCTGACAGTGCCGAACATCCCGACCCAGGGCGAGGACGCCCCGACGTTCTTCGGCGCCTACGGCCAGTGGATGTTCACCCCGCCGCCCACCTGGGCCGACGTCGCCTGGCTGCGCGAGCAGTGGGACGGGCCGTTCTGCGTCAAGGGCATCACCCGCATCGACGACGCCAAGCGCGCCGTCGACGCCGGCGCCACCGCGATCCAGGTGTCCAACCACGGCGGCAACAACCTCGACTCCACCCCGGCACCGATCCGCGTGCTGCCCGGGATCGTCGACGCCGTCGGCCGCGACGTCGAGGTCATCCTCGACGGCGGGATCCGCCGCGGCAGCGACGTGGTCAAGGCCCTCGCGCTGGGCGCCCGCGCCGTCGCCATCGGCCGCGCCTACCTGTGGGGCCTCGCCGCCGCGGGGCAGCCGGGCGTCGAGAACGTCCTGGAGATCCTGCGCAGCGGCATCGGCTCGGGACTCATGGGACTGGGCAGGAAGTCGGTGCACGACCTCGTGCCCGAGGACCTGATCATCCCGCCGAACTTCACGCGGCAGGCCGTCCACTAGGACCCGTCCGTGACGAAGGCCCCCTCCCGGAGTCCGGGAGGGGGCCTTCGTCGTCTTTCGGGGGGCTTGGGGGGCCGGAGGCCCTCCACTGTGCGGTAGCGGTGGGATTCGAACCCACGGTGGGCAGAACCCACACGCGCTTTCGAGGCGCGCTCCTTTGGCCGCTCGGACACGCTACCGCCGACAAGGCTACGGGACGGTCTGCCCGCGATCTCGACCGGGCCAGAAGTCGACCATCAGCGCAGCGCACTCCGCTTCCCGGACCCCGGAGAGCACCTCGGGGCGGTGGTTGAGCCGCCGGTCGCGCACGACGTCCCACAGGGAGCCGACGGCGCCGGTGCGCGGCTCCCAGGCCCCGAAGACGATCCGGTCGACCCGCGCGAGGACGGCCGCGCCGGCGCACATGGTGCAGGGCTCGAGGGTGACGACGAGCGTGCAACCGCCCAGCCGCCAGCCGTCGCCGTGGTGCTTCGCCGCCTCCCGCAGCGCGAGGATCTCGGCATGTGCGGTCGGGTCGCCGGCGGCCTCGCGGGCGTTGGCGGCGGCGGCGAGCTCGCGGCCCTGCGCGTCGACCACCACCGCGCCGACGGGCACGTCGTCACCGGAGGTCCGGGCGACCTCGAGCGCCCGGCCCATGAGCTCGTCGTCGACGGGTCGAGCTCCCCTATCGGCGTGCTCCTCCACCTGCTCCGTCTCCCGGTCAGGGAGCAGCGGTCTCCACGACCTTCGCCAGCTCGTCGGCGAACCCGCAGCGGCGGGCGATCGCGGTGAGCTGCTCGTCCGGGTAGAGGTCGATCTCCTCGACCAGCACCGCCAGCTCGTCCTCGGGGACACCGAGATCGGCGAGCATGCCGAGGTCCCCCTCGGGCCACGGGTCGTCGTCGGCCTCGTCCTCGTCGGGCACCTCGAGGCGCAGCAGGTCGAGCACGTCGGCGGCGACGTCGTAGTCGAGCGCGGCGACGGCGTCGGAGAGCAGCAGCGCCACCCCGCCGGGCTTCGGGCGCACGAGGACGAAGAACTCGTCGTCGACGTCGAGCAGCCCCAACACCGCCCCCGTCGAGCGCAGGCCGCGCAGGGCGCTGATGGCCGCGTCGAGGTCGGCCAGGCTGTCGCGGTCCATCGCGACCGCGCGCCAGCGCCCCTCCTCGCGCGTGACGGCCACCGCCCACCCGTCGAGGGGTGCGACGGTCCCCGTGCCGCCGCGTGTCGCGGTGGAGCCTCCAGGGCCCTGGCCTGCCATGGCTCTACGGTAGGGGCGGGTGTGTCCACGTGGAAGTCCGGCGAGGTCACGGGCGCCGGGCGGTCGTCGGCGCACTGCCCGCGGGCGTCCGGACGACCGCGCTCGGGTGAACGGATGGCATCGCGGACGACGCGACCTCACGACAGGGGTGCCAGGATCGGACGGGTGAGTGCTCCGGAGCGACGAGCGGGTGGTCGTCGTGCGGCTCACAGGGCGCCCGAACGGGCGCTGCTGGCCGAGGCCCGGGCCCTGCAGCCACGCACGCTCGCGCTGCGCCGCGCCCTGCACCGCAACCCCGAGATCGGGCTGACGCTGCCGGTCACCCAGGCGGCGGTCCTCACCGCGCTGCGCGAGCTCCCGCTCGAGATCGACACCGGCCGCGACTGCAGCTCCGTCACCGCCGTGCTGCGGGGCGCGCACCCCGGGCCGACCGTGCTCGTGCGCGCCGACATGGACGCGCTGCCGATGGAGGAGGACTCCGGGCTGCCGTTCGCCTCCGAGGTCGAGGGCGCGATGCACGCGTGCGGGCACGACCTGCACACCGCGATGCTCGCGTCGGCGGCCCGGCTGCTCTGCGGACGGCAGGAGCGTCTCGCGGGCACGACGGTGTTCATGTTCCAGCCCGGCGAGGAGAGCGCGCACGGCGCGCGCACGATGATCGACGAGGGCCTGCTGTCCGCCGACGGCCCCGGCGGCGTGCCCGAGTCGGCGATGGCGCTGCACGTCACGTCACGGCTCGCCGCGGGCACGCTCCAGACCCGTCCCGACTCGATCATGGCCTCGTCCGACGACCTGCACGTCCGCGTCACCGGCCGCGGGGGCCACGCCTCGGCACCGCACGACGCGCTCGACCCCGTCCCCGCGGCCGCCGCCATGGTGGGCGCGCTGCACACGATGATCACCCGGCGGATCAGCGCGTTCGACCCCGCCGTCCTCACGGTCTCCCATATCAGCGCCGGCACCACCACCAACGTCATCCCCGAGACCGCCCTGCTCGAGGGCACGGTGCGCACGCTGTCCGAGGAGACCCGCGGGCGCGTGCTCGAGCAGATCGGGCAGGTGTGCGAGGGCGTCGCGGCGGCCTACGGGTGCTCGTGCGACGTGCACATCGAGGCCGGCTACCCGGTCACCGTCAACGACCCCGAGGTCGCCGACCGCGTCGCCGACGTCGGCCGCTCGGTGCTGGGGTCACGGTTCGTCGAGCCGATGCCAGACCCGATCATGGGCTCGGAGGACTTCTCCTACGTCCTCGGGCGCGTGCCCGGCGCGCTGGCGTTCCTCGGCGCCTGCCCGACCGACGTCGATCCCGTCGAGGCGCCGCCCAACCACTCGAACCGCGTGGTGTTCGACGAGGACGCGATGGTCGCCGGGGTGGCCCTGTACTCGGGGTACGTCCTGGACGCGCTCCGGCCGCGCTGATCCGGGGCCGGGACCCCGTTCGGGCGCATGGCCCTCACTCTCGAGGGTCGCCCTATCGTCGGCGCCGTGGATTCCGCAGGTGCCACCCTCGCCGCCGCCCAGCAGCGCCCGGTGTGCGTCATCGGGCTCGGCCTCATCGGCGGGTCGCTGCTGCGCGCCGCCACCGACGCCGGGCGCCACGCCTGGGGCGCGTCCGCCTCGACGACGACCGCCGAGAAGGCCGCCGCCGACGGCTACGACATCGCCGGCTCGGTCGACGAGGCGCTCGCCCGGGCCGCCGCGCAGGACGCCCTCGTCGTGCTGGCGGTGCCGCTGACGGCCATCGACGACGTGGTCGCCGCCGTGGCCCGCGAGGCCCCCGGCTGCCGGCTCACCGACGTCACGAGCGTCAAGGTCCCCGTGGCCGAGGCGGTGGCGCGCCGGGCGCCGGCGACCCGCTTCGTCGGCGGCCACCCGATGACCGGCACGGAGTTCTCCGGCTGGGACGCGGGCTCGCTGCAGCTGTTCCACGAGAAGGTGTGGGTCGTCGCCACCGAGGACGACGCCGACCTCGAGGTGTGGGTCGACGTCGCCGCCCTCGCGCTGGCGTGCGGGGCGGTGGTCGTCCCGGCCGCCGCCGACGAGCACGACCTCGCGGTCGCCCGCATCTCCCACCTGCCGCACCTGTTCGCCGCGGTGCTCGCCGCGGTGGGCGCCGACGGGGGCGAGCTCGCCCTCGCCCTGGCCGCCGGCTCTTTCACCGACGGCACGCGCGTCGCCGGCACCCGCCCCGAGCTCACCGCCGCGATGACCGAGGGCAACCGCTCGGCCCTGCTGTCGTCGCTGGACGACGCCCTCGGCCGGCTCGGCGCCGCGCGCGGGTCGCTGGCCTCGACCGGCGGGCTGCTGGCCACGCTCTCGGCAGGCCACCAGGGGCGCACCCTGCTCGACGAGGCCCGCACCGCCCGCCGCGAGGTCCGGATCGACCTCGAGGGCACGCCGGGCGAGTTCCTGGAGACGATGCGCGAGCTCGGCCGCACCGGCGGACGCGTGATCGGCTGGACCTCGGAGGCCCTGGACGCCGCGGACGAGGCGGCCGGCGGGCTCTGACGCCGCCCGGGGCACGGGAGAGCTGAGACGGTCCCAGCGAATCCGCGCTCGCGTGTCGGACCCGCGCGGTAGACTCGAACACATGTTCGAAGGATTCGTGGACGAGAGCCCGCCGGCCGCGTGGTCCGGCGTCGTCCCCGGTCCTGAGCTGGCCGACGAGCTGATCGCCGCCGAGCTGCTGGCCCCGTGTGCCGACCCGGGCGACCACTCCACGGACGGGGAGTCGGCCTGGCAGGCGGCCACGGGCGACGGTCTCGACCGGGTCGCCGGATGGGCGCGGATGACGGCGTGGGCCCAGGCGCAGGAGATGCTCTCGGTCGAGGCGCTCGTGTCCCGGGCGGTCGAGCGCGCCGAGCGGCGCCCGCCGGGCACCGCGCTCGACGACCACGTCGGCGGGGTCGGCGCCGAGGTCGACTCCGTGGTCGCCGAGCTGGCCCTGACCTGGCAGGTCGCCCAGCGCACCGCGGCCCGGCGCGTCGACGAGGCGGTCAGCCTGGTGAGCGGCCTGCCGCTCATGGTCGAGGCGATGCTCGACGGACGCCTCGGGCTCGCCCACGTCCGCGCGATCGGCGCGGTCCTGCTCGACCTCGAGCCCGACCTGCGCGAGCGCATCTGCCGCGACCTGCTCGAGGGCACCGCGGCGGGCCACCAGGTCGCCCGCACCCCCGCCCAGCTGGCCGGCACCGCCCGCCGTGCCGCGCTGCGTCGCGACCCCACGAGCGCGCGCCGGCGCGAGCGCGCCGCGGCCCGCGAGCGCGGGGTGCACCTCGGCGCCGAGGACCACGGCATGGCCACGGTCACCGCCTACCTGCCGGCCGCCGAGGCCCTGCTGCTCTACCGCACGATCGACGCCCACTCCCGCCGGGTCGCGCCGGCGGACGACGAGGGCGACCGCTCCCCCGACGCCCGGCGGGCCGACGCCCTGACCGACCTCGTCGCCCTCGGCGCCCTCGCGGCCGCGGGCGGGCTGCCGGAGCGGGAGCCGCTCGCCGACCCGGAGACGGCAGACGGTCCGTGCACCTGCCCGCCTCCCTGCGGCAGCGCCCCGGCTCCCTCGGCAGGAGACGCACCGACCGAGGCACCGGTGCCGGCACCGCGGTGCCCCGATGACCATCCACCTGAGACCTCCACGCCGACCGCAGCAGGTCGCGCCCCGGTCCGGTGGCCGCGCAACGTGCAGGTCCGGGTCGTGGTCTCCGCCGACACGCTCCTCGGGCTCGACGAGCGACCCGCCGAGCTCGTCGGCTACGGCCCGATCACCGCCGACGCCGCGCGGGCCCTCGCCGCGGAGGCCGGGGCGACCTGGCGTCGCATCCTCACCGACCCCGTCTCCGGCGCCGTCCTCGACGTCGGGCACCGCCGCTACCGACCACCCGCGGCGGTGGCCGAGCACGTCCGCAACCGCGACCTCACCTGCACCTTCCCGGGCTGCCGCGTGCCCGCGCAGGCCTGCGACCTCGACCACGTCGTGCCGTTCGACCCGCTCGATCCCGACGGGCGCACCGCCGCCGACAACCTCGATCCCGACTGCCGGCACCACCACCGCATCAAGCACCTGCCCGGCTGGGCCGTCGCGCGTGGTCCCGACGGCTCGCTGCTGTGGACCACGCCGTCGGGGCGGCGCTACCGCACCGTCCGCCCCGTCCTGCTGCCGCTCGCCACGGAACCAGCGCGGCCCGCGGATGCTGGTCGCGACCTCTCGGCGCTGGTCGGGCCCGGACCCGAGCCCGACCCGACGGCCGTCGACGTGCGGCCCGCTACCTCGCGGACCGGGACCGACGGACTCGGCCGCCTGATCGAGGAGCCCCGTCGCGCGACCCCGACCGTGCTGATCCGCGGAGACGGCGATGACGCGCCGCGCTGACGACGGCCACCGGCGCGCCGCGACGCCCTCAGAAGAGCGTGTCGTGCTGGGGCGTGCGTTCGCGGCGGGCGTGGCGGGGTCGCCGCGAGGGCGGCGGGGCGACCGGACCGGTCGGTGGCACCGGGGCCGCCTCGGCACCCTGCGGCCGGGACGGCCCGGACAACCCGGACAGCCCGGCCGCGAGCGCGGGGTCGACACGGATCCAGTCGCCGCCGGAGTCGCCCGGGCGGTAGGGCGTCCCGCGGCGTTTGGCGATCACACCGGACAGGTGCTGGGCGATGACCCCCGAGAGCAGGGCCGGGCCGTCGTCGTAGGCCGGGGAGATCTGGATGCGGGTCGAGTGCGAGAGGTCGAGGCGCGAGAGCACGGCCCGCCGCTCCTCGAGCGGCCGCGGGTCGAGGGGCACGCCGTAGAGCCGCACGACGTCGTAGACCATGAACACCGCCGGTCGCTCGCGGGCCATGGCACGGGCCCGGCCGGCGTCGGAGGTCTGGAGGCGCGCGCCGAGGGCCTCGCCCGACGGGCTGCCGCCGTCGAGCATCACGGCCTCGCCGTCGAGCAGGCCGTCGGCGACGGCGTCGACGAGGCCCGCGAATTCGGGGAAGCGGGCGGTGACGTCCTCGCCCTCGGCGGTGAGCAGGGTGAGCTCGCCCTGGTCGACGTCGGCGAGCAGGCGCACGCCCGCCCAGTCGACCTCGTAGCTCCAGCCGCCCTCGACCGGGAGGTCGCCAGGGACGGGGAGCATCGGACGCACGCGGCCATCGTGCCTGCGCCGACCGACAATGACGGGGACCGGGGTCGGCGCGTCATTGACTGGGACGAATGGGGCCGGTGGGGCATGCTGGTGCCGACGCACGGTGAGCGCCGTCCCACCGCGCCGACCGACCTGCCCGCCGAGAGGGGCCCCTGATGCGCGCGATCTGGAACGGCGCGGTGTCGTTCGGGCTCGTGAACGTGCCGGTGCGGCTGTACGCCGCGACCACGAACCACGACATCCGTTTCCACCAGGTGCACGAGCGCGACGGCGGCCGCATCCGCCAGAAGCGCACGTGCTCGGTCTGCGGCGAGGAGGTGCAGTACTCCGAGATCGCCAAGGGCTACGAGACCGACGACGGCCAGCTGATCATGCTGGACGACGACGACCTCGCGACGCTGCCGGTCGCGTCCGGGCACGAGATCGACGTGGTGCAGTTCGTGCCGTCGGACCAGATCGACGCCCTGCTGCTCGACAAGAGCTACTACCTCGAGCCGGAGAGCAAGGCGGTCAAGCCCTACGCCCTGCTGCGCGAGGCCCTTCGCGAGACCGACCGCATGGCCGTGGTCAAGGTGGCGCTGCGCCAGCGCGAGACGCTCGCGCTGCTGCGGGTCCGCGAGGAGGCGATCGTGCTGCAGACCATGCTGTGGCCCGACGAGGTGCGCGAGCCGGAGTTCGAGACCCTGCGCACCGAGGTCGACCTGCGTCCCCAGGAGATGCAGATGGCGTCCTCGCTGGTGGAGAGCCTCTCGGGCGAGTTCGACTCCGACCAGTTCGAGGACGACTACCGCCAGGCGATGGTCGACCTCATCGAGTACAAGCGCGAGCACGGCGGCGGGCGCCCGACCCCCGAGGCGGCCCCCGCCGACGAGGGCGACGACATGACCGACCTGCTCACCGCCCTGCGGCGCAGCGTCGAGGCGGCCGGCGGGAAGGCGCCCGCCGAGGAGCCCGCCACGGCCGAGGCGAGTACCGAGACCACGGCCGCGACCGCGACCGGGACCACCGGCGATCAGGAGACGGTCGAGACGACCGAGGAGTCCGCCGCCGAGGAGAAGCCCAAGCGGTCGCGCTCGCGGACCAAGAAGACCTCGGAGGCCACCGAGGAGAAGGCTGCCGAGGAGGCGCCGAAGAAGTCGACGCGGTCGAAGAGCTCGTCCAAGAAGAAGTCCGAGGACGACGACGAGACCGCGACGGCCAAGGGACGGCGCAGCAAGACCGCCTGACGGCGGGCTCAGCCCGCGAGCGCCTCCTGGTCGGGCACGTCGTAGCCCTGGTCCTCGATGACGTCGACGAGCGCGCGCACGGTGACGGCGTCGTCGTGCTCGACGTGGACGTTGCGGGCGTCGACGTCGACCTCGACGGTCCGCACGCCCTCGAGCGGCCCGACCGCGCCCTCGATCGCCGACTTGCAGTGCCCGCAGTGGATCTCGGGAACCGACAGGGTCGTGCTGGCCATCACGGCCTCCGTTTCGCAGCGGCGGGGCCGGGGGAGCCCCCGGCATCCACAGGCACCGTCCCCCACCCGGGAACCGGTGCATACCCCCCGAGGGTACCCGCGACGCGAGGGAGCGTGCACGAGATGGCCGACGACAGCACGCAGCTGCAGGGGAAGACGATCATGTTCCTCTGCGCCAAGGAGGGCACGGAGCAGGTCGAGCTGACCGAGCCGTGGAAGGCGGTCGAGCAGGCCGGCGGGACGCCGGTGCTGGTCTCCGAGACGCCCGGCTCCATCCAGGCCTTCAATCACCTCGACAAGGGCGACCGCTTCGACGTCGACGCGGTCATCACCCAGGTCAAGATCGAGAACTACGACGCCCTGGTGCTGCCGGGCGGGGTCGCCAACCCCGACCTGCTGCGCACCATCCCCGACGTCGTCCAGGTGGTCGGGCAGTTCTTCGCCAACCGCAAGCCGGTCGCCGCGATCTGCCACGCGCCGTGGACGCTCATCGAGGCCGACGTCGTCAGCGGCCGCCGCATGACCTCGTTCCCGAGCATCGCGACCGACCTGCGCAACGCCGGCGCGGAGTGGGTCGAAGAGGAGGTCGTGGTCGACCAGGGCCTGATCACGAGCCGGAACCCCGACGACCTGCCCGCCTTCTGCCGCACGCTGGTCGAGGAGTTCGCGAACGCCCCGACCCCGGCCCACGCGCTCTCCGCCGACCAGGCCTGATCCCCGTGCCGACGCCGGCCGGCCGCTGCGCCGGTCGGCGTCATCGCGCGGGCCCCACGGGAGCAGCGCCATACTCCCGGGCCATGCGCAGACGCCCCGCCCGCACCGTGGCCGCCCTCGGCCTGATCGCGGGCCTCGCGCTCGCTGCGTGCAGCAACGAGCCGCCCGCGGCCCCGCCGGCCCCGGCCGCTCCTCCCACGTCCACCACCGGCTTCCTCCCGCCCGGCGTCCCCACCGAGGGCACGCGCCCGCCCACGGACCAGCTGCCGCTGGCCGCCGAGCCGCAGGGCGCCCCCGCGCCGACCGCGACGCCGCCGGGACGCCAGGTCCAGATCGGGTCCGCGCCGGAGGGCGTGGTGGTCGACCCGGTGACGCGCACCGTGGCGGTCGCCAAGCGCGACCCCAACGAGCTGGTCCTCCTCGACGCCGACAGCGGCGCGATCCGCGGCCGCACCCCGCTGCCGGGCTTCGTGCGCCACCTGCAGCTCGCCGCGCCCGGCGGCCCGGTGCTGGTGCCGGTCGAGAGCGCCAACGCCGTGGTCCGCGTCGCGCTGCCCGGCGGGCAGGCCGACCCGCCGCTCGTGGTCGGCACGGTGCCCCACGACGTCACCCAGGCCCCGAACGGCACGGTGATCGCCGCCGACGAGCTCGGCGGAACCGTGTCGGCGGTGCGCGGCGACCGGGTCGTCAAGGTCTTCACCGACGCGGTGCAGCCCGCGGGCGTGGCCCCGGTGGGCGACACCGTCGGCATGATCGACGTCCGCGAGAACACGCTGACCACCTACGACGTGGCCGCCCTGCGCATCGTCGGCGAGGTCCCGGCCGGCGCCGGCCCGACCCACCTCGTCGCCGACCGTCACGGCCGCATGATCGCGACCGACACCCGCGGCGACGCGGTGATCGTGTTCGAGCCGACGACCGGGCCGGGCGGCGGGCCCCGCGAGGTCGCCCGCATCGCCCAGCCCGGCGGGCCCTACGGCATCACCTACGACCCGGTGCGCGACCGGGTGTGGGTCGCGTCCTCGGGCACCAACGAGGTCGTCGGGTACGACATGACCGCGCCGCAGCCGCGCGAGGTCGCGCGGGTCGCCACGGTGCAGAACCCCTACACGCTCGGCGTCGACCCGCAGACGGGCCGGCTCTACGTCGCCGGTGTGTCCACCGGGGCCGTGCAGTTCGTGGACCCGGAGTGATCAGCCCCCGCTGATCAGGTCCTGCGGGATGGCCTCGTCCTCGCGGATGGCGTCGAAGAACTGCTTGGACTTGGTGCGGTTCCACACCACGCCGCCCGAGACGCTCGAGGACAGGTCGATGGGCACGGTGGTCGTCACCCCGCTGCCGCCCGAGAGCGAGCGCATCGCGAAGCCGAGGCTCGCGAGGTTCCAGACGTGGGTGCTGTCGTCGACCGTCAGCGTGGCGATCGCGGAGTTCGCGAACGGCACGATCCGGAAGGGGTTGAGCAGCACCGTCGGGCTCGACGCCTCGGAGATCAGCGCGGAGAGGAACTTGCGCTGGTTCTGGATGCGCTGCAGGTCGGCGTTGGGGAACGCGCGGGTCCGCACGAAGCCCAGGGCGTTCGGGCCGTCCAGGTCCTGGCAGCCGGCCGGGAGGTCGATGCCCGCCTTCGGGTCGTCGATCGGCTCGTCGAGGCACATGTTGACCCCGCCGATCGCGTCGACCATGCCGGCGAAGCCCTCGAAGCCGATCTCCGCGTAGTGGTCGATCTCGATGTCGGCGTTCTGCTCGATGGTCTGCACGAGCAGCTTCGGCCCGCCGATCCCGTACGCGGAGTTCAGGCGGCCGCGGCCGTGGCCCGGGATGGACAGGACCGAGTCACGCGGCAGGCTCGTCAGCGACGTCTGGCCGCCGAAGCCGCCGACGTGCACGAGCATCATCGTGTCGGTGCGGCTGCCGTCGACCTCGCCGGTGGAGAGCTGCTGGGCGGCGGTGTCGTCGATGCCGGCGCGGCTGTCCGAACCGATGATCAGCCAGTTGGTGCCGGAGCTCGCGGAGCCCTCGTACTCGGGCAGCGCGTCGATCCGCGTCATCTGCGTGTCGAGGTAGATCCCGAAGCTGACGAGCAGCAACAGCAGGACCGCGAGGACGGCCCCGATGCGCTTGGGCCAGCTCCAGCGGGCGAACGGCCCGCCGCGACCGCCGCCACCGCCCCCTCCGCCGGTGCGCGACCACGCCGGACGCTGGGGCACGCGGTCGCGCCACGAGGGACGGTCCTGCCCCTGGGCGGCGCGGGCGACGTCGGGGTCGAAGCCGACCTGGGGGTCGCGGTTCCAGTCGGGTCCGCCGACGCGCGTCGGCTGCTGGCGCGGACCGCCGGGCGGCGGTCCGGACGGCGAGGCGCCGCCACGGCCGCGCCCCTGACCTCCACCCCGCGCACCGCGCCCCGGCATCTGGAACCCGCCGGGTCGCGGGGGCGGCCCCTGCGGCGCGCCGGGCGGGGGCCCCGCGGGACGGCCGGGCGCAGGTCCGGGAGGGCCGGGCGGCGGGCCGCCACCAGGCCCCGCGGGGGGTCGCCCCCGGCCGGGGGGTCCGCCGGGTCGGTTCATCGCCGTGTCACCTCGCGCCTCGCGTCGACGGGGCGTCGCTGGACGCCCGGCCGGCTCTCGGTCACCGACCGCGGGGCCGTCGTGATCGATGAGGATACGCAGGCCACGGGCCCGCCGAGCGCCCCCCGCTGGTTCCGGCCTCCCGGGCACCATCACACGTCCGGCCGAACGGCACCCGGGACACCGAGTCGATCAGGACGGGCGGGCGGTGCGGTCGACCACCGCGAGGATCAGCTCGGTGACGGTGGGGGTGAGCTCGGCGAGCCGGTCGCCGCGCCCGTCCTCGACGGCGTCGAGGACCAGCTCGTTGATGCCGCCGACGAGCGCGACCGCGGTGGGGTGCGGCAGCCCCCGCACGCCGGCGAGCTCGGGCACGGCCGCGGGGCCCGCCTCGCTCGAGGCCCAGCGGGCGGCGCCGAGGGCGATGAGGACCGAGAGCTGCTCGGCGAAGCGGTTGAGCACCTCGCGGCGCACCCGCCGGCCCTGCGGCCCGAGCCCGCTGATCTCGGTGAGCAGCGTGCGGGTCAGCCCGGGCTGCTCGGCGAGCGCGGCGAGGTAGGCCGATGTGCCCGCCGTCACCTCGTCGGCCAGCGAGGGCGGCTCGGCGCCCGGCGCCGCCTCGACGGCCGGGGCCACGGCCTCGGCGATGCGGGTCAGCGGCTGCTCGGCGGCGGCGACGTAGGCGGCGAGGAAGCAGTCCTCGCGGTCGGAGAAGTGCTGGTAGAAGGTCCGCTTGGACACGCGCGCGGCGGCGACGACGTCGGCGACGGTGACCGCCGCGTAGCCCCGCTCGGCGACGAGCGCGATCATCGCCTGCACGAGGCGGTCACGGTGCGCGGTGCCGGCGGCACCCGGGGGACCGGCGGCGGCGGGAACGGACACTGGACAACGGTACCACCGCGTACCACACTGGGTCCCCACGTCGGTACGATCGCGTACCGCCGGGCGCGCCGAGCCGCGCCCCGGAGCCGAGCCCGGACGAGGTCGTCCACCAGGAGGGACCGCATGAGCACGCCGACCCGAGCCCCCGCCGCGGCCACCGGCCGCGACACCCCGTCGACCGGCGACGGCGACGGGCACGTGCCGCACCTCGCCGTGGCGATCGTCGGCAACGGCTTCTCCGGCCTCGGGACGGCGATCCGGCTGCGCCAGGCGGGCGAGGAGAGCTTCCTGATCTTCGAGCGGCACGAGGACGTCGGCGGCACCTGGCGCGACAACTCCTACCCCGGCTGCGCCTGCGACGTGCCGAGCCACCTGTACTCGTTCTCGTTCGCGCCCAACCCGGACTGGAGCCGCTCCTTCTCGGCCCAGCCGGAGATCCACGCCTACCTGCAGCGCGTGTCGGCGGAGTACGACATCGACCGCTTCACCCGCAACGGTCACGAGATGCTCGACGCGACCTGGAACGACGGCGCGCAGCACTGGGTGGTCACGACGAGCCGGGGCACCTGGACCGCCGACGCGCTCGTCCTCGGCTCCGGAGCGCTGTCGGACCCGTCGTTCCCCGACGTCCCCGGCCTCGACACGTTCGAGGGGCCCGTCTTCCACTCGGCCACCTGGCGCCACGACCTCGACCTCACCGACCGCAAGGTCGCCGTCATCGGCACCGGCGCGTCGGCGATCCAGTTCGTGCCGGAGATCGCGCCGGTCGTGGGCGAGCTGACGGTCTTCCAGCGCACGCCGCCGTGGATCATGCCGCGCGGCGATCGGGCCATCACGCGTGCCGAGAAGCTGCTGTTCCGCTGGTTCCCGCCGGCCCAGCGCCTGGTCCGCGAGGCGATCTACTGGGCGCGGGAGACGTTCGTGTTCGGGTTCAAGGACCCGAAGCGGATGGCGAAGGCCGCGAAGATCGCCGAGGCGCACATGCGCCGGCAGGTGACCGACCCGGAGCTGCGCGAGAAGATCACGCCGAGCTACGCGATGGGCTGCAAGCGCATCCTGCTGTCCAACGACTACCTGCCCGCGCTCGACCGCGACAACGTCGAGGTGGTCACCGAGAAGATCGTCGAGATCCGGCCCCACGCCGTCGTCACCGCGGACGGCACCGAGCACGAGGTCGACACGATCATCGCCGGCACCGGCTTCGCCATCGGCGACCTGCCGATCAGCCACCGCGTCCACGGGCGCGACGGCCGCACCCTCGCCGACCACTGGGCCGGCTCGCCGTACGCCCACAACGGCACGATGATCGCGGGCTTCCCCAACGCGTTCACGCTGCTCGGCCCGAACACCGGGCTCGGGCACAACTCGGTCGTGTTCATGATCGAATCGCAGATCGCGCTCGTCCTCGACACCCTGCGCCACCAGCGGACCCACGGTGTCGGCGCGGTCGAGCCCACCCGGGCGGCGCAGGACGCGTTCGTGGCCGAGATGCAGCGCAGGACCGAGGGCACCGTGTGGGTCGATGGCGGGTGCTCGAGCTGGTACCTCGACAAGAACGGCCAGAACTCCGCGCTCTGGCCAACCTTCACGATGCCGTTCCGCCGGCGCGTGCGCCGCTTCCGGCCGGAGGAACACACGCTCACCCCGTTGTCCGCGCGTCGCTGACACCCCGACCGACCGAGGAGACCCCGATGGCCACCGACCCGACCGGCAGCCTGCGCGACAAGGTCCTGTTCATCACCGGCGCCGCCCGCGGCATCGGCGAGGAGACCGCGCGGCGCGCCGCCGCCCTCGGCGCCCACGTCGCCGCGGTCGGCATGGAGCCCGAGCGCCTGGAGAAGCTCGTCACCGAGCTCGGTCCCGGCCACACCTGGGCCGAGTGCGACGTCACCGACCAGGAGTCGCTCGACGCGGCGGTCGCGACGACGGTCCGCGAGCTCGGCGGGATCGACGTCGTGATCGCCAACGCCGGCATCGCCAACCACGGCACGGTGGCCGAGAGCCCGGCCGACGTGATCGCCCGCGTCATGGAGGTCAACCTCATCGGCGTCTCGCGGACGGTGTCGGCGACGGTCGCCGAGGTCGAGCGCCGCCGGGGCTACATCCTGCTCGTGTCGTCGCTCGCCGCGTTCACCGCGCTGCCGGGCATGGCCGCCTACTGCGGCGCCAAGGCCGGGGTCGAGAACTACGGCAACGCCCTGCGGTTCGAGCTCGCCCACCGGGGCATCGGCGTCGGCACCGCGCACATGGGGTGGATCGACACCGACCTCGTCCGCGACGTCAAGGCGGACTCGTCGACGTTCGAGGAGACGCTCAAGAAGCTCCCCTACCCCCTGGGCGCGCTGACGTCGGTCGAGGACTGCGCCGACGCGTTCCTCGAGGGCATCGCCCGGCGCAAGCGCCGGATCTTCGTGCCGAAGGCGGTCGCGCTGGTCGCCGCAGCCCGCCCGATCACGTTCTCGTGGCTCGGCGACCTGCCGGTCCTCGCGCAGGCCAAGCAGATGGTGCCCCGTCTGGAGGAGCAGTTCCGGAAGACCGGGCGCACCTTCGGTGCGACGAGCGCGGGGATGGGGAAGTCCCGCCGCTAGCGGCCGGGAGACGGAGCATCCAGGGGAGCACGCCGATAGGGGAGCTCGACCCATCAGGACGGCGGGGCTCCCGACCCGCGCGTACCGTCGTCACTGAACCACCACTCAGTGAACCCGGAAGGGGTCCTGCTCCGTGACCGATGTCGCCCCCGCGCCGCTGTTCACCGACGACTACTGGCGCGAGCCCTTCGCCGCGCTGGCCGAGCTGCGCGAGCGGGGCCCGGTCCACGAGGTCGATCTGCCCGAGGGCGGCCGGACGTGGCTGGTCACCCGGTACGCCGACGCCCGCTCGGTGTTGTCGGACCCGCGCTTCGTCAAGGACTTCCGCAACACGCTGCCCGAGGACCAGCGGGCCTCGATCCCCGGCGTCCCCTCGCCGGGCGGCGAGATGATGATCCTCAACGACCCGCCGGTGCACACCCGCCTGCGCAAGCTCGTGGTCAAGGCGTTCACCGTGCGCCGGGTCGCCGCGCTGCGCCCGCGCATCGAGGAGATGGCGGCCTCGCTGCTCACCGGCCTGCCCGGCGACGCGGCCGTCGACCTCGTCGAGGCCTACGCGGTGCCGCTGCCGACGGCCGTGATCTGCGAGCTGCTCGGGGTCCCGGTGGACGACCAGGACGCGTTCGGCGCCTGGTCGCGCACCCTCATCGACGACTCCGGCGAGGCCGCCACCCAGCAGGCCAACGCGAGCCTCGCCGCCTACCTGGGCGGGCTCGTGGAGCGCAAGCGCGCCGAGCCCGACGAGGCGCTGATCTCGGCGCTGATCGAGGTCTCCGAGGAGGGCGAGCAGCTCTCCACCACCGAGATCGTCGCGATGGCGATGCTGCTGCTCATCGCCGGGCACGAGACGACGGCGACGCTGATCACCACGGCCGTCGAGCGGATGCTGCGCGACCCCGCGCTGCGCGACCGGCTCGCCGCCGCGGGGTCCGACGAGCTGCGCGCCGCGATCGAGGAGTTCCTGCGCTGGGGCTCACCGATCGCCCAGGCGCCGCTGCGCTTCGCCGCCGAGGACGTCGACTTCGACGGGGTCGTCGTGCCCCGCGGCGCGATGGTGATGGTGTCGCTGGCGGCGGCCAACCACGACCCGGCGCGCTTCGAGCGTCCGGACGACTACGACGAGGTCCGCGACACCACCGGGCACCTCGCGTTCGGCCACGGCCTGCACTTCTGCCTGGGCGCGTCGCTGGCGCGGCTCGAGGCCGAGGTGGCGCTGCGCACCCTGCTCGACCGCTACCCCGGGTTCGTGAGCGCCGCCGACCTGCCCGTCGAGCGGCGCCGCAGCGTGCTGGTCAACGCGTGGGCGCGGCTGCCGGTGCTGCTGGGCACGGAAGAGGACCGGGGGAACGCGCCGTCGCGGTGACGCTGTGACACCCTGCGGCGGGTGTCCGGCATGACCGCCCCCGACGCCCGGTGGACCCTGGCGATCGACCACGGGACCACGACGACGGTGGGCGCGTGGGCCGACGTCGACCCCCGGGACGGCTGGGTGCGCGTCGGGCCGGTCGGCGTCGACGGCTCCCCGACGATGCCCTCGGCGGTGCTCTCGCGCCCCGACGGCGCCGTCCTGGCCGGGCGCCCGGCCCTCGAGGCCGGCGCGCTCGACCCGGCGGCGGCGCTGCTGCGCACGCGTCCGCACCTGGCGGCGAGCACCGGCGGCCCGCCCGAGCTGCTGACGCAGTACCCCCGCCCGACCACCGCGGTGGACGTCGCCACGGCGCTCGTCGCCAAGGTGGTGCGGGCGGAGGCGGCCCGGCGCGGCACGCTGCCCTCGGCGGTCGTGCTGCTGCACCCGGCGTCGTGGTCGTCGGCGGCCTGCGAAGCCCTGCGGTCGGCGGGGCAGGCGGCGCTCGCGGCGATCCCGTACACCTCGCCCGACCAGCTCCAGCTGCTCGACTCCCCGCGCGCCGCGGCCCACCGCCTCGGGGGCCAGGGACGGTTGCTCGTCGTCGACCTCGGGGGCGCCGCGACCGAGCTCGCGGTGGTCGACCGCGGCGGCGACGGCACCGGCTCGGTCGCCGCCGTGCGGACGGTCGACGTCGGCGGGGAGGTGCTCGACGACGCGCTGGCGCAGCTCGTGCTCGACCGCGCGCCGCAGCCCTTCGCCGCCCGCGTGCGCTTCGGCGGCGACCTCGAGGCCTACCGGGCCTGGTTCCGCCTGCGCACGAGCGTCCGCGAGGGCAAGGAGACGCTCGCGACCAGCGGCGCGCTGGCCGTTCCGCTGCCCCCGCTGCCGCCCGACAGCCCGGGGCCCGGCGTCGTCCAGCTCACCCACGCCGACCTCGCCGCCATGCTCGCCCCGGGGCTCGAGGAGATCGCCCAGGGCATCGCCGCGGTCGTCGACACGCTCTCCGGGCCGAGGCCGGCGATGCTGGTGCGCGGCGGGCTCGCCGAGATGCCCCGCGTGCGGGAGTGGATCGCCGAGCGCACCGGGTTCGGCCTGGCGCACGGCGGGGACCCGGGCGCGGTCTCGGCCTTCGGGCCCGCGTCCGGCGCGGCGGCGTGGGCGGCCGAGCGGCTGGGGTTGGGACGACACTGAAGGAGCCGGTCCGTGGAGGGTGACGCCGTCCACCGCTGCGCGGCCCGCCTCGACGCCCTGAGCAGCGCCACCGTCGTCCGCAGCGACTTCCGGACCCCGTCGCTCGCCACCGCCGACCTCGCCGGCCGGGCCCTCGTGGACACCCGCGCCCACGGCAAGCACCTGCTCACCCGCCTCTCCGGCGGCTGGACCCTGCACAGCCACCTGCGGATGAGCGGCTCGTGGACCGTGGTGCGCAAGCGCCGCGCCGACGGCGGGCCCGCGCTGCCCCGGGGCGTGCGGGCGGCGCTCGACCTCGACGCCGGCGCCGCGCTCGTCGGCGTCGACGTGCCGGTGCTCGAGCTGCTGCGCACCCGCGACGAGCACCGGGTCGTCGGCCACCTCGGCCCGGACGTCCTCGCCGGCGCCCCCACCGCCACCCAGGAGCACTTCGACCACGACGACGCCCTCGCGCGCCTGCGCCGCGACCCGGCGCGCCCCGTCGTCGAGGCCCTGCTCGACCAGCGCGGCGTGTCCGGGCTGGGCAACCTCTGGGCGGTCGAGGTGTGCTTCCTGCGCGGGCTCTGGCCGTGGACCCCGGTCGGTGACGTCGACCTCGAGCCCCTGCTCGCGCTGGCCCGCCGCATGATCCGGCACAGCCTCGAGCACGGCACCGGCATGACGACCACGGGGGTGCGCCGCCGCGGCGAGAACCACTGGGTGACCGGCCGCTCGAACCGGCCGTGCCGACGCTGCGGGACGCTCGTGCGCTTCCGGCCCGCGGTCGGCTCGGGCGCCCCGTACGCCCGCGAGGTCTGGTGGTGCCCCTCGTGCCAGCCCGCGCCCGCCGGATGAGTGGTCCAGCGGAGCGGGCCGTCAGCCGAGGCCCGCGACGTCCCCGATGACGATCACGGCGGGCGGGCGCACCCCGGCCTCGGCGATCGCGTGCGGGAGCTTCGCGAGCGTCGCGCGCGTCGTGACCTCCCCGGGCAGGCCGCCCTCCTGGACGGCGAGCGCCGGGGTCTGCGGGTCGCGGCCCGCGGCGACGAGCGCCTCGGTGATCGCGCCGATGTTCTCGACGGCCATGAGCAGCACGACCGTGCCGCGCAGGCGCCCGAGCGCGTCCCAGTCGACGAGCGACTGGGCGTGCCCGGGCGGGAGGTGCCCGGAGACCACCGTGAACTCGTGGGTGACGCCGCGGTGGGTGACGGGCACGCCGACCAGCGCCGGGACCGCGATGGCGCTGGTGATGCCCGGGACGACCTCGACCTCGACGCCGGCCGCGACGCAGGCCTGGATCTCCTCGAGCCCGCGGCCGAAGACGAACGGGTCGCCGCCCTTGAGCCGCACCACCCGCCGGCCGGCGAGCGCCTCGGAGACGAGCACCTCGTTGATCGTGTCCTGGCTCATGTAGCGCCCGCGCGGCAGCTTCGAGGCGTCGATGATCGTGACGTCGGGCGGCAGCTCGTCGAGCAGCGGCTGCGGGGCCAGCCGGTCGGTGACGACGACGTCGGCCTGGGCCAGCGCCTGGCGCCCGCGCACGGTGATCAGCCCGGGGTCGCCGGGCCCGCCGCCGACCAGCACGACGCCGGGACGCACCGCGCGGTGGCGGCGGTCGAGCAGGGTGCCGCTGCGCAGGGCCTCGACGGCGCCGTCGCGCACGCCGGTGGCCCGCCGCGGGTCGCCGCCGCCGTGCACCGCGACCGTGATGTCGTCGTAGCGCCCGACCGCCGGGGTGACCGCGGTGCCCGCGTCGGCGATGTCGGCGCGCACGCAGAACACGCGCAGGCGCTCGGCCTCGGCGGCCACGGCGGCGTTGACCTGCGCGTCGTCGGTGGCCGCGACCGCGTACCAGGCCTCGGCGAGGTCGCCCTCGGCGTACGCGCGGGCGTGCCAGGTGATCTCGCGCGAGTCGGCGAGGGCCGAGAGCGCGGTGGTCAGGGTGGGGCTGACGACGACGGTGTCCGCGCCGACCTCGTGCAGGCCGGCCACCCGGCGCTGGGCCACCGACCCGCCGCCCACCACGACGACCCGCCGGCCGCGCAGGTGCAGGCCGACCGGGTACACCCGGGCCGGGTTCTCGCCGTCGTTCACTCGTGCTCCCTCTCGGTGCCTTCCTTGTGGGCGACCCCCGCCGCGTCGAACGTCGCGACGTCGGCGAGCGCGCGGGCCGCCGCGGTCACCACCGGCACCGCCAGCAGGGCCCCGGTGCCCTCGCCGACCCGCAGCCCCAGGTCCAGCGTGGGCGCCAGGCCGAGGTGCTCGAGGGCCAGGGTATGGGCCGGTTCGACCGAGCGGTGTCCCGCGATCCAGGCGTGTGACGCGGTCGGGGCCATCGCCGCCGCCGCGAGCGCCGCCGCGCCGGACACGACGCCGTCGAGCACCACGGGCGTGCGCAGCGCCGCCGCGCCCAGCAGGAACCCCGCGATGCCCGCGTGCTCCAGGCCGCCGACTGCCGCGAGCACCCCGAGCGGGTCCGCCGGGTCCGGATGGTGCAGCGCGAGCGCCTCGGCGACGACGGCGACCTTGCGCGCGTGGGTGGCGTCGTCGATGCCGGTGCCGCGGCCGGTGACGGTCCCGGCGCCCGCTCCGGTGAAGGCGGCGACGAGGGCGGCGGACGGCGTCGTGTTGGCGATGCCCATGTCGCCGGTGACGAGCAGGCGGTTGCCGGCGGTGACGAGGTCGCGCGCGGCCTCGATGCCGGCGCGCAGCGCGGCGCGGGCCTCGTCGCGGGTCATCGCGGGCTCGACGGTCATGTCGCGGGTGCCGGCCCGGACCTTGCGCGGGAGCAGGCCGGGCGCGGTCTCGAGCTCGGCGGCCACGCCGACGTCGACGACCTGCACCTCGGCCCCGACGGTCGCGGCGAACGCGTTGACCGCGGCGCCGCCGGCCAGGAAGGTCGCGACCATCTGGGCGGTCACCTCCTGCGGCCAGGGCGTGACCCCGCGGGCGTGCACGCCGTGGTCGCCCGCGAACACCGCGACGACCGCGGGCTCGGGCAGCGGCGGCGGGCAGGCGCCCGCGAGCCCGGACAGGCGGACCCCCAGTTCGGCGACCCCGCCGAGCGCGCCGGGCGGCACGGTCATGCGGGTCAGGTGCTCGCGCGCGGCGGCCGCGCCGGGCGCGACGTCCAGGTCGGCGAGCGCGGCCAGCGTCTCGTCCAGCGGATCCATGCGGTGCTGTCCCCAGCTCTCCTCGTGCACGGCCCACGCCAGGGGTCGACGGCGGGCCCATCCGGCGGTGGCGAGCTCCGGCTCGGCGGCGAACCCCTCGACGTGCCCGACGCACAGGTACGCGACGACCTCGAGGTGCTGCGGCATCCCGACCCGCCGCCCCAACAGCTCGGCGAGCTCCCGCTCGCGGAAGAAGCTCACCCAGCCGACGCCGAGCTCCTCGGCGCGGGCGGCGAGCCAGAGGTTCTGCACGGCGCCGGCCACCGAGTGCGCGGCCATCCGCGGCTGCGTGTGCCGGCCCAGGACGTGCCGGCCGCCGCGCGTCGGGTCGCAGGTGACGACGATGCCCAGCGGCGCCTCGCGGATGGCCTCGACGCGCAGGCCGGCGAACCGTCGTGCTCTCGCGGCCGGCAGCGAGGCGGCGAACTCGTCGCGCTGGGTCGCGGCGAGGGCCGCCAGCTCGGCGCGCAGCTCCGGCGCGCGCAGGACCAGGAAGTCCCAGGGCTGGGAGAACCCGACGCTGGGCGCGGCGTGGGCGGCCTCGAGGACGCGGTGCAGGCGGGCGGCGTCGACGGGGGTGTCGACGAAGCCGGTGCGCACGTCGCGGCGGGCGCGCAGGACGCGGTGCAGGGCGTCGCGGTCGCCGGGGTGCAGGCTCACAGGGTCTCCGCGAGGGCGGCGACGAGCCGGTCGGTGATCTCCGGCGCGCGCACCGCGATCCGGACGTGCTCGGTGTCGAGGCCGGGGAAGGTGTCGCCGCGCCGGACGGCGAGGCCGCGGGCCCGCAGCGCCTCGCGCACGTCGGCGCGGCCCGGTGTGCGGGCGAGGACGAAGCTGGCGGCCGGGGTGGCGCGCACCTCGATGCCCTCGACGCGCGCCAGCGCCGCCACCAGGTGCGCCCGGTCGGCGGCGAGCGCGCGGGCGGCCTCGTCGGCCTCGGCGCGGGCGGCGGGGCTGCTGCAGGCCTCGAGCGCGACGAGCGCCGGCGTCGACACCGACCACTTCGGGGCGGCGGCGCGCAGGCCCTCGGCGAGCCCGGCGGGGGCGAGCGCGTAGCCGACGCGCAGGCCGGCCAGGCCCCAGGTCTTGGTCAGGCTCCGCAGCACGACGAGTCCGGGGAGGTCGCGGCGCCCGGCGAGCGCGTCGGGCTCGCCCGGCGCGGTGTCGATGAACGCCTCGTCGACGACGAGCGTGCGCCCGGGCCGGGCGAGGCGCGCGAGGACGGCCGCGGGGTGGCGCACCGAGGTCGGGTTGGTGGGGTTGCCGACGACGACGAGGTCGGCGCTCTCCGGCACCGCGGCGGGATCGAGGCGGAGGTCGCCGTCGAGCACCACCCGGTCCACCGCGTGCCCGGCCGCGACCAGCGCGGCCTCGGGCTCGGTGAACTGGGGGTGCACGACCACGGCGTGCCGGGGGCGCAGGGCCCGCGCGAGCAGCACGAACGCCTCGGCGCCGCCCGCGGTCGGGACCACCTCGTCGCCCGGCCGGTCGTGGCGTGCCGCCAGCGCCGCGATCGCCCGCGCCGCGTCCGGGTAGGCCGCGACGTCGTCGAGGCTCGCGGCGAGGCGCTCGCGCAGCCAGTGCGGCGGCGTGCCGGTGCGGACGTTGACGGCGAGGTCGACGAGCCCGGGCCCGACCTCCGCGTCGCCGTGGTGGTGGAGGTCGTACTGGACCGTCACCGTCGCGTGCGGGCTGCCCGCAGCAGGACCGTCTCGGCCTCGGGGACGGACGCGGCGAGCACCGAGGTCACCGCCGACGGCACGGCGCCCTCCTGCCAGCCGGCACCGTGCATGCGCTCGACGAGCTCGCGGGCGAGGGCGTCGACCCGCTCGGCGGCCTCGTCCCGGTCGCGGACCGGTCCCTCGCCCAGCAGGTCGAGCGGCAGGTGGCCGGCACCGGCGAGCACCCGGCGCAGCTCGGCGAGCAGGAGATCCTCGCGGCGCCTCCTCCGGGTGACCACGGGGTGCGGACGTGCGTGGGGGGTCGCGGGAGCGTGCATCTCGTCGCCGGCCTTCCTCGGGTTCCTCGCCCGATGTCTGCTGCCACTCGACGGCCGGAGTCTCCTGGCTCCCGGATCGCTGCTCGCCCCGGCCTTCCCGCCGGTGTGTCCGGCCGTGGCCTCGCGTGGGGTCTGCTCCCCGGTGACAGTGGCGGGACCGCGCCGGATTCACACCGGCTTCCTCCGCGTCCGTCGACCGCGGTCAGTTCACCCCGGCCCGGGTCGGCGCGTCAACGCACCCGGGCGCACCGCCGGTGTGGCGTTGCGGACGTCGCGGGTCGCCGCAGGCGTCGGCGCAGTCGTCAGCGCAGCAGGCCCTGGCGGAAGCCGCGGGCGACGGCGTCGGCGCGGTCGCCGGCGCCGAGCTTGCGGAACAGGCGCCGGGCGTGGGTCTTCACCGTGTCCTCGGCGAGGACGAGCTCGGCGGCGATCTCGGCGTTCGACAGGCCCTCGGTCATGCCGAGCAGCACGTCCATCTCGCGGTCGGAGAGATCGGTCGTGGCGGGGCGCGCGCCGGGCAGGACCGAGGGGTCGGCGAGGTCGCCCGCGCGCAGGAAGCCGCGGGCACCGAGGCGCAGGGCGTAGGTGGCGCGCTCGTCCTCGGCGATCCCGGCCGGGTCCGGCGCGGGCCGGTCACCGAGCGGATCCATGACGCCCACCGGGGGTTCCCCCACGACGAGCACCGGGGTCTCGGGGGTGTGGCGGCGCACCTGGCGGACCGCCTCCATCCACGCGCTGCCCTCGTCGGCGCCCACGAGGACGACGTCGGGGGCATGCCCCTCGGTGCCGTCGGCGGAGGTCCGCGTGAGGCGGACGAGCAGGTCGGGGACGTTGTCGACACACGGCAGGTGGTCGAACACCGACGACAGATGGCCGACGAGCCGGTCCCTCGCGGGCGTGGCTCCGGCGAACACCAGGCACGATCCCATCACGCGCTCCTCACCCCGATGAGTGTGCACACACTCGCACACGGTGAACGCCGATCGGGTGACCCCCTCCTCGGACGTGTGGCGCAGCGAGGACGCGCAGCGCGTCGGGGGGAGTGATCCCGCGCCGCTCCAGGATCTCCAGCAGCACCGGGCCGACCGCCCGGGCGCCGCCGTCGACGACCGACAGGGCGAGCGCGGCGCCGTCGGGGAGCACGGCGAGCAGGACCCCCTCCGCGCCGATCTTCGACAGCGCGCCCGGCAGGAGGGTCATGACGGCCGTGTCGAGCCGGTCGGTGCCCGCCACGAGGTCGGGGTGGGCGCGCATGGCGGCGGCCACGCGGTGCTCGGGGCTCCCGGGCGCGGCGGCCGCGAGGGCCCGCCCGAGGCGCGCGACCGCGACGAGGTCGGTGGCGAACGCGGGCGCGCCGCACCCGTCGACGGTGACGGCGTGCACCGGGCCCGCGAGCCGCTCGAGGGTGGCGCGCACGTGGCGCTGGAGAGGGTGGCCCGGGTCGGTGTAGCCGTCCGTCGGCCACCCCTGCGCCCGGCACGCCGCGAGCATCGCCGCGTGCTTGCCCGAGCAGTTCATCGCGAGGCGGTCGGGGTCGCGCGTGCCCCAGGCGCGGTCGGCGGCGAGGCCGAGCGGGCGCCCGGGCGGGCAGCCCAGCGCGTCCGCGGCGAGCCCCCGCCGCGCGAGCAGGCCGGCGGCGACCGCGAGGTGCCCGGGCTCCCCGGAGTGCGAGCCGGTGGCGAGGGCGAGCTCGCGGTCGTCGAGGTCGGCGGCGAGCTCGAGGCACGCGACGGCCTGCGCGGGCTTGAGCGCCGAGCGCGCGAGCATCGGCGCGTCGACGGGGCCGGCGCGCAGTTCCTCGTCGCCGTCGGGCCCGAGCACCACCAGCGTCACGCGGTGCTCGGACTCGACGAGGTCGCCGCGCGTGACCTCGACGACCCATGGCTGACGCAGCGATGAGGGGAGCACGCCGATGGGCGAGCTCGACCCGTCGGGCGGCGGGCTCACACCAGGCGTTCCGCGAGCGTGCGCGCGTGGCCCGCGCGTTCCTCGACGTGCTCGACGCGGGGGTCGGCGAGCTCCCCGGCATCCGCGATGTTCGTCCCGACCAGCATCGCCGCGGACTCGGCGGCCGCCGCGGCGAGGAAGGCCGCGGTCACCGCGTCGCCGGTGAGCGCGTCGGGGCCCTCCTCGGCGAGCAGCGCCGCGAGCTCGGCGATCCGCACGGCGACCGCGACGACGTCCGCGGGCACCTGGACGATCGCCTCCGCCGCGGCCGGGCCGCCGCCCCGGTCGGAGAGACGATCCAGCCGGCGCGCCTCGAGGAAGCCGGCGAAGGCCTCGACGTCGTCGTCGGCGAGGCGCAGGGCCGTGGCGCGCAGCGCGTCGAGCTCGTCCACGGCCTCGCGGTCGGCGGCGGCCTTGGCGACCTTGGTGGCCAGGCCCGCCGCGAGCGACGCCGTCACCGCGGCCGTGGTCCCGGCCGCCGGCCCGGGTCCCTTGCCGGCGAGGACCTCCCCGTAGCGCAGGAGCGACAGCTCCCCCAGCGGCCGGCCTCCCGGCGCGCCCGTCAGAACAGCCCCACGATCGTGCCGTCGGGCTTCACGTCGATGTGGTGGGCGGCCGGGTTCTTGCCCAGGCCCGGCATCGTCCGCATGTCGCCGCAGATCGGGTAGATGAAGCCGGCGCCCACCGACGCGCGGACCTCCCGCACCGGCATCCTCCAGCCCGTCGGGGCGCCGAGGAGCTTCGGGTCCGACGAGATCGACAGGTGCGTCTTGGCCACGCAGACCGGCAGGTTGCCGAAGCCGTTGCGCTCGTAGAGGTCGATCGAGGAGTTCGCGGCCGGGGCGTAGTCGACGCCGTCGGCGCCGTAGACCCGCGTCGCGATGGTCTCGATCTTCTCGCGCAGCGGTGCGTCGTCGGGGTAGAGGAGCTGGAAGTCGCTCGGCTCGTTCGCGGCCTCCGCGACGGCCTCGGCGACCTCCGCGGCCCCGCGCCCGCCGTCGGCGAAGTGCGTCGACACCGCGGCCCGCGCGCCCATCGACTCGGCGATCTCGCGGATCGCCTGGTGCTCGCTGGCGTGGTCGGTCGGGAACGCGTTGATGCAGACCACCGGGGACACGCCGTGGATGCGCATGTTCTCGATCTGCTTGCGCAGGTTGGCCGCGCCGGCGTGCACCTCCTCGGGGTTCTCCTCGAGCAGCGCGGGCGGCAGGTCCTTGCCGGCGACGATCTTGTGGTTGCCGGAGTGGACCTTGAGGGCCCGCACGGTGGCGACGACGACCGCCGCGTCCGGCGACATCCCCGACGTGCGGCACTTGATGTTGAAGAAGCGCTCGGCGCCCATGTCGGCGCCGAAGCCGGCCTCGGTGACCAGGAAGTCGCCGGAGTGGATGCCGATGCGGTCGGCGACGATCGACGAGTTGCCGGTCGCGATGTTGCCGAACGGCCCGGCGTGCACCAGGACCGGCGTGTTCTCCAGCGTCTGCATGAGGTTCGGCTTGAGCGCGTCGCGCATCAGCGCGGCCATCGACCCGGCCGCGTGGATGTCCTCGGCGGTCACCGCGTCCCCGTCGGGGGTGTAGCCGACCACGATGCGCCCGAGGCGGGCGCGCAGCTCGCCGAGGTCGTTGGACAGCGCGAGCACGGCCATCACCTCGGACGCCGAGGTGATGTCGAAGCCGGCCTCGCGCGGGACGCCGTCCATGCGCCCGCCGAGCCCGGTGACGACGTTGCGCAGGGCGCGGTCGTTGACGTCGAGCACGCGGCGCCAGGTCACGCGGTACGGGTCCAGTCCCGCCGCGTTGCCCTGGTAGAGGTGGTTGTCCAGCACCGCCGAGAGCAGGTTGTGGGCGCTGGTGACGGCGTGGAAGTCGCCGGTGAGGTGGAGGTTGAACTTCTCCATCGGCACGACCTGCGAGTAGCCGCCGCCGGCCGCGCCGCCCTTGATGCCGAACGTCGGCCCCATGCTCGGCTGGCGGATCGCGACGACGCCGCGCTTGCCGATGTGGGAGAACGCCTGGCCGAGCCCGACCGTGGTGGTCGTCTTGCCCTCGCCCAGCGGGGTCGGCGTGACCGCGGTGACGACGACGTACTTCGCGCGGGGCCGGTCCTTCATGGCCTCGATCGCCTCGAGCTCGATCTTCGCGACGTCGGTGCCGTGGCGTTCCAGGAACTCGGTCGGCAGATCCATCTGCCGGGCCACGTCGTCCATGGGCTTCAGCGTCGCCGCCTGGGCGATGTCGAGGTCCGACGGGATGCTCACGCGAGTCCTCCTGGGGGTCTGGGCCGATCTCCCGGGGGGTCACCCCGGCTCCGGCGCCACCGCCGGGGGACTCTTGCCGGGGCACGTTGGCAGAGCCGGGGCGATCTGTCAGCCCGGGGTGTGACGGTTCGTGCTGGTTCGGTCGACGGATCTCCGCCACGATGGGCGTGTGACGGGGGGCGTGGTGCGGCGCGCGCTGCTCGCGACCGTGCTCCTGATCACCGCCGGCCTGGTCGCCACGCCCGCCGCCGTCGCCGCGCCCGCCTGCCCCCCGGTCGCCCTGTTCGCGGTGCCGGGCACGGGCGAGACCTCCGAGGCCGCCGACCCCGCCGCGTCCGTCGGGCTGCTCGCGGGGCTGACCGACCCGCTCGCCCGTCGCTGGGGTGACGCGCTGGTGGTGCGCTACGTCCCCTACCCCGCGACGGTCGACCGGCCCTTCTACGTCACCAGCGAGGGCCGCGGCGCCGAGCGCCTGGCGCGCGACGCGGGCGAGGTGGCCGCCCGCTGCGCGGACACCACGATGATGCTGATCGGCTACAGCCAGGGCGGCGACGTGGTCTCCGACGTCGTCCACCGCGCCGCCAACGGCACGATCGGTCTACCGGCCGAGCGCATCGCCGGCGCGATCATGCTCGGCAGCCCGCGGCGCGACCCGCAGGCCCCCAACCTCGTCGACACGCCGGGCCACGGCATCCTCGGGCCGCGTCCCACCCGCGAGCTCGAGGTCTACGACGGGCGGGTCTACGAGGTGTGCGCGCCCGGCGACCCGATCTGCGCCACCGAGAACCTCGACGTCCGCGTGTTCCGCGAGGGCTGGGCGTCGGGGGTGCACCGCAGCTACCCCGACGTCCGCGTCGGACCGGCCGACGCACCGCTGTTCACGGTGCTGGAGCGCGCCGTCGACACCGTGGTGGCGCGGGCCACGATGTCGCCCGCCCTGGCCGCGGGCGGCTGACAGGCGGCACGAAGCGCAGCGGAGCTGCCCCGCCCGGAGGCGGGATGCAGCTCGTACCGTCCCGACCGTGGGTGAACTGCTGAGCCGCATCCTCCCCGTCTTCGCGGTCATCGCGGTCGGGGCGGTGGCCGGGCGCTTCGAGCGGTTCGGCGAGCGCACCGCGGCCGTGCTCAACGACCTCGTCTACTGGGTGGCCCTGCCCGCCCTGATCTTCGTGTCGGTGGCCGGGGCGGACCTCTCCGCCGGCGTCCCGGCCTCGGCGCTGCTCGCCTCGGCGGCCGTCGTGGTCGTCGCCTACGCGCTCGGGTGGGCCGCCGCCCGCGTCGTGCGCCGCCCGCCCCGCGAGGCCCACGCGGTCGGGCTCGTGGCGAGCTGGGGCAACGTCGGCTACCTGGGCATCCCGCTGACGGTGGCCGTGCTCGGTCCGGCGACCGCGTTCGCGGCGTCGCTGACCTCGACGCTGCACACCGCGCTCGCCATCTCGGTGTTCCTCGTCGCGGTGACCCTCGACGGCCGGGGACGCGGCGAGGAGGGCGCGGTCGCCCTGCCCGCGCTGCTCGCGCGCCGGGTGCTCGGCAACCCCGTCGTCGTCGGCATCGTGGCCGGGGTGGCCGTGGCCCTGCTCGGTGTGCGGCTGCCGCCCCCGGTGGCGACGACGATCGGGTTGCTGGGCGACCTCGCCGCACCGGGCGGCCTGTTCGCGCTCGGCATCCTGCTGCGCGGCGCCGTCGGGTCGCTGCGGGGGTCGCGGGCGCCGTGGGGGCCGATCGGGGCCGCGGTGGCGATCAAGCTGCTCGTGATGCCGGCCCTCGCGCTGGGTGCCGCGGTGCTGTTCGGCGTCCCCGCGCCGTGGGGGGCGGTGCTGGTGGTGATGGCGGCGCTGCCGGACGCCGCGACGGTGTTCGTGCTCACCGCGCAGTACCGGGCCTGGTACCGCGAGAGCACCGCGGTGGTCGTCATCACCACGGTGCTCTCGCTGGTCACACTGCCGCTCGTCGTGCTGGTCCTGCCGTGACGACCTCAGTTGTCGTTGCGGAAGGAGGCCCGGCGCTGCTCGTGGGTGCGGGCCTGCCCCATGCGGGCGACGCGGGCCCGCTGGTCGTCGGTGGCGGTGCCCTGCGCGACCGCACGCTCCGCCGCGGCCATGGCGCGGTCGGCGGCGGCCTCGTCGGCGTCGGCGGGGGTCGGCGCGACCCAGCCGCGGTGGGCATCCTCGGGCTCCTCGTGGCGACGCCCCTCGACACTCCCGATCATGGTGGTGACCTCCGATCGTCTGTGGTCGAGTCCCGGCCTGGATTACCGGGTCCGGACGTGCCCAATCGGTCGCGTGGCTCACGTGGGGGTGGTGGCCGGTGAGCGAGGTCGCAGGGGTCGTGCTCGCCGGCGGGCGGTCGCGGCGGATGGGCACGGACAAGGCCGCCCTGCGCCTCGGCGAGACGTCGTTGCTCGCGCACGTCCTCGAGGTGCTCGCGGCGGCGGTCGACGGCCCGCTGGTCGTGGTCGGGGCCGCCGACACGCCCCGCGACCTGCCGGCCGAGACGACGGATCGCCCCTGGCGCCCGCGCGCCACGGTCGTGACCGACGCCGTCGCCGGCCGCGGCCCGCTACAGGGTCTGGCCACGGGGCTGGGGGCCGTGACCGGGGCCACCACCGCGTTCGTCGCCGCCGTCGACCTGCCCCACCTGCACGAGGACCTCGTCCGCGCCGTGCTCGCCCACCGCGTGGCACCGGTCGAGGTGGCGCTGCCGGTGCTCGAGGGGCACCGCCAGCACCTGCTCGCGGCCTACGCCACCGACCTCGCCGCCCGCGCCGCCGACCTGCTCGACCGTGGCGAGCGCAGCGTCGGCGCGCTGATCGCCGCGAGCCGGGTCCGCGAGCTCGACGCCGCGACGCTGCTCGCCGACCCGCGGCTCGCCGCGCGCGACCCGCAGCTCCTCGGCGCCCGGGGCGTCAACACGCCCGAGGAGTGGGATCGCGCGCGAGGGCAGGGCCCCGACGCGCCGACCTAGGCTCGGGGCATGGCCGACCTCAGCGACCCCGACATCCTCGCCTTCCTGTCCCACGGGACCCGCACCGGCAAGGTCGGGTGGACCGCGCAGGACGGCCGCCCGCTGGTCGCCCCGGTCTGGTTCCTCGTCGAGGACGGCACGATCGTCTTCAACACCGGCGCGGACACCGCCAAGGGGCGCGCCTTCGCCCGCGACCCGCGCGTCGTGCTCTGCGTCGACCTCGAGGAGCCGCCGTTCGCGTTCGTGCAGGTCCAGGGCTCGGTGACGCTCTCCGAGGACCCCGACGAGCTGCGGCGCACGGCCACCGCGCTCGGCGCGCGCTACATGGGCGCCGCCCGCGCCGAGGAGTTCGGTGCCCGCAACGGCGTGCCGGGCGAGCTCGTCGTGCGCCTGCACCCGGCGAAGGTGGTCGCGACGCTGGACATGACCGCGTCGTGACGACCCCGCCCCCGCTGGCCCGGGCGCTCGACCTCGCACCCCACCCCGAGGGCGGCTGGTTCCGCCGCACGTGGACCGCCGGCCCCGCGCACCACCCCGCCGGCTACCCCGGCCCGCGGGCCGGCGCCACGGCCATCCACTACGTCCTCGCGCCCGGCGAGCAGTCGCGCTGGCACCGCGTGCGCTCCGACGAGCTGTGGTGCTGGCACCGGGGCCCGGCGCTGACGCTGTGGCTCGGCGGCGGCGGCGAGGCGCCGGACGACGCCACGGCCGAGGAGATCGTCCTCGGCGACCGCGTCGAGGACGGCCAGCGGCCCCACGCCCTCGTGCCCGGCGGGGTGTGGCAGCGCGCCGCACCGCCCTCCGGCGCGGACGCCGAGGTGCTCGTGACCTGCGTCGTCAGCCCGGGTTTCGACGACGCGGACTTCGAGCTCGCCTAGTTGTCCGCCGGGTCCGCGCCGGCGGGGGCGTCCGCCTCGCCGCCCTCGGGCGGCGCCGCCGCGGCCGCGTCGCCGGGCTGCTCGGCCCCGCCCGGGGGGGCCTCCTCGCCCTCCGGCGCGGGCACCTCGGCCGACGGCGCGGTGGTCGTGGGCGCCGCCGACGAGCTCGGCGAGGACGTGCTCGACGGCGACGGTGACGAGGACTCGGTGGACCGGGCGGTGTCACCGGGGTCGGTGCCCGCGACCGGGGTGAACGCGCCGAAGGTCTGCTTCGGCGTGTCGTCCAGCGCCTCGTCCATGAACGTCTTCCAGATCTCGCTGGGCAGCCCGTGCCCGTAGACCGGGCGCCCGTCGGAGGTCCGGATCGGGGTGTTGTCGTCAGTCCCGACCCACACCACCGTCGACGCGGCCGGCGTGTAGCCCGCGAACCAGGCGTCGTTGTTCTCGCTGTCCACGTGGGACTGGACGGTGCCGGTCTTGCCGGCCGACTGGCGCCCGCCCTGCAGCGAGACCCCGTCGTACTCGGGCACGTCGCGCATCGCCTCGGTGACGTTGCGCGCCACCCGCGGGTCGATGCGCTGCTCGCCCTGCGCGGTGGCGTCGTCGTAGAGGACCTCGCCGCTGGCGGTGGTGACGCGCTGCACCAGGTGCGGGCGGTGGTACATGCCCTCGTTCGAGAAGGTCGCGTAGGCCGAGGCGAGGTCGACCGCGGTGGTCTCCTGGTTGCCCAGCGAGATGCCGCTGTTCGGGTCGTCCATCGGCTGCGTGATCCCGGCCTGCCGCGCGGCGGCGGCCACCGCCTGCGGACCGACCCGGTTGCCGAGCGCGGTGAACACCACGTTGTTCGACAGCGTCATCGCGCGCTTGAGGCTGCAGTTCGCGCAGTCGGCGCCGTCGACGTTGCGCACGGTGCGCCCGGGGATCGCCCGCCCGTCGAACTCCGTGGAGATGCCGATCGGCGGGTCCTGCTGCAGCGCGGCCAGCAGCACGAACGGCTTGAACGTCGAACCCGCCTGCTTCTCGACGCGGGCGTAGTCCAGGCCCGCCCCGTTGTCGCCGCCGTAGTAGGCGAGGATGCCGCCGGTGCGCGGGTCGATCGACACCGCCGAGGTGCGCAGGTTCTGCGGCTGTTCGCGCATGTTCCGGCGGACGGCGTCGACGGCCTCGCGCTGCGCCTCGGGCTGGATCGTCGTCCGGATCTGCAGGCCCTGGGTGACGAGCGCGTCCTGGTCGATCCCGAGGCTGCGCAGCTCGTCGCGGACGGCGCTGTAGATGTGGCCACGGTCGTCGTCGGGGACGCCGCCGGTGACGCGGCGCGGGGGCACGGTCGCCGGGAACTGCGCGGCCGCCCGCTCCGGGGCGGCCAGCCAGTTCTGGGCGACCATCCCGTCCATGACGTAGTTCCATCGGCGCAGCGCGTCGTCGGGGTTCTGCGCGGGGTCCCACTTGGACGGCGCCTGGATCACGCCGGCGAGCAGCGCGCCCTCGGCCGGCGTCAGCGTCTCGACGGGCCGGTTGAAGTAGGCCTGGGACGCGGCCTGGATGCCGTAGGCGCCGCGGCCGAAGTAGATGCTGTTGAGGTAGTCGGCGAGGATCTCGTCCTTCGAGCGCTCCTGCGAGATCTTCAAGGAGATGATGAGCTCCTTGTACTTGCGCATCAGCGAGTACTCGTCGCCCACCATCGCGTTCTTGACGTACTGCTGCGTGATCGTCGAACCGCCGCCGGAGCCGCCGGTGAGGTTCTTCCACACGGCGCGGCCGAAGCCGACGACGTCGAAGCCGCTGTTGGAGTAGAAGGTGCGGTCCTCGGCGGAGAGCACCGCGAACCGCACCGGCGGCGGCACCTGCTCGAGGCCGACCTTCTGCCGGTTGCCCTGCTCGCCGGGCGCTATGCGCGCGAGCACCGTGCCGTCGGAGAACGACACCGTGTTGAGCTGGCTCTCCACAGCGTCGTCGGCGTTGGGCACGGGGATGAACAGCAACCCGACCACCATCGCGAGCACCGGCGCCGCGACCATCGCGCCGACGGCGGCGTAGGCGGTGCGGCGCAGGCGGCGCCAGCGCAGGGCGGCGGGTGCCAGCACCTCGGGGTGCGGGCCGTCGAGGTAGAGCACGACCCGCGCGCGCACCCGGCGGCCGAACGCGACCACCGTGTCGCCGTGGGGCAGGCGCACGACGCGCGCGGCCACCACGCTCAGCACCGCCGCGATCGCGGCGGCGACGCGCCCGCGCGGGACGCGGGAGGCGTCGGCGGTCTCCGGCGGGCGCCCCGGCGAGCGGTGGGCGGTGGTGCGGGTGCTCGTGGTGCGGGTGGTCGTGGTGCGGGTGGTCGTGGTGCGGGAGCGGCCGCCGGCGGTGCGCGCGCGGGTCGTGGCCGGCGCGGCCCGGCGCGTCGTCGTGCGCGCCGCACCGGTCCGGGTGGCGCGCGTGGCGCCCGCGCCGTCGTCGTCGCGGTCGTCGTCCCGGTCGTCGTCGCGGTCGTCGTGTGGCGCGTCCGCGACATCGTCGACGTCGTCGGGGTCGTCGGCGCGCTTCGGCAGCGGGCCGGAGCTGTGGGCCCGCGGCGACGGTGCGTCGACGGCGGGCATCTGCGCGGTGCCGGTGGGGCGGCGGCGCGCGGGGCTCTCGGCGTCGCCGTCCGGGCGGGCGGCCGGGAGCGCGGCGGCGGTGGCGGACGTCGTGGACGTCGTGGACGTCGTGGTCGGTGCCGGTGTCGGGGCCGGGATCGGCGCCGGGGTCGCGGGCGGGCGGCCGGGCGGGCGACCGGGAGGACCGGCGGGCGCCGGGGCGCCCGGCGCACCCGGGGCCGGAGCGGTCCCCCGCGGCGGACCGGCGGGGGCGCCGCGGGGCGGGGCCGGGGCGGGCGCGGCGGGCGCGGCCCCGCGCGGGCCGGCCGGACCCGCGGGCGGCGGCGTGGGGCGACCGGCCGGGCCGGCGGGCGGCGGCGCGGGACGGCCGGGTGGCCCCGCGGGCGGCGGGGTCGGGCGCGCGGCGGGAGCGGCCGGGGGGCGGGGCGCGGCGGGACGCGCGGGCGCACCCGGAGGCGGGGAGCCGCCCGGCGGCGGGACGGGCGGGGCGACCGGCCCGGCCGGCGCCGCGGCGGGGGCGGCGTTCCGCGGAGCACCCTGCGGGACCCCGTGCGGCGCGCCGTTCGGGCGCGTGGCGGGGCGGCCGCCCGGGCGGCCCGGTCCCGTCGGGCCGGCGCCGGCGGGCGGCGCGGCCGGGCCCGGGCGGGCGCTCTCGGGCTTCATGTCCGGGCGGTCGTTGCGGCGGGCCGCGGGGCGCGCGGCGGTGGCCGTGCCCGCGGCGGCCGAGGCCCGCGACCCACCACCGTTCGTGCTGGTCGCGGAGCGGAAGGACCCGGTGGAGAACGCCGACGGGAAGCCGACCGGGGGCGACGCGGGCGCGGGCGTCGACCGGATGCGCGCGCTCACGTCGCCGTAGTCGCTGTCGAGGTGCCGCCCGTCGGACCGGTCACGGTCCTCGCCGCCGTGGGCGCCCCGGGCGTCGTCGGCGGGGTCGACATCGACAGCGCGACGCCGTCCCGACGAGCGAGCATGCGTGCCCGCCACCGAGCAACCACCTCCCGTGTCGCTCGTAGTCACCTGTGGTCACGACCGCGCCGAGGTGTCGACGGCGATCGTCGAGCCCGACGGAGCACGTTCGGACCCGCACGAAGGCAACGCGCCCGCGACGCCCGGGTCGCGGTCCGGAGGGGCACCGTCCATGACCGGACAGTCCGATGCGGTGAGTGGTGGTCCGGTGTCACTCCGTCGTGGTGCGGTCCCCACTGGTCCCGGCCCGGTGCGCTCAGTGGCGATCGCCGTCACCGACCGCTAACGGGGGCGCCGTCCCGACCGATGACGGGGGCGACGACGCGCCCCGGCGAGAGGACACACGGGCATGGACGCCCCTCAGGACCCCTGGGTGCCCGCGCCGCGCGACGGCGGCCGGGCGGACATCCGCGCGGGCGGCGGGGCGGGCGGGGATCCGTGGGGCCCGACGGTCCCGTTCCCGCGTGTCGCGCCCGCCCTCGAGCGGATGGACGCGCCGGCTCCCTCCGCCGCGCTCGTCCCGGCGCCCCGGCGCCGCACCGACGCGGCCGTGTGCGACACGCCGCCCCCCGGCATCGTGCGCACGTGCGTCCGGGCCGTCGCCCGGCTCGTGCACGTCGCCGCGGAGCGCGTCCGGTCGCTGGCCGCCCTGCTCGCGGCGGCCCCGGTATCGCGCTGAGGCTCACCTACAGCTGCACGCCGCGGGTCAGCGCGCCGTCGACCAGCAGGTTGGTGCCGCTGATGAACGTCGCCGCCGGGCTGGCCAGGAACACCACGGCCCGGGCGATCTCCTCCGGCCGGGCCATGCGCCCGGTCGGGTTGAGACCGAGGGCGTGCTGGTAGAGGTCCGGGTTGTTCTCCTCGATCGACTCCCACACCCCGCCCGCGAAGTAGACGTTGCCCGGGGACACGGTGTTGGCGCGCACCCGGCCGGCGAGCTGGTGGGCCAGGCCCTGGGTGTAGTGGACGATCGCGCCCTTGAAGGTCCCGTACGGGCCTGCCGCGAAGTCGATCTCCCGGCCGGAAACGCTCGAGATCGTCACGATCGCGCCGGCATCGCTGGCCTCGAGCGATGGCAGCGCCGCCTCGACGAGGCGCACGGTGCCGAGCATGTCGGTGGTGAAGCTCGCGGCCCAGTTCTCCTCGGACGACGGGATCGCCAGCGCCGAGACGTTCGCGACCACTGCGTCGATGCCGCCGTGGGCCGTCGCGCACGCCCGCACCCAGGTGGCGAGGGCGTCGCCGTCGGCGACGTCCACCGCGGTGCCGTGCACGTCCCACCCGGCGCCGCGCATCTCCTCCTCGGCGGTGCGCACGGCGTCGGCGGTGCGGGCGCAGAAGGCGACCGTGGCGCCCTCGGCCGCCAGCCCCTCGACGATCGCCCGCCCGATGCCGCGGCTGCCGCCGGTGACGAGCGCGGTGCGCCCCGCGAGCTGGAGGTCCATGGTGGGGCTCCTGTCAGGTCAGGGACCGTGCGCGCTCACGCAGGTCCGCGTGCAGCCCGTCGAGGGGCCGGAGTCCGGGCACCAGCGCCTTCGACACCTTCGTCACCGCGCTGTAGTTCGTGTCGACGACGTTGGCCAGCGGGGCCAGCGAGACCTGGGTGAGCAGCTGGTAGGCGTCGAGGCGGTCGAGGCCGAGCAGACCGCCGAGCCAGGTGATCATCTCGACCTGGCTGATCCGCCAGGCGTCCTCGAGCGGGCGCGACGAGCCGACCACGAGGATCTCGTCGTCGTTCTCGAGCCGCGGCCACAGCGGCGCGCTCGCCTGCGAGGCCTTGACCAGGTCGACGATCAGCGTGACGTCCATGGCGCCCTCGACCGCGATGCCGCACGACTCGCCCTCGCCCTGGCGGTAGTGCCCGTCACCGACCGAGAAGATCGCTCCCGGCTCGTTGACCGGCAGGTAGCAGGTCGCGCCGGCGCGCATCTCCGGGGTGTCCATGTTGCCGCCGAAGGCGTCCGGGGTGAGCGACGAGCGCACCTCGCCCACCGCGGGCGCGACGCCGACGGTGCCGAGCATCGGCGCGAGCGGCAGGTCGATCGAGAGGTCGGCGCGGCTCGCGGTGAACGTGACCGTGCGCCGGGCGCGGTCGAGCTCGTAGATCCAGGTGCGTTCCTCGAGCGGCTCGTTGAGCAGCGCCGTGCGGTCGGTGCCGGTGAGCCCGCCGAAGAACGGCACGAGCGTCGAGGCGCCCCAGTCGCGCGCCGGGGTGAGGTCGACGAGGTGCAGCACGAGCGTGTCGCCCGGCTCGGCACCGCGGACCGCGAACGGGCCGGTCTGCGGGTTGAGAAAGCCCATCCGCAGGTTCGCGCTGGCCAGGTCGGACGTGGATCGCAGCGTGCCGCCGAAGGCATCGTCGCACCACAGGCGCAGCACGCTGCCGGGCTCGACCTCCCGGATCGGGGCGACGCCACCGAACGTGTAGGCGTACTGCGACGGCTCGGGGCGGAACTCGACGACGTCCACCCCGGTGACCCTAGTAGCGGTCGGTGCCGGTGAGGGCGTGCTCGAGCTGGTCGGCGATGCGCGTGACCAGACGGAACGGGCCGTCGAACTCGGCGAACGACAGGTCCTCGAGCGGCGTGGCGTGGCGGAACACCGCGACACCGCCCACCGCCGCCGCGCCGCCGACCACGGCGTCCTCGGCGAGCTCGAGCAGCCGGCGCGCGTCGATCTCGTCGAGGCGGCCGATCGGCGACTCGATCTGCAGCCAGTCGTGCCCGTCGACGACGCCCTTGTGGTGCACGTAGACCAGTTGCGTGCGGTCCTCCGACGTGGGGAGCCGGAACGTCAGGCTGTGCTGGTCCTGCGCCATCACCTCGTAGCGCACCCGCACCCAGAGCACGAGGTCGTCCCACGACGCCACCGACCAGTCACCGTCCTCACGAGGGCTCGACGAGCCGTTGCCGGGTCGGCCCGGGCGGACCGCCGGGCGGAGCGATCGCACCGTAGCAGCGCGCCGGTGGCGTGCCGGTTCGCCGCGCTCGGTCACCGGACACCCCCGCCGACCAGGCGGTCCCACCCGGTGGGGCTGGCGACGGCGGTGGCGCCGCTGCGGTCGAGCAGGCGCAGCAGGGCGGCCCCGTCGCGCGGGCGGTCGCCGACCTCCTGGGCCGTCGCGCGGCGCAGCACGGGCACCAGGCGGGGCGAGAGCCGGTGCACGGCGGCGAAGGCCTCGGGGCCGGGACCGTCGAGGATCCGGCGGGCGATGTCCAGGATGTTGTCCCCGTCGAAGAGGTGGTCGCCGCGCGCGGCGAAGACGACGCAGCACGCCCAGGCCCAGACGTCGGTGGCGGGGCCGGCGCCGTTGCCGGTGACCTGCTCGGGCGCCATGTAGCCGGGCGTGCCGACCATGTTCCCGGCCGGCGTGTGGTGGGTCTGCCCGACGACGCGGGCGATGCCGAAGTCGACGACCTTGGGGCCGGCCGAGGTCAGCAGCACGTTGCCGGGCTTGAGGTCGCGGTGGGTGATCCCGTCGGCGTGCAGTGCCGCGAGCGCCCGGGCCAGCGCGATCGCCGTGCGCGTGAGCATGTCGCCGTCGGTGACCGCGCCGGAGGCGGCGACGAAGGCGTGCAGCGACGGGCCGTCGAGGCGCTCCATGACGATGTAGGGCATCGAGCCGTCGAAGCCGACGCTGTAGATCCGCGCCGTGTAGTCGCCGGTGACCTTCTGCAGCGTCTGGCCCTCGCGCAGGAAGCGCGTGCGGGCGTCGACGTCGTCGAGCAGGTGCGGCGCGAGCACCTTGATGGCGACCACGCCGTGGGTGCCGGCCCGGTGCCCCAGGTAGACGGTGCCCATGCCGCCGGAGCCCAGCCGGCCGGTGAGCGTGTACTCGCCGACCGAGCGCGGGTCGTGCGGGGTCAGCGGCTGCTCGGGCGCGGCCATGTCGACCAGGCGCGTCGACGGCCCGACCGCCGGCGGCGGGGGCGGGGCCGACCGCGACGGCACCGAGAGCCCGCGACGCGGGGCGGGCGCCGCGGGTACGGCCGCGGGGGCCGAGGGGGGCGCCGCCGGGAGCGCGGGATCGGGCTGCTCCTTCGCGCGGCGCGCGCGCAGCAGACGGCGCTCCTTGACCGCGGGCAGGCGCGCGGCCCGCAGTGCCTCGGGCACCACGGGCGCCTCGCGGCACGCGCGCGGGCGGGCGATGCGGGTGACGACGCCGTGCGCGAGGAGGAACACCGCCGCGCCCAGGCCCACGCCCGGGACCGCGAGCGAGCCGCCTGCGAGGACGAGCGCGAGGCCCAGCAGCAGGCCGAGCGCCAGGACGGCCTTGCCGCGGCTCGTCGGCCACGGGCGCGTCACCGGCATCGCCCGGCGGCGCTCGACGTCCAGGCCGCCGACCCAGAGCCCGGCGACCCCGAGGCACAGCGCCGCGAGCAGCACCAGGCCGACGACGGTGATCGTGGGACCGGAGCCGGTCGGGGCCGGCAGCCCCAGGTCCTCCAGCTGCGCGATGAGCCCGCGGACCGCGAGGCGGCGGTCCTGGCCGAGCTCGTCGGCGACCAGCGAGACGGTGAGCGCGCCGACCGCCGCGGTCACGGTCGCCGTGAGCACCGTCAGCCCGATCGCGCGGGGCACCGGCAGGTCGGCGGCGCGGTGGAGGTGCCGGCGGGCGCGCCGGCGCTCGGCACCGGTGAGGCGCGCGACGCGGTCGGTGACGACCCGGTCGACGAGCATCGCCGCCCGGCGCTGGTGGGTGGCACGACGGTGCAGCGGCCCCATGACGAGGGCCGTCAGGACGCCCGCGACGAGCACCACGAGGACGGGCATGCCCGGGCCCAGCTCCGCCAGCCCCACCTGTCCGCCTCCTCCCGCCGGATCCCGCGTCTGTCGTGACCGTACCGGGGTCCCCGATCAGTCCCCGTTGCGTCGACCCGGCGCGCCGTCACCCTCACGCGTCACGGTGGTCTTCCTGCGTCCCGGGCGCCACCGCGGCTTGCGCGGGTGGCGCAGGACCACGTCCCCCAGGCTGTGGCGGCCGCGCACCACGAGGTGCGGGACGCCGCGCTCGCGCCGGTGCCGGATGTCGTCGCGGACCTTCCCGGCCGAGATCCGCAGGTCGTCGACGTCCGCCGTGGCGTGCTCGGGCAGCACCAGGACCGGCGAGCACATCCCGGTCGCGAGCTCCACGGCGACCACCGGCGTCGTGAACTCCGCCCCGCTGAAGTCGAGGGTCACCCCGCCCACCCAGCTGTGGACGCGCACGAGCGGCGGCACCCGCCAGTAGCCGCGGCGGCTGATCGCGCCGCCGACGCCGGCCCGGAGGTCGAGGACGTCGACCGACCGGGAGACGTGCAGCTCCGCGCCGGGCAGGTCGTCGAGCAGGCCCTCGAGGTCGCGCCGGAACCGGGCGGCGAGGGCCGCGGCGGACCGCTCGCTGTACTCGCCGGCGGTGATCTGCCCGGCCACCATCGCCCGCGCGAGGAACTGCTGCACCTGCTCGCGCTCCACGTCCGAGACACGCAGGGCCGCGGGATCACCGGGCTCCGGGTTCACGGACGTCACACGGTAAGGATAGGGCGCCGCCGGGGTCGGGACGGACGAGAGAGCGAGGTAACCGGTGCCGCGAGGCCTGCTCGTCCTCCTCGCCGCCGCGCTGCTGGTCAGCGGGTGCGCCGGGTCCGACACCCGGGCCTCGCCGCTGACCGGCACGCCCGCCCCCGCCGACGCCCCGGCGCTGGCGGTCAAGGTCGACAACTCGCCCGCCGGCCGCCCCTGGACCGGCGTGGAGGACGCGGACGTCGTCTACGTCGAACCCGTCGAGGGCGGCACGACCCGGCTGCTCGCCGTCTTCTCCTCGCGCCTGCCGGCCTCGGTCGGCCCGGTGCGCAGCGCGCGCGAGTCCGACGTGACGGTGCTCGGCGCCTACGGGCGCCCCGGGCTCGCGTTCTCCGGCTCGGCACCGGAGCTCGCGGGCACGCTGGCCGGCGCCTCGCTCGTGCCGCTGACCCCGCAGACCGCCGGCTCCGCCTTCCGCCGCGACGCCGCCCGGCGCGCGCCGGTCAACCTCTACGCCGACCCCGCCGCCCTGCTCGCCGCCGCCGGCGGGGCGTCGCCGCCGCGCGACATCGGCTTCCGGTTCGGCGCCACCCCGTCCGGCGGCGAGGTCGTGCGGCACCGCGACGTCGTGTTCGGGACCGCGGAGCTGGGGCTGACGTGGAACGCCGTGCGTGGCCGGTGGCTCGTCGAGCCCGGCGGCGGCGACCCGGCGGTCCCCGCGACCGGCGGCGAGCCGATCGGTGTGGCCACGGTCCTGATCCAGCGCGTGACGACCCGCCCGTCGGCGATCCGCGACGCCGCCGGGGCGGTCTCGCCGTACGCGGTCACCACCGGCGAGGGCGAGGCCGAGGTGCTGCGCGACGGCCGCGCCTACCCCGCCCGCTGGTCGCGCCCGACGCCGACCGACCCGACCGCCGTCCTCGGACCGGACCGTCGGCCGGTGGCGTTCGCGCCCGGACCGGTCTGGGTGCTGCTCGTCCCGGCCGGGGGTTGAGGCGCACCCCTGATCGGGTAGCCGCCGTCCATGGCCGCTGACGACAAGATCGACAACCAGTCCGACAAGCTCAAGGGCAAGGTCAAGGAGACCGCCGGCACGCTCAACGGCGACGAGGAACTGCGCCACGAGGGCAAGGCCGACCAGACCAAGGGCGACATCAAGCAGGCCGGCGAGAAGATCAAGGACGCCTTCAAGTCCAACTGACGTCACACCGCACAGAAGCGACCCCGGGGATCACGACGTCCTCGGGGTCGCTGTGTCTAGTACCCGCGCGACTCCCGGCGCCCCGTGAACGCGTAGACCGGGGTGCCGTCGGCGTCGCGGCGCGCGAGCCGGTGGACCGCGAAGACGTTGACCCCGGGGATCGTGCCGCCGAAGATCTCGGTGACCTTCTGGCGCGGGCCGGCCTCCACCAGCACCAGGTACTCCTCGGGCAGGCTGGCGCCGTCGGCGATGCGCAGGTCGTGGTCCCCCCGGCAGGGACCGTCGACGAGTCGTATCCGCACCGGGCCCTCCCCTCGTCTCGTCGGCCGTGCCGGCTCCATGGTGGCACGCTGCGCTCAGACGAGCGGATCGTCCGGGGGCGCTCTTTGCAGCTGTACATGCACATGCAAGGATGATCGCCGCCGGTCATGCCCCCCGTGATCGGCACCGGACCCGGTCGGTGTCCCCCCGCCGGCCGGGTCCTCCCCACTCCTCGACGGTCTATGCTGTCGGGGATTGGTTCGGCGTCTCAACGGACACCCACCACCGGGTTCTCGAGCGACGATGAAGGCGGACGTGCACAAGGACGAGGCGGCGGCCAGGCTCGCGCGGGAGGCATCCGACGCGCTCGCCGAGATGCTGGAGCACAGCCGCGCCCACCCCGCCGGTCCCGACCGCTTCGACTGGTCCAGCGACGCCCTCGACGAGCTCGCCCGCGCGGTCGTCACCATCGGCGAGATCGTCGAGCGCTGCACCGCCCGCTCGGTCGCGGAGGACGACGACCCCGAGGAGATCGTCGCGGCCACCCGCGAGCTCGCCACGGCCATCGTCCGGCGCCGCAACTCCCTGCTCGCCGAGAACGCCTCCGCGCGTCTCCGGCGCTCGCAGCTCGTCCTCGTCCGCCGCGCGGGCTGACGCCGCGCTCACGACCACACCCGCACGTAGTCGACCACCAGGTCGACGGGGAACTCCGTCTCGGGCGGCGGGACCCCGATCGCTCCGCCCACCGCGAGGTTGAGCAGCATCGACATCGGTCGTGCCGGGTCGGTCGGGATCCGGGGGTCGCCGGGTGCCCACGCCAGCGCGGCATAGGGGACGCCGTCGCGGGCGAACGACACGCCCTCGGGGGACCAGTCCATGCGGAACGTGTGGAACCCGGCGTCGTTGCCCGTCCCGCCGGACCAGCTGACGAGCGCCGACGGGCTCGTGCCCGTGTGCACGCTCGACTCCACGGCGGAGAAGCCGTAGTCCTCGACCACGTCGATCTCGCCGCTGAGCGGCCAGCCCTCGGTGGCGTGGTTGTCGCCCAGCATCCACCACGCCGGCCACACCCCGCGCCGGCTCTCGATCCGCAACCGCGCTTCCCAGTGGCCGTAGCGCTGCGCGAACCGGTCCCTGGTCGTGATCCGCGCCGAGCGGAAGGCGACCTCCTCCGGCGATCCCGCCCGCGCGACGACGGTCCTGGTCGCGCGCAGGACGAGGTGGCCCGACCCGTCGAGGAAGGAGTTCTCCCGCGACCCCGTGTACGTCTGGAGCTCGCCGTTGCCCCAGCCGCCGGCACCGAGGTCGAACGTCCACCGGGACCCGTCGGGCGCCGCCCCGGCCGGGCCGTCGAACTCGTCGACGAAGGTGTACGCCGGTGGTGGTGCGGGCTCGACCCCGCACCCGCTCACCGCGGCCACGAGCACGAGGGCCAGCAGGGCGTTCACCGATCCGTCACCACCGGGCGGTCCTGGCGTAGTAGTAGGTGCGGTCGTCACCGGTGTAGTCCACCCAGGCCCGCCGGGGCGAGGTCGACGGCACGATCCGTCCCGAGCACAGCCCCCTCGCCCTCAGGTCGGCGAGGACCTGCGGCAGCGCCTCCACCGTGGTCGCGAGCCCCTCGTGGAGCAGCAGGACGTCGCCGTCACCGGCCCGGCGCGCCGCCGCGACCACCTGCTGGGCGGGGACCCGGTCGTAGTCGTCGGAGTCGTGGGTCCACAGCACCTGGGTCATGCCCAGGCTGCGCGCGACCGCCTCGACCGTGGCGTTGGTGCGGCCGTAGGGCGGCCGGAACAGCACGGGCGCGGGCCCGGCCAGCCCGTCGAGGATCGCGTTGGTCTCCTGGAGCTCGCGACGGACGTCCTCGGCGGGGAGCTGGTCGAGAAAGGGGTGGTCGTAGGTGTGGTTCGCGACGGTCATCCCGTCCACCCGGAGCCGGCGGACGATGTCGGGGTGCGTCGCGGCCAGCGTGCCGATGACGAAGAACGTCGCCCGCGCATCGTGGGCCCGCAGGATCGCGGCGATCTGCGGCGTCGTCACCGGGTCGGGTCCGTCGTCGAAGGTCAGGGCGACGTAGCCGCGCGGGCACGCCCCGCGTTCCTCCTGCGGCCCCGGCGCGACCGACGGGGACGGGTCGGGACCGGCGACGGCCGAGCCGGCGATGAACGGGGTCGCCGCCAGCAGCAGGGCCATCGCGACACGCCACAGCGCCCGCCGGCGGACCTCACCGTCGCGCATGCTTTCCCACGCGCCGGTCCCGCTCGGCCGGAGCAGGGACGGCCGGATCGGCGACGACGATCCGGGGCAGCACCCTCCTGATGGCACTGCCGCACGCGACGAGGGCGAACGTCGCCAGGACGACCCAGAACGGGGACATCTCCAGGAACGGCAGGCTCGCGCCGGCACCCACACCCATCGCGAGCGGCGCCACACCGAAGTTGTACATGCTGCGGTCTCCCGTCTCAGTTCCAGCTGCCGGTCCTGCCGAGCAGGACGTCGCAGTAGGCCTTGATGTGGCAGGCCTGGAGGAAGTAATCGATGATCAATTCGTACATCGAGGCCGCCAGGACCATCTGGCGCCATCCGCGCAGCCGCACCGTGACGATGCGTTCGACGACGAAGATGGCCGTCACCCCGAGCCAGAAGGCGTGGATGTGGATGCCCCCGCCGAACAGTGCCCAGATCAGGGAGCCGATGTAGGCCGCGGAGACGAGACAGCCGAGGAACGTCACGATCTGCCGGCCCCAGTACCGCCACGTGATGCGCGTCAGCCCGTACTGGAGACAGTTCTGGACGGCACCCCGCTTCCACCGCAGGCGCTGCCTCCACAGGGCGCCCCAGGACTCCATCACCTCGGTCACGAGGGTGCACCGTGACGGGGAGATGACCTTGTGGCCGAGGTGGAGGAGCGCGAAGGTCAGCTCGTTGTCCTCGGTGAGCACGGTCGTGTCGTAGACGCCGCCGCGGCCGTCACCCGCCGGGAGCCTGCCGGAGCGCCGCGCCGCCGAGACCTCCCGCAGGGTACGGACCCGGAACAGGGCCGCGGTCCCCGTGATGACCAGGCACTTGCCGTCGAGCCGGTCGACGTCCCGGGCGTACCGGGCGTACTCGTTGCGCTGCAGGTGCCCGACGAAGCCACCGCCCGGGCCACCGCGGAAGATGCCGCCGACCGCGCCGTAGCCGCGGTCGAGGTACGACCGCGCCGCCTCCAGGAAGTGGGCGTCCAGCTTGCTGTCGGCGTCCTGCACGAGGACCACGTCGTCGTCCTCGAGGGTGGGGAGCAGCTGGTCGAGGACCTGGTTGAGCGCGCCGGCCTTCTTGTCCCGGTTGTCGACCGTCTCGAGCACCGCGGCGCCGGCGGACCGGCCGCGCTCGACCGTGGCGTCGGTGCTGTTGTCCGAGGCCACGATGATGCGGTCGGGCGGCGCGGTCTGGTCGCGCAGCGCCTGCACCGCGGTCGCGATGATCTCCTCCTCGTTGTGCGCCGGCAGGATCGCGACCGTGACCGGTCCGGTTCTGGACGCGGACGCGCGGCGGCGAGGCGCCTCCACCTCGCGCAACGACACCGTCCGCCTCGGGGCGACCGCCGGCAGGACCGTGGTCCGGTCGCCGAGCATCTCGCCGTCCGCGGGAAACCGGTACCGACCCCGCGAAAGATCGGGCGAGAGCGCAGGCGCCGCGACGTCCGCTCGATGCGGCGTGGCCACCACGGGTGATCGTCGAACGGGCGGAGTGGCCGCCGGGACGGCATTCGTCCGGACCCCCACCGCGCGATCCCCCGGAAACGGCCTCGCGAATCGATCGGTGTCCGGAGCTGTCCCCGATCCGGCGTCCCCGAGCGATCGTCGATCCCATCGATCGGTCACGGCGTCCCGGATCGGCGGGACCGGACCCGGCACGTCGGGACTGCTCTGGGACGACGTGTGCCGGCCGTCGGCGACGAGATCGGCGACCGTGAGTACGCGCGGCACCGAAGAGATCTGCGCGCGGTGCTCGCCCCTGCTGTGCTTCGGCGTCCGCTCCGCCACTTCTCGCGCACCCTCGGTATTCGCGACCGACTGCACCCGCGCCCCCAGCTCCGTGGTGTCCCTGCTCTGTCGGCACCGTCGTCCGACGACGCCGCTCGGCCGAGACCGCGCCGACACACCGGTATCTGGACATCACCCCTGACCGTTACCTGATCATTCGCTGCTGGCGCGAAATTGGTGCATCCGGCGGTGAGAGGGATGGCTGTTCGGCCGACCACCGCGATATTCTGGACGCGGACTGTTTCCGTCCCCAGAAACAGTGATGATCGCTTGTTCGAGGCCGGTGCGATTGATGGTCAGGCATCATTGCTTTCCGTGTGACCCGACGTGCAGGTCCGCTCCCGCCGCGCGCGCGATCGCCGAAAGCGCCATCGACAGGGGGGCCGAAGAAAGGCATCCGTGCGGCCACCCGGCCCAGCAGACACGGGCTCGGCAGACTGCGCGTTCGTCGAGGCGACCGGCCTCCGGCATCGACGGCCGCGTCGCGAGACGGGGACGCCGGCGAGGGTGTAACGCGCGACCCGCGCCTCGGCGCTGGGGGTGACGTGGGTGCCGACGTCCCGTGTGTCACCGGAGGTTGTCTCAACCGGGTCCACGAGTTGATCCGCGAGGACACCCATCGACAGGAACTGCTGGTCCAGTGCCCGGCCTGCGGGGCGTCGTTCTGGGCGCCCGTGGACCGGTCCCGAGCGCGACGGCGCTCCCCGGGGCTCGGGCCGGGCCCGACCGGCCGGTGAGGGGGCTCGGAGACCTCGCCGGGGGCGACCGACAGCGAACCCGACGCCCGTGAACACGGGCCGTGCTCGGTGTAACACCAACCGCGTCGACGTCGCTCCCACCGCGTGGCCACACGAGAACGGGAGCCGGGGCGATGTCGCGGGCGCTGCGGAGCCGCAGCACCCGCCGACGCGATGGCGCCCACGCCGGTGCTCTCGATCGGCACCAGTCGGCCGTCACGGTCGACCCGTCGCACGAGGTGGCGGTACCGGTCGAACGCAGTGAGGGTGCGGGGCGGCCGGTCGGTGGCGGGGTCGTGAGCGGCGAGACCCCGATCTACGACGCGACCTGTCGTGAGGTGGGGCCGCCCGACGGCCCCGGAACCGATGCGGGGGAGATCGGTGAACGCCCGGCTCGGTTCGTCGAGCCCGTGTCGACGACCGACGACGATCCGGACACCTCGGACCTCTGGCTGCCCGGCTGTCGGCCGTCGAGCGACGCGGGGCGTTCCTGACCGACGCGGGTGTAACGGGTTGCCGCGCCGTGTCGCTGACCGGCAGTGGGCTCGCGCACGACCCGTCGAGGGGTGCGCGGACCGAACCGGCCGGAGGGGGTGTGCTGTCGTGGGGGTGCAGCGCACCTGCGGTCCCGAGGTGCTGCTGCTCGGGCAGGAGCAGCGGCGCCCGGGAGGACGCCCCCGAGCGGGTCCGGGCGCACAGCGCTCGGACCCGCGCCGGGGCTCCCGGCCCGTCCGGCGTCGACGTCGAGGGGGACGGCGCCGGACGGGCGCGGCGAGTGCGTCGTCGTGACCTCGCCGCGCACCCCGCCGGCGGCGGAACGACTCGACGGCCCCCGCGGCGTCGAGCCACGGCCTGACCCGGTGGTCGACGAACCCGACGACCTCGAGCACGCCCTCCGCAGGGCCATGGGCGGCGACCCGGCGGGGTTCGCGACGCTCTACCGCGAGCTCCAGCCACGCCTCTTCCGCTACGCCCGCGCGCTGGTCGGGCAGGACGCGGACGACGTCACCGGCGAGGCGTGGCTCCAGATCGCCCGCGACCTGCCGTCGTTCTTCGGCGACCTCGAGGGCTTCCGCGGGTGGGCGGCGAGCATCACGCGCCACCGCGCGCTGGACCTGATCAAGCTGCGCAACCGACGTCCCGCCGAACCCCAGGGCCTGCAGGTGGTGCCTGACCTCGCCGACCTCACCGCCCGCGGCGACACGGCCGAGGCGGCGATCGCGGCCCTGTCCACCGCGCAGGCGATCGAGATCATCGCCTCGTTGCCGCGGGACCAGGCCGAGGCGGTGCTCCTGCGCGCCGTCGTTGGCCTCAGCGCCGAAGCGGCGGGCAACGTCCTCGGCAAGCGGGCAGGTGCTGTGCGGGTGGCGGCCCACCGCGGCCTGAAGACCCTCGCCCGCCAGGTCGACCGGACACCGGCGCCGGAGGACCCGACATGACTCCACGTCGTCGGCTGTCACGGGCGCAGGCGGAGGACCTGCTCGACGGGGCGGGCAGCGGACCGCTCCGCGACCTGCTCGCGGCCGCTTCCGGAGCCCCGCACCGCGAGGAGCTCGCCGGAGAGGACGCCGCGATCAGCGCGTTCCTGGCCGCCGACGATGCCGACGTCACGGCCGGTCCGGTGCACACCCGCCCCGCCGGCGTGGCAACCGCCCGTCGGGGCAGCTGGTGGCGCACGCCGGCGGGGCTGGCGTCCGCGGTCGCACTCGCCGTGGCCGGTGCCGGCGTGGCCACCGGAACGGCGGCCGTGGTGTGGCACGAGGGGCCCCCGACCGCACCGCCGACGTCGTCGGTCCCCGCCCGGCCGTCGACCGGGGCCGCGGACCCCGACGCCCTCCCCGACCCGACGAGGATCGCGGAGTGTCGGGCCTGGAGCGCCGCCGCACCCACCCGCGACACCGACCCGGCGTTCGCCGCGCTGATCTCCGCGGCCGGTGGCACCGGGAACGTCGACGACCTCTGCGCCCGGACCGGCGCCCCGACCAGGCCGCCGGCTCAGCCGCCGGCGGTCGTGCCGTCCGGCCCGGCGGGGGACACCACGAACGGGTCCCCGGGATCGCCGGGAGCCCCGCGGTCCGGGAGCGTGTCCGAGTCCGATCCCGCCCGACCGTCGGTGCCGTCCGGACCGGCCCGGGAGGAGAGCTCGGGCGACACCGGCGCCAGCGACGGCGACGGCGACGGCGACGGGGCCGGCGGACGGCCCGTGGGCCCGCCGGCCACCCCTCCGGGACAGGGCCGGCAGAGCAACGGCCCCGCCGACGGCCGGGCCGTCGGGTCCGCGGCCGTCCCGCCCGGTCAGGCACGGGAGGACAGCGGCTCCCCCGCGCGCGGCCCGCGCTGAGCTGAGGGAGCAAGCTCCGGTGGTGCCGAGGACGCCCCGCCACGGGACCCGGTCGGACCGCGTGTGCCTGCAACGCACTGTGCGCCCGAGACAACGGGGCCGCAGCGTTGTCCGGGCATGATGTGCCGCCCGGCCCATCAGCGGGCCTTGCCGTTCGGCCTCCGGAAGCCGCACACAGCCCGATCCCCGCGTAGCGGGGTCCGGTGCTGCGCGTCGAGGACAGGCAGGGACGGTGCCGCCCGGACGCACCGTCACGCGTCCCGTCGAGCCTCCCGCGTCCCGGCGTGAAAAGTGTGAGTGATCTCCCTCACGGGTACCTACACCGCCTCGATTGTCCGACCACAGACGAGAGTGGGGTGCTCGCCGTGAGCAACCCGTCCGGGGGTGGCTTCTTCAGCCGCTCCGCCGTAGTCGCACCACCGGGCTGGAGTCGCTGGCTCGTCCCGCCGGCCGCGCTCGCCGTGCATCTCGCGATCGGGCAGGCGTACGCCTGGAGCGTGCTCAAGGCCGGACTGGGCCAGGGGCTAGGGCTCTCGGGCACCGCGACCGCGCTCCCGTTCCAGCTCGCGATCGTCATGCTCGGGCTGTCCGCGGCCTTCTGGGGCACGATGGTCGAGCGGCGCGGCCCGCGCTGGGCGATGTTCGTGTCGACGGTCTGCTTCTCCGCCGGGTTCGTCATCT
>NZ_JAQZAL010000024.1 GCF_028737205.1 Actinomycetospora lutea | reverse complement strand
ACCTGGCCTACTACCTCGCCGCCGCGCCGGCGAAGACCCCGCTGCGCGAGCTCGCTCGGATCGCCGGGGTCCGTTGGGCGATCGAGGAGACCTTCCAGACCGCCAAGAACGAGGTCGGGCTGGATCACTACCAGGTCCGCCGCCACGGCGGCTGGTATCGGCACATCACCCTGGCCATGCTCGCGCACGCCTTCCTGACCATTACCCGAGCCGGCACCCGGACCCGGGAAAAGGGGGGCCCTGGAGCCTCCCCGCCAGCATCGGCGAGCTGATTCCACTCTCCCTGGCCGAGATCCGACGACTGCTCAACGCCCTGATCTGGGTACCGACCAGGGCCGTCGAGGCGGTCCTGACCTGGTCACACTGGCGCCGACGACACCAAGCCCGCGCCCGCCGCTGCCACTACGCAAGCCGCGCCAGCCATCTCGAAATCCGGCTGTAGTACTAGGGCCAGGGCGGAGGTCGCACGGGTTGCCCGGGGACGTTGCCGGAGTGCTTCGGTTGGGATTCGACCGCGAGCACCGAGGTGAGCGGGCCCGTGATGAAGCGACCGGTCGCGGTGAGTTCGCCGTGCGCACCCTCGACGGACACGAGCTCGGCGAACCCGAAGCTGTGTCCGTCCAGCTCGAACGTCCACTGCTCGATGTCGTGCCAGCCGTCGGCAAGGAGCAGACGGGTCACGTCACGGCGTGGTCTTCGTGGGGCGTCGGTCATCGTAGCTCCCCCGGGCGCCTCGTCGAAGGGGCCCGGCGTTCTCAATTCGATCGGCTACGGGTCCTCTACGCTTCGGCAAGGGGGCCGAAGTGCTCGCGAAGGTTCTCCTTGGTCAGAAGCATGCGATCCCAGAAATCCAGATAGTCACGGACGTTGTCACGGTCGACCATGGTTCCCCAGAACTGCCGCACGTGGTGACGTTCCGCCTCGGTGGAGAACTGCCCGGTCTTCGCGGTGTACATGTAACGGTCGCAGTGCGGTAGATAGAGCCAGAGGTCACCATCGCGGTCGACGTAGTCCGGGTGGGTCGGCTCCGGGGCCCCTTGCTCGTGCGTCTCCGTGAGCACCCGTTCCTGGTGCTCGCGCATCTCCTTCCACATGTGCGCCCACCAGTAGGGGGCCGTTGCGGGGTCGAAGGGGCTGAGTTCGCTCATGGCCTGGTGACCTCCTCGAAGTCGTCGGTCGCTTGTCTGTCGCCGAGATGGGCAGACAGGCTCTGCGAGGCACTGCTGCAACCGGCCCCACAGCCGCAGCAGACTCTTGGGAGGGCGGGACCGGCCAGGGCCGCAAGTCCCACACCCGACGAGCGGTCGCCTCGATCGCGGGCAGCGCCACGAGTTCGAGCGGGTGCCCCGCTGCGGGCAGGGGTCAGGGCGCGAGATCGGTCCGGGTGACGAGGTCCAGGAGCTCGGCGTGGACCGCGTCGGGCTGCTGTACGGGGACGAAGTGACTGCCCGGCAGGGCCACGAAGCGGGCGTCGGGCATGGACGCGGCGACCGCGCGGAGGCGTTCGGTGTCGACGAACGCGTCGATCTGGCCGGCCACGACGGTGACGGGAAACGGCACGACGGACGGGTCCAGCGCCGGCTGGCGGCTCGCCTCGAGGACCAGGCGGGAGAACCAGGTCCAGTCGTGGCGGGTGAAGGTGTTGATGGTGTCCAGCAGCGGCGACAGGCGGGACCCGCGGCCTCCCGGGGCCGCGGACGTCGCGGCCGACCACATCGACGCCGTCGCGGCGAGCGAAGGCCCGACCACGCGCAGCATCCACGCGCTCGTCTGCCCGAGGACGTCGCGCGCCTGCGCGGGCGTGCCCGGCGGAACGCGGAGGAGCTGGAACGCTGCTCCCGGGGCCCCGCCGACGGCCAGGATTCCCGCGACACGCCGGGGGTCGCGCCGAGCGACCTCGAAGGCGACCCCCACGCCCAGCGACCACCCGACCAGGACCGCCCGGTCGAAGCCCGCCTCGTCCATCACCGCCTCGAGATCGTCGGCATGGTCCGCGACCCCGATCCGTCGTTCGTCGCGGGGCCGCTGCGACCCACCCAGGCCGCGGTGGTGCCAACCCACGGCGTGGACCCCGCAGTCGGGTGCGGCGAGGCGGGGCCAGGAGCCGTACGAGGCGCCGATCCCGTTGCTGATCACCACCGGCGCCCCGGGCGCCGCGTTGTCCCACACGCTCAGCGCCGTGCCGTCACCACTGCGGACCACACCCTCGCGCACGACGCGAGACCACCACGCCCCGCCGTCGCGCACCAGGGACGCACGGCCCGCCGCGGTGACCCGGCGGGGTCCTTCGCCGCTTCCACGCGGAGCCGGGATGCGAGCCGCAGGGCGAACCGGCCCGCAGACCGGCCAGGTGAGGCGGGCCGCCTCAGCCTCGAGGGCGGCGTGCCACGAGGAGGTCGGCCTCGAAGGGAGCCTCGACGCTGCCGTCGGCGGCGGTGAAAGGCGCGAGGACGGCGTGCGCCTCGTCGCGAATCTGTCGATAGGTGGCCTCGGACAGGCGGTCGACGAGCGGCGTGCTCTCCACCTCGGTGGTAACGAACGCATCGACCGAGGGAGCGCGGTACGTGCCCGGCTCCGTACGGCTCACGGTCGCTGCCAGCCCGACCGACTCGGCGAGCTCGGTCAGCTCCTCCAGGTCCCCGCAGGTGAAGTAGCTGGTCAACAGCGAGCTGGCGCTGGGACCGGCGTGCCGGACGGCCATCTCGACGAACGGCGCGAAGGCCGGCTGTGCGTCGAGCCGGCCGGGGACCAGGACGCCGACCGCCCCACCGGGACGGGTCACCCGCGCCATCTCGCTCAACGCCCGTATCCGGTCCGGGACGAACATCAGTGCCATCTGGGACAGGGCGACGTCGAAGGAGTCGTCGTCGAGGGGAAGGTCGGCGGCATCGCCGCGGCGCCAGTCCAGGTCGGGCCGCACCCGTCGGGCTACGGCGAGCATCGCCTCGTTGAGGTCGACGCCGACGACGCTGCCGTCGGGGGCGACCAGGTCGGCCGCGGTGCGCGCGACGATCCCGGTGCCGCAGGCGACGTCGAGAACGTGCTGGCCGGGCCCGACCCCCGCGGCCGCGCAGAGGACGGGCGCCCACTGGGCGAAGAATGCGGGCACGAACGCGGACTCGTAGAACTCGGCGGCCTCGGTAGGGAGCTGGAACGACTCGGATGTGCTGGTCATGGCGCGAGCGTGGCTGTGGCCAGGCGGTCGAGCATGGGGCAGCTGACCCATGCCACGGCTGGTTTCGCTACCGCGGCGTCGTCACGTAGGCGGCGGCCTCCGTCCGGTTGCGGAGATTCAGCTTGGCCAGGATGTTGCTCACGTGGTGGGCGGCGGTCTTGCGGCTCACGTACAGGCGTGCGGCGATCTCCGGGTTCGACAGGCCCCGGCCGAGCAGTCCGAGTACCTCGCGCTCGCGGTTGGTGAGTTCGCCGGCCCGCTTGGTTCCTGTGCGGGCGACCACACCCCGGGCGCGCAGGAAAGCCGCCGCACGGTCGGCATCCAGGGTGGCGCCCAGGTCCTCGAAGACGGTCAGCGCCCCGCGCGCGAGGTCGACGGCGGATTCCTCGATGACTCCCGCCAGCGCGAGCCGAGCCCGGGCCGCCTCGAAGGGCATCCCGAGCCGGCCCCAGATGGCCCGCGCTGACTCCAACCCGTCGACCGCGGCCTCCACGTCGCCCCGCGCCGCCCCCACCCGGCCGCGAGCGGCCGCGGCGATCGCGGCCGCTGCCTCGGCCCCCACGGTTGCGGCGGCCGCGGTGAGTCGATCGGCGGCGTCTCCTGCCGCCTCGGCGTCGCCTGTCGCGAGGTGCGCATCCACAAGCAGGTCCAAGCCGGCCACGAGCCGATGACGATGCCGGGCCAGCCACCGCAGTCGGGGCCGCAGCATCGTGGCCGCGCGCGCCGCGTCGCCGCGCGCGAGCGCAAGCGCTGCGACCGCGAGCGCCGCCTCCTCGTGCGCGTAGGCGTCGTCTGCGTCGGCGTCGCCGCCGAGCCGGGCGATCAGGAGGTCGGCTTCCTCCAGCCGGCCCTGGCGGACGCGGAGCCCGACGAGCCGGACGAGGGCCCGGGCGTGCAGACCCGGGCAGGCGTCGCGGGTGATCCGCAGGCCAGCGTGCAGCTCCTCCTCGGCCTCGGCCCACCGGCCGTGCGCGACGAGCAGACTGCCGTAGAAGATGCGGCACTCCGCGTAGAGGAAGGGGCAGCCGTAGGTGGCGATGAAGTCATCGGCCACGCGGCACCACTGGGCCGCCCGCTCGAGATCGGAGGCCAGCTCGCAGGCGTGGAGCATGTCGCAGCAGGTGTACACCACCGTGTCCAACGACGATCCCTCTCCTGCGAGCGCGCCAACGATCGCTTCGTCGATCAGCGCGAACCCGTCCGCGATCTCGCCGCGACCGACGCGGTGAAGCCCGAGCTGGCTCAGGGCGACCAGTTCCAGATCGACGTCGCCTGCCACCCGGGCGACGTCGAGGGCTTCCTGGGAGATCGCGAGCGCGCGGTCCAGGTCGGGCATTCGGTAGGCGCGGGCGATCCCGACCCAGCCGTGCAGTGGGCCGCGCGGTAGCGGCGCCAGCAGCCGGTCCGCGCGGGCCAGCCAGCCGTCGGCCGCCGCCGGGTTGCCGAAGTTGGCCTTGTAGGTGATCGCCAGCCAGACCGCGCACCGCACCGCCGTGATGTCATCGTCGGCGCGGCGGGCCGCCCGGTATGCCCGCCTGCCATGCGCCACGCCATCGTGGCTCTCGCCCAACCACCAACACGCGCAGGCCAGCCCGAGGTGTACGTCCGCCGCGTCCGTACCGCCCAATGAGGCGTGGAAGGCGTCCTTGGCGTCCGCCCACCGCCCGGCATCGAGCGCCTGGTGCGCCAGGACGAGCTGCGCCTGGGCCGACATCGCCCAAGTATCGCCGGGCCCTCCCGCTGCAGACCAGCTACTCGAGGCAGCCGCTGGGCCACGGCGGTCCCGCGGGTGTCGCGTCCCGCAGCGCCGATGAGCGGCGGCGAGCGCACGGAGCACCGAGTTGCCACGCCGCCGGAACGGCAGCCACCAGCGCACCGGCTGCCGAGCTGGCTGTCTCAGCTCAGTGGTGATACTGATGCCCACGTGGCGGAGGTGATCCAGGCTCCGGACCCGTAGAGCACCCCGTCGGGCGTCTCGTGGGCAGCGATGGTGGCTCGCAGGTCGTCCAGCGCCCGAGCTCGACCGGGCGGGTCGAGGCCCTCGAGCATCCAGCCGAGCAGGCCGGCCACCAGACCGAAGGCGTCCTCGGTGGCGTGTCCGAACCACATCGGCGCGGACATCCCCTCCACCTCGACCCGGTGGTAGCCGGCCTCGGTCAGCACGGCGCGGAGGACGTCGGGGTCGGCAAGGGTGAACGGACCCGGCGCCCCCGGCGGCGGAGTCGGGAGCTCACGTCCCGCGGCCAGGGCGGTCGTGAGCTCCCGGATCCACTCGTTGCAGTGCGGCGGCTGCCAGGTGAGCAGGACCACCCGCCCGCCGGGTCGCAGCGCCCGGCCGATGTTGACCAGCGCGGCCACGCGGTCGCCGAAGAACATGGCGCTGGTGGCGCCGATCGCCACGTCGCAGCTCGCCGGGGCGAACCCGTGGACCTGGGCGTCGACCTGCTCGAAGGTGACGTTGGTGAGCCCCTCGGCCGTGGCCCGGCGTCGGGCGACGTCGAGCATGGCCGAGGAGAGATCGACCCCGAGCGCCGAGCCCGCCGAGGCGATCCGTGCGGCGTCGCGGGTCGTGCGGCCGGTGCCGCAGCCGACGTCGAGGACCCGGTCGCGCGTCGTGATCGCGGCGGTCTCGAACAGGCGCGGGTGGTACGCGGTGAGGGCTCGCTCGAAGTGGTCGGCGTGCGCGGCCCAGAAGGCGCCCTCGTCGCCGTCCCAGGCACTGCGCTGTGCGGTGTTGGCCGGGTCGACCGGCACGCTGTCGGTAGGGGTCACGGCAGACCGCCTCTTCTCCTGCTAATCTCCCTTGGGGAGAATACAGGTTCTCCCCAAGGGAGAGTCATGTCAAGTGCCCCCACGCTGACCGCGACCTCGTATGCGATCCTCGGGCTGCTGGCGGTCAGGCCCTGGACCACCCACGAGCTCGTGCAGCAGGTGGACCGCAGCCTCCGGCGCATCTGGCCGCGGGCGAGGAGCAAGCTCTACGAGGAGCCCAAGAAGCTCGTGGCCCACGGCTACGCCCGGGCCACCGACGACTCGGTCGGGCGTCGCCCTCGGACCCGCTACACGATCACCGCCCAGGGCCGTCGCGCCCTGGCAGGGTGGTTGTCACAACCAGGGGACGGCCCGGTCCTCGAGTGCGAGCAGCTCGTCAAGATTCATCTGGCCGACAGCGGCACCAAAGCCGACGTCCTCGCCAACCTCGAGGCGATGCGAGCCTGGGTGCTCGAGCAGAACGCCGAGAACCTCGAGACCGCGCGCGCCTACCTCGAGCACCGCGGAGCCTTTCCCGAGCGCGCCGGACTCAACCAGCTGCCCGGACGCTTCCTCACCGACTTCTACGTCACCGTCGCCCAGTGGGTCGACTGGGCCACCGGCGTCGTCGAGAAGTGGCCCGACGACGTCAACGACGCTCCGTTCGACACGGCCGCGGCAGAGGAAGGCGTTCGCCGAGCTGAGATCATCCCCCGGCTGTTGCAGCGAGAAGAGGCGACGGAGCGACACGCAGCCGGACACCGCAACACTCCGCGCTAGGGAAGGGGAGCCGAGGGCGCGACGTGGACGTGGTGCGCACCGCGGGAGGTGGCCGCCGAGCTGGTGGGTCCGGCTCGGCGACGGCTGCTCCACCGGCACGTCGCCGCGGGCCTGGAGAGCCTGCACTCCGCCGAGCCCGAGCCGGTGAGCGCGCAGATCGCCTTCCACCATGAGGGCGCCGGCGCTGCGGCGGCCGCCGGCGCGTGAAGCTACGTCAACGTCATGACCGACTACGAATCCGACCGCATCCGCGCCGCCTACGGGCCCACCAAGTACGAGCGACTCGCCGGGATCGAAGCGGTGTACGACCCCGACAACCTCCTCCGCCGCTGCTCGAGACGGGGGACCGGGGGCTGGGGGCGCGGGCTCGGGGTCCTGAGCGTCAGCCACGACGAGCCCCGGCTCGCCGCCTGGGCCGACGAGGTCCTCAGGCCCTGGAGCGGGCCTGCCTGATCGCGATCGCCAGGAGCTCGTCGAGCTCGATCCCGCCCGCGCGGGCCATCACCGCGAGGACGCTGGCGGGGGAGAACGAGCAGTAGAGGCTCGCCTCGAGGAACACCGGGCGCCCGGCGGGGTCGATGCGCAGGTCGAACAGCGAGTGGTCGCGGCAGCCCAGGGCCACGTGGGCGCGCTTCGCGACGTCCCACACGCGCGCGGTCAGCGGGTCGGCGGGGTCGACGAGCACGACGTCGGGGTCGTCCTTGGCGACCAGCTGCAGGCCGCCGTCGCCGGGCGCGAGCTTGTCGGCGTACCCGCGGATCGGGCGGGTGTCGGCGTCGAGGAGGTACTCCTCCAGCGGCAGCCCGACCAGCTCGCCGTCCCGCTCGATGACGCCGCAGCGCACCTCGCGCCCGAGCGGCACGAACTCCTCGACGATCACCCGCCTGGCGTGCACGAAGGCTGCGTCCAGCGCCGCGTCGAACCCCGCGGGCGTGCGCACCAGCGTCACGCCCAGCGAGTTGTCGGCGTCGTCGGGCTTGACGACCGCGGGCGGGACGATCGTCGGGCGCTCCCCGCGGCGCAGAACCTCGCCGCGCGGGACGTCGACCCCCGCGGTGGCGACGAGGGCCTTCGCCGCCGCCTTGCGCGCGCCGAGCGCCATGACCTCGCCGGTGTTGCCGACCACCGGGATGCCGAGGACCGCGAACAGCGAACGGTAGGACGTCATGCCGGGCAGGCAGAACATCTGGGGGAGCACGACGTCGAGCCCGAGCCGGCCGAGGTGGGCCAGGGCGTCCGGCGGGTCGAGCGCGGGCGCGGCGGCGATCGCCTCGGGCTCCAGCGTCGCGGGGAACCGCCACCGCCCGTCCGGCGAGACGTAGGCCGGGTGGGACTCGTAGGAGTCCGCCGTGGCTTCGAGACACCCGCGGGCGTAGGTCAGCGAGAGGTCGGCGTGGAAGTCGCTGACCGCCGACCCGGCCAGGTGCAGCACGCGCAGGGCCATGTCAGTCCCCCGCCGGCTCGACGAGCTTGCCGATGTTGACGTCGACCCGGATCCACGGTCGCCCGGTGACCAGGTTGCGCAGCAGGAGCGACGGGATCTGCAGGTGGTGCAGCAGCAGGAACGGCAGCGGGTCGTCGCGGTCGAACACGGCGTCGGTGCCGGCGCGCAGGACCGCGAGGCGCTCGCGGGCCGTCGACGGACGGGAGACCATCCGCCACAGCTCGTGGTAGAGCCAGTACGTCGGGCGGCTGCCGGCGGAGGGCAGCAGCGGCGGGCCGTCGACGTCGGAGAGGTAGGCGTGGGCGAGCGCCTCGGCGTCGCGGTGGAACATCGTGATCGCCGAGTGGGTCCGCGGATTGCACTCCAGCGCGACGAGGCGCCCGTCCGGGGTCTCGATGAAGTCGAACGACACCTGCCCCGTCACGCGCAGCGCGGCGACGAACCGGCGCACCCACTCCTCGATCTCGGGCTTGTCGACCATCGCGTAGTTGAGCTGGAAGGCCGACGACTCGCAGCAGGCCCACACCTGCACGCGGCCCTCGCGCACGGTGGCGTGCGTGCAGTACTCCTGGCCGGCGACCAGTTCCTGGAGGATCCACGGTGCGTCGTCGGACATCGGCTTCGTGCGGGCGAGCTCGGCGGTCGCCGTCGCGGTCGGTCGCGGCAGCGGCGTGAGGTCGAGGCGGGCGACCGGGTCGTACGGGACGCTCTTGAGGATCCACGGCCCCGGACGGCCGTCGAAGTCGAAGTCCTCGACCTGGGCGGGGGCGGTCACCCGGTGGGTCTCGGGCACGGGCAGGCCGAGGGTGTCGGCGGCCTCGGCGAACCGGTCCTTGTCGTCGAGGATGCGCAGCACCTGCGGGTCGGGGTGCAGGACCTCGCAGAACTCGGCGATCACGGGCTTCGCCAGGGAGTCGTGCCGGCTGGCCGCGGGGCTGCACACCGGCACCCAGACGTCGACACCCTCGGCGACCACCACGTCGCGCAGCGCCTCGACGTAGCCCGGCGCCCCCGGCTCGGGGACCACGTGGAAGGCGTCGACGGCGCGGGAGAACCGGTGCCCGGTGAAGCGGTACTTCGCCGACTCGACCAGCACCACGCGGTGCCCGGCGGCATGGAAGGCCCGCGCCAGCGCCAGCGCCTTGGTCATCTTCCCGCCGCTGACCAGCACCGTCCGGGGCGCCACCGCCTCGGCCCGGCGCGGCGGCACGACCAGGGAGCGCAGCAGGGCGCCCGCCGTGACCGCGAGGGTCACCGGCAGCGGGACGGTGAGCAGGGCGAGCGCGCCGAGGGTCTTCGGGGCATGACGGAGACGGTTCACGGTGCCGGGTCCGGGGCCGTGACCATCCCCCGGTGCATCACGCGGTCGCCCGACACCGCGGCGTGGTCGGCGCGGTGCAGCACGCAGCCGTTGTCCCAGATGACGACGTCGCCCGGCGACCAGGCGTGGCGGAACACGTTGTCCTCGGCCGTCGAGTGCTCGTAGAGGTAGCCGATCGTCGTCCGCGACGCGCCCCGGTCCATGCCGCTGATCTCCACGCAGCGCTCGGGGGTCGAGAGGTACAGCGAGGTGCGCCCGGAGACCGGGTGCCGCCGGAACACCGGGTGCTCCGCGCGCGTCTCGGGCCCCGCGTCCTCGGGGGCCAGCCCGCTCACGACGTGGGTGACCCGGCGCCCGGCGAGGTGGCTGCGGATGTCGCCCGGCAGCGTCTCGTAGGCGCGGTACTGGTTGGTGAACAGCGTCTCGCCGCCGCTCTCGGGGATGGTCACCGCACGCAGCGCCGTGTACGTCGGCGGCCGCGAGACGTAGCTGGTGTCGACGTGGAACACGCTGCGCGGCGGCGACGTGCGCCCGACGTTGCTGACGACGTTGAGGTCGTCGCGGCCCGGCACGGGCGTCTCGCCGGCGGTAAAGGTGATCTCGCCGAAGCGGGCGAGGAACGCCGCGAAACCGTCGTCGTCGAGCCCGTCCTGGCCGGGGATGACGGCGACGCCGTGCTCGCCCAGCAGGGTGCGCAGCGCGTCGACCTGCTCGTCGTCGAGCCCGGCGTGCAGGTCGAGGCCGGTCACCTCGACGCCGATCGGGGTGTGCGGGGTGGTCTGCACGGGGTGCCTCCTACGCGGCCCGGCGGATGAGGGTCAGGCCGTCGCGCAGGGGCAGGAGCACCTGCTCGACCCGCGGGTCGGCGGCGACGGTCTCGTTGAAGGCGGCGATGGCCGCGCCGTTCTCCCCCGGGGCGCCGGTCCAGGGCTCGCCCTGCAGGAGGGTGTTGTCGACGCAGACCAGGCCGTGCGGGGCGAGCAGCCCGCCGTCGAGCAGCGTCGCGAGGTAGCCCGCGTACCCGGCCTTGTCGGCGTCGACGAAGACGAGGTCGAACTGCTCGCCGGCCTCGGCGAGGGCGGCGAGCGTGCCCGCGGCCGGGCCGACCTCCACGGTGATGCGCCCGCCGGCCGGGGAGTCGGCGAACGACCGGCACGCGGCGGCCGCGACCTCGGCGTCGAGCTCGCAGGCCACGAGCCGCCCGCCTTCGGGCAGTGCCTCGGCCATGGCCAGCGCCGAGTAGCCGGTGAACAGCCCGACCTCCAGCACCCGGCGGGCCCGCGTCGCCGCGACCAGCATCTTCAGCGTCTGCCCCTCGACGTGGCCGGAGAGCATCTCCTGCTCGAGGAACACCGCCGAGGCGTCACGGGCCGACCAGTCGCGCTCGCGGGTCGCGGCCGCGAGCCGGGCCAGGGCGGGCGACTCGGGGGTCGTGCACTGCTCGAGGTACGGGTTCAGCCCGCCCGCGAGCGCACGGGCCCGGTCCAGGTCGTCGCGGACGCCGTCGGGCACGCCGGCGACGCCCTCCAGTCCCGCGGCGACGCGCTCGAGCGTCGCCGCGAGGATGCCGACCGGGGTGACGGGCCGGGCCGGCGCGATCATCGCCGGAACACCTCGACGCCGGCCCCCGCCCGCGGCAGGTCGGCGCAGATCGCGCGGTGCGCGTCGAGCGCCTCGGTGAGCTCGGCGAGGTCGAGGTCGTTGACGAAGTGGCAGGTCCCGATCGGCCGCGGCACGGCGGCGCGCAGCAGGCCGTCGCGGGTCTGCAGGATCGAGTCGGTCGCCGTCGCCAGCAGCTCGGAGGTCAGGAACGGGCTGTCCAGCGAGAGCCCGAGACGGCTCATCAGCCCCAGGACGCGGTCGCGCGCCGACGCGGTGATGTAGCCGCGACGCTGCGCGAGCGTCGTCGACAGGGCCATGTCGACGCTGATCGCGTGGCCGTGGAAGAACGGCTCGTCGCCGGAGAGTTCGAGGGTCGGGCTCCACGTGTGCCCGAAGGCGATGACGCGGTCGAGGTCGAGCTCCTGGAGGTTCGGCACCTCGAGGCGCAGCATCGTCTCGATCGCGTCCCAGGTGAGCCGGTCGGTCACCTCGCGCAGCTCCGGGGAGCCGTCGCGGTGCCCGAAGCGGGTCTCCAGCAGCTCCTCGCCGTACTTCTCCAGCAGCTCGAAGATGCCGTCGTTGCCGACGACGGCGATCTTGATGAGCTCCGCCATCCCGTTGCGCACCTGCTCGGTGGGCAGGGTCGCGAGGAACGAGAAGTCGAGGAACACCTGCTGGGAGGCGTGGAAGGCGCCGAGCCGGTTCTTCGCCTTGCCGTGGTTGACCGCGACCTTGATCGCGACGCTCGCGTCGACGAGCCCGATCAGGGTGGTCGGGATACGGATGTAGTTGGTGGCGCGCCGGAAGATCGAGCACGCGAAGCCCGCGACGTCGGTGGTCAGGCCGCCGCCGACGACGAGGACCGGCTCGGTGCGGACCAGCCCGAAGTCGCCGAACGCGTCGACGATCCGCTCGGCGGTACGCAGCGTCTTGTCCGCCTCGTCGATCGCGATCGCGAAGACGGTGAGGTCGATGCCGTGGTGGTCGAAGTACGCGCGCATGGTGTAGCCGTGCAGCTCGGCGACGGTCGCGTCGACCACCGCGAGGCAGCGCCCGTAGGGCCGGTAGGCGTCCGCGAGCCCGGGGTTGCCCGGCGCGAACACCCCGTCGGTGATGACGAGCGAGTAGTCGATCTTCTGGTAGCCCTCGACGTGGAAGGCGGTGTCGGTGGCGGTGAGGTACGGCTCGATGCTCATGTGACTCCGTCGGGGCGTGAGGAATCGGACCGCCGGCGGTCCGGCGGCCTGCTGAGGGGGTGGGCTCGGTCCCGCCGCTCAGGCGGCGAGCGCGGTGACGTCGTCGGCGGCCAGGCGCTCGACGCGGCGGGCGGCGTCGGGGAAGTCGACCGCGGCGGTGTTCTCGTTGGGGAAGGCGAGGCAGGTGACACCGGCCGCGGCGGCGGCGCGCACCCCGTCGGGGTTGTCCTCGATCGCCACGGCGGACGCGGCGTCCTCGCCGAGGGCCTGCAGCGCGAAGGTGTAGGCGGCGGGGTCGGGCTTGGGTGCGTCGACCGAGTCGGTGGCGACGACGACGTCGAAGTCGTCGGGTCCGACGGCGGGACCGAGGGCCTCGATCACCGCGAGCACGTTGTCGCGCGACGTCGTCGTGACGAAGCCGACCTTCCAGCCGTGGTCCTTCGCCGCGCGCAGGGTGTCGAGGACCCCGTCGCGCGGGGCGGCGCCGCCGGTCCGCAGCTTCTCGCGGAAGATCCGCGACTTGGTGCCGTGCACGGCAGCGGCGTCGACGTCCTCGCCCCGGCGGCGTGCCTCCTGCGCGATCCGGTCCGCGCCGCCGGCGCGGTCGAGGCGGGAGCGGTAGTCGTCACGGTCCCACTGCCAGTCGAGACCGTGCTCCGCGAAGGCCTCGTTGAAGGCGGCCCGCTGGATCTCGGAGGTGTCGGCGATGCTGCTGATGGAGCCGAACAGGAGTGCGCTCACCGCGGGTCCCTTCACGACGGGCGCGGGTGTCGCGCCGCGGCGTGGGTCCCCGAGGGACGGGGGCCGAAACGTCTCCTCCTCGCCCGGTCGCCGAGAACGATCCGACCCGACCGGTCAAGGGCAACCGGACGACATCCGCACGCGCCACCAGCCCGCGAGCCGGCCGACGGGGCCGAGGACGGGCCGCACGCACCAGCGCCGGCAGCCGGGCTCGCCGAGGTCGTCGGAGGTCACCACGGCGCCGGGGTGCGCGGCCGGGTCGGCCGTCATCGCGGCGAGCAGCGCGTGGGCCTGCGCCACCGCCGCGGCGCGCGCGGCGGCGAGGTCGGCCGCGATCCCGACGCTGACGGCGAGGTCGTCGCGGACCCGTTCCAGCTCGCCGAGGTCGAGGACGCGCGGGCCGGCGACCGGCGCGGGACGTGCGGCGCGGTCCCGCGGCGCCGCGATCGCGAGCCGGTGCTCGAGGCGGGCGATCTGGGCGAGCAGGGTGGCGCGGGCGTCCCGCTCCCGGGCCGGCGCCGGAGCGATGTGGCGTGCGTCAGTGATGGTCATGGCGGCCCTCTCCGCGTCCGACGGTAGGGCCTCAGTCGCCGGCGAGGAACCGTCCCGCCTGCCACACGGCCTCCTCGGTCTCCCACGGAGGAGCACCCGGCACCTCGACGGCCCAGAGCACTACGCCGCGCGCCCGACGGGGTCGCAGGTCGTGCGGCGGGTCGGCGAACAGCCGGGCGAGCGCGCGCCGGTCGTCGGCCACCACGAGCGTCCCCGGCGGCAGGGGGAGGCCACCGACCGTCTCGCCGGCCGCGCTCGCCCGCAGGCCCGGGGAGCCGGTGACGCCGCGCGCGTCGACGGCGGCGAGCGTCACCCCGCTGGTCACGGCGACGGCGAGCAGGGCGTCCGCCACCGGACCGCGGCTGACGAGGTGGCCGGCGAGCGCCGACTCGCGGGCCACGGCGTCGGGGCGCAGCCCGGCGCCGTCGGGATCGAGCCCGACCTGCCGGGCGAACACGCGCGCGGCGTCGTGCGCGGCGGGCCGCCCGCCGGGGCTCAGCGCGTCGCGGGGCCGGTAGTCGTCGGAGAGCCGGCGTAGCCGCGCCCGCCCGTCCTCGCGGGCACGGGGCGCGACGTCGACGGCGACCCACCACAGCCCGAGCCCCGGGAACTCCGCCGCGAGGTCCGGCGCGACGGCGCCGCGTTGCGGAGGGGGCACCGGGCCATGGTGGTCGGGTGGGTGGCCGTCGTCACGCCTTCTCGGGAGTGGGCAGCGCGCCCTGGATCGCGCGCAGCTCCTGCGCGACGGTGACGAGGCCGTCGGCGTTCACGCGTCGCAGCTCCTCGAGCACCTGCTCGAGCAGGGTGTTGGTGGTCGTCAGGGCGTCGCGCAGGGGCGCGGTTCCGGCGATGTCACCGAGCATGGGGTTCTCCCTCCGTTGGTACTAGGTACTGAGGGTACCTGATATCTCGCCGGTGTGCCGGGCGCCCTGCCGCCCGTGCGCTCCTCCCTGCGCGGCGTCGTCGTCCGCCGCGCACGGTGCTCGACGACGTCGACGCCGACATCCCGTCCGACGGCGTGACGGTGCTGTGGCGCCCGTCGGGCGCCGGCAAGACGACCCTGCTGCGCCTGCTCGACCGCCTCGACGTCCCGGACGCGTGCACGGTCTCCTACGACGCGACCCCGCTCGACGACCTCGACGTGCTCGCCCTGCGCCGGCGGGTCGGCATGGTGTTCCAGCGCGCGACGCCGTTCGCCGGGACCGTCCGCGACAACCCCGCCGTCGCCGCGCCTTCGAGCGCTCGGTGCTCGAGCTCGCCGGCGACGGCCTGACCGTCGCGTGGGTGGGGCACGACGCGGAGCAGGTGCGCCGGGTCGCCGACCGCGTCCTGCACGTCGAGGACGGGCGGTGACGACGTGACCGTCAGCCTGCCCGGCCTCGCGTTCTCCCTGCTGCTCGTCGGTGTCGCCGCCAGGCGTCTCCCTTGGTCGCCTACGCCGGGTGGACGGCCCGCCGGCGCTCCCCGGAGGTCCCGCGCCTGCTGCCGATCGCCGCGGTGTCGTTCCTGGCCGCGAGCGCGGTGACCATGCTCGTGATCTTCGGACTCGGGGTGCTGCCCTTGTCGTCGCGCACGCTGGTGCCGATCGCCGGGCTGATCATCGGCAACGCGATGACCGCGACCGTGCTCGTCGGTCGCCGCCTGGTGGGGAGCTGCAGGACAAGCGCGACGAGGTGGAGGCGCGCCTCGCCCTCGGCGGGGCTCGTGCAGGCGGTGGTCATATTCCTGGTGCTCGCCGCCGCGGCGACCACGACCACCGTCGTGGCGCTGGGCGTCGTCCGGCGCCTGTTCACCCCGGACCACCGCCTCGTCGTCCCCGCCCGGACCTCGGCCTGAGACCGCGGGCCGGCGTCGCTCCCCGGCGTGTCGCGCCCACGAGGATGTGGCGATCCTGGCGTCACATGCCAGCGATGCCGCATCGCTCGCACCGCGCACAGGGGCGCACCGGGGCGTACCGGGGCGCGCCGGACCGTCAGCCCTGGCGGTAGGTCTCCAGGAACGAGCCGATGCGGGTGATCGCGTCGTCGAGGGTCGCCGCGTGAGGGAGGGTCAGGATGCGGAAGTGGTCGGTCGTGGGCCAGTTGAAGCCCGTGCCCTGCACGACCTGGATCTTCTCCTCGCGCAGGAGGTCGAGCACGAACTGCTCGTCGTCCTTGATCGGGTAGACGTCCGGGTCGAGGCGCGGGAACGCGTAGAGCGCGCCCCGGGGCCTCACGCAGGAGACGCCGGGGATCGCGTTGAGCCCCTCGTGCGCGCGGTCCCGCTGCTCGCGCAGCCGCCCGCCCGGGGCGCAGAGCTCGCCGATGGTCTGCCGCCCGCCGAGCGCCGCCTGGATCGCGTACTGCGCCGGGGTGTTCGCGCACAGGCGCATCGAGGCCAGCATCGCCAGGCCCTCGAGGTAGTCGCGCGCGTGCTGGCGGGGCCCGGTGACGACGAGCCAGCCGGAGCGGAACCCCGCGACGCGGTGGGTCTTCGAGAGCCCCGAGAACGTCAGCGCCACGAGATCGGGCGCGAGCGAGGCGACGTCGTGGTGCACGGCGTCGTCGTAGAGCACCTGGTCGTAGATCTCGTCGGCCATCACCATCAGGCCGTGCCGCCGGGCGATGTCGAGCAGGCCCTCGAGGACCTCCTTCGAGTACACCGCCCCCGTCGGGTTGTTCGGGTTGATGATGACGACGGCCTTGGTGCGGTCGGAGACCTTGGCGGCGACGTCGTCGAGGTCGGGGGCCCAGTCGGCCGACTCGTCGCAGCGGTAGTGGACGGCGCGGCCGCCGGCGAGCGTGACCACGGCCGTCCACAACGGGTAGTCCGGCGCGGGGACGAGCACCTCGTCGCCGTCCTCGACCAGCGCCTGGACGGCCATGGAGATCAGCTCGGAGACACCGTTGCCGAGGAACACCTCGTCGACGTCGACGTCGAGCCCCCGCGCCTGGTAGCGCTGGGCCACCGCGCGCCGCGCGGGCAGCACGCCGCGCGAGTCGGTGTAGCCGTGCGCCTGCGGGAGCATCCGGATCATGTCCTGGACGATCTCCTCCGGCGCCTCGAAGTCGAACAGCGCCGGGTTGCCGGTGTTGAGGCGCAGGACGCTGTGGCCCGCCTCCTCCAGCAGGTTCGCCTGCTCGACCACCGGACCGCGGATCTCGTAACAGACGTCGCGGAGCTTGTTCGACTGCCGGAACTCCACTGGCACTACCTCTCGCACGCACTCGTCGGTGAGCCCTGACACGACACCGTGCCGCGTCCCGGTCTACCAAACGAGGACGTGTGACCGAGGCCTCCGGTTGCTCAACTATACGGTTGAATACTGGGTCCTAGAGGGATACCGTCGCCTCCCCGGGAACGACGAGGAGGTCACCATGTCCGTGGTCCTGATCGCGACGATGTCGCTCGACGGGTTCATCGCCCGTCCCGACGACTCGGTGGGCCCGATCTTCGACTGGTTCTCGGCCGGGGACACCGACGTGCACGCGGGCGACGAGCAGCGCCCGTTTCGCACCGGCCCGCAGAGCGCGGACTGGATGCGCGAGCAGTGGGGGCGCATCGAGGCCGGGGTCATCGGACGCCACCTGTTCGACCACACCAACGGCTGGGAGGGGCGCCCGCCCGCGGGCGGCCACGTCGTCGTGCTCACCCACTCCGTCCCGACCGACTGGGCGCACTACGGCACCGCGCCGTTCACCTTCGTCACCGAGGGGGTCGAGGCGGCCGTCGCCGCCGCGCAGGACCTCGCCGGCGACCGCGACGTCTCGGTCACCGCGGGCGACGTCGGCGGGCAGGCCCTCGCCGCCGGGCTCGTCGACGAGGTGGAGATCGACCTGGCCCCGGTGGTGCTCGGGCGCGGCAAGCGGTTCTTCGGCGAGGACGCCCCGGAGGTCGTGCTCGACGACCCGTACCTGGTGGTGCCGGGCCGGCGCGTCACGCACTTCCGCTACCGGGTGCGCGCGATCGGCTGAGGGGTCGCGGCGCATTGCGCGGCCCGGCAAAGTGTGTGCACTATGACTGCGCCCCGACCCGAACGGAGCGCGCCGATGCCGACACTGTCCGCGAGTCCCGTCCCCGCCGTCTGGCCGTCCGTCCCGCCCGCGATCCCCCGCACGATGTCGGCGGTCGTGCTCGAGCGCTTCGGGTCGCCCGACGTGCTCACCCTCGACACGCTGCCCACCCCGGAGCCCGGTCCCGGCGAGGTCCTCGTACGGGTCGCGGCGGTGTGCGTCGGGCGCTTCCTCGACGTCTCCCTGCGCGCCGGGCGCCACCCGGTGAAGCCCGAGCTGCCCCACGTCCTCGGGGTCGAGCACGCGGGCACGGTGGTCGCGGTCGGCGCCGACGTGCGCGGGGTCGACGTGGGCCAGCACGTCGCCGTCTGGCCGGTGCTCGGGTGCGGCGACTGCGCGGCGTGCGCCGAGGGCGACAAGGAGGCCTGCCCGCGCCTGCACATCGCCGGCGTGCACGGCCGCGGCGCCTACGCCGAGTACACCGCGGTCCCGGCCGCCGCCGTCTGGGCGATCCCCGACGACCTCGACCCCGCGACCGCCGCCGGCGTCGCGCTCGCCGGGCCCGTCGCCATGAACCAGCTGCGGCAGGCCGGGATGCGCGCGGGCGACTGGGTGCTCGTCGTGGGCGCGGCCTCGGCGCTCGGGGCGACCACGGCCGAGCTCGCCCGCCACCTCGGGGCGCGGGTCATCGGCACCTCGCGCGCCGGCTGGAAGCGCGAGCGCCTGCTCGCCCTCGGGCTCGAGGCGGCGCTCGACCCCACGTCGGACTCCTTCGTCGACGACGTCCGCGCGCTGACCGGCGGGGCCGGCGTCGCCGTCGCCGTCGACGACCTCGGCGAGCCCGAGATCTTCGGCCACGCCACCGACGTCCTCGCCCCGCGCGGCGCCGTCGTGTCCTCCGGGGCCTTCCTCGGCGGGACGGTCCCGCTGAACCTCGCGCGGCTCTACACGCTCAACCAGCGGATCCTCGGCGTGCGCACCGGCAACGACGCCAGCGCGCGGGCGCTCTGGGCCGAGGTCGGGCGCGGCTTCCGCCCGGTCGTCGACCGCGCGTTCCCCCTGGAGGCGGCGGCCGTCGCGCACCGCTTCCTCGAGGCCGACGACAACATGGGCCGCATCGTGCTCACCACCGCGGCCGCCGACACCGGCTGAGCGCGCACCACCCCACCCCGACGCTGCGAGGAGGACGCGTGCGCGAGCCGCCGTGGATGCTCGTCACCCACCACCAGGGCGACGTGTCGAAGGCCGAGGTCGGCGTGCGCGCCGGCGGCGAGATCCGCCGTGCGCCCGACGAGCTCGCCGGGCGCACGATGCTCGAGGTGCTGGGGGAGTGGGACGAGCTCGCGCCGACGCTGCGCGCCCTCGACCCGGACCGCCTCGACCCCGTGCCCGGCGCGGTCCTGGCCGCCCCGTTGCTCTACCCGCGCAAGGTGCTCTGCGCCGGCGCCAACTACTACGCGCACCTCGCCGAGATGGGCGTCGCGCGCCTCGACGGCGACGTCGCCCCGTACTTCTTCTTCAAGCCGCCGACCACCTCGGTCGTCGGGCCGGACGACGCGATCGTGCTGCCCGACCGTGCCGGACGGAAGATCGACTGGGAGGTCGAGCTCGCCGCGGTGATCGGCCGCCGCTGCGCCGACGTCCCGGTCGAGCGGGCCTACGAGGTCGTCGCCGGCTGGACGATCGTCAACGACATCTCGTCGCGCGACCTGCTCGAGCGCGCCGACGCGGTCGCGCCGCCGTTCGGGCACGACTGGGTCCTGGCCAAGGCCGGCGACACCTTCTGCCCGCTGGGCCCGGGGATCGTGCCGTCCTGGATGGTCGGCGACCCGCAGGCCACGGCGCTGCGCCTGTCGGTCAACGGCGTGGTCAAGCAGGATTCGAGCACCACCGACATGGTGACCCCGATCGACCGGCTGATCGCCGCCGCGAGCCGCGCGGTGACCCTCGAGCCGGGCGACGTCATCGCCACCGGGACGCCGGCCGGCGTCGGCTTCCCGCGCGGCGACTTCCTGGCCCCGGGCGACGAGACCGTCGCCGAGGTCGACGGCGTCGGGGCACTGCGGAACCACGTCACGGAGAGAGAGGACGTCTCATGGGCACGGTGAACGTCTCGAAGCTCGGCTACGTCGGCTTCGAGACCCCCGACGTCGAGCGGCTCGTCGAGTACTACACGACGGTCCTGGACTTCGTGCTCGTCGAGGGCGACGGGAACGGGGCGTTCCTGACCACCGGCGTCGACCACCACTGCGTCGTCGTCACGAAGGGCGAGGCGAAGGCCCGCCAGGTCGTCGGGTACGAGCTGTGGGAGGACCTCGACAGCGCCGAGGCGCGGCTCAAGGACGCCGGCTACGTCACCGAGCGCCGCAGCGACATCGGGCCCGGGACCCCGGACGTGCTGGTGCTCGACGAGCCGCTCACCGGCGTCGCCCTGCACCTGACCACCGCGCAGGACCCCAGCGGGGTGCAGGGCTTCACCCCGCTGCGCCCCACCAAGCTCGGCCACGTCGCGGCCTACACCCCGGAGCTGGCCCCGATGCAGGCCTTCTACCAGGACCTCCTCGGGTTCCGGTGGTCGGACACCGTCGGCGACTTCTTCGTGTTCATGCGCTGCAACGCCGACCACCACGCGGCCAACTTCATGGCCAGCCAGAAGTACGCGGGCATGCACCACATCGCCTACGAGATGCGCGACCCGGACCACCTGATCTCGATGCTCGACCACCTGGCCCGGAACGGCTACCGGCTTCACTGGGGTCCCGGCCGGCACGGGCCGGGCCACAACCTGTTCACCTACCACCGCGACCCCGACGGCAACGTCATCGAGCTGTTCACCCAGATCGACGTCGTGCACGACGAGGCGAAGGGCTACTGGGAACCGCGACCCTGGCACGAGGAGTTCCCGATGTATCCGCGGACGTGGGAGGTCGACCTGGCGACGGTCAACCAGTGGGGCCCGATCGACCCGCCCTCGTTGGACCACTGACCGCTCCGAGGTCCGGGACCGTCAGCGCTCCTCCGTCGCGCTGCCGACCCGGCCGTCGCGGGGCGACCACTAGGGCGCGGAGCAGCCGTTCAGCAGCAGGGACAGCGCCGCGTCGACGCACGGGGTGCCGTGGCCCGGGGCGTGGCCGTCGACCACGCGGCGGGCCGTCCCTGCGAGGTGGCCCGCCATGGCCGCGACGGCCGCCGACCCGTCCCCGGCACGCACGGCGTCGAAGATCGCCTGGTGCTCGGCCTGGCGGGACGCGAAGTCGTTGCCGTGCTGGTTCTGGTCGATGCGCACGTAGCGCTCGCTCTGCTCGGCGTAGGAGTTGATCGTCCGCAGCACGGTCGCGCCGCAGCGCCCGACGAGCAGGCGGTGGAAGCTGCGGTGGGCGACGGTCCAGCTCGCCATGTCGCCGGCCTTGTAGGTGCGCTCCATCTCGCGGAACGCGGCGGTGGCGTTGCGGACCTCGTCGCGGCCGAGCTTCCCGGCGGTCAGCCGCGCGCCGAGCGACTCGAGGGTGACGCGGGCGGCGTACAGGGAGTCGAGCTCCTCGGCGTCGAGCCCGACGACGCGGCTGCGCTGGTTGGGCTCGGCGGAGATGAGCCCCTCCTCCTGCAGCATCCGGAACGCCTCGCGCAGCGGCGTGCGCGACACCGCGAGGACGCGCGCGAGCTCGGCCTGCTTGAGCTGGGTGCCGGGCGGGAGGTCGCCGCTGATGATCAGGTCGCGCAGGTAGGTGTGCACGGTGACGCTCGTCTGCCGTGGGTCGGGGATCCGCAGCCCGTCCCGTCCCCCGAGGAGCTCACCGATCGACACCGGAGGAGTGTATGCAGGCCCCGGCGCCGAACGGGTCACGACAGACCCGCCAGATGGCGCCACAGACGTTCCAGCAGCGGCGGAGCGGCGGTGCGCCAGGCCGCCACGTCCTCGTCGTCGAGCGTCACGGGACGGTGGTCGACGGCGGCTGCCGCCGCCGCGAGGTGCACCCGGCACGCCGCGTCGAGCAGCCACATCCGCGCCACCGCGGTACCCGGCGTCTCCCCGACGGTGAGCGCGCCGTTGCCGCGCAGGAGCACGGCGTCGGCGTCGGCGAGGGTGCGGGCGGCCGCCGCGGCGCGCTCGGGATCGCGCAGCAGGCGGGCGGTTCCGTGCACGGGCACGCGGCGGCCCAGCCAGGCGGCCTGGCCGTGCACCGGCGCCAGCTCGTCGGTGACCGCCGCCGCGGCGAACGCGGACTCCGGCTGCGCCCGCGCGACCGCGGCGACGTCGGGGCGCGCGCGGTAGACGGCCAGGTGCGCCCAGGTCTCCGGGGCGGCGCCGGCCGGGAGCTCCTCGGCCGCGACGTCGACCGTCACGAGGTCGCCGGCCGCGACGCGGCCCGGCGCGGTCGGCGGGGTGACGAGCACCCGGTCGCCGACCCGCGCCGAGACGTGCCCGAACGCGGTGACCAGCCCGTGCCGCGCGAGGACCCGCGCGGCGAGCGCGACCTGCTCGGCGGTGTCGGCGTCCGTCACGAGACGGGCTGGGCCTCCTGCGCCATCGCGGCGAACAGCGGCGCGAGGTCGATGTGGATGCGCAGCGAGGTCACCTTGCCCTCCGTGTCGCGGTCGAGGATCGACACGCACGGCAGCGGCACGTGCGTGCCGCCCTTCGTCGTGTAGTGCGTGGTGACCTCGAGGATCGCGGTCGCACCGTCGTTCTCGTCCCAGCGGTGGTGCACCTCGTGGCGCATCCCGCCGATCATCGCCCAGAACCCCTCGAAGGCGTCGTGGATCGCGGCGATGCCGACGGTCGGCGGCTGGTTGCCGAACACCACGACCGCGTCCTGCGCGTGGCGCGCGACGAACGGCTCCAGGCGGAGCGCGTCGACGTCGGCGTAGTAGTCGGTGACCCAATCGGACATGATCCGCTCCCGGGGTGGTCAGAGGGTCGCGCCGGCCGCGATCTTGCGGACGGCGCCGAGCGTGGCGGCCACCGCGGCGCGGTAGCTGTCGGTCATCTGGTCGGCGTGGGCCTGCTCGCCCGCCGAGCCGCCCGGCTCGCCCGCCACGGTCAGCGCGAAGCTGAACCGGAGGGTGAGCTCGTCGGGACCCTCGCCCTCGATCTCGTTGGCGATCGTGCCGAGCACCGGCCCGGCGATGCGGGTGAACACCACCCGGTGCGGGTGCTCGAGCGTGATCCGCTCGGAGAAGCCCTGGCCCTTGAAGACGATGTCGCGGTCGAACACGGTGTCGCTGTGGCGCGCGGTGACCGTGCAGTCGGTCATCTGCGGCACGAACGGCAGCGCGTTCTCCGCCTTGCGCACCAGCCCGTCCCACAGGGCCTCGCGGGTGATCAGCGGCTCGCCGGGGGCGTTCACGGGCAGCGCGTGGGTCACGAAGATCATGAGCGGACTCCCTCCGGGAGCAGCTGCGGCTGGGTGAGGGGCTTCTGCGTCGGCCCGAGCCACATGTCGATGGAGCCGGGCTCGGCCGGGTCGAAGAACCGGGGCCGCCAGGCCGCCTCGTCGGTGATCCGGCGGACGCCGTACGAGTACTCGTAGGTCAGGCCCTCGGGGCCGAGGAAGTACAGGAAGACCGCGCCCGACTGCGGATGGCGCCCCGGCCCCATCTCGATCACGACGCCCCGGTCCTGCAGGTGGTGCCAGTTGCGGAAGACGTCGTCGAGCTCGGCGACCTGGAAGTTGACGTGGCACAGGCCCGGCTCGTCGCCCCGGAACACCGCGAGCTTGTGGTGCACCTCGTCGATGCGCATGAGGCAGGCCGCGTCGCCGATCCAGTCCGAGGCCCGCGCGTTGAACGTCGTCGACCAGAACCGGTGGGCCTCGGCCACGTCGGGGGCGTCGAGGCAGAGGTGGCCGAACTCGGTGATGCCCGCGCTCCGCCCGTACCGCACCGGGCGGGCGAGCGTCTGCTGCCCGACGACCAGCTCGATGCGGTTGCCGAAGGGATCGTCGAAGGCGACGAACTCGCTCACCCGCCGGGACCGGGCCTCCGCGGGGTCGCCGCGGCGCACGGTGAACCCGCGCGTCTCGAGCTCGGTCTCCGCCAGCGCGAGCGCGCCGGGGTCGGCCACGGCGAAGGCCGAGGCGATGACGCCGCTCGCCCCCGCGACGAACGCCAGGCAGTGGTGGCGGCCGTCGGCCCGGAGGTGCGCGACGCCGGGCTCGGTGTCGTCCGCGGGGCCGTCCACGTGCTCCAGCCCGACCACCTCGGTCGCGAACCGGACGGCGCCGGCCAGATCGGCCGCGCCGGAACGGACGTAGGCGATGTCGACCAGCTCGATCACCCCAACAGAGTGGATACAGTTGAGAGGGATGTCAACCACCCCGGTGGAGCAGCTCCGGACACATCCGCGCGCATTGACGTCGTCACCAAAGTGTGCACACCCTGGAGGCATGAGCACCCTCCCGGCTGACGCCGCCCCGGGCCCCGTCCCCACGCCCCCGCCCGGCGGACGACTCGCCGGCAAGCGGGTGCTCCTCACGGGCACGGCGGGAGGCCAGGGCGAGGCCGCGCAGGCCGCGTTCGTGCGCGAGGGCGCCCGGGTCGCCGGCTGCGACGTGCAGGACGGCGCCGCCGAGGGCACCGCGGCCGTGCTCGCCGCCGAGGGGTTCGACGTCGTCGGCAGCACCGTCGACCTCGCCGACCCGGTCGCCGCCGCGCGCTGGGTGGAGGAGAGCGCCGAGCGCCTCGGCGGCATCGACGTCCTCTACAACAACGCCGCGGGCGCCGGGTTCGCGCCGTTCGACGACATGTCGCTCGACCTCTGGCGCCACGTGCTCCACGTCGAGCTCGACATCGTCTTCCACACCACCTCGCCGGCCTGGCGGCACCTCGTCGCCGGCGGCAACGCCTCGATCATCAACACCGCCTCGATGTCGGGGCTGCGCGGCATCGCGCCGCTCGGACAGGTCGCGCACTCGGCCGCCAAGGGCGGGGTCATCGCGATGACCCGCTCGCTCGCCGCGGAGGGCGCCGAGCGCGGGGTGCGCGCCAACGCGATCTCGCCGGGCTTCGTGACCTCGCCGGCCACGGACAGGTTCGTGGGGGAGGAGCTGCGCGCCTTCCAGATGGGCATGCACCTCATCCGCCGGCCTGGCACCGGGATCGACGTCGCCGCGCTCGCGGTCTACCTCGCCTCGGACGAGTCGGTGTGGGTCACCGGCCAGAACATCTCGATCGACGGCGGGGTCACGGCCGGCTTCCGCTGACCGGTGAGCTAGGAGCGGTAGCAGTACGAGTCCGACGACGCGTCCCCGCCCTGCAGGCGCACCTGGTGCACGCGCCGGCCCCGGAACTCGTCGCCGTGCGGGAAGAACCGCGGATCCGGGGTGAGGCCGCCGTCGGGCCACACGTCCAGCTTCGCCATCCAGGCCCCCACGCCGTCGGGGTAGAACTGGTCGTCCCACGCGCCGTAGAGCGAGTTCGTGACGTAGACGCGCCGCCCGTCGCGGCTCACCTCGACCATCTGCGGGCCGCCCGACAACGGTTCGTCGGGCCGGCCCGGGTGCGGGCGGCGCGCGACGATGCCGCCGAGGCGGACCGAGCCGACCTCGCGCGGGTGCGCCGGATCGCTGACGTCGTACTGCTTGAGCTCGCCGGTGCCCCAGCAGGAGACGTAGAGGAAGTGGTCGTCGACCGACAGGTCGATGTCGGTGACGAGCGGCGGCACGGCCCCGAACGGGGCGAGCGCGGGCGGGAGCAGGGACGGGTCGGCGGGTTCGGCCGGGATCGTGATGACCTTGTCGACCTCCCACGGCCCCTGCGGGTCGGGGCGGTGCCAGCGCCACACGGACGCCGAGAGGTCGGCGGTCGAGATGACGACGCCGACGAAGCCCCAGGTGGCCTCGGGGTCGTGGGACGGGCGGATCTCGAGCACCATCTGGTGCTCGGTGCCGAGGTCGACCGACTGCTGGTGCACGCCCGTGGCGAGGTCCCAGAAGTGCAGGCAGTGGCCGTAGTCCCCGCCGAGCAGCCGCTCCGGGACGAGCCCGTCCTCGATCATCGACGGCGTGCCCCACTCGCTGGAGACCAGCACGTTCTGGTTGAGGTGCCACCAGGCGTCGTAGGCCAGGCGCTGGGGCCCGCGGTCGGTCTCCCAGGGGCCGACGACCTCGAACGTCGTGTGGTCGAGCAGCGCGACCCCGCCGGGCGCGTCGGGGTCGTCGAGCGGGCCGCCGACGCAGGTCAGGAAGATGCCGTCCGGCCCGCAGTGCAGCGTGTGCGGGCGGGAGTAACCGGCCTTCGCCGAGAGCTCCGTGGCGTCGACCGTCTTGACGACCTGCGGGGCGCGCGGGTCGGGACCGGTGTCGAGGACGTGGACGTCCGAGGACCGCAGCCCCGGCACGAGCAGGTAGCGGCGGGCCAGACCGTCCGTGTCGTGGCCCTCGTGCTGCAGCGCGCTGCTGCACGCGTTCCAGCCGAAGTGGTGCAGCTCCGCCCCGGCGGGCAGGTCGGTCCAGCCGACGACGCGCCCGTAGTGCGGCGAGTGCGCGTCGACGTCGACGACCGCCATCGCGTCCGGGAGCGCGCCGGCCCGGTCGAACGCCGCGACGTAGGCGAGCGTCTCGGGCGGCGCGGCGGCGGCGTCCGCGGGGGAGCGGTAGAAGGTCGGGTCGGTGGTCGACGAGGTCATCGGACCCCCCGGGCTCGGCGGCAGGTATGACCAGCGTCACACCGTGGCCGAGCAGGGGTAAGGCGTCGTCCGGCCGAGGTGGATGAGCCGGTCAGGCCACCTCGGCCGGCAGCCCGAACCGTGCGTGGTGCTCCGCGCCGATGAACGAGGTCACCGCGGTGATGCGGTCGTCGCGCAGGGTGAGCACGTCGATCGACCAGGGCCGGTGCGGGGCGTGGGCGGGCGCGTCGGGCGGGCGGAGGTAGGCGGCCACCGCGACCTGCCCGTTGGCGACGACCTCGAGGTGGCGCCACGACCCGCAGCGGCCGCTGACCGGGACGGCGCGCACGAACGCCTCGACGTCGGCGATCCCCGCGTACCACCGGCCCATCGGCGGCATGGACCACGTGACGTCCTCGGTGAGCAGCGCGACCAGCGCGTCCGCGTCGCCCCGCTCGAGCGCCGAGGAGTAGCCGGCCACGACCGACCGCAGACGGGCGTCGTCGACCTCGCGCAGTGTGCGCTGCTGGCTGACGTCGGGCACCTTCTCCGCGACCAGCTTGCGCGCCCGCTGCAGCGCCGAGTTCACCGACGCGGTGGAGGTGTCCATGGCGGTCGCGATCTCCGCGGCGGAGAAGCCGAGCACCTCGAACAGCACGAGCGCCGCGCGCTGGTTGCCGGGCAGGTGCTGCAGCGCGGCGACGAACGCGAGCTCCACCGCCTCGCGCTCCTCGGCGCGGGCGCCGGGCTCGTCGGGGTAGGGGCCGAGCCAGGCGACCTCGGTGAGCGGCACGTCCGCGGTGACGATCCGGTCGCTCGCCGCGGCGAGGTCCATGGGCAGCGCGCGGCGCCCGCGCGCGTCGACGAGGTCGAGGCAGACGCGCGTGGCGACCGTGTAGAGCCAGGTGCGCAGCGAGCTGCGGCCCTCGAAGCGACCGAGCCCGCGCCAGGCCCGCACCAGCGTGTCCTGCAGCGCGTCGTCGGCGTCGTGCGACGACGCGAGCATCCGGTAGCAGTGCGCGTGCAGCTCGCGGCGCAGCGGCGCGACGAGGCGGCCGAACGCGGCGTCGTCGCCGGCGCGGGCCCGCGCGAGATCGCTGTCCGCGACGGTGGTCTCGCTCACCCGTCCGAGTCTGCCGCAGCCGCGCCGTCCCCGGGGCTCCTGCCCTGCTCGAAGGCGTCGGACACCTCGTCGAGGAAGAGCGAGATCGCGGCCGGCATCGACTCCCGGAACGTGGCGAGCAGCGCCTGCGCGGCGACCGGCTGCAGGGCGCCGACGACGTCGCGCACGTGCTGGGCGCGGTCGGCGGGCAGGCCGTCGCCGACGTAGTCGGCCCAGACGGTGCGGCGGAACAGGTCGACGAAGCGGGCGGTGACGGCCCCGACGTGCGTGGTCAGCTCCTCGCGCATGACCACCAGGTCCGCGGGGGGCAGGCCGAGGCGCACGGCCTCCGCGCCGGCGCGCACGAGCCCGGGGTTCGGGACGCGGATCCGCCCGCCGTCGAGGTGCACGACGAGGCCCGCGTCGACGAGCGCCTGCCAGGTGTCCCCGGCCACCTCCACCCCGAGCCAGCCGGGCAGCTCGGCCGCGGCCATCTCCAGCGACGGCTCCGGCGCCCACGGCGCGAGCATGTGCAGGTACTGCGCGAGCGCCTCCTCCGCGGACTGGCGCGGGGTCGATGCGACGAGGCGCTCGATCGCGGACAGCGCGAAGCCCTGCTCCTGGAGCTGCGTGATGAGCTCGAGGCGGGCGAGGTGCTCAGCGCCGTAGTAGCCGGTGCGCCCCTGCAGGCGCGGTGGCGGGAGCAGGCCCCGGGCGGCGTGGGCGCGGATGTTGCGCACCGTCATCCCGGCGCGCCCGGCGAGGACGTCGACGGTCATCCCGTGCGTCGCCTGTCCTGCGTCCTCGGTAGTCACCACCCTCCACGCTAGGCGATGGACCTTCGTGACATCCCGGGACGACATATGACACGGGATCGTGTTTCATGACGCGTCCCACGGGTCATCCGGAGCCCGACGGACGAGTAACTGTTACTCTCAGTTCCGGGTACCGATGGTTCCGTGTAGCGTGGTGGAGGTGAGCGACGTGAGCGATGGGCAGACCCCCGGCCGACTCCCCCGCGGCGTGCGGCGCCTGCGCAAGGTGGCAGGACGCTTCACCACGCCCCTGCTCCCCGACGACTACCTCTCGCTGATCAATCCCCTGTGGTCGGCGCGCGAGCTGCGCGGCAAGGTCGTCAAGGTCGTGCCCGAGACCGAGGACGCGGTCACCCTCGTCATCAAGCCCGGCTGGGGCTGGTCGTTCGACCACCGGGCGGGGCAGTACGTGGGCATCGCGGTCCAGGTGGAGGGCCGCTTCCACTGGCGGTCGTACTCGCTGACCTCGCCGCCCCGCAAGGACCAGGGTCACCTGTCGGTGACGGTCAAGGCGATGCCCGAGGGCTTCCTGTCGAAGCACCTCGTCGAGGGTCTCGAGCCGGGCACCATCGTGCGGCTGGCGCCCCCCAAGGGCGAGTTCGTGCTGCCCGACCCGCCGCCCAAGAAGATGCTGTTCCTCACCGGCGGCAGCGGCATCACCCCGGTCATCGCGATGCTGCGCACGCTCGACCGCCGCGGCACGATGCCCGACGTCCTCGTCGCCCACTCGGCGCCCGACGAGGACAGCCTGATCTTCGGCGAGGAGCTCGACCAGCTCGCCGCGAAGCACGACGACCTGCGGCTGCACAAGCAGTACACCCGCTCCGAGGGCCACCTCGACCTCGACAACCTCACCGAGCTCTGCCCCGACTGGCGGGAGCGCGAGGCGTGGGTCTGCGGGCCGAACGCCCTGCTCGACGACGCCGAGCGCGTGTACTCGCAGGCCGGTCTCGACGACCAGCTGCACCTCGAGCGCTTCTCGGTCGACCTGGCCGGCGGCGAGGCCGAGGGCGGCACGGTGACGTTCAGCCAGTCCGGCAAGGACATCGAGATCGACGGGGCCACCACCCTGCTCGAGGCCGGTGAGCAGGCCGGCCTGCAGCTGCCGTTCGGCTGCCGCATGGGCATCTGCCACACCTGCGTCGTCCCCCTGCGCCAGGGCGTCGTCCGCGACCTGCGCGACGGCACCGAGCACCGTGCCGACGGCAGCGGCGGCGCCGACTGGGACGCCGTGAAGGTCCAGACGTGCGTCGGCGCGGCCGCCGGCGACGTCGTGCTCGACGTCTGACCCCGACCGAGGAACACGCCCGACCCCGCAGTCCCCGGAGAGGAACCACCATGGCCATCGCGGACGTCAAGGAGTTCGCCCACCTCAGCGAAGCCGACGTGGAGGCCCTCGGACGCGAGTTCGACCAGATCCGCGCCGATGTCGAGGAGAAGCTCGGCGAGGAGGACGCCGCCTACATCCGGCGCCTCATCACCATCCAGCGCCGGCTCAACGTCGCCGCGCGCGCGATGCTGTTCGGCAGCCACCGCCGCGAGCTGTGGTGGGCGGGCGCGCTGACGCTGTCCGTGGCCAAGATCCTCGAGAACATGGAGATCGGCCACAACGTCATGCACGGCCAGTGGGACTGGATGAACGATCCGGAGGTCCACTCGGCGACGTGGGAGTGGGACAACGTCTGCCCCGCCGACCAGTGGAAGCACTCCCACAACTACCTGCACCACACGTACACGAACGTCATCGGCAAGGACAAGGACGTCGGGTACGAGATCCTGCGCGTCCGCTCCGACCAGCCGTGGCACCCGTACTACCTGACCCAGCCCGTCGTGAACGCGATGCTGATGCTGGCGTTCGAGTACGGCGTCTCGCTCCACGACCTCGACATCGACGGCCTCGTCCGCTGGCAGGTCGAGGACCCGGAGGAGTTCAAGAGGAAGTTCAAGGGGATCCTGGTCAAGCAGGCCCGCCAGATCGGCAAGGACTACATCCTCTTCCCGGCGCTGACCGGCAAGAACTTCCGGCCGACGGCCACCGCCAACCTCACCGCGAACCTCATCCGCAACGTCTGGTCCTACGCGATCATCTTCTGCGGCCACTTCCCGGACGGCGCCGAGGTGTTCACCGAGGAGGAGCTCGAGTCCGAGACGCAGGGCGAGTGGTACCTGCGCCAGCTGCTCGCGTCGGCGAACTTCACCGGCAACCGGCTCATGCACGTCATGTCCGGCAGCCTCGGCTACCAGATCGAGCACCACCTGTACCCGGACCTGCCGTCGAACCGGTACCCGGAGATCCAGGAGCGCGTCCGCGCGCTGTGCGAGAAGTACGAGCTGCCCTACACCACCGGCTCGTTCCCACAGCAGTTCTGGCAGGCCACGCGCTCGATCTGGCGGCTCTCGCTGCCGGCGAAGAAGATGCGCAAGGCCTCGCAGAAGCGCCAGTCGCTGGGCCTGCCCCGGCACCGCGGCGCGGTCTCCTCGACCGGTGACCAGACCCCGCAGACCCCGCAGACCCCACCGGCGCCGGCCAACACCCCCGGCCACCCGGACCCGTCCGGATCCCCCTCGGCCTGAGGCTCCCCGGCCGTCGGCGGAGCGTCGCGCCACCGGCGGCGCTCCGCCGACGCGTTCCTACGAGCCCAGCGCGAGGACGTTGCAGACGTCCCCGCGCGGTCCGGTGCCGGTGAGGCCGCGCTGCGAGCGGATGCGCTCGGCGAGGTACTCGGCGTCGCGTCCGACGCCGGAGAAGCGGCCCGATCCCCAGGTCCACAGCCACGGCAGCCCGAGGAAGTAGAGCCCGGGCGAGCTGGTCACGCCCCGGCTGTGGGCGGGGGCGCCGCGGCCGGTGAACACCGGAACGTCGATCCACCGGAAGTCCTGGCGGAAGCCGATGCACCACACCACCGACGTGATGCCGGTGTCGGCGAGGTCGAGCTCCAGGGTCTCGCCGTCCGGGCGCCACACCGGCGAGTAGCGCTCCTCGACGGGGGCGTCGACGCCGTGCCGCGCGATGTACGCGTCGATCGTGTCCTTGATCGACTCCGAGACCTCGTCGGCGTGGTCGAGACGCTCGGTGAGGTCGGGCTTGAAGTGCAGGACGCCGTCGCGGTGGTCGGTGAGCAGGCCGTAGAGCGCCATGCCGTCCCGCGCGTGCGCGCGCAGGTCGATGTCGCGCCCGCCGTCGCGCCCGGTGACGTAGTGGTTGGCCTGCGCGCGGACGGCCTCCCGGCGCGGGTGCTCGGTGACGGGCATGTCGTAGTAGCCCATCTCGGCGAGCCAGTCGGTGACGTCGCGGCCGCGGTAGAAGCGCGCGACGCGGGGGGCGTCCCCGACCACCAGGTGCACCCGGCGGCCCTCGAGGTGCAGGTCCTCGGCGATCTGCGCGCCGGACTGGCCGCTGCCCACGACGAGGACCTCGCCGGGCGGCAGCTGCGCGCCCGACCGGTAGTCCTGCGACTGGACCTGGGTGATCGTCTCGGGCAGCGCCTGGGAGAGCGGCGGGGTGATCGGCGTGTGGTAGCCGCCGGTGGCCACGACGACCTGGTCGGCGGTGAGCTCGCCGGCGCTCGTGGCGAGGCGGTACGTCCCGCGCTCGTCGCGCGTCACCCGCGTGACCTCGACGCCCTCGACGACCGGCGGGTCGACGAACGCCCGGTAGGCCTCGAGGTACTCGACGATCTGGTCGCGGACCATGAACCCGTGCGGGTCGTCGCCCGCGTACGGGAAGTCGGGCAGCTGGCACTGCCAGTTGGGCGTGACCAGGCAGAACGTGTCCCAGCGGGAGGTCTTCCAGGAGTGCGCCACCTCGGCGCGCTCGAGCACGACGTGGTCGATCCCGCGGCGCCCCAGACACCGGCTCATCGACAGCCCGGCCTGCCCGCCGCCCACGACGGCGACCGGCCAGTGCCCGCCCGACAACTCCATGATCGCTCCCCGCGTCGCTCGGTGTCCTGCTCACCCTGGGCGGGGTCGGTTGCGGGGTGATTGCCTCCGGACTGCGCGGTCGTTGCCGCGTGTAACGGTCAGCCCGGGACGGTGGCCGGCGCCCGCTTCAGCTCCGGGACGACCTCCTTCGCGAAGATCTCGGTGTTGCGCCGCACCATCTCGGCCGGCATCGCCCCGATCGTCAGCATGGCCATCAGCTGGCCGAACCCGAGCTCGTCGCGCAGCTCGCCGAGGCGGTTGCGGACCTGCTCGGGCCCGCCGACGACGACGTAGCCGTGCTCCAGGAGCTCCTCGTAAGACAGCTCCGGGTAGGCCTTGAGGTTCGCCTTGAGCAGGCCCTTCATGGCCGCCGGGCTCATGTACCCGGGCGGGAAGACGATCTCCAGGCCCTGGCGCAGGCCCCGGTGGAAGAGCCACTCGACGTACTGGCGGGCCTCGCGGTGGGCCGACGCGTCGTCCTCGCCGACGAACACCGGCAGCGCCATCCCGATCTTCTCGGGCTCCGGGACGTAGCCGAGGTCGGCGGCCGCCGCGCGGTAGCCGTCGAACCACGTCTTCACGACGCGGGTCGGCGCGTAGACCGAGACGTAGGTGTAGTGGTTCTCGGCCACCCAGCGCATCGTCTCGGGGCTCCCCGCGCCCGGCACCGCGATCGGCGGGTGCGGCTGCTGTAGCGGGCGGGGCCAGATGTTGACGTAGCGGTACTCGTAGTGCTCGCCGTACCAGCTGAACGGGCCCGGCTCGGTCCACGCCTTCTTGATCAGGTCGTGGGCCTCGTTGAAGCGGCTCCGCGAGTCGGCCGGGTTGATGCTGTGCCCGAAGTGCTCCCAGCCGATCCCGCGGACGAAGCCGGACAGGAGCCGGCCCTTCGTCAGGTGGTCGAGCATCGCGATCTCCTCGGCCACCCGCAGCGGGTTCCCGCGCAGCGGGATCGCGTTGCCCAGCACCATGATCGTCGCCCGGCTCGTCCGGCGGGCCAGCGCCGCGGCCATGATGTTGGGCGAGGGCATGGTCCCGTAGGCCGACTGGTGGTGCTCGTTGACGACGATGCCGTCGAACCCCACCGACTCCGCGTACTCGAGCTCGTCGAGGTAGCGGTGGTAGAGGTCGACGCCGACCGCCGGGTCGAAGTGGGCGTTGGAGAACGTCAGCGACGGCGAGGGGTACTTCTCGACGTCGTCGAAGTCGTCGGGCAGGTACGGGTAGGGCATCAGGTGGAAGAAGTTGACCTTCATTCTCAGCTCCCCAGGTGCTCGACGACGGCGGCGGTGACCTCGGCGGGACGCTCGCCGTGCAGGGCGTGGCCGCAGTCCTCGACGACGACGAGCCGGGCGTCCGGGATGCGCTCGGCGAAGCGCTGCGCGTGCTCTCGGGGGACCAGCCGGTCCTCGCCCGCGGCGAGCACGAGCGTCGGGGCGGTGATGCGGTGCAGGCGGCGCTCGAGCTTCGGGTCGTTGAGGAACGGGTGCCAGCCGAAGCGGGCGAGGGCGCCGAGGTCGCGGTAGGTGGCGAGGATCTGGTCGGTGGTGGGCTCGGCCGAGAGTGCCGCGGTCACCAGGGCCTCGTCGTGGAACAGCGCGCGCATCAGCTGCGGCGGGTTCATGAGGAACAGGTCCGCGATCGGCGCCTCGGGGATCCGCAGACCGATCGCGGCGCCGAGCACGAGGCGGCGGACGCGCTCGGGGGAGTGCATCGCGAGCTCCGCGGCGACCCAGCCGCCGAAGGACACGCCCACGACGTCCACCTGCGCGAGCCCGAGGCCGTCGAGCAGGTCGAGGTAGTGGTAGACGAGGTCGTCGACCGTGTGCAGCTCGGGGAGGTCGTCGGAGAGGCCGAAGCCGGGGTGGTCGGGGGCGACGAGGTCGCCGACGCCGGCGAGCCCGAGCTGCAGCGGGCCCCACTCGTTCGCGCCGCCCGCGGAGTGCAGGAGCAGCACCGGGTGGCCCTGCCCGGCGCGCCGGTAGGCGATCTCGCCGCCTGCCGCGCCGCATCGCTGGACCGGCGGCGTGGCCGGGTCGACGTCGGTCAGGGTCATGGGTCCTCCTGGTCATCCGGCGGGCTGTCGCGTCAGGATGTGAGTGCGGACACTAGGAAGTGGGCCGCGCCCGGCACGATCCGCCGACCGCCGTCGTCGGCCGGTTCCTGCAGCGGATCCCGCGGGACGGAGGACATCGATGTCGCTCTTCACCGAGGACCTGGCGCGCCCCGAGCTCGGCGCGGCGGACACCGTCGACATCCGCACCTCGCGCCCCGCGGTGGCCCGGTCGCGGACGATCGAGTTCCTCGGCTGCGGCCACGCGATGACCGTCGACGACGACGTCGAGGACTTCGACGCCGCGGTGTCGTGGCGCCGTGTGGGCGGGGTCGGCGTGCTGCGGTCGCGCTACCGCTCGCCCGTCACGGTCACCTGCACGCCGCCGATCCCGTGGGTGACGATCAGCTTCATCCCGCGCGGGGCGGTCGCGTTCGCGGCCGGGGGCCGCCGCACCACCGGCGACCGGCGCCGCGGCGTCGTCCTCGACTACGCCGAGCGCGTCGACATGCAGTGGGGGCCGGGAACCGAGCAGTTCATGGTCGCGATGGAGCGCGACCGCCTCGAGCGCGGGCTGCGCGGCCTGGTCGAGGACGTCCCCGACGCGCCGCTGGAGTTCGAGCCGGGCCTGGACGTCGAGGGCACCGGGCGCGCCGTGATCGGGGCGGTGGCGAGCCTGCGGGCCCTGCTCGCGCACTCGCCCGGGCAGGTCCCGGCGGTGCTGGCGGGGGAGGTCGAGCACGCCGTCGTCACCGCGCTGCTGCTCGGCACGCGGCACAACCACCGTGACCGCATCTTCCGCCGCTCGCCGCCCGCCCCGCGGCGGGTGCTGCGCCGGGTGCTCGACCTCGTGGAGTCCGCGCACGACAGCACGCTCACCGTCGCGGACCTGGCGGCCTGCGCGGGCACCAGCGAGCGGGCGCTGCACGCCGCCTTCCGCCGCGAGCTCGGCACCACGCCCATGGCCTACCTGCGGGGCCGGCGGCTCGAGGCCGCGCGCGAGGACCTGCTCGCCGCGCCACCCGGCGACGGCGTCGCGGCGATCGCCATGCGGCACGGGTTCTCGCACCTCGGCCGCTTCGCCGCCGCGTACCGGGCGCGGTTCGGGGAGCCGCCGTCATCCACGTTGCGACGCTGATCAGCACCGGCGGGGCGAGGTGGGCGTGCGCCTCAGAGGTCCACCAGGACGATCCCGATCACCACCACCGCCGCGGCGACCGCCCGGCCGCGGCCGAAGCGCTCGCCGAGGAAGACCGTGCCGATGACGGCCCCGATGACGATGCTCGTCTCGCGGAGCGCGGCGACCGCGGCGGTGGCCCCGCTGGTCTGGGCGACGAGCACCAGCCCGTAGGCCGCGAGCGACACCAGGCCGCCACCCAGGCCGGCGAGGACGACGCCGCGGCTGAGCGTGCGCAGTCTGCGCCCCCGTCTCGCCAGGGCGACGAGCGGCATCACCGGGCCCTGGAGCAGGAACATCCACGCCGCGTAGACGGGCACCCGTGTCGTGGCGACGGCGCCGGCGTCGACGACCGTGTAGGTCGCGATGGACAGGCCCGTGGCCAGTGCAGCGCCGAGGGCCGGGAGGGAGGCGCGCGAGAACCGCCCGCCGTCGAGGGCGAGGCGCAGGAGGCCGAACGAGATCACGCCGATCCCGACCAGCTGGAGGGCCGGCACGTCCTCGCCGCGGGCGATCTCGACCAGCGCGACCACCCACGGCGCGGTCCCGCGCGCCACCGGGTAGACCTGGCTGAACTCGCCGAGCTGGTAGCTCCACCAGAGCAGCAGCGTGTAGACGACGTGGACCGACGCCGAGGCGAGGATCGCCGGCCACGCCGCGGCCGGCGGCGGGCCGAGGGCTAGCGCGGCACCCCCGCCGATCACGACGTACGTCGTGCCGATGAGGGCGAACCCCACGAGACGGTCCGGGACGCCGTGCGCCACGGCGTTCCACGTCGCGTGCAGGACCGCGGCGAGCAGGGTGAGGGCCGTGATGGCGGTGGTCACCGAGGAGGCTCGTGGTGTCGCTGCCCGCCCGGAGGCGGGCACGTCGAACAGGAGCCCTCGGGGCTTCTCTCCCGTCAGGTGTCGACCGGCCCGGACCGTGGGTCGGGGGCGGCCGTGGCGCCGCTCGGTCCAGACCCCGACCGTCCCTGGTTGTGGGCTGGGCGACGGGAGGCGGGCGGAACCCTAGGCGCAACCACGTGCTGGCCGGACCCTAACGCCGATCGCCGTGCGCCCGCCCCTCCAGCGCGCTTTTCTTCGCTTTTGCCCCTTACGCGGCCCGAGATCTCGCGCTACGATCGAACACGTGTTCGACAGCGGGTGGACTGCGGTGGCCGAGGAGCCACGTCCGTCCCCCGCTGTCGCCTGGTCGCAGTGGGCGCCGGGGGCCGGGCTCGCGGCGGCCCTGGAGGCCACCGAGCCCCTCGACCTCGCCGACGACGAGGGCTACGACGCCGCCGAGAGGCTCGCCGGGTGGGAGGCCCTCGTCAGCTGGGCGACCGGCCGGCTCCACCGCGAGACCGCCGAGTACCTGCAGGCCCGCCAGGCGCGCGTCCGGGGTGCCGGCCGGAGCGAGCTGGTGTCGGAGTCGGTGGCGATGGAGGTGGCCACCCTGGCGCGGGTGGCTCCGCGCACCGGCGAGATCCGTGTCTTCCAGGCCGAGAGCCTGCTCGATCGCCTGCCGGGCACTCTGGCGGCGCTCGAGGAGGGGCGCATCTCGCTGGGGCACGCGCGGGTCGTCCTCGAGCAGACCGAGATGTGCGACACGGCCACGGCGCGCGCGGTCGACGCCGATCTCTGGTCGCGGCCGACGCGCGACCGGACGCCGACCCAGCTGCGCGACCTGGTCCGCCGCATCGTCACCCGCCTCGCCCCGGACATGATCCGTCGCCGGCCCGAGCAGGCCGAGAAGAAGCGCGGCCTGCGCTACTGGTCGGACGACCACGGCGCCACCGGCGTGCTCCAGCTCCGCCTCCCCGCCGACCAGGATCGCGGCGTCTACAGCGTCATCGACGCCGTCGCGCGCCGCGCGGGCGACGAGCCCGACGGCCCGAAGCGCGACATGGAGCAGAAGCGCGGCGACACCGCCCGCGACCTCGTCCTGGACGGGGCCACCGCGCACGGCGTGCTCGGCGACGGCGCGTGCGGCGGGGACGACGACGCGATGCAGCCGAGCCGTGGCGGCGCGACTGGCGGCAGCGCGACTGGCGACGACGCGGCGGAGGGCGGTGTGATCGGTGACGACGCGCCCGGTGACGACCCGACCGGTGACGACGCGGCCGCCGGCGCAACCGGTGGCGGCGCGGGCAACGGCGAGGAGGTGTGCGACGCCGCGGCCGGCGAGGGCGACTCCCGCGATCCGGTGCGGGGTGTGCGGCGCGGGGTGCGGTCGCCGGTGCGCACCGAGGTGCGGGTGACCATCGGGTGGGACGTGCTGGCCGGGTTCTCCGATCGACCCGGTGAGATGGAGGGCCACGGCCCGATCCCCGCCGCGATGGCTCGGCGCCTGGCCTCCGACCCCCAGGCGTGGTGGCGGCGTCTGCTCACCGACCCGGTCACCGGCACGGCCGCGCACCTCGACGCCCGGCGCTACCGGCCACCGGCCGCGATGCAGGATCTCGTGCGCGCCCGCGACCAGACATGCGCGGCGCCCGGTGCCGGCTGCCGGCGTCGCGCTGCGACCTCGACCACGTCGCGCCCTACGAGCACCATCGCCCGGGCGGTGGCGCCGGGCCGACGCGGGCGGACAAGCTCAAGCCCGCCTGCCGGCGACATCACCGGGTGAAGACGCACGGGGAGTGGTCGGCGGCGCTCGGTCCCGATCCCGACGGCGGCAGCGCACCGGTGATCATCTGGACGTCGCCGTCCGGTCACCGCTGGTCCGTGCGCTCTCCGGAGCTCGACCCACCTCGGTGGGAACGGGACGAGACCGACGACTGGCCCCGCGACATCGACTCGTGGCGACGCCGCGAGGCCCGCCCTCCACCTGGCGACCCGTGGCGCCGGCGCGCCGTCTGAGCCGGCGCGCCCGGCGGGCGATCTTCTTCCCGCTCGCCGGGAGTCGCGCTGCGCAGCGGGCCCGCCGCACGCGAGGGTGGCGGGGTGCGGACGGACGTGGTCGTCGTGGGGGCCGGGCCGGCGGGGCTGATCCTCGCGTGGTCGCTGCAGCGGGCGGGCGTGGCGACGACGGTGATCGAATCCCAGTCCCGCGAGGAGCTCGGGAAGCTCCCCAAGGCCGGCATCGTCGAGTACCGCACCGTGCAGCTCCTGACCGCCGAGGGGCTCGGCGGCACCGTGCTCGAGTTCGCGGCCGAGAACCACCGCTGCGAGTTCCGGACCGCCGACGAGTCCGTGCTGGTCGACTACGGCGCGCTGACCGGGGGCCGCCCGCACTACGTGTTCCCCCAGCACGCCCTGGTCGACCGGGTCGCGACGTCGCTGCTCGACCGCGGCGGCGAGGTGCTCTTCGGCCACCGTGTCACCGGCGTCGAGCAGGACGCGGACGGCGCCACGGTCCGCACCACCGGACCCGAGGGTCCCCACGAGCTGGAGGCCGAGGTCGTGATCGGGTGCGACGGCGCGGGCAGCGCGGTCGCGCGGTCGCTGGCCGGCGTGGTCACACAGCACGACCGTCGGCACCCGCAGCGCTTCCTCGTGATCAGCGCGGCGATGCCCCCGCTGGTCGACCACACGATCTACGCCGCCCACCCCCGCGGCTACGCCGCCCACATGCGCCGGCTGCCCGACGTCACGCGGCTCTACCTCGAGGTGCCCGGCGACCAGTCGCCCGCCGACTGGCCGCACGACCGGATCCGCGACGAGGTCGGCCGGCGGCTCGGGGTCGGCGACGCGCTGCGGCACGTCGAGCTGCCCGAGGTCGACGTCCTCGACCTGCGGACCCGGGTGACGACGCCGATGCAGCACGGGCGGGTCTTCCTGGTCGGCGACGCCGCGCACCTGATCACGCCCGCGGGCGGCAAGGGCATGAACCTCGCGATCTTCGACGCCGTCGAGCTCGCCCACGGGCTGATCGCGCGCTTCGGCCCGGACGCCGACCCCACCCGCTCGGAGCGCTACGGCGAGACCCGCCTCCCCGCGATCTGGCGCACCCAGGCGTTCTCCGACTGGTTCCTGCGGATCATGACCGCCCCGCCGGGCGCCGGCGACGAGCGCGACGGCTTCGGGCTCGGCCTGCGCGAGGGCTGGGTGTCGTCACTGCAGCGCGATCCGCTGCTGCGGCGGTGGTTCGCCCACGCCTACGCCGGCGTCGACCCGACGGAGTGATCGCCGGGCCCCGTCACCCGCGCCCGGCGGTGCGCCGCCATCCGGGCCGGGGCGTCGGCGGCGCCGTGGCCGCGGTACCCGCCGACGCGCTGGACCGCCTCGAGGAACACCCGCCCGCCGAGCACCTCGGTGACCACGTGCCGGTACTCGCCGTGCTCGTCGCGGTCGAGCAGGACGCGGTGGGCGTGCAGGTCGGCGGCGGTGTCCTCGTCGACCCAGCCGCGGGCGACGAGGTCGTCGTAGTGGTTGGGCCCGACGTCGACGAGCCGCACCCCGGCCGCCGTCGCCGCTCGCGAGACGGCGAGCACGTCGTCGACGGCCAGGGCGAGCGACTGCGGCGCGGGCACCCCGGGCGCCCAGCCGCCGCGGCGCACGACCGAGGACGAGAGCACGATCCGCAGGGCGTCGGCACCCGCGCCCGCCCCGAGCAGGCGGCTGCGGACCAGTCCGAACGGGGCCGCGACCTCCCACTCGCCGAGCGGTTCGAGGCCGAGCACGGCGCGGTGGAACAGCGAGGTCTCGCCGACGTCGTCCCAGGGCGGGGTCAGCGCGACGTGGTCGATGCCCTCGACGTGCCCGGCGCGGCGGGGGACGTCGATGGGGACGAAGTCGCCCGGCCAGAAGTCCGCCCGCCCCGGTCGCGGGCGGCGCGGGCAGCACAGCAGGAGCGAGCCGTCGGGTGCCGCGACCGCGCGCAGGTCGGCCTCGCCCGCCGCGTGCGGCAGCGGGCGCCGCGGGGCGAGCAGCGCCGCCGCCCGGGACGCCAGCGCCTCCGGGTCGTCGGTGCGGACGGCCAGGCCGGCCACCGAGGTGGTCGGCACGGGCTCCTCGCTCACCACCACCCGCGCGTCGCCCGCCTCCCAGAGCGTGACGGGCTTGGTGCGGTGGCGTCCGGTGGCGTCGAGACCGAGCGCGTGCAGGGCCGTGCCGACCTCGTCGGCGGTGTCGGGGTCGACCGCGATCTCGACGAACGCGGGACCGTGCACGGGCGGCCGCGACGGCAGGCCGGGCGCGGGTGACCCGACCGCCTCCTCGAGCGCCAGCAGCGACCGCCGCGCGTCGCGGGCCGCCCGCCACGGGTCGGCCTGGCGGACGACGTCGTTGAACACCTCCAGCGACCAGGGCCCCGCGTAGCCCGCGTCGGCGACGGCCGCGGTGAACGCCTCCAGGTCGAACGAGCCCTGCCCCGGGAAGAGCCGGTGGTGGCGGCTCCACGGCAGCACGTCCATCGCGAGCTCGGGGGCGTCCGCGAGCTGGACGAAGAAGATCTTCTCGCCCGGCACGTCGCGGACGGGCGCCGGGTCGGAGCCGCGCGACAGGATGTGGAAGCTGTCGAGGCACACCCCCAGCGCCGGGTGGTCGGCCGCGGCGACGATGCGCCACGAGCGGTCCCAGGTGTCGACGTGCCGGCCCCAGGCGAGCGCCTCGTAGGCGAGGCGCAGCCCGCGGTCGGCCGCCCGCGCGGCGACGGTGTGCAGCTGCACGGCGGCGAGGTCGTCGTCGTCGACGGCGCGCGGGTGGACCGACGAGCACACGAGCGCGGTGTCCACCCCGAGCTGCTCCATCACCGCGAACTTGCGGTCGAGGCGGGTCAGGACGGCCGCGAAGTCCTCCGGCGGCAGCGCCTCGACGTCGCGGACCGGCTGGAAGAGCTCGATCGCGAGGCCGAGGTCGGCGCACCGCGCGGCGATCTCCGCGGGGCGCTCGGGGGAGCCGAGCATGTCCGGCTCGAAGATCTCCACGCCGTCGAAGCCCGCCGCGGCGGCCGCGGCCAGCTTGTCCTCGAGCAGCCCGGAGAGACAGACGGTGGCGAGGGCGTGACGGGGCACGGCTCCTCCTCTCGGGAGGGTCAGGGGGAGACGGCGACCAGCTCGGTGAAGTGGGCGAGCATCCGGTCGGCGTCGGGCTCCACGCCGGTGAAGAGCCGGAAGGCGTCGACCGCCTGGAACACGGCCATCCCGCCGCCGTCGAGCACGCGCAGGCCGCGGGCCCGGGCCGCGCGCACCAGCTCGGTCTCCAGCGGCCGGTAGACGACGTCGGCGACCCACAGGCGCGGGTCGAGCAGGTCGGTGGGGACGGGCGAGCCGGGGTGCCCGCGCATCCCGGTGGGTGTCGCGTGCACGAGGCCGTCGGCGTCGGCCAGCACGGACGCCAGCGCCGCCACCGACGCCGCCGTGGCCGCCGGCAGCGCCCCGGCCAGCGCCGCCGCCCGCCCGGCGTCGGCGTCCACGACGGTGAGGTGGCCCGCCCCGAGCCGGCCCAGCGCGTGCGCCACGGCCGCGCCCGCGCCGCCGGCGCCCAGGACGACGACGTGCCCCAGCGCGGCGTCCGGCAGCCCCCGGCGCAGCGACGTCGCGAAGCCCGACCAGTCGGTGTTGTCGCCGGTCGCGGTGCCGTCGGGGGCGAGCACGACCGTGTTCACCGCGCCCAGCGCCGCGGCGTCCGCCGAGAGCCCGTCGAGGTGGGGCAGCACGGTCTGCTTGACGGGGTGGGTCAGGTTGAGGCCGCGGAAGCCGGCGAGCCGGGCCGCGTCGAGCACGCGCCCGACGTCGTCGGCGCCGAGGCCGAGCTCGTCGAGGTCCATCCGCTGGTAGAGGTAGCGCATCCCCTGCGCGTCGCCCTCCCGCTCGTGCAGCGCCGGCGTGAGGGACGGGCCGATGCCGGACCCGACGAGGCCGACGAGCACCCGCGAGGTGGTGACGACCGCGCCGTTCGGGGACGGGGCCCTCACCGCGACGGGGCCGACGCGGCCACGGCCGGCGCGTCGTGGAACGTCTCGAGCTGCGCGGTCGGCACGTGCGCGGTCTCCCGGGCGGTCGCCGCCGCCGCGGCGGCGACCACGCAGAGCACGCCGCCGAGGACGGCGACCGGGACCCAGCCGTTCGGGCCGTCACCGGCGATGGCGGCGGCGATCGTGGGGACGAACCCGCCGATGGCGAACCCGATCTGGGTGCCCAGGGCGACGCCGGTGAGGCGCACGCGGGTCGGGAACATCTCGCCGTAGAGCGCCGGCCACACGCCGTTGGCGGCGCTGTAGACGATCCCGGAGAGCAGGATGCCGGTGAGGAACACCAGCGCGTAGCCGCCCGACGAGATCGACCACAGGTAGAGGGCGAACGCGACACCGCTGGTCAGCGCGCCGCCGATGAACACCGGCCGGCGCCCGATGCGGTCGGCCAGCCGGGCCCACAGCGGGATCGCGGCGAGCGCCACGATGTTGGCGAGGATGCCGACCCAGAGCATCGCCGTCCGCGAGAGGTCGCGGTCGGCGGTCGCGAACGACAGGGCCCAGACGCTGACGAGCGTGCTGACCGACGACACGAGCGCGGCGAGCACCACGCGCAGGACCGCGGCCCAGTGCTTCCGCAACAGCACCACGAGCGGCGCGGCGTCGTGGGCGGTGTCGGTCTCCGCGAACACCGGGGTCTCGGTGAGGGTGCGGCGGATGACGAGCCCGGCGATCACGACCACGACGCTGAGCCAGAACGGCACCCGCCAGCCCCAGCTCAGGAGGTCCTCCTGCGGCAGCGCGGCGAACGGCAGGAACACCGCCGACGCGAACACCAGGCCGGCCTGCGTGCCGCCGAGGGTGAAGCTGGTGAAGAACGCGCGCCGGCCGTCCGGGGCGTGCTCGAGGGTCATCGAGCTGGCGCCGGCCTGCTCCCCGCCGGCCGAGAAGCCCTGCAGCAGGCGCGCGACGACGAGCAGCACCGGGGCGACCACGCCGGCCGTCCCGTAGCTCGGGAGGCAGCCGATCGCGAAGGTCGACACCCCCATGAGCAGGATCGTCGCCACGAGCACCCGCTTGCGGCCGACGCGGTCGCCGATGTGGCCGAGCACGATCGCGCCGAGCGGGCGCGCCACGTAGCCGACACCGAAGGTCGCGAGGGCGAGCAGCGTCCCGGCGGCCGGGCTCGACGACGGGAAGAAGACGTCGTCGAACACCAACGCGGCGGCCGTGCCGTAGATGAAGAAGTCGTAGTACTCCAGCGCGCTGCCGATCCACGCGGCGAGCGCGGCCTTGCGGGGCTGGGCGGTGACAGGGTGCGTCATGGCGGGCTCCCGGCTCGTGCGGCGGTGCACGACATCCACGGGTGGACCGCGAATGTACCGTTTGGTTACGTACCGGATGGTGAGTTAGCCGTCACGCGGTGTCAAGGGCGGGTCAGTCGCGCCCGACGTGCGCGGTGAGGTACTCCACGACGAGCTCGCCCAGCATGCGGCGGTAGTGGTCGCGCCGGGCGGGGTCGAGCATGTCCCGGTCGAACACCACCTGGAACGTGTGCCGGTTGGCGGTGCGGAAGACGCAGAACGCGCTGATGACCAGGTGCACGTCGACGGCGTCGACGTCGTCGCGGAACAGCCCCGACGAGCGTCCGCGGGCGAGGATCCGGTCGAGGACGTCGATCGCGGGCGCGGCCAGGCCGGCCAGGACCGACGAGGTCCGCAGGTGCTCGGCGTGGTGGATGTTCTCGATGCTGACCAGGCGGATGAAGTCCGGGTTCGCCTCGTGGTGGTCGAAGGTCACGTCGGTCAGCGCGCGGATCGCGGCGGTCGGGTGCAGGTGCTCGACGTCCACGCCCTGCTCGAGCGCGCGGATGCCGCGGTACGCCTGCTCCAGCACCGCCAGGTAGAGGCCCTGCTTGCTGCCGAAGTAGTAGTAGAGCATCCGCTTGGTGGTGCGGGTCTTCGCGGCGATCTCGTCGACGCGGGCGCCGGCCAGGCCGCGCGTCGAGAACTCCTCGGTGGCCACCGCGAGGATCTCCGCGCGGGTGCGCTCCGGGTCCCGTTGCCGCGTGTCCCCGCCTGCCGCCACGGACCGAGTACACCACGCCGGCGGTGTGGACCAGGCGGTGAACACGTCGGCCCCCGGCCCGGAGGACCCGGGACGGGGGCCGGTGCGCGTCGGCGCCCTCGGGGGACTCAGGCGCCGTGCGTCGTGGCCGAGCGGTAGTCGGTGTAGGTGTACGGGTTGTCGAGGACCTTGGTCTCCGGGATGTCCGGGTTCATCCCCTGCTGCCAGGCGTCCTCGCCGAGCTCGCCGCGCAGGTGGTCGACGGTCTGCTCGACGGTGCGGCGGGCCGCCGCGAGGTCGACCCCGACGAGGCGGTGGTCGCGCTTGACGATCCGGCCGTCGACGAGCACGGCCTCGACGTCGCCGCGCTGGGCCTGGAACACCACGTGTCCGTAGGGGTGCAGGACCGGGAAGCCCACCGGCGAGTGCTCGTTGCGGACGAGGACCAGGTCGGCCTTCTTGCCCACCTCGATGCTGCCGAGATCCGCCTCGCGGCCCAGCGCGCGGGCACCGCCCATCGTGGCCATGTCGACGACGTGCTCGGCGCGCAGGGCGTGGTGGGTGACGGTCTCGCCCTTGGCGTGCGCCTCGAGGTGCTCGCGGGAGCGGTCGGCGCTCAGCGTCGCGCGCATGGCCGAGAACAGGTCGCCGCTCCACCACATGGAGGTGTCCATCGACAGCGACATCGGGATGGCGTGGGTCCGCAGCACCCAGGAGGGCGGGTAGCCCTGGCCCGCGCTCTGCTCGCTCTCGGTGGACACCGACACCGAGCCGCCGGTGGCCGCCATCCGGTGGTAGGAGTCGGCGGACAGCGTCGCGGCGTGCACGTACACCGTCTCGGGGCCCATGAACCCGTGCTCGTGCATGAGGCGGATGCCGTCGTCGTTGGTCGCGCCCCACACCCCGGCGTGGGTGGTGACCGGCAGGCCGAGCTCGCGGGCGACCTCGAACGCGGGCTTCTCCGGGAAGGTCGGGTCGCCGGTGACGTCGAAGGCGAGCTGGAAGCCCTCGACGTCGCCGCGGCGCCGCTCGAGGACGTCGCGGAACCCGGGGCTCGCCGTCCAGTTCGCGGGCGCGTCCTGGATGTTGCCGTACGCGAGGACGAAGCGGCCGGGCACGCCGGCGAGCGCGTCGATCGCGGCGTCGGCGTGCTCGGGGGTCTGCAGGTTGTGGGACCAGTCGACGCACGTGGTGACGCCGGCCTCGATCGCCTCGAGGGCCGCGAGCAGGTCGCCGGCGTGGATGTCCTGCGGACGGAAGCGCCGCCCGTGGTCGAGGTAGTTCCAGACGAAGTACTGGGTCAGCGTCCAGTCGGCGCCGTACCCGCGCAGCGCCGTCTGCCACATGTGCCGGTGGGTGTCGATCATCCCGGGCATCACGACGCCCCCGCGGGCGTCGATCTCGTCGGTGCCGGCCGGGACCTCGACGTCCACGCCGATCGCGGCGATGCGGCCGTCGACGACGAGCACGTCGTGGCCCTCCAGCACGGAGTGCGCGGCGTCGACGGTGAGCACCGTGCCGCCGCGCAGGACGACGGGACGCCGCTCGGCGGCGGGCTGGCTCATGGAGCACTCCTCGGTCGGTGACTCGATGGCGGACGGACGTCCGGCAGACGGTCGGATGGCGTGGGTCACCCTCGTCCCGAGATGGTCGAGTTGTCAACGACCACCGTGCACCACGCCGTGGGGACCGTGGTGGTCGTGCTGTCCGCCCAGCGGTCGCAGCGGCTACAGTCCGCCCAGCCGCGTCGCGAGGGAGGGAGTCACCGTGCCGCGAGACGGAGCGGGGCCCGACTTCATCGAGGCCCTGGCGCGCGGGCTCGACGTCATCACCGCGTTCGGCGCCGCGCGCCCGGTGATGACCCTGGCCGAGGTGGCGGCCGCGACCGGGCTCGCCCGCCCGACCGCGCGGCGCATCCTGCTCACGCTCGCCGAGCTCGGCTACGTCCGGGCGGTCGAGCGCGGGTTCGTGCTCACCCCGCGCGTGCTCGACCTCGGCGTGGCCTACGTCGACGCCCTGGGCCTCTGGGAGGTGGCGCGCCCGCACCTCGAGCGCCTCGTCGAGCGCACCGGCGAGTCCTGCTCGATCGCCCAGCTCGACGGCTCGGACATCGTCTACGTCGCGCGGGTCGCCGTCCCGAAGATCGTCGCGCTGAGCGTGCAGATCGGGACGCGGTTCCCGGCGCTGGCGACCTCGCTGGGCAAGGTGCAGCTCGCGGCGCTCCCGCCCGACGAGCTCGAGCGGGTGCTCGCCGAGCCGACGCGCTCCGGCCTGACCCCGCGCTGGCGCCCCGAGCCCGACGAGCGCGACGCGGTGCTGCGCGAGGTGCGCGCCCGGGGCTGGGCGCTCACCGACGAGCAGCTGGCCGCGGGCATCCGGTCGGTGGCGGCGCCCCTGCGCGACGGCGAGGGGCGGGTGATCGCCGGCGTCAACGTCAACTGCCACGCGGCGGAGACGTCGGTCGACCACCTGCTCGGCCACCACCTCCCGCTGCTGCTGCAGGCGGCCGGTGACATCTCCGCCGACTTCGCCCGCCGCGCCGCGCTGCCGCGGCGGACGCTGCCGGCGTCCTGACGGGCGCGGTCAGGCCGCGGGCTCGACCAGGTCCAGGAAGACCCAGCTCGCCCCCGGTGCCAGCCCGGCCAGGTGGCGCCCGCACCCGTGCCGGACCGCCGGCCCGGAGGTAACGTGCTGGGTGCCGCCGTGCAGGTCACGGAAGACGCGGTTGAGCGGGCCGCTGCGCAGCGCGGTGGTGCCGGCCCACTGGTAGACGGTCCGGCCGACCTCCTGCGCGGCCTGGGTCGCGGTGTGCAGGGCGAGCCGCAGGAGCGTGTCCTGCTCGGTGGTGAGCCCCTCCCCGCGCTCGAGGCCGGCCTCGATGTCGGCCCAGACCTCGAGGTTCCAGGCGCGGGCCGCGCGCAGCGTCGCCTCGGCGCGGGCGTAGTCGGCGTGGAACTCGCTCGTGTCGACGCCGGCGTTCCGCGTCCCGGCCTTCGCCGCCGCGACGGCCTGCATCTCGTCGAGCAGCCGCCGCCCGACCCCGAGCGCCCACCCGACGTGCTGGAGGCTCGCGAAGGCGGCCAGGCCCAGCCGGAACACCCCGCCGCCGAGCAGCGGCTCGGTGGTGGTCGCGACGTAGGTGTGCTCGGCGGGGACGAACACGTCCTCGCAGTGGTAGTCGACGCTGCCGGTGGCCCGCAGGCCCATGACGTCCCAGTCGTCGACGATCGTGACCAGCTCGCGGGGCAGGGTGAACACGCGGACCTCACCGGTGTCGCAGAGCGCGGCGGTGTGGATGTGCGTGGCGTGGTGCAGGCCGGAGGCGAACGACCACGAGCCCGAGAGCAGGTAGCCGCCCGCGGCGGCGCGCGCCCGGCCGGGGCGGGTGCCCTGGCCCGCGGCCAGCGTGCGGTCGCCGTGCTCCGCGGTGATCTCGGCGAAGGGCTCGCGCCCGAGGTAGGCCGCGGTGGTCCCGATGGCCATCTGCAGGGTCATGACGACCCAGCCCGTGGACGCGTCGGCGCGCGAGAGGGCCTCGATCGCCGCGATGACCTCGCGCGGCGCGAGCTCCATGCCGTCGAGCTCGCGGGGCATGCTCTCGTGTAGACGCCGCTCGCGTGCAGCGCCTCCGCCACGCGCGGGGTCAGGCGGCCGCCGGCCTCGCCGGCGCCGGCCTCCTCGCGCAGCAGCGGGTCGAGCTCGCCGATGCGCGCCATGAGCGCGGCGTGGCGGTCGCCGGTGGGCCGGTCGGTGGTGTCGGTGGTGTCTGCCGTGGGGCGGACGAGCTGATCGGTCACGACTCCTCCTCGTCGGGCGTCACCGGGGTCTCGATCGGTTCGAGCATCGAGAAGATCTCCTCGCGGCGGTGCTCGAACTGCTCGGGCAGCTGGAACCGCTGCCCCAGCTCGTGCGGGGACTCGTCGCAGGTCCAGCCGCCCTCGGCGTGCGTCACGGCCAGCTCGAACAGCGCCCCGCCCGGCGTGCGCACGTAGACCGACTTGAAGTACTTGCGGTCCTTGAGCTCGGAGATGTCGGTGTAGCCGTTGCCCTCGATCTCGAACTTCAGGTCGTCCTGGTTCTCGAGGGTCTCCAGGTTCCAGGCGACGTGGTGGAAGGTCCCGGCGCCGTAGCGCCAGGTCCCCTGGTCGTCGGAGGTGTCGGCGATCAGCTCCACGTGGTTGCCGTGGCTGTCCTGGCCGACCTGGTAGGCGGCGCGGTCGCCGTCCTCGACCAGCTTGCCCTGGGAGTGGAAGACCTCCTCGGAGAACTCGACCATGCGCTCGGGCGTGGCCACGTGGATCCCGGTCCCGTGGATGCCGTGGATCGCGTACTCCGGGGGCACGCCCTGCCCGGGGTGGCCCACGCGCGGGTCGCCGTCGACGGGGACCAGGGCGTACTCGATGCCGCAGGGGTGGCGGAACTCCAGGCGGCGGCGGTCGAAGACCTCGGTGCTGGTCACCTCGACGCGGTGCTCGGTCAGGCGCCGCTCCCAGAAGTCCAGCGAGTCCGCCGGCACCGAGAGCAGCACCTCGCGGGCCTGGTTGGTGCCCCGGCGCCCGACGAGCCCGGCCTGGCGCCACGGGAACGTCGTCAGCACCGCGGACGGGTCGCCCGCCGCGTTCGCGTAGTACAGGTGGTAGATCGGCAGCGAGCCGTCGAAGAGCACCGTGCGCTTGATGAAGCGCATGCCCAGCGTGTCGACGTGGAAGTCGACGTCCTCCTGGGCGCCGCCCACCGACAGCGTCGTGTGGTGGGAACCGCGGATGTGGGACACGGGACCTCCTGGGGACCGGGCCGGGTGGCCGGGCTGCTCGCCCCGACGCTAGAAGTGGTCCACGTCTCGTGACTCTCGCTACAGTGCACGACCACCTCCGCTCGGTGCACGGCGCGGGGGTCGGCGGACGACGACCGGCCGTCCCGCCGCAGCGGAGGTGCTGCCCATGGACGCTCATGGACGCTGACGACGAGGTCCGCGACGCCCGCGACGTCGACGCCTGGCGCGGCGCGGTGACCGGGGCCCTGCTGCCGTTCCACGTCGAGTGCCCGGCCCCGGAGCGGTTCCGCGGCAGCATCGGCCGCCGCCGGCTGGGCGACACCTCGATGATCGCGATGACCTCCCGTCCCCACCTCGCGGTGCGCGCGGCCGAGCACATCGGTGACGGCCCCGCCGACTACCTCCTCTCGCTGCAGCTCGCGGGCACCGCGCAGTTCCGCCAGGACGACCGGCTGGCCCGGGTGGGCCCGGGCGACATGGTCTTCTACGACTCCGGCCGCCCCGTGGAGATCGTCAGCGGCGAGGGCTACCGCAGCCTGTGCTTCCGGTTCCCGATCGACGGGCTCGGCGGTCACCGCCGGGCCGGGGAGCTGACCGCGACGACGCTCGACCCGGCCCACGGGCTCGCGCCGGCCGTCGCGGGCCTGCTCACCGGGCTGCACGAGAGCCTCGAGCGCCCGGGGGCCGACGTCCGCGGCGAGACCGTCCTCGTCGCGGCGCACCACGCCACCGAGCTGGCCCGCACCCTGTTCGACGACGAGCTCGCCCGCCGCGGGCTGCTCGCTGCCCCGGACCCCCACGAGGAGCTGCGGGCACGCATCGACCGGCACATCGACCACCACCTCGCCGACCCGGGCCTGTCACCGCGCAGCGTCGCCGCCGCGCTGTTCGTCTCGACCCGCCACCTGCACGCCCTGCTCGCCGAGGACGGGCGCACCGTGGCGGGCACCATCCGCGAGCGCCGGCTCGCCCGGTGCCTGGCCGACCTCGCCGACCCGCTCCAGGCCCGCACCCCGGTCTCGGCCGTCGCCCTGCGGTGGGGGTTCACCAACGCGACGCGGTTCGGCCAGCTGGTCAAGGCCACGACGGGGCGCACGCCGGTGGCCTACCGTCGGGCCATGACGGACGGGACGGCGTGACGGCTCGGGCCGAGGCCCTGCGGGCGCCCGGGGTGGAGGTCCGCGGCGCCCCGCCGGGCACCGCGGCGCTCGCCGTCGTGCTGCTGCACGGCCGCGACCAGGACCCGGCGTGGATGCACGAGCACGTCGTCGGCCGGCTCGCGCCGCGCCTGCCCGACGGAGCGATCACCTGGGTCCTCCCCGCCGCGCCGGGCCGCACCTGGTACGCCGGCCGCGTCCACGACCCGCCCGGGGAGACCCTCGCCGAGCGGGACCGCGCCGCCGACGTCGTCGACGGGCTCGCCGACGCCCTCGCCGCGCACGGCCACGACGCCCGCTCGACCGTGCTCGCGGGCTTCTCCCAGGGCGCCTGCCTCGTCGCCGACCACCTGCTGCGGCGCCGCCGGCGCTGGGCGGGCGCGCTGGTCTGGACCGGCGCGGCCGCGGGACCGCCCGGCACCGACCGCACGCCGCCCGCGGACGACCCCCGCCCGCTGGACGGGCTCCCGGTCCTCGCCACCAACGGCGACGCCGACCCGTGGGTGCCGCTCGCGGCCACCGAGGAGATGGTCGCGGCGCTGCGCGGGCGCGGGGCCGAGGTCGAGCTGCGCGTCCAGCCCGGGCGCGACCACGAGGTCGCCGACGACGAGCTGGACGCGGCCGCGGCCCTGCTGCGCCGGCTGGCCGCGACCCGGTGAGGGCCGGAGCGGTTGACACCGCCCCGCCCGTCGGTGAAGGTCGTTCGGCCAGCGGACACCTGTCCGCCAGATCGACCGGGGGACGCCGCCGCCGATGACGACCGTCGCGACCGCACCGCACTTCGACGCCGACATCTACACCGACCAGGCGCTGCGCGAGCCCTACGGGCACTACCGGGCCCTGCGCGACCTCGGGCCCGCGGTGTGGCTGAGCGCCCACGACGCCTACGCGGTGGCGCGCTACGACGACGTCAAGCACGTGCTGGCCACCCCGGAGGTGTTCCGGTCGGCGAACGGCATCGCGCTCAACGAGCCGGCGAACGCGGCGATCCTCGGCTGCACGCTGGCCAGCGACGGTGAGCGCCACGCCCACCTGCGGCGGATCGTCGCGCACCGGCTGACCCCGCGGGCGCTGCGGCCCATGCGCGAGGTCGTCACCGACGCCGCCGACGCCCTCGTGGCGGACCTCGTGGCCCGCGGCTCGTTCGACGCGGTCGGCGACCTCGCCCGGGCCCTGCCGCTGTCGATCGTGCCGGACTTCATCGGCTGGCCCGAGGAGGGCCGCGAGCACCTGTTGCGCTGGGCCGGCGCGAACTTCGACTCCTTCGGACCGCTCAACGCCCGCACCGAGGCGGCCCTGCCGCAGTGCGGCGAGATGGCCGCCTACGGCGCCCGCCTGGTGCGCGAGGGCGGCGTGCTGCCCGGCAGTCTCGGCGCCGGCGTGCTCGAGGCGCGCGACGGCGGCGAGATCACCGACGAGCAGGCCATGATGCTCATGCTCGACTACCTCGCGCCCTCGCTCGACACCACGATCAGCGCCGTCGGCAGTGCGATCTGGCTCTTCGGTGCGCACCCCGAGCAGTGGGACCGCCTGCGCGCGGAGCCCGAGCTCGTCCCGAACGCGGTGCAGGAGGTCGTGCGGCTCGAGTCGCCGATCCGCGGGTTCGGGCGGCTCGCGGCGCAGGACACCGAGATCGGCGGCGTCGCCGTGCCCGCGGGCTCCCGGGTGCTCGTGCTCTACGCGTCGGCGAACCGCGACGAGCGGCACTTCGCCGACCCGGACCGCTTCGACGTGGCGCGCCCCGACGCGCTCGAGCAGCTCGGGTTCGGCTTCGGCGAGCACGGCTGCGCCGGGCAGGGGCTCGCGAAGCTCGAGATCGCGGCGCTGCTCACCGCGCTGGCCCGCACGGTGCGCCGCTTCGAGGTCGGCGCGCCGGAGCGGGCCCTCAACAACCTGATCCGGGCGTTCGCGTCGGTCCCGGTCACGGTGCACGCCGACTGAGCGGACCGGGCACGGGCAGCAGGGAGGCGGACATGCGCATCGAGGCGGACTACGACCGGTGCGAGGGGCACGGGCAGTGCGAGGAGCGCGCCCCGGAGGTCTTCGAGCTCGACGACGACGGCAACCTGGTCCACCACTACGAGGGACGGGACCTGCCCGCCGGGCTGGAGGACGCCGCCCGGGGCGCGGCCGCGGTCTGCCCGGTGGCGGCGCTGCGCGTCGTCGAGACGTCCCCGGCGCCCCGGACTTGACGATCTCGGCCGCCGCGAGCAGGCTCCCCTCGAACACGGACACGTGTCCGTAGAGCGGACAGAGAGGCAGGACGCATGGCGCAGGAGGACCCCACCGCGCAGGGCTCGGGAGGTCCGCTCGCCGGGCTGCTCGTGGCCGACTTCTCGCGCGTGCTCGCCGGGCCCTACGCCACGATGCTGCTGGCCGACCTGGGCGCCGAGGTGATCAAGGTCGAGTCGCCCCAGGGCGACGAGACGCGCACCTGGATGCCGCCCACCCGCGACGAGACGTCGACCTACTACCTCGGGATCAACCGCGGCAAGCGCTCCATCGCGCTCGACCTGCGCGACGAGGCCGACGTGGCCCTCGCGAAGGAGCTGGCACGCCGCGCCGACATCCTCATCGAGAACCTCCGCCCCGGCGGCATGGCCAAGTACGGGCTCGACTACGCCTCGGTCTCGGCCGACAACCCGGGGCTGGTCTACGCCTCGATCTCCGGCTTCGGGTCCACCGGCGGCGGCCACGTCCCGGGCTACGACCTCATGGTCCAGGCGGTGTCCGGCCTGATGAGCCTCACCGGCGCGCCCGACGGACCGCCGTTCCGCGCCGGCATCTCGATCTTCGACGTGATGGCGGGCAAGGACGCGCTGATCGGCATCCTCGCCGCGCTGCGCCACCGCGACGCCACCGGCCGCGGCCAGCACGTCGAGCTGTCGCTGCTCGCCTCGGCGATGTCGGGGATGGTCAACCAGAGCTCGGCGTACGCCGCGGGCGGCGTGGTGCCGACCCGCATGGGCAACGCCCACCCCAGCGTCGTGCCCTACGAGCCGCTGCCGACCGCCGACAACGACCTCATCGTCGCGGCCGCCAACGACGGCCAGTTCCGCAAGCTGTGCGGCGTCCTCGGGATGCCCGAGCTGGCCGACGACCCGCGCTTCCTGCGCAACGCCGACCGCACCGAGCACCGCGACGAGCTCAAGCCGATCCTCGTCGAGGCGCTGGCGGCCAAGGGCGCCGACGAGTGGTTCGACCTGCTCGTCGACGCCGGGGTCCCGGCCGGCCCGATCAACAGCGTCGCCGGGGGCTTCGCGATCGCCGAGCGCTTCGGACTGGACCCCGTGGTCCCGGTCGGCGAGGGCGACCGCGCGGTGCCCACCACCCGCAACCCGATCCGCTTCTCCGAGACCCCGGTGACCTACGAGCTGCCGCCGCCCGAGCTCGACGAGCACGGCGCCGAGCTGCGGAAGTGGCTGGCGAGCGATGCCTGAGTACCCGACGGCTCTGGGCGCGGCGTCCAAGGACACCATCACCCTGCTCGGCCAGGACCTCGCGAACGACGTCATGGGCGAGGTCGGGTTCGGCGAGCTGGCGTTCTGGCTCGCCACGCAGCGCCGGCCGACGCCGGGGGAGACCCGGGTGTTCGAGGCCGTCCTCGCCGCGCTGGCCGACCACGGGTACACGCCCACCGCGATCATCAGCCGCCTCGCCCACCTGTCGGCGCCCGACTCGGTGCAGGGCGCGCTCGCCGCGGGCCTGCTCGCCGGTGGCTCGCGCTTCCTGGGCGTCACCGAGGACTGCGGGCGGTTCCTGCACGAGGTGCTGGAGAACGCCGGCCCGCTGCCGACCGACGACGCCGGCTGGGACGACCTCGCCCGCGCGACCGTCCGGCAGCAGCGCGAGGCGACGAAGTTCGTCCCCGGGCTCGGCCACCACGTCCACAAGGACGGCGACCCCCGCACGCCGCGGCTCATGGCGATCGCCGCCGAGGAGGGCGTCACGGGCCCGCACCTGGCGCTGTTCGCCGCGATCGGGCGTGTCCACCCCGAGATCCTCGGGAAGACGCTGCCGCTCAACGGCGCCGGCGTCTGCGGCGCCGCGCTCGCCGACCTCGGGCTGCCGCTCGAGCTGCTGCGCGCGTTCGCGCTGCTGGCCCGCACCGCGGGCCTGATCGGCCAGCTCGCCGAGGAGCTGCGCCACCCCGTCGGAAGAGACATCTTCCTGTCGGTGGACCTCAACAACCGGCCGGTCGATCCTGACCCCTACGAGCCACCACCGTTGGAGGGATGGCGATGACGCAGACACCCGTCACGGTCACCGAGGACACGATCACCGACCTCGCCGCGTCCCGCTGGGGCACGGCGCACGACCCGCGCACCGCCGAGCTGCTGACCGCACTCGTCCGCCACCTGCACGCGTTCGCCCGCGAGACCAAGCTCTCGGAGGCCGAGTGGATGGCCGCGGTCCGCTGGCTCACCGAGGTCGGGCAGATCAGCGACGACAAGCGCGAGGAGTTCATCCTCACCTCCGACGTCCTCGGCCTCTCGATGCTCGTCGTGCAGCAGAACCACCGCTTCGCCGAGGGCGCGACACCCGCCACCGTGCTCGGCCCGTTCCACATCGAGGGCTCGCCGGAGCTGGCGTACGGCGCGGACATGTCCGACGGCCTGCCCGGCACGCCGCTCTGGATCCACGGCACCGTGCGCTCGCTCGACGGGACCCCGGTCCCCGGCGCGGTGCTCGACGTGTGGCAGGCCGACTCCGACGGCGCCTACGAGTCCCAGCTCGACGTCGACGAGGCCCGCCTGCGCGGGAAGTACACCGCGCGCGAGGACGGCACCTACTGTGTGCGGACCATCGCCCCGCTGGGCTACGCCATCCCCATGGACGGGCCCGTCGGGCGCCTCATCGCGCAGACCGACATCAGCCACTACCGGCCGGCGCACGTCCACTTCCTGCTCAACGTGCCGGGCTTCGAGCCGCTGATCACCCACCTGTTCCGCGAGGGTGCGCAGTACCTCGACAGCGACGTCGTGTTCGGCGTCAAGCGCGAGCTGGTCGTCACCTTCACCGAGCGGGAGCCGGGCCCGACGCCCGACGGCGGCCACTGCGACGTCGCGTGGTGCGAGGCCGCGTACGACTTCGTGCTGCAGCCGAGCTGAGAGGACCCCTGATGGCGACGCTCCCCCTCCTGCCGACCTCGCTCGTCGGCAGCTACGCCCAGCCCGACTGGCTCATCGACCGCGCCCGGCTCGCCGACCGGTTCCCGCCCCGGGTGCGCGCCAAGGAGCTGTGGCGGGTGGCGCCGGAGCTGCTCGAGCAGGCGCAGGACGACGCGACGCTGCTGGCGGTCCGCGCGCAGGAGCGGGCGGGGCTCGACGTCCTCACCGACGGCGAGATCCGCCGGGAGAGCTACTCGAACCACTTCGCCACCGCGCTCGAGGGCGTCGACGTCGACAACCCCGGCACCGCGCTGGACCGCAGCGGCCACCCCAACCCGGTCCCGCGCATCACCGGGCCGATCAGCCGCCCGCGGCCGATCCAGGTCGACGACCTGCACTTCCTGCGCGCGGCGACCGACCACACGATCAAGATGACCGTGCCGGGCCCGTTCACCATGTCCCAGCAGGCCCAGGACGACCACTACGGCGACCCGGGGGCGGCGGCCATGGCCTACGCCGCCGCGGTCAACGCCGAGATCCGCGACCTGTTCGCCGCGGGCGCGGACGTCGTGCAGATCGACGAGCCCTACATGCAGGCCCGGCCCGACGCGGCACGCGCCTACGGGCTCGAGGCGCTGAACGCCGCCCTGGAAGGGGTCACCGGCACCACCGCGGTGCACATCTGCTTCGGCTACGCGGCGATCATCCACGAGCGCCCCGAGGGCTACTCGTTCCTGCCCGAGCTCGCCGGCTCGCCGGTGAAGCAGATCTCGATCGAGACCGCGCAGTCCGGCCTCGACCTGGGGGTGCTGACCGACCTCACCGACAAGACGATCATCCTCGGGGTGCTCGACCTGTCGGACCCGGCCGTGGAGAGCCCGGGGGTGGTCGCGTCCCGCGCGCGCCGGGCGTTCGAGCGCATCCCGCCCGAGCAGCTCGTGCTCGCCCCCGACTGCGGGCTGAAGTACCTGCCGCGCGACGCGGCGTTCGGCAAGATGCGCTCGCTCGCCGACGCGGCGAAGCGCCTGCGCGCGGAGCTCCGCTCGGGCGGGGAGGGCGTGCCGACGCCGCAGTGACGGTGCAGTGACGGTGCAGTGACGGTGCAGTGACGGTCGGGCCCTCGCCGTCGCGGCCCCGAGGTCGCGCACCGCCCGCGGGGAGCACGTGGCCGCGGTGATCGACCGCCGGACGGATCGGGTACCAGCGCGCCCGGAAGCCGTTCGAGCAGGAGGAGCCCATGGCCGACCCCGGGGAGTCCACCAAGGCGGCGCGCGCGGGGCAGCGCGTCGCCGGCGCCGTCAAGCAGGCGGCCGGAGCGATCACCGACAACCAGGACCTGCGGGCCGAGGGCGAGCTGCAGCAGGAGAAGGCCGACGCGGCCAAGGAGGCCGAGCGCGCCGACGAGTTCGCGCAGCAGAAGCGCGAGGAGGCCGAGGCGCGGGCCCGGGAGGAGGAGCTGGCGGTCGAGCGCGAGCGGTTGGCCGCGCAGGACGCGACCGCCGCGCGCGAGGAGCGCGCCGAGCGCGACCGGCAGGCCGAGCAGCAGCGGGCCGCGCAGGACACCGCGTCGCGCCGGCAGGCCACCGAGCAGGTCGCGCAGGCGCGCGAGCAGGAGCTGCGCCGCGACGAGGCGGACGCCGTGCGCGAGCGCACCGCCGCCGAGGCGCGCGCCCGGGACGAGGAGGTCCGGGCCGAGCAGGCGCGTCACGACGCCCGGGCGATCGAGAACGTGGAGGAGAGCTGAGATGGCGCCGCTGGCAGGAGTGCCCCGCACGGTCGTGTCGCTGGGGTTCGGGGTGGCCCGGGTCCCGGTCGACCTGCTCGCCCAGGTGACCGGCAACGGCGGCAACCGCGAGTTCGGGCCGACCCTGGCCTTCGACAGCGTCGAGGCCACCGTGCGCGGGATCCTCGGCTCGGTGCTCGGCGACCCCGAGCTGGCCGCGCAGGGGCACCGGCAGGACGCCCGCGTGCAGCGCCGCAGCGCCGCCGCGGAGCGGGACCGGGCCGCGGACGCCCGGCGCGAGGTGGCCGACGACCGGCTGGCGCAGCGCCGCGAGCGCGACCAGCAGCAGCGCGAGCAGGTGCGCGAGCAGACCGTCGAGCAGGAGCAGCGCCTCGAGCAGGAGCGCCGGCAGCGCGAGCAGCAGGCGCAGGAACGCGAGCGGCAGCGCAAGGAGCAGGCCGCGCGCGACGAGGCGACGGCCCACGAGCGCATCGACGAGCACGCCCGGGAGGCGCGCCGCACGCGGGTGCAGGAGGAGTCCGAGGCGGTCGTCGCCGAGCGCGAGGCCGCGGAGAAGAAGGCCGAGGCCCTCGAGCTCGCCGAGGCGGCGGACGAGGCCGGGCGGCGGCGCTGACCATGGTCGACCGCGAGGCGCTCCTGGCCCGCTACCGCGAGCTCGTCGACCGCGAGCTGCCCGCCGCGGCCGCCCGGGACCGGTGGGTGCTGCGCCACGACCACTGCTTCGGGCGCGTGCTCCTCGACGACGCGGTGGGCGCCTGCTGGTACGACGTGCTCGACCGTCGCGCCGGCGCCGCGTACCGCCAGCTCGACGACGACCGCCTCGCCCACGCCGTGGCGCAGGGGGAGCGGTTGCTCGCCGAGGGCGATCCGCTGCTGCGCGGGCTCGACGCCCGGTCGCTGGCGTGGCGGGGGAAGCCGGCGAAGGTGGGCGCCCAGCACAAGACGTGACGTGGACCGCAGGGCGCCGGGCACGGCATGCTCTGCCGATGGTGGCGCCCGCTGACACGGCCCGGGACTCGCTGACGGTGCTGTGCCGGGCGCTGCTCGAGGAGGTCGACGACCTCGCCGACCGGCTCACCGCGCGCATCCTCGAGCGCGAGGACGTGTACGGCGCGCTGGGTGTCCCGGTGCACGACGACCTGCGCGCCACGTGCCGCGCGAGCCTGGAGCGTCTGCTCACCCAGCTCGCCGGCGACCTCCCGCCCGACGTCGACGCGGGCGCGCTGACGGTCGACGCCGGCCGGCGCCGGGCGCGGCAGGGCGTGCCGCTCGAGGTCGTGCTGCGTGCCTACCGCCAGTGCGGCCGGCTCGTCTGGGAGCGGATGCGGGTCGTGTCGAGCGAGCGCTTCGCGGGTGTGCACGACGGCGCGCTGCTGGTGGTCGCCGACGACGTGTGGCGGATCCTCGACGCGAGCTCCGACCGCCTCGTCGACGCCTACCGCCGCGAGGAGACCCGCCTGCGCGGTGTGGAGATCGGCCGGCGCTGGGCCGTGCTCGAGGGCCTGCTCGCCGGGCGCGGCCACGAGCCCGCGTGGGCCCTCGACGCCGCACGCCTGCTCGACGTCGACCCCGAGGCCCCCGTCGTCTGCGTCGTCGCTCCCGCCGGGGACGGCGCGGAGCGGGGCTCGACCCGGTCGAGCGGCGACGATCCGCTGCCCACCGGCGAGGCGCTCGCCGGCGCGTTCTGGCACGTCCGGTCGGCGGAGCTCGTGGGTGTCGTGGTCGGTGCCGCGAGCGCGGGTGACGTCGTCGCGGCCCTGCAGCCGGAGGCGACCGGACCGGTGGGCGTCTCCCCACCCGTGCCCGGCCTCGGTCAGCTCGACGTCGCCCACCGCTGGGCCCGCCTGGCCGCCCGGACGCTCCCGGCGGGCGTGGGCGCCGTCGCCGACCTGGACGACCGGCTCCCCGAGGCCCTGCTCGCCGAGGCCGCCGACCTCGTGCCCCGCCTGCGCCGCGCCGCGCTCGGCGACCTGCTCGACCTGCCCGCCGCGGAGCGCGGCACCCTGCTCGCGACCCTGCGCGCGGTGCTCGACGCCGACGGCTCGCCGTCGCACGCCGCCACCGCGCTGTACTGCCACCGCAACACCGTCATGTACCGGCTCGCCCGCCTCGAGGCGCTCACCGGGCGGCGTCCCGCCGACGCCCGCGACCGCCTGCTCCTGGGCCTCGCGCTCGTCGCCGGGGACGACGACGGGTAGCGCGTCTGCCGGCATGCGGGACGGGCGTCCCGGCGGGCGCCCGACCGTGGTCCGATGAGCGCGTGGAGCTCGACGTCGACCCCTTCGCCCTCGACGTCCTCGCCGACCCGGTCCCCGCCGACACCGCGATCCGGGAGGCCGCGCCGGCGGTCCGGCTGCCCGCGCACGGGGTGTGGGCGACCGGGCGGCACACCGAGGTGGCCGGGGTCTTCCGCGACTGGGAGACGTGGTCGTCGGCGGCCGGCACGGGGCTCGCCGACATCCGCCGCGGCGAGGGGTGGCGCCCCCCGAGCGTGCTGCTCGACGCCGACCCGCCCGCGCACACCGCCGCGCGCCGGGTGATGAACCGGGTGCTCGCGCCGCGCGCACTCGCCGACCTGGAGGCCCGGTTCGCGGCCGTGGCCGCCGAGGTCGTGGACGACGCGGTGGCGGCCGGCGAGGTCGACGCGGCGACGGCGCTGGCCGAGCGCTTCCCGATGACCGTCCTGCCCGACGCGGTCGGCATGGCCCCCGAGGGCCGCGAGCACCTGCTGCCCTACGCCGCGCTGAACTTCGAGTCGATGGGACCGCACAACACGTTGCGCGCCGAGGCCGAACGGCGGGCCGGCGGGGCGCGGGAGTACGTGACCTGGCAGGTCCGGCGCGAGGCGCTCTCCGACGACGGGATCGGCGCGGCGATCTACGCCTACGCGCAGGCGGGCGACATCGGCGCCGACGACGCCGCGCTGCTCGTGCGGTCGTTCCTGTCCGCGGGGATCGACACGACGATCCTCGCGCTGGGCTCGGTGGTGCACGAGCTCGCGCGGCGCCCCGAGCAGTGGGCGGCGCTGCACGCCGACCCGGCCTCGCGCGGGCGGCGTTCGAGGAGGGCCTGCGCCTCCACACGCCGAGCCCGGTGATCGGGCGGACGGCGACGCGCGAGGTCACGCTCGGGGACGCCACGATCGGCGCCGACGAGAAGCTGCTGCTCATGCTCGGTGCCGCCAACCGTGACCCGCGCCGGTGGGACGCGCCCGACGCGTTCGACCTGCACCGGCGCACCGCCGGCCACACCGCCTTCGGCGCCGGCGTGCACAACTGCGTCGGCCAGGTGATCGCGCGCATGGAGGCCGAGGCGCTGCTCGGGGCCCTCGCGCGCCGGGTCGCGCGGCTCGAGCCGACGGGGGAGTCGCAGCCGCGGCTGTCGAACTGGCTGCGCGGGTTCGCCACGGTCCCCGTCCGGCTGGTGCCCGCCTGACCCACCTCGGGCTTCCGGCATCCGGAAACCGCTGTTGGGTACAGCGCGTGACGCGCCGCACACTCTCCCGATCCGTGCCGCCGACGTCACCGGAGGGTCCATGACGGTCACGCACGCCGTCGACCGATCGGAGCGTGTGTCGACGGGGCCGGTCGTGGCCCGGGCACTGCGCCTGCTCGAGGCGTTCTCCGACGACCGCCCGACGCTGACGCTCAGCGAGATCTCCCGCCGCTCGGGGGTGCCGCTGTCCACCGCCCACCGCCTCGTCGCCGAGCTCGAGACCTGGGGCGCGGTGGAGCGCGACACCAACGGCCGCTACCAGGTCGGGCTGCGGCTCTGGGAGGTCGGCGCGCTGGCGCCGCGCGGCCCGGGGCTGCGCGAGCGGGCGCTGCCCTACCTCGAGGACCTCTGCGCGGTGACCCGCGAGAACGTCCAGCTCGCGGTGCGCGAGGACGACGAGATCGTCTTCGTCGAGCGCCTCGCCGGCACGCGCGCGGTCGGCGTGCTCACCCGCGTCGGCGGGCGGTGGGCGATGACGGCGACCGGCGTCGGGCTGGTGCTGCTCGCGCACGCCCCGGCCGCCGTGGTCGAGCGCGTCCTCGAGGGCCCGTTCACCCGCCACACGCCCTACACGCTGACCGACCCCGTGCGGGTCCGGGAGATGCTCGCCGCGATCCGGACCCGCGGCTACGCCGTCAGCGAGCGCCAGATCACCGACGACGCCACGTCGGTCGCCGCCCCGATCCGCGACGCCTCGGGCGAGATCGTGGCCGCCCTGTCGGTCGTCGCCCACCACGGCAACCCACCGGTGTCCGTCCTCGCCCCGCTCGTGCGCACGAGCGCCGCCGGTGTCTCCCACGCCCTGGCCGCCGGTCGCCGGCGCCGAACCCACTGACCCGGAGGGCCACCATGGCCGACGAGACCCCCACCCGCTCCGGCCGCGAGGTCCGCAAGGTCGCCCTCGCGAGCCTCGTGGGCACGTCGATCGAGTGGTACGACTTCTACATCTACGGCCTCGCGGCCGTGACGGTGTTCGCGCCGCAGTTCTTCCCGAAGACCTCGACGTTCACCGGCACGCTCGCCGCGTTCGCCACGTTCGCCGTCGGCTTCGTCGCCCGACCCATCGGCGGGGTCGTGTTCGGGCACCTCGGCGACCGCATCGGGCGCAAGGCCACGCTGGTCACGACGCTGGTGACGATGGGCGTCGCGACGACGCTCATCGGTGTCCTCCCGACCTACGCCACCATCGGGGCGCTGGCCCCCGTCCTGCTCGTCGTGCTGCGCCTCGTCCAGGGCTTCGCGGTCGGCGGCGAGTGGGGCGGCGCGGTGCTGATCTCGGTGGAGCACGCGCCGGAGTCGAAGCGCGCCTTCTACGGCAGCTTCCCGCAGCTCGGGGTGCCGATCGGGCTCATCGCCTCGAACGCGATCTTCCTGGTGCTCGCCGCCGCCATGCCGGCCGAGGCGTTCTCGACGTGGGGCTGGCGCATCCCGTTCCTGCTCAGCGCCGTCCTCGTGCTCGTCGGGCTCTGGGTGCGGCTGCGCATCGAGGAGAGCTCGGAGTTCGTGGCCGTGCGCCGCGCCGGGTCGATGGCGCTGCCGCTGGCGTCGGTGCTGCGCCACCACTTCCCGCAGGTGCTGTGCGGCATCGCGATGTTCACCGGCATCACGGGCATCGGCTACATGGCCGCGACCTACACCATCCAGTACGGCACGAGCGCCCTCGACCTGCCACGGGCGCCGCTGATCGCGATCGTGCTCGTCGTCGCGGTCCTCGAGGTGCCGCTGATCCTCTGGGTGTCCGCGGGCGCGGACCGCTGGGGCCTCTCCCGCACGATCCTCGCCGGGAGCCTCGCCACGGCGGTCGTCGCGGCGGTCTTCCTGCCGCTGCTGGCGACCGGGTCGCTGCTGCTCATCGCGGTCGCCGTGGCCGCGGCGCGCTGGGCGTCGGCGCCGATGTGGGGACCGTCCGCGGCCCTCGCCGCCGAGTGCTACCCGACCGAGGTGCGCTACAGCGGCGCGTCGGTGGGCTACCAGCTGGGCGCGATCGTCGGCGGCGCGCTGGCCCCGATCTTCACGACGCTGCTGCTCGCCTCGCCGCTGGGCATGCCCGGCGCGGCGGCCTACCTCGTCCTCATCACCCTCATCTCGGGTCTCGGCGCCCTGGCCGCCGACCGTCTCGTCCGCCGCGCGGGGACCCGCGAACCGACGCAGGCGGCCGCCTGAGCCCGGACGCCTGGCCGCGCCAAATCCCATAGGATATGGTCCGGCGTCGTGAGCGGGTCCGACACGGCGCTGCTCGGCGACGCCCCGGCGCTGCCCGAGCAGGTGGCGCTGCAGCTGCGCGAGCGCATCCTGTCCGGCGGGCTGCGCCCGGGCACGTTCCTGCGGCCCGACCGCCTCGCCGTCGAGCTCGGGGTCAGTCCCACACCGGTCCGCGAGGCGCTGCAGGCGCTGCGCGCCGACGACATGGTGCGCGCGCTGCCCCGCCGCGGGTTCGTCGTCGCGCCGCTGGACCGGGGCGACGTCGTCGACCTGTTCGCCGTCCAGGCGCAGCTCACCGGGGAGCTCGCGGCCCGGGCGGCCGGGTCGATCGGCGCGGAGGGCCTGGCCACGGTGCGGGCCCGGGCGGCCGAGGTCGACGCGCTCATCACCGGCGGCGCGGGGCCGGACGGGTCGAGCTCCGCGGGGCGTCGTCTCCCGACCGGCGACCTCGCCGACGCCGAGCGCCGCTTCCACGCGACGCTCAACCGCGCCGCGGGCGCCCGCAAGCTCGCCTGGCTGGTCGGGCGGGCCGCCCACTACCTGCCACCGCGCTTCTACACCGACCGCGAGGCCTGGCGCACCGCCACCGTCGCGGCCCACCGCACGCTGCTCGACGCGCTCGCGTCGGGCGACGCCGACACCGCCCGGGCGGCGATGGAGGGCCACGTCCTCGACGGACGCGACCTGCTCGTCGCCCACCTCGAGGCGGTCGGCTTCTTCGACGAGAGCTGAGGAGACCGACGATGCCCGTCACCCTGACCGAGGAGCAGCAGGACCTCGCGAACGCCATCGCGGAGTTCGCCCGCCGCGAGGTGCCCGACAAGGCGCGGCGCGACGAGCTGACCGCCGAGGGCCCGCACTCGATGGAGGTCTACCGCAAGATGGCCGACCAGGGCTGGCTCGGCATCGCGCTGCCCGAGGCCTACGGCGGCTCCGGCGGGTCGATGACCGACCTGCTCGTGTTCCTCGAGGAGACCTCGTACCACCAGATCCCCATCGGCGGCTTCGGGACGACGATCATCACCGCGGCGGCCCTCGAGCGCAGCGGCTCCGAGGAGCAGAAGCAGCAGCTGCTCGGCGACGTGATCAACGGCGAGCTGCTGGCGATCTCGATGTCCGAGCCGGGCGCGGGCTCCGACGTCGGCGGCCTGACCTGCAGGGCCGAGAAGACCGAGAACGGCTGGGTGGTCAACGGCCAGAAGACGTGGTGCTCGAACGCCCACATCTCGAAGCACATCCTGCTCGTCGCGCGCACCTCCACCGAGGGCGGCAAGCACGACGGCCTGACGATGTTCATGGTGCCCACCGACGCCGACGGGCTCGAGATGCACGGCATCGAGACGATGGGCGGCAAGGAGGTCAACGACCTCTACTTCACCGACTGCCACCTGCCCGCCGACGCCGTCGTCGGCACCGAGGGGCAGGGCTGGCGCCAGCTCATGGCCGGGCTGAACCTCGAGCGCATGATCCTGGCCGGGCTCATGCTCGGGCTCGCGCGCCGGGCGTTCGACGACACCGTCGCCTACGTCAAGGAACGCCACCAGTTCGGCCGGCCGGTCGGCAGCTTCCAGGCGATGCGCCACCGCATCGCCGACAACGCGACCGAGCTCGCGGCCACGAAGCTCCTGGTGCACGACACCGCGCGCACCATCGACGCCAACCCGGGCGCGCTGTACCCGCGCGAGGCCTCGATGGCGAAGCTCAAGGCCACCGAGATCGCCAAGCACCTCTCGCTCGAGGGCATGCAGATGCTCGGGGGCTACGGCTACGCCACCGAGTACGGCATGGAGCGCCTGCTGCGCCAGAGCGTGGTCTCGACCGTGTACGGCGGCACCAGCGAGATCCAGCGCGACATCATCGGCAAGTCGTACGGCCTGTGACGCCTGGTCCGACCGCGGTACCGCGATCGGCCCGGGACCTCGTGCTCGGGCCGGTCGTGCTCTCGGCGACCGCCAACGTGATCATGGAACTGTCGTGGCCCGGCGTCGGTCACGGGGTCGCCGAGAGCCGGGTCGACTCCGGCGACGTGATGCGCCACCCGCTGCACCGCTTCCGGACCACCACCGCCTACCTCGCGGTCGCGCTGCTGGGCACCGACGCCGAGCGCGCCGACTACCGGCGGGCGGTCGGCCGCTCGCACGCCCACGTGCACGCGACCGCCGAGAGCCCGGTCGACTACGACGCGTTCGACCCGGAGCTGCAGCGCTGGGTGGCGATGTGCCTGTACCGCGCGTTCGAGGACACCTGGGGCCTGCTCGCCGGCGAGCCCGGGACGCGGCTGCCGGACGCGGTGTACCGGCAGTGCGCCACGCTCGGCACGACGCTGCAGATGCGCCCGGAACAGTGGCCGGCCGACCGGGCCGCGTTCGACGACGCCTGGGACGACGGGCTCACCCACGTGCGGATCGACGACGCCGTGGCCGCCTACGTCGCGCGGCTGATCGACGGCGAGTTCCTGCCGGAGCCGCTGCGCGGGGCCTCCCGGGCGATGCGGACATTCCTCACCACCGGGTTCCTGCACGAACCGTTCCGCTCGCTGCTCGGCCTCGCGTGGTCGCCGGCCGACCAGGAGCGGTTCGAGACGCAGCTGCGCCGCCTCGGCGCGGTGGTGCACCGGCTGCCCGGCGGGCTGCGCCGCGCGCCCTACAGCACCGCGCTCGCCGACCTGCGCGTGCGCCGCGCGCTCGGCCGCCCGCTCGTCTGATCAGCCGGCGAGCTCCCGCCGCAGGGCGTCCTTGAGGATCTTGCCGGTGGCGGTGCGCGGGAGCGGGGAGTCCCGCCAGATCACCGTGCCCGGCACGGCGAACGCCGGCAGGGTCGCGAGCAGGGCCTCCCGCAGCGCCGCGGTGTCGGGGGCGGCACCCGGCGCGGCGACGAGGACCGCGGCGACGTCCTCGCCGAGCCGGGGATGGGGCACGCCGACCACCGCGGCCTCGAGGACGCCGGGCCGGGCGAGCAGCGCCGCCTCGACCTCCCCGCAGTACACGTTCTCGCCGCCGCGCACGACGACGTCCTTGGCGCGGTCGACCACGTGCACCCAGCCGTCGCGGCGCAGCCCGAGGTCGCCGCTGCGCAGCCAGCCGTCGCGCAGCACGGCCCCGGTCGCCTCCGGATCGCGCCAGTAGCCGCGCATGATCTGCGGGCCGCGGAAGCAGAGCTCGCCGACCGTGCCGTCGGGGACCTCGGCCCCCGTGCCCGGGTCGACGATCCGCAGCTCGGTGCCGGGCACCGGCCGGCCGACGCTGTCGGGGTGCGCGGCGTAGTCGGCGCCGGTGTTGGCGCACACCGCGGACGTCGTCTCCGTGGCGCCGTACCCGTTGGCCGCCGACGCGCGCCCGGCGAGCTCGGTGGCCACCCGCCGCACCAGCGACGGGGGGATGGGCGCGCCGCCCATCGCGATGCGGCTGAGCGAGGCGGTCTCGCGCGGGTGCTCGACGGCCAGCTCGACGACGTCGCGCAGCACGGCGGGCACCCCCGAGGCGTTGGTGAGCTGCTCGGTGGCGATGAGGCGCAGCGCCTCGTCCGGGTCCCAGTGGTGCATCAGCGCGAGCGTGGCGCCGGACAGCGCGGCGCCGTAGAGCCCGTTGAGCCCGGCGATGTGGAACATGGGGTAGGCCAGCAGCGTGCCGGGCCGGGCGGGCGCGGGCGCGGGCTCGCCCCGCCGCTGGGCGGCCAGCTGGTTGGCGCGGCCGAGGCAGGCGACGTTGAGCGCGTTCGCCACGTGGTTGCGGTGGCTGCTGACCACGCCCTTGGGCGCTCCGGTCGTGCCCGACGTGTAGATGATCGTGGCGGTGTCGTCGGGGGAGACGTCCACCTCGGGAACCGGGCCGCCGGTCCGGACCACGTCGTCCCACGCCACCACCCCGGCCGGGAGCGGGCCCTCGCCGCGCACCCGCACGATCGGCGGGAGCTCCGGGTGGCCGTCGAGCGCGGCGACCCGCTCGGGGTCCGCGATCACCACCCGGGCGCCGGCGTGCCGGATCGCGCCCGCCAGCTGCCCGCCGGTCCACCACGCGTTGAGCGGCACGACCACGAGGCCGGAGACCATCGCCGCCCAGAACGCCACGGTCCACTCGGGCACGTTGCGCATTGCGACGGCGAGCCGGTCGCCGGGTCGCAGTCCCTGACCGGCCAGCCACCCCGCGAGGTGCGCGACGAGGCGCCGGTGCTCGCCGTACGGGCACCGCTCGTGGCCGTAGACCGTGGCCACGCGGTCGTCGGGGGCGGGCGACGTCGCGTACAGCTCGCGCAGGGTGTGCGGAGCCCGCTCGTGGACGCGCATCGCGACGCCGTCGACGGTCACCGGGACCATCGCGAACTCGCCGCCCGGGGCGGTCAGCTCCGCGAGGACCGGGCCCAGCCCGGTGCGGTCGGCATGGTCGGTGGGGTCGGTGGGGTCGGCCATCTACGCGGCGGGCTTCCAGCCCAGCGCCGGGCCCAGCTTCGTCGCCATGTCGGTGAGGATCTGCACGTAGTCCTCGTGCTCGAAGGTGAACGGCAGCGCGAAGACGACCTCGCGGACCTCGCGGAACGCCGCGTCGGCGTACAGCTTCTCGGCGACCTCCTCGGACGTGCCCAGCACGTCGGGCGCGGCGAGCAGCCCCGGCCCGGGCGGGCCCAGCGGCGCCGAGGTCCGCGGGGTGCGCTTCGCGACGTAGGCCTCGTACCTGGCGCGCTGCTCGGGCGTCGCGGAGTCGGTGGGGATGACGACGAGCCCCTGCGAGACGCGCGCGGCCTCGCCGTCGGGGTGGTGCGCCCTGAACAGCGCGATCTGGCGCTGCTGGATCGCGGCGAAGTCCCAGCGCCCGTCGCGCTCGAGGTCGGAGTCCTCGGGCTTGATGATGTTGCTGGTCAGCAGGTTCAGGCCCTGCTCGGCGGCCCACCGCGTCGAGCGCCCGCTGCCCGCGCCGTACCAGATGCGGTCGCCGAGACCGGGGGCGTGCGGCTCGACCCGCGCGGAGAACTCCTCGAAGCCCGCGGTGCCCGAGAACGTGCTCACGGGCTCGCCGCGGACCATCCGCAGCAGGCGCGCGACGCGCTCGTAGGTGAGGTCCTCGGCGTCGGCGGTGTCCGGGTAGAGCGCCTGCTTGACGTCCTCCCAGTGGATCGGCGGACCCACGCTGAAGCCGGGCTCGAGCCGGCCGCCGGAGAGGATGTCGACGGTGGCGAGGTCCTCGGCCATGCGCAGCGGGTTCTCCCAGCCCAGCGGCGTCACCGCGGTGCCCATCGCGATGCGCGACGTCCGCTGCGTCAGCGCCGCCATGATCGCGATCGGCGAGGAGATGCCGGTCTGGAAGTGCCGGTGGCGCAGGTAGGCGCTGTCGAAGCCGAGCTGCTCGCCCAGCTCGATGACCTCGAGCGTCGACTCCATGCCCGGGCCGGGGTCGTCGCCGTCGAAGAGTCCGAGCGTCAGGAATCCCAGCTTCTCGAGCGGGACGTCGGGGGTGGGCACGGCATCTCCTTCCGGGGGTCCGGTGATCGGGGCAACGACCCTCGGCACGGGGGTGTTCCCGTCACTAGTGTCGAGCGTGACCCCGGAGCGGACGGAGTGGTGACGTGGCGACCACGCGCGGATTCCTCGGCCGGCGACGCGAGCGCGACCCGCGCCTGCCGCCGGGACAGTACGACGTCGGGGCGGGGTGGCCGGTGCTCACCGCCGAGGCGACGCCGCGGATGGACGCCGACACGTGGACCGTCACCGTCGACGGGCTGGTCGAGACGCCGACCACGTGGACGCTGCGCGAGCTGCGCCTGCTGCCGCCGTCGGTGTACGCCGGCGACATCCACTGCGTGACGACGTGGTCGAAGCTCGACACCAACTTCACCGGCATCTCGTTCGACACGCTGCTCGACGCGGTCGGTGTGAAGCCGGAGGCCACGTTCGTCGTCGAGACGTCGACCACCGGCTACACCACCAACCTGCCGCTCGACGACGTCCGCGGCGGCAAGGCGTGGCTGGTCTGGGAGCACGAGGGCAAGCCGCTGACGCGCGAGCACGGCGGGCCGGTGCGGATGCTCGTGCCGCACCTCTACTTCTGGAAGTCCGCGAAGTGGATCTCCAAGATCACCCTGCTCGACCACGACGAGCCCGGCTTCTGGGAGGTGAACGGCTATCACGAGCGAGGCGACCCCTGGCGTGAGCAGCGCTTCGACGGGGACTGACGAGCCCTGGGTCGTCCCCGACGACCGCATCGGCGGCCCGAACGACCGGCGGGCGGCGGCGAAGTGGCGCGACGCGCGCGTCGTCGAGGTCGCCCACCCGTCGACCGACGCCGTGGTGCTGCGCCTCGCCGTGCCCGAGCGCGTCCAGCACCACCCCGGGCAGCACTACGTCGTGCGGCTGCGCGCGCCGGACGGCTACACCGCGCAGCGGTCGTACTCGGTGGCCTCGGCGCCCGGCGACGACCTCGTCGAGCTCTTCGTCGAGCGCATCGAGGACGGCGAGGTGTCCGGCTACCTCGCCGACGTCGTCGAGCCCGGCGACGAGCTCGAGGTGCGCGGGCCGATCGGGCGCTGGTTCGTGTGGAGCGGGGGTGTCCCGGCCGTCGGGATCGGGGGCGGGAGCGGCGTGGCCCCGCTGGTCGGGATGCTGCGGCACGCGATCGACCTCGGGCACCCCGAGCGGCTGCGGCTCGCGGTGAGCGCGACCGGCCGCGACCGCCTGCCCTACGCCGACGAGCTCGAGGCCGTCGGCGCCCGGATCGCGCTGACCCGTGTGCCGGGCGGGAGCCGGCTCGACATGGCGGCCGTCGCGGCGCTCGTCGACCCCGGGGTCACCGTGTACCTCTGCGGCTCCGCGCGCTTCACCGGCGCGATGGAGACGCTGCTCGTCGACGCCGGCCAGCCCGCCGGGACGATCCGCGTGGAGCGCTTCGGCCCCACGGGCTGACCAGCCCGACCGCGCCGGAGGTCGCAGGACAGCGCGACGCAGGAGCGCTGGCGTGCGCATCTCCTTGGCGCGACCGACTAGTGCAGGCGGCGCTGCCAGTCCTCCGGGACGCGGCCCGCCGGTCCCGGCACCCCCTGGTCCTCGGGGTGGTTCTGCGCGCCCGCGAGGACGGGGCCGTGCCCCACCGAGCCGTCGCGGTCGTCGAAGAACCAGTCCTCGCCGGGCTCGAAGCTCGTGAGGATCGGGTGGCCCTGCTCGCGGGCGTGGCGCGTCGCGTGCTGGCTCGGCGACGAGTCGCAGCAGCCGATGTGGCCGCAGGCCGCGCAGCGGCGCAGGTGGAACCACCAGCCGCCGTGCTGGTCGCACTCGAGGCAGCCGGTGCCCGAGGGCTCGGCGTGCGGGTCGATCTCCTGGGTGCTCACTGGTCCTCTCCCGCCATCTGGGGTTCCGGAAGGCCGAGCCGCTGCCGGTCGTGCGGCGGCACGTCGGCGAGGTACTCGGGGTGCAGGCCGACCCACCGCTGGGCGTACTCGCAGAGCGGGACCAGGGCGATCCCCTCGGCGCGGGCGGCGTCGAACACGCCGCGCACGAGACGCCCGCCGAGGCCCCGTCCGCCGTAGGCGGGCTCGACCTCGGTGTGGATCAGGACGATCGCCGACGGCGATCGCCGGCGCCGGACGTCGACGTGGCCGGCCTCGACGCCGTCCACGGCCAGCACGAAGGCCCCGCGCTCCGGATCCTCCCGCACCGCGACGTCGTCCGTGTCGTCCATCGGTCTCCTCACGCGCGCCCGGTCCCCGACCCGCTCCCCATCCTGCTCCTCGGGGGCGACCGGCGCCGGTGAGGTGGAGCACCCGGCGTCGGCGGCGGCCCGGGTGCGGCGTCGGGCGCCGAGGAGGCGCCCGCCGGGCCGCCGGAGGGCTCGGGATCCGGGCCCTACGGCTCCTCGGAGCCGGTCTCCTCCGGCGCCAGCGGCGTGATCCGCACGCGTGCCACGCGAAGGCCGTCGACGGCGGTGACGACGAAGCGGTGGTCGAGGTCGTCGACGACGTCGCCGACGGCCGGGGTGCGCCCGAGCAGCTGCAGGACGAAGCCGCCGAGGGTGTCGAAGGAGCCGTCGGGCAGCTCGATGCCCGTCTGGCCGGCGACGTCGCTGCGGTGCAGGAGCCCGTCGACCTCGTAGGCGCCGTCGGTCGCCCGGGCGGCGACGGCCTTCGGGTCGTACTCGTCGCGGATCTCGCCGACGATCTCCTCGACGAGGTCCTCCACGGTGACGATCCCGTCGGTGCCGCCGTACTCGTCGATGACGACGGCGATGTGGCTCCCGCCCCGGCGCAGCAGCGACAGGGTGTCGAGCACGGGCTTGCTGCCGGGCAGGACCGTGATGGCGCGGACGACGTCGCGCAGCTGGGGCGACGTGCCCGCGGCCGTGATCTGGGCGGTCAGGATGTCGCGGACGTGGACGAAGCCCAGGACGTCGTCGACCGACTCGCCGATCACGGGGTAGCGCGAGTGCGGCCGGTCGGAGATCTGCGCGACCGCCTCGGCGGCGGTGAGGTCCGCGTCGAGGAAGTCGACCTCGGTGCGCGGCACCATGACCTCGCTGATCACCCGGTCGGTCGCCTCGAAGGCGTCGGTGAGCAGGCGGCGCTCGTCGTCGGTCAGCGTGCTGGTGGTGCGCACCATGTCGCGCAGCTCGTCCTCGCTGACCTCGTCCTCGGTGTGCCGGGGATCGACGCCCAGCAGGCGCACGACGGCGTTGGTCGAGACCGAGAGCAGCCAGATCAGCGGGCGCGTCAGCGAGGCGAGGCGGTCGAGCACCGGGGCGGTGGTCAGCGACACGCCCTCGGGGTTCTGGAGGGCCAGCCGCTTGGGCACGAGCTCCCCCGCGACCAGCGACAGGTACGACACGAGCGCGGTGACCAGGACCAGGGCGAGCGTCGCGGCGAGCGCCACCGGCAGGCCGATCCCGATCAGCCCCGGCTCGAGGCGCCCCGCGAGCGTCGCCCCGCCGTAGCTCGAGGCGAAGAACCCGGTGAACGTCACGCCGATCTGCACCGCGGACAGGAAGCGGTTGGAGTCGCCGCGCAGGTGGGCCACGGCGCGGCCCCGCCGTCCCCGCTCGGCGAGGGCGGCGACCTGGCCCGAGCGCAGCGACACGAGCGCGATCTCGGCGGCGGCGAAGAAGCCGCCGATCAGCACGAAGACCAGCACCAGCCCGAGCTCGAGCACGACGTCCACGCCGTCGATCCTGACAGTCCGGAGGTAGCGGGGTGATCAGGGCGTGCGGCCGGTCCCCGCGACGACGCGGTCCCACAGCGGCGCGTCCCGCCCCACCGCGACCGGCGTGTCCCACAGCTCGGGCAGCGGCGCCTGCGGCACGAACACCAGGACGTGGTCGAGCGTGGTGCGCAGGAGGCCGTCGGGCAGGGCGGGCAGCGGGCGGTCGACGGCGTGGGCGAGGTCCCAGGTGTGCACGACGAGCTCGGTGAGCCCGATGCGGCCCCAGGTCGGGCGGGGGAGCTCCGGGCCGGGCGCGCCCGCCGTCCCCTCCCCCGCCGCGGGGTCGCGCCAGGCGGCCGCCATGGTCCCGAGGGCCCCGGCCAGCACGGTGCGCCGCGCGGCGTCCCAGGGGCCGGCGCCGGGGTGCCCGGTGCCGCGGGCGAGGGTCGTGAAGCCGGCGGCGACGACGTCGAGGTGGTCGAGCAGGTCGGCCACCGACCAGCCCGCGCACGGGGTGGGGCGGGCGAGGTCGGCGTCGTCGAGGTCGGTGACCAGCGCGCCCAGCACGCGCGCGGCGGGGGAGAGGTCGATCGTCATGGGGGTGGGACGGGCCCCGGCGTCCCGACTCATCGGTCGGCGGTCACCCGGCCGCGCGCACCGGCCGGCAGGACACGACCGGCGCGGCGAGGACCTCGACGCCCTGCAGCGTGCGCCACCGCCCGCACCGGCAGCGCTGGTAGCGCACGAGCCCGTCGGCGGTGCGGTGGGAGGAGACGGTCGACCACTGGTGTTCTCCCACGGCGTCCACCGTGGTGTCATGGTCTTGTGCACCTCAACCCTTACGGGAGTGACGCGGTTCTCCTCGCCGCGGACCTCGTGAACCGCCCGCCGGCGAGTGCCGCCGAGCTCGAGGAACGGTGTCGCGAGGCCGGGCTGGTGATGGACCGGCCCGCGGTGGACCCCGACCTGACGGCCGTCCGGGCGTACCTGGAGCGCTGGACGGCGGTCGTCGACACCGCCGACGCCCCGGAGCGGGCGGCCCTGCTGAACGCGCTGCTGGCGACCTCGACGGCACACCCGCGCCTCACCGATCACGCCGGCACGGGGTGGCACATCCATTACCGCGACGACGACATGACGCTCGCCGGGCTCCTGCGCTCGCTGGTCAGCGTCGGCACGGCGCTGCACCTCACCGGCCGCGGGATGCACCGGCTCGCCCGCTGCGCCATCGATAGCTGTGAGCAGGTGTTCGCCGACGTCTCACGCACGGGCCGGCAGCGCTACTGCACGCCCGCCTGTGCCAACCGCGACGCGGTCCGGCGCCACCGCGCGAGCGCGCGGACAACGAAGGCGTAACGTGGGTCACAGCGGTCCGGCGACCGCCGACCGCGACACCTCGGTGACAACGGTGTCACCGATGGGTCATCGGAGGTACTCGCATGAGCGACGCCAAGCGCGAACCCACCGCCCCCCGCGAGCGGCACGACGCCGACGAGCCCGTCCGCAAGGGCAACGTCCACGGTCTCGTCGAGTCCGCCCGGCTGTGGGCCCGCCAGCAGGGCATGGCCGTACCGGCCAACGGCCCGCTGCCCCGCGAGATCATGGCGCAGTACAAGAGGCACCAGACCTGGGAGTAGGACCCCCGGGAGACGTCAGCCCTCGCGCAGGACGGCCCGCTCGTCCTCGGTGAACACGACCCGGCCGGCCACCACGTCGTCGAGCGTGATCCCCGAGGCGGCGGGCGCGTCCCAGCGCGTCGTCGTGTCCGCGAGCTGCAGCAGGGCGCCGAACGCCGAGCGCGGGCGCACGAACGCCTCGCGCCAGTGGGGGCTGGCCAGGTCCACGTCGACGACCTCGTAGCCGAGTCCGCTGAGGCGCGCGACCGCCACCTCGACGTCCTCGACGATCAGCGTGAGGTGGTGGACGCCCTCGCCGCGGCGCTCGAGGAACCGCGCGACCGGGGCGTCCTCGCGCAGCGGGGAGATCAGCTCGATCTTCATCCCGCCCGGGAGGACGAACTGGGCGACGCGGATGCCCTGGTGGTCGTTGTCGCCGCCGAACAGGAAGCGCCCGCCGAGCGCGCCGCCGAACAGCGCCGCGCCCGCGCCGACGTCGCGCACGGCCACGGCGACGTGGTCGAGGCGCAGCACGCCCGCGTCGGGGGGAAGGTCGGCGGGGAGGTCCTCGAGTGCGCTCACGCGTGCTCCTTCGCGCTGGTGGCCATGCGCTCGATCGTCGCCGCCGGGCCCTCCGGATCGCCGGGCACCGCGCCCGGCGTCAGCGCGATGGGCAGATCGACGCCGGCGGCACGCATCGCCGAGACGCGCTGGGCCACATCGTCGCCGGAGCCCAGCGCGCACATCGCCGCGACGGCGTCGTCGTCGACCGCCCGCAGCGCCGCGCGCCGATCGCCGCCGGCCCACGCGTCCGCGGCCTCGTCGAGGCGCGCGAAGCTGCCGCGGAACGACGGCCGGTGCGTCGGCACCATGGCGTACTGCAGCACGAACCGGCGGAGGCGCTCGCGGGCCTCCTCGACGCGGTCACCGGCGTAGGCCCAGAACGAGGCGGCGATCCCGACCTCGTCGGGGTCGCGCCCCGCGGCCTCCGCGCCCTCGCGCACCAGCGCGATCTTCGGGCCGTACTCCTCCGGCGGGGTCCAGGTCAGGAACGCGACGTCGGCGATCGCGCCCGCCACCCGCAGCATCCGCGGGTTCATCGCGGCGACGAGGATCGGAACGTCGACGGGCGCCATCCCGGCGCGGAAGCCGTGCGAGCGGACGTGCGGGCCGTCGAGGTCGGTGCGCTCGCCGCGGAACACCGTGCGCAGCGCGGCCACGTACTCCTCGAGGCGCGCGCGGGGCGCGTCGAACGCGAGGCCGTGCCACTGCTCGACGATGATCGGGCTCGAGGCGCCGAGCCCGGCGAGCACCCGACCCGGCGCGAGCGAGGCCAGCGTCGTGAACCCCATCGCCGTGAGCACCGCGGTGCGCGGGTAGACGCCCACGATCCCGCTGCCCAGCCGGATGCGGCTCGTCGAGGCGGCGATCATGCCGAGCATCGCGAAGACCTCGGGGCCGGCGACCTCGCCCACCAGCACGTCGGTGCACCCGGCGTCCTCGGCGAGCCGCGCGAGGTCGAGGTACTGCCCGGCGGAGAGGCCCTCGTCGACGGGCAGGGTGACGCCGAGGCCGCGCAGGACGGTCACGTCGCGCGGACCTGACGCGCGACCGCGGCCGTGTCGTACCAGGTCGAGAGCGTCGCGATCGTCGTGCCGTCGTCGGTGAGGTCGAAGACGTCGACGGCGTCGAACTCGACCGTGCGGCCCTCGGTGGTGCGCCCGCTGAAGTGGATCTCGACGAGCACGACGGTGTCGGCGACCACGACCCGGGTGACCTCGTCGTGGTGCACCGGCAGCGCGGCCAGGACCTGCGGGAAGTGCGCGGCGATCTCGTTGCGCCCCCGCCGCGTCGGGGCACCCACGGTGCGCAGCTCCGCGTCCGGGGCGAAGACCCCGCGGATCGCGTCCCAGTCCTCGGTGTTGACCGCGGCGAAGTAGCGCTCGACGGCCTCCGGGGTCATGCGCCCAGCCGCTTCCGCAGCTCCGACATCGCGCCGAACGACCAGCGGGCCAGGCCCGGGTCGCCGAACGCGGTGATGTTCCACATGACGAGGTGGCGCAGGCCCTTCTCGACGTACTCCTCGACCTGCTCGGCCACCTCGTCGGGCGTGCCGCAGAACGCGTAGTGGCGCACCACGGCGGGCGGGATCGCGTCGATGATGCGCAGCGACTCGGCGCGGTCGATGGCCGTGGGGATGAAGTCGTGGAACCCGGAGCCGTCGGGATAGGGCCCCTCGACGCCGAGGTCGCGGAACACCTGGGCGGGCAGCAGCACGCACAGCGCCCGCACCAGCGGGGCCTCGGTGAGCCGCTGCACGGTCTCGGCGTCGGGACCCATGAGGACGTAGCCGAGCATGCCGGGGGTGATCGCGTCCGGGTCGCGTCCCTCCTGGTCGGCGGCCGTGCGGATCGTGGTGAGCGCGTCGCAGTACTCCGCGGGGGAGAGCTTGGTGGGCAGCCAGCCGTCGGCCTTGCGCCCGGTCAGGCGCAGCATCCGCGGGCCGTGGGCGGCGGTCCAGATCTCCGGCGGCGTCGCCCCGTAGGGCTGCAGGCCGAGGACCGCCCGCTCGAGGCGGAGGAAGCGGCCCTCGTGGTCGACCGGGCCGTCGGCGGTCATGAGCAGGCGCATCACGTCGATGCCCTCCTCGAGCCGCGCGACGGGGCGGTCGAAGGGCATGCCGTAGGGCGTCGCGTTGAGCTGCTCGCCGCTGCCCAGCCCGATGATCGCGCGGCCCTGCGTCACGTGGTCGAGCGTCAGCGCGGTCTGCGCGGCCATCGCGGGATGGCGGCGGATGAGGTCGGTGACGCAGACCCCGACCCGGATCCGCTCGGTGGCCGCGCCGACCACGCCCATCATCACGGCGGGGTCGAAGTAGACGTGCGGGTTGGCCTGGTGCTCGGCGAGTGGGGTGAGGTCCGGCGTCCACATCGTGTCGGGGTGCCAGCCCATGAGGTGATCGGGCCACCAGACCGCGTCGAACCCCTCGTCCTCGCTGCGCTTCGCGAACTTCACCGCCGCGGCCGCCGGCGGCATGATCTGTCCGGGGACGCCGAGCTCGAGCCGCCCCGCCATCAGTAGCGCCACCCGTCGCCGAAGGTCGACAGGCGCCGGCCGAGGTACTCCTCGACGACGGTGAGCGCGGCGCGCGCGGCGCGGTCGGTGCCGATGCCGCGGCTGCGGAACGTCTCGCCGGCGAACCACAGGCCCTCGGGACGCGGCGGGTTCCAGTGCGGCCGGTAGGCGCCGACCAGGCCGGGCTTCTGGATCACGCCGAAGCTGGGCTCGAAGACGAGGTGGCGGCGGCGCCACACCGTCTTCGCGAAGCCCGGCCACATCTGCGCGACGTCGGCCTCGAACTGCTCGGTCTGGCGGCGCAGCCAGGCGCGGTCGCGGCCCTTCTCGCCGGGGAAGATCCCGCCCATGACGTGCAGCTGGGTGCCCTCCGGCGAGCAGGAGGGGTCCATCGCGGTCTGGTTGAACATGAACCCGGAGAGCTCGGTGTTCGGGGTCTTCAGCCAGGTGCTCAGCTCGCGCGGGTCGTACTGGTGCACCGGCTCCTCGGTGGCGAGGTAGAGCCCGATCCAGGCGATCCGGAACTTGTCCTGGGCGAGGAACTTGATCTGCTCGGCGTACCAGTCGGGCAGGTCGCTCTCGTCGACGACGTTCAGCACGTGCCAGACGGGCAGGGTGCAGATGACGTGGTCGGCCTCGAGGATCTCCTCCTCGAAGAACTCGTTGGGCAGCACGCGGGGCTGCCGCGCGATCGCGACGCCCTTCGTCACGCCGTCCTCGATGACGACGCGCTCGACGGGGGTCGAGAGCCGCAGGTCGCCGCCGGCGGCCGTGAACGCGTCGGCGAGGTCGGCCCACATGCCGTCCCAGCCCTGGCCCGGCCAGCACGAGTAGGCGGCGGTGCCGCGCTCGGCGAAGTGCATCTTGCGCACGAAGAGGTTGTCGCTGGCGGAGTGGTCCCACCAGTGGTCGGTCATGCACTCGAGGACGGTGATGAACTCGAAGAGGTCGACCACGCCCTGGTCGTCGGTGTGCTGGTGCAGCCACTGGCGCAGGGGGCGGTCGTCCCAGCGGTCGAGCTCGTCCCACTCGGTGTTCAGCAGGGCCTTGATGACCTTCTTCAGCTCGCCCTTGCTGCCCGAGTAGCGGTCGCGGATGGAACCCCAGCGGTTGTTCTCGTGGTCCCAGACGGGCATCTCGGCGGAGACCTCGCCGTGCTGCAGCGTCTTGCCGACGTGCTCGAAGACCTTGGTGAGCCCGGAGCCGGGGTCCTCGATGAGGTGGCCGCCGACGTTGACCGTGAAGCCCTCGTCGGGCACCGCCATGCCGCGCCCGCCGAGGTAGGGCGAGCGTTCGAGCAGGCAGACGCTCTTGCCCTCGACGGCGAGCAGCGACGCGGCCGTCAGCCCCGCCGCCCCGGCTCCGATGACCACGACGTCGTACTTCGCCATCCGCGCCTCCCGTCTACCAAACGACCGTTCGACAGCGTGGCAAGGGCGCGGGTCGGGGTCAAGCGGGCATGATGCCCGCGTGGCGACCACCCCCAAGTTCGGCTGGCTCTCCCCGGTGATCGGGAACCGCTGGAGCGATCACCGCCCGATCGCCGCCGACCAGGACACCGCGATCCTCCCGACGGCGCTCCCGCACTTCGACTCGCTGTGGATCGCCGACCACTTCTACGGCTTCGACCAGAAGACCGACCCGTTCCTCGAGGCGTGGACGACGCTGACGTGGCTCGCCGCGCGCCACGAGGACGTCGAGCTCTGCCACCACGTGCTCGGCGTCGGCTACCGCCACCCGCCGCTGCTGGCGAAGATGGCCGCGACGCTGCAGTACCTGTCCGGCGGGCGCTTCGTGCTGGGCATCGGCGCCGGCTGGCGCGAGCCCGAGTACGAGGCCTACGGCTACGACTTCCCCCGGCCCGCGGTGCGCTTCGCCCAGCTCGAGGAAGCGATCACGATCTGCCGGCTGATGTGGACCGAGGCCGACCCGTCGTTCGAGGGCCGCCACTACCGCATCGACGGCGCGGCGGCCCCGCCGCTGACCGACCCGCCGCCGCGCGTGTGCATCGGCGCCGCCGGCGAGAAGGTCGGGCTGCCGATGGTCGGGCGGCTGGCGGACCGGTGGAACGGGCCGTTCAAGGGGGAAGCGGCGGACTTCGTCCGGCGCCGCGACATCGTGCGCCGCGCTGCCGAGGACGCGGGCCGCGACCCGGACGCGATCGAGGTCTCGGTGACCCTGGAACGCGCGCTGCCCGAGACCGACGAGGACTCCTCGCGCCTGCTGGAGGAGCTCGCGGCCAAGCGCGACGTCGGCGTCGACCACTTCGTCATGGACTTCGGCAACCCGGCCTCCACGGAACCGGTGCTCCGCTTCGCCGACCAGGTCATCGCGCCCCTGCGGGGGTAGGCGCGCCAGCCCAGGTGATCAGCAGGTCGAAAAGCACCCCGGAGACGTACGGCGGGGTGCGTTTCGATCTGCTGATCACGCGGGAGGGAACCGTCCGGGGGCCGCGTCCCTCCAACCCGGTATGGAAATGGACAAGCCCTTCCGTGGGTCGGCGGCGATCGCGGCGGGCCTGACCACACGGCGACGCCTGCGCGGACCCGGCTTCCACGAGCTCGGGCGCGACACGTACGTGGCCGCGGGTGTGCCGGTCGACGACCGGATGCGTGTCACGGCGGCAGCGCTCGAGGTGCCCGGCGCGGTCGTCGCGGGATGGTCGGCGGTTCTCCTGCACGGGGTGGACGCGGCGCCCGGGGGCGAGGTCCCGATCGAGCTCGTCGTCGGGCCCCGGCACCTCCGTCGGGCCCACTCCGGCAGGATCCTGCGGCAGGACGTCCTCGGCGAGCACGAGGTGGTCCACGTCGACGGCGTCCGGGTGACGACACCGGTCCGGACCGCGCTCGACCTCGCGTCGCGTGTCGACCACGTCGAGGGCGTCATCGCCGTCGACGCGCTGGCGCGCCTCGGCGAGTTCCGCCCCGAGGAGTTGGTCGACCACCCCTGCTGCGCGACAACCCCCGTGGCCGCCGGCGTCTGGTCGCTGTCGTGGCCGACGCCGATCCCCGTGCGGAGTCGCCGCCGGAGACGCGCACGCGCCTGATCCTCCGCGGCGCGACGGGCATCCCGGAGCCGACACCGCAGCTCGTCGTGTGCGACGACCGCGGGGTCTTCATCGGGCGCGTCGACTTCGGGTGGCGCGCGTTGCGGGTCGCTCTCGAGTACCAGGGTGACCACCACCGCGTCGACAAGGTGCAGTGGCGGCGCGACGCGGTCCGTGCGACACGGCTCGCGGGCGCCGGGTGGGTGCTCCTGCCGATCACCGCCCACGACCTGTTCGTCGATCCGCGCGGCTTCGTGCTCCGTGTCCGCGAGGCGCTGGCGCGCCGTGCGCGGGAGCTCGGCGTCCTCTCCGCGTGATCAGCAGGCGGAAAGGAACGCGAGGAGCGCCCTCGACGGTGCCTTTCGACCTGGTGATCACCGGGGTGGGGGTGGGCGAACGACCCTTGACCCGGCCGGGTGTGATGCTAGTCTCGCTCCCCGTACCAAACGATCGGTAGGTACGACGCCAACGACGTCTTCGCAGGTCGGGGGACCCATGACGGCCACGCTCGAACCGCCGGACATCCTCTCGCCGGAGTTCGCCCGCGATCCGTACAGCGCCTATCGGCTGCTCCGCGACGAGTTCCCGCTCGTGTGGCACGAGGCCATGCAGACGTACGTGATCAGTCGCTACGAGGACGTCCAGCGGGCGTTCAAGGACCCGGTGTTCACCAGCGAGAACTACGCCTGGCAGCTCGAGCCCGTGCACGGGCGCACCATCCTGCAGATGGAGGGCCGTGAGCACTCCACGCACCGCTCGCTCGTCGCCCCCGCCTTCCGCGGCAAGGAGTTGCAGGAGCACTTCGGACCGACGATCCGGCGCAACTCGCGCGAGCTGGTCGACGCCTTCCGTCACGACGGGCACGTCGACCTCGTCGACGCGTACGCGACGCGCTTCCCGATCAACGTCATCGTCGACATGCTCGGGCTGCCGCGCACCGACCACGACCGCTTCCACGGCTGGTACACGTCGATCATGGGGTTCCTCGGGAACCTCGCCGGCGACGAGGCCGTGGCCGCGGAGGGCCTGCGCACCAAGGCCGAGTTCGAGGACTACATGATCCCGCGCATCCGGGAGCGCCGCGCGAACCCGGGTGACGACCTCCTCTCCACGCTCTGCGCGGCCGAGATCGACGGCGAGTCGATGACCGACGAGGAGATCAAGGCGTTCTGCAGCCTGCTGCTCACCGCCGGCGGCGAGACCACCGACAAGGCGATCACCAGCCTGGTGGCCGACCTCGTCGCCCACCCCGAACAGCTCGAGGCCGTGCGCAACGACCGCTCGCTGATCCCCGCCGCCTTCGCCGAGACGCTGCGCTGGTCGCCGCCCGTGCACATGATCATGCGTCAGCCGGCGGAGGACGTGCAGCTCTCGGGCGGGATCGTCGAGGCCGGGCGCACGGTCACCTGCCTCATCGGCGCCGCCAACCGCGACGAGCGCCGGTTCGACCGCCCCGAGGTCTTCGACCTCCTGCGCGCCGACCTCGACCACTCGCGCGCCTTCTCCGCCGCCGCCGACCACCTCGCCTTCTGCCTCGGCCGGCACTTCTGCGTCGGCGCGCTCCTGTCGCTGTTCGAGATCGAGGTCGGCGTCAACGACCTCCTCGACGCGATGACCGACATCCGCTTCGCCGGCGGCGAGCCACCGCCGGAGACCGGGGTGTTCACGCGTGCCCCCGGTCGCCTGCTCCTCGAGTTCACCCCCAGCCAGGAGACACCGTGACTGCTCGTCCTTCCATCGAGAACCTCCTCGGCAAGGCCTCCTGGGGCTACGACGAGGCCGACCCGGACCTCATCGCGTCCTGCTTCGCGCAGGACGCCCGCATGAGCCTGCGGATCGGCCGCGACGGCGAGCTGATCGGGCCGTTCGAGGGGCGCGAGGCCATCCGCACGCTGCACGCCGACTCGATGGCCGCCCAGACCGACCAGCGCCGGCACAACCTCTCCAACCTGTGGTTCGAGAAGGAGAGCGACGACGAGGCGGTCGCGGTCACGAACCTGACGCTGCTCTCGATCGAGCACGGCACGGTGAAGGTGCTCTCCAGCGGCTGGTACCGCGACCAGCTCGTCCACCGCGACGGCTCCTGGCTGATCGCCGACCGGTACGTCTACCTGGACCTCCCGTACTGATGGTCAACATCGGTCGCATCCCCGAGAAGTGGGCGGCCCTGACCCCGCGCGGGGACGCCGTCGTCGACACCACCACCGAGCGCCGCACGAGCTGGGCCGAGCTGGACGTGCGCGTGCGCCGCCTGGCCAACGGGCTGCGCGGGCCGCGCCCCGACGGGCTCGCCCTGCAGCGCGGCGACCGGGTCGCGGTGCTGGCGAAGAACTCGACCGAGTTCCAGGAGATCTACTACGCCGCCGGGCGCGCGGGCCTGGTCGTGCAGCCGCTGAACTGGCGGCTCGCGGCCGGCGAGCTCGCGCGGATCGTCGCCGACGGCGGGCCGCGGGCGATCGTCGTCGCGGGGGAGTGGGCCGAGGTCGGGCGCGAGCTCGCCGGGCTGGTCGACGTCGAGCACTGGCTCTCGTACGGGCCCGGCGGCGACGGCAGCTACGAGGACCTGCTGGCCGCGGCGTCGGACGACGAGCCGACCGACAGCGCGAGCGTCGGCGACGACGACCCGTTCTTCATCCTGTACACGGGCGGCACGACGGGGGCGTCGAAGGGTGCGCTGCACACCCACCGCAGCGCGTCGTTCGGGATGCTCAACCAGACCGTCGCCGAGCGCATCGTCCCGACCGACGTCTACATGCTGACCGGGCAGATGTACCACATCCCGGTGGTGCTCTCGATGAACTACATGCGCCACGGCTGCCCGCTGGTGCTGATGAACTTCGAGGCGAAGCGGTCGCTGGAGATCATCGAGGCGGAGCGCGTCTCGGCGTTCCTCGGCATCACCACGATGCTCAACTGGATGATGGCCGTGCCCGGGTTCTCGGGCTACGACATCGCGAGCCTGCGCAACATCCAGTACGGCGGCGGGCCGATGCCCTCGGCGGTGGTGAAGAACGCGCTGCAGGCGTTCCCGTGCACGCTCATCCAGGGCTACGGGCAGACCGAGGGCACGACGATGTGCTTCCTCTCCCAGGAGGACCACCACGCCGCGGTCAACGGGATCCACCCCGAGCGGCTGCAGTCGTGCGGGCGCGAGGGGTTCGTGACCTCGGTGCGGATCGTCGACGTCGACGGCAACCCGGTGCCCACCGACGGCCGCACCGTGGGCCAGATCATCGTGCGCTCCGAGGCCAACATGGCGGGCTACTGGAACCGGCCCGACCTCACCGCCGACACCCTGCGCGACGGCTGGATGTGGACCGGCGACCTCGCCACCTGGGACGCCGACCGCTACGTGTTCATCGTCGACCGTGCCAAGGACATGATCATCTCGGGCGGCGAGAACATCTACTCGGTCCAGGTCGAGGAGGCCGTCAACCACCACCCCTCGGTCCTCGAGTGCGCGGTGATCGGCGTGCCCGACGACGAGTGGGGCGAGAGCGTCAAGGCGTTCGTCGTGCTCAAGCCCGACACGACCGCGACCGAGGCCGAGATCGTCGAGACCGCCCGGGCGCACCTCGCGTCGTACCAGAAGCCGCGCTCGGTGGAGTTCGTCGACGCCCTGCCGAAGGCGCCCACCGGCAAGATCCTCAAGCGCGACCTGCGCGCCCCGTACTGGGGCGAGCAGGGGCGCTCCGTGTAGATCAGGAGCACACCGTGACCGGACGCATGGAGGGCAAGGTCGTCCTCGTCACCGGGGCCGCCCGCGGACAGGGCCGTGCCCACGCGGTGCGCCTCGCGCAGGAAGGTGCCGACGTCGTCGCCGTCGACCTGTGCGACGGCATCGACACGGTCGTCGGCAAGTACCCGCCGGCGACGCGCGAGGACCTCGACGAGACCGTCGCCCTGGTCGAGAAGCTGGACCGCCGGATCGTCGCCCGGGTCGCCGACGTGCGCGACCAGGCGGCGCTCGACGGCGCCGTGGCCGACGGGGTCGCGGAGCTGGGCCGGCTCGACGGCGTCGTCGCCAACGCCGGCATCGCGAGCTACGGGCGCGCGTGGGAGCTCGACGAGACCACGTGGCAGGACATGATCGACGTCAACCTGACCGGCGTCTGGCACACCGCGAAGGCGGCGATACCGCAGCTCATCGAGGCCGGCGGCGGGGCGATGGTGTTCACCAGCTCGATCGGCGGCTTCAAGGGCATCCAGCAGGTCGGCCACTACGTCTCGGCCAAGCACGGCGTCGTCGGCCTGATGCGCAACCTGGCCAACGAGCTGGCGCCCTACCGCGTGCGCGTCAACACCGTGCACCCGACGAACGTCGACACGCACATGATCCAGAACCCGGGCACCTGGGGCATGTTCGCCCCCGGCGACCCCGAGCCCACGCAGGAGAAGGCGATCCCCGGCTTCACCTCGCTGAACGCGCTCGAGATCCCGTGGATCGAGTCGGTCGACGTCGCCAACGCCGTGCTGTTCCTGCTCTCCGACGAGGCCCGCTACATCACCGGCGCGACGCTGCCCGTCGACGCCGGCGCCGCGATCAAGTGACCCGCCATGACGTGATCTCGGGAGGCCGATCATGAAGACCCGCGGAGCCCTGCTCTGGGAGCCCGGCACGCGCTCGGGCTGGAGCGTCGAGGACATCGAGATCGACCCGCCCAAGGAGCACGAGGCGCTGATCAAGCTGGCGGCCTCGGGCATCTGCCACTCCGACGACCACATCGACACCGGCGACATCCCGCTGCCCTGGGCGCCGCTGCTCGGCGGGCACGAGGGCGCGGGCGTCGTCGAGGAGGTGGGCCCCGGTGTCACGTACGTGAAGCCCGGCGACCACGTCGTGCTGTCGTTCCTGCCCTCCTGCGGGCGCTGCGCGATGTGCGTGAAGGGCAAGGGCAGCCTCTGCGAGCTGGCCGCGGGCGTGCTCTCCGGGGTGGCGCCCGACGGCACCCACCGCGTGCACGCGCGCGGCAAGGGCGTGGGCTGCATGTCCTACCTCGGCACCTTCAGCCCGTACGTGTGCGCCCCGCTGGACGCGGTCGTGAAGATCCCCGAGGACATGCCGCTGGACAAGGCCGCGCTGATCGGCTGCGGCGTGCCCACCGGCTGGGGCTCGGCGGTGTACGCCGCGGAGATCCAGCTCGGCGACACCGTGATGGTCGTCGGCACCGGCGGGGTCGGCATGAACGCGGTGCAGGGCGCCCGGCTCAAGGGTGCCCGCAACATCGTCGCGGTGGACCCGGTGGCCTTCAAGCGCGAGAAGGCGATGGAGTTCGGCGCCACGCACGCCGCGTCGGACTGGGCGGAGGCCCGCGAGGTCGTCGACGGGCTGACCAACGGGCAGGGCGCCGAGCGCGTGATCCTCACGGTCGGCGTCGTCGAGGGCGACATGCTCGAGGAGGCGCAGCAGCTCGTCACGCGCGGCGGCGTGCTCGTGCTGACCGGGGTCTCGCCGGCGCTGCAGCGCGAGGTGAAGCTCGACATCTTCACGGTCGTGCTCTCGGGCAAGCGCATCCAGGGCTCGCTGTACGGGACGACGAACGCGCGGACCGACGTGCCGCTGCTCGCCGACCTCTACCTGCGCGGCGAGCTCAAGCTCGACGAGCTGATCACGCGCACCTACGCGCTGGACGACATCAACCAGGCCTTCCGCGACATGCACGACGGCAAGAACGTGCGCGGCGTGATCGTCTACGACTGAGGGGGGCCACCCGTGCCGAACGCGGACGACCGCGCCGAGATCATCCAGGCCACGTACGTCTACGCCCGGGGCCTGGACCGCTTCGACCCCAAGGAGGCCCTCTCCGCCTACACCGACGACGCCGTCTGGGACGCGACGGGCGTCGGCCTGGACCGCTACGAGGGCCGCGACCAGGTGCTCGCGTTCTTCGAGCGCGACGCCGGGTCGATGTCCGAGCAGTTCCACGTCATGACCAACCACGTCGTCGAGTTCGACGACGACGACCGCGCGCACGGCACGAACTACGTGCTGGCCGAGGGCCGGACGACGGGCGGGGCGTCGATCCGGGCCGCCGCCTACAACGTCGACACCTACCGGCGCACGGCGGACGGGTGGAAGATCGCGAGCCGCGTGATCACGCCGCTGACGACCCCGCAGATGGAGGGGTTCGAGGCATGAGCCCGCCCGATGCCGAGGAGGTCGTGCGCGACTATCTCGACGCCGTCGGCGCGCTCGACCTCGACGCGCTGGCGGACACGTTCGCCGACGACGTCGTCATGGACCTGCCCTACGCCCCGCCCGGCTTCCCCCGGCGGGTCGAGGGCAAGGCGGACGTGACGGCCTTCTTCGGCGCGCTGCCGGCGATGATCACGCCGCTGCGCTTCCACGACCACCGGCTCGACGCGCTGGCCGACGACCCGGGCTCGATCGTCGCGCAGTACGCCAGCGACGCCCGGATCCTGGCGACCGACCGGCCCTACCGGAACTCCTACATCGCGCGGTTCCGGGTGCGCGGCGGCGCGATCACGTGGTTCGCCGAGTACTTCGACCCGATCACGCTGGTGGAGGCGCTCGGCGGCACGGTGACGATGCCGGGGCAGGAGGTCGCGACGTGAGGGTGCTGCGCACCCTGCCGCAGCTGCTGGACGAGGCGGCGGCGCGCTCGCCGACGCGGGAGGTCGCGTTCCCCGACGAGCGGGCGTCGTGGCCCGCCGTCCGCGACGCCGCGCGGGCCTGGGCGGTCGGGCTGCACGCGCGGGGCGTGCGGCGCGGCGACCGCGTCCTGCTGGTGCTGCCCGGCGGGCTCGACGTCGTCGTCGGGATCGTCGCGGCGGGCATGCTCGGGGCGATCCCCGCGCCGCTCAACCCGCGCGGCACGCGCGACGAGACCGCGTGGCTGCGCGGCGACGCCGACCCGGCCGTGGTGGTCGCGACGCCCGAGCTGCTCGACCTCGCCGGTCCCGGCGCCGTCACCCCGGACGAGGTGGTCGGCGACCCGGACGACGCGCCGGCGGTGGACGTCGCCCCCGGAGACCCGATGATCCTGCTCTACACGTCGGGCACCACGTCGCGCCCGCGCGGCTGCGTGCACACCCACGGCGCGTACGCGGCGCTGGGCGAGAACCTCGTCGAGCGGCTGCGCCTGACCCCCGACGACCGGTTCTGGACGCCGCTGCCCATGCACCACTGCGGCGGCGTCGACCTGCTCATGGGCTCGCTCGCGGCGGGCTGCACGCTCGTCCACGTCGGGGCGTTCACGCCGGACACGGCCTGGCGCCAGCTGGTCGACGAGCGCGCCAGCGTCGCGTTCCCGGCGTTCGACACAATCTGGCTGCCGGTGCTCGACCATCCGCAGTACGACCCGGAGCTGGTGCCCGACCTGCGCACGGTCATCAACGTCGGGCCCGCCGAGCGGATGGCGGCCATGCAGGCGCGGATGCCGGGGTCGATCCAGATCTCCTGCCTCGGCGGCACCGAGGCGGCGGGGTTCTGCTGCGTGGGGTCCGTCGACGACCCGCCCGAGGCCCGCGCGGGCACGAGCGGGGTGCCGCTGCGGGACATGGAGGCGACCGTCCGCGACCCGGAGACCGGCCGCGAGTGCGGGCCGGGAGAGATCGGGGAGTTCCTCCACCGCGGCGTGTCCCGCATGGCGTACTACCACGGCGACCCGGCGACGACCGCCGAGCGGATCGACGCCGAAGGCTGGTTCCACACCGGCGACCTGGTGCGCCGCGACGCCGCCGGCCGCTTCACGTTCGTCAGCCGGCTCAAGGACATGCTCAAGGTCGGCGGGGAGAACGTCGCGGCCGCCGAGGTCGAGGGCCGGCTCGCGGAGCACCCGGCGGTCGGCGTGGTGGCGGTGGTCGGCGCGCCGGACGCGCGGCTGGGCGAGGTGGCCGCCGCCTACGTGGAGCCGGCGCCGGCCTACCGGGACGCCGACCGGGAACACCTGGCCCGCGAGCTGCTCGAGCACTGCCTGGCGACGCTCGCGACGTTCAAGGCGCCGCGCTACGTCGAGTTCGTCGACGCCTGGCCGATGTCGGGCACCAAGGTGCAGAAGGGGGTGCTGCGCGAGCGGATCGCCGCCGACCTCGCCGCGCGCGGGATCACCGAGGCGCCGCGGCTGTCGCGTCGTCACCTGACGGCGGGGTGAGCGCCTACCGACCGTATGGTGGACGAGCGGGTCGAGCATCAGGAGCAGAGCACATGGCACAGGACCGCCGGCCGGCGGGGCGCAGCGAGCGCCGGGCCGCCGGGGAGCGCAAGCCCCGGGAGGAACGCTGGGCCCAGCTCCTCGAGGTGGCCACCCAGATGTTCTACGAGAAGGGCTACGACGGCGCCTCGCTCCAGGACATCGCCGACCGCCTCGGCATGCTCAAGGGCAGCCTGTACTACTACATCCAGTCCAAGGAGGACCTGCTCTTCGAGGTGATCAGCGAGGTCCACCGCGAGGGCTTCGCCGTCGTGTCCGCGGCGTCGCAGGGCCCGGGCGACCCCCTGGACCGCCTCGAGCGCACCATCCGCGCGCACGTCGAGCACGAGTGCCGCAACCTCGTGCCGACCGCGGTGTTCCTCCACGAGCTGGAGTCGCTGCCGACCGGGCGCCGCGAGGAGATCCTCGGGACGGGGCACGCGTACCAGGGCGTGTTCCGTGACCTCGTCGCCGAGGCCCAGCGCGAGGGCCTCGCGCGCCCCGACGTCGACCCGCGCGTCGCGGGCCTCTCGATCCTCGGCTCGACGAACTGGGTGTACCGCTGGTTCCGCCCCGACGGCCCCTCGACGCCCGAGGAGATCGGCGCGCAGCTCGCCGCCATCGCCGTGCACGGCGTCGCGACCGCCGACGCCCTCGCCGCCCGCGGGGCCGCGGTCGGCGCCTAGGAGAGTGCTGAAGAAGCGGGTGTTGGGGGCGGGGCGCCTCGGCAGTCGCGC
>NZ_JAQZAL010000023.1 GCF_028737205.1 Actinomycetospora lutea | reverse complement strand
TGCGCCGACTCTATTGGCAGTCGTTCAATTCCGGCGGAAGGATGCGCCCGTCAGCTGTCCAGGAAGTCCTCGAGCACCGGCCCCAGTTCCTCCGGGCGCGTCAGGATCCCGACGTGGCCGCCCTGGTGCAGGTGCACCGTGGCGCGCGGGATCAGCGTGCCCATGAGGTGGGCGTTGACCACCGGGATGACCGGGTCGCGGCGACCGGCGAGCACCAGCGTCGGCGCGCCGATGAACGGCAGCACCGGCAGACTGGTCCACGTCATCAGAGCCATCAGCTGGTACAGGTAGCCCCGGAACGCGACCGGCCGGGCGCGGCCGAACACCTCGTCGACCGCGGCCTGGTCCTCGCCCACGTAGATCTCCGCGCCGGCGTCGTGCCGGTAGCGCCGGTCGTTGTAGCGCCGCGGGGTGAGCATCTTCGCGAGCACGGTGAACCGCGCCGGGACCATCATCGCGCCGGTCCCGGTGCTGACGAGGGCGAGCCGGCCGGTCCGGTCCGGGTGCTGCAGCGCGAACTGCTGGGCGATCCCGCCGCCCCACGACAGGCCGAGCACGTCGGCGCGGGCGTACCCGAGCCCGTCGAGCAGGCCGGAGAGCAGCCCCGCGAGCCCGACCATGGGCAACGGGACCACCGGCAGGGGCGAGCCGCCGATCCCGGGCACGTCGAAGCGCACGACGGGGCGGTCCGGGTCGAGCGCGGCCACGAGCGGGTCGAGGAACTCGACGCTGGCGCCGATCCCGTTGATCAGCACGAGCGGCGTGCGGCCGGGTACCCCCGGCCGGTGGGCGACGTGCAGGCGGTACCCCGCGACGGCGACGTCGCCGACCCACTCGGGGCGGGGTGCAGGGGCGGGATCGGGGTCCACGGGGAGCGCGCTCACGACGTCGCTCCCATGCCTGCGGTGTAGCTCCGGTACACGGAGATGAGGGCCTCCTTCTGCGCGTCGGAGAGCCGGGGGTCGGCGCGGATCGCCCGTTCGGTGGACGCCTCGCCCGACCCCGCGGCCTCCGCCGGGGTGCCCCCGGCGTGTTCGCGCACCAGGCCGGCCTGCAGCAGCAGGCTCTCGGCCGAGATGTCGAGGGCCTCCGCGATCGCGTGCAGCACGCGGACCGACGGCTCGTGCAGCCCTCGTTCGATCTGGCTCAGGTACGGGTTGGAGATGTTGCTCAGGGCGGACAGCTGCCGCAGCGAGAGACGCGCGAGCTGGCGCTGGCTGCGGATGAACCCGCCCAGGGCGCGGCGGTGGTCCTCCCACGCCCCGCCCGGGCCGGCCACGACGGTGCTAGCGGCGTCGCGACGTCGCCGCGAAGACCGACGTCGGGAGCGCCGGCGCGACCGCGTCGATCACTTGGTGGGCGACGTTGCGCTGCGCCTCGAGGATCTGGACGCCCGTGTCGTAGAAGCGGTCGACGGCCTCGCCGGGCGTGCGCGGCAGGCCCGTCGAGGCGGCGCTCCCGCTGACGGCGCCAGCGCCCGGCACGTTCTGCAGCGCCGCGGTCCAGGACTCGGCGAGGGAGCCCGCGAACCGGAGCCCGGCCTCCTGGACCTGGGCGACCATGTCGACGGCCCGCTCGCGGACCTGGTCGAGGTTCGGGTCGGCGGTGGGGGTGGCCATGCGTGGATCCTCCGCGTCGTCGGTGACAGCGCTCAGTTTACCAAGCAAGCCCGGGGCCGCGCGGCGGCGCCATGGCACCGGTCACACGACGGATGTTCACTCCGCCGGGAGGCAGGACACCAGCCGGTCGAGGCGCGCGGCGACGTGCGAGGCGCACGCCGCGCACGGGCAGCGCGCCTCGCGGCTGGCGAGGAGCAGGTCCAGGCGCAGGAACACCGGGTCGTACGCGGGACCGACGGCGTCGTCGACCTTGCGGCGCAGGGCGACGGAGGCGTGGCGGTTCATCGGGCAACACCCTCGCGTGGTGAAGGCAGCGGGCGGACGGGTTGCAGAAGACGCCGTGTCGATGCGCTCCCTGCAACACGGTGACGAGCGCCGGAGCGCCCGTCAACCGTTCGTCGACCGATGGACCCGTGCCGTTACCCGGCGTTCGCCCCCGGCAACAGCCGCGAGGCGCGGTTCATCCACCTGCCCCTCGCCCGCCACCCGGAAGGCTCAGCTCGTCCCGAGGACGTACGAGCCCGGCGCGTCCCCGAGCGGCGGGTGGGCCTCCGACCCGACCGGCGGCGGCGTGCGCATCCCGCCGCCGCGCTCGGCGATCCAGTCGCGCCACGGCTCCCACCACGAGGCGGCAACCTCCTCGGCCCGCTGCAGCCAGGTGTCCGCGTCCGGCGCGGAGGTGCCGCCGACGGTGCCGATCCAGTGCTTGGCCTTCTTGCCGGGCGGGTTCACGACCCCGGCGATGTGCCCGCCGTTGGACAGCGTGAACGTGACGTCGCCGCCGAGCAGGCCCGTGGAGACGAACGAGGTCTTCCACGGCGCGATGTGGTCGTTCACTGCCGCGACGATGAACGTGTCGTTCGTGATCGACTTGAGCGACAGGTGCTCGCCGAGCAGCTCGAGCTCGCCGCGCGCGAGCTCGTTCTGCAGGTAGAAGTGCCGCAGGTAGAACGCGTGCATCTTCGCCGGCATCCGCGTGGAGTCCGCGTTCCAGGCGAGGATGTCGAACGCCGGCGGCGCCTTGCCCTCCAGCCAGTTCGGCCCCACGTAGTTGAAGATCAGATCGTTGGCGCGCAGCAGGTCGAACGTGCCCGCCATCGACTCCGAGGGCAGGTAGCCGGTCTTCGCCATCTTGCGCTCGAGCCGCTCGACGATCTCCGGGTCGACGAAGCTCGCGACCGGCCCGGGGTCGCTGTAGTCGAGCAGCGTGTTCTGCAGGGTCAGCGAGTTGACGCGGTCGCCCTGGCCCCTGGCGTGCAGCATCGCGAGCGTGATCGTCGCCATCAGCCCGCCGAGGCACAGCCCGACGAGGTTCACCTTCTCGGCGCCGGTGATCTCCTGGACGACGTCGAGCGCCGCGAGGTCACCCAGCTCCAGGTAGTCGTCCAGGCCCGTGTCGGCCATCGACTCGTCGGGGTCGCGGTAGCTGATGACGAACACCGTGTGCCCGTGCTGCACGGCCCACTCGAGGAAGCTGCGTCCGGGCGCGAGGTCCATGACGTAGTACTTGTTGATCCACGGCGGGCTCACGAGGATCGGGATCTCGTGGACCTCGTCGGTCTGCGCCTCGAACTGGATCAGCTCCATGAGGCGGTTGCAGTAGACGACCTTGCCCGGCGTCGCCGCGAGCTCCTGGCCGACGCGCAGGTTGGTGCGGTCGACCTGCTGCGGGCGGCCCTGGTTGGTCGCGAGGTCGTCGAGCATCTGCCGGAACCCCGACACCACGCTCGCGCCGCCCGTCTCGAACGCGCGCTTGAGCGCCGCCGGGTTACCGGGCAGCAGGTTGGTGGGCGAGAGCACGCTGCCCAGCACGTCGGCGAGCAGCAGCGCCCGCTCCCGGGAGCTCTCGTCGAGGCCCGCGGCGTCGACGAGGTCGTGCAGCGTGGCCACCAGTGCGACGTACTGCTGGCGCAGCCCCCAGTACGCCGGGTTCTCCTCCCACGTCGGGTCCTTGAAGCGGCCGTCCTTCTCGATCGGCACCGGACCGTCCGCCGACGAGCCGAACACCCGCGCCACGGTGGCCGTCCCGATGCGCGCGGCCAGCGCCGCGTGGCTCGCCACGACGCGCCCCACGTCGGCGGGGTGCGTCGCGAGGCCCTGGGCGACCTGCACGACCGTGCGCCCCCACAGGGCCGGGTCGACCTCGGCCAGCACCTCGGCCGGCACGATCGACTCGAGGGAGCGGGCGAGATCGACGCCCACGCCGTTCATGTTCATCGGCGGCTGCGAGCGGTGCTGCTCCACGGTCATGTCGGCGACCTACCTCCACGTCGACTCCGGACGTGCCGCGCCGACACGCCCCGAGGGGAGTGTGCCCCGCTGGGACATGGGTCACACGGTTACCGACGAGTCAAAGACCCGCGTCACAGGGCCGGGTACCGCAGGGTCGGTCTCCCCGGCCTCAGCCCGCGAGCGGGCCGCGCTTGCGCGCGACGATGCCCTCGTAGAGCAGCGGGCTGCTGTCGGTGGCGAGCCGGTGCTGGAAGCGCTCGCGGCGCACGACCTCGAGGGCGCCCGACCGGATCGACTCGCCGATCATCCCGCCGAACCCGGAGGTGTCGGTGGCCTCGAGGAACGCGTCCTTGATCGTCAGGACGACCCAGCCGTCCTGCGCCACGTGGTCGTAGGCGGTACGGAACGCCTGCGGCGGGATGTCGCCGAAGCCCAGCGCCGCGACCACGGTCAGCGCGTTGAGCTCGTGCCCGGACAGCACGTCGCGCTGCGCCGCGGACAGCCTGGTCAGGTCCGCGACCTGGTAGTCGGCGTAGAGGCCGGGGCGGTCGCGCAGGGCCGCGTCACGGGCCTCGGTGAGGATGTCGACGCCGACGGCGTACTCGACGCCGACCGCCGCGAGCTCCTCGGCCATGATCCCGTTGCCGGCACCGAGGTCGAGCACGCGCAGCGCGGAGGCCTGCTCGCCCGCCGCCGCCATCGCCTCGCTCAGCAGCCCCACCATGAAGCGCGGCGAGTCGCAGCCGAGCACGTCGTAGAAGATCTTCTCGTAGAGCCCGGGGACGCCGAAGATGCGGTCGTAGTCGTGGAAGCGGTACTCGTGCCACGAGCCGTCGGGCTCGGCGACGACGCAGAACTCGTCGTCCTGGCTGTACTTGCTGCTCGGCTCGGGCAGGGCCAGGCGCAGGGACGCGCGGGCCGCCTCGAGGTCGGCGGGCCGGGCCGGGGCCGCCGGTCCGCCCGCCGGCGACGGGGCCCGGTGGAGGACCTCGTGCGGACGATCGGTGCCGTTGCCGGCGCTGTTGACGGTCGTGGGTGCCATCGACCTCTCCTCCCCGGTGTCGCCCCCCGCGGGGAGGACGACGGAAGCTGGACACGGGCAGCAGGACGGCCCGCGTGGAGCATCACGCGGAGTCGATGGTCGTCAGCGCCCGGAGGAGGGGTCAAGGCAAGGGGGCGTCAATAGAATCAACGTCACGCAGCGGGGCGTGAGCGATCACACCACGTTCGTCACTGCCAGCGACCGCCGCCCTGGGGCCCGCGCGGGTCGTAGCGCGTGGTCCGCTGGTCCGGCTGGGCGTATGGGTCGTCGTGGGGGCGTTCGTAGGTGCCGTAGCGCTGGTCGTAACGGCCGTCGTACTGGCGTCCGCCCCAGCCGCCCTGGGCCGCCGGGCGGACCGCCGTGCGCGAGACCCCCGAGAGCATCGAGATGATCGCGAGCCCGATCGCCGTGTAGAGCACCGCCGTGGCGATGTGGTCGACCACGCCGCCCGCGGCGAGGAAGACCTGCAGCACCAGCACCACGAGCACCAGCAGCACGATCGCCGAGAAGAAGGTCGCCGGGCGGGGTGTCGTCAGCAGCAGCAGGTGCAGCAGCGCGGTGCCCGCGAGCGCGGCGATGACCGCGCAGACGGGGATGATCGTCAGGGCGTTGTCGACCAGGGCACCGCTGCGCTGCGCGGTCTGGATGCCCAGGTCGAAGACGTTGGAGATGATCAGCACGCCGACGATGGCGATGCCCGCGGCGACCACGGCCGTGGCCACCCCGCCGGCCCAGAGTCGTCGGCCGAGGACCTCGACATCGCCGTCGTTCCACGAGCGCTCCGGGTAGCTCACGACCTCGTCCTCTCCCGACCGCCGGTGCCGGCGCTTCGGAACGGTTGTACCGCACCGGACCTCGCCGCGGGTGGACCCTCCCCGCCACCAAGGGAGTCCTTGCCGAGTCCGTCCGAGGTCCCTGCGGGCTCGCCGGGCCCGGGGTCCCTTGACGTTCCGCGTCCGGCCCCGTTCGGTGAGCAACTGGCCCCGTTCGACCCGAGCACGCCGTCACGAGGAGGAGCCGGGCGATGACGACCCCGCCGAAACCGCCCCCAGGCCGCACGGCGCGCCGGCTGCCGCGCCCGTCGGAGCTGCGCCCGCTGCTGCGGCTCGCGCGCCCCGACCCGGACCCGACGCGCCGCCGGCTCGCGCGCGCCCACACCGTCGGCGACCTGCGGGAGATCGCGCGGCGCCGCACCCCGCGGGCGGTGTTCGACTACACCGACGGCGCCGCCGAGGCCGAGCTCTCGCTGCGCCGGGCCCGCGACGCGTTCGCGTCGCTGGAGTTCCGGCCCTCGGTGCTGCGGGACGTCTCCGCGATCGACACGAGCACGACCCTGCTGGGCGGCCCGTCGTCCTACCCCTTCGCGTTCGCGCCGACCGGCTTCACGCGGATGATGCACCACGAGGGCGAAGTGGCCGTGGCCCGCGTGGCCGGCCGCCTCGGGGTGCCGCACACCCTCTCGACGATGGGCACCACGTCACCGGCGGACCTCGCCGCGGCCGCCCCGGACACCCGGCGCTGGTTCCAGCTCTACCTCTGGCGCGACCGGGCCGCGAGCGAGGAGGTCGTGCGCCGGGCGGCGGAGGCCGGCAACGAGGCGATCATGCTGACCGTGGACACCCCGGTCGGCGGGGCCCGCCTGCGCGACGCCTACAACGGTCTGACCATCCCGCCGGCCCTCACCGCGCGGACGCTGGTCGACATGGCGCGCCACCCGCACTGGTGGCTCAACGTGCTCACCACGGACCCGCTGGAGTTCGCGGCCCTGACGTCGTGGGAGGGCACGGTCGCCGAGCTCATCGACACGATGTTCGACCCGGCGCTGAACCTCGACGACCTCGCCTGGCTCCGATCCACGTGGAACGGACCGCTCGTGGTGAAGGGCGTGCAGACGGCGCAGGACGCGCGGCGGGTGGTCGACGCCGGCGCCGACGCGGTGATCGTCTCGAACCACGGCGGGCGGCAGCTCGACCGCGCGCCCGTGCCCCTGGAGACGCTGCCGTCGGTGGTGGCCGAGGTCGGCGGCGAGGCGGAGGTCCTGCTCGACACGGGGATCATGTCGGGCGCCGACATCGTCGCCGCCGTCGCGCTCGGCGCCTCGGGCTGCCTGGTCGGCCGGGCGTACCTCTACGCGCTCATGGCCGGCGGTGAGCGCGGCGTCGAGCGCCTCGCGACGATCCTCACCGCCGAGATCCGCCGGACGATGGCGCTGCTCGGGGTGTCGTCGGTCAAGGACCTCACCCCGGACCACGTGCGGCTGGGATAGCGGCCGGGGTGGCTACCGCCGTCGCTCGAGGACGACGAACGGGATGGTGCGCCCGACCTCGTCGGCGCGGCGCTGGTAGCCGGCGTACGGCCGGTACGTCGCGATCGCCGCGGGCCACAGGCGGTCGCGCTCGGCGTCGTCCGCGACGCGGGCGTGCACCGGGCGCACCTCGTCGCGCACCTGGACCGTGGTGTCGGGGTGCGCGCGCAGGTTGTGGAACCACGCCGGATGGCGCGGGTGCCCGCCGTACGACGCGACGATCACGAGGGCGTCCGGGGCGTCGGGGTGGGTGAAGTAGAGCAGCGGGGTGGTGCGCGGGACGCCGCTGCGGGCGCCGACGTGGTCGAGCAGCAGCATCGTCGGCAACCCCGGGGCGGTGTGCCCGACCCGGCCGCCGGTGCGGCGGTAGAGCGCGATGTGCGCCCTGGTCACCGCACCGACGACGGGGGCGAGACGGTCGAGGGCACTGCCGAAGGCGCTGGTGGAGACCACGCGCGCACGGTAGTGCCGACCGCCGCCGGCTACAGCGTGAGCAGCCGGTCGAAGAACTCCCGGTAGCGCTGCACCGCGCGGCGCAGCTCCTCGGTGGAGGGGTCGCCGACGGCGTTCGGGTCGAGCGAGCTGCGCTGCTCGGTGAACGTGCGGGCGAGCTCGTCGAGCACCTCGCCGACCAAGCCGTCGGCCCGCGCCACCGCGTCCCGCGGCTGGTCGACGAACATCATCCGGACGTCCTCCCACTGGGAACGCCAGTGCTGGGCCCGCTGCGGATCGATGATCGTCGAGCCACCGTCGCCGTCGTACCGGTCGTCACCGCCGGCACCCCCGACACCCCCGGCCGGGCCCCCGCCGTTGCCCTGGGCGCCCCAGCGGTCGTGGTCGTGCCCGGACGGCTCGCCGGGGGCACCGCGGGCGTGGTCGGGCGGGCCGGGGTACGCGCCGGGATCACCCGGTCCCGTGCCGTGGGCCTGGTCGCCCGGGACCTGCCCGGCGTGCTGGCCCGCCTGCGGGCCGGGCTGGCCGAGCTGGTCGGTGTACCCGCCGTCGGCCTGCGGCTGCCCGGACTGGCCCAGGTGCTGGCCGGGCTGGCCGAGCTGGTCGGCGTACCCGCCACCGGCCTGCGGCTGCCCGGGCTGGCCGGGCTGGCCGAGCTGCTCGGCGTACCCGCCACCGGCCTGCGGCTGTCCCGGCTGACCGGTCTGGCCGAGGTGCTGCCCGGTCTGGCCGGACTGGCCCAGGTGCTGGCCGGGCTGGCCGAGCTGCTCGGCGTACCCGCCCCCGGCCTGCTGCCCGTACGGCCCGCCGGACCGGTCGTCGTACTGCGCGTCGTACTGACCGCCCTGGGGGCCGCCGTACTGGCCGCCATACTGGCCGCCGTACTGGCCGGCCTGCTGGCCGCCGTACTCCGCGTCGTACGCCGGCCCCGCGGGGCCGGCGCTCTGGAGGGGGTCCTCGTCGTACCCGCCCGGCCGCTCGTGGCCCGCACGCTGCTCGTCGGGGTGTCCTGCCGGGCGGCTCTGCTCGGGGTGGCTCATGCGCGGCGCTCCTGGTGTCCGTCGGGACCGCCGGACGCGGGTGGCGCCGACGGTTGCCTGCCTGGTGCGGGGGGCGGACCGCCCGCCGGGGCGCCCCGCCCGGGCGGCGGACCGCCCGCGGGAGCGCCCTGCCCTGGCGGCGGACCCGCGGGAGCGCCCTGCCCGGGCGGTCCCGCCGGCGAGGGCTGGATCCGCTCCGTGCCGGCCTGCGGGTGCCCGGCCTGCGGGTGCCCGGCCTGCGGGTGCCCGGCCTGCGGGCCCGGTCCACCCCCGCCGGGGCCCGGGATCCGCTCGGTCGCGCCGGCGGGGCCGTACCCGTCGCCGCGTCCGTCGGGGCGCCCGTCACCGCGCCCGCCACCGTCACCGCGGCCATCACCGCCGCGGCCGTCACCCCCGTCGTCGAGCATGGCCTCGACGAGGGTGCGGAAGGCGGTGAACGCACCGCGCAGGTCCTCGGTGGTCGCGGTGCCCTGGCGGTGGGCGGTCACGACGCGCTGCGCCTCGCGGTAGTCCTCGACGAGGTGGGGCTGGGCGACGGAGAGGTCCTCGGTCCGGCGGTCGCCCCCCTCGACGGGGTAGCCGCGGGCACGCATGATCGTCACGAGCAGGGCGTCGGCGTGCTCGACGGCACCCCCCGGGTCGTCGACGAACCCGCGCTGCACCTCCTGCCAATCGGCGTGGAAGCGCTGGCGCTCGTCGGGCTGCAGCGGCCGCAACTGGTGCTGGTCGTGACGCTTCTTGCGCTCCCGCAGCTCCTTCTCGGCCTCCTTGCGGTCGCCGGTCTCGGAGACGCGACGCTCGTACTCGGGGCCGAATTCGTCGGCCAGTGCCTGTTGCCGGCGCCTTCGCGCCAGCACGAGTGCGGCGACGCCGGCAAGGGCCAGCACCACCACAACGATCACGATCACGACGGCGACACTGCCCATCGCCGGACTCCCTTCGTGGGACCTGCAGGACCGGACCTATGCCGCCGAGCGCTCCTCCGACGGTCGGCGTCGCTGGGCCACCTCGCCGATGGCGGGCGGCTCGTAGGAAACGTCTCCGGGGTTCGCGTCCACCCCGGGCGGCACGATCTCGTCGATGCGGTCGAGGACCTCGTCGTCGAGGGTCACCTCGGCGCCGGCGAGCACGTCCTCGAGCTGCTCCATCGTGCGCGGCCCGATGATCGCCGAGGTGACGGCCGGGTGGGACACGGCGAACGCCATCGCCATGTGCACCATCGACAGCCCCGCCTTCTCGGCGAGCGGGATCAGCTCCTCGACGGCGTCGAGCTTGCGCTCGTCGGTGAACCGGCCGGGGCTGCGCTGCGCGCGCTGCGTCCCGGCCTCGTGACCCTTGCGGATCCGGCCGGTGAGCATCCCCATCGCGAGCGGGCTCCAGACCAGCGTCCCCATGCCGTAGCGCCGGCAGACCGGCAGCACCTCGCGCTCGATGCCGCGGTTGAGGATCGAGTACGGCGGCTGCTCGGTGCGGAAGCGCTGGAGGCCCCGGCGCTCGGCGACCCACTGGGCCTCGACGATCTCGGACGCCGGGAAGGTCGACGACCCGATCGCGCGGACCTTGCCGCTGCGCACGAGATCGGTGAGCGCGGAGAGCGTCTCCTCGACGTCGGTCTCGGGGTCGGGGCGGTGGATCTGGTAGAGGTCGAGGTGGTCGGTCTGCAGCCGGCGCAGCGAGTTCTCGACCTCCGCGACGAGCCAGCGGCGCGAGTTGCCGCGGTGGTTGGGGTCCTCGCCCATCGGGGCGTGCGCCTTGGTGGCGAGGACGACGTCGTCACGGCGGCCCGCCAACGCCTTGCCGACGATCTCCTCGGACTCGCCCTGGGCGTACACGTCGGCGGTGTCGACGACGTTGATCCCGGCGTCGAGCGCCCGGTGGATGATCCGGATCGAGTCGTCGTGGTCGGTGTTGCCCCAGGCGCCGAACATCATCGCGCCCAGGCAGTAGGGGCTGACCTTGATGCCGGTCCGCCCCAACGTCCGCATCTTCACGAGCGGGGTGCTCCTTCACGACGGTGTCGGGGGCTGCGGGATAGCCATCCGGGGCGTCGTCGAAGCACGGATCAGCGCGGTTACCCCGAGTGGACGTGGCCGTTGGGGCAACCGGGCGCTCAGCCGGGCGGTGGTGCTGCCGCCGGGGGCAGCCCGATCCGGTCGACGACGGGAATCGCGAGCCGCAGCTCGCCGACGCCGGTCGGGTGGAACGGGTACCGGTCGTCGAGGGACTGCAGGTCCGGACCCAGCCCGTCGGGCGACGGCTCGCACAGCGGCGTCAGGGGCGGGGCGACGACGTCGAAGCCGTAGCGCGCGGCGCCGGCGGTGAGCACCCCGTTGAGCTCGGCGTTGCGGTCGGCGAGCAGCTGGATCTCCTCGGGCGTCAGCCCCGGGTACTGCACCGGGCCCCGCACCGTCGAGCACCGCGCGTCCGGGCGCAGCACGTCGTAGCTGGTCACGACGACGACGCGCGGCCGCGAGGGCAGTGTCGCGAGATCGGCGAGCAGGTCGGCGTAGTCGCGGTCGAAGGCCGCCAGCCGGTAGCCGAACTCGCCGGCGGTGAAGTTGTCCGCGCAGTCGGCGACCGCGTAGCAGTAGCCGATGAGGTCGGTCCAGTTGAGGTCGTTGGGGCCGACCGCGACGACGACGAACGCCGGGTCCTCGACCTGCTTGAGCCGCCCGATCTGCGGCGGGACCGCGACGCCGCCGGTCTGCTGGGGCGCGCGCAGCCCGGCGGTGATCCGCGCGCCCGAGCAGGCGAGGTTGAGCACGTCGTCGCCGATCGCGGCGCCGAGCTGGCGGGCGAGGGAGTCGGTGCTGCGGGCGCAGGCGACGTCCTCGGGCGAGGCGCCCGGCGCCGGGGTGCCGCCGAGCCGGGCCACCCGCGAGTCCCCGACGACGACGCCCCGCACGCCGGACACCGTCGGGCCCACCGGTGACGGGGTCACGTGGTGGGCGCCGGTGAGGTCGGTGAGCGACCGCGCGCTGCGCAGCTCCTGCGCGCCGGCCACGGCCAGGAGACCGCAGGCACCCCAGACGACGAGGGACACGGCGAGCGCGGTGATCGTCGAGAGCGTGAGCGTGCGGGAGAGCCGACGCGCGATCACCGCCGGGCGGGCGCCGGCCCCGGAACGGCGCGCGGTGGAGCGCAGCGTGGCGAGGACCCGCAGCGAGCCGACGAGCCCGCAGACGCCGAGCACCACCGCGACGAGGATCAGGGTCGCCGTGCCGAACCACCGCTCGAAGCCCGCCACGATCGCCGAGAGCGCCTCGGTCGGGCTGTCGCCGTCGGCCAGCGAGGCGAGCGCCGAGCCGGCGGTCTCGTTGCGGGTGACCGGGCCGATCGAGAGCTGCGGACGGATCGGCCCGTAGATCGTCACGTCGGGCACGTCCAGGCTGGTGTTGCCGATCTGGACGATCCGCGGCGGTCCGGACACCGTCGCGGCGGGCGGCTGGACGCCGACGCTGATCTGCTGCCCGAACGCCTCGACGTCCTGGTCGGGTGTGAGCACCAGCGCGGCCCACACCCCGGACACGACGCAGGCGGCGACCAGCAGCAGCGTCACCGGCGAGCGCAGCTCGCGCCGGATCCCGCGCACACGGCGGCCCACGGCCCTCCTCGCTGGTCGGCTCCCCCGGACTCCCGGACCTGTCGCCCTCCAGCCCTACCGGACCGACCCCGTCGCCGTCACCCGTCCGTGGTGGACGCGTCCGTCGTCGACGTCGTCGTGCGCCGTTCGAGCCGCGCGAGGACGGCGGCGACCGCGGTGGCCACGACGAACGACAGCAGCGACGCCGAGAGCCACGACGGCGGTGTGAACCCGATCGCGTCGCGCAGCGCGCTCCAGGCGTCCGACCAGACGGGCGCCCCGCCGGGGTTGACGAGCTGGTAGACGGCGAGGCCGATCACCCAGGCGACGACCATGAGCGGGCGGGACGGTGCCCAGCGGGAGAGGTCCGGCGCGCCCCCGCGCCGCACGAGCGCGTCCCCGACGCCGACGCCGAGCAGCGGCACGAACACCGACCCGATCACGGCGAGGAAGACCGCGTAGTCGTCGATGGTGACGCCGAGCGCGAGCACGGTGATCAGCGAGCCGATGGCCAGGCAGAGCACGCGGCGGTCGGCGCGCGGCGCGAGGTTCTGCACCGAGACCGCCGTCGAGTACACGTTCGCGAACGACTGGTCGGTCTCGCGGGCGGTCAGCACCAGCAGCGCCACGAGCCCGAGCGGCGCCGCGAGCATCGGGGCGAACACCGCGTCGCCGTCGCCCGCCACGAGGGCGAGGGCGGCCAGACCGACGACGAAGCAGACGATCTGGGTGATGCCGTAGCCGACGGTGGCCGCGGTGAAGGCGGTCGAGACGCGCCGCGAGTGGCGCGAGAAGTCCGAGGCGACGGGGATCCAGGACACCGCGACGGCGATCGCCGCGTCCGTACCCGCCCAGAACCCCGCCCAGGAGCCCCCGCCGGCGCCGAGGTCGAGCTCAGGCCGGCTGAACAGCCACCACGCGAGGTACGCGACGGAGATCGCGACGAGGACCGTCACCACGCGGCGCAGCAGCCGCAGCATGCCGAGCGGGCGCAGCGTGAGCAGGGTGGTGACGACCCCCGCCCCGAGCACCCACACCCACGTCGGGCCGCCGAGTGCGAGCGTGCCGGCCTGGGCGATGACGACGAGCTCGAACGTGCCCCAGCCGATGAGCTGGACGACGTTGAGCACCGACGGGATCCACGACAGGACGCCACCGAACAGACCGCGCAGCAGCACCATCGCGGGCGCGCCGGTGGCGGCGCCGGGCATCGCCGACAGACCGACCATGGCGCTGCCGATCACCGTGCCGACGACGGTCGCGACGACGGCCGCGGTGACGGTCAGCGACGGGGCGCCCGCGGGCGCGAGGACGGCGAGGACGCCCGCGAAGCCCAGCAGGCTCACGCCGAGGTTGGCCCAGAACGCGCCCTGGTCGAGGAAGCCGAGGGTCTTCGGCACCGGGCCGTCGAGAGTGGGGGCGACCTCCGGGGCAGAGGTCGGGGCGGACGCGGACGTGCTCACAGCAGCCTCCCTGCGCCGGCATGATCCGGATCAGGTTCCGACGGTCGGGACCGCTGCCGTTCGCCCCCAGAAATGGGCGCAGTGCGGCCAGGTCCCCTCTCAGCCCGGTGGCTCCGGACTCCCGTGGGCGTCGGTCGACGCCCGCCGACGACCGTACGCGAGACGAACACGAGGGGCCGCCCCCGTGATCCTCGGATCACGGGGACGGCCCTCGTGGGTCGTGCTCAGGAGCGGACTACTGCGTCAGGTTGGCGCAGTCCTCGTTGTTGTTGATGCACTCCGCCCCCGCGTCGTTCGACGCCTGGCTGGCGATGTTGTGGAAGTCGGAGTGGTCGGTCCGCGGGTCGTGCTGCTCGTTCGGGAAGCTGTCGATCTGGAACGTGCGACCCTCGGGCTGGTCGTACTTCAGGGTGATGCGCAGGGCCGGGATGGGCTCCTGGTCCTCCTCGCAGTTGCCCTGGGCGTCCGGGAAGAAGATGTGCGAGCGGAAGTCCTTGGACTCCAGGTTCTCGCCGTCCCAGCAGCTCGGGTAGTCGAGGATGCGGGTGAGCTGCTCACCCGGACCGCAGATCGGGTACTGCTCGGTGATCCGGTTCTCGTTGCCCTGCCCGGAGCAGGTGTACTTGGCGTTGACGTTCTTGCCGTCCTGCGCACCCTGCTTGGCGTTCCCCATGATCATCATGAGGTGGCTCGGCATGGCGGTGATCTCCCGGTCGCCGTGCCCGTGGAACGTCAGGTCGGCCGAGGCCGGCTTAAGGATCGAGCCGACGTTGCCGTCGAGGCTGCCGCCGTCCTCGCCCTCGTCGGGGCTCTGGCCGTTGATGTCACGCAGGACCGGCCAGAAGAAGGCCGAGCCGTCCCCGTTGACGCAGGAGGTCTGGCCCGCGTCGGCCGCCTCCTGCAGGGGGTCGTCGTCGGAGTTCGCGTCGGTGGTCTGGTTGCCGACGTAGTCGTGGACGTGCTGGGCACCGTTCCGCTTGCCCGGCGCGGCCATGTAGTTGTCGGAGTTGTTGTGGTCGCTGACACCGCAGTCGACGCGGTAGGAGCCCTGCGCGTCGTTGAACACGCCGCCCTCGCCGATGTTGTTGTTGACCTCGACGTCGTTGATGTCGACGTAGTCGCCGGCGTCGGCGTTGGCGGCCTCGTCACGGCCCGGGAAGGGGTCCGCCGCCTCGGCGGCCTCGACCTGGGCGCCCTCGTTGTCGGCGTCGATCTCGCCGACGTCCTCGTTCATCCCGTTGTTCTCGCCACGGCGCTGCTGGTCACCCTGGTCCTGGCCGTCCTGACCGTCCTGGCCCTGGTCGCCGTCCTGGTCACCCTCGTCGCCCTGGCCCTGGTCGCCCTGGTCGTCGCCGGAACCGGAGCCGTCGTCGTCCGAGCCCTCCTGGCCGGACCCGTCCCCGTCCCCGTCGCCGGAGGCCCCGGAGTCGTCACCGGACTCCTCGTCCGACGAGCCGGTCAAGGAGCTGAGGAAGCCCGAGTCCGACCCCGACTCGGAGTCCGAGTCCGCGAAGGCGGAACCGGCGACCGTGACCACGCCGCCGGTGATGAGCAGCGCCGCGACGATCGCGAGCAGCCGCTTCGGGAGTGTTGTGCGATGTCGTCCGCGTCGGGGCACGGGGAACCTCCTGACGGTGCCCGTGGCGCCGGGACGGGGGAGCTCGTCCGGGGAGTCGACGCCGAGGGCACGGGTGACCTGCGTGGGGTTGTCGGCGGAGCCTGGACGGCGGCAGAGGACAAAGGGGGAGCGTCGCCGCCCGGGCTCCGACGGAAGGTCACGGTAGGGACACGGCCGTCCGGCGACCGCTTATCTGAGAGATCTCAGGTCCGGACGCCGCTCGCAGGACCGCTCGGCACGACGACCGGCAGTCTGATGCGGCCGAACGGATGAGTCAGTGGGCCGCTCGCCCCACCACGCTCTCAGGTCGGCGCGGCGGACGAGCATCACGTCTCCGCTCGCCGCTCGTCGATTGAACTCGGACGCGCCGCGGTCCAAGCTGGACCGCGATGAGACCTGATCGTTATGCGGGCGCGGAGCGGGGCCGCGTGCTGTGCGTGGCCCCTTCCCATCGCACAACGAGCGTCCTGGTCGGGACGTTGCGGTCGCACGGCTTCGAACCGCAGCTGCTGCGCGAGAGCTGGAGCGTCGGGGCCACCGCCCGGGCCAGCGGCGCGCGCGCCGTCGTGCTGGACGTGGAGATGCCGGGCCTGCGGCCGGTGGAGGTGCTCGCGGACCTCCACCGCGACAGCCCCCGCACCCCGATCATCGCGCTGACCAGCCCGGAGGCGCGCGACCGCACCGTGTCGACCCTGCGCGCGACGCAGGACGACTACCTGGTCACGCCCTTCCCCATGGAGGAGCTGCTGGCGCGCCTGCGGCTGCGCCTCGGCGACGACCGCCCCACCGCGCAGCTGTTCCTGCGCCGCGGCGAGGTGGCCGTCGACACCGCCCTCGAGCAGGTGTTCGTCGAGAACAAGCCGGTGAGCCTGTCGCGCACCGAGTACGCGGTGGTCGACGCGCTCATCCGCCACCCGCGCGGGCAGGCGATGTCCCAGGAGCAGCTGGTCACCCGCGTCTGGGGTGGCCCGCCGACCTCGAACATCGTCGAGGTCTACATCGGCTACCTGCGCCGCAAGCTCGGCGCGGAGCGCATCCGCACCGTGCGCGGTCGCGGCTACATCCTCGAGGGCTGATCCCGCCTACGGCTCCAGGAAGAGGTGCCCGGCGCCGCGGCCGATGACGTAGGTCGGCCAGCCGGGACCCGTGCCGGTCTCGTAGGTCAGCACCCGGTCGGGCGGCTCGACGGCCCGGCGCTCGGCGTGCAGGAAGTTCACGCGCAGCAGGAGCCCCTCGAGCGGGCCCGCCGTGGCGAGACGCGAGTCGACGATGGACATCAGGCGCGCCCGGTCGCTGAACTGGTCGACGATGTCGCAGCGGCACGCGAAGGCGATGGTCCCGATCTCACCGGGTGCGAGGATGCTCTGGTCCGCCGGCACGGCCGCGCCGAGCCCGGAGCCCGCGTTGATGTAGTCGGCGGCGCTGGCCCAGTTGCCGAACACCGCCGGGTGCGGCCAGGGGATCCCGAGCGCGGTCTGGTGGCCGATGCTCACCCCCGCCACGAGCGCCAGCCCGGTGACGACCGCGGTGGTGCGCTGCCGGCTCAGGTCGGCCGCACCGAGCGCGGCGCACAGCGTCAGCAGCGCCAACGACGGGCAGTAGTACCAGATGTAGGACGAGACGCCCATCGCCGCGTAGGCCGCGTAGTGCACCGCGCCCGCGAGGCCGGCCGCGACCACGACGCGGTCGAGCAGCCGCCCCTGCCCCCGGACCCACCGCGCGGCCGAGACGGCGACGGACACCAGGCCCACCCCGACGACCACGCCCACGACGAGCATCGCCATCGGCCAGCGTTCCGCCATGAACAGCGGCCCGTTGCCGAAGACCTCGCCGCCGGGGAAGGCGCCGCTCGTCTTGATGATGAGGCTGTCGGGCACGAAGCTGCCGAGCGCGAACCACGACCACACGTGCCAGGGCAGCGTGACCAGCGCGCCGACACCGACGGCCACCAGCGCACCGCGCACCGCGCGCGGGGCCGCGGCGAGGAACAGCACCGCGACGAGGACGACCGCGGGCAGCACGAGGTCGGGGCGGGTGAGCACCCCGAGCCCCGTGACGATCCCCGTCGCCACCGGCCTGTGGGCGGCCGCGTAGCGCGCGACGGCGACCAGCAGGGCCGCCACCAGGAACGACTCCATGCCGACCACCGCGGCGAAGATCGGCGAGGTGACGATCAGGCCCACGGTGAGGAACGCGACCACCGGGCGGCGCAGGCCCAGCTGCCCGGCCAGGCCCGCCGCCCAGACCGCCATGGCGGTGGTGGTGAGGACGAGGACGAGACCGGCCGAGACCGCCGGACGCCCGGTGACGACGATGCCGGCGGCGAGGAGCCACACGTTCAGCGGCGACGTGGCCGAGTTGGCGTCGCGGAACGGCGTGAGGCCCCAGTGCCCGAGCTCGGCGACGTTCCGCGCGTAGTCCAGCGTGATGTAGGAGTCGTCGGGCATCCCGCGGTACGCCACGAGGAACAGCAGCCCGCCCATCAGCGCGCCGACGGCCGCGATCAGCAGGGTCGGCGGCGACGGGCGCGGGAGCGTCCGGCGCGGCGGGGTGTCGTCGACGGTCGGGACGTCGTGGTCCGAGCGGGTCGCCGGGTCGAGGCCGGTGGCCACCTCAGGCCGTCCCCGGCTCGACGACGATCTCGTTCGGCATCCGCCGGCTCCGCTCCCGAGGGTCAGGTGTCGACGTCCATATCACCACGGCGCGGGGGTCGCGCCCGTAGCCGGGGCCGGGCGCTACGTGGGGAAGAGCGTGTCCTCGCGGTGGGCGGGGTCGCCGCCGACACGGATGAACCACTCGGTGCCGAAGGCCAGCGCGAACCGGTCGTGGGGCAGCGCCAGGAAGAAGGAGTCGTCCGGGATCTGGCTGCGGTGCGCCCGCATCGCCGCGCGCTTGGCCTCCAGCCACGGCGTGACGTCGACGCGGGTCGTCAGCTCGGACTCGGGCGAGCCGAACGACTCCGGGTCGAGGTCGGGCATCTCCTCGCCGGCCTCGCGCGCCATCTCGGCCATGCGGCGGAACTCGTCGCGGTTGCTGGTGGCCTCGTAGACCCGCGGCGTGCCGGCCAGCTCGCCGGCCCGGCGTCCCACCCGGTGGACCTGGATGTGGTCGGGGTGCCCGTAGCCACCGATGCGGTCGTAGCAGGTGAGGACCTCCGCGTCCTCCTCCCGCAGGATCGCCGCCAGGCGCTCGGCGGCCTCCTCGACGTCGGCGGACCAGAACGACCCGGCGGCGCCGTTGGTGTCGGTGTCGACCATCCCGGAATCGACGTAGCCGAGGAACTCGACCCGGGCCGCGCCGAGCACCTTCGCGGACTCGTGGGTCTCCTCGACCCGGCGCTCGGCCAGCGTCTCGCCGTCGGCGAGCACGCCGGGCACGATCTCGCCGTGCTCGCCGCGGGTCGCGACGACCAGCACCACGCGGTGACCGGCGTCGGCGGCGGCGCGCATGACCCCGCCGCAGCTGATGCACTCGTCGTCGGGGTGTGCGTGGAAGCTGACCATGGTCGCCACGCCCCAGAGCCTAGTGAGCGGCTCCTACGCGAGCGCGATCGACGCCACCAGCACGATCGCGACGAGCAGCAGCAGCGCCACCGTGCCGAGGATGACGCCGGCGCGCGGGCCCGGCCCGCGGGCGAACAGCTCGCGACCCGGCAGCCCCTCCGACCGCGCGGCCGCGCTCGCCCACGGCGGGGCCGTGTCCTCCGGGCGCGCGACGCCGCCGCCCGCCGCGCGCGCCGGGACCGCGCCGGGCACGAACTGGGTCCGCTCCGGCGGCGGGGGTGGGCCGGGGCGCGCCGGACCGCTCGGCCACGACCCCGTCGTGCGCGGCGCGTGCGGGGGTCCCGACCTACGGGGCACCACCTGGGTCGCCTCCGGTGCCGGCTCCTCCCGCGCCACGACCTGGGTGCGGTCGGCGGCCGGGCCCGGGGCGCCGCGCACGACCTGCGTCGTGTCCGGGGACGCCTCGGCGTCGGCGTCCTGCGCCGACCACCGGAACGGCGGCGGGAAGGGGTCCGCGGGCAGGGGGCGCTCGTCGGTGCGTGGCTCGTCCTCCTCGTCCGCGGGCGGCGGGGGCGGCCGCAGGGTCGGCGCCGACGGGCGCGTCTCGGGCAGCGGCGGCGCCTCGGCGGCGGTCGCGGGCACGGGGATGCCGCGGGGTCGGCCGTCGTCGGGGACCTCGGGGTCGGCGGCGAGGTCGGCGGGGTCGGCGGCGTCGACGGGGTCGGCGGCGTCGACGGGGTCGACGGGCTCCGCCGGCGGTGTCGCGGCCCCGGTGGCGTCCGCGTCCTCCGTGCTCGGGGTCGCGTCCGCCGGCTTGACCCGGGCGGGGCGCTCCGGCAGGGGTGTCCACCGGGTGGCGCCGTCGGGGCGGTCGTCCTCGACCCCGGCGGCGGGCGTCACGGGGTCCCGGTCGGCGTCCGGTTCGGCGACGGACTCGGCCGGCGGGGCCGCCGGGGTCTCACCTCCCGCGTCGTCCGGGGTGGCGTCCGGGATGGCGTCCGGGGTGGCGTCGGGGGCCGCGTCAGGCGCGAGGGCGCTCTCCACCGACCCCGCCGCCGGGAGGGTCGCCGGTGAGCCCGTCGGCGTCCGCTCCCCCATCGGCCCGGTGGGTCGTCCTGGCGGAGGCAGCGGGGGCGTCGGGGGCGTCGGGGGCATCGGGGGTGGCGGGAGCGGCGGGGACGGTGGCGGACGCCGGTCGACCGGTGGACCGCCGCGCGGTGGCGACGACGGACGCTCGGGCGGACGGGACGGCGGCCGGCCGGTCGGGGCAGCGGGCGGGTCAGCCGGCGGGGTCACGGGCGGGGTCGACGAGGGGCGCCCGTTGCCGCGCGCGACCTCCGGCGCTCCCGTGCCCGGCCGCCGCGTCGCGTAGCCCTCGGCGAGCCCGTCGTCGAGGCCGAGCTCGTGGTCGGCGGCGTCGAGCTCGCTGTCGTCGAGGTCGTCCCGAACGGCCGGCGGCGGGGGCTCCGGGAGCCGCGAGGCGAGGATCTCGTCGCGACGCCGCCGGTAGGACTCGGCGTCCACCCGGCCGGTGGCCAGGTCCTCGTCGAGCCGACGCAGCTGCTCCGGGACGCCCATCGCACCTTCCTCCGCAGCCCGCCGATGAGGCAGGGCAACCGTCCGACCTGCGCAGGTTTCGCACGGTAACGCACGACAGCGGTCCGTGAGTGATCGTCACCTGGGCGACGGCGCGCGTGATCTCGGCGAAAAGGAGCGAACACCCCGGGGCCCGATCACGAAGGTGGCGGCGAACGCGACGCACGAGGGCGTCGCCGACGCAGCACAGCGGTCGAGACCTCCGGCCGCGGACGAGAGGACGTCACCGTGTCTCCGACCTCGCGCACCACCGTCTCCACCGCCGGGTGCGGACGCGTCCTCCCGCGTCCCGCGGAAGGTGTCTGGCCGGGCCTGCAGGATCCGGGCGAGAACCGGCTGCGCATGACGGTGGCCCGCGGCCTGGTGCGCTCGGCGGTCACGCGCCTGCCGATGCACCTCGTGTGGCCCGACGGGTCGGTCGAGGGCGACACCGCGGGGCCCGCACTGCGCCTGATCCGCCCCGAGGCCTTCTTCACGCGGCTGGGTCGCCAGGGCCTCATCGGGTTCGGCGAGGGCTGGATGGTCGGCGACTGGGACTCCCCCGACCTCGTCGGCGTCCTGCGCGTCATGGTCGACCACATCGAGGAGCTGGTCCCCCGCCCGCTGCGCAACCTGCGCCGTCTCTACGACCGCGGGCAGCCGCGCGAGGAGGTCGCCGCGGACGCGGAGGTCTCGCAGGAGAACGTGCACCGGCACTACGACCTGTCGAACGACCTGTTCGCGCTGTTCCTCGACGAGTCGATGGTGTACTCGGCCGCCTGGTTCGACCCGCGGCGCCCGGCGGAGCCGCTCGTCGACGCCCAGCACCGCAAGATCGACGGCATCCTCGACCTCGCCGGGGTGCGGCCGGGACAGCACGTGCTCGAGATCGGTACCGGGTGGGGCGAGGCGGCCATCCGGGCGGCCCGGCGCGGCGCGCGGGTCACCACCCTGACGCTGTCGGTGGAGCAGGCCGAGCTCGCCCGCGCTCGCGCGGAGCGCGCCGGGGTCTCCGACCGCATCACCATCGACGTCCGCGACTACCGCGAGGCCACCGGCTCCTACGACGCCGTCATCAGCATCGAGATGATCGAGGCCGTCGGCGAGCGCTTCTGGCCGGAGTACTTCCGCACCGTCGACCGGCTGCTCGTCCCGGGCGGGCGCTTCGGCCTGCAGTCGATCACCATGCCGCACCACCGGCTCGAGGCGACCAAGGCGTCGTACACCTGGATCCACAAGTACGTGTTCCCCGGCGGGCTCATCCCGAGCCTGGAGGCCGTCGACGAGACCCTCGCCCGGTACACGACGATGCGGGTGGACGAACGCCGCTCGATCGGGCTCGACTACGCCGAGACGCTGCACCGGTGGCGCGCGAGCTTCCTCGCCCACGGGGACGAGGTGCGCGCGCTCGGCTTCGACGAGACCTTCGTGCGGATGTGGGACTTCTACCTGGCCTACTCCGAGGCCGGGTTCGCGTCGCGCTACCTCGACGACTACCAGCTGGGGATCGCCCGTCCCTGAGCGCAGACGTGGCGGCGTTCACGAACAGTCAGGGCTGACCGGCAGCGCGTGTCGGGGATAGCCTCCGCGCGGGTACACCCCGGTCGTCACCGTCCCGCGAAGGAGCGCCGCAGAGAGATGGACACCAACGACGTCGCCGCGATCGTCACCGGCGGGGCCTCCGGCCTCGGTGGGGCCACCGTGCGCCGGCTGGCGAAGCAGGGCGCACGCGTCATCGCGATCGACCTGCCGACGGCCGTCGACGGCGCGGAGGAGCTGGACAACGTCGAGTACGTCGGCGCCGACGTCACCGACGGCGACCAGGTGGCGGCGGCGGTCGAGGCGGCCACGGCCACCGGCCTGCCGCTGCGCGTGGTCGTCAACTGCGCGGGCATCGGCACCGCCGGTCGCGTGCTGTCGAAGAAGGGCCCGCACGACCTGGCGGTGTTCAACCAGGTCATCGGCGTGAACCTCATCGGCACCTTCAACGTCATGCGCCTCGCGTCCGAGGCGATCGCGCAGACCGAGCCGCTCACCGACGGCGCGCGCGGCGTGGTGGTCAACACCGCCTCGGTCGCGGCGTTCGAGGGCCAGATCGGCCAGGTCGCCTACGCGGCCTCCAAGGGCGGTGTCGTCGGCATGACCGTCCCGGCCGCCCGTGACCTCGCCCAGTACGGCATCCGCGTCATGACGATCGCGCCGGGCATCATCGACACCCCGATGCTCGCCGGTGTCGAGGAGTCGTTCCGCGAGCAGCTCGCCGCGGGCATCCCGTTCCCGCAGCGCCTGGGCCGCCCCGACGAGTACGCCCAGCTGGTCGCCCAGGTCATCGAGCACGACTACCTCAACGGCGAGGTCATCCGGTTCGACGGCGGCCTGCGCATGCAGCCTCGCTAGCCGGCCCGGTCGTCAGAGCTCCGTGAGCAGCGGGACGTCCAGGACCCGCTCGGACGTCAGCCACGTGCGCAGCGTCCACGTGGCGCGGACGTCGTCCGCGTTGTAGACGAGCAGCCGCTCGCGCTGCGCCGGGTCGGGCTCGCCGCCGTCGAGCCCGACCGCGTCGCGGTACCAGCGCATGGAGTTCTCGCCACCGGCCTCCGGGTCGTGCCAGGCGAACCCCGCCGACGGCGCGACCCGCTTGAGCCCCTTGCCGTGCGGGCAGAGGAACGACTCGCTGACCACGGGGAAGAGGTCGATCCAGGCGTCGGAGGCGATGAACTCCTCGACCTCCTCGGCCGACGGCACGCCAGGCATGCCGGCGAACCGCTCGACCGAGCCGCGCAACCAGCGGTTCTCCGCCTGCTCGTTGTAGCAGTAGGCCCGCAGGACGAGCCCGCGCTCGGCGCAGCGGGCCCGCACGTCACGCAGCCACGTCCAGAACTCGCCGAACGAGCGCCCCTCGTCGCGGGTGGGCAGCGGATCCCAGGTGACGAAGGCCCGGTAGCCGGGCTCGAGCCCGATGTCGGCGCCCGAGAGCAGCGCACCCCAGAGGTAGGCGCCGTCCTCGCCGAGGCTCTCCATGTCGACGTCGATCTCGACGTCGCCGCGGGCGACGGTGGGCCGCACGACGCGGCGCACGAGCGGGACGTCGCGGCTCCAGGCCCGGGCGAGCGCGACGGCCTCCACGAGGTCGGGCACCTCGAACCCGCCGTCGGGCACCTCGGGGTCGGGGGGCGGGCCGGGGAGCCCTTCGGCCGGGTCGAGCGCGGCGAGCTCGCGCACCGTGGTGACGCCGCGTCCGCGCAGCCGCAGCGCGGCGTCGCCCCGCACGACGAGGCTGACGTCGTCGACCGCGCGCAGCGCCGCCTCGCACGTCGACCACCACGGGCAGCGCCGGCACTCGGTGATGCGCGAGGGCTCGGCGAGCGCCGGCGCGCGGGACCGGGCGGCCTCGGCGACGGCCAGCCGGTCGGCGTGCCGGCGGTCGTAGGTCTCGAGCGTGCTGCGCCCGCCGGCGCCCGCCGACGACGCCGCGAGGTCGACCCACACCACGACGTCGGCGTCGAGACCGACGATGCCGCCCCACACGGGCGCGCCGGGCTCCTCGGGCGGGGCGAGCCCGGCGGCGCGCAGCATGCGGTGCAGGTGGGCCAGGCGCAGGACGTCGCGCGTCACCGTGCGCACCCGCCGCGTGTCGTCCGGGCCGGCCGCGTCGGGGTGGGGCTGCCCGAGCGGGGAGGTGAGCGCGCCCTCGCCGGGGTCGGTGATGCGGTGGCGCACGACGATCAGCGGCCACCACCCGGAGGTCGCGTCGCCGGGCACCGCCCGCACGAGCGCCTCCGCGTGCCCGCGCCGGCCCTCGGCGGCCGGGAGCTCGACGCCCCCCACCACGTCGGGCAGCGCGACGGCGTCGGCGAGCACCTCACGCGCGGCGGTGGCGCGCTCGCGGGCCGTGGGCGCCGGGCGCACGGACACCCAGCGCGACCCCAGCAGCTCGGCCCAGCGGGCGGCCAGCGCCGCCCGGTGGTTCGCCGCGTCCGCCTTGCGCATCGCGACGCCCGGATCGGCGTCGTCGCCGGGGGGCGGGCCGCCGGGGCCGAGGTCCTCGGCCGGCACGTGCTCGAGGTGGACCCGGCGGCGGCAGCGCGTCGTGGCGGCGGCGTCGAGCAGGACCGGCCGCGGCGCCCCGGACGGCGACCCGGCGGGCGCCCCCTCGGGCGGCACGGCGGGCGCGGCGCCGTCGCCCGCCCCGTGCGCGGTGGTCGTGCTCATGCCCCCGAGCTTCCCACGGGACCCCGACAGCCCTGGTCGACGCCGTCGGGCCGGGCCGTCGCGGCGCGGGTGTGGGAGGTGGGCGCCCCGGGCACTCGGGCCGCACCGGGCCCCGGATGGATCACGGACCGCCGAGGCCCGGCCCGCGGCCACTAGGGTGCGGGCGATCCGCCCGGACGCACGACAGGCCACGGGCACGAGGACTGGAGGGTCCATGGGACTGCTGCGGCGCCGCGGGCGGCCCGCGACGGAGGCGGACGCCATGCAGGTGGGCGACGACGTCTACGTCGTGAGCAAGAGGGCCGCGGACCTCGCGGTCGCGGCGCAGAAGGAGCGCCGCCGGGCGTCGCTGGCCGAGCGGCGGCTCGCGGAGACCCAGGAGGCGACCCTCCTCGGCGACAAGAAGACCCTCAAGGCCGCGAAGAAGCGCTGGAAGTCCGAGGACGCGGCGGAGGACGACGACCCGACCGGCACCGTCTCCGACCCGGTCACCGGCGCGAAGGTCAAGCGCTACATCGGGATCGCGCGGATCGTGGTGCCCGTGGTCGCCCCGATCGTCTACCAGGCCGTCGGCATGGCGCGGGACCGCTGGGACGCGCACCGGGCCCGCCAGCTCGGCGTCGCCCCCGACGAGCTCGTCGACTTCACCGGCCGCGGGGCCGCCCTCTACGCGCGCGTGCACCACATCGCCCTGTCCGCCCAGGATCTGCGCACGCGCCACGGCCGGGGCGACGACGCCCGCGCGGGCGAGGTCCGCACGTTCGTCGAGGACGCCGAGCAGCGCCTGAGCGACCTGGAGTCCGCCGTGCGCGCCGCCGAGCAGATGCCCGCGAGCCGGCGTCGCAGCGCGCACGTCGCCGTGGCCGGTGAGCTCGAGCGCATCGAGGACCGCCTGCTCGCCCTGTGGGGCGTCGGCGGGGGCAACCCCCGGACCGCGGTGAGCGGCCCCCGGGGGACCACGTCCTCGGGCTGACCCGTCGCGCCTCCCCCGAACGGGCTACCACCGGGGCGTCGGAGCACATCACGATCTCGACACACCCACGTCGTCACTGCTCGTGAGACGACGGGCTCGTCAGCGCCCGGACGAGGGTGACACCGGGCACGGAGCTGCCGGGATCCGATTCCCCGGTGCCCTCCGGGCGGACGTTGGTCACCCACCGCGTCCACACCCGGCAGGGAAACATCCCTCGAATGTCCGACCTACGGGGTGACAACCTGCACGCTCCCCGCCTACTGTCCCCGCAGTCGTTGTCGCTGAGACAACGCCCGTTGCCGCAGACGCCCCGATCCAAGGGGGCACGGGACGGGGTGACGGGAAGGGGGGCGAGTCGTGAGCCCTCGCGCGCGCACCGGGGCGCCCGACACGCCCGCACCCCGGTCGTCCGCCCCGCCCGCCGCGATCGGCGCCAAGGACCCCGCTCCCGCCGCACCCGCCCCGAGCACACCCGCCCCGCGGGGGCGACGCCCCCGTGACGAGGCCGGCGGCCCGGTCAACCGGGCGCTCGACGTCCTCGACCTCCTCGGCACCCCGGGCGGCCCGTCGTCGCTGGGGGTCGTCGAGATCGCCCGCCAGCTCGGGCGGGACAAGTCGCAGGTCTCGCGCCTGCTCAAGCTCCTCGCCGACGCCGGGTACGTCGACCGCGAGCCGGGCTCCCTGCGCTACCGGATCGGCACCCGCCTGTTCGCGATCGGCGCCACGGCGGTCGACCGCCGGCTGCGCGACGAGGCCGACGCCACCGTCGCGCGCGAGGCCGCCCTGCTCGGCGAGCGGGTCGACGTCGGCATCCGCAGCGGCGGCAGCGTCATGACGATCGCCTCGGCCGCGCCGGACAGCGAGCTGCGCGCGGCGGGGTGGGTGGGGCGCACGGGGCCGTTGTCGTGTACTGCCACCGGGCGTGCACTCCTGTTCGACCTCGACACGGCCGCCATCGCCCGGGTGATCGTGCCCGAGGGCCTCGGGCCGGCCGGCCCCGCGGCACCGCGGTCCCTCGACGAGCTGGTGTCCCGGGTCGCCGACGAGCGCCGCCGCGGCTGGGCGCTGGCCCGCCACGAGACCGACCGCGGCCTGCTCTCCCTCGGCGCCCCCGTGCGCGACAGCAGCGGCGCCGTGGTCGCCGCCCTCGGCGTGAGCGGCCCCGAGTCGCGCGTCGATCCCGTCCTGGACGAGGTCCGCGCCGCGGTGCTGCGGGCGGCCTACGACCTGTCCCGGTCCCTGGGGGCGGGAGCGGTGAGCTCGGCCGGGCGCGCCACCGCTCGCGCCGGACCGCCCGGCCCGCCGCACGACGTGTCCCCCCTGTCCACCCCCCCTGCTCCCGAGAGAGGAGCGTCGTGAACTACCTGGACTATCTCACCAGCAACGCGCAGCAGATCGTCTTCCTGACCCAGGCGCACTTCCTGGTCGTCCTCATCGCCGTGGGCCTCGGGTCCGCGATCAGCGTCGCGCTGGGCCTCGCGGTGTCCACCGGCGAGCCGGATCCGCGGCGGTTCTCGTTCGACTGGTTCGCGGCCGGTGTGCGCGAGGGCGGGCTGGTCTTCACCGCCGCCCTGCTCACGGTGCCCTCCCTGGCGCTCTACGCGCTGTTCCTCCCGTTCACGGGACTCGGGGTCACGACGGCGATCATCGTGCTCACCGTCTACACGCTCTACACCGTGCTCCGGAACACCGTCGCGGGACTCACCACCGTCGACCGCGCCGTGCTCGAGTCGGCCCGCGGGCTCGGCTACGGCCGCATGCGCCGGCTGCTCACCATCCAGCTGCCGCTCGCCTGGCCGGTGATCCTCAACGGCATCCGCGTCACCACGCTGATCTCGATCTCGATCGCCGTGGTCGGCGCCGTCGTCCAGGGGCCCGGCCTCGGCATCCTGCTCCTCAACGGGATCTCCCGCATCGGCGCGGCGAACTCGTTCTACCAGGTCCTCACGGGCACGCTGTTCTGCCTCATCGTGGCCGCCGTCTTCGAGATCTTCTTCGCCATCGTCCAGCGCCTGACCATCCCCAGGGGGATCCGTGTCTGAGACCACAGACCAGCCCGTCGTCGAGACGCCCGAGGGCGCCGGTAAGTCCGACATGATCGTCCTGGAGGGTGTCGAGAAGATCTACCCGGGCAGCGACGCACCCGCGGTGAGCCAGCTCGACATGGCGATCCCGCAGGGCGAGATCGTCATGCTCATCGGCCCCTCGGGCTGCGGCAAGACGACGACGCTCAAGATGATCAACCGGCTCATCGAGCCGACGGCGGGCCGCATCCTGCTCGACGGCAAGGACGTGACGCACGTCAACGGCGACCAGCTGCGCCGGGAGATCGGCTACGTCATCCAGCAGGGCGGCCTGTTCCCGCACTTCTCGATCGCCGACAACATCGGCGTCGTCCCGAAGATGCTGGGCTGGGACAAGCAGCGGATCCGGGCGCGTGCCGACGAGCTCCTCCACCTCGTCGGCCTCGAGCCCTCGACCTTCCGCGACCGTTACCCGCGCCAGCTCTCCGGCGGGCAGCAGCAGCGTGTCGGCGTCGCGCGCGCCCTCGCCGCGGACCCGCCGGTCATGCTCATGGACGAGCCGTTCGGCGCCATCGACCCGATCACGCGCGACCGCCTCCAGGACGAGTTCCTGGACATCCAGCGCACGGTCGGCAAGACGATCGCGTTCGTCACCCACGACCTCCAGGAGGCCGTGAAGCTCGGCGACAAGATCGCCGTGTTCGCGACCGGGAAGCTGGAGCAGTACGACGACCCCGACACCATCCTGACCCGGCCCGCCAACGACTTCGTCTCCGACTTCGTCGGCGGCGGGGCGGCGGTCCGGCGGCTGAGCCTGGTGGAGCTCGCCCACCTCGAGCTGCACCCGATCGAGACCGACGAGAAGGCCGCCGACAGCCGCAACGGTGTCGCGGTGGCCGAGGTGGACGGGTCCGGCAAGCCCGTGTCGTGGCGCCACCTGCCCGGCGGCGACGCCGCCGCGGTGCCGCTCGTGACGGTGCCGCTCTCCGGCACGGTCTACGACGCGGTGGACGTCATGCTCGACGGCTCCGCCTCGCTGGTCGCGGTCGTCGACGAGGAGGGCCGCGCGCAGGGCGTCCTGCACTGGAACGACCTCGTCGGCGGTCTGCGCACGCGGAAGGGTCACGCATGAGCACCGCGACACAGGGGACGGTCAACGTCCAGGCCGAGGAAGCCGTCGAGGAGGTCGAGGGCAAGCAGGAGGGCGGCAGGCTCGCCCGGCTGTGGATGCAGCACTACGACCTGGTCATCCTCCCGGTGATCATCCTCCTGCTGCTGCTCCTGCTGTTCCTCTACATCTCCACGCGCGACCTCGACACGATCGAGGAGCGCGTGCTGGCGGCCGACAACGTGGCGGGCCTGCTCCGCCAGCACCTCTGGCTCGCCTTCCTGTCGACGGTCCTGGTGCTGGTCATCGCGGTGCCGCTGGGCATCGCGCTCAGCCGGCGCGGCGCGCGGAAGGCGCAGGGCCCGGTCCTCGCCGTCGGCGGCTTCGCGCAGGCCCTGCCGCCGTTCGGCGTGCTGCTGCTCATGGCGTTCTGGCTGGACTTCGGCGTCACCACCGCCGTCATCGGCCTCACGCTGGCCGCCCTGCTGCCCGTGCTCCGCAACACGGTCATCGGCCTGCAGCAGGTCGACCAGTCGCTCATCGAGGCGGCACGCGGCATGGGCATGTCGGCCCGGCAGACGTTGTTCCGCGTCGAGATCCCGCTCGCCGTGCCGGTCATCGTGGCCGGCCTCCGGGTGGCGCTGGTGCTCAACGTCGGCACCGCCACCCTCGCGAGCTACATCGGCGCGGGTGGCCTCGGCGAGCTCGTCCAGCAGGCCCTGCGCCTCAACCGCATCAACGTCCTGCTCGTGGCCGGCGGCATCATCGCCGCGCTGGCCCTGCTCATCGACTGGCTCGCCGGCGTCGTCGAACGCGTCGTCGTGTCCCGGTCCGGCTGAGGCCGGGCCTCGAGATTTCTCTCGGCCGTCCGCCCCGCCCGCGAGGCCCGGCCAACCCCGGAGGATAAGGAGAACACTGTGCGGTGGACATTCCGCGGCGACCGTTCCGGTCGTCGTTCCGGCTGGCGGGCGGGCGCGGTCACGCTCGCTGCCACAGCCCTGCTGGCCGCCGGCTGCGGGGGCCTGTCGGGCAGCGGCCAGCCGCAGGCCCAGGGCGGCAGCCTGGCGGCCAGCGGCATCAACCTCGCCGGCCAGACCTACACGGTCGGCGGCAAGGAGTTCGACGAGCAGCTCGTGCTCTGCAAGATGACCATCGCGGCCATGCAGTCGGTGGGCGCCACGGTCAACGACCGCTGCAACATCACCGGCACCGCCGCGACCCGCGCCGCGCTGACCAGCGGTCAGATCGACATGTACTGGGAGTACACGGGGACCGGCTGGATCACGCACCTGAAGAACGCCGCGCCGATCCCGGGTTCCGAGCAGCAGTACGTCGCCACCCGGGATGCCGACCTGGCGCAGAACAACATCGTCTGGTTGCCGCCGTCGCCGTTCAACAACACCTACGGCATCGCGGTGACCCGTCCGTTCGCCGACCAGAACAACCTGCGGACGCTGACGGACTGGGGCAACTTCATGAACAGCGGCAACCCGGCCGCCACGCTCTGCGTGGAGGCCGAGTTCGCCGGTCGTGACGACGGCCTCGCCGGGCTCTTCCGGACCTACGGGGTCACCAACCCGCCGGCCGGCCCGCCCGGGCTGAACACGCTGGACACGGGCGCCATCTACCAGGCCACCGCCAACGGCAACCCGTGCAACTTCGGCGAGGTCTTCACCACCGACGGCCGCATCCCCGGCCTGAACCTGGTGACGCTGCAGGACGACAAGAACTACTTCCCGCAGTACAACGCGTCGCCGACCTTCCGCAAGGAGGTCTTCGACCGCAACCCGAGCGTCGCCCGCATCTTCGAGGCCATCACGCCCCGACTGACCAACGAGGTGATGCTGGACCTCAACGGGCAGGTCTCCTCGCAGGGGCAGGACCCCCAGCAGGTGGCCACCCGCTGGCTGCAGCAGCAGGGATTCATCGGCGGCCAGTGAGCCCACGATGACGCCTCTGACGGTGTGACGACGGCGGCGGCCGGTCGCGGGTCCTCGGACCCCGGCCGGCCGTCGTCGTCGCGGCCGACGACCGTCCACGACCGCTCCGGCAACCGCTCCGGTATCTGATCCGGCATCTGATCCGGCATCCGCTCCGAGACGAAGGCGCCACGCCCGTGCCCCGACCCCCGGTCCTGATCGCCCTCGTCGCGCTGGTCGCCGCCCTGCTCGCCGGCTGCTCCGACGACCGCAGACTGACCCCGCCGGGCAGCTTCGCCCAGGAGGTCGACCTCACGGGGCAGACGCTGACCGTCGGCGGCAAGGAGTTCGCCGAGCAGATCGTGCTCTGCAAGATGACCATCGCCCTGCTCCAGTCGAGCGGGGCCACCGTGATCGACCGCTGTGACACGAAGGGCTCGGCCAACGTCCGCGCCGCCCTGACCAGCGGTCAGATCGACATGTACTGGGAGTACACCGGCACCGCCTGGCGCCTGTACCTGTCCCAGGAGTCGACGATCGCCGACCCGCTGGCGCTCTACGACGCCGTGCGTGTCGCGGACATGGGCAACCAGGTCACCTGGCTCGACCCCACGCCCTTCAACAACACCTACGCGATCGGCGTGCGCACCGACATCGCGCAGCGGCTGCGCGTCCGGACGCTCTCGGACTTCGCGGCGCTCGTCCGCTCCGGGTCGCCGCAGGGGACGCTGTGCGTCGACCAGGAGTTCACCGGCCGCGAGGACGGCCTGCAGGGGCTGCTCGCGACCTACGACATCCCCCTCGGCGACCAGGCGCTCGACACGCGCGAGATCGACCAGATCTACGACGCGGTCGCGGCGGCGAACCCGTGCACGTTCGGCGAGGTGTTCGCCACCGACGGCCGGCTCAACCCGCTGCGGCTCTCGACGCTCGTCGACGACCGCGGCTACTTCCTGCCCTACAACGCGGCGCTCACGGTCCGCAGCGACGTCATGGCGCGCGCGCCCCGTCTCGCCCTGCTGGGCCGGATGCTCGCGCCGACGCTCACCGAGCCGGTGATGCGCCAGCTCAACGAGCGCGTCTCGGTCGGCGGACGCAGCCCCGACGAGGTCGCGCGGTCGTTCCTGCGCGAGCAGGGGCTGATCGGCTGAGTGCTCGTCGCCGGTGTCAGCGGGGCGCGTTCGCCCCGCTCAGCGCGGCGACCGCCTGCGCGGGCGGCACCGTGCCCCCGACGAGGTCGAGCACGGCGCCCACCGTCGCCGGGGCGTCGAGGAGCGCCAGCAGCACGGCGGCGACGTCGTCGCGGGTCACCTCGCCGTAGCCCACGGGCGGCTGGCCACCGACCGGCCCGAGGCGCACGAGCCCGGTGCCCGGGTCGTCGGTGAGCCGGCCGGGGCGCAGGATCGTGAGGCCGAGGTCGCCCCGCGCGCGCAGGGCCTCCTCGGCGGCCTTCTTCGCGCGCAGGTAGTGGGCCCACACGGAGTCGTCGTCCTCGGGCGCCGGCGGGCTGTCGATGTTCATCGCCGACACCAGCAGGTAGCGCCGCACCCCGGCCGCGGCGGCGGCGTCGGCGAGGAGCAGGGCGGCGTCGCGGTCGACGGTGCCCTTGCGCTCGACGGTGCTGCCCGGCCCCGCCCCGGCGGCGAACACCACGGCGTCCGCGCCGGTCAGGTGCTGGGCCAGCTCCCCGGAACCGATCGCCTCGAGGTCGGCGACCACCGGCTCCGCGCCGGCGTCGCGCACGTCGTCGGACTGGCCCGGGTCGCGGATGAGGGCGACGGGGGCGTCGCCCCGGGCGGCGGCCTGCCGCTCGAGGCGCAGCGCGATCTTCCCGTGTCCGCCCGCGATGACGATGCGCATGCCGCCGACCGTACGCGGGCCTCCCGGTGCTGTCCGATTAGTCCGTTTCGGCGATGGGCGGAAATCATGGGGTTGCCCACCACCGAACCATCACGTGTGATGTGGACCGCGTGGCCACCACCACACACCACCGCGACCGCGCAGCCTCGGGAGGCCGTCTCCGTGTACGAGAAGAACGGTGAGAAGTACTTCGTCGTCGATTCCCACATGCACTACTGGGACGCGTCGCCCGAGAACTGGGTGCAGGGCGCGGAGCAGTACGCCAAGGGCTGGATCGAGTGCTTCCACGCCTACCAGTCGCTCGGTCCCGCCGAGACCCACCAGCCGCTCGAGGAGTTCCAGAAGGTCTCCGAGGAGCAGCTGATGCGCGAGGTCTTCGACGAGGGCCACGTCGACGTCGCGATCTTCCAGTCGACCTACCTGCGCGAGTGGTACAAGGACGGCTTCAACACCAGCGAGCGCAACGGCGAGCTGGCGACGAAGCACCCCGAGAAGTTCCGCGTGAACACGCGCTTCGACCCGCGTGACGGCGACGCCGGGATGCGCGAGTTCGAGGCGAACGTCGAGCGGTACCAGCCGATGGGCGCGAAGCTCTACACCGCGGAGTGGAACGGCGACTCGCGCGGCTTCAAGCTCTCCGACCCCGAGTGCTACCGCTTCCTCGAGCGCGCCCAGGAACTGGGCATCAAGAACATCCACGTGCACAAGGGCCCGACGATCTGGCCGCTGGACAAGGACGCGTTCGACGTCTCCGACGTCGACCACGCGGCCACCGACTTCCAGGGCCTGAACTTCATCGTCGAGCACGTGGGCCTGCCGCGCATCGAGGACTTCTGCTTCATGGCGACGCAGGAGCCCAACGTCTATGCCGGCCTCTCGGTCGTGCTGGGTGGCCTCATGCACGCGCGCCCGCGCTTCTTCGCGAAGGTGATGGGCGAGCTGCTGTTCTGGGTCGGCGAGGACAAGATGACCTTCGGCTCGGACTACAACATCTGGGAACCGAAGTGGCAGGTCGAGGGCCTCGTCGACTGGGACTACCCGGACAGCGCCGAGTACGAGGACTACCCCCGCCTCGACACCAACGGCAAGAAGAAGATCCTGGGCCTGAACGCGGCCAAGCTCTACGACATCCCGGTGCCCGTCGAGTGCGAGATCCGGGAGGGCGAGGGCGCCCAGCTCGTCGACGAGCGGGAGGTGGCCCAGGCATGACGCTCCTCTCCGACACCCGCGCCCTCGGGTCCAACGCCGCCGCCGCCGCGGCCGCGACGGGCCTGGCGGCGCGGGTGTGGGAGGCGCTGCGCACCGTCCGCGACCCGGAGCTCGACAGCGACGTCGTCTCGCTGGACTTCGTGGGATCCTGCTCCGTGTCGGACGGGGTCGCGCACGTGTCGCTGCGCCTGCCCACCTACTTCTGCGCCCCGAACTTCGCCTTCCTCATGGTCGCCGACGCCCACGACGCGGTCTCCGCCGTCGACGGCGTGACCCGGGCCGACGTGACGCTCGCCGACCACTTCGCCTCCGACGCCATCAACGCCGGCGTCGCCGCGCGGGCGGGCTTCGTGGGCTCGATGGCGGGCACCGAGGTCGGCGAGGCCGTCGCGGAGCTCGACGACCTGCGGCGCACGTTCACCGAGCGCGCGCTCATGGCCGGCACCGACCTCGTCGTCCGCCCGATCATGCGGGAGGGGGCGACGCCGGAGCAGGTGGCTGCGATGACCCTCGGCGACGCGCCGGACAGCGCCGACCTCCGGCGCCTGCGGGCCCGGCGCCGCGAGCTCGGCATCCCAGCGGACGACGGCGACCCGCTCGTCGTCGACCCCTCCGGCGCCACGGTCGGCGTCGACGCCCTCCCGCTGCACCTGCGCAAGGCGCGCTCGTACCAGGTCGGCGTCGACGCCAACACGAGCATCTGCCGGGGACAGCTCGCCGCCCGCTACGGCGTCTGACCGCCCCGGGCTCGCCTGCTTTCCGGAGGGCGAGTGCTGCGCTCCCCGCATCACCGCGCCGCGCGCCGCCCACATCGCCCGCATGCGTCCACAGGCCCTGACGGGCTCGCTACCGTTCCGCGGCATCCCCTGGTCGACGCCGGGCGGCAGCGCACCTCGTCGGCGTTCGTGGAGATCGAGCGCACCGCGCGCCTGCCCCGCGCGGCGGCTCCGCGCGGACAAGGCGGCCGTGACGCAGGAGCTGTGGGGCTCCTCCCGCCTCGCGGCCTCGCGTCCCTGCCCTGATCTGCGGGTCGTCGCCGCAGCCTGAGCGCAGTCCGGGGTACGCCCAACGCTCGAGCGAACGGAACGTTGCGCGCAGAGAAGCAGCGAACAGCGCATTCGCGGCGACAAGGGCAACCCGCGCGGCTCAGCCCCAGACGTCCTGGGCCACGGAGACGACGAGGTCGAGCTTCGCGCGCTGCTGGTCGGCGGTGAGGTCGTTGCCCTCGACCGTCGAGGAGAAGCCGCACTGCGGGGAGAGGCAGAGCTGCTCGAGCGGCACGTACTTCGTCGCCTCCTCGATGCGGCGCTTGAGTGTGTCCGGGTCCTCGAGCTCACCGGTCTTGGTGGTGACGAGGCCCAGGACGACCTGCTGGTCGCCGCGGGGCACGAAGCGCAGCGGCGAGAAGTCGCCCGAGCGCGCGTCGTCGTACTCGCAGAAGAAGCCGTCGATCTGCAGCCCGCCGAAGACGGTCTCGGCGACGTAGTCGTAGCCGCCCTCGGCCGCCCAGGACGAGCGGTAGTTGCCGCGGCACATGTGCGTGGTGACCCGCAGGTCGTCGGGGCGGTCGCGGAGGACCTCGTTGATCGTGGCGACGTAGCGCTCGTGCATGTGCTCGGCGTCCTCGCCGCGAGCGGCCATCGACTCGCGCTGCGCCGGGTCGTTGAGGTAGGCCAGCGAGGTGTCGTCGAGCTGCAGGTAGCGCACGCCCAGCTGGTAGAGCCGCGACACCTCCTCGCGGTACGCGGCCGCGAGGTCCGCCCAGAACTCGTCGGGCTCGGTGTAGGGCGAGCCCTCGTGCACCGGCGCGCCGCCGAGGCGGTAGTGCAGCATCGAGGGCGAGGGGATCGTCAGCTTCGGGACCGCGGTCGTGGTGAACGACGCCAGCGTCTCGAACGCGTCGCCGAAGATCGTGCGCGAGAGCCCGATGCGCTGGTCGATCACCAGCGACATCGCGGCGAAGGTCAGGTCGCCCGAGGCGTTGCGGAACGCCACCTCGACCGACGAGTCCTTCGACGAGGTCACGCCGTCGAGCTGGTAGAGGAAGTCCATGTGCCACGAGGTGCGGCGGAACTCGCCGTCGGTGGCGCTCTGCAGGCCGACGCCCTCCTGCAGGGCGACGGCCTCCCGGATCGCCTCGTCCTCGGCGGCACGCAGCGCGTCGGCGTCGATGCGCCCGGCGGCGTGGTCGTCGCGGGCCTGCTTCAGGGCGGGCGGGCGCAGGAGGCTCCCGACGTGGTCGGCGCGGAACGGGGCGCTGGTCCGGGCACTCATGCGCCGCAGGTTATCCGCGGCGCACCGCCCCGGGCCCGCCGTCGTCCCACCCAGTGGAAACGGGATCCTGCAGCGCCACGGACAGGCGGCGGGCACCCTCCCGGACCGCGCGCTCGAGGCGGTCGCGCCGGTCGGCGATGCTGCCGGGGCCGCCGGCGGGGACCACCGGGACGGACACCGCGACGGCACCGACGAGCACGGGACCGCCGGGCGACGGCACCCGCACCGGGGCGGCCATGCAGGCCAGGCGCTCGCGGAACTCGCCGCGGTCGACCGCGAGGTCGCGCCGGCGCACCGCGTCCAGCTCGCGCTCGAGCGCGTCGGGGTCGGTCATCGTGCGGTAGGCGTGCGAGGGCAGGCCGTCGCGGTCGAGGATCGCGCGCCGCGCGGGCGCCGCGGACTCGGCGAGCCAGAGCTTCCCGACGGCGGTGGCGTGCAGGGCCCCGCGCCACGCCGAGATCACGGGCACGGGGTGGGAGGCGCAGTCGTCGTGCCCGACGACCACGACGTCGTCGTCGCGGAACGCCGCGTACAGCGCGCCCGCGCCGGCGGTGCCGTGCACCTCGCCGAGGATGCCGCCCAGCCCGCGCGGCACGGGGAGCTGGGCGAGGAGGCGGTCGTGCAGCGCGGGCAGCTTGGGCCCGAGGCCGAACCCGCGCGGCTCCTCGAGGCGCACGAGGTAGCCGTCGGAGACGAGGCTGTCGAGCAGGTGGTAGGTCGTCGAGAGGTTGTACTCGAGCCGCCGGGCGACGGCCTTCGCGCTGATCCCGTCGCCGGCCGCGGCGACGACCTCGAGCACCTGCAGGGCGCGGTGCACCGAGGAGAGCGCGCTCACACCTCCTACGAAACCCGAGGGGCGCTCACCCCGCCAGTCGGGTGTCCTCCGACGCCTCGGTGAGCGCGGCGACCTCGTCGGGCGCCAGCGCGAGGTCGGCCATCGGCAGGATCGTCGCCAGCTGCTCGACGGTGCGGGCGGACGCGATCGGCGCCGTGACCGTCGGCTGCGCGGCGAGCCAGGCGAGCGCGACCGCGGCCATCGGCACGGCGTGCGCGCCCGCCACCTCCTCGAGGACGCGCAGCACGCGCGTCCCCCGGTCGTCGAGGTACGCGACGGCGCCGCCGGCGCGGGCCGAGGCCATCGGGCCGCTGGTGTCCGGCGCCGGGTCGCCCGGGCGGTACTTCCCGGTCAGGAAGCCCTTGGCCAGCGCGAAGTAGGGCATGACGCCGAGGTCGGCGGCAGCGGCGACGTCGGCCAGCTCGTCCTCGTAGACCGCGCGCTCGACGAGGTTGTAGTGCGGCTGCAGCGCGACGGGCCGGGCGAGGCCGTGCTCGTCGGCGACGGTGAGCGCCGAGGTCAGCCGCTCGGCCGAGAAGTTCGACAGCCCGACGTAGCGGATCTTCCCGGCGCGCACGAGCTCGTCGAAGGCGCCGAGGGCGTCCCCGAGCGGGGTGTCCGGGTCGTCGCGGTGGGCGTAGTAGAGGTCGATGTGGTCGGTGCGCAGGCGGCGCAGCGAGTCGTCGCAGGCGGCCCGGACGTTCTCCGGCGACAGCCCCGGGCGCTCCGGCCACGAGCCGACCTTGGTGGCGACGACCATCCGGTCGCGCGCCCCGCGGGCCGCCATCCAGTCGCCGAGGACGCGCTCGGAGTCGCCGCCGGTGTTGCCCTCGACCCGCCAGGTGTACGAGTCGGCGCTGTCGACGAAGTCGCCGCCCGCCTCGGTGTAGGCGTCGAGCACCGCGGCCGACACGGCGGCGTCCGCGGTCCAGCCGAAGACGTTGCCGCCGAGGCAGAGCGGGTGGACCTCGAGCTCCGAGCGGGGGATGCGGACGCGGGCGGCCATGGCTCCACCGTAGGCGGGGCCCCGGAGACCCGCCGCTACGCTCCGCCCGACCCGCCACCTCGGTGGCCGCGTCGTGGACGAGGAGAACCCGTGATCAGCAACCCGTTCCGCGTCGACCCGTGGACGGTGCACGAGCCGCACGTCGACCTCGACGCGCTGCCGCAGACCGAGTCGCTGTTCGCGCTGGCCAACGGCCACGTCGGCATGCGCGGCAACCTCGACGAGGGGGAGCCGCACGCCATGCCGGGCACCTACCTCAACTCGTTCTACGAGTCGCGCCCGCTGCCGCACGCCGAGGGCGGGTTCGGCTACCCCGACGAGGGCCAGACGCTGGTCAACGTGCCGAACGGCAAGCTCATCCGGGTGCTCGTCGACGACGAGCCGCTCGACGTGCGCTACGGCCAGGTGCTCGCCCACCACCGCACGCTCGACATGCGCGCCGGCACGCTCACCCGCCACGTTGACTGGGTCTCGCCCAACGGCCAGCGGGTGACGGTGACCTCCGAGCGACTCGTGTCGTTCTCGCAGCGCTCGGTCGCCGCGATCTCCTACGAGGTCGGCGTGCCCGAGGACGCCGGCTCCGAGGCGCTGCTCGTCATCCAGTCCGAGCTCTTCGCCAACGAGCAGATGCCCGTCATCGAGGGCGACCCGCGCGTCGCGGCCGCGCTGCAGAACGTGCTCGTGCCCGAGCACCACTCCAACTCCACCCACGGCGCGCGGATGACCCACCAGACGCGGCGCTCCGAGCTGCGCGTGGGCGCGGCCATGGAGCACCAGGTCTACGGGCCCGACGACGCCCAGGTCACGAGCTCGTGCTCGAACAACGTCGGGCGCACCACGGTGATCACCCGGTTGAAGCCCGGCCAGACGCTGCGCGTCGTCAAGTACATGGCCTACGGCTGGTCGAGCCAGCGCTCCCAGCCCGCCATCGTCGACCAGGTCGAGGCCGCGCTCGACGCGTCGGTCTACACCGGCTGGGACGGCCTGCTCGCCGCGCAGCGGGAGTACCTCGACGCGTTCTGGGCGAAGGCCGACCTCGAGATCGACGGCGACCCGCGCCTGCAGCAGGCCCTGCGCTTCTGCCTGTTCCAGGTGCTGCAGGCCGGGGCGCGCGCCGAGCACCGCGCGATCGGCGCCAAGGGCCTCACCGGGCAGGGCTACGACGGCCACAGCTTCTGGGACGGCGAGACGTTCGTGCTGCCGGTGTTCATGTACACCCAGCCGCGCGCCGCCGCCGACGCCCTGCGCTGGCGGCACAGCACGCTCGACGTCGCCACCGCGCACGCGGCCCACCTCGGCCTCGAGGGCGCGGCGTTCGCCTGGCGCACGATCAACGGCGAGGAGTGCTCGGGCTACTGGCCCGCCGGCACCGCGGCGTTCCACGTCAACGCCGACATCGCCGACGCCGTGATGCGCTACGTGGCCGCCACCGACGACAAGGCCTTCGAGCGCGAGATCGGCGTCGACCTGCTGGTCGCGACGGCGCGGCTGTGGCGCTCGCTGGGCCACCACGACAGCGACAGCGCCTTCCGCATCGACGGCGTCACCGGCCCCGACGAGTACTCCGCGGTGGCCGACAACAACGTCTACACCAACCTCATGGCGCAGAAGAACCTGCGCGGCGCCGCCGACGCCGCGGTGCGCTGGCCCCGCGAGGCCGAACGGCTGCACGTGTCGCCCGAGGAGATCGCGAGCTGGCGCTCGGCCGCGAGCTCGATGGTGATCCCGTTCGACGAGGCGCTCGGCGTGCACCAGCAGAGCGAGGGCTTCACCCGGCACGCCGTCTGGGACTTCGAGCACACGCCCGAGGAGAACTACCCGCTGCTGCTGAACTACCCGTACTTCGACCTCTACCGCAAGCAGGTCGTCAAGCAGCCCGACCTCGTGCTGGCGATGGTGCAGTGCCCGGACGCCTTCACCCCGCAGCAGAAGTACGACAACTTCGTCTACTACGAGCGCGTCACCGTCCGGGACTCCTCGCTCTCCCCCGGCACGCTCGCGGTGATGGCCGCCGAGACCGGCCACCTCGACCTCGCCTATGACTACCTGTGCGAGTCGGCGCAGATGGACCTCGCCGACCTCGAGCACAACGTCCGCGACGGCGTGCACCTCGCGGCGATGGGCAGCGCGTGGACCTCGATCGTCATGGGGCTCGGCGGCATGCGCACCCACGACGGGCGGCTCACCTTCGCGCCGCGCCTGCCCGAGGCGCTCTCCGGCCTGCGGTTCCGCATCCAGTGGCGGGGGCGCTCGCTGCACGTCGCGATCGAGAGCGCGGAGGCGACCTACACGCTCGAGAGCGGCGACGACCTCGAGATCGGCCACCACGGCGAGGACGTCAAGCTGACGTCCGCCGAGCCGGCGACGCGGGAGGTGCCGCCCGCGCCGGCGGTCGGTGACGTCGAGCAGCCGCCCGGGCGGGCGCCGCTCTTCCGCCGGCACGCCTAGCGATCGAGTCGTGTCACCGGGACGATGCGGTGGCGCCGGCGCGCGGAGCAGACGCCGAGTGCGCGCCAGGGCACCGGGGGCGTCGGCGCCTGGTAGCGCGTGCGGGCCGCGTGCCAGAGCCCGTCGGCGCCCCGGTCCCAGCGGGTGACGCCCGGGACCTGGCCGAGCACGGTCACCGTCACGAGGTCGGGCGGCTCGGGATCGACCGACACGTCGTAGCCCTCGCCGCCGACCGGCAGCCCGCACCGGCAGTGCGTGAGCGTCGCGCGGTGCCCGGTGGCGGTGGTGGTCGTCGTCCCGCCGACCGGTTCGGCGGGGAGGATCCACGTGGCCTCGCCGGGGGTCGACGGCACCGCCGGGGCGCCGGTCGCTCGCGGGAGCGGATCGACGGAGGGGTCGGACACCGCGGCCTCCACGTCGTTCACGGCGCAATTACATGTAGAGGAAAGAGTAGTTCACCGGTTGGTGTCGTGACAGGTGGCTACCCTTCGGTCGACCGGCGCCGACCGGCGGTGTCGCAGGGGGCTGCAGGAGGTACGCGGGGCGTGGATCGCACCGCCGAAGCGGGGGAGACGGAACGACGCGGGGGTGGCGGACCGGACCGGTCCGACCCCAGCGCGCTGCGCTGGCTGATCGGGCACGAGCTGCGGTCGGCGCGCGAGAGCGCGGGTCACACCCAGACCGCCGCGGCCCGGGTGCTCGACTGCACCCATGCGAAGATCAATTATCTCGAGCAGGGGAAGAACCAGCAGCGGCCCGACGAGGTCGCGCGGCTCCTGCGGTCCTACGGCGCCGAGGTCGCCGACGTCGAACGGCTCGCCTCGCTCGCCTCGGCCGCCGACCGCGGCACGTGGTGGGCGCCGTTCGCCGACGTCGTGCCCGACTGGCTGCGCACCTTCGTCGGCGTCGAGGGCCTGGCGACCGCGGCGTTCGCCTACGAGCCGCTCCTGCTGCACGGGCTGCTGCAGACGCGCGCGTACGCCACCGCGCTGCTCGCCGACGCGCTGCGCGTGCCCGTCGTCGACGTCGACCGCGTCGTGGCGCTGCGCCTCGCGCGCCAGCAGCGCCTGCACGACACCGCGCGGCCGCTGCACTACGAGGCGGTGATCGAGGAGACGATCCTCGACCGTCTCGTCGGCGGCCCGGCGGTGATGGCCGAGCAGCTCGAGCACCTGCTGAGGCTGTCGGAGCAGGAGAACGTCAGCATCCGGGTGATGCCGCTGGCCGTGGCCGTGCACGACGGGCTCGACGGCGAGTTCACGCTGCTCGATTTCGACGCTGCGCGATCGATCGGTTACGTGGAGTTCCAGGACGGAGCGGTCTACGTCCAGGATCCCGACCGGATTGGCGGATACCGCACCGCCGCTGCCAGACTCCGCTCCGCAGCGCTGCCGCACGACGCCTCCCTCGAGGTGATCCGCGACCGGCGCGCTGCGCTGAGCCCCTGAGGCCCCCCGAGCCCCGGCGCCGTGCCGCGGCCGCATCGCTCCCCACGGTGCAAGGAGACGAATCCATGATCGAACACGGATGGCGGACCTCCAGCTTCAGCTCGAACGGTGCGAGCTGCGTCGAGGTCCTCGAGGCCGACGGCGCGACCTGTCTGCGCGACACCAAGGAGCACGGCGAGGGCGCGGTGCTCCACCTCGACGGGCCCGCCTGGACGGCGTTCCTCGACGAGGTCGCCCGCGACGCCCCGTCCGCCAACGGCGCGGTCGAGGTCACGCCGGACGACGGTGACGGACGCCGGGTGCGCGAGCACTCGTCGGGCGCGGTGCTGCGCTTCCGCGACGACGAGTGGGTCGCGTTCCGGCGCGGTGTGCTCGCGGGCGAGTTCGGCGCGCCGGCGGGCTGAGCAGCCCGCTCACTCCGGGGTGAGCGGGTCCCCGTCCTCGCCGCCGGGCGGGTTGGCGCCGCCTCCGCCGCCCGTGCCGCCACCGCCGGTGCCGCCGCCCCCGGCGCCGCCACCGGGGTTCGGTGCCGCCGTCGTCGTGGTCGTCGTCCGCGTGGTGGGGACCACCGGCGGCGGGGCGACGGTCGTCGTGGTGGGCGCCTCGGTGGTCGTGCGCCGCGAGCGGGTGGTCGTCTCCTGCTCGGTGGTGGTCGTCGTGCTCGACGAGAAGACCGGCGGGGCGGGCGGCAGCGCGGGCGGCGCCGCCTCCTCCTGGTTGGAGAGCAGGAGGTACCCGCCGACGCCGCCGGCGAGCAGCAGCGCCAGCAGCGCGACGATCGCCGCCCGCCGACCCCGGCGCTGCGGGGCCTGGCCGCCGGCGGTCCGGGGGTCGTCGGGGCCGACGAGCGCGGTCGGGTCGGCGGCGCCGTACGCGCCCGTGGCGCCGTAGGCCGCCGGGGCGTAGCCACCCGGAGGGGTGCCCATGTGGCGCGTCGGGCCGCTGGTCGTGGCGCCCCCCATCGGGGCGTAGGCGGTCGCGCCGGGGCCCGGGCCCATCGCGGTGGTGCGCATCGCGCCGCTGCCGGTGACCGGCGCCGGGGCGAGCACGGTCTGGGCGTCCATCCCGGCCTCGCGGGCCATCATCCGCAGCTCGCCGACCACCTGCTCGGTGCTCGGGCGCTCCGTGGGCTCGTCGAGCGTCATCGCCGCGAGCAGGTTGCCCAGCGGCGCCGGCAGGTCCGCCGGGATCTCGGGCGCGCGGTGGAGGCGGGCGACCGCGGCCTCGAGCGCGTTGCCCGGGTACTCGCGCCGCGCGGTGATGCACTCGAGGAGCACCAGGCCCAGCGCGTAGACGTCGGAGGCCGGCCCGACCTGCTGGCCGCGCACCTGCTCCGGCGACAGGTAGGACGCGGTGCCGATGACCATGCCGGTGGCGGTGATGTTGGTGGCGTCCGCGAGCACCGCGATGCCGAAGTCCGACAGGTGCGGGCGCCCGTCGGTGTCGAGCAGCACGTTGCCGGGCTTGATGTCGCGGTGCACGACGCCGTGGCGGTGCACGTAGGTCAGCGCGTCGCCGAGGGCCGAACCGAGGGCGACGACGTCGCCGAGCGCGAGCGGGCCGCTGCGGATGCGGTCGGCGAGGGACTCGCCCTCGATGAGCTGCATCACGAAGTAGGCGCGGTCGCGCTCCTGGCCGACGTCGTAGATCGTCACCAGGCCGGGGTGGTTCATCCCGGCGAGCGTCTGGACCTCGCGCTGGCGCCGGGACTCGTCGGCCTCGCCGACGCCGGCCGGGAAGAGCTTGACGGCAACGTCGCGGCCTAGGAGCTCGTCGCGCGCCCGGAAGACCTCGGCGGCACCGCCGCGGCCGATGAGGTCGCCGAGGGTGTACCGCCCTCCACCCACGGTGGGCGGCGGGCCCGCCTCCGTCGAACTCACGCCCGCGCGCCTCCTCGTTCCGGTGCTCCGGCGGTCGCCGGTTCCGTCTCGTCGGTCCCTCGCCCGTCCCTCGTCCGTCCCGAGTCCGAACGTATCCGGGCGGCCCCGAGATGTCCGGGGTGCCTGCCCATCGTGCCTGGCCCGCTCGCCGCGTCCGACGGCCACCCTGCCGCAGAGGCCTCCCCGGGCGATACCACCGGCGCCCCGGGGGGCGTCCGCGCACGGGTGTGGGGCGGGTGGCGACGCGGGTACGGTTCGATCCCGAACCCTGGTCACCACCGGTCATCACCGGTCATCACGGAGGACCCATGAGCCGCGACGACTACGTCCAGCAGGGCAAGCAGTTCGCGAACGACCTGCGCGACACGGCCAGCAAGAAGGTCGCCGACAACGAGCAGAGCATCCTCGGCGCGATCGGGAAGGCCGCCCGCTGGGTCGACCAGAAGACCGGCGGCAAGTACTCCGAGCAGATCGGCAAGGCCGAGGCGAAGGCCGGCGAGGGCGTCGGCTGGGCCGCCAAGCAGGGCACCGGCGAGCCGCAGGCGCCCGGCGCCGCGGCGGGTGACGGCACCCCGGGCCCCGGGCAGGCCACCGGCCCCACCGCCACCGGTCCCACTGCCACCGGCCCCACGACCACCGGTCCCGCGGGCGCCGGTCCGGCCACCGGCCCGTCGAGCACGCCGCCCGGCGCGACGCCCACCGCCCCCGGCGCGTCGGCCACGACGGAGCCGCCGACCGGTCCCGTCGGCCCGCCGGCCGCCACGCCGCCGTCGGAGGCGCCCACCGACCCGGGCCGTCCGACGCATCCGCCGCGCGACGACTCGGCCGACTGGCCGCGCCCGCCGCAGTCGTGACCCGGGTCGCCGCTGACCGTCCGGATCGCCGTGGCTGAGTACGACAAGGCCACCCGCCCCGAGCCGACCGACGAGGCCGGCCGCTTCACGATCATCCTCGACGACCAGTGGACGATCGGCCCGAAGCTCCACGGGGGCTACCTGCTCGCCGTCCTGGCCCGCGCCGCGCGCGAGACGATCGCCGCCGAGCGGCCCGGGCACACGTGCCCGCAGGCGGTCACCGGCACCTACCTGCAGGCGCCCGAGCCCGGGCCGGCGTCGCTCGAGGTCACCGTCCTGCGCCTCGGGCGCGGCGCCTCGCAGCTGCGCGTGCGCCTCGACCAGGGCGGGCCGGCCGTCGAGGCCGCGTTCGTCCTGGGCCCGCCCGCACCGCCGACGCCCGACGACGTCGAGCCCGCGGCGCCGGAGCTCACGCCCCGCGAGGAATGCCCGCGCAGCCCGTCGGGGTCCGACGACGACGGCCGCGGCTCGCTGCCGATCATGGATGTGGTCGACACGCGCCTCGACCCGCGCACCGCGGGCTTCCTGCACGGGCGCCCGTCGGGCGAGGGTCGCCTCGCGGGCTGGGCCTCGCTCGCGTCCGGCGAGCCATGGACCCCCGAGGGCCTGCTCGTGGCGCTCGACGTGCTGCCGCCGGCCACGTTCGACATGGGCCTGTCGGGCTGGTCGCCGACCATGTCGCTGTCCGCGCACGTGGTCGCCGCGCCGGCGCCCGGTCCGCTGCGCGTCGTGCAGTGGGTCGAGCGCGCGGGCGCCGACCGCATGCACGAGACCTGCCGCGTCTGGGATCCGGCGGGCCGGCTGGTGGGCCACGCCCACCAGCTGGCCGCGATCAGGCGGTGACTACTCGGGCGTGCCGTCCGGGAGCAGGCGCCGGAAGCCGGTGAACGGGACGAGGGCCTCGGGCAGCGTCACCGACCCGTCCTCGGACTGGCACTGCTCGAGCACCGCGGCCATCGTGCGCCCGATCGGCAGGCCCGAGCCGTTCAGCGTCGCCACCTGGCCGCGCCCGCCCCGGACGTCCTTGCTGCGGATGCCCGAGCGGCGCGCCTGGAAGGTACCGCAGTCGGAGCACGAGGAGATCTCGCGGAAGGTGTCCTGGCTGGGCAGCCAGACCTCGATGTCGTAGGTGAGCTGCGCGTTGAAGCCCATGTCGCCCGCGGCGAGCTTCACCACGCGGTAGGCCAGCCCGAGCTCCTGCAGGCAGGCCTCGGCGTGGGTGAGCATGACCTCGAGCTCGGCGCGCGAGTCCTCGGCCGCGCAGACCCGCACCAGCTCCACCTTCGAGAACTGGTGCAGCCGCAGGATGCCGCGGGTGTCACGGCCGTAGGAGCCGGCCTCCGAGCGGAAGCACGGCGTCCAGGAGGTGTAGGCGCGCGGCAGCGTCTCGGTCTCGAGGATCTCGTCGGCGTGCATCGCCGTGAGCGGCACCTCGGCGGTGGGGATGAGGTAGAGGTCCCGGTCGCCGGTGCCCGTGCGGAAGAGGTCCTCCTCGAACTTGGGCAGCTGGCCGGTGCCGGTCATGGTGGCCGCGGTGACGAGGTAGGGCACCGAGAACTCGGTGTAGCCGTGCCGGCCGGTGTGCAGCGCGAGAAAGAAGGACGCGAGCGCCCGTTCGAGCACCGCGCCCGGGCCGCGCGTCACCGAGAAACGGGCGCCGGAGAGCTTGGCCGCCCGGCCGAGGTCGAGGATCCCCATGGCCTCGCCGAGCTCGACGTGGTCGCGCGGGGTGAACCCGAGGGCCGGGACCTCGCCGACCCGGCGCACCTCGACGGCGTCCGCGTCGGAGTCGCCGTCGGGGGCGTCGTCGGCCGGCAGGTTCGGGATCGTCAGCAGCAGGTCGCGCAGCGCGGTCTCCGCGGTGTCGACCTCGTCCTCGGCCTCGCGGATGCGGTCCTTGAGCTCGCGGGCCCGCTCCTTGAGCGCATCCACCTCCGCGGACGAGGAGCCCGACTTCGCAGCTTTCCCCACCTCGCCGGCGGCCCGCTTCGACTCCGCCCGCAGCTCGTCCACCGCGCCGATCGCCGCCGCCCGCCGCGACGACATCGCCTCCAGCCCCGCGAGGTCGAGCGAGTAGCCGCGTCGGGCGAGGCGGCGCACCGCCTCGTCGCCGAGCTCGAGCAGGAGGCGTGCGTCGTGCATCGTGCCGTTCCTCTCCCGGGTGGGGATATGACGAAGGCCCCGGCCGTGGGTCACGACCGGGGCCCTGCTGTTCTGGTGGGCGAGGGGGGAGTTGAACCCCCACATCCTTCCGGATACACGGACCTGAACCGTGCGCGTCTGCCATTCCGCCACTCGCCCGGAGTGATCTGCCGGAAACGCTAGCACGCACGGATCCGGCCTCCCGGAAGGAGGTCGGCGCCCCGCTCGCGGCGACCGATACCATCGAATCCTCCCGGCCGGTGTGGCGACATGCCGGACGGGGCAGCAGGTGTCGGGACGACGGCGCGAGCGTCGGACGAGGAGGGATCGCGGTGGGGCGCGCACAGCGCTTCGAGCGCAAGCTCGAAGGTCTGGTGGGTGACGCCTTCGCACGCGTGTTCGGTGGCAAGGTCGTCCCGCAGGAGATCGCACAGGGTCTTCGCCGTGAGGCGGAGGACGGCGTGCGAGAGTTGGCAGGTGGGCGCCGCCTGGCGCCCAATCAGTACACGGTGGTGCTCAGTCCCGCGGACCACGAACGCCTGGCCGGCGACGAGGAGACCATCACCCACTCGCTCATCGAGGTCGTCGAGGAGCACCTCACGGAGGGCGGGTGGGAGACTTACGGTGAGGTCGTAGTCTCTCTGGAGCGTTCCGACGCGCTGCACACGGGACAGTTCCGCACCAGGTCGTCCGTTGACCCCGACGCGTCGCGGCGACGGGCCGCGAGCCCCCGATCCGCAGGAGAACAGCCCATGAGTCAGGCACCCGGCCGCTACCCGGACGACCAGCAGGGTCGCGACGGCAACTACGGCCAGCAGGACCCCTACGGCCAGCAGGGCGGCTACCCGCAGCAGGGCGGCTACCCGCAGCAGGGGTACGGCCAGCCCGGCTACGACCAGTACGGCCAGCCGCAGCAGGGCTACCCGCAGCAGGGCGGCTACCCCCAGCAGGGCGGCTACGACCCGTACGGCCAGCAGGGCGGTTACCCGCAGCAGGGCGGCTACGACCAGTACGGCCAGCCGCAGCAGGGGTACGGCCAGCAGCAGGGATACCCGCAGCAGGGCGGTTACGACCAGTACGGGCAGCCCCAGGGCTACGGCCAGCAGCAGGGCTACGACCCCTACCAGCAGCAGGGCTACCAGCAGCAGGGCTACGGCCAGCCCGGCTACGACCAGTACGGGCAGCCCCAGCAGGGCTACGGCCAGCAGGGCTACGACCCCTACGGCCAGCAGCAGGGCGGCTACGGCGGCCAGTACGGACAGGGCGGCTACGACCCCTACGGCCAGCAGCAGGGCGGCTACGACCAGTACGGCCAGCAGGGCTACGGCGGCGTCCAGACCCGCCAGCTGACCGCGTCGCTGACGCTGGACGACGGCTCGAACCGCTCGTACCAGCTCGTCAACGGCTCGAACGTCATCGGCCGCGGCCAGGACGCGCAGTTCCGCCTCGCCGACACCGGCGTCTCGCGTCGCCACCTCGAGATCAACTGGGACGGCCAGCAGGCCACCCTGTCCGACCTCGGGTCGACCAACGGCACCACGGTGAACGGCACGCCGGTCCAGACCTGGCAGCTCGCCGACGGCGACACGATCCGGGTCGGGCACAGCGCGCTGCTCTTCCGCGCGCAGGGCTGAGGCCCGAAGGCCCGACGGCGTGCCCGAACTCGTCCTCCAGATCACGAGGGCCGGATTCCTGGCCCTCCTGTGGCTGTTCGTCCTCGCCGCGTTGCGGGTCGTCCGCAGCGACCTCTACGCGGCCTCGGGTCTGCGGGCCGCGGCGCCCGGCGGCCGACGTCCCTCCACCCGAGGGGGTTCGTCCAAGCCGGCCCGCGGCGGCGGACGCTCGGGGCCCCGTGCCCTGATCGTCACCGCCGGCGCCCTCGCGGGCACCCGCATCGCCCTGGACGGTCGTCCGATCATGCTCGGGCGGGCGGACGACTCGACGCTGGTGCTCGACGACGACTACGCGTCGACCCGGCATGCCCGGATCTCCCAGTCGGGTGACGACTGGTACGTCGAGGACCTCGGGTCGACGAACGGCACGTACCTCGACCGCAACAAGGTCTCCGGACCCACCCGCGTCCCCGTGGGGACACCGATCAGGATCGGCAAGACGGTCATCGAGCTCCGCTCATGACCAGCTCGCCGGGCGGTCGGCCCCCCATCCGGACCCGGGTGACGACGCCCCGTCCCCTTCCGTGCAGGATCGACCCGTGACCCTGGTGCTGCGCTACTCCGCTCGCAGTGACCGGGGCCTGGTGCGGCAGAACAACCAGGACTCGGTCTACGCGGGCCCGCGCCTGCTCGCCCTCGCCGACGGCATGGGCGGACACGCGGCCGGTGAGGTGGCCTCGAAGCTCGTCATCGCCGCCCTCGTGCCGCTGGACGACGACGAGCCGGGCGACGACCTCCTGGGCGAGCTCGCCGAAGCCACCGCCCAGGGCAACGACGCGATCACGGAGCTGGTCGCCGAGGAGCCCGACCTCGACGGCATGGGCACGACGCTCACCGCCGTGCTCTTCGCCGGCAGCCGGCTGGGCATGGTGCACGTCGGCGACTCGCGGGCCTACCTGTTCCGCGACGGCGTGCTCACCCAGATCACCCGCGACGACACCTTCGTGCAGTCGCTCATCGACGAGGGCCGGATCACCGAGGACGAGGCGGCGAGCCATCCCCAGCGCTCGCTGCTCCTGCGCGCGCTGACCGGCCACGACGTCGAGCCCGCGCTCACCGTGCGCGAGGCCCGCTCCGGCGACCGCTACCTGCTCTGTTCCGACGGGCTCTCCGGGGTCGTCAGCGCCGAGACCCTCGCCGAGGCCCTCACGATCGCCGACCCGCAGGACTGCTCGGACCGGCTCATCGAGCTCGCGCTCAAGGGCGGCGGCCCCGACAACGTCACCTGCATCGTCGCCGACGTGGTCGACGTCGACTTCGGCGAGCACGACCCCATCTACGGCGGCGCCGCCGGCGACGGCCGCGCCGACCCCCCGCCCGGCGACTCCGCGGCCGCGCGCGCCTCCGCCGCCACGCTGACCCGCAGCGAGCCCGAGCCCCGCCCGGCCCCGGTGTCCTCCGACTCCTCCCGCCGGCGCCCCGGCCGCGGCCGGCTGCGCCTGGCGCTCGCCGCGCTGGCCGTGGTCGCCCTCGCCGGCATCGCCGTGCTCGCCGCCACCGTGTACGTCAGCAGCCAGTACTACGTGGCCGGCGACGACGACACCGTCGTGATCTACCAGGGCGTGCCCGGCACGTTCCTCGGCGTCGCGCTCCAGAGCGTCGCGCAGGACTCGGGGGTCCGGGTCGCCGACCTCACCCCCGTCGCCCGCCAGCAGCTGGCCGGTGACGGCATCCGCGTCGAGGACCTCCCGCGCGCCGAGGCGACCGTCGACCGGCTGCGCACCGAGCAGATGCTCCCGCCGTGCGAGCCGCCCGCTCCCGCCGGCGCCGTCCCGGGCGCCGTGCCGCCCGCCGGTGGCGTCCCCACCCCCGCGCCCGTCCCGCCGGGCACCCCCGACGTCGCCGGTCAGGCCCCCGTGGCCTCGCCCGCACCGACCGAGCCGCAGGTCCCGGGCCGGGACTGCCGGGTGCCGTAGTGACGCGGCCCACCGCTCCCGGCGCCCAGAACGGTGCGCCCGGGGTCTCCGGGATCGACCGCCCCGCCGACCGCACCGCGCTGCGGCCGGCGGTCGCGGCCGCCGTCTCGACCCGCCGCGGGGTCGAGCTCGCGCTGCTCGGCCTCGCCGCCGTCATCACCACCGGCGCGCTCGTCCTGGTCGAGGCCAACCAGGAGCAGGAGCTCACCTGGGCGCTGCTCTACCTCGGCGCCGCGTACATGGCGCTGCTCGCGCTCGCGCACCTCGCCGTGCGCAAGTTCGCGCCCTACGCCGACCCGCTGGTGCTCCCGCTCGCGGCGCTGCTCAACGGCATCGGGCTGGTCATGATCCACCGGATCGACCTGGCCCGGATCGCGCGCGCGGTCAGCCTCGGCAACGAGGAGCCCGCCCAGGAGGCGGTGCGCCAGGTCGGCTGGACCGCGATCGGCCTCGTGTTCTTCGTCGGCGTGCTGTGGCTCGTGCCCGACCACCGCACGCTCGCGCGCTACGGCTACACGGCCGGGTTCGTCGGCCTGATCCTGCTGGCCCTGCCCGCGGTGCTGCCGGCCTCGCTCTCCGAGGTCAACGGCGCCCGCATCTGGATCCGCCTCGGGCCGGCCAGCATCCAGCCCGGCGAGTTCGCGAAGATCCTCTTCGTCGTCTTCTTCGCGTCGTTCCTGGTGGTCAAGCGCGACCTGTTCACCAGCGCCGGCAAGCACTTCCTCGGCATGACCTTCCCCCGGCCCCGCGACCTCGGTCCGCTGCTCGTGGCCTGGGGCGTCGCGATGGCCGTCCTGGTCTTCGAGTCCGACCTCGGCACGTCCCTCATGTTCTTCGGGATCGTGCTCGTGATGCTCTACGTGGCCACCGAGCGCATCTCCTGGGTGCTCATCGGCCTCACCATCTTCGGCGCGGGCGCCTTCGCCGCGTGGACCTTCGTGTCCCGCGTGCAGGTCCGCGTCTCGGTGTGGCTCGACCCCTTCGCGGACTACAACGGCCGCGGGTTCCAGGTCAGCCAGGGCCTCTTCGGCCTCGCGACGGGCGGGATGGGCGGCACCGGGCTCGGCGCCGGGCGCCCCGAGCTCGTGCCCTTCTCGAGCACCGACTTCATCTTCACCTCGCTCGGCGAGGAGATCGGCCTCGTCGGGATCGCGGCGCTGCTGCTCATCTACTGCCTGCTCGCCACCCGCGCGATGCGCAGTGCGCTGGCCGTGCGCGACACGTTCGGCAAGCTGCTCGCCGCGGGGCTGGGCTTCGCGATCGCCTGGCAGGTGTTCGTCGTCGTCGGCGGCGTCATCAACCTCATCCCGAACACCGGCATCACCGCGCCGTTCGTGTCCTACGGCGGCTCGTCGCTGGTGGCCAACTACGCTCTCGTCGCGCTCGTGCTGCGGGTGTCGAACGCTGCCCGCCAGCCGAGCCAGGACAAGCGGCCCGGGACGCCCGTGCCCGGGCAGCAGGCCCCGCTCGCGCCGCTGGCCGAGGCGAGCACCGAGATGGTCTCGCGCGACCAGGTGCGCACCCCGCCGCACGGCAGCGTGCGCCACGAGGCCGGCGCCCCGGCCGGACACCCCGACCAGGCCCCGCGAGGAAGGACCCGAGGAGAGTGAACACCCCGCTGCGACGGGTCTCCCTCGCGGTCATGGTCCTGATCCTGCTCCTGCTGGGGCAGGCCACCTGGATCCAGGTCGTCAAGGCCGACGAGTACCGCGCGGACCCGCGGAACGCCCGTGTCCTGCTGGACGAGTACTCCCGCCAGCGCGGCCAGATCTCGGCCGGCGGCGAGGTGCTCGCCCAGAGCGTGCAGAGCCCCGACCCCGGCGACCGGCTGCGCTACCAGCGCCAGTACACCGACGGCCCGCTCTACGCGCCGGTCACCGGCTACTACTCGCAGATCTACGGCGCGGGCGGCATGGAGCGGGCGATGGACCCGGTGCTCAACGGCACCGACGACCGTCTGTTCGTGCGCCGCATCTCCGACGCCGTCACCGGGCGCGACCCCGCCGGCGGCAACGTGGTGCTGAGCATCGACCCGCGGATCCAGCGCGCCGCCTACGAGGCGATGACCTCGCGCGGCTACCAGGGCTCGGTGGTCGCCATCCGGCCGCAGACCGGCGAGATCCTCGCGATGGTCTCGACGCCGTCGTACGACCCGAACCCGCTGGCGAGCCACTCCGGCACCACCCAGCAGAACGCCTGGAACGAGCTCACCGAGGACGACCCGCCGACGCTGACCAACCGGGCGACCAGCGAGACCTACCCGCCCGGGTCGACGTTCAAGATCGTCACGACGGCGACGGCGCTCGAGGCCGGCGCGATCACGCCGGAGGCCCCGGTGACCGCGGCGCCGCGGATCACGCTGCCGGACAGCACGACGACGCTCGAGAACTACGACGGCAAGCCCTGCGGCCCCGGCGCCACGGTGCCGTTCGCGACCGCGTTCGCGAAGTCCTGCAACGGGCCGTTCGCGAACCTCGCGGCCCAGGTCGGCGCCGAGCGGCTGCGGGCGATGGCGACCTCGCTGGGCTTCGAGAACCCGGCGCTCACCGTGCCGATGCCGGTGCAGGCCTCGCGGCTCGGCGACCTCGCCGACGGCGCCTCCACCGCCCAGTCGGGCATCGGGCAGCGCGACGTGCGCCTGACCCCGCTGCAGAACGCCCAGATCGCCGCCACCGTCGCCAACGGCGGGGTGCCGATGACCCCGACCACGGTCGCCCAGATCCAGGGCCAGGACCTCTCGACCGTCGAGTCCACCGAGCCCGACCGGCTGGCCCGCGCGTTCTCGCAGTCGACGGCGGACACCCTGACCCAGCTGATGATCGGCTCGGAGAACAACGGGTCCGGGCAGGGCCGCATCCCCGGGGTCCAGATCGCGTCGAAGACCGGCACCGCCGAGTGGGGCGCGAACCCCAAGACCAACCCGCCGCACACCTGGTACGACGCCTTCGGGCCGGTGCCGAACCCGCAGATCGCCGTGTCGGTGATCGTCGAGCGGGGCGGCAACCGCGGCGAGGAGGCCACCGGCGGCTCGGTCGCCTCCCCGATCGGGCGCGCGGTGATCGCGGCCGCCCTGGGGAGTGGTTCCTAGTGGCGCCCACGACGGGATCGCTGATCGGCGACCGCTACCGGCTGGGCCGGCGGATCGCGGTCGGCGGCATGGGCGAGGTCTGGGAGGCCGAGGACTCCCGGCTGGGCCGCACCGTCGCGGTCAAGATCCTCAAGGCGGAGCTCACCGGGGACCCCGAGTTCCTGCACCGCTTCCGCACCGAGGCGCGCACCGCGGGCTCGCTGAACAACTCCGGCATCACCGCCGTGCACGACTACGGCGAGACAACCACCGAGTGGTCCACCGCCAACGGCACGGTCCAGGTGCCCACCGCCTACCTCGTGATGGAGCTGGTGCGCGGCGAGCCGCTGGCCCAGATCCTCGCGGTCCACGGGCGCCTCGGCGTCGACTACACCCTCGACATCCTCGAGCAGTCCGGCTGGGCGCTCGAGGCCGCGCACGAGCGCGGGCTGGTCCACCGCGACGTCAAGCCGGGCAACATCCTGGTGATGCCGTCGGGCCAGGTGAAGATCACCGACTTCGGCATCGCCAAGGCCGTCGACGCGGCGCCGGTGACCCGCTCGGGCATGGTCATGGGCACCGCGCACTACATCGCCCCGGAGCAGGCGGGCGGCGGCGACGCGGGGCCCGCCTCGGACGTCTACTCGCTCGGCGTCGTGGGCTACGAGTGCCTCGCCGGGCGCCGCCCGTACCTCTCGGAGAACGCCGTCACGGTCGCGATGATGCACATCCGCGACCCGCTGCCGCCGCTGCCGAACGACGTCCCGCCGGTCGTCCGCCAGCTCATCGAGGCGACGCTGGCCAAGGATCCGCGCCAGCGCTACGCCACGGGCGGCGAGTTCGCGCAGGCGGTCGGCGCGGTCCGCCGCGGCGAGCCGCTCCCCCTGCCCGGCCAGGCCACCGCGCTCACCGAGCGCGTGAACCCGTCCACCCGCGTCGCGCCCGCGATGTCGCGCGAGCCCTCGCCGCCACGCGGCGCCGAGCGCCCCGACCGCTGGGCGTCCCAGCCCGAGCAGCCGCGCCGGCGCGGGCCCTGGGGCACGGTCGCCGCCCTCGCGGTGGTCGCCCTGCTGCTGCTCGCGGGCGTGCTCTGGGTGGTCAACTCGGCCGAGACGTCGGCCCCACCGCCCCCGGTGGCGAGCACGACCGCGTCGTCCACCACCACGACGGCGAGCCCGACCACGACGCGCAGCTCCCGCACGACGACGTCCTCGTCGGCCGCGAACGGCGTCAGCGTCAACCCCGTCGACTACGTCGGGCGTCCCGCGTCGGTGGCCTCGGCCGCCCTGCGCGAGTCGGGCCTCGACCCCGAGATCGCCACGATCCTCGGCGGGGAGCCGTCCGACCCGTCGCGCTGCCGAGTGCTCTACCTGTCGCCCACCGGCGACGTCCCCCGCGGCGAGACCGTGACCGTCACCTGTCAGGAGTTCTGAGGATGACGACGCCACGGCTGCTGTCCGAGCGCTACGAACTGGGGCCCGCGCTCGGCTACGGCGGCATGTCCGAGGTGCACGGCGGGCGCGACGTCCGCCTGGGCCGCGACGTGGCGATCAAGGTCCTGCGCGCCGACCTCGCGCGCGACCCCCAGTTCCAGGTCCGGTTCCGCCGCGAGGCGCAGAACGCGGCCGCCCTGAACCACCCGGCGATCGTGGCCGTCTACGACACCGGCGAGACCCCGACCGACGACGTGCCGCTGCCCTACATCGTGATGGAGTACGTGGCGGGGCGGACGCTGCGCGACATCGTCAAGACCGAGGGCCCGATGGAGCCCTTCCGGGTCTGCGAGGTCCTCGCCGACGTCTGCGCGGCGCTGGACTACTCCCACCGCCACGGGATCATCCACCGCGACGTCAAGCCGGCCAACATCATGATCACGCCGGCCGGCGCGGTGAAGGTGATGGACTTCGGCATCGCGCGGGCGCTGTCCGACGCCCAGCCCGCCGTCACCCAGACCGCCGCGGTGATCGGCACCGCGCAGTACCTCTCACCCGAGCAGGCCCGCGGCGAGTCGGTCGACGCCCGCTCCGACGTGTACGCCACCGGCTGCGTGCTCTTCGAGCTGCTCACCGGCCGGCCCCCGTTCACCGGCGACTCGCCGGTCGCCATCGCCTACCAGCACGTGCGGGAGGACCCGCCGGCCCCGTCGGAGATCAACCCGCACGTGCCGCCGGCGCTCGACGCCATCACGCTGAAGTCGCTGGCCAAGAACCCGTCGAACCGCTACCAGAGCGCCGACGAGATGCGCGAGGACTTCTACCGGGTCCTGTCCGGCGAGCAGCCGGGCGCGCCGATGGTGATGACCGAGCAGGAGCGCACCGAGTACATGACCGGCGGCCACCCGGTCGCCGGGGTCACCGGGCCCGTGGACCAGGTCGACGACTTCGCCGAGTGGCAGGCCGAGCAGGCCGAGGCCCGGCGGCGCCGCGGCCGGCGACGGGCGATCGGGTTCGCCGCCGTGCTGGCCCTGCTCGCGGCGCTGGCCGGGGCGTACTTCCTGTTCTCCCCGTCGGCCAACGCGGTCGCGGTGCCGACGGTCGTGGGCCAGCCGCAGGCGGCGGCCCTGCAGACGCTGTCCACGGCGGGCCTGCGACCCACCGTCGTGCCGGTGGCGTCCACCCCGGAGCAGGTCGGCCAGGTCGTCACGACGAACCCGACGGGCGGGCTCGAGGTGGCCCCGGGCAGCGTCGTCGAGCTGCGCGTCGGTCGCGGGCCCGACCGGGTGCAGGTCCCCGACCTCACCGGTCAGACCGCCAACGAGGCCCAGGCGTCCGTGCAGCGCCTCGGTCTCTCCCTCGCCCCGGTCCCCCAGCAGCGCGAGGTCGACGACGCGAGCCAGATCGGCCGGGTGCTCGCCCAGGAGCCGGCGGCGGGGCAGTTCCTCGCGCCCGGCACCCCGGTGCAGCTGACCATCGGGCGCCAGCGCGAGACGCTGCGGATGCCCGACGTCACCGGCCAGGACCGCCAGACCGCGACGACCACGCTGGAGGGCGTCGGCCTGCGGGTCGACGTCACCGAGGTCGACGGGGGCGGCACGGCGGGGACGGTCGTCTCGACCTCGCCGAGCGCCGGCGCGCAGGTGCCGCGGAACTCGTCGGTGACGCTGCGCGTCTCGCGCGGCAACCAGGGACAGGTGCAGGTGCCCTCCCTGGTCGGGCAGCTGCCCTCCGACGCCGTGCAGACGCTGGTCTCGGCCGGGTTCCGCGGCGGCAACCTGCAGCGGACGTCCCAGTCGGTGAACGACCCGTCGCAGGACGGGAAGATCCTCAGCCAGAACCCGACCGCCGGGTCGTCGGCCGACCCCGGCTCGAGCGTGGCGGTCGTCGTCGGGCGCTACCAGCCCGGCAGCGACGACGGCGGCGGGCTGTTCCCGGGCGGGAACTGAGCTCCCCGGTGCTCAGGCGGGTGGGGCGGCGGCCAGCGCCAGGGCCCGCAGGCCCTCGGTGAGCCGGTCGACCACGCCGTCGTCCACGGGGTGGCCGCTCGCGCCCATCCAGGTCGCGAGCAACCGGTGGCCGTCCTGCGTGAGCACCGACTCGGGGTGGAACTGCACGCCCTCGAGCGGCAGCTCCCGGTGGCGCATCGCCATGAGCACGCCGTCGGCGGTCCAGCCGGTGGGCTCCAGCTCGGCGGGGATCGTGTCGGGCAGGACGGTCAGCGAGTGGTACCGCGTGGCCGTGAACGGGCTGGGCAGCCCGGCGAGCACTCCCGCGCCCTCGTGGTGCACCAGCGAGGTCTTGCCGTGGCGGAGCTCGGGCGCGCGGTCGACGACGCCGCCGTAGGCCGCACCCAGCGCCTGGTGGCCGAGGCACACGCCGAGCATCGGGCGCCCGAGCGAGGCGCACCGGCGGATGACCTCGGTGCTCGCACCGGCGTCGGCGGGCGTGCCGGGACCGGGGCTGACGAGCACGCCGTCCACCTCGTCGACGAGGTCGACCACCCCGTCGACGTCGTTGCGGCGCACCACGGGGTCGGCGCCGAGCTGCGCGAGGTACTGGACGAGGTTGTAGACGAAGCTGTCGTAGTTGTCGACGACCAGGACGCGCATCTCCCCAGCGTACGAGCCAGGTGATCAGGACGGGTGCACTAGACTCCGGGGGGAGTCCCGCTGATCGGAGCCGACGTGCCGAAGTCCAAGGTCCGCCGCAAGCCGGCCTACACCCCGCCCCCGAAGGCCGGGCCCGCGCCCGCCGGCCCGTCGCACCCGGCGTACGTCGGCATCATGCTCGGCGTCGGCCTGCTCGGGCTCGCGTGGCTGGTGGTCAACTACCTCGCCTCCGAGTCCATCCCGTTCATGCAGGACCTCGGCGCGTGGAACTTCCTCATCGGCTTCGGGCTGATCGTCGTGTCGCTGCTGATGACCATGAAGTGGCGCTGAACCACACCGATGTGATTCGTCCACCGCTGTGGACGGACCCTGTGGACAACTCCCGATGACCGATTCCTGGGCCCCGCCGTGGCCCGCGGTCGGCCTCGCGGTGGCCGGCGCGCTCGGGCTGGGTGCCTGGGCGGTGGCCGCCACCGACCCGCCCGGGCGCCTGCTCACCGGGCTCGCGGCGCTCGCCCTCGCGCTCGGCGCCGCGTTCGGGGCGTTCGCGCGGCCACGGCTGCGCGCCGACGACGACGGCCTCGTGCTGCGCGGTGTCTCCGGCCGGCGCTCCTGGCCCTGGGCCCGGGTGGACGCCGTGCGCGCGGTGCGCATGCGCCGGATGGGTCTGCCCGCGGCCTACCTCGAGGTGGAGGTCCGGGACGCCGACGAGGACGGCCGCCTGCTCGTGCTGGGGCGTCTCGAGCTCGGCACCGACCCGGTGGAGGTCGCCGACGCCCTGCAGGACCGGCGCGCCCGGGCGGGGCGGCGGGCGTCGGGCGCGCCTTCAGGCGGCCAGCGCGAGCGAGCGGACCGCGACCAGGGCGATCAGCACCACGACGATCCCGCCGACGGCGAGGAGCCCGGCCGCGGGACGTGAGCGGGCCGGGCCGTGCACGAGCACGACGGCGACGAGCACGCCCGTGACGAGACCGCCGAGGTGCCCGAGCAGCGACAGGCCCGGGATCGTGAAGCTCAGCACGACGTTGATGCCGATGGTCAGCAGCGCCGGGCCCTGGTTCATCCGCAGGCGGCGCAGCACCACGAGCAGGGCGCCCATCAGCCCGAACACCGCACCGGACGCGCCGGCGACGGGACGCGCGGGCTCGCCGAGCAGCACCACGGCGACCGAGCTGCCGAGCAGCGACACCCCGTAGAGCAGCGAGAACCGCAACCGGCCGAGGACGAGCTCGAGGTCCCGGCCCAGCACCCACAACGCGAACATGTTGACCGCGACGTGCAGCGGCCCGATGTGCAGGAAGCCCGCCGTGACCAGCCGCCACCACTGGCCGGCGGCGACGTCGGCGGGCACGAGCCACGTCGCCTCCACCCACGGCGACGCGTAGTTCGTCCACACGCTGCCGGCCGACAGCGCGGTGAGCACGAAGACGACGAGGTTGACGACGATCAGCGTCGTCGTGACGACCGGCCGCGCGTCCGAGGCGACCCGGCCGCCGGCCACCGTCCGCGGGCGGGTCGCCGCCGCGGCGCGGTTGGCCTCCGCGATGCAGTCGACGCAGTGCGCGCCGACCGGCGCCGGGCGCAGGCAGTCCGGGCACGCCGGGCGCCCGCACCGGGTGCAGGCCAGAGCCGTCGGCCGGTCCGGGTGCCGGACGCACACCGGCGACGCGTCGGGCCCGGCCGTCGGCCCGCCCGGCGCGGTCACCCCGTCCTCGCCGTCGTGGTGCTCAGGAGCCGACCGTCACCGAGGTGATGACGATGTCCTGCACGGGGCGGTCGCCGGGACCGGTGGCGGTCGCGGCGATCGAGTCGACGACGTCGCGCGAGGCCTGGTCGGCGACCTCACCGAAGATGGTGTGCTTGCGGTTGAGCCACGTCGTGGGCGCGACGGTGATGAAGAACTGGGAGCCGTTGGTGCCGGGCCCCGCGTTGGCCATGGCCAGCAGGTAGGGCCGGTCGAAGCGCAGGTCGGGGTGGAACTCGTCGGCGAACTTGTAGCCCGGGCCCCCGCGTCCGGTGCCCGTGGGGTCTCCGGTCTGCAGCATGAAGCCCGCGATCACGCGGTGGAAGATGGTGCCGTCGTAGAACGGCCCGTTGCTGCCGCCCTTGGCATTGGGCTCGCTGTACGACTGCTCGCCGGTCGCCAGCCCCGTGAAGTTCGCGACGGTCTTGGGCGCCTCGTTGGGGAACAGCACCAGGTTGATGTCCCCGTTCGAGGTGTGCAGCGTGGCGGTCTGGGTGTCGGCGGTGGTCACCGGGCCATCGTGCCACTAGGACTGTCGGGCGAGGGACGGTGGCGACCTTCGAACGGAGTAGCGGGTGTGACGGCCCGGCGGGTCGGGCACCTGCACCAGAGGGCCGGGGGCATCATGGCCGCCCACCGACGAGTGAGGTGAAGTCGTTGAGCAGCAAGACTCTGATCGGCGCCAGGGAGGACCTGGACGATCTGCGCAAGGAGGGCCAGCGCGCCCGCAAGAAGGCCGAGAAGCGCGCGCAGAAGGCCGCGGAGCAGGCCCGCAAGGACCGTGAGAAGGCCCGCAAGCAGGGCGCGAAGAAGCGCGCGGAGGTCCGCAAGGACGTCCGCAAGGCCGCCGACGAGGCCCGTCAGCGGGTGCTCGACGCCCGCGCCGAGGCCCGCCGGCGTGCCGAGGAGGCGCAGGCCGAGGCCCGTGCGCGCGCCCAGGAGGCCCGCGCGGAGACCCGCAAGCGCGCCAACAAGGCCGCCAAGGAGGCCCGCAAGCAGGCCAAGGGCTACGCCAAGGAGGCCCGCAAGCGCCTCGAGGACTCGCCGGTGCCCACCAGCGCCGACGAGCTCCGCGACCTCGGCGAGACGGTCCGCGGCCAGCTGGAGGAGGGCCTGGTCTCGGTCCGCAAGGACCTGGCGGCCCGCATCGAGCCCGAGGAGCCGAAGAAGCGTCGCCGCTGGGGCCTCTGGCTGGTCGTCATCGCCCTGCTGGGCGCCGGCGCGGCCGTCGTGGCCACCCGCCGCGAGCCGGAGCTGCCGCCCCCGCCGCCGCCCGCCCCGCGGCCGCGTCCGGTGAGCACCGAGAAGCCCGCCGGGACGACGCCGGTGTCGCCCGCCCCGGCGAGCAGCCAGGAGATCCCGACGCACACGGCCACCGACGCCGTGAGCGGCTCGACCTCCAACGGCGCGGTGTCCTCCGACAAGCCCGCCACCGGCGGCAAGGAGTAACCCGCTCCGGCCGCACCCGCTCGTCGGGACGGCCCGCCCCCGGTCCCTCGCGGACCGGGGGCGGGCCGTTCGCGCGCGCCGGGCCCCAGGTCACCGGCCCACCAGCCGGCGCAGGCGGTCGCCCGCGTCGACGCCCCGGTCGAGCACCGCGTCCTGCGGGCGTCCCCCGATCACCGCGGCGACGTTCTGCGCGCTCGTCGAGCCCGGCGTGAGGTAGTGGTGGTGGCCGCGCGACTCGGCGAGCACCCGCCCGTCGGGCAGCGCCACCTCGCGCGCCGAGAGCCCGGTGACGCCCGGCGTCCGGTTGGGGTCGGGGCCGAACCAGGCGGTGTCCGCCGTCGGGTCGCCGGCCGCCTCGACCACCCAGGCGTGCCCCGGTGGACGTCCCGGCAGCGGCCCCACCCCCGGGCTGCCGAGGTAGACGACGTCGTCGACGCCGCTCGCGGGGGTCACCGCCGCGGCCGTGACCACCGAACCGTAGGAGTGGCCGACCGCGGTGACGTGCGCGTCGTCGGGTCGCGCCGCGTCGAGCCCCTCGAGGAACGAGGCCAGCCGCCGGCCGCCCTCCTCGGCGGGCCCGCGGGCGAGGACCGAGCGGTCGGGGTCGGCGACCTCGCCGAGCTGTGGCGCGTCGTAGCCGTACCAGGCGACCGCGGCCGTGCCCGGACCCGCCGCGGCGGCCAGCGCGTCGAGCTCGCCGAGGCGGGCGGGCAGCTCGTCGACCCCGGTGGTGAACCCGGGCGTGAACACCCCGACGTGCGCGGCGGTGTCGACGTCGCCCCGGGCCACGGCCGCGCGGACGCCCTGACCGGCGGCCGGGTGCCGGTCCACCTCGAGGTCCAGCAGCGCGCGGTCGGGCCGGTCGACGGCCGCGGCCACTGCGCCGAGCCGGGCGAGCCGCGCGCGGACCTCGTGCAGCTCACCGCCGAAGCGCGCGAGCTCGGCCGGGTCGCGGCTGCGTGCGAGACGGTCGCGGACCGCGCTCTCCTCGGCGCGCGCCTGCTCCTGCTCCGCGGCGAGGACCCGCCGATTGGCGCGGTCACGCACCGCGGCCGGGAGCCCGTCGAGGCCGCCGACCAGGGCGGGGCGGTCGCTCTCGAGCGCCGCCCGCGCGTCGGGGTCGAGGCCCGCCCACCAGCGCGCCACCGCGCCGGGGTCGAGCCCGGGGACACCGGCGGGCGCGGTCGCCGGCACGGTCGGGGGTGCGGCGCGCCCGGCGGCGTCGAGGGCCGTCGCCAGCGCGGCGTCGACGGCGCGGGGCGGGGTGCCGACGCCGAGGGCGAGCGCCGCGACCCCGAGCGCGGTGAGCACGCCGTCGAGGTCGTCGAGCAGGGCCTCGTGTCCGCGGAGCAGGGCGGCACGCGCGGTCGCGGCCTCCTGCGCGGCCGGACCGCGCCAGCCGGGCGCCGGGTCGGCGAGCACCTCCGCGGCCCGCGCCAGACCCCGGCGGGCCGCGAGCAGGCGCGCCGCCGCGAGCGCCGGTGGAGCGCTCACCCGCCCGCGCCCATCAGGCCCGTGGCCGCGGCCCCGTCCCCGGCGACGTAGGCGACCGCGGCCGCGGCCAGCGCCTCGCCGTGGGCCACGAGGTCGGCGCACCACTGCGCGTGCGCGGCCTCCCACCGCTCGGCCAGCGCGGCGGCCGCCGCCCCGGCGCCTCCCCCCGGGTCCACCTCCGTTCCGCGCACCGCCTCCGCCGGCGCGCCCACCGGCACCTCGAGCCCGGCGGCGACGCACGCCGCCCCGGCCTCCCGCAGCTCCTCGGGCCGCACCGCCGACCCGTCCTGTTCGTCCACACCGGGTCCGACGCGGCGCGCCCCGCCGGGGATCCCGCGGGTTCGGCGGCCTGGGGACGCACCCGGCCGATGGGGACGGCAGCCGGACGATCGTGGGCGGGCGATACTGCCCTCCGTGGCACCGACCCAGGACGAGCTCGAGGCCGCGCGCTCGCGCCTGCTGCCCGACGTCCTGCCCGGGCCCGGCGACCCGCCCGTGCGCGTGCTGTTCTGCGGCATCAACCCCGGGCTCGTCTCGGCGTTCACCGGGCACCACTTCGCCCGTCCCGGCAACCGGTTCTGGCCCGCGCTGCACGCGTCCGGGTTCACGCCGCGGCTGTTCGCCCCGTCCGAGCAGGGTCTGCTCCCGTCCCTCGGCCTCGGTGTCACCAACGTGGCGCCGCGGGCGACCGCGCGCGCCGACGAGCTCGACGACGCCGAGCTGGTCGCGGGCGGCGAGCGGCTGCGCGCCCTCGTCGCGGACGTCGCCCCGCGGTGGCTCGCCGTCGTGGGGATCGGCGCCTACCGGGTCGCGTTCGGCGACCGGCGCGCCGCCGCGGGCCGCCAGGAGCGCACGCTCGGCCCGACGGGGCTGTGGGTGCTGCCCAACCCGAGCGGGCTCAACGCCCACCAGACCCCGGCGACCCTGGCGGCGGCGTTCCGCGCGCTGCGCGAGGTAGCGGGGTAGACGTGGCCCGCGGGGGGAACTGGGCGGACATGAAGGCAGCGCTCTACCGCCGCACCGGACCGGCCGCCGAGGTGCTCTCGGTGGAGGACGTCGAGACCCCCGAGCCCGGGGCCGGCGAGGTCCGCGTCCGCATCACGGCCTCCGGGGTCAACCCGACGGACTGGAAGACCCGCGCGGGTCTCACCGGGCAGGACCCCGAGACGTTCCAGATCCCCCACCAGGACGGCGTCGGGGTGGTCGACGCGGTCGGCCGGGGCGTGGACCCGTCGCTGTCCGGGCAGCGCGTCTGGCTGCACCTCGCGGCGTTCCAGAACCGCTACGGCACGGCGGCGGAGTACGCCGTCGTGCCGGTCGGGCGGGCCGTGCCGCTGCCGGGCGACGCGCCCGACGAGCTCGGCGCCTGCCTCGGCGTGCCGGCGGTGACCGCGGCGCACTGCCTGCTCGTGCGCGGCGAGGGCCGGGAGGCGTTGCGCGACCGCACGGTGCTCGTGGCCGGCGGCGCCGGCGCGGTCGGCCACTACGCGATCGAGCTCGCCAAGCACGCCGGCGCCCGCGTCGTCACCACCGTGAGCTCCGAGGAGAAGGGCGAGCTCGCGCGGGCCGCGGGCGCCGACCTCGTCGTGAACTACCGCGAGCCCGGCGTGGTCGAGCGGATCCAGGGGTTCACCGACCGCGTCGACCGGGTCGTGGAGGTCGCGCTCGGCGCGAACCTCGAGCTCGACCTCGCGCTCGCCGGGGCGGGCACGGTGATCGCGGTGTACGCCAACGAGCCGGACGACCCGGTGATCCCGACCCGCCGGCTCATGGTCGCCAACACCTCGATCAGCTACGTGCTGCTCTACGGCGTGCCCGCCGACGAGCTGGACGCCGCGGTGGCCTGGACCGCGGACGCGGCGGGCGAGGGCGCGCTCTCGCCGCTGCCGGTGACCCGCTACGGGCTCGACGACATCGTCGCCGCGCACGAGGCGGTGGAGCACGGTGCCGTCGGCAAGGTGATCCTCACGCCCTGATGTACCTGTGACCTGGTGTTACAGCTACTGGCGGGTTACCGTCCTGCGGTGCCACCACACGATTACGACGTGCTCGTCGTCGGGTCCGGGTTCGGGGGCAGCGTCACGGCGCTGCGGCTCGCGGAGAAGGGCTACCGGGTCGGGGTCCTCGAGGCGGGGCGACGGTTCACGCCCGAGACGCTGCCGGCAACGTCGTGGGACATCCGGAACTTCCTCTGGGCGCCGAAGCTCGGCTGCTACGGCATCCAGCGGATCCACGTGCTGCGCGACGTCGTGGTGCTCGCCGGTGCGGGCGTCGGCGGGGGCTCGCTGAACTACGCGAACACGCTCTACCGCCCGAAGAACGACGCGTTCTACCGCGACCCGCAGTGGGCGTCGCTGACCGACTGGCGCGACGAGCTCGACCCGTTCTACGACCAGGCGAGCCGGATGCTCGGCGTCGTCACGCAGCCGTCGGTGACCCCGTCGGACGTGGTCATGCGCCAGGTCGCCGAGGAGCGGGGGCGCGGCGACACGGTGGCCCCGACGCAGGTCGGCGTGTACTTCGGTGCCGGCCCCGGCGTCACGGCTCCCGACCCGTTCTTCGGCGGCGCGGGGCCGGCGCGCACGGGGTGCCTCGAGTGCGGCGAGTGCATGACCGGCTGCCGGCACGGCGCCAAGAACACCCTCGAGACCAACTACCTGGCGCTGGCCGAGCGCGCCGGGGCCGCCGTGCACTCGGAGACGACCGTGCGCACGGTCCGCCCGTCGCCGTCGGGCTACGTGGTGGAGACGCGCGCGACCCGGGGACGGGGACGCACGACGTTCACGGCCGACCAGGTCGTGCTCGCCGCGGGCACGTGGGGCACGCAGTCGCTGCTGCACCGCCTGCGCGACACCGGCGTGCTGCCGCGGGTGTCCCGGCGCCTCGGCGAGCTCACCCGCACCAACTCCGAGGCACTGGTCGGCGCGATGGCACACCGCGCCCCGGAGCCCGGCGGGCCGCGCGACTTCACCCGCGGCGTCGCGATCACCTCGTCGTGGCACCCCGACGACGACACGCACATCGAGCCGTGCCGCTACGGGCGCGGGTCGAACGCGATGGGCCTGCTGACGACGCTGATGACCGACGGCGGCGGGCGGGTGCCGCGCCTGCTCAAGCTGCTGGGCGGCATGGTGCGCCACCCGCGGGTGTTCGCGCGCTCGCTGGACAAGCGGCACTGGTCGGAGCGCACCGTGATCGCGCTGGTCATGCAGTCGCTGGACAACTCGATCACCGTGCGCCGGCGCTTCGGGCGCCTCGTCTCGCGCCAGGGCCACGGCACCCCGAACCCGACGTGGATCCCGGCGGCGAACGAGACCACCCGGCGGCTCGCCGAGATCATCGACGGCGATCCCGGCGGCACCTGGGGCGAGGCGGTGAACATGCCGATGACCGCGCACTTCATCGGCGGCTGCCCGATCGGCGACTCGGCGGAGACGGGCGTGGTCGACGGCTACCAGCGCCTGTTCGGGCACCCGGGCCTGCACGTCGTCGACGGCTCGGCGCTCTCGGCGAACCTCGGCGTGAACCCGTCGCTGACGATCACCGCGCAGGCCGAGCGGGCGATGGCGTTCTGGCCGAACAAGGGCGAGCCCGACCCGCGCCCGCCGCTCGGGTCGGCGTACCGCCGCGTGGACCCGGTCGCCCCGCACGCCCCCGTCGTCCCCGCCGACGCCCCGGGCGCCCTGCGCCTCGTGCCCCTCGGCACCCCTTCCGTCCCCCCGCGCACCCCGGTGTAGCGCCCCGCCGGTGCGAGCGATGCGGCATCGCTGGCGTGTGACGCCAGGATCGCCACATCCTCGCCCGCGCGACACGCCGAGAGGGTTCTCGGGGCCCGGGGGTGTCCCAGCCCGGCACATCGACGTCGAACGTCAGGAGAGCCACGACGATCTCCGCTGCGGCGGACGCCGGCCCCCGCGGCAGCGGAGATCACGGGTACACCACGCCTCTGCGAGGGCGCGGCGATGCGCATGAGGTGCCCGTGATCACCCGGAGAGGCCGGGTCATCGGGCCCGCCGGACGCCGCGACCATGCAGCGCTCATCGCCGGGCGGGATCGAGCCGGTGGGGAAGCTGACGGTGAACGTCAACGTGGCCGCCACGCCGACGAGACACCCCGTCCCTCGCGACCATGGTGGGATCGATAGGTGCCCGCCGACGCGCTGCTGTTCTCCAACTCCCGCCCGCCCGGGGCCGCGGTGCCGTTCGCGCACGCCGCCGAGCCGCTGCGCGCGCACCTCGGAGACCGGACGCTGTGGTTCGCGGCGTGGGCGGGCGGCGACCTCGACGCGTACACCGGCTTCGTCGCCGAGGCGCTGGAGAACGTCCTCGGTCCCCTCGACGTCCGCGGTCTGCACCGCGAGCCCGACCCCGCCGCGACGATCCGCGATGCCGACCCCGACCGCGAGACCGTGTTCGTCGGCGGCGGCAACACGTTCCGCCTGCGCCGGCGCACGGGCGACAACGGCGTGCTCGACGCGCTGAGGCAACGGACCGACCTGGGGTACGCCGGCGCCAGCGCCGGCTCCAACCTCGCCTGCCCGACGATCATGACGACCAACGACATGCCGATCGTCGACCCCGGCGGGTACGACGCCGTCGGCCGCATCCCCGTGCAGATCAACCCGCACTACCTCGACCCGGACCCGCACTCGACCCACCGCGGCGAGACCCGCGAGCAGCGCATCCAGGAGTTCCACGAGGAGAACGCCGTCGCCGTCATCGGGCTGCGCGAGGGCGCGTGGCTGCTCCACCGCGACGACACCCTCACCCTCGACGGCCACACCGCGCGCCTCTTCCGCCGCGGCCACGAGCCGGCGGAGCTCGCGGCGGGTACCGACCTGACGTGGCTGCTCGCGACACCTACCTCCTGACCGACGTCCGCACCCGGCACCACGCCGGGCCCGTCGACGTCGCCGTCGACGACGGACGGATCAGCGCGGTCGGTCCGGGTCTCGAGCGACACGGGGAGACGCCGAGGAAGAACGGCGCCGGCAGGCTCGTCCTCCCCGGCCTCGTCGAGCCCCACCTGCACCTCGACAAGGCCATGCTCGACCCCGGCCCCGACCCGGACGCCGGCCTCGACGCCGCCGTCGCCCGTACCGCCGAGCACAAGGCGCGGTTCACGCCCGACGACGTGCGCGCCCGCGCCACCGACGTGCTCACCCGCGCCCACGCCGCCGGCACCACGCGCGTCCGCACGCCCGTCGACGTCGACCCCACCGTCGGCCTGGCGAGCCTCGACGTCCTCCTGGAGCTCCGGGAGGAGTGGGCGGGACGGATCGCGCTGCAGGTCGTCGCGTTCCCGCAGGAGGGCATCGCGGCCCGCCCGGGCACCCGCGACCTGCTCGTCGAGGCCCTGCGCCGCGGCGCCGACGTGCTCGGCGCGTGCAGCTACGCCGAGGACGACGTCGACGCCTGCCGCGACCACGTCCGCGACGTCCTCGACCTCGCCGAGCACCACGGCGTGCCGGTCGACGTGCACGCGGACTTCGCCGCCGGGGAGGGTGGGCGTGTCGCCGACCCGCGCCACGACCTCGCCGCCGAGATCGCCACGATGACCCGGGCCGCCGGCATGGGAGGCCGCGTCGTCCTCGGCCACGTCACGACCCTCGCCGGCCTCGGCGACGACCGCCGGCGCCGCACCGCCGACGCGCTCGCCGCCGCGGGCGTCGGCGTCGTCGTCCTCCCGCCCACCGACCTCTACCTCGTCGGTGCGTCGGCCCCGGTCCGGGAGCTGCGCGACGTCGGCGTGCGCGTCGCGTACTCGTCGAACAACGTCCGCAACGCCTTCACCCCGTTCGGGACCGTCGACCTCCTCGACGCCGCCCTGCTCCTCGGCCACATGCAGGGCCTCGCTCTCGACACACTGCTCGACATGGGCACCGCCGAGGCGGCCGCACTGCTCGGCGACGGGCACCACGACGTCGTGCCCGGCGCCCGGGCGGACCTGGTCCTCCTCGACGCCCCGGACGCCCCCACCGGCCTCCTCGATCGGGCACCGCGGACCCCCGTCGCCGACCTCACGCGGGCCCCGGGCGGCGAAGGCTCGTCGACCGGCGCAAACTGATCCCCGATGACCGCCACGCGTCGCCCGTCCCGTGACTCCCTCCTCGCCGAGGACCTGCGCTCGGCCGTCCGCGGCCGGGTCCGGTTCGACACGGCGAGCAAGGCCATGTGGTCGGCGGACGCGTCGAACTACCGCCACGTGCCGATCGGCGTCGTGCAGCCCGTCGACATCGACGACGTCGAGGCGGTCGTCGACGTCACCCGCCGCCACGGGGTGCCGCTGCTGCCGCGCGGCGCGAGCACGAGCATCGGCGGCCAGGCCGTCAACGAGGCGGTCGTCATCGACTTCTCCCGCCACCTCACCCGCGTGCTGGAGATCGACCCGGACGCCCGGACCGCCCGCGTCCAGCCCGGCGTCGTCCTCGACGACCTGCGCGAGGCCGCCCGCCCCTTCGGCCTGACGTTCGGCCCCGATCCCTCGACGCACAACCGCTGCACGCTCGGCGGGATGATCGCCAACAACGCGTGCGGGTCGCACTCCGTGGCATGGGGCAAGACCGTCGACAACGTGCGCGCGCTCGAGGTGGTGCTGGCCGACGGCACGCGGATGGGTGTCGGCCCCACTCCGGACCTCGAGGCGGCGGCGATGCTGCCCGGCCGCGAGGGCGCGGTCCACCGCGAGCTGCGGACGCTGCGCGACCGCTACGACGCCACCATCCGCGACGAGCTCGTCGTCGAGGGGATGACCCGGCGGGTCAGCGGCTACAACCTCGAGCAGCTGCTGCCGGACCGGTCCTTCGACCTCGCCCGGGCGCTGGTCGGCACCGAGGGCACGTGCGCGACGATCCTCGAGGCGACCGTCGACCTGGTCGAGTCCCCGCCGGCGCGGGCGCTGTGCGTGCTCGGGTTCCCCGACGCCTACACCGCCGCCGACCACGTCATGCCCATCCGCGAGCACGCCCCGCTGACGATCGAGGGCATGGACGTCGGGGTCATCGGGGCGCTGCGCGCGAGCCGCCCGGACGACCGCACCCACGAGGCCCTGCCCGAGGGCAAGGGCTGGCTCTACGTCGAGACCGGCGGCGCCGACCGCGCCGAGGCCACCGCCCGGGCCGAGGCGATCGGCCGCGAGATGGCGCGCTACGGCGCGAGCGTCAAGGTCGTCTCGGAGCCCACGGCGCAGCGCGCGCTGTGGAAGATCCGCGAGGACGGGTCGGGCATCGTCACCCGGTCCCCCGACGGCGGCGAGGCCTGGCCCGGCTGGGAGGACGCCGCCGTGCCGCCCGCGCAGATGGGCGCCTACCTGCGCGAGTTCGACGCGCTGCTGGCCCGGCACGGCCGCCGGGGCGCCTACTACGGGCACTTCGGCGACGGCTGCCTGCACGTGCGCATCGACTTCGACCTGCTCACCCGGCCCGGCCTGGCGAACTTCCGCGCCTTCCTCACCGACGCCGCCGACCTCGTCGCCGCGCACGGGGGCTCCGTCTCCGGCGAGCACGGCGACGGCCAGGCGCGCGCCGAGCTGCTCGCACGCACCTACTCCCCGCGGCTGCTCGAGGCGTTCGGCGCGTTCAAGGCCGTCTGGGACCCCGAGGGCCGCATGAACCCGGGCCGCGTCGTCGACCCGGCCCCGATGGACGCCGACCTCAAGGTGTTCGTCGGCGTGCCCACCATCGGCCCGAGCACCGAGCTCGCCTACACCGACGACCGCGGCAGCTTCACCCGCGCCAGCCGCCGCTGCATCGGCGTCGCGAAGTGCATCTCCGACTCGGGCGGCTACATGTGCCCGAGCTACCGCGTCACCGGCGAGGAGAGCCACTCCACCCGCGGGCGCGCCCGGATGCTGTTCGAGATGGCCAGCGGGCAGCTGGTGCCCGACGGCTGGCGCTCCACCGAGGTCCGCGACGCGCTCGACCTGTGCCTGAGCTGCAAGGCCTGCCAGCGCGACTGCCCGGTCGGCGTGGACATGGCCACCTACAAGGCCGAGTTCCTCGCCCAGCACTACGCGGGCCGGGCACGGCACCGCCCGCGCAGCCACTGGTCGATGGGCCACCTGCCGCGCTGGCTGCGCCTCGCCACCGCCGTCCCGGGCCTGCCCCGGGTGGCCAACGCGCTGGCGCGCCGGCCCGCCCTGGCGTCGATCGCGAAGCGGCTCGGGGGCATCGCCCCGCAGCGCGAGATCCCGCCGCTCGCCCCGCGTCCGCTGCGCCGCCTCGTGGGCGACCGGCGCGCCCACGCCGACAGCACCCAGCCCCGCGTGCTGCTCTGGCCCGACACGTTCACCTCGACGTTCGACCCCGACCTCGCCCTCGACGCGATCGCCGTGCTCGAGCACCTCGGCTACCGCGTCGAGCTGCCGACCGGGCAGGTCTGCTGCGGGCTGACCTGGCACACCACCGGCCAGCTCGACACCGCGCGCGCGGTCGCCCGGCGCAGCCTCGACGTCGTCAAGCCGTGGCTCGACGACGGCGTCCCCGTGGTCGGCCTGGAGCCCTCGTGCACCGCCGCGCTGCGCCAGGACGTGGTCGAGCTCCTCGGACCCGGGGACGAGGACGCCGTCCGGCTCGAGAAGTCGACGCGCACGCTCGCCGAGGTCCTCGCGCAGCACACCGACGAGCTGCGGGCCGGCGCCGTCCGCTCCGGGCAGAAGGCCGTCGCCCAGATCCACTGTCACCAGTACGCGGCGATGGGCTTCGACGCCGACCGGGCGGTGCTCGACGCCCTCGGGGTCGACGTGCGGGTGCTCGACGAGGGCTGCTGCGGGCTGGCGGGCAACTTCGGGTTCGAGGAGGGGCACTACGAGGTCTCGACGGCGTGCGCCGAGCGGGGGCTCATGCCCGCGGTGCGCGCCGCCGACCCGGACACCGCGGTGCTCGCCGACGGCTTCTCGTGCCGCACCCAGATCCGCCAGCTCGAGGCGGGCTCCGAGCCGGTGCACCTCGCCCACGTCGCGGCGACGGCGCTGGGCCTGCGGTCGGCCCGGGGGTCCGGAGAACGCGCCCCGGCGGCCGCCGCGCGATGACCCGCCCGGGCGTCCTGCGCTGGATCGCCTACGCGTTCGGGGCGCGGCTGCCGGTCCGGTACGCCCCGTGGGTGCTGCACGACCTGACCTGCCGGACCTGGTTCCTGCGCCACCTCGCCCGCTCCGCGGTGCAGGCCACGCCCGCCGCGCTGCTGGCGCTGCTGCCCGGGCCGGTGTGGCTGAAGGTCGCCCTGCCGGTGTTCGTGCTGGTCTCGACCCTGTTCATGGCCACGCTGTTCTCGCCGATGGTCCGCGAGAAACGGCTCTACCAGCACGGCTACCTGCCCGAGGTCGTCCTCCGCGACGAGGACTAGCCGGCCTTGCGCCCCCACACGGCGGTCATCATCCAGCACTGGGTCCAGCAGGTCGGGTCGTCGAGCAGGGCTGTGGCCGCGTCGAGGGTCGCCGCGTCCAGCCCGCCGGCGGCGAGGACCCGGTCGCGCACCTCGGCGAAGAAGAGCTTGAAGTAGAGCGCGCCCCGCTCGCCGCCGCGGATGTTCTCCACGTCGGTGGAGGCCTGCGGGCGCGCGAACCCGGCGTCGACGACCATCCGGGGCAGGCGGCGGCCGATGAACCAGTCGACGCCGTTGTCGCGTCCCCACCCGAGGATCGCCGACCAGGTGTCGGCCCAGGCGGCGGGCTCGGTGGTCGGCGCGAGGTGGAAGTCCGGCTCCTGGACCAGCAGCCACCCGCCCGGCCGGACCGCCGCGGCCATCTTCCCGAGCACCGCCGGGGCCTGCTCCGCGATCTGGTGCAGCATCGCGCGGCAGGACACGAGGTCGTAGCCGCCGCCGGGGAGCTCGCTGGTCCGGACGTCCGCCTGCGCCACGGTGAGGTTCTGGGCGGGGACCAGGTCGAGCAGCGCGGTGTTGATGTCGACCGAGGTCACGCTCCCCGACGTGCCCACGACCTCGCAGAGCCACTCGGCGACGCTGCCGTTGCCGCCGCCGAGCTCGAGGCACCGCCAGCCGGGCCCGACGCCGATCCCGTCGAGGTAGCGGCGGGTCCACGGATCGAGGATCTTCGACATGAGGTCCAAGCGCTGGTATTCGACCGTCGCCGCGTCGTCGAGGATGTAGGGGCGCAGGGCTTCCGCCACGTCGACCTCCCGGGTCCGCTCGCGATGCCGTCACCCTCGCGCACCCGCGCGGCGGCCGGTAGTCGCGGACCCGTCAGAGCCCCGCCGGGCACTGCTCGGGCGGCGTGACGCGCGGGTCGAGCAGGTAGGCGGTGTAGGCCTCGGCGGCGCAGCGGCTCGGCGCGTCGAGGGTCGTGTGGCCGATGGCGTCGACGACGAGCACGTGGGCCGCCGCGAGCTGCGAGGCCGTCGCGCGGGCGTCCGCGAGCGGGGTCGTCGGGTCCCAGCGCGAGTTCACCAGCAGGGCGGGCGCGGCCAGCGGCGCGTTCCACGGGCCGAGGTAGCGGTCGGGGTCGATGGCGGGCCAGTCGACGCACATCGCGTGGTTGAGCGCCGTGGAGGCCCCGACGATCGGGTGCGCGGCCTGCTCGGCGACCACGGCCGCGTCCATGTCGGCGGCGGAGGGCGTCACGCTGTCGGTGCACTGGACCGCGAGGTAGGACGGCGAGTGCTCCGGCGCCCACGGGGCGGCGGGCAGCGGGATCCGCCCGCCCGAGGGCGGCGCGCCCGGCGCCAGCGCGCCGAGCGCGCGCATCAGCCCGGGCAGCCGGCCCTCGGTCTGCAGGGCGCGGTCGATGCGCGCCACGAGGTCGGCGGAGGTCGTGGCGCCCAGGGTGCCGCTCGCCGCGGCCGCCACGACGTCGGTGGCGCGGGCCCGCGCGTCGGGACCCAGCGGGCAGGCGGGGCCGGCGGCGCACCGGTCGAGGGCCACCCCGAACGTCTCCTCCCACGCCTCGCTGACCGCCGCCCGCACGTCCACCGGCACCCGCTCGGTGCCGGGCGCGCCGGCGGCGTTGGCGACGAGGTCGAGGCTGCCGTCGAGCACCATCGCGCGGGTGTGGGCCGGGAACAGGTTCGCGTAGGTGGCCGCCGAGTACGTGCCGTACGAGTAGCCGTAGAGGCTGACGGTCTGCTCGCCGAGCGCCTGCCGGACGAGGTCGACGTCGCGGGCGGCGTTGGCGGTCGACAGGTGGCCCAGGCGCTCGCCGGTCCCGGCGAGGCACGCCCGCCCGGGCTCGGCCGCCGACGCCCAGAACTCCGGGGTGCGCGCGGGGCCGGCGGGCACGGGCACCCGGTCGCCGCCGAACGGACCGCACGCCACGGGCGACGAGGCGCCGGTGCCGCGCGGGTCGATCGCCACGAGGTCGAAGCGGGCGCGCAGCGCGTCGAAGCGGCCCGCGAGGCGCCGCAGGCTCGACGTCCCCGGCGTGCCCGGGCCGCCGTAGTTGACGACCAGCGTCCCGATCCGCGCCGCGGGGTCCGTGGCGGGCATCCGCAGCACCGCGAGCGAGATCGTCGGGCCGGTCGGGCGGCGGTAGTCGAGCGGGACGACGACGTCGGCGCACTGGGAGCCGCCGCACGCGCGCCAGTCGAGGGCCGGCACGGGCGCCCCGTTCGTCCCCATCGGCGGCGCGGCGGGCTCGGCCTCCCGCGGTCCCGGGCCGGCCCGCCCGGCGCAGCCCACCACCGCGGCGAGCACGAGGACGGCGAGCAGCGCCCGGGTTCGTCGGTGGCCGCGTCTCACGGCCCCATCATGGGCCGGGGATCAGCGCATGTGTGTGACCGACGCCCACGACGCCGACCAGGGGGCGCGCAGCGTGCACAGGGCGAGCGGGACGTCGCCGTTGATCACGGCGTTGGCGCTCGGGTCGCGGTGCGGCGGCAGCGGCGTGATCGTGCCGCAGAGCTGCGCGGCGCCCTCGACGGGCCCGACGAGCAGCGCCGCGGTGGCGCTGTCGGGAGGCGGGCCGAGGAACGCGTACCCGCGGTGGCCGCTGTAGACCGGGGGGAGCCCGGCGCCCGGCCCGTACACGTCGAGGGCGGCGGCGTACCAGTAGGACCAGGCGAGCACGGTGGTGCGCGCCCGCTGCTCGGGGGGAAGGGCGCGGTGGGCGGCGGCGGTGTCGGCGGCGAGGCTCTGCCAGCCGACCTGGCCCCCGGCGAGGAAGTCGCCCCGCTCGACGCGCCACGACGCCGGCCCCAGCGGCAGCGCGATGACGGCGACGACCAGCGCGGACGCCACGTACGCGGGCACCGACACCGACCAGCTCCACCAGCGCGCCGGGCGCCGGTCCTGCAGCGCCACCGCGCCGGCGGCGAGGAGGACCGCGGCGAGGCCCATGACGTAGTAGGGCCGCCCACCGGCGACGATCATGGCCGCGGTGGTGGCGACGGCGGCGATCCCCACGGCGCGGAAGGGCCGCAGGGCGTCGCTCCGCAGGAGCGCCCCGAGCCCGACGCCGGCGAGCACCATGCCGGGCACGAGGCCGACGTCCCAGCCGGCGATGGGCAGGAAGCTCCACCGGTTGCCCGTGAGCCCGCCCTCGCCGGCGACGACCTCGCCCATGTGCAGCTGCGGCCACCCGTGCGCGGCCTGCCAGAGCAGCGTCGGCACCGTCGAGGCGGCCGCGAGGACCAGCCCGACCCACAGCAGCGGCCGGCCCAGCAACCGGCGCGGCCCGGCCACGAGCACGCCGACGGCCAGCCCCGCGACGAGGACGGGCACGAGGAACTTCACGGCCAGGGCCACCGCCAGCACGAGGCCGGCGGCGAGCAGCAGCAGGTCGCGCCGCGTCCGGAGCCAGCGCACGACGAGCCACAGCAGCAGGGACCACAGGAACGGGTCGAGCGTCGAGGTGGCGAGCAGGTGGCCGGTGGCGAGGAGGAACGGGGAGATCGCGACGGCGGCGCCGGCGAGCAGCTGCGCGCGGCGCCGGCCGCCCATCTCGGCCGCGATCAGGGCGCCGACCAGGACGTGCGCGGCGCTGGTCAGCGTGGCGGGCAGGCGCAGCACCACCAGGTTGCCGGGCGCCAGCGCGTCGAGCGCCGCGGCGAGCCACGGCACGAGCGGCGGCTGGTCGGCGTAGCCCCACGCGAGGTGACGGCCCGCGCCGATGAAGTACAGCTCGTCGCCGAACGCGCCGTACCAGGCGGAGCTGACCCCGTGCACGAGCGCGACCGCACCGGCCAGCACGAGCAGCGGGCGCCAGGCCACGCGCACGGCGGCCGGCGTCTCCGGGACGGGGGGTGCGACGACCGGCAGGGGGGCCGTGGTGGTCACCGGGGATCTCCAGCGGGGAGGTGACCCATTCGAGGGACCCTAGGCGATTCGTCACAGCGGCCCGTCAGGGCCCCGGCCACGCCGGCGGGCCCGCGCGGATCGTGGTGCGAGACTGTGCCGCGATGGAGCTCACGCAGGGGTGGTCGACGGTCGTGCCGCCGGACGTGGCCGGGCGCTACGAGCTCCGCGAGACGCGCAACGCCGCCGCCGTCCTGGCCGCGACGAGCCGCGAGGAGTTCGCCGAGATCTGCGCGGTCCTCGCCGACTTCGCCCTCACCACCGCCGACCTCGTCGAGGCCGGCGGCAACGAGTCCCGGCTCGCCGCCCGGCTCAACGCCGCCTTCCGCGCCCGCGGCTGGCGCGAGGGCCGCGTGGACACGGTGGTGACCTCCCGCCTGCAGGTGCAGCCCTGGGCACCGGCCGGCGAGGTCGGCGTGACGGTGCGCGAGAGCGAGGTCGTCAACGAGGGCTACAAGGTCGACAACGTCAAGGGCCGGGTCGCGCTCGACGTCGAGTGGAACGCCAAGGACGGCAACCTCGACCGCGACATCGGCGCCTACCGCGCGCTCTACGACGCGGGCCTCATCGACGGCGCGGTCCTGCTCACCCGCACCCACGACGACCTGCGCGAGCTCGCCCGCGAGCTGACCCGCGCGGCCGGGGGCAGCGACGACGAGGTGCGCAGCAGGCTGTCGACCTCGACCACCACCCACCTCGGCAAGCTCGAGTCGCGCATGACGCGCGGCGACGCCGGCGGCTGCCCGCTGCTCGCCGTGGCGATCTCGCGCCGCTGCTGGGCGCCCGCGGACGGCGAGCGCGCGCGTCCCGAGCCCCCGGCGCCGCTGATGCTCACGGACGGCCTGCTGTGACCGCGGATCCCCCGGGGCTGTCGGACCCCGGCGCTAGCGTCCCGCCCGCCCCGACCCCGGCGAGGAGGCCCGAGACGATGACCCTGGCGGAGGACGCGCCACGACGTGTGCGCGCGACGCCGCTGCGCGCGGACGCGACGCCCCTGGAGAGCATCGCGCTCCCCCGGACGGCGGGCGGCTTCTCCTGCGTGTACGCCGACCCGCCGTGGCGGTTCACCAACCGCACCGGCAAGGTCGCGCCCGAGCACCGCCGCCTCGACCGCTACGACACGATGAGCGCGCCCGAGATCGCTTCGCTGCCGGTGGCGGACGTCGTGTCGGCCAACGCGCACCTCTACCTCTGGGTGCCCAACGCCCTGCTGCCCGAGGGCCTCGCGGTGATGCAGGGCTGGGGCTTCCGGTACGTGAGCAACCTCGTGTGGGCCAAGCGCCGCAAGGACGGCGGTCCGGACGGGCGGGGCGTGGGCTTCTACTTCCGCAACGTCACCGAGCTGATCCTCTTCGGTGTCCGGGGCTCCCTGCGCACGCTCGACCCGGGCCGGCGCCAGGTCAACATGATCGAGACCCGCAAGCGCGAGCACTCCCGCAAGCCCGAGGAGGCCTACGACCTCATCGAGGCCTGCTCGCCGGGGCCGTACCTCGAGATGTTCGCCCGCTACGCGCGCCCGGGGTGGTCGAGCTGGGGCGCCGAGTCGGCCGAGGACGTGGCCCCGCGCGGCCGTCAGTACCCCGCCTACAGGTAGTACACGGCTGGACTGTTTCTCTCACGCCCCGTCACGTCGCTGGGCCGTCGGACGGACCTTGATCTCGTTCGCAGTACGCGTGCGACCGCTTGACTCAGGAGTAATCCTCGACAGTGGCGACATTCGGCCACGCGCTGTGATACTTCCCCGTATGGCGAAGACACCAGAGCTGGCGCGCAACCAGCGGGTGACGGGGGCGGAGCGCTCCAAACTGGGCAGCGAACTGCTCAAGCGGTACCAGAAGGGCGCCAGCATCCGTGAGATCTGCGCCGAGACCGGCTACAGCATCGGCCGGGTCCGCCGCCTGCTCGTGGACGCGGGCGTCGAGTTCCGCGGCCGCGGCGGCACGCAGGGCCGCAGCCGCAAGGACGGCAGCAAGAGCTCGAGCTAGCGCCGCCGGCGGGCCAGCGCGTTGAAGCCGCGCCGGAGCCCGACCTCGAGGCGCGACCCCTCGGCGGGCAGGAGCCCGATCTGCCGCGCGAACTGCATCTGATCGAAGATCACGAAGTTGCTCGCGAGGGCGCCGCCCTGCACGACGAAGTGGTCCATCCCGTCGAGGTCGACCGCGGCGCCCGTGGCCTCCAGGCCCTCCCACTCGGCACCCGAGTGGTGGCCCGTGAGGCGCCAGCGCAGGAACACCTCGCCGTCCTCGCGCGTGCCGCTCTCGGCCAGGCCCTCGATCGTGAGCGCGAGGTCGGGCACGGCCGCGAACACCCCGCGCCACCACGCCACGAGGTCGTCCGCGCCGCGCACGGTGCGCGGGGGGAAGCGCGCGCGGATCGTCGGCACGTACACCTGCCGCAACGCCTCGGCGTCGTGGGAGTTGATCACGTCGATCGTCCAGCGGACGAGCGCGCCGGGCGAGGCGCCGGTCGGCGGGGTCGGGCGGGGCGGGTCCGGGGCGGGCGCGGAGCTCACGGGACGGGAGCGTAGAGGTCGGGCCGCGCGGGCACCTCCTCGTCCGAGACTCCCCGAACGTCCCGGATGGTGACCAGCACCGATGAGCACTTCCCAGCTCGCCGCCCAGTGGGTGTCGGCGATCGGCAGCGCCGGCTCCCTGCTCGGCTTCGCCGCCTATGTCTGGATCATGCTGCTCAACCGCAAGGACCAGGTCGAGGTCCGGCAGGAGCAGCAGGCCCAGGGCGTCACGGCGTGGCTCGACGAGGGCGCGCGGCACGACCGCGACGAGGACTACGTGCTCTGCGTGCACAACGGCGGCGACTCGCCGGTCTTCCAGGTGCGGTGCCTGTTCAGCCTGCCGTCGAGCGACGAGCAGCACAGTGTGTCGATGGCGCTGCTGCCCCCGGCGAGCGACGAGATCCACTCGCTGCCGTTCGGGCACGACGACGTCAGCCGCGACGAGCTGTACTCGGCACCGGCGGTGCCCGAGATGCGCTTCACCGACTCCCACGGCACCCACTGGGGCCGCGACGGCAACGGCCAGCTGCACCGACTGGACCGGCGGGGCGTGCGGCGCAAGCCGTCCTCCGACGGCGGGGAGGACGCCGCGCGCGACGACTCGGCGTGGGAGCAGGCGCACCGCGAGCGCGCCGAGGCCCCGCGCGAGGGGTCGTCGCAGGGCGACTCGCCGCAGGACGACGAGCAGAACCGGCGCGCGGCCAGCCAGAGCTGAGGTCCGCTCCGGGAGCGTGGGCTCAGAGGAGCGTCAGGATGCGGGGCCCGTCGTCGGTGACGGCGACGGTGTGCTCGGCGTGCGCGGCACGGCTGCCGTCGGCGGTGCGCAGGGTCCACCCGTCGTCGTCGTGCACGTAGTCGTCCCCGCCGCCGGCGTGCAGCATCGGCTCGATCGCGATGACCATGCCGGCCCGCAGCTTCATCCCCTTGCCGGCGCGGCCCTCGTTGGGCACGTGCGGCGGCTCGTGCATGGCGCGCCCGATCCCGTGGCCGCCGTGGTCGGCGAGCATCCCGTAGCCGGCGGCCCGGGCGACGCCGCTGATCGCGGCGCCGAGGTCGCCGAGCCGGGCGCCGGGCCGGACCGCGGCGATCCCGGCCTCCAGTGAGCGCTCGGTGGTGGCGATGAGGGCGAGGTCCGCCGGGTCGGGGTCGGCGCCGACGACCGCGCTGAACGCCGCGTCCCCGCACCAGCCGTCGAGGAACGCGCCGCAGTCGATGCTCAGCAGGTCGCCCTCGGCGAGGCGGTGGGGCCCGGGGATCGCGTGCACGACCGCGTCGTTGACGCTCGCGCAGATGACGCCCGGGAACGGGCTCGGCGCGAAGTGCGGGTGGTAGTCGAGGAACGCGGGCACGGCGCCGGCCTCGGTCATCACGTCGTGGGCGACGCCGTCGAGCTCCTTCAGCGAGACCCCGGGCGCGGCCGCGGCCCGCACGGCGTCGAGGCAGCGGGCGACCACCCGGCCGGCCTCGCGCATGGCGTCCACCTCGCCGCCGGTCTTGAGCTCGATCTCGGCACGCCGCAGCATGCCCCGACCCTAGACACCGGCCTCCTGACCACCCGAAATGACACCGGTGTAGTTCGTCCCCAGTGTGGACAGCCCCTGTGGAGAACTACCGCTGCGCCGGCAGGAAGTCGTACTCCGTGGGATCGAGACGGGACACCGCGCGCACGTACTGCTCCATGTAGCGCGGCCAGTTGGCGACGATCCGGCCCGACTCGTCGCGGTACCAGGAGTCGCACTGCGTCCAGGCGGTGCCCTCGAACGCCGCCTGGAGGCGCCGGTCGAAGGCCTGCTCCACGTCGCGCCGGACCTCCACCGCCGCCGCCCTGCGCCGCGCGGTCTCCTCGAGGGCCTGGCGCACGTAGGCGACCTGCGCCTCGAGGAACACGATGATCGAGCCGCCCGAGGTGTTGGTGTTCGGCCCGTAGAGCACGAACAGCGACGGGAACCCGGGCACGGTCATCCCCAGGTGCGCGTGCGCCCCCTCGCTCCACTCCTCCTGCAGCGTCCGGCCCGAGCGCCCGACGACCTCCATGGGGAACATGAACTCGGTCGTCCTGAAGCCGGTTCCCCAGATCAGGACGTCGGCGGGGTGGTGGCGGCCGTCCTCGGTGCGCACGCCGTCCGCCTCGATCGCGGTGACCCGCTCGGTCACGAGCTCGACGTCGTCACGCTCCAGCGCGGGCAGGTAGTGCGAGCTGAACAGGATCCGCTTGCAGCCGAAGGTGTAGTCCGGCCAGGCCTTGCGGCGGGTCTCCGGGTCGCGCAGCTGGCGGCGCATGAACAGCGTCGAGTAGAGCCGGCCGAGGCGCCCGACCGTGTTCGGGTGCCTGATCATGAGCGTCAGCGACTCGAGGTAGCCCTTGAGGAAGAAGCGCCGGAAGCGCATCACACCGGGCACGCGGCGGAACACCCGGCGCAGCGCCGGCGGGTAGTACCGGTTCTTGCGGGGGAAGAACCAGTTCCCGCTGCGCTGGAAGACGGTCATCGCGCCGACCTCGGGCGCGATCGCCGGCACGAACTGGACCGCGCTCGCCCCCGTGCCCACCACCGCGACGCGCTTGCCCTGCAGGTCGACGTCGTGGTCCCAGCGCGCCGAGTGCATCTGCGGGCCCGCGAAGTCCTCCGCGCCGGGGATCGGCGGGATCGCCGGGGTGTTGAGCTGGCCGGTGGCCAGGACGACGGCGTCGGCGTCCCAGGTCCGGCCGTCCTCGGCCTCGACCGTCCAGGTCATCGTGTCCTCGGCGAGCCGCACGGCCGCGACGCGCACCGAGGGCACGAAGACCTCCTCGAGCCCGTACTCCTTCGCGACGCCCTGGAGGTACTCGAGGATCTCCGGCTGCGGCGAGCACAGCCGCGACCAGTCGCCGCGCTGGGCGAACGAGAACGAGTACAGGTGGCTCGGCACGTCGCAGGCCGCGCCCGGATAGGCGTTGTAGTACCAGGTGCCGCCGATCTCGGGCGCGCTGTCGAGGATCACCACGTCGGTGATGCCGTGGCTGCGCATCTCGATCGCCGCGGCGATGCCGCCGAAGCCCGCGCCCACGACCACCACCCGGGTGTCCTGGGCCGTCACCGTCCCGTTCCGTGCCGTCACGGGCCGGGACGGTATCCGTTCCGCGCCGCTTTTGGCAGGCTGCCAACGTGAGCGTCACCCCGGTCCGGCACACGCACCGGGCGCCGGCGGGCGTCGTGCGGCGCCACCAGGGCTACGACGAGGTGTCGCCGTCCGCGCCGCTGCGCCGCCGCGAGGCACCCCACGGCGCCTGCACGCTGATCCTCTCCTGGGCCGACCCGCTGGAGATGGCCGGGCCCGGCGGTCGCGCCCGGTCCGCGGCGTTCCTCGCGGGCATGCACGACGGGGCGGTGGTCACCGCGTTCGCGGGCCACCAGCAGGGCATCCAGGTCGACCTCACCCCGCTCGGGGTGCTGCGCCTGCTCGACCGGCCGACGGCGACGCTGACCAACCGCGTCGTCCCGCTCGACGCCCTCGAGGAACCGGCCCTCGCGGCGCTGCCGGAGCGTCTCGCGCACCTCCCCGACTGGCCGGCGCGCCACGCGCTCGTCGACGCCACGCTCGCCGACCTCCTCGACCGGTCGCGGACCTCGCCCGACCCCGAGGTCGTCCACAGCTGGGACCGCCTGACCCGGGCGCGCGGGCGGGTCGCGGTGTCCACCCTCGCCGCGGAGACCGGCTGGAGCCGCCGGCACCTGCTCACCCGGTTTCGCGACCAGGTCGGGCTCGCGCCGACGACCGCGGGCCGCGTCCTGCGCTTCCGGGAGGCGGTGCGCCTGCTCGTGGCGGACGGGCCCACCATCGCCGACGTCGCGGCCGCGTGCGGGTTCGCCGACCACTCGCACCTGGTCCGCGAGTTCCGCGACCTCGCCGGGGTCACGCCCAGCCGCTACGTGCAGGAATGGTGGGCCGGGTTCCCGGACGTCCAAGACCCGGAGCCCGGCCCGCTCCTAACCTCGCCGCCATGAGCGTCCACCCCACCCTGCGCTACCAGGACCCCGACGCGGCGATCGCCCTGCTGCGCGACGCGCTCGGCTTCACCGTCGCCGCCGCCCACCGGGACGACGCCGGTGCCGTCCAGCACGCCGAGCTCGTCCAGGGCGGCGGCGCGGTGCTGATCGGCCCGCGCCGCGAGGGCGACCGCTTCGCCACGGGCCGGGCGGTGATCTACGTCGTCGTCGACGACCCGGACGCCCACCACGACCGCGCGGTCGCCGCCGGCGCCCAGGTGGTCATGGGCCTGACCGACCAGGACTACGGCTCGCGGGAGTACGCGGTGGTCGACGGCGAGGACAACGTCTGGAGCTTCGGGACGTACCGCCCCGGTACGGCACCCTGAGGGGTGTGGGCACGCTGATCCTCGTCCTGCTGGGCATCCTGCTCGTGCTGGCGATCCTCTCCGCCGCGCTGACGGTGGTGGAGCGCCGCCGGCGGCGCCGCGAGCGCGACCCTCGCCTGCGCGCCGACCGGGACCTCCCGCCGTCGGCCTGACCTCACGCGATCCAGGCCGGCACCACCGGCTCGCGGCCCGGGCCGGACGCCCTGTCGTCGCCCGGCCCGGTCACCACGGCCTCGAGCCCGCGCTCGGCGTCCGCGTGGATGCGCCGGGGCACGCCGGGCGGCAGGACGAGGGTGTCCCCCGGGCCGAGCTCCACCTCCTCGCCCGCCACCGCGACGCGGGCGGCACCGCCCACGACCGTCCAGATCTGCTCGCCGGCCATGACGTGGTCGGGCCCCTGCGCGCCGGGCGCCATCTCCACGCGCCACAGCGCCTGCCGGCTCGCGCCCTGCGTCGGGGACGCGAAGGTCGTCATGGTCGCGTTCGGGGTGGTGGTGCGCCGGGCGTCGGCCCGCCGGATCAGCGTGCTCACGGGTGTCCTCCGTCTAGGATCGTCAACATGATTGACCGAAAAGGTAAACAACGTTGACGGAATCGTCCAGCCCCATGCCCGGCGGCGAGCTGGCGCTGCGCCTGCTCGGCGCGTTCCGCGACCTCATCGACGCGCTGCACATGGAGCTCGCGGCCCGCGGACACCCCGACGTCCGGCCCGGCCACGGGTTCGCGCTGCAGGCGATCGCGCCGGCGCCGGTGACCGGGTCCGAGCTGGCCGGGCGCCTCGGCGTCACCAAGCAGGCCGCCGGCCGGACCGTGGACGTGCTCGCCGAGCGCGGCTACGTGGCGCGCACCGACGACCCCGCCGACGCACGCCGCCGCCTCGTCGTCCTCACCCCGCGCGGGCGGGAGCTGCTCGCGCTCTCCGGCGAGATCCTCGAGCGGCTCCGGTCGCAGCGGGCCGCCGCGATGGGCCCCGAGCGCTTCGCGGCCTTCGAGGACGGGCTGCGGACGCTCACCGACGGCGGCGGGGGCCCGTTCGCGGCAGCGGGCTGGTTCGTCTCGTCGTGAGCCGCGCAGCGCTCGGCGGGCGGCTTCCGCCGACCGCGGCAGGGGTCTAGCTTCCACGCCGTCGGGGACCCGACTCGTCGATCCACGGAGCACCTCATGGGCGTCACCCTGAACCCCTACCTGCAGTTCGACGGCGAGGCCGCGGACGCCATCGCCTTCTACGCCGACGTCCTGGGCGGCACCACCCAGGTCATGACCTTCGGGCAGATGGGCATGGAGGGCCCGGACGCGGACAAGGTCATGCACGGCCAGCTCGAGAACGAGCACGGCATCACGCTCATGGTGTCCGACATGCCGCCGGGCGAGTCGCGGCAGCGCGGCAACGACGTCCGGATCTCGCTGTCCGGCGACGACGAGCCGACGCTGCGCGGCTGGTACGAGAAGCTGTCGGCCGGCGGGTCGGTCGGCACGCCGCTGGAGAAGCAGATGTGGGGCGACCTCTACGGCGACTGCACCGACCGGTTCGGCGTCCGCTGGCTCGTCAACATCTCCGCCTCGGGCTGATCAGGCGCCGTTGCCGGAGGACCCCGAGGCGGTCGACGAGGCGGTCTTCGCGGCCTTCGCGGGAGCCTTGGCGGCGGCGCCCTTCGCCGGCGCCTTCCCCGCGGCCTTCGCGGGAGCCTTGGCGGGTGCCTTCGTCGCCGTCCTGGCCGTCGCCGACGCGGCGGCCGTCGTGTCCTCGACCGTGTCGTCCACGGTGTTCACGGCGTCGTCCACGGTGTCGTCCACGGCCGTCGTCGTGCCGCCCACCGTGCCGCCCACCGTGCCGCCCACCGTGCCGCCCACCGTGTCGGCCGCATCGCCGACGACGTCGTCGCCCTTCGCGCCCTCGTCGTCGCGCTCGTCCTCCTCGTCGTCCTCATCGGCGTCCTCGTCGGCGTCGTCCTTCGCCGCGCGGCGGGTCGACCACGACAGCTCGATCTCGAGCTCGACCTCGTCGCCGTCGACCTCCACCTCGATCTCGACGTCGATGTCGTCGGCGAGCGGCAGCGTCAGGACCGGCCCGGACAACGACAGCTCGGCCGACCCGCCCTCGCGGATGGCGTCGGCGAGGTCGGCCAGCCAGTCGGCGACCTCCTCGCGCGACAGCGTCAGCTCGTGCTCGACCTTGACCTCGCCCATGTCGCCGTCCCTCCGCCGGGACGCGGCCGGTGCCGCGTCTGCCCCCCACCAGCTTTGCAGGGATCGGATGATCCGGGCGTCAGCAGCGGCGAGCGGTCCGCCCGGGATGTCCCGCCCGGGCCGGTCCCGCCGTCACACGCGGGTGACCCGGCGCGGGTGCAGGACGATCCGGCGCAGGTTCTCCTCCACCGCGTAGAGCTCGACGAGCTCGCGGTGCTCGGGGGTCGTGAGGTCGTCCCAGTAGCGCTCGGCGAGCCGCCGGGCGAGGTCGGCCGCGCCGCCCTCGGGCAGCGTCACGTCCGCCTCGATCGAGACCCAGCCCTCCGGCTCGCCCTCCGGGGTGACCACGACGAACGAGGCCCGCGGGTCGGCCGCGAGGCGGCGGACCTTGAGCGCGTCGGCCATCGAGAACAGCTGGATGTCGTCGTCCGGGGTCCGCTCGAACCACACCGGACGCGGGGCGGGGAGACGCTCCCGGCCCGGCGGGATCGTGAGCAGCCCGTGCAGCGGACGGTCGAGCAGGGCGCGGTCGGTGTCGGTGAAGTCCTCGGCCATGCCCTCCAGCGTGGGCGCGCGGGGCCGCGGCGCCCATCCGCGCGGCTCCACGGCACCTACGCGAGCGTCTAGCCTCGAGATCGTGGAGACCGTCGACGGACTGCTCGGCGCGGTCCGCGTCGTCGACCCGGAGTTCCGCGTCGAGGAGCTCGGCGACGGCCCGGCGTTCCTCGCGACCGGGGACCGGTGGGCCCTCGTCGCGGTCGCGCGCGGCCGGGTCCGCCTGCTGGGCACGACCCTGACCCCGGGCGACGCCGTGCTGACGCGCCACCGCGGCGAGCTCCCCGCGCAGGCCCGGGAGGCCGGCACGACGCTGCTGGTCACCCGGTTCGCCCTGCACGGGACCGGCCGCCTGCGCGCGCTGCCCGACGAGGTCGTCGTGCCCGCGGACTCGGAGTTCTGCCGCCTGCTCATCGAACGGCTCGCCGACCAGTTCTGCGCGGCACCCGAGAGCGACGTCGTGTCCGAGCGGCTGCTCGACTGGCTGGTCACCGGCACCGTCCGCGACGTCCTCACCGCGGCGGCGCCGCACGGGACGGTGACCGACCCGGACGTGTCCGCGGCCCTGTCCGCCGTGCACGACGACCCGGCGCGGGCCTGGACCGTCGAGGGTCTCGCCCGGCACGCCGGCGTGGGCCGCGCGGCGTTCGCGAAGCGGTTCCGCGAGGCCGTCGGCACCTCGCCGCTGTCCTACGTCCGCGAGCACCGGCTCGACCTCGCCGAGCGCGCCCTGATCACCGAGCCCGAGGTCACCGTCGCGGCCGTCGCCCGGCGCGTCGGCTACGCCAACCCCTTCAGCTTCAGCGCCGCGTTCCGTCGCCACCGGGGCCTCGCGCCCAGCGAGGTCCGCCACCGGCCCTCGTCGAGGACCGATGGCGGGGCGGTGCCGGCGGATCCGATGGTGGCGGACTGATCAACCGCCGGCGCACAGGTCGGCGCGGTTCGCGACGCGGTAGCGCGGGTCGATCATGGCCTCGGCCCCCTGCCCGGTGTCGGACGCGGAGATCGCGACGAACGGCGAGTTCCGGTAGACGTCGACGACCACCGGTGCGGTCCCGCCGGCCGGGAGGTCGATGGTGCCGGTGTACTTCGCGCTGCAGGCGTCCTGCGAGTGCGGGGTCAGGCCCGTGCCGCCCCAGCCGCGGACCATCGCGTCCTCGAACGGGGCCGCGGCGCCGGTGTAGCGGTAGAAGACGAACACGGTGCCGTCGCCGGACCCGGTGCAGACCTGGCCCTCGGTGGTGGAGGGGACCTGCTCCTCGGGGGTCGTCGGCGTACAGCTGCCGTTGCCCGCGAACATGCTCGTCAGCGTGTAGTGGCTGGTCGGGGCCGGTGCCGGCGCCGGGGTGGGCGTGGGCGCGGTCGACACGCCCGTCGCCATGACCGCGACCGCCGCGAGGAGCCCGCCGAGCAGCACGACGGCGAGGGCCACGGCGACGAGGACGGTCCGCCCGCGCCCGGACGGCGGCGGGGTCGGCGGCGGGGGCGGCGGCACGGGTCCGGGGAAGGGCGGCGGGCCCCAGCCCCCGGGCGGGGTCAGCGGCGGGTACCCGAGGGGCAGGCCGGCCGGCGGGGTCGCCGGGTGCCGGGGACTGGGGACGACCCCGTACGGCGGCGGCGGTGCGCCCGGGGGCGGCCCCATCGGGCGGGGCCCGGGGTAGGGCCCCGCGCCGTGGGTGAAGTCGCGGACATCCGTCATCGTCGTTCCTCCGCTTCGAGGCCGTTCCTGCTGCTCAGAGCCTTGTCCGGCGGTCGGCGGGGAACGATCGGGCAGGCCCTCCCCCCGGCGGGGAGAGCCCCCGGGACGGGCGGGGTGAGCCCCCGCGCCCGGCGGGCGCCCCGTCATAAGGCACGCCTTCTGCGACCAGTGGCGGATCCGATCAACGGCGCGAGGTCAACTCCCGCGCGGCGCGTGATCCTGGTGATGTCCGTCACGAGAGCGAGGCCAGCCATGACCAGTCCCCCGCCGTTGCCGTCGTACTCCGGCGACCGACTCGCCGAGCGGCTCGCGGCCGGTCCCGTCGTGTGCGGGGAGGGCTACCTGTTCGAGCTCGAGCGGCGGGGTTACCTGCAGGCCGGCGCGTTCGTGCCCGAGGTGGTCCTCGAGCACCCCGAGGAGGTCGCCGCGCTGCACCGCCAGTTCGTGCACGCCGGCTCCGACGTGGTCGAGGCGTTCACCTACTACGCCCACCGCGAGAAGCTGCGCGTGATCGGCAAGGACGGCATCCTCGAGCCGCTCAACCGCCAGGCGCTCGAGATCGCCCGCGGCGTCGCCGACACGACCGGCACGCTGCTCGCCGGGAACATCTGCAACACCGGGGTGTACGAGCCGGCCGACCCCGCCACCCACGCCGCCGTGCGCGGGATGTTCACCGAGCAGGTGGGCTGGGCGGCGGAGGCCGGCGCCGACTACGTCATCGGCGAGACCTTCCGCTACCTCGGCGAGGCCCGCATCGCCCTCGAGGTGATCCGCGAGGCCGGGCTGCCCTCGGTGATCCTGCTGGTGGCCGGTCACGAGCCGGTGACCCGCGACGGCGTCGACATCGTCGAGGCGTGCCGCGAGCTCGCCGCCTGCGGCGCCGACGTCGTGGGACTCAACTGCGTGCGCGGCCCCGCCACGATGCTGCCGCTGCTCGGACCGATCGCGGGGGCGGTGGACGTCCCGGTCGCCGCGCTGCCGGTGCCCTACCGCACCACCGCGGAGCAGCCGACCTTCCACGCGCTACGCGACCCGGGCCCGACCCCGCTGCCCGAGGACCTCCCCTTCCCCACCGCGCTCGACCCCTTCACCTGCCACCGCTACGAGATCGCCGACTTCACCCGCCGGGCCCGCGCCGCCGGCGTGCGCTACTTCGGGCTGTGCTGCGGCGCGGCGCCGCACCACCTGCGCGCGATGGCCGAGACCCTCGGGCGGACCCCGCCGGCGAGCCGGTACTCCCCGGACATGTCCAAGCACGTCTACCTCGGCGCGGACACCCGGCTGCGGGCGGCCAACCAGGCCTACCGCAACTCCTTGTAGCGCCGGGCCGGAGCGCTAGCGTGCTCCTTCCCAGCGGCCCGACGGGCGGGCCGCAGGAGGTGAGCCATGGACGCCGCCGTCGTGCGCTGGTGGGACGTGCCCATCGTCGGGTGGTCCGACGCGGGCTCGTCGCCCCAGCAGCGCGGTCGCGACACGCGCCACACCCTGCTGCTCGAGGCGGCGCGCGCGTTCGACCAGCGGGGCTACGACGCCGCCTCGCTCTCGGACATCCTCGCCGCGTCCGGGCGCACCAAGGGCGCCATGTACTTCCACTTCCGGTCCAAGCAGCAGCTCGCCACCGACCTCGTCACCGAGGTCATCGACTCCTGGGACGTCGTGCGTACGACGATCGCGGGGCGCGGTCTCGACCCGCTGCGCACGCTCCTGGTCGAGACCGACGCCTACGTCAGCCGGTGGACCCACGACGTCGTCGTGCGCGGCGCGAGCCGGGCGATGTCCGGCACCACGCACTTCGCCGAGGCCCACCGCGCCTGGTACAGCGACTGGGCGACCAGCACGGCCGCCCACCTGCGGGCCGCGCTCGAGCTGGGCCTGCTGCGCCCCGCGACCGACCCGGACCGCGTGAGCAGGCTCGTGGTCGCGGCCTCCTGCGGGCACCGGTCGTTCGCCGAGACCATCGTCGGGTCGCCCACCCACTTCGAGCGGATGACCGACACCTGGCTCGGCATCCTGCCGGTCGTCGCCACCGCCACGTGGCTCGACGAGGTCCTCGCGTCGGACTGGGAGAAGCGCACCGCTCCCGAGGCCGCGGAGTTCGTGCGGGTGCGCGCCGGATGAGCGCTCGACGGAAGGACTGGCCGTGATCTTCATCGTGATCAGCATCGAGGTCCGCGCGGACAAGCGGGACGACTTCCTCGCCGGCGTCAGGCGCTACAGCGCGCAGGTCCGGGAGGAGCCCGGCAACCGGCACTTCACCTGCTACGAGAGCGTCGAGGGACGCGGCGACTTCGTCGTCGTGGCGAACTACGCCGACCAGGCCGCGGGCGAGGCCCACGTCGCCTCGGAGCACGCGCAGTGGTTCTTCGGGTGGCTGCCCTCGGTGGTCTCGCGCGTCCCGACGATCGTCTACCAGGACCTGCCCGCCGGGGTGGACTGGACGGAGATGGGCGAGGTCGCCGCGCACATGTGAACCGGCGCGGTCAGGAGCCCCGGACCGTGCCCGTGACCGACGGCGGCGCGCCCGGCACGCCCGCCTCCAGCGCCAGGCCGTCGTCGGATCCCTCCGGCGACGACCGGTCCGCCGCGGGCCGGGCGACGACGTGCTGACCGGCGAAGACCGGGCGGCGCAGGCGGAAGTCGAACCGCCGCACCGGACGGCCGGGGCGGTGGCGCCGCGGCACCTCGAGCAGCTGCAGCGCGAGGAGCGGCCCGTGCACGACGAGACCCGGATAGCCCTCGACCTGCGTGACGTAGGGCAGGTCGTAGTGGATGCGGTGGGTGTTGTAGGTCAGCGCGGAGAACCGGAACAGCAGGGTCTCGTCGGGGGTCAGCGCGACCGCCTCGGGACCGGGGGCGGGCAGGTCGGCGTCGGGGGCGTCGAGCGCGATGCCGCGGGCCTGCCCCGGCGGCTGGGAGCGGTAGACGACGTCCTGCTCCTCGCCCACGATCGTCGTGCCGTCGCGGCGGAACTCGTGCCGGACGGTCACCAGCACCATGTCCCCGCTGCGGCCGGACTTGACGTCGCAGCGCCGCAGGGTGGAGTGCCGCTCCAGGGTCTCGCCGACCCGCATCGGGGCGCCGACCTCCAGCCGGCCCCCGGCGATCATGCGCCGGCGGTGCGGCACCGGCGGCATGAACCGGCCCTGCGCCGGGTGGCCGTCGTCGCCGAGCTGGTCCTGGCGGGGATGGTCGAGGAAGCCGAACCAGTGCCACAGCGGCGGCAGGTCCTCGCCGTCGCCCGCGACGGGCGGCAGGTCGAACAGACCCGACACCGCGCCGACGGTCCAGGCGTCGGTGGAGCCGGAGGTCACCACCGGTGCGGGCGACCAGCCGCGGACGCACTCCGCGAGGTCGGGCGTGCTCACCCCAGACCGCCACGCTGGACGAGCTGGCGCACGATGACGTTGCTCTGGATCTCGTTGGTGCCCTCGCCGACGATCATCAGCGGCGCGTCGCGGAAGTAGCGCTCGACGTCGAACTCGGTGGAGTAGCCGTAGCCGCCGTGCACCCGGATCGCGTTGAGCGCGACCTCCATGGCGGTCTCCGAGCAGAAGAGCTTCGCCATGCCCGCTTCCATGTCCGACCGGTCGCCCGAGTCGTACGCCTCGGCGGCGTGCTGGAGCAGGCTGCGCGCGGCGGTGATCTTGGTGCCCATGTCCGCGAGCAGGTTGCCCACCGACTGGTGCTTCCAGATCGGCTTGCCGAAGCTCTCGCGCTCCTGGGCGTAGCGCAGGGAGTCGTCGAACGCGGCGCGCGCGACGCCGGTGGCCCGCGCGGCGACCTGGATGCGGCCGATCTCCAGGCCGCGCATCATCTGCGAGAAGCCCCGGCCCTCGACCCCGCCGAGCACGGCGTCGGCGTCCACCCGGGCGTCGGTGAACGCGAGCTCGCAGCTCTCGACGCCCTTGTAGCCGAGCTTGGGCAGGTCCTTGGACACCTCGACGCCGGGGACCTTCTCCACCAGCAGCACGCTGATGCCCGCGTGGGCCGGCTCGGCGCTCGGGTCGGTCTTGCACAGCAGCGCGATGAGCCCGGAGCGGCGCGCGTTGGTGATCCAGGTCTTGGTGCCGTTGATGACGTAGGAGTCGCCGTCGCGCTTCGCGACGGTGCGCAGCGCCTGGAGGTCCGAGCCCCCGCCGGGCTCGGTGAGCGCCATCGTGGCGCGCAGCTCGCCGGTGGCCATGCGGGGCAGGTAGCGCTGCTGCTGCTCCTCGGTGCCGTAGGTGAGCAGGAGCTTGGCGACGACCGTGTGCCCGCCCATGGAGCCCGCGAGGCTCATCCAGCCGCGGGCGAGCTCCTCGGTCACCCGCGCGTAGCACGGGGTGGTGACCTGCAGGTCGCCGTAGGGCTCGGGGATCGCCAACCCGAAGACCCCGAGCTCCTTCATCTGCTCGATGAGCTTCTCGGGGTAGGTGTTGGCGTGCTCCAGCTCCTGGGCCACCGGCCGGACCTCGTGGTCGACGAAGTCGGCGACGGTGTCGACGATGGCCTGTTCTTCGGCGTCGAGGCTGGTCACCGGCATCTCCTGTCGTCGCGGGCGAACCCTGAGGATTCTATAGAATCCGTTCGCAACGAACAACGACCCGCAGCCGAGGGCTTACGACACGGACTGCTCGGTGTCGCCGTCGAAGGCGTGCACCCGGTGCAGGTGCTCGACGAGCAGCCGTCCGATGTGCTTCGCGTGCGCGGTCATCGCCGCCCGGGCCGCGTCGGCGTCCCCGGCCTCGAGGGCGGCGAACACGTCCTCGTGGTCGTGGGCGGAGGCGTGCGCCCAGCCGTCGACGCGGCCGTAGTAGTGGCGCGGCACGTACTGCACGGTCAGGTTCAGCAGCGTGGTCAGCCGGCCGGTGCCGCCGGCGCGGTTGATCGTCCGGTGGATCTCGTGGTTGAGGCGCTCGGTGCGGTCGGTGTCACCGGCGGCGTGGGCGCGCTCGAGCTCCGCGTGGGTGGCGCGCAGCCGGGCCACGTCCTCGGCCGACAGCAGCTGCGCGGCCCGCGCCGCGAGTTCGCCGGCGATGAAGGCCTGCACCTCGAAGAGGTCCTCGACGTCCCGCGCGGTGATCGACTGCACGCGGAACCCGCGCCGCGGCTCCCAGCGGACCACGCCCTCGCTGTGGAGGATCATCAGCGCCTCGCGGACCGGCGTGGCGCTCACGCCCAGCTGGTCGGCGAGGCGCTCGGTGCGGATGAACTCGGGGGCGCGCAGGTCGCCGACCATGATGGCCTCGCGGACGTACGCCGCGACCCGCTCGCTGAGCTGGTGGCGCTCGTCGAGCCGGTCCGGCATGCGGCGCGGCTCGAACGCCGGCTTGCCGCCACCGCGCGTCATGACCGCCCCTTCCGCGCTGCCGATCCGGCTGCGCAGGATAGCCGACCGGTGACCGGCGTCCGCCCTGCTCGGCGGCCCGCAGCACGGCCACGGTTTGCCGTTCCGGCAAGAACGCCGGCGCCCCGGCGACGCGGCGCCCCTGATGCCGGGCGCGGCCCCCGGACACGGCCCAGCACCTCCACGCGCCCCACGACGACGAGCAGTAGCGCCGCACCGACGGGCCACGGCCCCGCGAGCGAGCGCCTACGCTGCCCGGCGTGAAGGCGCTGCTCCTGGAGAACATCCATCCGGTCGCTGCGGAGGCGTTGCG